>NZ_NIBK01000001.1:2639963-2644411 GCF_002174375.1 Enterococcus sp. 12F9_DIV0723 | reverse complement strand
GTTAAATAGTTATAAATAGAAAGCTGAATGAATAAAAATGTCAGGTATTCTATAACCTCCAAAATAAAAACTCTTTTTCTTTAAAAAATCATCGAAAAAAGAAGATAAAGTTTTGGATGGACATACATTCGTGTCATTTTTTTTTGATATACTAATTCTGCTATTCAAAGGGGTTTAGGAGAGTTATAAAGCAATTACAATAAGAAAAACTTTAGGGAAGTTGAGGAACTTATGGAGCAAACGATCAGCATCAAACAATTATTTGAACTACTAAGGAAACGAATGGGATTGATTGTACTAGGAGGACTTGTAGGCCTTTTGATTTCAGGTCTATTAGCCTTTTTCATTTTGACCCCCAAATACAGTTCACAAGCGCAGCTAGTAGTGACCTTGCCGCAAACTGAAACAACGAATGCGAATGACGTCAATACCAACCTGCAAATGATCAACACATATAAGGACATCATCACCGGGGACCTAGTAACAAAAGAAGTATCCGAGAAATTGGATGCTGAATACCGCTTGAAAATGAGTACAGATGATTTGAAAGAGACTATCAAAGTCGAACAAAATCAAAACTCGCAAATGTTCTCGATTATTGCAACTAGCAGGAGCCCAAGAGAAGCAGCGAATATTTCAAACGTAACGGCTGAGATATTCAAGGCGAATGCAAAAGATGTATTGAATGTTGATCGAATCTCGATCATTTCGCAGGCTGTCGCCAGCAGCGACCCCGTCTTTCCAAACAAGAAGCTGACGATCGCCGCCGGGTTATTAGTAGGGATCATGTTAGGAGTCTTTCTAGCTGTTCTATTAGAAATGTTGGATCGCACAGTGAAAGAAAGTAAGACATTGACCGATGAATTTGGATTGACCCTTTTAGGGAATGTTCCAGAATTAACGCAAAAAGAGTTGAATGCAAAGATTCGTCGCGAAGCCTCACCAATGTTCAGCAAAAAAGAAACACCTAAAAATAATGAGACAGACATGGCTTTTGATCGTCGCAGACGCAAAAGAGTCTAGGAGGAAACAATGGCTAAACGAAAGAAACAATCAGAGACGACTCATGCGGTGAGTCTGATTACATTAGTAGATAAAAGTTCACCGGTATCTGAACGCTATCGTACGATTCGGACTAATATCCAATTCGCATCTTCTGCGGATCGACAAATAAAAACGATGGTCATTACTTCATCTGGACCAGGAGAAGGAAAATCAACGACAGCAGCAAATCTCGCAGTTGTCTTTGCGAATTCAGGTCAAAGCGTGCTGCTCATTGATGCAGATATGCGGAAGGCCACTGTCCATAAAACCTTTCTATTGAATAACGGCGTTGGGCTGAGCAATGTGTTAAGCACCGATATGAAGGTCAGTGATGCGGTTCAACGGACAGTCGTCCCGAATTTGTATGTGATGACCAGTGGTCCCAAATCCCCGAACCCATCAGAATTATTGGGATCGACTCGGATGGACCAGCTGATCAAGGAGCTTCGCTCAGATTACGATTTCGTGATCTTTGA
Organism: Enterococcus sp. 12F9_DIV0723; assembly: GCF_002174375.1. NCBI lineage: Bacteria > Bacillati > Bacillota > Bacilli > Lactobacillales > Enterococcaceae > Enterococcus > Enterococcus sp. 12F9_DIV0723. The sequence continues at coordinate 2,642,891 of NZ_NIBK01000001.1, read as the reverse complement.
TATGCCGCCGATCGTTGCGGTGACCGATGCACAGATCATTGCCTCAAAAGCAGACGGGACGATGCTAGTAGTTCGAGAAAATTATACCCGTAAGGATTCATTGCAAAAAGCACGGGAATTGTTATCAATGGTAAATGCCAATGTGTTAGGCGCCGTGTTCAACGGCAGTACAGATGTAACAGATCAGGGCTATTACTATTACGGAACCGAAAAATAACACAAGAAGGTGAAAACGTTGATTGATCTGCATTGTCACATTTTACCTGGCGTCGACGACGGGGCGCAAACAATGGAAGACAGCATCAAAATGGCGAAAAAAGCAGTTAGCCAAGGCATCACTCATTTGATGTGTACACCACACCATAACAATGGCAAGTATTCGAATCCAGCCAATCAAATCATAACTAAAGTTGATGAATTGCAGGAAATCCTAGATCAAAACGATATTCCTCTCACGTTACTGGAGGGGCAAGAAGTACGTATCACAGGGTCGCTTATAGAGGATATTCGAAATCAAGAAATCTTGTTCACGGATATTGAGAATACCTATCTCTTGATCGAATTTCCCTCTGGTGATGTTCCCGAGTATTCAGAGCAGCTCTTTTTCGAGCTGATGAGCCATGGTCATGTGCCAGTCATCGTGCATCCCGAGAGAAATTCTGTTTTTCGCGAAGATCCGAATCGACTGATTCCTTTTCTTCAAATGGGGGCATTGACGCAATTGACTGCTCCAAGTATCGTTGGGACCTTTGGCAAGGATATCCAAAAAACAGCCAAGCTCATGCTGAAGCACAATATGCTCTATATGGTGGCTTCAGATGCACATAACTTGAGGCATCGAACGTTTCTAATGAAAGAAGCCTATCAAGAGATTTATAAAATCGGTGGAGCAAGAATGGTTGAGGAAATGCAACAGATGGCGAAAGATCTAGTCAATGGAGACAAAGTCTGCTGTCCAGAATTTTATGCAATAAAGGAGTCACGCTTCAAATTCTTTAAATAAGGTAGTTTGTGTTTGGGGGAGCATGGAATGAAAAGTGAAAAGACTTTTGGGGATGTGAATATTTTGAGTGCGAAACCTTCATTTGAGAGGAAAGATTCCCAATTAATATGGATCGATAAAGAAAAAATCCAACGTCAAAAAGGATATGACTTCGTTAAACGAATGATCGACATTATTGCAGCAACGATCGGAATAATCTTCATTTCTCCAGTCATGCTGTGGATCGCTTATAAAATACATAAAGACGAACCCAATTCACCTATAATTTTTTCGCAAAAACGTGTGGGAAGAAACGGAAAATTATTTACGATGTACAAGTTTCGTTCCATGTGCGTAGATGCGGAAGAAAAATTAAATGGATTGGCCGATAAAAATGAAATCAAAGGTGCCATGTTCAAGATGAAGGAAGATCCTCGCGTGACGGAGTTTGGGAAATTCATTCGTCGAACAAGCTTAGATGAGTTGCCTCAATTGATCAATGTGATCAGAGGTGAAATGAGTTTAATTGGACCAAGACCACCATTGCAAAGAGAAGTTGCTGAGTATACACAATATGATATGCAGCGACTACTTGTGAAACCTGGTTGCTCTGGGTTGTGGCAGGTGAGTGGACGGAATGATGTTCATTTTGATGAGATGGTTGATTTTGATATTGAGTATATTCAGAAAAGAGGTATTAGGTACGATTTTTCTTTGATAATTAAGACAATTAAAGTAATGATTAAGCCAGATGGAGCTTATTAAGGAGTTATTTTTGTGGAAGACGGAAAACAGCACGTTTACATCATTGGTTCAAAAGGAATACCTGCTAAATATGGAGGATTTGAAACATTTGTTGAAAAACTGACAGAATATCAAGTTGATCGAAATATACAGTACCACGTAGCGTGCATGACTGAAAACTCAGCCAAATCAGGAATTACTGACAAGCACTTTGAGCATAATGGCGCAAAGTGCTTTAATATTGATGTTCCTAATATTGGACCAGCTAGAGCGATTTATTATGACATACTAGCTTTGAAGTATGCTATAGAATTATCTAAAAAGAATAATGATGAAAAACCAATTTTTTATATTTTAGCATGTCGAATTGGTCCTTTTATTCAAAGGCTTACTCAAATAGTTAAGGAAATCAATGGGAAAGTATTTATAAATCCTGATGGTCATGAGTGGCTAAGACAAAAATGGAGTTATCCAATAAAGAAATATTGGAAAATTTCAGAACGCTTAATGATTAAAAACTCAGATTTAGTTATTTGTGATAGTAAAAATATTCAAAAATATATTGATAGAGAATATAAAAACTATAATCCTAAAACAATATATATATCATATGGAATCACGTCAACTAAAACTTGCTTAACGAAGAATTGTAAAGTGGTGAGAGAATGGTTTAGACAAAAAAACATTTGTGAAAATGATTATTATTTAGTGGTTGGAAGATTTGTTCCAGAAAATAATTATGAAATCATGATTCGTGAATTTATGAAATCAATTACTACAAAAGATTTTGTCATCATTACAAATGTTCAAAAAAATAAATTCTATAAAAAATTGAAAAATAATACGAATTTTGAAAAAGACTCTCGAATCAAATTTGTTGGAACTGTTTATGATCAAGAGCTTCTAAAATATATTCGAGCAAATGCTTTTGCGTATATACATGGACATGAAGTAGGTGGCACTAACCCGTCATTACTCGAAGCCATGGAGAGTACTAGACTAAATCTGTTATTGGATGTTGGATTTAACAGAGAAGTGGGGCGGAAATCAGCTATTTATTGGAAAAAGAGTGATGAGTTAAGTAGTCTTATTACTGAGTTAGACGTAGAGGAAAATTGGAACAAGACATTAAAAGAATTAGGAGATAACAGCTTTTTAAAGAAGGATTATTCATGGGATAGAATTGTCTATTTGTATGAAAA
>NZ_NIBK01000001.1:2637434-2638087 GCF_002174375.1 Enterococcus sp. 12F9_DIV0723 | reverse complement strand
TCATGGGATAGAATTGTCTATTTGTATGAAAAAATTTTTTTTGAAATTTAATTTTAGTATATTTGTTTACGAAAATAATTAGGAGACAAGGTATGGAAGATAAGAGCAAATTAAGAGAACTTCAACTTTTAGAATTAGAAGCATTATTCGAATTAAGACAATTTTGTAAAAAAAATAATATGGATTTTTTTTTACGTGGGGGAAGCGTCATGGGAGCGGTAAAATATAAAGGTTTTGTTCCATGGGATGACGATGCTGATGTAGCAATACCGCGAAAAGACTATGATGATTTGATTGAGTTGGCATCAAATAGAGAATGGTCTAAAAAGTTTAATATTTTAAGTTATAAAACTAATCCCGAAATACATTGCTATTTTCCAAGAGTGCTGTTAAAAGAGGAAATACGAATTAAGATGGATTTACCTAAAAACAATAATCTAGGATTAACGGTCGTAGATATATTACCTTTAGATGGTACACCGAATTCAAAATTTGTACGTAATCTTTATTTTTTTCAAATATATATATATCGTGCTTTGGCAGGTGTATGGACGATGGGAAATAATGAAACTGTCAATACTGTCTCTTATACACATCTAGATGTGTATAAGAGACAGGTGTTAAATAGTTATAAATAGAAAGCTGAATGAATA
>NZ_NIBK01000001.1:2631286-2631903 GCF_002174375.1 Enterococcus sp. 12F9_DIV0723 | reverse complement strand
AAGTAGGATTGATCGTCAATCCTCTCTCTTTTTCTCTCTGTTTTATCACTGTCTCTTATACACATCTAGATGTGTATAAGAGACAGATATTTTTATATTATCAAGAAATAAAAAGGTTAGCTACGCTGGGTGGTTATATCGACGGCGCAAATTTATTATGGCATTTTAGAAATGTTACTTCATATGAAGCAGAAGCATCATTAAACGGATTAGTAAGTCTATTAATTAAAATTGTTGATGCATTTGGGTATGTATTCACTTTTGCCTTTATACACATCTAGATGTGTATAAGAGACAGCATTGGAAGAGGGAGGCCACTTGAATACTAGAGCAAAAAAAATTTTAAGAAACATTAATTATACAGTAAGTGCAAATTTCTTTGTTATGGGAATTTCAATATTGCTAAATTTATTTGTTCCTAAATTTATTGGAGTTAAAGAATATAGCTATTGGCAACTTTATGTTTTTTATTCTTCATATGTTGGCTTTTTTCACTTCGGCTGGTTAGATGGGATCTATTTAAAAATTGGCGGAAAAGATTATGCTGAACTTGATCATGCCGAGCTAGGTAGTCAGTTTTGGTATCTATTTATATTTGAGAATATCCTATCTATCAT
>NZ_NIBK01000001.1:2620605-2629569 GCF_002174375.1 Enterococcus sp. 12F9_DIV0723 | reverse complement strand
ATTTATTCCATTTCCTTTGCAATATATTTAATACTTAGTGCTGAGGATTTTTTCTATAGTTTAAAAAAAATAAAAAAAATGTTTCAGTCTTAGTCAATAATAAATATATTTAATTGTCATTGTTAAACCTGCAAATAATTTGTTAATCATATTTTGAAAAGTGAGTTGATAAAATGGCTGAAAAGAAAAAGCGTAGGCGTCAAGGGGTAAAGCGCACGAGTAAAGCGAAGAAGGTTTTCTTAACCTTGTTAGGGATTCTTGTAGCGATCGTAGTTGTGATTGTGGGTGTAGGTGCGAAGATGTATTATGATGTGAAGTCGACGGCGGATGATACGTTTGAGACCGTGAAACGTAATGGGTCGGAGCAGCGTCAGGTGAATTTGTCTGAGCAAGATCCTTTTAGTGTCTTGCTTTTAGGAGTGGACACGGGAGCGCTTGGCCGGACGGAGCAGGGGCGCTCGGATACGATGATGGTGGCGACTGTCAATCCATCGACGAATGAGTCGGTGCTTGTGAGTTTGCCTCGGGACACGTATGCGGAGATCGTCGGGCATAATACGCAGGATAAGATCAATCATGCGTATGCGTTTGGCGGCGCGGCGATGTCGATGGACACGGTGGAGAAATTATTGGATATTCCGATCAACCACTATATTACTATTAATATGGAAGGAATCGAGTCGCTGGTCGATGCGGTCGGCGGGATCGAGGTCAATAATCCGTTTGAGTTTACGTATGAGGGGACGACGTTTCCTAAGGGGAAGCAAAAGCTTGATGGGGAGCTGGCGTTGAAGTATTCTCGGATGCGTTATGATGATCCTGAAGGGGATTATGGTCGTCAGGCACGGCAGCGTCAGATTATTTCTGGGATCGCGAATCAGGTTTTGAGTACGACGGGATTGACGAATTATCAATCAATTCTGACTACGATGGGTGAGAACGTGAAGACGGATTTGAGCTTTACGGATATGCGGACGTTGATGGGTGATTATCGGCCAGCGTTTGGCAACATTAAATCAGATCAGATGAAGGGGACCGGCTTTATGCAGGATGGGGTCTCTTACCAGCGTGTAGATCCAGCGGAATTAAAACGTGTACAGGATGAATTGAAGACACAATTGAAATAAACGTAACTAGAAGATCCGAGGAGGACATGAGTCATGTTCTCTTTCGGATCTTTTTCTCATTTTTATCAGTAGTGGGTGAAAAGGTGATTAACAGGCGAAAAAATTATTTTTTAATCACTATTTGCTTAAATGTACAGAAAGGCTGCAGTTGGAAACTTAATTGTTTGGTGGTTGAGGAATTGAATGCCTTCAAATAAATTAATAGTAATATGCAATTAATGTTGTAAAAATTATGTTTTAATAGGGATTTTTTTCTTTTAAAAATAAAATATAAAAGTTATTGTTTTTATAAATGATAAAAAGTATACTAAAGTCATCGAAAATGTTATTTTCGATGACTTTTTGTTTGTCGATTTTCAGTAAAGGAGGTATGTAGATGAAGAAAATTGTAAGTGGGTTCATTGCACTCATTGCAGTGATTTTGTTTGTTGGGCCGAGTGCTCATGCAGACGGTGCGATTACTGCGGATGAGCAAGGAATTTTGTCGGAACTAGACCAAGGTGTGACGATTGGTGGGAAGTCTTTTACTGTTCGAGACTTTGAACGTGCGCATGCAGAAAACTATTTGAAACAAAATGAGCTTTCTGCTGAGCAAGTGAACACGGTCGTTGCTCAGATCCAAAGTGCACGCGCGATCATAGCGTCTTCTGGTGTTGATGTTTCTACTATTAACTCTGTTGAACAATTGATCAAAGCATTGCCGTTGAACGTCAAGAATCAGTTAAAAGACGTAATTACTAAGGCGGCAAATGCACTTGGTTTGACTGCGGCATTCTATCCAGGCGGCTACACGATCACTGGGAACAATGTCGGGTCAGCAACTGGTTCGACTGGGAAACCAGCGACGAGCACAGTGTACACATCTGGCGGGGCTGTGAAACAAACAGGCGCGACGTATGTGACTAGTGCGGTTTCCTTCGCAAGTTTACTACTCGTTGCAGCAGGTGCATTCGTAGTGGGACGTAAAAAATTTGCTTAGGTCTTCAAGATGGAAGCGGGTTGGAGTGACATTCGTCGCTCCAATCGTCTTTCTGATTTTCGGCTATTCTTTGATCTATGTAATAGGAAAACCTGTCATACAATTTGTGACGTCTTCTATCCAATTGTTCTTATTAACAGATACCCCCAATTTTGAGGCCACAGAACAGTCATTTACGGCTGTGAATAATAAAAAGATCGTGATGAACGCGAAAAACGAATTATCGTCGAGCAAGATCGATTATCCGGTGGGCGGGCAGTTATATGGCAAAGTGAAGATAGAGCGTCTGCAATTGAATGTTCCTTTATATTTTGGAGATACCGAAGAAATTTTGCGTGAAGGGGCGGGGCAGTTTATGGGCTCCGTTTATCCTGGCGAAGTGGGCACTACCTTGATCGGCGGGCATAATGTCGATGATTTCGGAAAATTGGGTGCGGCACAGGTCGGCGATGAGATTACGCTTCAAACAACGTATGGAAATTATACGTACCGCATCAATCAGCTTGATGTGCGGAATAAAAAAGACAAGGTCATTGATGAGATGATCTATCAGCGAGAGGATCGGCGTCTGATTCTTTATACGTGCTATCCGATCGACAGTCTGGGATTGACGGATGACCGATTGTTTGCGATCGGGGAATTTGTTTCAGGACCTAAGATCGATGGCGAGGACTAAGGATAGACAACTGCAACTGTGAGGAGGGAAGGCTAGTAATGACTCATTTAAAACGAAATATTCCCCGATGGCTGTTGGCCTTTATCGGGTCTTTGCTCCTATTTGCATCGCTTGCGTTGATTTGTATTCGCATGACTTTGTTCAATCAGAATTTTATGATCCAGCAGGTTCGTCGCACGGGCTATGTGGAGACGATTCGCAAGGACATGACGGAAAGCATCCAGGATCTAGGACGGGGAAGCAATATTCCGCCGGAGGTTTTGTCGGATGTGGTACCGAAGAAAGTCGTTTCTGCCAATGTAGAGAATTACATTCGCAGCATCTACCAAGAGGTTCCTTTTGAGATCCAAGGGGAGGCGCAGATCAAAAAGAATATTTTGAACAACGTGCAGCAGTACGCGCAGCAGAAAAATATTCCGATCGATGAGACGACGCAAAAGAATGTGACACATTTGGCGGATAGAGCAACGGAGAATTATGCGGCCTTTATCGAGATCCCGTATCTGCTGCAATACGGCAGAAAAGTCATGGGGTTCCGTTCGTCGTTGACGCTTATTTCTGTCTTAGTGACAGTTGCGTTTTTATTGTTGCTGACGGGGTTGTTGCTGATGGTAAAAATGAAGCATCGGCGGATTCGCTGGAGCAGTATCGTCTTTTTTGGCGCAGGGCTGATGTTGATCGTGCTGCCGATGGCGATTTATTTCAGTGGTGTGATCGATCGTTTAGGGATCGCATCGGAAGGGTTGTACAAATTTGTGACAACGTATGTGACTGCGTTTGATCTGAGTTTTGTGTTTGTTGGGCTGGCATCCACTGTTCTGGCGATCTTGCTTGTCTTGATCAGTGAAGGGATTCGCCAAAAGAAATTGTTTAAGGCGCAATAGTGGAGGGGAAAAGATGGAAGAGACAATCAGCGTAGTAGAATTATTTCAAATTTTGAAAAAGAAAGCACTGTTGATCATTATGATGACGATCACGGGGATCGGTTTGGCGGCTGGCGTCACCTTTTTCCTGATCACTCCGATCTATGATTCGGCGGCGCAATTAATCGTCCAAAATAAGCAGGCAGAAGGGGCCAATATCAACCTGCAAAACGACATCAACGGCAACGTGCTGCTGATCAATACATACAAAGACATGATCAAGGGCGACATCGTTATCGATGCCGTCCAAAAGGAATTGCAGAATGAGTATCAGTATACTTACAGCAATAACGAGCTGAAAAAAATCATCGAGGTGGAGCAGGCGCAGAATTCGCAAATGTTCCGCATTATCGCGACCTCGCCAGAACCGCATAAGGCTGCTCGGATCGCGAATGTGACCGCAGCGACTTTCCAAAAAAAGGCCGAGGGTGTGTTGGAGGTCAGTAAAGTGACGGTCACATCGAAGGGCGTCGTCCCCTCAAAGGCGATCTTTCCAAACAATCAATTGAATTTACTGATCGGGGCGGTCGTTGGCATGATGCTGGGTGTCGGGTTGGCCTTCTTGATCGAGCTTTTGGACAAAACGGTCAAGGATGAGCGTTTCATTGATGAGTCGTTAGGGCTGCCGATTCTTGGGCAAGTGTCCCAGATCAGCAAAAAGGATCTAGTGGTAAACCGCGGCGTGATCGTGAAGACGCAAGAAGAGGTCAATCGTCCGATCAGCAATCGCACGGTGACGTCACGTAAGCGGAAACGAGTTTAGCATCTTGGCAAGAAAAAATTCAGGACAGTAGGAGAAGACGGTAAATGGCGAAAAAGAAACAGACAGTTGCACCCGTTGATTTGATCGCAGCGATCAATCCTTTTTCCACAACGGCGGAACAATATCGAAAAATTCGGACCAATATCGAATTTTCTTCAGCAGATAAAAAAATAAAATCCTTGGTGATCACTTCTTCTGGACCTTCAGAAGGAAAATCGACCACCGCGGCGAATCTGGCGATCGTTTTTGCCAACACAGGCAGTCGTGTGTTGCTGGTAGATGCGGATCTGAGAAAACCCAGTGTTGCCTTGAGTTTTAAGATTCCGAATGTGAATGGGTTAAGCAATTATTTGACGGAAGGGAATTCAGTAAGCGGGAGCTTCACTAGCGAGAGCATGTACATGACGCAAGGGAGTTCAGCAATCGACAATCGACTGATTGAAACGAACACTGAAAATCTGTACCTCATGCCTAGTGGACCGACACCTCCCAATCCTTCCGAGCTTTTACGTTCGCAGCGGATGCAGGAGCTAGTAAAAATATTAGAAGACTCATTTGATTTGGTGATTTTTGATATGCCGCCAGTCGTTACAGTAACGGATGCGCAAATTTTATCTGCCTATGTGGATGGGACGATTTTAGTGATTCGCGAACGTGCGACAAAAAAAAAGCGATTATTGAAGCGAAGAAATTGCTGGATATGGTCCAGGCGAAGATCATCGGTGTGATCTATAACGGGAAAAAACAAGGCGAAGATTCGTATTATTATTACGGAACGGAAGGAAGCAAGTGAGTAGCGCATGATTGATTTGCATAGTCATATTTTGCCAGGGGTAGATGATGGCGCGGAAAACTTAGAAGAAAGTCTGAAAATGGTTCGTAAAGCAATCAGTCAGGGAATCACTCATTTGATGTGCACGCCCCACCACAATAATGGAAAATACAACAACCCCGCAGAGGAGATCATTCAAAATGTGGCGTTCTTGCAACAGGAGATCGATCGTCGGGGGCTGCGATTGACGTTATTAGAGGGGCAAGAAGTTCGGCTGACGGAGTATTTGCTGATGAAAATCAAAAAAGGCGAGTTGCTGTTCACGGACTTGAACGATACCTATCTTTTAGTGGAGCTGCCGACGCATGAGGTGCCGATATATACGGAGGAAGTTTTTTATTCGTTGTTGAATCGAGGCCATATTCCAGTCATCGTTCACCCTGAGCGGAATTCGGTGTTTCGACAGGACCCGAACCGCTTGCTGCCGTTTCTTGAGATGGGGGCGCTGACGCAGTTGACTGCGCCGAGTATCGTGGGGGTATTTGGCAGCGACATCCAGAAGACGGCAAGACAGATGCTGGAGCATCGAATGCTGTATATGGTCGCTTCAGATGCCCACAGTTTGAAAAATAGAAATTTTTTTATGAAAGAAGCGTATAGAGAGATTCAGAAAATCGGCGGGAAACAGATGGTCGGGGACATGCAGCAGATGGCGAAGGACCTAGTGAATGGCGATCCTGTCGTTCGACCCAATTATCAGGCAGTGCGAATGGCGCGGTTCAAGTTGTTTTAAGGATCAGTTTGTTGGAGGAATGAGTAATGAAGGCAGAAAAGTCGCTTTGGGACAGTGGGCACACAAAGAATGAGGCTTATGACGATCCGGCGTTTTCAGAGCGGACTTGGATCGATAAGAAGAAGCTCAAACGCCAAAAAGGATATGCTTTCGTAAAACGAGCAATGGATCTTTTTTTGAGTTGCTTTGGGCTTGTTTTGATTTCTCCAGTGATGATCTGGGTCGCTTATCGCATAAATAAAGAAGAACCGCGAGCATCTGTGATTTTCGCACAGGAGCGTATCGGTAGGAATGGCAGACCCTTCAGGATGTATAAATTCCGTTCGATGTGTGTCAACGCGGAAGAGCAACTAACGGATCTTTTGATCAAAAATGAGGTCAAAGGAGCGATGTTCAAGATCAAGGAAGACCCTAGAGTCACGCCCTTTGGCAAATTTATTCGACGGACCAGCTTAGACGAACTGCCTCAATTGATCAATGTGATCAAGGGGGAAATGAGTTTGATCGGTCCAAGACCACCGCTGCAAAGAGAGGTAGCGGAATACAGTCAGTATGACAAACAGCGACTGCTAGTGAAGCCCGGTTGTTCGGGAGCATGGCAAGTCTCTGGACGCAGCGACATCCATTTTGAGGAAATGGTAGAATTGGATGTTCACTATATCAATACACGCACGACGCGCGCCGATCTTTTGCTGATCGTCAAGACGCTCAAAGTCATGCTTACCTCAAGCGGCGCGTATTGAGTGAGTCAATTGAATCAATCGGATTTTTCTGCCTGCGAGGGTCATGATCGCAGGCAGCTTTTTGTGCCTATGGGATCAGCCATCCGGTCTTCTGCAGAGGGCTTCGGGTCATTTCTATTTTGTGAACGATGGAATAGACGCGCCAAGCTTCTTCTTCGCGGGTTCGTTTTCTTGATTGGTTTTGCTGCCGCCGGTTTGGAAGTATTTGGCTTTTCCGAATCCTTCTGTAAGGATCGGCTCTTTATAGATGGGGCCAAAGCAACGACCGGTAGAGTTGCCCGTTCTTTCGGTCTTATTGAAGGTGTGGGGCTTTTTTCTGAAGCGGCTTCGAGAATTTTCTGCGGCAGTTCTGTTTCTTTTTCCAGAGGAGAATCTTCGTCTGGATCGGTCTCTCTATCGAAAATCGGGGTTTCTTTGATCGTCACCAAAGTTCCTACAACGATAGCATCAAACAGTTTTATGCCATCTTTTTCAAAAAGATCAAGGCTGGTCAATAGTTGGCAGGCCTCTTTCATTTCTTGCGGTGTCAGGCTGGTGTCGACTTCTTTGTAGGTCCAGTCGTGTGTACGGCCGGCACCATCTTTGAAAGTCGTCACTAAATGGGTCGTTTCAGTCATTATTAGGCACATCCTTTCCTTTTATTTTTCTTCCATTTCAAGGTTCATTGGTTTCTTCGGGGCGTATGTGTGACAGTAGAGAGTGGAAAAAGGTCTGGGCTTTTTCAATGTATGTGGTAACGGAGAAGACGCGGACGCGTAATGCCCGCCACTCGGGCGCCAGGAAATAGTCTTGGAAATAGTAGAAAAAGCGCTTCATGGTGCGGGTCGCTTTGGTGTTCATAAAAAGGTAACGGACAAGGTCTTTCAATACGTAGGCGAATTCTTTTGCGCCAAGTTGATACCGAACGCGCAGGGCTAAGATATATTTGATCGTTGTGGTGCTGTTTTGTGTTAATTGGTAATACCAGGTGATGCGGTTTTCTAAGGTGGCTACTTTTAAATGGAAAAGCTGATAGTGGTTGAGGGATAGATCTTGCATCCTCATGTGGATCGCTTCCTTTCTTTTTAAGAATTGTTCCGGCCGTTGCTTAAAAGGTAAAGGAGCGAGAAAAATTTGGCAAATCGCAAAATGACCGCAAGACCCTCAAAATGACCTGTTTTGAGGTAAAAAACGGCTATTTTGGGCAAAAACCGGTCAAATTGGGGGGAGGGGAAGTCATTTTGCGATTTGAAATGGAAAGCGGATTCTTATATAATAGAAGGTTCGCGATAAAACAAATCGAAGAAAACGAGTGAAGCGAGGCAGCGTTTCTTTAAGCTTTTCTTGGGATACGGCCTTTTTAATGAAGCCGCTGCGAGGTTTCGCTATACTTATTTGTTATAGGATAGGAGGGGATCAGGTGAAGAAGATCATTGCAGGCGTGGTTTCTCTGCTGCTGAGCTACGGGATGGTTTATACCTTGGTCATGCCGACGTTGCAGAATTATCCTCGTTTGGCCCGAATGGCGCAGCGCTTTGAATACACGGATGAGGCACTGTGGCTCTTTATTTTTTTGAGTTTGTGGCTATTTTATTGGCAATGGGAGCAGCGAAAGCTATGGAGTATCTACCTGTATCTCTTTTATAGCTGCTATTTTTTACTGTTGTTCATCATGCTTTTTACGAAAGCACGAGCCTATCATTCGTTTAATTTGAATCCTTTTGAATTGTATTTGAATAATGGGCAGCAGATCATCGAGCTGTTGCTGAACATCGGGTATTTTATTCCGTTGGGCTGCTTGTATGGCCTTCGCGCCAGCAAAGTGGAGGCGGCGGTCATTGCATTGACGACGATCATCGGGATCGAGACGATCCAATATGTATTCTATATCGGGACCTTCGATATTTGGGATATTTTTTCGAACGCTGTCGGCTGCGGGATCGGGTATTTCTTATGTATAAAATTTAAAGAGCGATTGGCTTAAAAAAACAAACGGTTAGGGATTTTCCCTGATCGTTTTTTTGTTGTATTTCTTTAAATACATTCTTTTTGCTATTAAAATTGAAAAAATCAAGGAGAAAGGCGTCAACTAATCGAGAAAACAATTAATAAAATTAAAAAAATTAGGATAGAGAAAGAATTGTTATTTAACAATAAGTAGGATTGATCGTCAATCCTCTCTCTTTTTCTCTCTGTTTTATCATAAATA
>NZ_NIBK01000001.1:2340718-2620505 GCF_002174375.1 Enterococcus sp. 12F9_DIV0723 | reverse complement strand
GATCTATTAAGTTTGTATTTCTTGAATCAAGATTTCCTTAGTAAATAGGTTCTCTTTTTTATGCAAAAAGTAAACAACGTTATTTTAATTGCTTGTCTTAGTGTTCGTTGGAGAAATTAAAAGGAAAGTAAGGATTTTGTTCTTACATTGAACTTTTTGAATCATTTACCTAGCTCATTTTTTCACAAAAAGGTGTACATTAAACGAAAGGAGGAATACAGATGAAAAAGATAAGCTGTTTTTTTGCTGTGCTTATGCTGCTTTTATCTGTCATTGTCTCCCAATTGATCCCTGTATTTGCTGAAACAGTCCCAGAATTCACTACGGAAACGACGATGGATTCGTTGCAGAAATCCGACGATACGTTAGAGACATCCGCGGATCGGCTGATTCCTGAAGGAGAGGATTCCAGCAGGTGTAAGGATGAAACACTGGTAGAAGAAACGGCGGATGAATCAGAAGAAACACAAACGGCTCCATCAACCAGCGAGACAGAATCCCGTGAACCGGCCAAAGCGGCTGCACGCCAAGCAAGAACGAATCTCACCAATCAAGTCGAGGTGCTTGAATGGACGATCAGCAACGCGAAAGGAGAAGAAGTCTCCGAAACTGTCGCGGCGGTATCCAATCAAGCCCATGACTTTTCATTCAAAGTCCAACTTGATCAAATGATCAAGGGAGATACGTTTGCCCTCGACATTCCTCAAGTAGGCGGGGCATCTAAGGAAAATGACCATTGGTACATGCAAAGTACGGACTGGATCGACGTCACAGATGATCAGGAAACGGTCTTTTACCGGTACCGCATCCAGCAAAAGACAGGTACCCACACCCAAGAGATTCAATTTGAAGCGATGGAAACGTCGCTGACACCCCTTGAGTTAGAACTGGATTTCCCAGGTATGCTCTCAAACTTCGTGAAAACAGCCGGCGTGTTTCCCGTGACCTTCGGAAAAGACGACAAAAATGATCCACTCACAAAAGCCATCAAATTTGATGTCACTGATTTGAAGGCGTCTAACGGGTTCTCGTTTAAGTACAATACGTCCACATCTAAAAACTCGGTAAAATGGGGGATTCGCTTTAATGAGGCGGCAAATATCGAGCTTTCAGGAGATGAGGTCGATTACAAAGTCAATGGAGGAAAAGACAATCCATATCAAGGCTTCTATCGCGACAATCCCTCACGGAAACCAGAAAATTGGCACGAATGGGGAAAAAAATATACAGACATTTGGTCACCAGACATCAGCAGCCAAGGCAATGAAGCGAACTATGGCGGATATATCGAAGACGAATTGCCAGCGGGAGCAGAAGTTACCGAGCTGACGATCGGCGGACTGATCAATTTGCCGCTGGGCTTGTCGGCGTCAGACTTGGAGGCGCAAACGGGTGGTATACCATCAAGTACGATCGCGTATCAATCCTATGTGCTGGCCGATTATGGCAAAGGACCTGTTTACCGAAATGTTGGAGATACGGGGACACTGCGGCCAAAAGCAGGAACGGGATTTACACTGCTGAAGCAAAAGGCGGGAGAAAGCAAGTCGGACTTTAAGGACCGTGTGCAGTCTCAGCCCTATCAATATGGGATCTATCAAGACGGCGCGGGTCGGAAAACAGTGATGCTGCATTTTGGAAACATGAAGCGTGCCGGCAATCAGCAGGAACGGCTGCAGGATCAGACCGATCAGGAATATTCAGGGAAAAACTTTACAGATAAGGACGGGGCAACGCACCAGATTCCGCAATTTGCGGTAGAGGCGGCCTCGGCAACGATCGGTGATCAGCGAAGCGGCTATACCGAAAACGAACGAGACTTGTTGGAGCGCTATTTCACATTAACTTATGGGGAGAGCAATGCGATCGGCGGCTCGATCGCTGCCTACAACATTACCTTGAATGTGCGTTATCCGCCGGAAACAGCGGGAGAAGTCAGCAACAACGCGGATATTTACACCCACAGTGCGTTGACGCTCAATCGGACGACACCGGAACGAATGCCGAAATCCAATCCATCAAAAGCGACGTTGAAAAACCCGAATGCGCATATTCAATTGTCGAAAACAGAAGTGATGCTGCAAAAATTAGACGCAGATTTGTTCGCAGAGAACGGGGATTACATCGGGATCAATGGCGCCGAGTTCAAGCTGCAGAAAAAAGTCGGGACAGCGTGGGAAGACGTTGGAAATCCCGTAAAGAAATTCACGACTGCGGATTATCCGTATAGAGATGAGGAAGGGGACAAGCTCCTTCCCGGTATCATAAAGATCGATGTTGCTGAAATTTTAGGTGTCTCTGGAAGCACATTGAAGGACACCTTCCGTTTTGTTGAAACCAAGGCACCGGCAGGATTCAGTGAGCGAGACTCGCCAAACTGGAACAACCAAGCCCAAGCGATCGTGTCCGACGAATTCACACTTGCCTCATCAACGAGTCAAGGCGCTACCGTGGTCGTCTGGAACCGCCACAAGGAAGTCACCTATAAAGTCGAGCATTGGGTACAAAAAGAAGGCTTCGACGGATCAAACATCAGCCATTTTGAGCGCGTCGTTACAGAGGAAAAACCAGGACTGGTCGGAGATAAAGTCTACGGACAGCCGTTGGACTATTTGCAAGTGACGCATTATTATAATGCCAACTTCACCGCACAGCACGGAAAACCGAATGGCAACGTAACGGACACCGCTGCAGGAGAGCCAGAACTGGTATTGAAGCTTTACTATACAAAGGATAAAGATGTTCCGTTTACGCTTTATAAATTAGGAATGAATGGTCAGCCGTTGCGAAGGACAGAGACTGCCCATGTGACATTCAAGGTGTATCGTTTCATGTATAAATCAGGTACAGATCGCGCGACGCATCCGCCTACACCAGAAAATATCGCGGCTGATTATTGGCGGCGTGTCGTAGTAAATTCGGATAATTCACTTAAGTCAACGACAGTCAATGACCCGTTGCCTGATCTGGAATTGACTACCGATGAGCTCGGACGGATACGGGATGAGCGATTGGTTTATAGTACCGCTTTTGGGGCGCAACTGGCGTTGGTCGAGGTTGAAAATACCCATCCAGATTACCAAGTACCTCCTGTTGAGGAGAACTATTGGGTCGTTCAGATCAAAAATCCAAGCGGTTTTGACTGGGTAGAAGGGTATGGGACCAAAAAAACAGGCCGGGTGAAATACCGACCGGAAGGCACCGCCGTTGATTATTGGGCGATCCCGAACAGGTTTGATGTTGAACCCACTATTTATAAAGTAGATGAAAACAATGATCCGATGCCTTCAGACGATGAAAAATCAGTTGAATTCGACGTATATGAGTACATTGGACCAGAAGCTGATCGTCCGGACAAGGTAACGGATGCAAAAAAAGACCATAACAATCCATTAGCGGCTGGTTACAAAAATAATTGGAACAAGCTGACTGGCTCCCCTTACACGACAAATGCGGAGGGAAAATTGGTTGATGTAGGTGGTACCCCAATAAATCTGGCACCAGATAAAGTGTACAGTTTTATTGAAAGAAAAACCTATGACGGGTATCAATTGCCGAACAATCATTCCTTTAGTACCAATCGTACGAGTCATTGGTTAGTGAGTCCGTCTGGAAATCTGCAGTCTGGTTTTTCTGGCTATGTCGATTCAAGACCTGCTCAGTGGTTGGATTCCTTTTACGAAAATGCTGCCGGATCTGATGTTCGCCCTGAGGGGATCTATCTGAAAAACAAGAAATTGACGAAGATCCCGATTTTTAAAGTAGATGGAGATCTGAATCCGATCACGCAGCATTCAGCAGACAGTTTCAAATTTGAAACCTTTTTATACCAAGGGTCCAGCGGGTATGAAACGGTTGAACTTGGCACGGGTTCTTGGAAAAAAATCTCAGGAAACACCTTAGCGGATTCTTTCGACAGTTCGGGTTCGGGGCGTCTCTTCACGGAGGATGATTCGTTGGAGACGAAGGTTGGACGGACGGAGGTAGTCACGGAGCAGATCGTTGGTATCCGTGAAGTCAAAGGAATGCATGATTATGTGACTCACGATGGGCACTGGGTCGTGAAGCTGGTCTGGGACCCGGTCGCGAAGGTCAACAAGGTAACGAGTATCGAATATTTTGAGAACGGGCAACTGATTACTGGGGCGGACAGCACCATCTATCATGAGCGATTGAATGGCGAGGCGTACCTTAAGAACCAAAAAGTCCCAACGTATGATTTTTCCTTCATTAAAGAAAACGAGCGGCAGCAGCCGTTAGGAAATGTGGCGTTTGCTTTATATAAGGAAAGAAATACAACTGGGAGCGAAGATCCGAATGCTGCGGATACGCGGTGGGATCTATCAGAGGAGCCGTACCGTGAAGCGGTCAGCAGTTTGGACATCGGCGATTTAGGAAGGGTTTCCTTCAAGGCGCTGATCGAGGGCAGCTACCTGTTGGTTGAGACCAAAACGGTCGACGGGTACCACTTGCCGCAGGGCTATTGGATTCTTACGGTCAACGATCAAGGGAAAGTAACGATTCGAGGAAGTACCGATCCACCGCCGCCAGCCTTTTACGAAAGAGACGAGGAGCTGTATTTGCCAAACTACAGAGAGACCATTATGCCAAAAGCAGGAGGGATCGGCCTTCATACGGTGGTGAGTATAGGGATCGTATTACTTGGGTTGTCAGCACTTGTATTTTTGGAGATTTACAAGCGTCAGCTTACAGAAGGAATCAGGTTTGTCTCAGACAAATTGAAAAAATAAAATCACTGAAAGAAAGAAGATGAGAAAAATGAAGAAATTAACGAAATTAATAGCCGCTGTATTAATGGTTTCATCAATAGTATTGGGAGGCTTCAATGCATTCGCGGCACCTGACGCCCCCATCGCTCCCGCGCAAGGGGATTTGACGATCCATAAATATTTACTGACTGACGATGCCGCAGGACCGGCAGGAACCGGGGATGCCAGTGATGCGAACACTGTACCTGACTCAGCCATTAAATTGCAGGGGGTTGAATTTACGGTCTATAAAGTGGGCGCTCCTGCTGAACCGACTCCGAATGCGCCAAAAGTCATTCCTGGCGGAGAGGGCTGGACGTATGAGTTAAATAAAGTAGATATGAAAGTAACAGCTAAGAAGGGGGCGGAATCCTATGTTTACGCCGTTGGTACCGGGATTGAAAAAACTACCGCTGTAGATGGCACAGCCAAATGGGAAGACTTAGACAAAGGGCAATACTTAGTCGTTGAATCAGATATTTCGGGAGCTAAAAATCCTGCTGGTGAAAAAGTAGAGATCGAAGTGAAGACACCGAATTTTGTCGTAGCTGTCCCAATGTCGATCAAAAATGACTCAGACGACATCACAGGCTGGAACGATGACGTTCACGTTTTTCCTAAAAACGAAGCTATTGAAGCCGTTAAGGAAGTCGAACAGACCAACGATGTGAGTATCGGGGATATTTTAGATTTTAAGATCACCGCAACAGTACCAGAAAAAATCGACGAATACATCAAGTTCAATATTTCAGATACATTAGATAAAGCGTTGGATCTAGTAGCGGACAGCGTGAAAGTTTACGGAGCGAAAGGGACGCCTTTAGTGGAAACAGAACTTATTAATCCTGGCTCTCCAGATGAATATTACACGATCGAACCAATCGATTCAGGTGATCCGACACGCGGCTTCAAAGTCGTCTTTACGGAAAAAGGCAGGGAGCACCTAGCTGTCACCGACTACAAAAAGGTCATCGTTAAATTCCAAGCGAAGATCAATGAAAAAGCGGTCTTCAATCCAGCAAAAGATGAACATGGCAACGTCATTCCCAATAAGGGGAGATTGGAATACACGAACGAGGACGACGTAAGCGATGGCAAAGATACTAACGAAACAGAAACGCCTGTCGGTCAAATCGAGCTAGAAAAAGTAGACAAAGACGGAAATGCGATCAAGACAGACACAGCTAAGTTCAAAATCAGTAATACCGAGGAGAACGCCAGAGCAGAGCGTTTTATCAAAGTGAAAAAAGATGTTGGTGGAAACGTGATCGAAGTAGCATATCCAAACAAAAATGGGAATGGGACTTATGATAAATCGGACCTTACAGGATTCGTTGATTACGAAGTAGAAACAGATGTAGCGGATGGAAAAGCGCGTTTTGTCGGGTTGAAGGTGCCGATCGACTACTGGCTAGTGGAAACGAAAGCGCCAGACGGCTACAATCTGTTGGGTGATCCGTTCAACGTGAAATTTGATACGGATGAAGCAGAAAAGAATGCGAAATACGTTTTAGAAAAAGATGTGGTCAACTCAAATGGCTTTAAGCTTCCTGAAACAGGGGGCATGGGCGTGATCGCGTTGGTAGTTGCCGGGATCGTATTGATCGGGCTGGCAATCATGCTGGTTTTACCTAAGAAACGCCATTCATAAAAACCGAGCAGCGAAGAGTATTCTTCGCTGCTGTACATAAAAAAACTGTTGGAAGGACGGGTGGAATGAAACGAATAATAGTCGCTGTTTGTCTTCTTTTAGCAGGCGCTGGCGTTTTGGGGTACCCCGTCGTTAGTAAGTATCTTTCGGATAAAAACAGCAGTTACGTGATGGACAACTATGAAAAAAACGTGGCGAAGCTCGATCAGGCGACCTTGGACAAGGAATGGGAAAAGGCGGTCGCGTTTAACGACTCATTGGCAGGAAATCCTGTGCGTGATCCTTTTGTAAAGGGATCGGTCTATGCGATGCAGTCCAACTACTATGATTTATTGAAGATCGAGGACATGATGGGAACGCTGGAGGTACCAAAGATTCGTGTGAAAATGCCGATCTATCATGGAACGAAATCATCGACCCTGCGAAAGGGGATCGGCCATTTGGAGGGGTCCTCGCTCCCGGTGGGCGGAGGGAATACCCACGCGGTATTGACGGGACACACTGGGGTGACTGCCGGCAAGATGCTGACGGATTTGACGGAGGTGAAGAAGGGGGAGCTGTTCTTTCTCACCGTGTTGAATCGGACGCTGGCCTATCAAGTCGATCAGATCCAAGTTGTTTTACCGGAACAGACCGAGGCGCTGAAAATGATCCCCGGGGAAGACCACGTGACGCTTTTGACGTGTACACCCTATGGAGTGAACTCCCACCGATTACTGGTGCGGGGCGTGCGCACAACCTATGTGCCCAAGGAAAAGAACGCGATCAAGCCCGTCAAAAGCTCGAAGGAACATCGGAAGATCCTCTTGGCTGCGGCGATCACCGGAACTGTCATGCTGCTTTTGATCGGCATTCGAATCTATTATCTGCGTAAAAAATCTTGAATGGGAAAGGAGCCAGCCGACAATGAAAAAGAAGAAATTGATTTTTAGCGCGCTTCTCTGTTTGCTGGCTTTGGTGCTGCTGTCGGTTGTTCAGGCGAGTGAAGCTTTGGCAGCCCCACAAGATGAAGTCACGATCGTCTTGCATAAGCGCGCTTTACGTGAGGCGGATATGGAGGCCTTTGATCCCCATCAGAACGATGGAAACAAAGCGGAGGATGCGGCGGCGATCTATACAAAAACGACACCTTTAGAAGGGGCGATCTTTGATGTCTATGACGTGACCCAGCTCTATATCGAAAGTGAATTAGGCGAGAATGATTTCTTGGACCGTATCAATGACATGAGCTGTCAGCAGGCGATCGCCTACTTGAAAAAACGACAGATAGAACCCATCGTCAAGCAACATGCGGCAGCAGGAAAAACGGATGCGGAAGGCGTGACTCAGTTTACCCTTCCTAGTTACAATCAGCAGCTCAAAAAGGACGCCGCCTACGTGATCGTGGAAACGGGGGTAGATCCCGCCGCTGGAGTGACGGTGGATATCTCCCGCGCGCGGCCTTTTGCGGTCGTCTTGCCCTTGAAGGACCCGATCACCCACGAGGCGATGGCGACGATCCACTTGTACCCGAAAAATTTGAGCTATTTGCGGAATCCGTATTTTTATAAACTCGGGAAAAAGCAGGACGCGACGGAGGTGGCTTTGTCCGGTGCAGTCTTCGGCTTGTATCGTTACAACGATCGTGGCGAGAAAGAGTATCTCCACAAGGACCCAACGGCGGAACTGAAAAATAAATGGCTGGTGCTTGAGAACCCCTCCACTGAATCGGACATTGCCCGTTTTGTTTCCGACAAGGAAGGCTTAGTGGAGATGCCTCAGCATTATTTGCCCGCAGGAACGTATTACTTTGATGAATTGCAGGGCGTAGCAGGCTATGCTGTTTCAAAAGAAGCGCGAGCGATCGAGGTAATCATCCCGGATACGTCGAGAGATGAGGCCGGCAAGCTCCAGCCAATCACTGTCAACGGCTATAGGATGGAAGAAGACGACAACGGCACTATCACCGCTGCTGCCAAAGAGAAAAAGGAGCCGCGCGTCTATAACGATCAGCGAAGCAAACTGCCAGATACGCTAGATGAAACACCTGAAGGAAAAGAAAAATTGCGTCGGCTCCTACCAAAGACAGGCGAAGCCGCGGCACCCTACTTGATGATCGCTGGGGCTGTCTTGCTCGTAGGATCGCTGCTTATTCGACAACGGAGGAAGCGCTCGTGAGCAGGCGGGCGCTTTTCTAGCTAGCAGATCTTTTACAAACAAAAAAGTTGTCTCTGTGAGGTGATTCGTGTTAACTTACAATTAGTAAGTGAGGTGCGTGAAAATGGACTATCTTTATCAAGAAGGACAACCAAACGGGAAAAAGTTTATTTTACTCCACGGAACAGGCGGCGATGAAACGTCTTTAGTGGATCTGGCAAAGGTTTTAGACGCGAATAGTACGATTTTATCCTTTCGCGGCACAGTTGAAGAAGAAGGCATGAATCGTTTCTTTAAACGGAACGGTTTGAATCAGTTTGATTTTGACAGTCTCGAGAAGGAGACGGACAATCTGCAGAAAATCATCGAACAGCTCAGTGAAGAAAAAGGGATTCCTTTAGACGAATGGGTCTTGGTCGGTTATTCAAATGGTGCGAATATTGCAGCACATCTTTTACTGGAGCGTCAGACGGCATTGGCAAAAGGTATTTTCTTCCACCCGATGTCATTGGAAGTACACACCCAGACGTTCGATCTCGCGGACAAGAAGATTTGGATTTCTTATGGCGGGGATCGCGACCCGATCGTTAGCGAAGCGTCATTTTCAGAATTGGTCACGGCTTTTCGGGAGCGACAGGCGGCAGTTACTGTCGCAGAAACGGCTCACGGTCATCAAGTGAGCATGGAAGAAATGCAGCAAGCCCGCGAGTGGTTGCATCAGTGAGTCATTTATTGAACAGAAGCAAGCAGCAGTTGGAGAATCCCTCTCCGACTGCTTTTTTTTGTGTGGAGAAGGAGGACTTATTAAAAATTAACTTTTTGATTGAATTGTTTTCTTGAAAATAAGTCCATCTATCGGCTTGAACTCGGAAAGTACTCAGAAATTATATTATTTTTTAAAATAATTGTCTGAACAAGAAAAATGCCCATAGTAAAATCAAGGTGTATCCATTCATAGTCAGTATATTTTTCTTATATAACTATTTTTGAGCAAAAGGGCAAAGGGTGTGAGGAACGTTGAATCGACGACTTGCGAAGCAAACACGGAGAACACGTTTTTTTGTGGTGCTTTTTCTTCTTTTGTCTTTTCTTTTTCCGAGTTTTACAAGGGGGGAAATGACAGGTGCGCCGGCAGTTGCTGCACCTATCAATGAACGGCTGGCGGCAAGTACTCAAATTCCTGAAGGAAGTGCGGACACTGCGAACTCACAATCCGAGAACGAGTCCCAGACGAGTGAAAAATTAGAAACGGAGCCCCAAACGAGTGCCCCTCAGCAAACGGATCGATCCTCTGAAGAATCGGAGGCTGTCTCTGAATCGACCAAAGAAGGGGCGGAAGAATCCGACAAGGAGCAGCCGGAAAATCGGACCGATCGAGCTGCCAGTCCATTGAATGAGCGGCTGGAGGTAACTAAATGGGGGATTTATGATGCTTCAGGAACCCAATTATCCGGGTCGAATCCAGCGATCTCTAATGGCGCATACACTTTGAAATTCGATTGGAAAATCGACAATTTGGCAGAGGAACGAATTCAGCCAGGCGATTATTTTACCGTAGTGATCCCGCAAAATGAAGGGACCTTACCAGATAAATCAGACGCGAATGGACGTTGGGCAACCAATACCTCGACCTCTTCAACGCCGATCCTTGTAGCGATCAATGGGTCCATGGTCAAAATCGGTGAGTGGTTTCTCGAGAGCAGCCCTGAATACAATTATCAAACACAGCACATTCGTATCCAGTTCACGAGCGGAGTGAGCCAAGTGACCGCCACCACGATTTCCGGGACGTCGTTCAATATTGGGAACGAGGCGTTGAAAAATTATACGTTGAAGGCCGGGATTCAAAACGTTGCTTTTGGCGGAACGACGCAGGAAATTTATTTCAATGCCCGCGAATTGGATAAAGCGAATGGCTACAGCTATAAAAACGCGATGGGTGCAGGCCATAATCTTGTCGAATTTTCGATCCCTGTGAATTTGCCGACAGCGATCGAACTGGGGGGCGATGAATTTGATAACGAGAAAAATCCGGGAACAGGCTGGCATTTTAATGCGGGGGAACCGCCACATCAATGGGGAGAGCGGGCGACCAACGTCAAAGGAATCTTTGTCGAAGATGAACTAGAAGCTGGGGCGACGATCGGAAATCTGACCATCTCAGCAGATACGCGAATCCCGATCTTGATGCCTTTTACAGAACAGCACCCCTATGACGGCAGCCAACACAAGGGCGGGATCATTTCTTCAGATTCAGCCTTTCTCAGCTACGTATTGTTTGATTCTGGGAATGGTCCGGAATATCGCACGTCTGCCTCCAGTGACATGCACCAAAAGCCTACGCAGAAAACCTCCTTTGATCGCCTTTATCAGAATCAAGGGGAGAGCAAAAGTGCCTTTAAAGCACGAGTAAAAGCTCGGGATTATCAATACGGTATTTATCATGAAAAAGCAACGAACAAGCAAACCTTGATGCTTTACTTTGGCGATGTTGCCAATGGAGATACGGAGGTGCACAAATCAAAAAAGTTCAGTGATCTAACTGATCAGAAGCTGGCAACCTCTGGTCGTCTAGTGAAAGGGACCGAGGGCTCAAAAAAAATCCCCGTGTTGAATTTTGCTGTAAAGTCAGCAGATTACTTGATCAAAAACGGGTACTATACCGCCGCTGATCGAGAGCTGATCGAGGACTATTTCACCTTGACCTTTGGCGACAGCAACTGTATAGGCGGACAAGCCTCGACCTTCAATATCACGATGCTCGTCCGGTATCCCTTAGCGACGGCTAGCGGAGAAAAGAGCAATACGGTGACCTTTCACCAATCGAGCAGCAAGGTGATCTCAGAAACCAATCCACAGAGCCGAAGCGCAACGACTTGGTTGAATAATCCCTATAACAGTATCCAATTGCAAGCAAATGAAGCGGCCTTGTTCAAGACAGATGAAAAGAACCGTCCGTTGACAGGAGTGAGATTTGGTTTGGAAAAGAAGGCTGCCGACGGGGCTTGGAAACCGGTGGCGGGAAAGGCGTATACGACGGGGGCGGTGGTTGTGCCTGTGACGATCATCGAGAGCAACGGTGAGGAGACAGTCCAGCGGCAAAGCTTAGATGGAGGATTTTTGACAGGGCTCTTGCCAGATGGGACGTACCGCTTTGTGGAACTGGAAACACCTGCGGGCTATGACAAGACTCTTTCTCCAGACTATGATACGGCTGAAAAGAAGATTCTTTCCGCGTCCTTTACCGTCCCCTCTGAAGGCAATGCGAAAGTGCGTCACGTGACCAATGTTTCTTCGCCGACTTATAAAGTCTCCCACTTTGTTCAAAAAGACCCTGCCAGTTCGACTTCACCAGAGGATTTCGTTTTGAACTATCAAGAGACCCTCCGTGGAGACACCGGCAGTACGGTGACCGCGGTAGAGCGGATCTTCTCAGGCTACAGTTTCCTTGCAGGCCATCCACTAGAGGTGAAGACGGGAAAAATAACCGCAGACGGCTCGCTGCAATTGAAGCTTTATTACAAGATCGACAACGATGTTTCGCCGTTTTCCATTAATAAGGTCGATACGAATAAAAATCCGATGCCTTCGTACAACACTCGCGGCGATCCACTAGGGCCAGACAAGACAGTCCAGTTCGATGTCTATGTCGTGGATCGTTATGACGGCGGCAGAATCGAGACGACGCACCCTGAAAAGGATGCCCATCAAGTGTGGAAGCGTTTGATGAAAGACGGCAAGGCAGTGACCGTCACGACGGATGCCGAGGGTCGGATTCGAGATTCGAAGATCGAGCTTGTGAAGCGCAGAGACAGCGCTGGGGAGGTGTTGGAAACCGAGATTTTGGCGCTAGTAGAAAAGCGCACCTACAAAGGCTATCAACTGCCAGATGCGGGTTCTCAAAAGAATTGCTACTGGGTCGTTTATACCAGCCAAACGGCAGATAAAAGAAATGCGGAAATTTCTTGGGTAAACGCGATTGGCTTGAACGGAACGGAAAATCCGGGAGCGGGTCAGGCGGCGGATGGCAGCTTTTACATAACCAATAAAAAGGAGGGGTGAGCGCTTTATAAGGAAACAGCGAGTGGTGACAAGATGCCTTCGATGGATCAGGAAGGCGCGTTATTGGAGGAAAAAGTGACCTTCCAATTGTACAGGTACACCAATAATTGGGGGTCTTTTCCGCCAGGTGACTATAGTCCAGCAGATGAGCGAGCGTGGGCTTTGATGGAAGGGTACACGTATACGACCGACTCAAATGGGATGCTCGTCGGTGAGCGAGAGATTCCGACAGAAAATGGAGAAAACTACGCCTTAGTGGAGACGAGTACATACTCTGGGTACCATTGTCCGAGCCCTCGGCAAGCCTATTGGATCTTATGGGATGGCGGCGGGCTGAGCAGTCATGGGATCAATTCGCCGGGGGATCGTTACATCGCGAATTACAGTTACGCATTAAAAAATGATCGAGCGACAGATACAGCTCTTTATAAGGTCGACGAGAAGACTAGACGAGTGATGCCGTCTACTGAGAAACAGCACGTTGCTTTTAAGTACTACAAATACACGGGCAACTGGACAGAACAGGACAATCCTGATGTCGCACCATTGACTGATTCGACGAAATGGCTTCCGCTGGTTGATCCTGCCCACTCCTTGACTGATCCCTCGGAGGAAAAGTTTTTGTTTCAAACCGATGCACAGGGGCGGCTGCCGTGCATCAATGAACTATTTGTCGGAGCAAAAGGGGGCACAACGTATGGCATACAAGAAGTCCACACCTATTCAGGGTATAAAAAAGCCGCCGGTCATTGGATCGTTTACGTGAAACCTGAAATCGCTGGGGATGCCGCTTCCTCTTACATTGTAGACAGCATGGGCTATACACCGTCGGGTTATCCCGTGGTAGGTCCGAAAGAGCCGGGGAATCCCTTCGGTCATTTCCTGTTGACGAATGAGGCGTACCAGTACCCTAGCTTGCATTTTACAAAAGAAAACGAAAACCGGGACCCTCTTGGGCATGTACGTTTTGAACTCTATTCTGGGAAGAAAAATGGTCAGTGGGGCGTCGATTCAGAAGACCCCAAGGCTTCGGACACGTATTGGAAAATGGATGAACCGTATCGTGAAGCCTCCAGCAGTCTCAGCGGTGCAACAGCCTTCGATCGACTGGAGCCGGGACGCTACCTATTGATAGAAACAAAAACAGGGCCCGAATATCAACTGCCAGATGGCGAATGGGTGATCACGGTAGCTGAAAGGGAGAACAAAATAGAGATCACGGAGATCCGTGCTCGATCTGGGACGTCGCCGCCGGCTTTTCGAAAGGAAGGAGAAACGTATTACTTACCAAATTATCTGAAAACCAGTCTGCCTCGAGCGGGCGGTTATTTAAAAATGATCACGCTGATGGCGGGAATCGTATTGCTTGGAGCGATGGTGCTGCTGATTCAAAACGGCAGAAGGGACAAAAAAGAAAAGGGGAATAAGAATGAGAAAGAAGTGGTGTAGTATTTTGATGGCCTTGCTCGTATTGCTGACGACAGCTAGCGGTTTGGCAACGGCTCGAGCTGAAGAGGTCACACTCAAGCCGGAACAAGGCAGCTTGACGATCCACAAATATTGGGCGGAGACAGCAGAGGATATTCGCGAGGAGGGAACCGGGGAAGAAGATAAGACAATCACCAATCCTGCTGTCAAAGGTATCCAATTTGATGTGTACCTGCTTAAAGGAAAAGGAAGTGCACCGGCTACGCCCCCTTCAGATAAGGATGGCTGGTCGTATACGAAAAACGGGACAGAGCTGCTGGTTTCAAAGGGCAGCGAGACCCATACTTACACATTGGAATTGAAGGATTCGGATGCGGGTGCTAATGGAAAAACCAACGCAACTGGCGAATTAGTCTACACCGATTTGACTGCCGGCTTTTATTACGTGGAAGAAAATCTGTCCGCCTCTGCGGGGTATGAAGTTCAAGGGACAGGGAATGCAGAAAAACAGATCACTTCTGGTGTGAAGCCGTTTATTACAGCAGTGCCGATGACCAATAAGGCCGGGGACGATTGGAATACAGATGTTCATGTCTATCCTAAAAATCAAGGATTGAACCCGCAGAAAAAAGCCGATATGCCTTCTGTCAATGCAGGCGATAAGGTGACGTGGACGATCTCAGCCAATGTCCCAAATGATTTCTCTGAGTATACAAAATTTTTGCTTACGGATGAATTAGACAAACGATTGAACTATGTGGCAGACAGCATAAAAGTGGTCGGCTTAGATAAAAACGAGGCAGAGCTAGTTGCGCTAGTAGAGGGCACAGAATACGACCTCACACACAACCCGGCAACGAGCGGAACGAAGGAAGAGGTCATCGTGACCCTGACTGGAGCTGGGATCGCCAAACTTGCGGCTGCAAAAGGGATCACGCGAATGGCTGTCTCATTTGAAACGACCGTGAATGGTCATAGTACTACCGCAGATGAGAACACGATCGACAACGAGGCTGAATTTGAATTTGAGAATGCATCAAAACCGGGAGGCGATACGGCTACGACACCTTCAGCCAAGGTCCATACCGGTGAGATCGCCATTAACAAAACGTATAGCGGCGGAGATCAGTCCATCAATAAAAGTGCGCAATTCCAAGTAGCTGCTAGTGAAAATGACGCCACTGGCGACCGCTATTTGAAGGTGGTCTTAGACGATAGCGATACGTACATCACGAAGATCCTGGCACCCGGAGCTGCAGGCTACGATGCTGCTTTGCATTGGATTGCTTTGCCTTCTCATGGGGTTCACACTGAAGCATTGGGTATGAGTGCCGATGGGAAAACCTTCTATGTTGAATCCTTCAAAGGACTGGAAACCTACAAAGAAGATGCGGCCAAAAACAAGACGTATCAGGCGTATTATTTAGTTGAAACAGTGGCGCCGGACAAATACAACTTATTAGAGCAGCCGATCAAGGTTACCTTTGATAAAGATACTTCAGCAAAACATGTCCATACGTCAGCCGTTGAAAACAAGCGCGGGTTCACCTTGCCGAATACTGGGGGAATGGGCACGCTGATCTTGCTTGTGCTAGGGATCGTTTCCATCGGATCAGCGATTCTGTTGATCATGAACAAAAAGAAACAGACCGTTTAAGAAGGAAAGGCGGAGGCGATGAAACGAATCATTCTGATCATTAGTTTATTGATTGCTGGTTTTGGAGTCATCGCTTATCCTTTTGTGAGTAATTACTTGAATCAACAGCATTCAACACAAGTAATGGAAAATTATCAGAAGGAGGTCGACCGGCTGCGCCCCGAAGAAATCGAAGCGGTGTTCACGCAGGCGCGAATCTACAATGAGAATCTTTTGGGGCAACCAGCGCATGATCCCTTCATTCCAGGGTCGGGTGTCGTGATGCCGGATAATTATTACGAAGTACTGAATGTTGGCGGAACGATGGGCCGCGTGGAGATTCCGAAGATCGGCGTGGCACTTCCTATTTATCATGGGACAAGTGAGCCCATACTGCAAAAGGCGGTGGGACATTTAGAAGGTTCGGCGCTGCCTATCGGGGGCGCCGGCACACATACCGTGTTGACCTCCCATACAGGGCTGACCCATGCGAAGCTGTTTACTGATTTGACCGAGCTAAAAGAAGGGGATCAATTTTATTTTCATCTACTCAATAAGACACTGGCCTATCAAGTCGATCAATTACTGGTGATCGAACCGGATAAAACGGAAGCCCTAAAGGCGGAAAAGGGCAAGGACTATGCCACCTTATTGACCTGTACGCCTTATGGGGTGAATTCTCACCGATTGCTGGTGCGGGGCGAACGAGTTCCCTATAAACCAAATACTGTCAAAAAAGTAAAAAAATTGACCAAAGAAGAAAATTTGATGCTGAAAACGGCGCTCATCACGACAAGTATCATGCTGCTGCTGATTCTCATCAATCACCTGCGGAATAAAAGATAGTGACACGATTTTCCGTTATGGTAAAATGAGTCGAAGGGGTGGCATGATGACAGATTCATTTGAGTATAAGGGCTTGACCTTGACGTCGACAGATTTGACATTCAATGATGAAGAGCTGCAAAAATTATTGACCTTTGAAGGGGCGATCACACACGAGCGCTTGAAAGGGTTCAATTTCCATTATTTTTTGATGCCCGAATATGATTTGAATGGCTTATTAGACAAATTAGGCGAGGCGGAGCGTAAAGCAAAACGAATTTATTACATCACCGGGCAATTGGTTTCCAGTGATTTGAAAGATATGGCAGTTGACGGGTATTATATGCCCACCAACTGGGGCTTCATGCATGTGGAAAGCTACGGGAAAGGGTTGGAAGAGTGATCTTTCAGCTCTTTTTTTATCGCTGAGAAAAAAGCAGCAGCATTAGTGGTACATTTTAAGCGTTCTGTGATAAAATTCAAACGAATCGAATGAACGCTGGGAGATAGGTCATGTATACAAAAGAAGTTTTCAACAATAAGATGAATAGCTGGGTAAACATCGAGGCAGAAAATGAAGATGAATTGAAGAATTTGTATCGCGATTATGGGATCGACAGCGAATTCGTCGATTATTCATTGGACCGAAATGAGCGGGCCCATCTGGATTACGACAAGGCGACGGATGTATTGTTGCTGATCTTTAACGCGCCGAATCGGCGAAAGATCGACAATCACTATGAAACAGTTCCCATGACATTCATCGTGGTGAATCGCACGCTGATCACTGTCACGAACCAACAAAGCAAATATCTATACTTTGAGATCAAGAGTTATTTAGAAAAAAATCCCCAAAGTACGCTGTTTGAGCTGCTGTTTGGCAGTCTCTTCATTATATCCGATCAATTTTTCCCTTTTGTAGAGGGCATGGATCGCGACCGAAAACGCATCAGCAATCTATTGAAGGACAAGACGACAAAGCAAAACCTCTTGCTGTTATCGGATCTGGAAACAGGGATCGTTTATTTCGTGACCGCCTCTCGTCAAAATGTGTTATTAGTGCAACAAATCAAAACCCACGGGATCTATCGACGGTTGAGCGATCAGGAAAAAGAAAGTCTGGATGATGTATTGATCGAGGCGCAGCAATTAGTGGAAATGACACAGCTTTCCTCGCAAATCTTGCAGCAATTATCGGGTACCTATAATAACGTGCTGAACAATAATTTGAATGATACGATGCGGTTATTGACCGTGCTGTCTGTTCTTTTGACGATTCCTACGATCGTTTCAGGATTTTTCGGGATGAATGTTCCGCTGCCATTCGAGCACAATGCTTCGGGGTGGATCATCGTGATCGTGATCAGTTTGTTTCTATGGTTCGGTTTATCCTATGTCCTGCGAAAAATGATGAAATAACAAAGACCATGCCGCGTTGGCATGGTCTTTTGCTATAGCAAGGAAAGAAAGGTGAACAGCCCTGCGAGATTGAAAAAAAGAACCAAATATTTTGTATAGGGTAAATAGAAGGATTCCTGATAAAGGATCAGCGAGAGATACAGGATACATACATAGAAAATGAAAAATGTACGGAAGTCAGACGACCAGATCGCGGGGGTGAACCCGATCAAAACACGCATGATGAAGCCTGTCAGAAAAAGAAAGCTCAAGAAAATCCCTTTTTTTATGCTTTTTACGGAATGGATCAGCGCCCATAACGTACAAAGAAACAATAGTGCAAAGAGAATCTCGTCGTAAGGAAAGAGCTGCGTGTTGACGCTTTTCAGTGTGCGTGCCGCCATGCTTTGCGCTCGCCAATGACTGAGGGAACGTTGGATCACAGAACCAAACAGGATGACTGTCGGCATACAGGCAGAAAACCGCGTGAAATGGGACGACTGGTTGCGAAGGACCCCTAAAAGAATCAAAGAAAAGAAGAAAAGGACCAAGAGATTGCTGCTGAAGAAAAATTCATAGCAGGTAGAAGAGAAGCCTAGATCAAGCTTATGAAACAAACTAACCTGTTGAAAATCATTGAAAGTCACTTTTGCTTCCTGCATTCTTCTCGCCATACTGCCGGGAGCGTGGAGAGCAAAAAGAATACTGCAATAACTGATCAGCACTGGGAAAACCAGCAGCTTAGGGAATTTTCCATCCTTGATGTAGGAATAGCTGATCAACCCCAGCAGCAACAGCAATAGAAATAGCGCCACGACCTCTGAATTGCAGGCAAAGAGCAGTAAAAAGTTGCAAAAGATCTGAGTGGTCGCACCGCTGCGAGCGCCGTTCTTATACCATTTCAGAATAGGAAAGATACCGATCAACCCCACGGTCACAGGCCATAAATAATTCAAACTAGTGGTCAGCCAGCCGGCAGTCTGCAAGGTTTTCAAAGGGATCGTAAAAAAGAAAAGCAGCGCTAAATACAGATGAACAACTTTTCGCTGAGACGTCGTGTAGAGTGCTAAAAAAAGAGCAAACAGAATCATCATCACACTGTTGCAAAGCCGCCATAAAAACAGGTGGTGGGCGAAAAAGAGCAACAGGCCTTCAATCAGCAGACGAGAAGTCCAAGTTTCATAACGCTCAGCCAAGGTCAGCATCAACAATTGCTGATCCGATTGGATAAAAAACAAATCTTCTGCGAAAAAACTGATTTTATTGAAATTCAAGAACAAAATCATGGCTATTCCGCTAGTCAGCAGCAAGAGCCGCTTGAGTGTAGGCCATGCTGGCAAGGCGGATTTTTTTGTAGGTAAGAAATTTTCGTTGAGCATCGAAGTCTCCTTTCGTCATACAGTCAACAGATAATGTATCACAGCTCGGCGGCTGGAAAATGAATTTGTGAAAAAAATTCAATAATTATTTGTAGTTTTTTTTAATGTGATTATTATTGTTTTCGCAAGGATCGATTGATAATAGAAGTTATTTAAACGGGGGTTTCTATCAAAGATTTTAATAAGAAAAAAAGTTTTTGAATAATGCGTTACAGAAGGTCTTGAAGATGCTACTTTAAGAAAGGCTTAGTGCAATCGTTTTGCAGAGAATGACTGCGTATTGGGCAGTATTTTTGAATAGACGCTGCAAAGAGCCACTAAATATACGATGAGATGTGAATTTGTTGCACTAGAGTAAGTGCAACCATTTCATATTGTTACGGGAAACACAAATCACTATAGTAATAGGTGTAAGGAGAGAGCAGCATGCAGCAGATAACGAAACGACAAATACAGGTTTTGTTTCAATTACTTGAGAATACGGAGCCGATGACGACAAAGGAGCTAGCAGATCAGCGGAATGTAAGCGTACGCACGATCAAATATGATCTAGACAGCATCCGTGCTTGGCTGAAGGAACGAAATCACGACCTGACGAGCAAAAGGAGTCAGGGGGTCTGGCTAGTCTTGAGTGATTCCGAAAGGATCAAGCTGAAAAGTGAGTTGATGGGCGTCGATCGATTGGAGCTGTTTGCGGATCAGACGCTGCGGCTGGATCGGTTAAGTATCCATTTGATGCTGACGAACCAAGCGATCACTTCTTTGGAATTAGCGGATCGGCTGATGGTCAGCAAGGACACGATCCTAAATGATCTGGAGGTTTTAGAAGCGCGCTTGGAATCTCTAGGATTGACCTTGGCGCGTGTGCCCCGCAAAGGGTTTCTGATCACAGGACCGGAGCACCAGGTTCGGCTATTGATCGAGGAGGTTTTGCAAAAGGACCTGACGGATTACGACATCTATAAAATCATGGACCTGCTTTTGCAAAGTGAAAAGCAGGAAGGCTATGAGCTGTATTCAGCGAAGGAAACGGCTTTTCAAAAAGTCTTCAATCAAGTTTTGGGAGATATGAGGCAATTGCTGAAGCAAATCGATACGTCGGAGCTGAATTATGCAGAGCTGCTGAATATGTTGATACGCGTCGCGATCGCTACGGTGCGTTTGCAAAATGAATACACGATCGGTCGGTATCAACTGTTGAATGATCCAAAAGAACAACAGGAACTCTCTTACTTATTGATGCAGCAAGTCTTCGATCAGTATCAATTGCCGCTGTTTGAAGACGAATACCGCTACATTTACAGCGATACCTTCGAGAATGATCCGCAGCAGGATGTCATGACTTTGACGGAAAATTTGATCTTAAAGGTAAGTAAAAAAATCAATTATTCATTCTTTAATGATCCGCAGCTCTTGACGAATCTCTACGCACACTTATCGATGCGGCTGTCTCGCAAACAAAAATTTGTGAATGAGTACAACCCCTTCAAAGAGGACATCAAAGCCAAGTATCCCGAACTCTTTGAAGCCATCGAAACGGTCGTACGACGGGAGATCCAAGGGAAAAGCCTGTTGATCAATGATTCGTTTATCGCCTACATCGCGCTTCATTTTCTCGTTTCTTATGAAAAAGCGGCCGACCTCAGGAGTGTCCGTGCCGTTTACGTTTGCTCGACGGGGTTAGGAGTGACAAGTCTGATCAAGCAGAAAATCTCGGAGGAGCTATCGAATATCGAGATCGCTGCATTTGCGTCTGTGTTGAATGCCCAGGAGATCATTAAGCAAAAGGAACCAGAATTGGTCATCAGCATTTTTCCGATCGAAGGAATGGATTGCGAATTTATCAAGGTGCATCCGCTGCCGACGAAACAGGATCTGGAGAAGATCCAGCAGGCAGTCAAAAAAATCCTGCAGCAGTCTCCGCAAAAAGGCACTCGAAAGTTGCGACTGGAGCCGGCAGGAAATCGAACATCGCTAGAGGATTTCAGCAAAGAGCTGATTTTACAGGCATACACGATCTATGAAAAATTATTGCTCGTCTTTCAAGAGCAGCTCAATCAAGAATACCGCGAAGCATTCTTGCTGCATGTATTTTTGATGGTCCACCGCATCACCTTTGACCAGCAATACACAATGGAAGGCAGCAAGGTAGAAGAAGCGAATACTGTGGCAGCGTCATACACCAAACAGATCGCGCACTTATTCACTGAACACAACCTGGCTATCAATCAATCAGAGATCAATGCCCTGTTTGCGTATATCAAAGCATGAATTTCTAAATAGGCATTCGCTTTGTCGAAGGGTATCAATAAAAAGGTATACGGCTTGAAGATCAAACTTATTTTTCTGATAAGAAAAATAATTACAGTAATATGAAAAAGGAGGAAGTGAACGACCGTGACTGGAGAGGCGCTACAAATCATTGCAACGAGTGAGTACCAAAAGGAATTAAAAGAATTGCTGGATTGGCTCGGAAGTGAGCTGAAGGCAGCGAGGATAGAACCGACAGAATTGCAATGGACGATTTTGATCAACCATCTGGATGCGATGCTGAAGCGTTCCAAAGAACAAGAGGCGATTCCTGAAGTCGATCCGACGATGTTCAGCGAAGTCTCGCAAGAAGCATTGCAGTTAGCAGAAGGAGTTGTGAAGAAGATCAACAACCCTTCACAGGATGAGATGTATGTATTATCGATCCACTTTGAAACAGCCAAACAAAATTAATTTAGGGGGAAAAATAAATGATCACAGTAGTAATCGCAGACCGTATGGGTAAAGGACAAAATGTAGCAAAAGGTGTAGAAGCAGCAGGCGGAAGAGCCGTCGTGGTACCGGGCATGGGCGCAGATATGCGTTTAGGCGATGTGATGCAGCAGGAAAAAGCAGATATGGGCATCTCTTTTTGCGGAAGCGGGGGCGCAGGCGCACTGACCGCGGCAACAAAATATGGGTATCCAGAGCGTCATGGGATGCGTTCGCTCGAAGAGGGGATCACGGCGATCAATGATGGCAAGACCGTTTTAGGCTTTGGCTTTATGGATCAAGAAGAGTTAGGCAAACGATTGGTTGAAGCCTTTGAGAAGAAGCACAATTAGGGAGATGAGCAAATGAGTATTCAAGAATGCCAACAAGTCATCGTGTCAGTGGAAGGCAAAGGCGATACCAAGCAGCATGCATTCGCAAGTGCACTGGGAGATATCCAAAAGAAAATGATGCAGGAATCGGAAGTCATTTTACGGATCGAGCCAGTAGAGGTGGAAGTGGTAAAAGCGGTCGAAAAAACCTACAAGGAACGCTTTCTCTTTTTCTTCTTTCCGCGAAAAAGAACCAGCTTTCATGTGGTGCTTGAAGTGACAGTCAACGTGACGACTTTGCAGGCCAATGAGGTCGTCTTTACGCAAGAGAGGACGAGTGATCCAGACGGCGTTCCTATCCCGGTCATTTCCAAAAAAATCAGAACATAGAAGGGAAGTTATGAAGTGGAATTTACAATAATTTTGATCAAATCAATCATCATTGGCGGTTTGTTGGGCTTTTCTGCCTCGATGGGGGCCGCACGGATGTTTCATGCACCAAGTACGCAAGGATTAGGGGCCTTCCGTACATTAGGAGAAATGAATGCCTGTATGGGTGATCCGGCGTCGCATTTCTCATTCGGATTAGGCTTTTTCTTCAACGCCTGGGCATCAACGGTGGGAGCCGGTGCCTTCACACAGGATGTGACGCATCGGATCATTCCAAACTGGGCAGCTTCGGTCTTATTAGCTAAAAATAAAAATGTGGCAGAATCCATGCACGATCCTCGTAAAATGGGCTTTGTTGGTGCAGTGGTGGGTGCGATCGTCGTTGCCTTTCTTAATTCAACGGCTGCAGCGATTCCTGAAGCACTGCAAGTAACTGCGGTGGCGGTATTGGTACCCGCAGCAACGACCTTGATCAACATCGTTATGCCCGTCATCTTCTGGCTCGCAGCGTTGGATGCTGGAAAACGGACAGGCTTCTGGGGCACACTCTTCGGCGGGATCGCCCAATTGATCATGGGCAACGCGGTACCGGGTGTGGTACTGGGTATCTTGATCGGTAAAGGGGTCGATGAGATCGGCTGGTCGAAAGTAACGAAGATGATGATGGTGGCGATCGTGGCACTCTTCATTCTTAGTGGATTCTTCCGCGGCTTTGATCTGCAAGTCTTGGAAAGCTTCAAGCTGCAGGCACCAAATTGGTTGGAAAACATCCATAAAATGCTTGGGTTGAGTTAGAAAATAGAAGGATAACTAGATAAGCAGCGACACACAAATACGCTGAGGAGGAAAATAAATGGACAACACAGAAGAATTGAGCAAAGAGCAACTCGCACTTTCTGAAGAGAAGAAGGCGAAAAGTTTCTGGTATGCGGATTGGGCGTTTCCCATCACTGTAGGAATCATGGCCGCGGCTGTTTTTGCCGGCACACATATGTATGTGGTGCACGGAGTTGGGGCCTTTAACGAAGTATCGATCGTGGCGATGCTGAAGGCGGGACTTGATGGCGGCTCGTATGGCGCTGCCGCGGCCTTCGGAGCAAGCTTCTTGTTTGCACGTATTTTAGAGGGATCGTTGGTCGGGATATTGGACTTGGGTGGTTCGATCTTGACCGGTATCGGTATCGGGATTCCGGCGATCTTCTTGAGCATGGGTATCCGCGCACCGATCGACAACTTTGCTTTGTCCTTGATGACAGGGGCTGTTTTAGGATTGCTGGTGGGCGGCGTGATCAGTTTGATCCGTAAATTCACGATCAATCAGGCAAATTCGACTTTTGGGGCAGATGTCATGATGGGTGCCGGAAACTCTTCTGGCCGTTTCTTAGGTCCATTGATCATTTTGAGTGCCTGCGGGGCATCGATTCCGATCGGGATTGGCGCGACTTTAGGTGCACTGGGCTTTTATGCTTGGAAAAAACCGATCGCTGGCGGCGCGATCCTTGGCGCAATGATCCTTGGGACGATCTTCCCAGTAGCGCTCCAATAGAAAGAAGGCAGAAGGATGTTTGATGTATTAATCAAAAACGGCAAACGGATGGACGGAGAAAAAGTAGAAGTTGCGATAAAAGATGGCGTGATCTTAAACGTGGACACTCAGATCGAGTCCTCTGCAAAAGAGGTGATCGACTTAGCCGATGCACATTATGTTTCTGCTGGTTGGATCGATGATCACGTACATTGCTACGAAAAAATGAGCCTCTATTATGATTACCCAGATGAGATCGGCGTAACAAAAGGTGTTACGACCGTGATCGATGCGGGAACGACTGGCGCGGAAAATATCGGTGATTTCTATGAGCTGGCGAAGAAGGTCAAAACCAATGTCTACGCGCTAATGAATATCTCTAAGTGGGGGATCGTCGAGCAGGACGAATTAGCGGATCTGTCGAAGATCCAAGCAGACTTGGTAAAAGCACGGATCGCTGAGCTTCCCCAGTTCGTCATTGGCTTGAAGGCACGCATGAGCAAGACGGTCGTGGGAGAGAATGGGATCACACCGTTAGAGCTGGCAAAGGAGATCCAACAAGAAAACGACGACCTGCCATTAATGATCCACATTGGATCGGCACCGCCGGAACTGCGAGACGTATTGGCGCTCCTCGATGAAGGCGATGTGCTGACGCATTGCTTCAATGGCAAGCCGAACGGAATTTTAAATCAAGAGACCGATCAGATCAAGGATTTTGCCAAAGCTGCCTATGAAAAAGGGATCGTCTTTGACATTGGGCATGGGACCGACAGCTTTAATTTCCATGTTGCAGAGAGGTCGTTAAAAGAAGGCATCAAAGCAACGACTATCAGTACAGACATTTATCACCGCAATCGTGAGAATGGGCCGGTGTATGATTTGGCGACCACGATGGAAAAGCTGCGGGTCGTAGGCTATTCATGGGAAGAGATTCTCGAGAAGGTGACCGTCGTTCCGGCGAGCTGTTTCCATTTAGAGAAAAAAGGGCGTTTAGCGGCAGGCTTTGACGCGGACATCACGATCTTTGATGTGGAAGACGGTGAAAAAATACTGACGGATTCAAATGGCTTCACACGTGTAGCAAAAGAAGTGATCAAACCAGTGAAAACAATTATTGGAGGCGCCATTTATGACAATGAGCTATGACAAATTTGGCTTGAAGGAGGTCATCAACGCCTCAGGAAAGATGACGATCTTAGGCGTATCAAAAGTGTCAGAATCAGTTCTCGCGGCACAGCGCTTCGGCGGCGAACACTTCTTTGAAATGAGTGACTTGTTGATTCAGACAGGCGCTTATCTCGCAGAGCTTCTTAAGGTGGAGGACGCGCAGATCGTGTCCTCGGCCTCCGCTGGGATCGCACAATCCGTCGCGGCGGTGATCGGTGAGGGCAGTCTTTATCACGCCTACCATCCCTACACGACGCGGATCACGAAGCGGGAGATCCTTTTGCCGAAGGGGCACAATGTCGATTATGGAACCCCCGTTGAAGTGATGGTGAACCAAGGAGGCGGTCACGTCATTGAAGCCGGCTATGCCAATGGCTGTTCACCAGAACAAATGGAAATGATGATCACAGAAAACACGGCAGCGCTGCTCTATATCAAAAGCCATCATACAGTACAAAAAAGCATGCTGACAGTGACTGAGGCAGCGGCGGTGGCTGAAAAGCATCACTTGCCTTTGATCGTAGATGCCGCAGCGGAAGAAGATCTGTTTAAATACAGTCAAGCCGGTGCAGATCTGGTGATCTACTCTGGAGCGAAGGCTCTTGAAGGTCCCAGCAGCGGATTAGTGCTCGGCAAAGCTTCGTATATTGAGTGGGTCCGCCTGCAGGGGAAAGGCATTGGTCGGGCCATGAAGATCGGGAAAGACACTATTCTGGGTCTAACACAAGCCGTGGAAGATCGACTAAAGATGGGCGCTGAGACCGGCGAGTCGATGAAGGGGCGATTGACTCCTTTTATCGAAGCACTCAATCAGATCGATGGTTTGACGGCATCGGTGGTTCAGGATGGGGCAGGCCGCGACATTTATCGTGCCAGTGTGAAAATAGAAAAGGGATCAGCGAAAGCCGTGATCGCGGCTTTGAAGGCGGAAGATCCTGCTATTTATACCCGCGAATACCAAGCCAACAACGGCATAATCGAATTCGATATTCGTGCCGTAGACGAAGAGGAAATGGCGAAGATCGTGAGCCGGCTGAAGGAGATTTTGTAAATCAGCGGAACCAATTGCAGCAAGAGGAAATTAAATCAATCGAAATGGGGAACAAGCAATTATGTCATTGACACCAAAATATTATAAAGATCGCGTGTGTCTGAATGTTTTAGCGAATTCAGTCGAAAACGCGCGTGAATGTTACGAAGCGGCAGAAGGGCACGTCGTTTTAGGTGTGCTATCAAAGAACTACACCAGTGACGAGGCCGCCATCACAGATATGAAGAACTATCAGGAGGCGACGGAAAACGCGCTGTCTGTTGGCTTAGGTGCCGGTGATCCCAACCAAAGCCAAATGGTCTCGCGGATCTCTGGCGAGTTGCAGCCGCAGCACGTGAATCAAGTATTTACAGGTGTGGGAACCTCTCGCGCGCTGTTAGGACAAAAGGAGACAGTGATCAACGGACTGGTCTCTCCTTGCGGCAAAGTGGGGTACGTCAATATTGCCACAGGTCCTTTGAGCGCCCAAACAACAGAGGCGATCGTACCTATTGAGACGGCCATCGCGCTTTTGAAGGATATGGGGGGGAGTTCCCTTAAGTATTTCCCGATGAAGGGCTTGACCTGCAAAGAGGAATACCAGGCAGTAGCAAAGGCGTGCGCAGAAAATGATTTTTATCTGGAGCCAACGGGCGGCATCGATTTGGAGAACTTCCAAGAAATCCTTCAAATCGCTTTGGATGCGGGGGTTGAAAAGGTGATTCCTCATATTTACAGCTCGATCATTGATTCAGCAACAGGGGATACACGCCCCGAGGACGTTGAAAAATTGTTAGCTATGGTAAAAGAAGTTCTTTAGTCTACTCTAGGAGCCTTTGACGAATGTCGTGGGCTTCTTTTTCTTGTTCATAAAAATA
Organism: Enterococcus sp. 12F9_DIV0723; assembly: GCF_002174375.1. Taxonomy (NCBI): domain Bacteria; kingdom Bacillati; phylum Bacillota; class Bacilli; order Lactobacillales; family Enterococcaceae; genus Enterococcus; species Enterococcus sp. 12F9_DIV0723. The sequence goes on along the minus strand of NZ_NIBK01000001.1, from coordinate 2,593,154 downwards.
TTTTGTGAAATAAAACACAAATTGTTGACAGCTTTTTTAAAATGCTGTAGGTTAAAGGGGAGCTAATAAAACGGAGACTTTATTGTAAAGGAAGAACAGCATAGAGTGGGCAATAAAAATTTTGTTATTATTAGTGAAAAAATGCACAATAATAAGACACAAGGAGGAAACGAAATGATCGAAACATTTGTCTTTTCAAGCGAGACGATTTTTTTAAAGAAAGAAGATCAGACGAAAATCCACCAACTCTTGGATTATCTGAAAAGCCGCGGGCAACAAATCGGTGTAGTGTTCTATGATCAAGCAACAATGAACGACGTATTACTGGAACAGCATTTAGCAGATTATTTAGATTTTTCTATCAATGGGGAAGAAACCGAAACGATCCCTCATGGCCTGGTCGATTTCCTGCAGGTAGAGCTGGCCCATCAAAAGGTCAATTTCATCTCAAAATCGCTGGAGCAGCTTGAAACAGCAAAAGCACTCGGATTCAAACCGATCTACTTGGCGGAAAACTGCGACAAGGAGTCCTTTCCGTGCCTGTCGTTTAGGGATTTTGACGCCTTGCATCTGGGGATCATCGAGAGTCGCTTTGAGAACTTCATGTAACTGCTAGTCCAATAGAAAGACAAGAGCCTTCGACAGTTTTTAAAAGAAAACTGTCGAAGGTTCTTTTTTGTTATTTGTAGGTTCTTGAAAGTGTCATTAAAAGAAGAAAAATAAAATACAGTTTTTTTAAATCTTTGTCACTCAGAATAATTTAATAATAAATTGAATGTTTTTGGGTTTAGTGCAATGAGAGGTGATATCACTGAGTTTTTAAAAAAGGTGCTTAAAACTTTATATTGACAATCTTTCTTCAACTGGTATAATCAAAAAATAAAATATTTTTGCGATATATTGAGCAAAAGAAATGAAAAAAGCCGATTTTAAAATGAGAGACTATAGTTATTTTTTAATCTTGAATTAAAAATAAAAAGGTAGGGAGTTAATTATTTTATGGAGAAAGAACTACTGCGGGTCGAAGGACTGACGGTCAAATTTCGGACCTATAACGGAGAAGTAACTGCCGTAAATAATTTAGAGCTTCTATTAAATGAAAATGAAACGTTAGGAATCGTTGGCGAAAGCGGCAGCGGGAAAAGTGTGACGTCTTTGAGCATCATGGGCTTATTGGATGAATCCACGAGCAGTGTGTCGGGGCGAGCGCTCTTCAAGGGAGCGGATCTCGTAGCGATGAAGGAAAAAGAGAAGCAGCAGTTTCGCGGCAATAACTTGGCGATGATTTTCCAAGAGCCGATGACTTCATTGAATCCGCTCCATAAATGTGGGAATCAGATCATCGAGTCTATGTTGATCCATACCGACTGTTCAAAGGCGGAGGCGAAGGAAAAGGCGATCGAGCTGTTGAAGCTCGTCGGCATCCCTGCGCCGGAACAACGCTTCAATGAATACCCCCATCAGATGTCCGGCGGGATGCGCCAACGGGTGATGATCGCCATGGCGCTTGCTTGCGATCCGCAACTCTTGATCGCCGATGAACCGACGACTGCTCTCGATGTAACGATCCAAGCGCAAATTCTGGAAGTGCTGAAGGAGCTGAGGGACCGTCTCAAAATGGGGATCATTCTCATCACACATGACTTAGGAGTCGTGTCAGAAGTTTGCGATCGCGTGATCGTGATGTATACCGGAAAAGTCGTGGAGGAAGGGTTGATCCGTGAGATCCTTGATGATCCGAAGCATCCATATACGGAAGGCTTGATCGCGGCTATCCCTGCGATTAACGATCAAAAGGGGGAATTGAGCAGTATCGAAGGGGTCGTTCCCCAATTGGACGACATGCCGAAGGGCTGCAGCTTCCATCCCCGTTGTCCTTACGCGATGCCTATCTGCAAGGAGAAACGTCCGGCGATCACGACGATCGAGCATGGGCGCAAGGTTCGCTGCTTTAAGTATTCGACGGAAGAAGAGATCGAGGTGACGACATAGATGAGGACGCAAGAACCGATTATTGAAATGACACATGTGAAGCAATATTTTGAGATCCGCGACAGTAAAGGAAAAAAAGGCACGCTGAAGGCAGTGGACGATGTGTCGATCACGGTATTCAAGGGAGAAACATTCGGCATCGTAGGAGAAAGCGGCTGTGGCAAGAGCACGCTAGGAAAGACGATGTTGAACCTAGGGGCAGTGACGGACGGAACGATCATTATTGATGGTCAAGATGTCAGCGCCTTCAAGAATCGAAAAGAAAAAATCGCCTTTGGATCGAAAGTCCAGCTTGTTTTTCAAGACCCATCTGCTTGTCTGAATCCTCGGAACAAGATACGGGACATTTTGGCGGAGCCTTTTCAGATCCATCATAAGAAGGACATGACGAAAGCAGAGATCGAGACAGAAATCGATCGGCTGCTGACCATTGTAGGGTTGGCGACCAATTACAAAAAGCGATACCCTCATGAAATGTCAGGGGGGCAAAAGCAGCGGATCGGGATCGCTCGTGCGTTGGCGTTGCGACCGGAGATCGTCATTTGCGATGAGCCTGTATCGGCGTTGGATGTATCGATTCAGGCACAGGTCATTAATTTGCTGGTGGAATTGCAAAAGCAATTGGACCTCACGTATATGTTTATATCCCATGATTTAGGTGTGGTCTATCATTTATGCGATCGTATCGCGGTGATGTATTTAGGCAATATCGTGGAGTTGGCAGATCGGGATGCGCTGTATAACGACACGCTTCATCCTTATACAAAGGCCTTGATCTCCGCAGCACCGACGATCAGTAAGACGAAGACGGAACGAATCGTGCTGACCGGAGACGTACCGAGTCCAGCGAATCCGCCAACGGGCTGTAAGTTTCATACGCGTTGTCCATTCGCGATGGCGGTATGCAAAACCGACGTTCCTGAACTGACGGAAGTAAAAGACGATCACTTTGTGGCTTGTCATTTACATAAAAAAGAGGGGTAGCTTTTGTGCCTCAGCGGCGTGTTAATCAGACTTAATTTTTCCTAGGAAAAATTAAATACATTTAGCAAACATAAGGAGGAGTACAAGGTATGAAAAAAGGAAAGATGTTGTGGAGCGTCATTTGTTTAGTGATGTTGACACTCGCTGGCTGCGGCGGCGGTGGCGGCAGCACAGACGGGTCAAACGATGGTGGCGGCAGCGGGGATGGCGACAAGACATTGGTAGTTGGGATGGCTTCTGATCTGAAAACTTTGGACCCTCATCATGGGTATGAAGTCTATGGGAACATGGTTTATTATGCGTTGTATGACTATTTGTACCGCACATATGAATCCTCGACTCCAGAGCCTTCATTAGCGGAATCTCATGAATTAGATGATTCGCAAAAGGTGCATACCTTCAAAATCAAAGAAGGCGTGAAATTCTCAAGCGGAAACGAATTGACTTCAAAAGACGTGAAATTTAGTGTGATGCGGACCAAAAACCTGAAGAGTAATACGACGCATCATACAGAAAATGTGGAAAACATCGAAACACCGGATGATTACACGGTGAAATTCACATTGAAGGAGCCGGATGCTGCCTTCTTAGTGAAGCTGGCGAACAACTCTTTTGCGATCGTGGACTCTGAAGTGGTGAAAGAACACGGCGGAACGGATGCAGAAGACGCGTCTTCTAAAGATACGGCTGAAAAATGGCTGAATGCAAATTCTGCCGGTTCTGGGGCGTACACGTTGGACAAATGGAAACAAAACGAAGAATTGAGCTTGGTCAAGAACAAGGAATATTGGGGCGAAGTGAAGAATGACAAAGTGATCTGCAAAGAGATCCCAGATGTGAATACTCAGATCCAAATGTTGAAGCAAGGCGATATTGATATTGCGTTAGGGATCGGTGTCGACAACGTATCGCAATTGAAGGATCAAGAAGGCGTGAAGATCAAGAACTATGTCGGCTCGACAACAACCTTCTTATTAATGAACCAAGATGAAAAAATCGGTGGACCGATGGCGAATCCGAAGGTACAAGAAGCGGTTCGTAAAGCGATCAATTACAAAGAGCTGTTGAAAATCTCAGGCGATAAATCTGTCTTGCCATTAGATATCGTACCAAAAGGATTTACCGGCGCGTTAGAAAAAGAAGAAGATTACCAAGATTTAGACGAAGCGAAGAAATTGATGGAAGAAGCCGGCTACAAGGATGGCTTTGAAGTGAAATTCACCGTGGCGAACTTTGATACAGAGGGAATGTCATGGACGACCTTAGGACAAAAGATCAAAGACGATTTAGAAAAAATCGGGATCAATGCCAAGATCGAAACTTCTGAGATCGGGGTCGTTATCGATTCGTATCGTGAAGGGAAAGAAGCCTTCTTGCTGATGCATTGGCATCCAGACTATATGGAGATCAATAACCAGTTAGTCTTCTTACCAGGCGACACAGTTGGTGAACGGGCGAAATGGATGGATACTTCGAATACGAAGATGGAGGAATTGAAGAAAACGATCCAAACAGAATCTGATGAAGACAAACGAGTGGCCGCATCAGAGGAATTACAAAAACTATTGGCGAACGACATGCCATACGCGTTCTTAGTTCAACATCCGAAAGTATTGGCCTACCGTGACAACTTAAAAGGCGTGAACTACTTCGAAGTACAAAAAATCAATTTCCAAGATGTTGAGATCAACTAACCAAAAAGCAAGGGGCAAAAGTGTATGAGGAATATGGCTAGATTTTTATTACGGCGCTTCGTGTTTGTCTGCTTTTTGATCATTGGGGTGACGTTTTTGGTATTCATGATCTCCCACCTCGTTCCCAGTGATCCGATCGCATCAAACATGAGTCCAAATGCGATGAGCGATCCTGCAGCAGTAGCGGCGTATAAAGCCCGTTGGGGATTGGACAAACCGCTAATGGAACAATATTTTATCTACCTGAGCAATTTGCTGCGGGGGGATTTAGGGATTTCGATTCGTACTGGCAATCCAGTTATCAGTGATTTAAAACAGTTTTTCCCTGCGACTTTGGAACTCTCCATCATGGCGATGCTGATCGCTGTTTTATTCGGGATCACGTTTGGGATCATCTCTGCCGTTTACCGCAACAAGCCGTTTGATTATCTAGTTCGTACGATCTCAATCAGCGGGGTCTCGATCCCGAACTTCTGGTTCGCATTAGTCATGCTGCTGCTGTTTTATTCAAAATGGCGCTTGTTCCCAGGGGGCGGGCGAGTCAGTTCGCGGGTGTCCGCGCCCACTGGTGGAACCGGCCTGTATGTGCTGGATGCATTGACGAGCGGAAATTGGACACTGTTGAATGACGCGCTGTCTCATTTGATCTTGCCGGCGATCGTCCTTGGATTCTTCACGATGGGACTGATCTCGCGGCAGACGCGTTCGAATTTGTTGGAGGTTTCTTCATTGGACTATATTCGAACAGCGAAAGCGAAGGGATTGTCGCAGCGCCAGATCGTGTTGCGTCACGCGTTGGGAAATGCCTTGATCCCAGTCATCACCGTGATGGGGATGGGCTTTAGCAATCTGTTAGGCGGGATGGTGTTCGTTGAGAAGATCTTCTCGTGGCCGGGAATCGGACAATATGCGTATCTTTCAGCGACCACACTAGACTTTCCAGCGATCTGCGGGGTCTCATTGCTGATCGCGATGATCAATGTGGTATTGAATCTCTTCATTGATATTCTTTATGGGGTCATTGATCCGAGAGTGAGGTACAGCTGATGAAACGACTACTAAAGCAAAAAAACTTTTTATTCAAATTAGGGATCGTCATCTGTGCTTTGTGGGTGCTCGTCGCTGTGCTTGCACCTGTGATCGTTCCGAAAAATCCATTGGCGCAAGATATGATGGGGCGCTTTTTAGCACCGGGTTCAGCGGGGCATTTATTAGGTACTGATGAATTGGGCCGAGATGTGTTCTCTCGGGTATTGATGGGAAGCCGTGTGTCTATCACGGCAGGCTTAGTGACGGTCTGTATCACGATCGTCATCGGAACTATCTATGGCGGGATCGCCGGTTATGTCGGCGGGATCGTGGATGACATCATGATGCGGTTTGCAGAGCTGATCGCGGCTTTTCCGCCGCTGATCTTGGCGATGGTCATCGCAGCCGCATTAGGCCCGAGTATTTTTAATTCGGTCTTGGCGATGACGATCATCTGGTGGCCCAACTATGCACGGCTGATGCGCAGTCTCGTGATCACCTTGAAAGAAAATGAATACATCGTCGCGTCGAAGGTCTTGGGCGCAAGTCATCTCAGAATCTTAGTCAAAGAGATCGTTCCGAATGCGTTAGGTTCGCTTTTAGTAATGGCGACCTTGGACATCGGGAATGCGATCGTGACCTTTTCCGGTCTAAGTTTCTTAGGCTTGGGAACGCAGCCACCGACACCTGAATGGGGCTCGATGGTCTCTGACGGCGTCAACAACATGAACTATTGGTGGATCTCTACCTTTCCGGGGATCGCGATCTTCTCGATGTCGATCGGTGCCAATTTTGTGGGCGATGGGATGCGGGATTATCTCGATCCGAAAATAAAAAATAAGTAACGTCAAAGGTTAAAAACAAATACGGCCTTTCGCTAGTTGAACGAGCAGCATTGACATAGGAAATCAGTCTGTTAAACTAAGTTTTGTGAGTCGGAGGGCAATCATTGCTGGATAAGATATTTCTTATCCAGCTTTTTTTGTACCCAAAATTGGAGGGATAGACACATGGCAATCAAAGTAGAAGCCTATCAGGCAAATAAAGAATCGGCGATCAAGCAATTGGATCAATACACGGTCAAAAAAGTTCCTACATTGACGAATTATGCGTTTAAAGAGATCAGCTTTGTTTACGAAGAAGCGGGGGACATTTTAGGCAGGATCGTAGGGGAGATCCATTGGAATTACTTGCGGATCGAGCTGTTTTATGTTGGAGATAAAACCCGCGGCAAAGGGGTCGGCAGCCAGCTATTGGCGCAAATCGAAGCCGTCGCTCGAGAAGAACACTGTACGCTGATTTTGCTGGAGACGATGAGCTTCAATGCCCCGAATTTCTATTTGAAGCACGGCTACGAGATCAATGGACAGATTGATGATCATCCGCTGAAAAGTGAAACGCACTATTTTATGACTAAAAGATTGTAACAATAAAAGAAAGAGCGGCTTGTTGCTTAATTATAAAAAACAAGCTGTTTTTTATTTTTTTTATGAAATGTCGCGGTATCCAAGCCAACGATTTAAACAATATTTATAAATTATATATTCTTTTTTAAAAGGAATTATTTTGATAATGAAATATGATAAACTTATTATCGAGAACATTCGAAACTAAGCGATGGAGAGAAGGTGAGAACTTTGGGAAGACATACCGATCCAAATGAGAAGCATCTAGGAAAATACATCGTGCTTGGGGCGGCCACATTGCTGCTGGCAGGAGGCGCTGTTTTTGGCGTGACACGTGTATTCAATAAACCAGAGGAGACTCCGCAGCAAAGGGTGACTGCTAAAGAAAGTCAAGCCTCTTCAAAGGCAAAAGAGCCGTCACAGTCTACGAAGCAAGCCACGAAGAAGTCTTCTGAGAAGAAAAAACCAATGAAGAAAACGTCCGAGTCCTCAAAGAAGAAAAAAACGCAGGAATCCAGCAAGAAAAAGGAAGCAAAAAAGAAAACAGCAACGAAAACAACGAAGCAGCCTGCCGTTAAAATAGACGCGGAGAAGCTGACGCAAAGTGCCGGTAAAGTCTATTACGGGGTGCATTATTTTAAGAGCAAGCAAGAGGTTTCCAGCAATAATTCCGAGCCGACGATCGCCGCTAATGTCATCGAATTATTCATCATGGATTACGCTTTGGCGCAGCCAGAGGGCAGCAACCAAGTCATCCAGGACAAGAAACTGACCGAGTGGCTGACGCCGATGATCCAGCAGCACGACATCAACGCGACCAATGTATTGATCGATCATTATGGCATGGATAAATTGAACGACTATTTCAAGGCGCAAGGATATACGGACACGACACTGAATCGTCGGATGGTGGATATCAATGTTCGCATCACAGATGAGGACAATTACACTTCGTTGAACGATTGCATGAAAGTACTGAGAAAACTGTATGACGAACGTGAAAAAGAACCGCAGAAAACGATGCTGGAGATTTTGAAGGGTCAGAAGATCCGCACCAAGATTCCTAAGGAGCTGCCGAAAGACACCACGGTAGCCAATCTTACTGGCGAGCAGCAAAGCGTCGAAAATGATATCGGGCTTGTTTTGACAGACGATCAGCCGTTTGCGATCGTCGTATTGACCAATGAAGTCTCAGATATCGTAAAAACCAGAACAGCGATCGCTGACTTTAGTTTAGCGGCGACGAAGGTGAACTAACAAAACGCGTACTTCTCTTGGAGTGCGCGTTTTTATTTGGACTATACAGAATCGGCGTTGCGTGGTACGTTTGTTTTACATTATGAAAGCGTACGCTTATAGAATGGAGTGCAGCAGATGAAAAAAGAAGAATTTTTAGCAAAAATCAGCGGCGGCTTGATCGTTTCATGCCAAGCGCTGCCTGGAGAACCCTTATATACGGAAGCCGGAGGGATCATGCCATTGCTTGCTTTAGCAGCTAAGGAAGCTGGTGCAGCAGCGATCCGAGCCAATTCTGTAAGAGATATCCAAGAAATCAAAGCAAAGGTAGCCTTGCCGCTGATCGGGCTGATAAAAAAACAATACCCGCCAGAAGAACCCTTCATCACGGCAAGCATGCAGGAGGTCGATGAATTGGCGGCGACGGGGGTAGAGGTGATCGCGTTGGATTGCACCTTGCGGAAACGGCACGATGGCCTGACGATCGCCCAGTTTATCCAGCAAATCAAAGAAAAGTATCCAGAGCAATTGTTGATGGCAGATATCGCAACGATCGAAGAAGGAAAAAATGCCTATGAAGCAGGCGTTGACTTTGTCGGAACGACCTTAAGCGGCTACACCGCTGAGACGGCTTCTCGCAGCGGCAAGGGTCCAGATTATGCGTTGATGGAGCAGTTGATTGCGCTTGAGATCCCCGTTATAGCAGAAGGGCAGATCCATACGCCGGCGCAAGCAAAAAAAATCCAAGAAATGGGCGTCAGCGGAATCGTAGTCGGCGGAGCGATCACACGTCCCAAAGAGATCGCGGAACGATTTATAGCAGAATTAAAATAACAAAAATCAAGAACTCGCAAAGGGTTCTTCTTTTTTTTGCTCAAATTTCTTCAAACGCTCTCTTGCAGGTACAATGTGACTAAAAATATCGTTTTCTTTATTTGTAATAAATACGTTTTCATTTTTGAAAATTTTATTTAAAAATAGTTTTAATAAAAGAACATCTGCTATAAAAAAGGAGACGACTCCTGAATGGTCTTTATTCAAAATATTTGGCTATAAATAACGAAAAATAAAATTAACTTCAAAAACAGTGATTATTTTATATTTTTCATTTTATTGGAATTGTTTTATATAAATAATCGTTCTATATTAGATATAAATGCAAAATAATAGTTTACGGAGTAGATAATCATGAATATAAGGGTAATGTTGGTTATATTTCTCTCTTCTTTGGTATGCACGTCTCCTATGTTCGCCGCAGATACAGCTTATGCAGACACACTTTCCAGTGCACAGACTGGAGAATCAGTCAGCGTAGCGGATCGCAGCGAGCCTCTTTCTTCGACAACAGAAACACCGCAGGTCACCGAAACGTCTGCTGCGCCCGCCGCGGAGTCTTCCACTTCAGAGCAGAATTCTGAGCCGAAATCAACGGTCCCTGCCTCCGAAGCAGAGACAAAACAACAAGCCTACGATGGCGAGTGGAAGCTGGTCAGTAGCTTCGCGGAGTTGAAGGCTGCTTTAGATGCGAAAGAGCCGATGATTAAATTGGCCCCTTCTACGGAGGTATTTGATCTAGGGACTTCAGGCCTCCAAATCAGCGGAAATGTCACGATCGACGGAAACAATCGCCAGCTTTCCTACAACGGGGACAGAGGCTTTTATTCAAATACAAACGGGTTGACCATCACCTTGCAAAATATGACGTTTGGTTCGCCGGATTATACAGTGAACGCAGTTGGCTTATATGGAATCATGCAGACCGGTTCTGTGACAGATCTGTATGTCAACAACGTCAACTACTACTCGAACAAAACGGCGCAGCCCTTTTATGTTCGAGGTGCGGCCAGCAAGATTCATTTTCAAGGAGTCAATCGGTTTATGCAGCAGAACCCCGATGGGTCGGTTGCCAGCGGGGAAGAATTCGCGGAGTGCAACAATCTGATTTTTGAAGCTGGGACCCAGACGACGATCGTTCAAAACACCAATGGTGCGTTAGGGTTTATGTGGATGTTCAGCAATCCTGGAAATATTACAGTCAATGATGGCGCGGATGTTTCCATCACGACCAACCACAATCTGATTTACTCAGATGGTAGCAACAACGGCACGATCGCTTTAGGTAAGAAGGCTAAGTTGTCCATCAAAGGAACCAATAATTCTATGGGGAATTTCTACTATGCGACACGACCAGCCTTTTGGACGGTCGGAGAAGGTTCCGAGCTGTCGATCGACTATCCCAATAGTATTAAGCTGGCGAATAATAGCACGATCCTCTTTTCACCAGATGCGATCGGCAATCTGTCTGTTTCCAACAGTGAATCCTTCTTTGGTCCCGGCGTGGGCGCTGCTTCGACCTTTACGATCGACAATGCCAAGCGGATCAGCTTTCAAGGAAAAGCGGGAACCACGAACAATCCGATCGGGTTTTCTGGGGGAACAAATGCCTTTACCTTCAGCGCGTTTCAGGAAAATACGCCCGGCTATGAGGTGATCGCGAACAATGCGTCGTTGACCTCTCAATTAGACGCGGGGTCATGGACCGTCGCGGCTGGGACGATCTCGCGTCAAGCGCTGCCGAATACGCCAGACTTTACCAGTGGAGAGAAGACCGCCCTCCAGCAAGCAAACAGCTTGGTCCTTCAGCGGTTGAATCCGCCAGTTCAATTAACGGGTGTCGGAAAGGACATCGCGGTGAATGATGCGACCTTCCATTTGACGGATTACCAGTTGAACGGCAATGACGCCAGGGTCCAAAAAGTGGCTTATAAATTGTATTCCAAACAAACCGATGATCCAGAGACAGCGACGGATGGATTGATTGAAGAACAGAATAAGAGCAGCTTGACGGAATCGGCACACTACTCAAATTTGAAGGAAAAGACAAATTATTGGCTGTATGTACGAATCATTTGTGATCTAGACAGTCAATCAAGCAAGTGGCTGGAGGTACCCTTCACGACACAGCAGGAAATGATCAATGTAGATTTTCCGATCGAAGTCGCTTTTTATTCGAAAAAGGATGGGGACGAGCAAAAGATCGTCCCAGCTGATACCTATACGATCGATAATCACAGCTCCTTCCCAGTGAAGATCCAGGCGACAGACCTGACAGAGCTGAACAATCCAGGGAATATCCAACTGCTGACAGGTCCTGAGGAAGGAAATAAAAAAGATCTGCTGCTCCATTTGACTGAAGGAAATACCTCGTTGGGCGTATTGACGAAAAAACTGCAGGACGCGCCGCTGACCTTTAAAGAGCTGGCTGGACAGTCATCCACAAGCTTTGGCTTTTCCGGCAGTTATTACGGGGATCGTCACCAAGCGCAGCAAGTCCAATACCGTCTGACATTAACAGCGGAACGAAAGGAATAAACATGGAAGAAAAAAAACGCAAAAGAAAAGGACTGCTGATCCTGCTTTTACTTATTTTGATAGTGGCAGGAATCGGTGCCTATTTCTATACACGACAAACAGCCAGACCCGTCTCGATAGTGAGTGGAGAGTTTTTACCAGAGGGCAAAGATGCCGCGAAGATCAGTGAAAAAGAACTGAAAAAAATGGCGCAGCAAAAGGTAGATCGCAGCAAGTTCAACATGGTGATCGCCCCAGACGCGACCTTTGAGAAAAGTGACCAGCCGGGGGAATTGATCATCCAAAACCCTGCCCACAATGCCTATCCTGTAAATGTCGAAATCACACGAACAGACAATGGGGAGCTGATCTATACCTCGGGGGCGATCAAGCCAGGCTATGAGGTCAAAGAAGCGCAGCTTGAAAAGCCGCTTGCTAAAGGGGATTATCCGGCGACAGCGAAGTTTTCGTTATACGACGACAAAACCAAAGAAAAAAAAGGGGAAGTCGCTGCTAAGATCACGATTCACGTCAAGAATTAACCAAGACTGCCTTGCTGAATCGATGAGAAAGACACTAAAAAAGTAGAATTAATTTTTTTCACAGCGAAAAAATTTAATGAAATAGATAAGAAGAGGAGAATAAAGATGAAAAAAATTTTAAGCGGGTTACTATTGAGCGGTTTGTTATTCGGAGGAATTGCTGTACATGCAGCGGATGTCAATGGCGATGATTCTGCATCGATCACGGTAAACGGTTCGTTAGGTCAAGACAATACCGATGAAAATTCACCAAATACCGATGAAGGATCAAAGGATTGGATCAACGTGACCCTTGATACAGCCAATATTTTCTATACGACGAAAGCTTCTGAGCACAAGACCATCACTTCCCCAAGCTATACGATCACCAACAATTCTGGGCGTGCAGTAAAAGTCTCAGCAAGCAGCTTTACCGTGGACAGCGGAAATCTTACGAACGTAGATGCCTTGAAGATCAGCGGGAATGATTACGCAGGCGCGGAACAATCCGTGAATTTGAAAAGTTTTGCGGCAGGAGATTTCTTAACGCTTGCCAACACGAATGGAAAATTAAACGTGACGAATGACGCGGCGAATACCTATGCAAAATCAACGACGTATACTTACTCAGGCACGACAAAGGATGCGTACTACAAAACAAAAGCAGAACAAACCAAGCATACTTTGACACTTGCATTTGAAGCCCTAGGAAAAGATGGTCAAGCCGTTCAGCCTGCGCGTTAATTCAAGTAAGGAGACGGTCTCATGGAAAACGAGATTCACATTGAAGGCTATCTAGGCTCTGCGGAACAGCAGCCTTCTGAGTCAGCAGGAAAAGAGTCCGAACATAAAACTGCGCAGGTCACGAATGTTCAGGTCACACGGGCGTATCCGCAAACGGGAGAAAGTCAGAACCATTATTTGATGTTCTCCGGTCTTTGCCTGTTGCTGCTGTTGCTAGTGGTCAAACCGAAGAGAACGACAAAAAGTTAACTGATAGAGACAGGGGATACGCAGTGATCCCCTGTCTATTTTTGGTTTCTTTGGCCGTGCTTGATGATCCATTCCTGCGGGCTGCTTGAAGGCGTCTTTTTCCATTTGCGGATAAGTGCGTCTGCTTTTTCCGGTGCTTCTTTGTACAAGTCATTCAAATTATTGCCGACACTTTTTTGAACAAACTTCTCGGGATCGTCCTTCAAGTTAGTCAAAATCGTACTATAGCGGTCAAAGTCTTCGAGGGCGACCGTCAATTTTTGCGACCAGGGGAGGCGAATCCGAACCCCTTCACTGGCAAGACGGCGGACGTGTACATTCGGATCGCGGCTCCACAAAATCAGTTCCTCCATCACCTCTTGTGGGTGTGCCTTTAGTAACGACCGGATCGCATACTCTCCCGTAAACCGCTTCGTTAATTCCTTTAAAAAAGCCAATGAGGCCTCCCACGCGTCATTTCCATGACGTTCGACGTAGCGCCCGATCGGCCACAGCCACCAGCCAAAGCTGAACATCCCTGTCGATTGCTCTAATTCCGGTCCGAGGAGCGGATAAAAGGCTTGGATCGTTTCGGCATAGTCTCGCTTTAGGGCAATTTCTAACCCGTCAACGATACAATCGAAACGAGCAAAGAGTTCTTTATCCTCCAAATGACCCATAACGGCTGTCAGAAAAGCCTCCTTATCAAAGTCCGGCATGACGCTGTACAGTTTTTCCGAAAGGGACAATACATAGGAATCATCGTAATAATCTTTATGCTTCACGTGCATACGCCTCCAATCTATGCGTTTATTCGATGATACCATAAACGAGCTGAAGGCTTCACGACAGCATAAAGAATGATTCTGGTAAAGAGGGGACAAGTGAAACAAAAATCATTCGTGCATTTTCATGCTTTTTTCAGCAAAAAGTGGTATTTTAGACAGGATGATTTTTTTAGGAGGCAAAAAAGGAAATGAGTATTGAAATTGTATCGAAGGTTCTTTCGATCATCCTGTTGAATTTAGTATTAAGCGGCGACAACGCAGTCGTGATCGCATTGGCAACCAGAAAGCTGCCCGCAAGTGCACAAAATAAAGCCATCGTGATCGGAACTGCGGGTGCGGTCGTATTGCGTATCTTGTTGATGTTGATCGCGGTTGAATTATTATTGGTTCCTTACGTCAAGATCGTTGGCGCGGGGTTGTTGTTTTATATCGCCTATGACTTATTGAAATCGAACGGAGAAGAGGCCGATGTCAAAAGTGAAACGACACTGCCCTCTGCGGTTCGTACCATCATCATTGCAGACCTCGTAATGAGTCTCGACAATGTACTGGCGATCGCCGGCGTGGCTGACGGGCATTTTGGCTTGGCTATGCTTGGGTTGATCATTAGTATTCCCATTGTTATTTTCGGGAGTCAGATCATATTGAAGCTGATGGATCGGTTCCCTTGGCTGATCTGGATCGGCGCACTCCTGATCGCTTACACAGCGGGATCGATGCTGGTGGAGGACTCCTTCATCCATCACCTGCTGCGGGGGTTAAGTAATGGGCATCTCGTCTCACTCGCTTCGTGCGTGTTATTGATCGGGATGTATGTTCTTTTTAATCGCAAGAAATCGGAATAAACGAGTGAAGTCGCAGCAGAAAAGGCTGCGGCTTTTTTTAGCAAATTTTTTATTAAAAATAAAAATGGGGTGGCAGGCGCGTGGGGAAACGACTCTTTGAGAACTGAGAACGATTCTCTTTTGAAAGCCTTGCGACGGTATTTTGCCTTCGTTATACTGTAGCTAGTGATTGTAACTGCTTACACAAAGTTTACGGCTATGATCAAGAGATCCACGAGAAAATTGGACAACGAGTGTAATCGGAGGTGGAACAATGTTTAGACGATGACTATGAGTGAACCAAAACTTAGAGGTTCTAAGCACGTCAGCTGAATATTTTTCCTCCTCGGATAAACAGAATAGATAACTATCCAGGAGCAGGCCTTTTTTTGGTGTGCTCTTTTCTATTGGAGGAAAACAGATGAATGGCACGGTATTGCATGCTTCAATGTGAGGGTATGAGCAACAAGCGATTCGTAAAAAGGTTTCTAAAAATGGGAAGGAATGGATTAAAAAATGGAATTAAAAACGAGTTTACCAGAGATTTTTGATGAGTTTGGCGAAGCGAGAAGACAGGGCTTTTTAGCTGTCAAGGAGATCAAAGAACAGGGCAAGCCCGTCGTTGGGGTCTATTGTACCTTTATGCCGGAGGAATTAGTGCTTGCAGGCGGAGCGATCCAGATCAGTCTGTGTTCGACTTCGGATGAGACGATCCCTGATGCCGAGGAAGATCTGCCGCGGAATCTTTGCCCGCTGATCAAATCCAGCTACGGCTTCGGAAAAACCGATAAATGCCCGTATTTCTACTTTTCTGATTTGGTGGTGGGGGAAACGACCTGTGACGGGAAGAAAAAAATGTATGAATATATGGAAGAATTCAAGGACACGTATTTGATGCAGCTTCCGCATATGAGAGACACCGAGGAAAGTAAAAAATTGTGGTACAGCGAAATGGTTCGCTTCAAAGAAAAATTGGAAGATTTCTTAGGTGTGGAGATCACCGATGAGAAGATTCGCGAAGCCATCCTATTAAAAAACCGCGAACGAAAAGCAAAACAAAATTTTTATCGTCTAGGTCAACTGAATCCGCCTGCGATCACCGGTCAGGAAATTTTCAAGGTCATGTATGGCTCCCAATACAAATTTGATAAAGAAGAAGTCATCGAGATGTTGGAGGAAACCACGGCTAAGGTGAAGGCAGAGTACGAAGCCGGCAAGCGTTTGGACAAGAAGCCAAGAATCTTAGTGACAGGTTCTCCGATGGGCGGCGTGACAGAAAAAGTTATTCGCGCGATCGAAGAAAACGGCGGCTTGGTGGTTGCGTATGAAAACTGTACCGTGGCGAAGGCTGTGGAACGGCTGGTGGATGAGAAGGAGGAAGACGTGTACCAAGCATTGACCGATAAATACATCAATATCGGCTGTGCCTGTATGTCCAACAATCAGCCGCGGAAAGAGCTGTTAGGCCAGATGATCGACGACTATCAAGTGGATGGGGTGATCGACATGGTCCTGCAAAATTGTATTCCATTCTCTGTCGAATCGCTGAAGATCAAACGCTTCTTAAATGAAGAAAAACAAACACCGTATATGTATTTAGAAACCGACTATTCCACATCAGATATCGAGCAGATCAATACCCGCGTGACTGCGTTTATCGAAATGTTAGAGGAAGAGGCTGTATGTACACAATAGGATTAGATTCGGGCTCCACCACTACAAAAGGGGTGCTTTTCTGCGATGAAGAAATGATCGACAAATACTTGATCCCAACCGCTGGAAACCCCAAAGGTGCCATGACGGCGGTGGTTGATTATTTCAAGAAGAGCTATGTGCTGCATGAGTTGAAGCTGGTTACGACGGGATATGGAAGAAAGCTGCTGCCTGCGGACTTAGTGATCACAGAAATCACTTGCCATGGGAAAGGGGCGGATTACTTATCTCCGGGAGTCAAGCAGGTCATCGACATCGGCGGACAGGACTGTAAGACGATTCAGCTCAATGGAAAAGGCAACGTGATCGAATTCAGTATGAACGATCGCTGCGCCGCAGGGACAGGGCGCTTCGTTGAGGTCATGATGCGAACACTGGGAGAAGACATCGCAGACCTGGACCGCTTTGTTCAAGAGGCCGAACCAGTCACTATCAATAGTATGTGTACGGTCTTCGCGGAATCAGAGGTCATCAGCTTGATTTCAAAAGGCGAAGCCCGTGAAGATATTGCGCTAGGGGTACTGCATTCCATCGCACAGCGGATCAGCAGCCAATACTCGAAATTACGGCCGACTCGCGGGGAGGAGGTCCTCTTCACAGGCGGTCTATCAAAAAGCGCGACCTTTGTGACGGTCTTAGAGCAGTATGTGGCGGCACCAGTGAAAAGAGATCCATTGTCTCAATTTGCCGGAGCGATCGGCGCGGCACAGATCGGGATAAAAAAATTAAGATAGCAAAAAGGATGCTGCTAATGCGGCATCCTTTTTAATTGTCTAAAGGCGATACTGAGTGCTGGAAGATAGAGGAAAAACAGCGATAGGCGCTGCCAAAAGCCGCGAGTGGTGGCGAGCAGGCTGCCGATCAGCGGCAAATAGTAGGCGGCGAACAAGATCAGCGCCACGATCGAGCCAATCAGACACACGGAATAAAAGAGAGAAACGCCTCTTTGACGCTTCACGCTTGCTTGATAGGCCAACAACAACGGCACAAACATCATGGCCATCATCGCTAAGCCGGAAAAGGCGGCATGGAGAAAATAGGCAGGGCTGAAGAAGCTGGCGGATTCACTGATATGCACTAAGCCAGTCAAGAGGCAATCACCAAAGCCGTAAAAGGCGATGGCACCAGCTAATATCTGTGCCAATTGCTTCGATTCAGAACGAAAGAAGGCATAGACGCCAACGCTCGACAATATGAACAGTGTCCCTGTGACCACTGACCCATGATCAAAATAGGATTGTACGGGGCTGGTCGGTTCTCCCAGTTGGCTGATGATCATGGTCATCTGGTCAAATCCCGGATAGAATCTGCCTAAATAATAAGGCAGCGAAAAATCCCCGACGACCGCAAGGATCAAAAACAAAGGGGAAAGTTTCTTTAGAATAGTCATTAGCGACTCCTTACGAAAGTTTTCTCTATGATACTTTATTTTGATTGAAAATTCGAGAAATAAGGGAACGGAGGGGAAGTGAGTGGTTTCTTTCTGGATTGACTGCATAGTCATTGACTCGCGAGTCAAAAGAGCGTATTCTCTCGATATAAGGTGTGATGCACTGTCAAACAGAAGAAATAGGAGTGAGCAGGATGGGCGAACCAGTCGTAGTATTAACAAAGGTAGAAAAGCGTTTCGGTAAATTTCAAGCATTAAAGGACGTGACTTTTACGGTGAACAAGGGAGAGGTCGTTGGCTTCATCGGACCTAATGGTGCCGGCAAATCGACGACGATCCGAATCCTGTTAGGCATGTTGAAGCGAACGGGCGGGGAAGCAACGATCTTTGGGAAAGATGTGTGGAAAGAGGATACACAGATCCATAAAGATATTTCCTATGTCCCAGGGGATGTTTTTCTATGGCCGAATTTAACAGGCGGCGAGATCATTGATCTGCTGTTGCGTCTGAATAATCAAACACGCACTGAAAAAACAGAGGCGCTGATCGAGAAGTTTCAACTCGACCCGAAGAAAAAAGCCCGTACCTATTCAAAGGGCAACCGGCAAAAGATCGCGTTGGTGGCGGCATTGTCACAGGAGGCGTCCCTGTACATCTTTGACGAACCCACGTCTGGATTAGATCCCTTGAATGAGAAAACATTTCAAGAAGAAGTGCTGGCATTGAAAGAAGCAGGAAAGAGCATCTTACTTTCCAGTCATATTTTATCGGAAGTCGAGAAGATGTGTGATCGGATCGCAATCATTCGTGAAGGGACGATCATCGAGACAGGCGATTTAGCGTCGATGCGCCATTTGACCCGTATGGAACTCAAGGTCGAGACGGCATCTGCTCTCGACGGGATCGAGCATGTCGCCGGTGTCCACAAAAGCCATTTTTCAGATACGGAACATAAAGAAGCGACCTTGTCGGTGGATCGGGAACAGCTGACCGCGATCATGGCTTTCTTGGCAGAAAAGCAGATCCTTAATCTAACGGCCACGCCGCCAACGTTGGAGGACCTGTTCATGCGCTACTACGAAAAGCAAGGGGCTGATTCTCATGCATAACGGTGTTAAAACTATGACCTTGCTGCGGGCGAATATGAAGCAAAACCGCCTCAAGCATCTGATCTGGCTCGTGATCCTCGTCGGCTTGTTCGCCTCGGCAGCATTGAAGTTCAACGTCTTGTTCGGTACCCAGACAGACATTGATGCGATCGTCAATACATTGAAAACACCGGCGATGGTCTCCCTCTTTGGTGAATTTTCCGCAACGAAGCCTTATACGACGGCCAATGTGTTCGCCTCAGAGATGCTGGTCTTTATGGGAATGTTCATGGTGTTTATGACGATTTCACTGGCAATCTCCAACACTCGGGCGGAGGAGGACTCAGGACTATTGGAAATGGTCCGTTCCCGTACCGTCGGACGCTTGGCGCCGATCTATGCAACTGTCTGGGAGATTCTGCTGATCAATGGGCTGATGGGAATCTTATATACGGGGAGTTTGATCGCTGCTGATTTGAATGGCGCGACGCTGGAGGGGGATCTCCTGATGGGGGCTAGTCTCGCCAGTATTGGGATCATGTTTGGCTTCATCAGTCTTCTGATGGCCCAGCTAGCGAATGATTCCCGCAGTGCCAGCTTTATGAGTTATGGCTTGTACGGCTTCTTCTATCTCCTCCGTATGATGACAGATGTGACGAATCCTGATTGGACCTGGCTGTCACCTGTCGGTTGGATTCAAAAAACAGCGATCTATAGCGAGAATCATTGGCTGCCGGTCATCCTGACATTGGCCTTTGGCGTGATCTGCTTGGCGCTGGCGTTCAAACTCGTCGAAACTCGTGATATCGGCAGCGGGATTTTGGCCGCCCGCGATGGCAAAGCAACAGCAGGCCGCTTATTATCTTCTCCTCTTGGGCTGATTTTAGCTGTCGAGCGCAACAGTATTTTGGGCTGGATCTTTGGCGGCTTTGTTTTGGGGGCAGCGTATGGCTCGATCTTTCGTACGATCGGTGACATCATCGGCAGCAACCCCACTTATCGAAAAATTCTTGGAGTGACGCAGATCAATGAAGCCAACCGAGAGCTGATCTTGAACTATTTGAATATGCTGGGGCTGTTCTTTGTCGCGATCGCCGCGATCAGCGGTCTTTTGATCGTGTTTCGGTTGAAGTCAGATGAAAAAAAGGGCTATTTAGACATTCTCCATTCAAAGAGCGTGTCAAAAACCCGTTTGGCCTTGAGCTATTTTGGCGTGGGAACGGTAGTAAGCATGGTGGTATTTACTGGAACACTGGCTGGCGCCTTCTTCATCGGCAATAGTACCCTCGATGATCCGCTTGCGACCACTTATTTTTGGCAGACGATGCTGGGGTTCTTGCCGGCTACGTTGTTCTTTATCGGGATCGGGAGCTTCTTCGCGGGCGCATGGCCTAAATGGACCAGTGTGCTCTGGCTCTATTTGGGTGCTAGTGTACTAGTAAAAATGTTTGGTCCGCTGCTGAATCTGTCAGAAGACACCGGCAATCTCTCGCCTCTTGGCTGGGTCGGAAAAGTCCCGGCAGAGAAGGTCGACCTGAAAATCATGGTCTTTTTGCTGGCAGCCTTTCTAGTTTTGACGATTCTTGGCATCATCGGCTACAATAAGCGAGACTTGGAGTGATAAGATGAAGGAAGTAGTAAAAGATCCCAAGAAGGAAAAAAAGATCCTTGAAACAAGTACGAAATTATTTGGGCAGTATGGCTATCGTGAGACAAAGACGGATCAAATCGCGGAGGAAGCGGGGGTATCAAAGGGGCTTTTGTTTCATTATTATGGCAATAAAGGCGCGCTGTACCAAGCGACTTACGTGTACGCCTCCGAATTTTTCTATCAACGCATCGACTATTCGGTTTGGACACAAGCCTCGGACCTGTTGGAGATGGTCGTCGATGCGACAAAATATAAGATCGAGCTTCAGCTAACGTATCCTCATGAGTTTGATTTTTTGATGAAGGCTTACGCGGAAATGCCTCTGCTGCCGGAGTCACTCAAAGAAGCCATGACCGCACGACTCAATGCAGATGTCCATCATAACTTGACCTTGACCGACGAAGTCATCAGCAAGCTGCCTTTGCGTCCAGATGTTCAAGAAAGTGATGTCTTAGAAACGATCTACGCAGTCTTAACGAGTGAGACTACCAAGATTCAGCAAGAGCTGGCGCAGCATCCCGAATGGAAAACCATCGAAGATCTGATGCCGGTGATCGATCGTATGAAACGAAAACTAAAAATCCTCGAATATGGGTTTATTGAGCATTAAAAAAACTGCGGCCTCTTACGAAGTCGCAGTTTTTTGCTTCAAAAATCGGAAAAAATGGTCATCAGGAACATGCCTTCTTCCGCCAGCGCCCCGAAGAAAAGAATCAGACTGTCCACAAACAAAACACTCATATTGGTACCGAACATCACGGCCAATCGTTCTAATCTATCATCGATTTTTTTCTCTTTAAAATACACCAGAAAAAGATAAACATTGGCTAATGCAAGAACAATAGTTGAAAGAATGATGGCGATCTTCATACGTGTACCCCTTCACTTGATTAAACGTAATCGTTTTTATGCCTCCATTATACTACAACCCCTTTAGAAAAGAAGGGGAGATTCCAAAGATTAACAACCGCTTTATAAAAGCAGCTTTTTATAAATAGAAGAAAGAAAACGCCTTCCATAATGGTTGAAATTTTTGCTAATCTATATTATTGTTATGACAATAGAACTTTTAAGAGGTGATAGTTTGAACGAAAAGCTAGCAAAAGGAAAAGGCGCCAGTCCTTTGTACAGTCAAATAGCAGATGATTTAAGGTTTAAAATCGTATCAGGAGAATGGGGAGATGGCGAAAAAATCCCACCCGAACTCGATTTATGTGACATTTATAGCGTGAGTCGAATCACGATCAGAAAGGCGATCGATGAATTGGTTCGTGAGGGACATTTGTACCGTGAGCGGGCAAAAGGGACCTTCGTTTTGTCGATGGATCACTCAACTCAAAAAGAACATTATACAATGGTTCGCAGCTTTACTCGGGAAATGGAGGAGCTGGGGAAAAAAGTACGTACGCTGCATGCCCAAGTCAGCATGATCGAAGCCTCCGAAAGGATCTCCCAGCAGTTAGGGATCGAAAAAGGTGCCAAGGTCCTGCAACTAAGAAGGACGCGAGGCGTGGATGATGGCAAAGCCTTTGCCTATTTTGTCACCCACATCCCTTATACCGAAAATTTCTCATTAGATAGTAAGGATTATTACGGATCACTTTATGACTATTTAAAAACCTTTGACATTGTCATGAGTGAGAGCAAAGAGTATGTCGAAGCACTGCTTGCGACACCGGAGCTTCAAGCGGTATTAGACGTGCCGGAAAATACACCGATTTTAAAAAGAGTGCGGATGGTTTCTAGAGCGGATGGTCAGTATAAGGAAATCAGCGATTGTTACTACATTGGCGATCAGTACCGCTACTATGTCGAAATTTAGCTACACGCCAACGTGCAAAGCGAGCGCCTTCGTTTTGCACGTTTCTTTTTTCAAAAAGAAGAAAGAAAGCGTTGTCTTTTTCAGAGAAATGACTTATAATCAATTTGTGCTATTGTTATAACAAAATGACATAAAGAGAACAGGAGTGTAGAAAATGGCTATATCTTTTATTCGAATCGATGATCGGATCATCCACGGGCAGGTGGTGACGCGCTGGATGAGTGAACGCGCTTGTGATGGCGTAGTCGCTGTAGATGATCCTTCCGCGAACAATCCAACCTTGTCCAAAGTTCTTAAAGGAGCTGTTCCAAAGCCGCTAAAGGGCTTCGTAATGACTGTTGATCGGACCGCGCTAAAATGGGACGAAATTATTGGGAGCAAAAAGAATTATTTCTTGATCGCGAAGACTCCTGAGACCCTTGTACGTTTGTACGATGCTGGCGCAGATTTTATTTCTTGTTACCCTGTTTTAAATGTCGGCCCTATGAGTGCGCGAGAAGGGGCTGAAAAAATCGGTCCAAACGTGGCGATCACAGAAGGAGAACGGGCTGCCTTCGAACGATTGGACGCATTAGGAATGGATATCCAGTTTAAATTGGTACCGGATTCAAAAGGCTTCACTTGGAAAGATATCAAAAAATAAAGAACGGAGGAATTGATTATGCTCTTTTTCCAAGCTGTATTGATCTCACTGCTGTGCTACTTGGGTACTTTAGGGACTCCCTGGTTAATGGGATTGACCGGGGGCTGGTACACCATCAGCCGCCCCTTAGTATCAGGATTTTTGATTGGTCTTATTTTAGGGGATGTTACACAAGGAATTATTATCGGGGTCGCGATCCAGGCCGTTTATATCGCTATGGTAACGCCTGGCGGACAGATGCCGGCGGATTTGAACTTCGTTGCGTATCCGGCGATTGCTTTAGCTATTTTATCAAATTCATCAACAGAAGTTGCCGTGACACTTGCTACGACGATCGGTGTGATCGGTACGATCGTGTTCAACTTTTTCCAAGTAGCGAATTCTTTCTGGAACCACCGCGCACAAAAAGCGATCGAAGAAGGAAATGAGAAGGCCTTCCATTTTAATTCCATCATCGGACCGCAATTGCTAAGTTTTGCTTTGCGTTTTATTCCTTCCTTCTTAGTCATTTACTTTGGGTCGAGCTTCGCCAAAGAATTGTTGGCGAGCATGCCGCAGTATTTGATCGATGTGATGGGGATTTTAGGCGGAGCACTTCCAGCGATCGGGATCGTGATGCTGCTGACCGCGGTCGTCAAAGAAGACATTATGCTGATTTTCTTCGTGTTTGGCTTCATTTGTGTCATCTTCTTAAAATTGAACATGATTGCCTTGGCTGTCGTTGCGGGTGTGATCGCGTATATTTATTTCCAGGCCAAATCCAAACCCGTAGTAAAAATTGCTACAGAAGAAGGTTCGTATGATGACATCGATGAGGAGGAGGAATTTTAATGGAACAAAAAAGATCGTACCAACTGTTAGATAAGAAGACGTTGAATAAATCTTATATTCGTTGGATGATGTATAACCTAGTCGCGACGAGTTTTGAATTTTTGGAAGCCTTTGGTTTTGCCTTGTCAATGGAGCCGATCGCCAAACGCTTGTACAAAGATGATCCCGAAGCACAAAAAGCCATGCTGAAGCGGCATTCTGTTTTCTATAATACTGAACCGCAGATTGGTTCGTTGATCAATGGCGTGGTGGTCGGTTTAGAAGAACAGCGGGCACTGGGAAAAGAAGAAATTGACGATGACTTTGTCAATGGCTTGAAAGTCGGCTTGATGGGTCCCTTGGCTGGTATCGGTGATTCAATGATTCCGGGAATGCTGATCCCGATTCTTCTGTCGATCGGGATGGGCTTGTCAGAAAACGGCAGCATCTTAGGACCGATTTTCTACATCGTTGCTTACAATACGATCATCATGCTGGGCACGCGTTTCTTATTCTTTAAAGGGTACGAGCTAGGAGCGGAATCTGTCGATACCTTCGTTGGCGAAAAAGCCCAACAGATTACACAAGCCTTTTCAGTTCTTGGAATGATCGTTATCGGCGGAGTCGCAGCGAGCTATGTGAATCTCCAATTGCCGATCGTATTGAAATTCAGCAGTGCAAAAATTGATATTCAACAGATTTTAGATGGCATCTTCCCGAACCTTCTACCATTAGTGTTGGTTTTAGTTTCATGGTATTTGATGGCGAAAAAAGGTGTCTCCGCCTTGAAATTGATCGGGATTTATTTTGTGACAGCTTTTGGCGGCGTAGGGATCGCCTATTTGATCCAAATGATGTTCTAGAAAAAAAAAGAACAAGGAGAAATGATCATGATCGGAATACTATTGGTGAGTCACGCCAGACTGGCTCATGGGATGAAAACCGCGATAGAATTTGTTGCTGGTGAACAGGAAAACCTTTTTTCACTTGGTTTAGAAGAAGCAGGGGTCGCTTCGTTTAGAACGGAGCTGGAAAAAATGATTGCAGGTATCTCTGAGGAGATCACGCAAATGCTCATTGTTTGCGACATTCCAGCAGGCTCTCCTGGGACGACGGCGTATGAGGTATTGGCTCAAACCAATTTAGAAGTTGAGATGGTCTCGGGCATGAACCTGGCGATGTTGTTAGAGCTAGTGTTGATGCGGGAAGGAAAAGAGTTCCAGCAATTACTCACGGATGGGATCAAAGCTGGAAAAGAAAGTATTGACCGAATGGATTTTTCTGACGAAGAGGTAGAAGAGGCATTCTAATGTCATATCATTATGATTATTAAAGAGGGGTAAAAATGACCTATAATTTGCGACCGAAAATCAAGATAAAACACACGGCACAGACGTGGACAAGCTATGAAGAGATCAGCGAAGAATTGAATCGACAACTGAAGGAAGGGAAGAGAACGATTGCGTTGGAATGCTATCCGGGTGTGCATCTTTCTGAGCTCGAGCAGCATTTATTGAATACGTTGACTGACGTACGGCTGATCAAGGCGGATGACTATGCCTATGACGCAGCAACATTAACGAAAAAAATAGCCGCGAATCTGACAGAGGATCGTGTATTCGGTGTCATGTCCCACGCAGTGCTGGAGGATTTTTATCCAGAATATGAAGTGGCACAAATGCAGAAAGAGTTCGCGGAAGAATCAAAGAACATCGTTGTTTACGGCACAGGGGCAACCATTTTGTTACCTGATCCGGATATTTTGTGCTATGCCGATTTGACGCGTTGGGAGATTCAGAAACGCCATCGTGCTGGTATGCCGAATTGGAAAGCCGCGAATGAGGAAGAAGACAATCTAAAAAAAGTCAAACGGGGCTTCTTTTTTGAGTGGCGGGTCGCGGATCGGCTGAAGCAGAAGCTGACGGAACGAATCGATTATTTACTGGACACGAATGTTCCGGGTAAAGTGAAAATGGTCGATGGCGCCAGCTACCGTACCGCCCTAGATCAAATCGTGGAGCAACCCTTTCGTTTAGTTCCTTACTTTGATGCAAGTGTTTGGGGCGGACAATGGATGAAGAAAGAGTTCAATTTGAATCCTGAGCAGGAAAATTACGGATGGGCCTTCGACGGAGTGCTGGAGGAAAACAGTGTATGTTTGGATTTCGCAGGGACAACAATCGAGATTCCAGCGATCAATGTGGTCCATGAACGGCCGATTGCTTTACTCGGCAAAAAAGTACAGGCTCGCTTTGGCAATGAATTTCCGATTCGTTTCGACTACTTAGATACGGTCGGCGGCGGCAATCTAAGCTTGCAGGTCCATCCGCGAGTGGATTACATCCAAGAAAAATTCGGCATGACGTATACGCAAAACGAAAGCTATTATATTTTGCAGGCTGCTGAGAACGCCACGATCTATCTTGGGGTAAAAGAAGGAACGGAGAAGGAAGAATTATTTGCTGCGCTGCGGAAGGCCGAAAAAGGGGATTACCGTTTTCCAGATGAAAATTATATCAATTGTTTTCCTGTAAAAAAACACGACCATTACTCCATACCTGCAGGGACGATCCATTGCGGCGGGCCAGAGACAGTGGTATTGGAGATCAGTCAAACACCGTATATCTTCACCTTTAAGCTCTGGGATTGGGAGCGTTTAGGCTTAGATGGCGTGCCGCGGCCCGTTCATTTGGCCCACGGGGAAGAGAATGTGGATATGACGTATGATACCGCTTGGGTGCAGGAAAATTTGATCAATCCTTTTGAAACGCTCCATGACACGAGGGACTATCGGATCGAAAAGACCGGGCTGCATGAATTGGAATTTATCGAGACCCATCGTCACTGGTTCAAAGAAGAAGCCGTTTTGTCTGTTCATCAAAGTGTCAATATGTTGAATCTGGTGGAGGGAGAAACGATCACAGTAGAAAGCGTGGATGGTTGCTTTGATCCGTTTGAGATCCACTATGGCGAAACGTTTATTGTACCAGAGGCGATCAAAGAATACCGATTAGTCAACCAGGGAGAGCCAACGAAAGAAGTCGCCGTGATCCAAGCGTTCGTCAGAAATTTGTCGTGATCCAAGGAGGTAAAAAATGATCGAGACAGGATTAGGTGTGACCTTTAATGACGCAACGCATGAATTTGTTTATCCGCCAACTGTTTTTGGGCCCACGCATGCAGAACAACGCCATTTAAAGGACATCCTTCACAGCATGGCGGATCATGAAGCATCAGGGCCAGAGATCGTGTATTCGATTGCGATGGATGTTGGCTTGAGAAGGGATCGCTCTGATCTGCTGGAAAGGGAATTGCTTTTTGGTGTCGTCGCCTACGCCAAGGGATCGATCGGTCAGGAACCCGTCAAAAGTCAGGGACACATCCACGCCGTTTCGAAGACGTGTCAGATGTCGACACCTGAGGTATATGAGATCTGGTGGGGAGAAGCGATCGTTTATATGCAGGAAAGAGCGACGGATGACCCGGGGCGCTGTTATGCGGTTCGAGCGCAAGCTGGTGAACGCGTGATCGTTCCCCCAGGCTGGGCGCATTGTACGATCAATGCGTCAAGAACAGAACCCATGCTTTTTGGCGCGTGGTGCGTACGGGATTTTGGTTTTGAATACGATGAGGTGCGTGCACATAAGGGGCTGGCGTTTTATCCTACATTTGATGATCATGGGGCAATCGTGTGGGAACGAAATCCATCCTATCTGGCGGAATCGCTAGTTGAAAAAGCGCCGAGAGAATACGTTGAATTTGCGATTGATCCGACACAGCCGATCTATCAACAGTATACACAGGACCATGCCATGTTCGACTTTGTCGTTCGCCCCGACTTATGCACAGAAAAATGGCTGGATTATGTTCCTTAAATAGAGAGGCGGGACTAGAATGATCAAAAAAAGTGACGTTAGATATGATAGTACGACCGTGCACTTAGAGGGTCAGGGAATTCGAATGAAAGAGACACGAGCAAAGGATTTAGCAGGCTATTTCCAAGATCAGAAAGCTTACCAGCAGCTAGACCCGGAGACAGTGATGTATCAGGTTGAATACCAAGATAACGGGTTAGCTGAAGGAACGTCTGGCGGGCTTTATTTCGGGATCACCCATTTACATTCGGGGGTAGTGGGAGAGGAATTTTTCTTAACGAAGGGGCATTTTCATGCCAAGCGAGACACAGGCGAATACTATTTTGGCTTGCGGGGTCAGGGACTGCTGATGATGACGGAAGCTGGAGAGACGCGACTGGAGGAAGTGCTTCCTGGTTCTGTCCATTATATTCCCGGAGATACAGCGCATCGGCTGATCAATACGGGCAATGAGACATTGTCGGTCTCGGCCTGTTGGCAAACAGAATCGGGTCATGACTATGCGCCGCCAGAAGAAATGTTTCCACAGCGCGTGCTGCGAAAAGGGGCAGAAGGAGTCATTCAAGTGAATCAATAGAACGGAGCTGGATCGCTTTTGCTGATCCAGCTTTTTAAGATAGTTTTAATGTTCGCGGAAGTTTTTTGCGTATAATTTATATGAACTGACTTTCAAGGTTGGCTCAGCTATACTAAATTTAAGCGTTTATAGAAGGAGATGAGGTCAATGAACTTCGCGACATCTGATTTTGCGTACTACGAACGAACGATCAAGATCATGTACCAAAATTACTATTGGAAACGGCTGACGATCAGCGGCGTGGCGCTAGCAATCATTCTGGCGTACAGTGCTATTTTTCAAGATAATTTGTTGTTGAACGTATTCCTGATGGCGCTGATTGCAGGGATAGGGGTGTATCTATTCTTAGAAAAGCAAAAATTTTCAGAGGTCTACCAAGCTTTTCTTGAAGAAAATCAGCCAGAAGTAACGGTCCACAAGATTCAAGAAGAAGAGTACAGCTACAATGTGATGGACGATGACGAAAAGGTTCGGATCAATAAAAAAGGGGTACGCAACCTACCCTCCAACAACAAGCAGTATACGATGATGGTGGGATTCTCAAAGACCTTTTTCTCTCGAGAACCCTTGCAGATCGTGTACTATGATATGCTTGATCTTACATATGAAGAAAAATTCCGGTTGAAGCGTAACGGGTACAGCTCGATGCCGCGCTTTTTACGTCGTTTTTCTTTCGGAAATTTGAAAGCCAGTGCGGGAAATGCGGTCAGCTTTATTTTTGGGAACCTGTTTCTTCTCTTTATCTTGTTTCGACTGTTGCGCTATGTCTGGTCGTTTTTACGAATGTTTTTCTAAGTGAGTCAGAAGAAAAAAGCACGCGGGAAATCTCCTGCGTGTTTTTTGTTATTTAAAAATTTGGCAGCAACTACTCATTTGATTTAAAAAATTGACTAATTTTGAATATAATTCTTTGTTGAAGGGGTAGTGTTTCCTCCATTTGTAAAGTATCCTATTTCTATAGAAACAGATCGGGTAATTAAAAATGAGAGCGTTTCCTAAAATCGGGAGGTAGAGGACTATGACAACCAAGCCATTAAATCAGCGCCAGCTATTTCAAATGAAAAGTGACAATCTAACAAAACGAGTACGGAGCTTTTATGAGGAGACGCGGGACAGCTCCGTCGTTTTTGAGTACATGTTGGCAATAGTGGTTCGTGAGTCATTGGTTGTCGGGAGCTTTCATGAGTTATTTAAAGAGCTGATCGCCGAGTTGCTGATGGAAGTGGAACCGACGGCAATGGTGCGCCGCTGGTGTTCTTTATTTGAAGTGTTTTGTCAGCCAGAGGAATGGAAACAAATCGTTGCGCGACTTTTTAAAAATCATTCAGAGTACGAAGCGCATTGTCAGAAGATCCGATTGTATAAAACCTATGTAGAGACTAAAACGACTCCTGACGAGGAGATGGCGGGGCAGCAATTTAAGCTTGTCTCGATTTTTGAAGACATTCAAGGCAAGGAGCACACATGGAGCTTGAGCGATGCCGATCCAACTATTTCTGATGAGAAAGCGGAGGCGATGCTGGGCTTATTGACGCATTTGACGATTTTTGAGAAGGATGGCGTCCGTCGTTTTGCTAAATTAGAGAAGTCAGACGTTGTGAATTGTACCCGCCGTGAGCTTGTTAAAAAAGAAAAAAAGCAGAAAAAACAAGAGGAACCGTCGACGAAGGCTGAGGAACAAAAGGTACAAGCAGATAGAGACAGGAAGAAGGAAGAACCGTCTGGGAAGGATCAAAAAGAGGGATCTTCACCGGGAATGAAAGAGATGATTTCAGCAACTAGCGATGCTTCTAGTGCGCATGGCGAGGTGGAGCGAACCTCGAAATCACAAGCAGCACAACCGAAGCAGAAGACGGGGAAAAGTGAACGGGAACAGAAAAAAAAGAAAACACTATTGAGGAATCTTGGGTGGGGAAAGAAAAAGGAGCGTAAGAAGGACCGGCGAAAGTAGCAGCGGCTAAAAAGGCGGGAGCCAGCGAATACACACAAACAGGCAATGATTTTTCTTCTGTAAACATGGTAAACTAGCTGTGAAAGCGATTTACTAAATGGACAAGGAGGGAAAATAGTGATCAAAACAATTATTGTCGGTCCGCGGGGGAAGATGGGACGATTGATCACGGAGATCGCCGCGTCAGAGGAAGAGGTGTGCTTGATTGCAGGCGTCGGGCCAAAGAATCGAGACTACATCGGAAAAGATTTAGGACAAGCAGCGATGCTGGGTCGGGATCTCGGTGTGCCTGTTGTGGATAATTTAGCGGCTGTCATTGAAGACTGTGACGTGATCATCGACTTTTCCACAAAAGAAATGGGACTAAAGACAGTGGGCTTGGCGAAAATGTACAAGAAAGCGCTGGTTTGTGGAACAACCGGATTTTCGCCAGAGGAAAAAGAAGTGTTTTACCAAGCAAGTGAGGAAATTCCAGTGCTTTATGCGGCAAACACCTCCAAGCTGGTGAACGTTATGAATAAGCTGCTGCAGCTTGCCGCAACGGCGATCGGCAAAGAAACAGATATCGAAATTTTAGAGATGCACGACCGTTGGAAGAAGGATGCCCCCAGCGGCACTTCAAAGGAAATGGGGGAATTGATCGCCCATGAATTAGGCGCTGATTTTTCTGAGCTGGCCGTATATGGTCGCGAAGGAACAGGCGAACGGCAGCCGGGTTCGATCGGGTATCATTCTATCCGAATGGGGGATACGCCCAGCAGCCATACTGTTTTTTTCGGAGGCTTAGGCGAACGATTGGAGATCAGCCACCATTCGACGGATTGGCGCGGGTTTGCGAAAGGCGCCTGTGATTGCGCGATCTTCTTGGCAAAACAGCCGCCGGGGTATTATGCAGTTTCAGATGTGTTGGAATTATAGAAATTAAACGTTATTTTTAGCTAGCCTTTTTCTTAGAAAAAGGCTTTTTCGACGTGTCTTCGTTTCAAACTTAGAATTCCCTTTAAATAGTTATTTTACTTCTTTTCTGTAAGTTTATTAATTGACTTCTCATTTTCTAAATGCTAAATTGAGAACAATTCTTAAAGGAGGTCAGGACTCATGACAAACAACATCGCGCAAAAAAACAATCCCACAGTTCAATCAGCATGTTGTTGTATGGTGCAAAAAAGCAGCATACTCATTTGTCATGTCTATTAACTGTTCTGAACTCGTTTAAAAAAGTGGGAAACCAATAACTTTTAACGATCTCAAGAGGTGCAGCTTTAATAGCTTGCACCTCTTTTTTGCGATTCCGACTTTTACCAGATTGTGTAGTTCGAGTAATAGTTTATTGATTGAAGGAACCAGTATTACGAGCTGTTTAGTTGAGCTAGCGGTCAGTTCCGCTTTTCGCAGTAGAAAAGAAATCTAAATTAACTAAAAAATAAATTCAATGTCTCAAAGACACCACCAGAAAAAATAGACAGGGGGAACCAACATGTGTTGTTGCTTAACAGATGAGGGCCAAAAACTTACAAAACACAGGAGGAAATAATATGCATTTATCAACCAAATTGATTCATGGCGGTATCAGTGAAGATCCATTGACAGGGGCGGTCAGTGTCCCGATTTATCAGACGTCGACGTATCGGCAAAAAAAATTGGGACAGCCGGGAGAGTTTGAGTATTCTCGTTCTGGAAATCCAACGCGGATGGCTTTGGAAGAATTGATCGCGGAACTTGAAGGCGGCGTGAAGGGATTTGCTTTTGGATCAGGTCTTGCTGCGATCCACGCGACATTGTCGCTTTTCCAGCCGGGAGACCATTTGATTTTAGGCGACGATGTATATGGCGGGACATTCCGTTTATTGGAGAAGGTGTTCAAACCGTTAGGATTAACCTATACGATGGTGGACAGCCGCGATTTGACGCAATTAGAAGCGGCGTTGACAGCAGAGACCAAAGCACTGCTGCTAGAAACACCTAGTAATCCGCTCTTGAAAATCATCGATTTGGAAAAAAGTGCACAGTGGGCAAAGAGCCATGACTTATTAACAATTGTGGATAATACCTTCGCAACCCCGTATTTACAACAGCCATTAGCATTAGGTGCGGACATTGTTTTGCACAGCGGGACAAAATATCTAGGGGGGCACAGTGATCTGGTCGCTGGCTTGGCAACAACGAACGACGACGCACTTGCTGAAAAAATTGGCTTCTACCAGAACGCGATCGGTGGCGTCTTAGGGCCGCAGGACAGTTGGCTGTTGCAGCGGGGGATCAAAACGCTAGGCGTTCGGATGGAGGCGCATCAAAAAAATGCGGCGATCATCGCTGAAGAATTGGTCAAGCATCCAGCTGTAGCGACTGTTTATTATCCAGGTCTTTCTGAGCATCCGGGTCATGAGATCGCCGCGAAGCAAATGCGCGGGTTTGGCGGGATGGTCGCGTTTGAGCTGGTGGATGAAAGCAGCGTTGCCGCATTTGTCGAATCACTGGAAGTGATCACCTTGGCAGAAAGTTTGGGCGGAGTAGAGAGCTTGATCGAAGTTCCTGCCGTTATGACCCATGCCTCGATTCCAAAAGAACAACGGGAAGCTTCTGGGATCAAGGATGGATTGATCCGCCTATCTGTGGGGATCGAAGACATAGAAGATTTAAAAAATGATATATACCAAGCCTTAGAAGGGAACGAATAACATGAAAAAATCAATGATCGCACTCATTAGTGTATTAGCTGTAGGTATCCTTTTCTTAGCGGGGTGCCAACAAAAAGAGGACAGCAATGCAAGTTCTGAAAAAGTATTGCGTGTTGGGACGGAAGGTACGTATTCACCGTTTTCTTACCGCGATGATAACGACAAGCTGACTGGATATGACGTGGATGTCGCCAAAGCAGTAGCGAAGAAAATTGGGTACAAAGTAACATTTGTGGAAGCACCATGGGACTCCATGCTGGCTGCATTTGATGCGAAAAAATCAGATGTGATCTTCAACCAAGTGTCCATCACGCCAGAACGGGAAGAAAAATACTTGTTCAGCACGCCGTATTCTGTTTCTCATCCGGCGCTGATCGTGAACAAGGACAACAACGAGATCAAAGATTTCTCTGATTTGAAGGGGAAAACCTCCGCGCAATCCTTAACGAGCAACTATGCGCAAATGGCAGAAGATCTGGGTGCGGATATCTCCAGCGTCGATGGCTTCAGTAAAGCAGTCGAGTTGGTAGGGGACAAACGTGCAGATGCAACATTGAACGATGACGTGACCTATTATGATTACCTAAATCAAAAACCGGATGCACCGATCAAGATCGTGAAAACGTCTGATGAATCCACAAAGGTTGCAGCGATGTTCCATAAAGGGGACGAAAAGCTGGCAGAGAAAGTGGACAAAGCCATCAAGGAGTTGGAAGCGGACGGCACGTTGACGAAGTTGTCAGAACAGTATTTCAAGAAAGATATTTCTAAGTAAGGGGCCTATAAAATGGAACGAACGATAGATATTATTCAAAGCTCAGCGCTGCCGCTTTTTTGGGCACTGCTAAAAATGACGATTCCTCTGACCTTGATTTCTTTTGCATTAGGGATGGTCTTGGCGCTGGTCACTGCCTTAGCCCGAATTTCAAAAAGTCGGATTCTAAACGGGATCTTCTTTCTCTATGTTTGGATCTTCCGCGGGACACCGCTTTTGGTCCAACTGTTTATCGTCTTTTTTGGACTTCCGTCAGTGGGGATTCAAATGGATGCATGGACAGCCGCAATCTTGACTTTTTCACTAAATACCGGCGCGTATGCTTCTGAAAACATTCGTTCCGCTTTATTAGCGATTCCCCAAGGTCAGTACGAATCTGCTGCTTCACTAGGGATGAGCCGATGGCAGATTCTGTACCGCATCATTGCGCCGCAAGCCTTTAAAATCGCGTTGCCGCCATTGTCCAATAACTTTGTCAGTTTGGTGAAGGACACGTCGCTGGCCGCAAGTATCACGATCGTTGAGATCTTCATGACGGCGCAGCGGATCGCGGCGCGAACGTATGAACCGTTGTTGCTCTACAGCATGGTCGCAGTCTATTACTTGATCTTTTGTACCTTCTTGAATTATCTGCAATCCGTGCTTGAAAAACGGATGGTCTATTAGGAGGAAATCGCATGTTAACCATTGAAAAATTAAACAAAAGCTTTGAGGAGACACACGTCCTAAAAGAGATCGACCTGACATTTCAACCTGGCGAGACGACCGTCATTTTAGGTCCCTCTGGTTCAGGAAAAAGCACGCTGCTGCGTTCAATCGATCTCCTAGAGACACCAGACAGCGGCAGGATCACGATCGATCAAGATGACCTTTCGTTTCCTCGGAATCTATCCTTCCGCCAGCTAAAGGAATACCGCGGACATTTCAGTATTGTTTTTCAAGCCTACAATCTTTTTCCTCATTTAACGGTGATTCAAAACGTTATGGAAGGACCGACGCAGGTCAAAAAGATCCCAAAAACACAGGCACGAGAACAAGCAGAGCAGCTTTTGGCAAAAGTAGGCTTACTGGATAAAGCGGCGGAGCGCCAAACCAATTATCCGGTGGACAAATGCAGCGGGTAGCCATTGCACGGGCACTGGCGATGGAGCCTGAGTTTATGCTGTATGATGAACCTACCAGCGCTCTAGATCCAGAATTGGCACAGGAAGTACTGCAAGTGATCAAAGATTTGGCCGAATCAGGCAATGGGCAGATCGTTGTGACCCATCACCTGGAATTCGCCCGTAAAGTCGCCGACCGGATCGTTTTTCTTGAAGACGGACGAGTGACCTTCGACGGCCCTACACAAGCCTTTTTTGAGAGTGATAATCCGCGGATACAACGCTATCTGCAACAGTTTTTATAGAAAAAAAGAACCGACATCAGCAGTTGCTGGTGTCGGTCTTTTTGCGTCAGTTATTTACTGCTTATGCACCTGTGCTTCGCCTTTTGGTTCTTGTACCTTCACTAGAATCAATTTCGTGATTTCCATCAAGAGGACCGCAGAAGCGGCTAGCGCTAAGGCAATTCCGATTTCCTTCAAGGCAAAGGCTGCAGGGATCGCAAAGACTTCACGCAGACCAGGCAATAAGGTCAGACTGAACAATGCGGCACAGACGACGATGGCAAGTAAGACCATCTTGTTTGAGAGGAATCCAACTTGAAAAGCCGTTTGTGTATTCGACCGAGCCGCAAAGGTTTGCAGCGTACGGCTGAGAATCAATGTCGAGAAGGCCATTGCGACACCCATTTCAGGAGACTGTTGATTTCCTAACCATTGCGCGATGATCACTGCTAAAGCGATCAAAATTCCGCGGTAGGTAACGGAGATCAAGGTCTTGCCGGTAAAGATACCGCTGTCTGGATCTCGTGGCTGACGTTTCATGATGGTCGGCTCAGCCTTTTCCATGCCTAAAGCGATCGCAGGCAGTGAGTCGTTCACAAGGTTGATAAAGAGCAATTGCAGAGCCGTGAAGGGGTTCGCCCAACCAATCACTAACGCAAAGATGATGGCGATGATGGCACCCAAGTTTCCGGCAAACAAGTAAGCAACGGCTTTTTTGATATTATCAAACACATTCCGTCCAACTTCGACGGCTTTGATGATGGAAGCGAAGTTGTCGTCGGTCAAGACCATGGCCGCGGCATCTTTGGCGACATCGGTCCCGGTTCCCATCGCGATCCCAATATCCGCCTGCTTCAGAGCGGGGGCATCATTGACCCCGTCACCAGTCATAGCAGAAATTTTTCCTTTGTCTTGCCACGCGCGTACGATCCGAATTTTATTTTCGGGGGAGACGCGGGCGTAAACGGTGACTTGTTCCAAGCGTTCTGTTAGTTCGGCTTCAGATAACTGATCCAATTCGGCACCAGTCAGCGCAAGATCGCCTTGCTGAAAGATCCCGATTTCCTTGGCGATCGCCACAGCAGTCGTCTTGTGGTCGCCGGTGATCATGACCGTTTGGATGCCCGCAGAGTTTGCGTCTGCTACTGCTTGGAAGACTTCTTCCCGCGGAGGATCGATCATTGCTAATAAGCCGACGAGGATAAGCTCTTCTTCGTCCTCTAAAGACAGGTCGTCTGTTGCAAGTTCTTTATAGGCAAAGGCTAAAACCCGCAGTGCCCGTTCAGAAAAGGCTTCGTTTTGTTTTTGGAAACGAGCTTTGATCTCTGGTGTGAAAGCCACGACTTGTCCATCTAGCAGAACCTTTGAACTGCGTTCGAAGACGATGTCTGGTCCACCTTTTGTGACCATGGTTTTTTTCTGGTCAATGGTGTGGAGCGTCGACATCAGCTTGCGGTCAGAATCAAATGGCAGCTCGGCTTCTCGTGGGTATTTTTTCCGCAGTTCCCGATAAGATTGGTTTTGTTTTTCACTGTAATCAATCAAAGCAATCTCAGTCGGGTCGCCTAATTTTGTGCCGTCTTCACTGATGGTCGCATCGTTTGCCAGTACGCTGATCTCGATCAGCCGCTGTTCATCCGCTTCCCATTGTTTTGGATCCTTCGAAAACTCGCCGCTTTGTCCATCAGCCAAGAAATGGTCCACGACCGTCATTTTGTTTTGGGTCAGGGTACCTGTTTTGTCGGTACAAATAATACTGGTCGATCCCAAAGTTTCCACAGCAGGCAACTTCCGAATGATGGCGTGCTGCTTCGCCATTTTTTTCGTTCCTAGAGAAAGAACGATCGTGACGATCGACTGCAGGGCTTCTGGGATGGCGGCAACCGCAACGGCAACCGCGAACATAAAGGCATTGACGATATCTTGCGTCATATCCGTTGAACCATCTAGGAAAACCCGCATTAGCTGAACGCCTAAGATCACTACGGATAGAACTAAGATCGCGAGACTTAATTTTTTACTGAAGCGATCCAACCCACGCTGAAGGGGTGTTTTTTGTTCGGTCGTGGATTCCAATAGGCCCGCTACTTGACCGATCTCCGTGTCGCCGCCAGTCGCGGTGACTAGGAACTTTCCTCGACCGTAAGTAACGATCGTGCCGCTGAAGACCATATTGATCCGATCACCAATAGGAACATCGCTGGTTAGCAGCGTAAGCTCCTTTTCAGCCGGTGTCGATTCTCCTGTCAACATTCCTTCATCTACTTTCAAGGAACCTTCTTCCAGCAAACGCCCATCCGCCGGCACATAGTCGCCAGCTTCCAGGATCACGATATCGCCGGTGACGATGTCTTTCGCTGGGATGCTCTGTTCCTGTCCGCCGCGAAGAACGCTGGCATCTGGCGCAGAAAGTTTTTTCAAGGCATCCAATGAGCCTTCCGCTTTCTTCGTCTGGATGACACTTACGAACGAGTTCAGCAGCAGGACGGCGAAGATCACGATGGATTCCACATGGGCGCCCATGATCATTTGAACGACTGCTACGATCAGCAAGACGATCACCATGGCGTCCTTAAAGGTTTCTAAAAAGAGTGTCAGAGATGATTTTTTCTTTGCTTCCTTTAACTGGTTAGGGCCGTTTTCTTGCAGCCGCTGTTGTGCTTCGGCTTGGCTCAATCCCTCGGTCGACGAGTGGAAATCCGTTAGCAGTTCCTCTGTTTCTTGTTGATACGCGTGTTTTGTCAATGTAGGTCCTCCAATAATTTTTATTTGCCTTGATTGGGTGTATTTGGCAGTTGATAAGTAATAGGTACGTAGGGTTAATCCATTTAATAGCGGCTAGCTTATCCTTTTTCTAGAACCGTGAAAAATGAATCTATCTTCGCTGCGCATACGATTCCACTAACGTACTGAAGTACGAAGTGGAACTCGCAGCTAGCTCTCAGGGCTAAGAATTCATTTTTTCAAAGAGCGAAAAAATGACCTTATTTTCGTACGCCTATCATTTTTCTAATCACGCGAATCTTCTTCTAAAATTATGTTGATAAATTCTTAGAAGAATTTATCGGGACTTTCGAAGATATATCATTCTACTAACCTGCTGAAGCAGGAAGTAGAACTGACAAAGCGTGAAGAAAAACTGACAGCTAGCTCTGGCTAAGGGGATCATTTTTCTAGAACCGTGAAAAATGAATCTATCTTCGTTGCGCATACGATTCCACTAGCGTACTGAAGTACGAAGTGGAACTCGCAAAAAAAAGAGACCCAAGGCAAGTGTTTAAACTTGTCTTAGGTCTCACCATTTCATACGATACCAGAAAACCATCGCTGGTTAACTTACTGTTGATATCACAACAACAACGTTGCCGGTTACTCCCCTAAGGAGTTATTAATATGTTTAAATCCTAACGGAAATCAATTTCAATTGCAAGATTTATGCTGTCTTGTCTGGATCGCGCATGGAGCGAAGCAGAGGCTGGCCTTGGTGTAGGCGCTTTTCCATAGATATTTATTTTTTATTAAGCGGTTAGTTGCCAGCGACGATCGTTTTGATCGTGCTTTCGTCCAAGCCTTTTAAAACGTGGATCAGCATTTCTCGAGCGGCATCAAAATCAGCGATGCTGAACATCGTTTGGTGGGTATGGATATAGCGTCCGCAAACACCGATCACGGTACTTGGAATGCCTTCATTCGCAGTATGCGCAGCACCGGCATCAGTTCCGCCTTTAGAAACAAAGTATTGGTAAGGGATGTTGTGAGTTTCGGCAGTATCCAATAAATATTCCCGTAAGCGTGGCAGCAGGATCATGCCGGGATCTTGGATACGCAAGAGCGTGCCTTCCCCTAAATGTCCGAAGGTGCCATTGGTTGTCACTAAATCATCCGCCGCAGAGCAGTCCACCGCGAAGAATAGATCGGGTTGGAATTTTGTCACGGCAGGTTTTGCCCCGCGCAGGCCGACTTCTTCTTGAACGTTGGCGCCAGCGATCAAGGTATAATCCAATGTTTCTTTTTGTAGAGCTTCCAAAGCTTCCAGCACAACAGTACAGCCATAACGGTTATCCCAGGCTTTACTGATAATATTTTTGCCATTTGCGGTCTTGACTGTTTCGGTTTGCGGAACGATCGTATCGCCTGGCAAAACACCGTAAGTCAAGGCTTCATCTTTTGATTCAAAGCCGGCATCAAATAAAATATCTTCAACTTTAATTTGACCTTGTCCGCTGGTTCCCCGTAATAAATGCGGCGGCACGGAAGAAGAGATACATGGATAATTGCCTTTAGCAGTTTTTAAGGTAAAGCGTTGCGCAGAAACCACATAAGGATTCCAGCCGCCCAATGGCACGACTTTAAATAATCCCCGGGGCGTGATCTCTGTCAGCATGAAGCCGACTTCGTCCATATGCGCTGCCACCATTACACGTGGTTTGCTTTCATCCGCTTGGCGCAGACCGAAAATACCGCCCAAACCATCTTGCTGCACATCATCCACCAAGGGTGTGATAGCGTCACGCATGTAACTGCGAATATCTTCCTCAAAGCCGCTGGTTCCCTGCAGCTCGGTTAATTCTTTGATTCGTTGAAATGTTTTTTCTTCCATCAATGGTCCTCCTCAAAAGTTAAAATCCGTTCTCATTATAAGCCTTTGGTACCTGAAAATAAATCAATTCAAAATCCAAGAATTGCTGATTTACACGTTCGTTCTCGTCGCCAAAGGTCTTTTGCGTGATTTCCGCCAAGGCTTCTGTAGAGAAATCATCCGCAAAATAGTCTTGGAAAAATTCACGGCTGACGGTTTCGCGACTAGTATAGGAAAAGCGTTTTGTTCGGTAGTAAAGGTTGCGCGCGGCCAAAAAGTCCTTATAGCGTTCGTTTAATAACAAATCAGGATTCTTTTCCTCGTAGGGAGAGAAGAGCTGATCTTCGTCTTTTACGACCCGCAGAATTAGACACCAATCTTTACTAGCTTGGCAGAAATCCAATAATTCTGCTTTTGTCTGCAAAGCGGGATTCATCGCAGAAAAAGCAATGTCATAAAGCTGTTTGTTCTGACGCAAAAACGTTGCTTGATCTTGCTTGATCAACTGAACATTTTCACCAGCTTTGTCCGCAGCCATCTTCAGCATTTCCCCAGAAAGGTCTACGAGGTCATAGTGCGCCGCGTATTTTTGCAGGGAAGGCAGATAACGACCTGACCCGCCAGCCAAGTCTACCAGCGATTGGCAGGGAAGCAGTGCTTGTTCCAATAAAAAATCCCGCAGCTCTTCGGCGATCGGAAATATGGATTCTTGTTGAATTACTTCATACTCTTCGGCAAATTCATCCCAAAATACTTCGAGCTCGTTTAAATAATCAGACATAAGAACCTTCTTTCTAAGAAACGATTGTATCCAGTATACACTGTTAAAAAATGAATGAACATTTGAACGAACCAAAAACATCTCCAGCCGCTTCTTCAGCAGAAAACGGCGGAGATGTCAGGCGTGCAGATTTACAACACTTTCTGCTGCTCGCGTTTGGCGATCATTGGTAAGATCATCCCCAACAGGATCAAGACGATCGGCGTCACGATATTGGAGACGAGCTGGAACATCCAAGAACTAGGATCGGCTGCATAATCGACTTTCGGCAGCATCCCTAAGATACAGGCGAGGATGGTAAAGCCAAAACACCAGAAACCAACGGCGAAACCGAGCTTCGGATTTTTGATAAATTTGTATTCCGAATGAAATTTTTTGTATTGCGCGTTCAGCATCATGTAGGCGAAGAAGACCCAGATGTAACGCATCGGCATCACGATGGAATTCAGATTGGTCAACCATTGCACCAAGATACTCATACTCTTGATCCCGAAGATCGGTAGGATAATGATGATGCTCACCAGAATCCCCGTCAGCAAGTAGCCGTTGACCAACGTTCCTTTCTGATTGCGTTTGCGAAGCCATTGTGGAACATACTCAGGGTCAGCGTCTGAAAGGAGGATCTTCAGCGGCGCGTCGATCGAGAAGGCCAAGGCGGAGGATTGCACCGCGGTTTGAGCCAAGCCATAAATGATCATCAGAAGATTGCCGACACCTAGATGATTTCCTAAAATTTGGAAGGCGCTGTAAGCACCATTGGCCATCAAATCATCTGGAATGTTGTTGCTGTCAAAAAGCATTCCCATTGCTACGGAGCCAAGGACAGCACTCAGGCCGATCATAGTGGCCATAAAAATCATCGCTTTTGGAAAGTTTTTTGTCGGACGGTCAATGGAATTGACATACGGCGAGATCTTTTCCGCACCGCCGACCGCGAAGACCAGCATGGAGATCGTCGCGAAATAATTCAAGTTGAAGTTTGGAATGTAGGTCTGAACATCCCCCATATTTGGCGTGGCGACTTTGAACGCCGGATCGATAAAAGGAACGACCACCGCCAACAGGATGAACAAAATCGACATGATCAGCATCCCAGAGCCGGCGACACTTCCAATGACCTTCAGCGTCGTCAAGCCTTTGGTAGAAAGAAAGAGGAAGATCAGAAAAATGATCAATGAAATAATGGCGACGACTTGCACACTCATATTCGTGGCAACTTCCCCATTTCGTTTGAAGACCCAGCCAAGAGCGATCAGTACCGATTGCGGCTTTTGAGCCAGATAGGTGATATGCACGACCCAATAGGTCCAGGCAGCATAATAGGCCACCTTCCGTTTGCCGGTGGTTTCCTTGACCCAGGAGCTGACCCCGCCGGAGCTGGTTTTAAAGGTAGAGCCCAATTGTCCAACGATCAAGGCGTACGGAACAAAATAGAGCAGCATGATCAATATCCAAGAAACCACGACAGAGATGCCCTGCTGCGCGTAATTATTGACTACATTCCCAAAGCCCCAAACCATACTGAAAGCGATCATGGAAACAGTGAACCATCGAATTTTTTTATCAGCCATTATTTTTCTTCCCTTCCCATAAAAAGTAACAATTAACAACACAATATATAAAGCGCTTTCATCTATGTTATTAAGTATAAAGAAAGATCACTTAAAAATAGCTGATTTTATAGAATTCTAATGACGAATTTTTTTCTTCCTCATTTTCATGTCATTTTTGTCTTTTTGCAGAAAAATGATAGAATAGCTTTTGATAGAAAGACGATTTGAAAAGGGAGTGAATAGATTGGAGATCAAACAAAGTGACAGGGACACCTTGCTCCCGCTATTGGATCGCGTTTTTGAGCAGCAGCACGAAGGCGTATTTGCCGATCGATTGCCAGAGGACAAGGAGCAGGAAATCGCCTTTGGTGCATGGGCGGCAGGCAGGCTGACCGGCGGGATCGTCGGGAAACGGCAATACGACACCCTGCATATTTCGTTGTTGGGTGTTGAGGAAGGCCAGCAGAAATCAGGTATGGGGTCAAAATTGATCCAAGCGATGGAAGCGTGGGCGGTGGAGGAAGACGTGAAGACCCTCACGCTGACCACCAAAGCCTATCAAGCACTGGGCTTCTATTTGAAGCACGGCTATGAGGTCTTTGGAGAGTTGGCAGATGTACCGATGATGGGAACGACAAAATATTATTTGGCCAAAAAAATAAACAGGTGAGGGCGGAGACCCTCATCTGTTTTTTGTTAAAAGTAATAATATTGAACCACTAAGATAGCGATCAGGACTAAAATCCCCGGCAAATAATTAGAGACACGGATTTTTGTCAGCTTCATGACATTCAAGCCGATCGCTAGGATCATCAATCCGCCGATCGCGCTGATCTCGTTCATCAAGCTGTCTAATAATTCCTTCGGTAGGTAGCGAACGATCACACTGGCAAAAATCGTGATCGCCCCTTGATAGAGCAGCACGGGAAAAGCGGAGAATAGGACGCCGATCCCCAAAGAAGCCGTGAGCATGATCGACATGAAGCCATCCATCACCGCTTTTGTGAAGAGGGTCTGGTGGCTGCCGGTAACGCCGCTCTCGATCGCCCCGATGATCCCCATCGATCCGATCACGTAGATCAACGTCGCAGTAACGAAGCCCTCCGCGAAATTACTGTTGCCGCGAGCAAAGCGATTTTCCAAAAATAACCCTAAACGAG
Source organism: Enterococcus sp. 12F9_DIV0723 (assembly GCF_002174375.1). Taxonomy (NCBI): domain Bacteria; kingdom Bacillati; phylum Bacillota; class Bacilli; order Lactobacillales; family Enterococcaceae; genus Enterococcus; species Enterococcus sp. 12F9_DIV0723. Next base: position 2,549,924 of record NZ_NIBK01000001.1, on the reverse strand, counting down.
TCATGGAGTCTTCGATTTTTAAAAATTCTCCGATCATTCCTCCGAGACAAATACTGATAATGATCACGATAAAGGAACTCGCTTGCATCGACATTTGGATCGCCAAAGCGACGACGCCCAAGGAAATCCCCTTTGTGACAGTATCTTTCGTCTGCTCAGTGATATTTCGCAGGACGATGCCCGAAAAACTTCCTGCGATGATAGCGAGACAGTTCACTATTGACCCCAACAACATAGTATTCACCCATTTCTATGATTTCGATTAAAAAAATATGAAAGCATGTTTAGAAATCATCTTACCACGAGCGCGCTTCTTTTTGAATAGGCAGAAAAAAAGACTGTGTCTTCGTTGGAGACACAGTCTTGAAGCGAATAAGGATCTAACTAAACCGCTTTTTCTCGTTCCCGTTTTGCCAAGGCAGGCATAATGAAGCCTAGACCGATCAGCACGGCGATCCCGACAATGTTGATGATCAGTTCATGCCAGAAGAGGCGTGAACCGTAAGGCGCATCCTGGGGCAAAACACCAAATAAGGTGGCGATGATCGTGACCACTAAGCACCAGCCGCCGACGAAGACGGCCATTCGATCGTTTTTAATGAAGACATACTCCGATTGGAACTTGCGGCTGTCTAAGCGAATTCGAATGAAGGCATAGAAGATCCAGCAAGTCACACCTGGGGAGATGATCCCGTTCAGGTTCAACAGCCAATTGAAAATGTCGTTCATCTCAGGAAGAAAGACGCCTAATAATAAAATGAAGGCACTCAAGGCAGTCGTTAAAATGTAGCCATTGATCGGCAGGCCTTCATCGTTTAATTTCGTCAGTTTTTTCGGCATGAATTGTTTTCCCGTATCCGAGATGAGCATCCGAGTCATGGCGTCCAATAAGACAGCCAGCAAGGCGCACATATAAATGATTTGCGTCACCGCAAAGACGTACATCAGCGTATTTCCTAAATGAAAGAATTCACCCAAGCGCTGAAACGCATAATAGGAACCATTCATCTTCAGATTTCCCGGTAAATGATGGGCATTGAAGAAAACACCCAGTGAGAAGGACCCGAAGACGGTCAAGAAGATCGTCATGACCGTCAGCATGATCATGGCCTTCGGAAATTCCTTTTGCGGCTTTTTCATGCGTGTGACGAAGGGGGCCACCAGCTCAGCGCCGTTGATGGCATAGATCAGCAGGCCGATCGTCGTCAAATAATGAAGATCAAATTTAGGGATGAGTGCCCCTAGATTCATCGGCTGTGTTTCAATGTGACCGTTCGGCATAAATAAGGACGCAAAGGTCATAAAGACGAACAAGAGCGCCATGATGAACATCGCACCGCCGCCTAATGTACTCAATACTTCCAATGATTTTTTGAAGTGGCGCTGCAAGAAAATAAAGGCTAAAAAGACACAGAAGGTCAATAGCGCAAACATGGAATTGGACATTTTGTCCTCCATGGAATCATTGCCGTTGACCAGCCAGCCAAAGCCTACCACGACCGCGTTGGCCGTATCGACGACATAGGGGATCGACGCTGCCCAATACGTCCAAGCCGTGAAATACCCCAAACGATCGCCGCTGGTTCCTCGCACCCACGAGGTCAGTCCGCCGCCTTCATGATTGAAGACCGATCCTAATTGCCCCACCATCAATGAGTAAGGAATGACATATAATAGCAATAAAATAATCCAAGAGGTGATGACTCCCAGCCCTTGATTGGCAAAGTTATAAATAATATCATCAAATCCGATGACAGTAACAAACGACATCATGGCAAGCACTGGCCATGAGATAAAGCTTTTCTTTTCCTCGATCATGTAACATGCTCTCCTTTAGATAAAATTATTTCAGCAGAGCAGTCCATGACGGCGGCTTGTTTCGATAAGTCACGATGGTCCCCTTTCTGTTCGCAAAATACGATCTATCATCCCATAAAAGAGGGAAATAAGCGAGTAAAAACTGCTTTTTTTAGTAGTTTAGCATAGATTCGTTTCTAGGATAGAAGTGTCTGATCAAAGGCTCTTTCTGTTCAATCCTGATCATATTGGCTATACTGGACCTAGAAGAAAAGGAGGGCGTTTCAATGAATGAATTTTTAGCCGAAGAAGAAATGGAAAAATCGGAAGAAAAAAATCCGATGATGTTAAAATTATTGAAGCAACGTACGATTTTGATTTATGGTGAGATCACCCAAGACTTGGCAAAAGCCGTGACAGAACAGTTGCTGTATCTGTCTGCGATCAATGATGAGCCCATCACGATGTTCATCAACAGCCAAGGAGGACATGTAGAATCTGGCGACACGATTCATGATGTGATCCGTTTCATCAAACCAAAAGTAAAAATGATCGGGACCGGCTGGGTAGCCAGTGCAGGAATCACGATTTATTTGGCTGCGGATAAAAAAGACCGCTACAGCTTGCCGAATACACGCTACATGATCCATCAGCCGGCAGGCGGCGTCCAAGGGCAATCGACAGAGATCCAAATCGAAGCCAAAGAGATCTTGCGTATGCGCAAACGCGTAAACAAACTGATCGCCAAAGCGACAGGCCAAACATTGGAAAAGATCGAAAAAGACACCGATCGTAATTTCTGGCTTTCTGCGGAAGAAGCAAAGGACTACGGCATCGTTGGAAAAATCGTCGAATCCGATTCAGCTGTAAAATAATCAATGAGTAAACAGAGATGGGAAAACCCCGTCTCTTTTTTTGCTTTTAAATAGAGAAAATCGGTTATTTTTGAAGAAAAATGGATAGACAAGAAAAAGTGAATCTGATAAGGTTAGAAGAAAAATAAAATTTGATGTGAAAATTTTAAGGAGGAAGAGGTTTTGGGAGCGAAATTAAAAGAGTTACTAGGATTGCCTTCATTGCGCGATGCTCAATTAATGAGTGGGCAAAATTGTTTGAACCAAACAGTCACATCGCTGTCTTTTTTAGATATTTCAGATATGGACGACTACCTGCCAGTATTTGAGACCAACGAGTACCACTCAGGCGAGCTGGCCTTGACTTCTTTTTTCAACATCAAAGACGACGTGGCAAAGCAATGTGAGACGATCCAACAGCTGCACAAAATGGGCGGCTTAGGGATCATTCTCTATTATGTGGGGATCGTGGTCCCAAGACTGTCCTCAGAGGTCATCAACAGGGCGGAGGACTTGGACTTCGTCATTATCCAAATGCCTAAAAATCAAAACCAGATTCGTTACAGTGAAGTGATCGTAGAGGCGACAGCCGCGATACTGAAGGAACGAACGACCGAGAATATCGTGAATGAAGTGCTGGAAAAGGCCTCGCTGCTGCCAGAGCATCTGCGCAATGTAGAAGTAACGCTGAAGCTGCTCTCTGATTTTTTGCGGATCAACATTTTACTGATGAATCCTGATAACGAAAGGATCCATCAGGTCAAATGGCCGCGGAACTCTTCAACAGATCTGGAGCGGCTGGTGAGGCGCGTTGCCCTAGAGGACGGCGATCAAGTCTCAAAAGATGAATTCTCGATCTTTTACAAGGAGCTCTACCACAAGGAAAATGGATTGCTGCGTTTTTATTTGTTGAAGGAGCACGAGCTGTTAACAGAATTTGAGTGCGGTCAATCTGTCGAGCTGTTGCAGGTCGCGATGAACTTGTGGGGGAAAAAACACGGAGAGATCAGTGAATATGCCTTGATACGGGCCATTTTGAATGATGAAAGTGAAAAGATGTATCGCTTGGCGAATCATTTGAAGATCGACGTCAAGGGGATCGGATTGATGTGGCTGCTGCAACTGAATGATCTGAGGGAAGAGAAGGCCTTGAAGCAGGACATCCTGTCCTATGCATCTAAATTTTATGGAACGTGTGTCGCCCAATTGATAGACGATCAATTGATCGTGCTGCTGGGAGATTACTGCCACAATGATTCTGAGTTGGAATTGGGCGGCGTGTATGTCGAGAACAGCCCGTACCAAGAGATGATCGACAGCATCGTTTTGTGCCCGCGACTGCGAAATACAGCAGATGTTCGTGCCACCTATCAGCTAGTCAATCGAGTGGGGCTGCAACTGCCGAAGCTGTTTCACGGGAAAAAGAGTTTTTCAATCAGTGAGATCCGGCAAGTTGCTTATGCGAGTAAGCTGATCCAGGCAGGCGAGGCTGAGATCGAAGAAACCTTGAATGTGCTTGGTCCGATCATGGACAGCAAAGAACAGCTAACGACCCTGTGCAGCTTTTTACTGGATGCAGGAGCAGACTTCCAAGTGTGCAGCGAGCAATTGTTTATCCACAAGAACACGGTGAAATACCGAATCAAAAAAATCAGTGAAGCGTTAGGCTATAACGTCATGCGCTTTTCTGAGAGCTACGAATGTTATGTCGCTTGTTTGACACTGCGGCTGATTGGTTTATAAAAAAGAAGCGGCTCGATCGTTGATCGAAACGCTTCTTTTTTTATAGTAAAGCTACTAGCGCACGGACATCGGCTTCTTCGGTCGCCCAGCTCGTTGCGAAACGAATCACGGTGTGGCTGTCGTCGTAGGCTTCCCAGAAACTGAAAGCGACAGACTTCTTCAGCTCTTCCATTTGCTTGTTTTCCAAAATGATGAATTGTTGATTCGTAGGAGAGTCCAAGTAGAAGCGGTACTGCTTTTCAGCCAATCCTTGTTTCAGCAGCATCGCCATGGCGATCGCGTGTTCACTGATCTTGAAATACAATTGATCCGTGAAGAGCGTATCGAATTGCAGCCCCAGCAGGCGTCCTTTGGCCAACAGCGCACCTTGCTGTTTCATGTGGGCGACAAAGTATTCCGGCAAATTATTTTTCGTGAAGACGATGGCCTCGCCTAAAAGAGCACCGACTTTGGTTCCGCCGATATAGAAGACGTCGCAGTATTCTGCGATCAGCGGCAAGGTCAAATCAGACGCCGGACTAGCAAGTCCGTAGCCTAAACGAGCGCCGTCTAAAAAGAGCGGGATGTTGTATTCACGGCAAACCCCAGAGATAGCTGCCAATTCGTCCTTTGAGTACAACGTGCCATACTCGGTTGGGTGGGAGAGATAGACCATGCCAGGGAAAACCATGAATTCCCGATTGTCATCTCTCCAAAAGTTTTCAAGCAAGGTGCGGATTTGCGCTGCGGATATTTTCCCGTCAGTCTGAGGAAGACTCAGCACCTTGTGGCCTGTAAATTCGATCGCACCTGTCTCATGTGTCGTGATATGACCGGTCTCTGCCGCGATGACGCCTTCAATTTTTTTCAGTAAAGAGGCGATGACTAAGGCATTGGTCATCGTTCCACCAGCGATAAATTGGACATCGGCTTCAGGGCAAAGACAGGCCTGTCGGATTTTCTCCACTGCAGAGGCAGAGTATTTGTCCCGCCCGTACCCGCTTAATTTTTCATTGTTCGTCTCGATCATTCGCTGCAAGATCTGTTCATGGGCACCCTCTAGATAATCACTTTCAAAATTTAACATAAAAACTCCTTTCGGCTTCTCGTAGTCTCTTTCATTGTATCAGAATCTTTGGCTGCGAAAACAAAAAAACGCATGGACGTTGCTCGTCCATACGCGTTAGGAGCCAGTCGCTTAAAGCTCGAGAGTCTCACCGACTGCCATGACTTTACCGACATTCTCCGGCAATAGCTTGACGAAGGCTTCGGGGTCTTGTTTGATGACTGGGAATGTATTGTAGTGGATCGGTACGACTTGCTTGGCTTTCAATCGTTTCGCTGCACTCGCCGCTTCGTGAGGGCCCATCGTGAAATTATCGCCGATCGGCAAGAAGGCCACGTCGATATCAAAGGCGTCACCAAATAGTGCCATGTCGCCAAAATTCGAGGTATCGCCGGCATGATAGATCGTTTTTCCTTCTGCCTGTACAATAAATCCCGCGGGTTCCCCCATGTAGAGGGTCTGACCGTCCACCTCATAGCCTGAGCTATGTTGAGCGTGGACCATCTTGACGCGGCCAAAGGGAAAATCAAATTTCCCGCCAATATTCATTCCGTGTGTCTTTTTCACCCCGTTCTTTTCAGCAAACGTACAGATCTCCACGATACTGATGATGGTGGCGTCGTTGCGCTTTGCGATCGGCACCATGTCGCCGATGTGATCGCTGTGTCCGTGGGTAACCAAGATCCAATCGGCTGTTACATCCTCTGCGTCTAAGTCGGTCAATGAATTTCCTGTGATAAACGGATCAAACAATAATTTTTGTCCATCCTCCATAACGATGGATAAGACAGAGTGACCATGATACGTGAGTTTCATTCTGCTTCCTCCTCTTTATACCTCTCCATTATAACGAAGTCCCTCTATTATAAGTAAGCTTTTGCTTTCCAATGAAATCGTTTAAACTAGAAGAAAAGCGACTATGGAGGGAAACGTATGAAGCTGACAATGGATTCGAAGGTACAGGCGCAGGGCGTATCACTGGCCTATAGCGTGATCAGATTTAAAAACGAGGCCTATAATGAACAGGTGTGGCAGGAATTGCTCACGCCGTTGATCCAGACGATCGAAGCCGAGGATTCGACGGATACGATCAAGGAAGATCCGCAGATCATTGCTGCAAAGAAGGTCTATCGACAGTTAGGAAAAGACCCCGCCCGCTTCAGACCGTCCTCTGACAGCTTGTGGCGACGAGTCGTTCAGCAAAAGGGCCTGTATCAAATCAACGGATTGGTAGATGTAAACAATTATTTTTCCTTAAAATGGAAGGTGCCCTTTGGTTCGTACGATCTTGATAAGGTCACAGAGCCGATCTGCTTAACAGTAGGACCCGCGGAGGCACGCTATGCAGGGATCGGAAATAAATCCGTGAATATCGAAAATTTACTGGTGCTGACGGATGAAGAAGGCCCCTTTGGCAGTCCGACAGCAGACGCGACCCGAGGAATGATCTGTGAGGAGACGACACGGGCGTTGGTGGTAGGCTACCAGTTTGGCGGGGAAGCGGTCGTTGACCAAGCAGAGGTAAAAAGAGTTTTAGAAACGATATTGACGGATTGCCAAGTGCTGGAACAAGGGTGTATCTAAAAAACTTCTGAAAGCAAAGAGTAACTGTATCCGAAGAAAAAGGCGCGTGACAAGCTGTTTGCCACGCGCCTTTTTCTTATTCCCAATTTTTGCAGACATCGACCCATTGCGTGAACTGTGTGTAGTTTTCCAGCTCTGGGATCGTCAATTCAATGGCGTTGTTTGCACTGCCGCATGCGGGATAGACACTGTCGAAGCGCTTCAAGGATTCGTCCAGATACACGCGGATGCCTGGATTGATCCCGAAAGGACAAACACCGCCGACAGGATGCCCGATCGTTGCTTCTACTTCGTCCGCCTTCAGCATCAAGGCCCGTTCGCCGAACATCGCCTTGTACTTTACATTGTCGATCTTCGCGTCGCCAGCCGTGACGATCAGAAGACTGTCTCCTGCCTTTTTCAATTTAAAAGACAAGGTTTTGGCGATACGTTCAGGGGCGCAGTCCAGCGCCTGTGCCGCCAGCTCGACGGTTGCGCTGGAGACTGGGAATTCTTGGATGCGATCAGCTATCCCATAATGAGAAAAATACGCTTTTACCGTTTTAACAGACATTCAGTTTCCTCCTTAAAAGCCAATTGATACTGTTTATTTTGTTAATTATTAATGATACACGCTTTACCGAACACAGTAAATCATATTTTGGTAGAATAAAAGAAGAGCTTTCACGGAGGAATCGATATGAAAGAAGATAAAAAGAAATTATTAGCTAAAATTGCTTATATGTATTATGAACAAGAATTAACACAAGCACAGATCGCTAAAGAGCTGGCGATCTATCGGACGACCGTCAGCCGCATGCTGAGTCAGGCAAAAGCAGAAGGCATCGTGGAGATCAAGATCAACCATTTTGACGCGAGCTTGTTCGAGCTGGAGGAGCAACTGAAGCAGACCTTTGGCTTAACTGCGGTGGAGCTGGTTCCGACAGATAACGATGCCAGTGAAGAGGCCAAAGAGGAAGCACTGGCGGAAGCCGCGGGTGCTTGGATTCGTCGGCAGCTAACGGATGAGCTGGTGATCGGTCTGTCTTGGGGCGCTAGTGTCGGCAGAGCGGTCAATGCCATTGATCCCAAGCAGCTGTCCAATGTCTCGGTCGTTCCAGTGGTGGGCGGCCCCAGTCATATCAATTCCCGCTACCATGTGAATACCCTTGTCTACGAATTGGCCCGAAAGTTAAACGGGCACAGCCTGTTTGTCAATGCGACAGTGATCCAAGAAACCAAGGAACTCGCGGAGGGGATCGTTCATTCAAAATACTTTCATGAGTTGCGAGACTACTGGAAACGTCTGGATCTGGTGATCGTCGGTGTCGGCGGTCCTCTGAGCTATCAAAAGAGTCAATGGCGAGATTTGCTGTCTGCTGAAGATTTTGAAGAGCTGAAATTAAGAGAAGCGGTGGGGGATTGCTGCTGCCGGTTTTATGACAGCGATGGGAAGCTTTTGAATGGTTCCTTGAATCAGCGAACCATCGGCATTTCCTTAGAGACATTGGCTGATGTGCCGCAGTCTGTAGGGATCGCCCGAGGGGTCACGAAGGCCCGCTCGATCGTGCCGCTGCTGAAAAAAGGGTCCCTTAAAACGCTGATCACCGATCAAGAGACGGCTAAGGAAATTTTACGACTAAATCAACGAAAGTAGTTTTTTAAAAAAAAGTGCACATTTGTGCGATCGTTAAGGAATATTTTTCAGCGAAGGGCGTGGTAGAACGCTTTTCGCTTTTTTTGTCGGGAGAAGGCAGAAAAATCGTCAGCGAGATGCTATGCTTGTCCTATAGAAAAAACAAAGGAGCGTTCTCAACATGGAATTTATGCTAGATACAGCCAATCTTGCTGCAATAAAAGAATTTGCCGAATTTTTACCAATTGCGGGTGTGACGTCGAATCCCTCGATCGTCAAAAAAGAAGGGAAGATCGATTTCTTCCAGCATATGAAAGACATTCGCGGCATCATCGGGGATCATCGTTCACTGCACGTGCAGGTCGTCGCGACGGATTACGAGGGCATCATCAAGGACGCTGAAACGATTTTAGCGAATATCGATCAAAAGGTCTTTATCAAGGTCCCTGTAAACGAGCCTGGGTTGAAGGCGATCAAGGAGCTGAAACGGCGCGGAGTCAACGTCACCGCCACGGCTATCTATACGAAATTTCAAGCCTACTTGGCAATTGCGGCCGGTGCAGATTACATCGCCCCTTACTTCAATCGCATGGAAAATCTGAATATCGATCCTCGGGAAGCGATAGTCGAAATGGCGGAAGAGATCGCCCGGACAGAGAGCGATACAAAAATTTTAGCAGCCAGCTTCAAAAATGTTGGGCAAGTCAACGCAGCTCTAGAAAATGGCAGTCATGCAGCGACAATGGGAGTGGATATTATCCAGCAAGCCTTCGCAATGCCGTCTATCGCACAAGCGGTGACTGATTTTACAGGAGATTGGGAAGCCATCTTTGGTGAAGGAACCACGATCGCTGATTTATAATTCAATGATTTTGGACTGTAGACCCACAGGTGTCTGCAGTCTTTTTTTGGTAGGTGTGATCGGTGAAGGAAGGTCCAAGCCTTTTTCTTCAATAAGGTCCTCAGTGGGTGGTAAGCTAAAGAAGAGGTGAGAAAGATGCAGGAGATCCAAAAAGAATGGGCACAGTGGAAATATTTCGTTATGGCGCGTTCGCAAAAAGAGTACCTTGCCTTGCGTCAGCTTTTTTCCGGTAATCACTGGTCAGAGGAAAAGACGGAAGAATTTTATCAGCATTTGGAACGGGTGAAAAAGATGCCTGTTGACTTGAAAGCACAACGAAATGCGTATGAACACGTCTGGGGTTATTTCAAGAAGACCGCCACACCAGAGGAAAGAGCACAGTTTTTTCTTTTGCTGGAGCAGATGACCGAAACAGAAGACCACGCATTGCCCTACTTAAAAAAATTAGCTGAAACGTATCAATCAGCGTATCTTTTAGACGGGCACTTATTCGACTAAGCAAATCGTTTCCGATTTTCAGACAGGATATTTATAATGAACCGATATGGAGGGATGTACGAATGGATACACGTGCAATTGTAATAGAAGAATATGGTCATGCAGACCAATTAAAAGAAAGCACCGTCACTTTGCCTGAATTGGGCGAGCATCAAGTATTGGTAAGGGTAAAAGCAACATCGGTCAATCCGATTGACTGGAAGCTGCGTGAAGGATACTTGGCGCAAATGATGCCTTGGGAATTTCCGATTATTTTAGGCTGGGATGTAGCCGGAGAAATCGCGGAAGTCGGTTCAGCAGTGAAGGACTGGCACGTAGGTCAAGAAGTTTTCGCGCGCCCTGAAACAACACGCTTTGGTACATATGCCGATTATGCGATCGTAGACGATCATCTATTGGCAAACAAACCGGCTGCCGTTTCTTTTGAAGATGCAGCAGCGGTGCCTTTAGCAGGATTAACGGCGTATCAAGCACTTTTCACCCACGGAAAACTAAAAGCAGGGGAAAAAGTCTTGATCCATGCAGGTGCTGGCGGTGTCGGGATCTACGCGATTCAGTTAGCTAAGAATGCTGGTGCAACAGTCATCACTACAGCGAGTGAAAAAAATCATGCCTTGCTGAAGGAATTAGGGGCCGATCAAACGATCGATTATCATACTACTGATTTTTCAGAAGTGCTGGAAGACATCGATTTGGTCTTTGATACAATGGGCGGCGATGTTCAAGCGGACAGCTTCAACGTATTGAAGGAAAACGGTCGTCTGATCTCGATCGTGAGCCAACCCGATGAAGAGTTAGCGAAGACGATCGCTGTGGCAGAAAGCATCTGGTTGAAGCCAGATGGAGAACAGCTGCAAGAAATCGCTGATCTAATGGCTGAAGGAAAAGTAAAGAGTGTCGTTGGGCACACGTATCCTTTAACAGCAGAGGGTGTAAAAGACGCGCATGAATTAAGTGCGACGCATCATGCAAAAGGAAAAATCGTTTTAAAAAATGACTAATACGAAAGCTGCGCCAAAATAATGGCGCAGCTTTTTTGTGTCTTCTGATTAGTGCACGCTATGAAAACGAACAGACGGAGAGAAAACGAAACAGGATTTGACAGAGGTGCTGTTTATCGGTATCGTTAAAATACAATGAGAACGATACCGAGGAGGAATAGTATGAGCCAGATCACAGAGAGTATTGCCTTTTTAAAGGAGCAACGATGGGTCGACTTGAGCCACAGCATTTCTGGAGAGATCCCTTATTTTCAATCCTTCCAGCCGATGCAGGAAAAAACATTGGTCACAGTGAAGGAAGATGGTTTTTTTGCGAAAGAGTACCAGCTTGTTACCCAATACGGGACGCACATCGATGCCCCTGTCCATTTTGTTGAACATCGACAATCTGTCGATCAGTTGGCGATCAAAGATTTCTTGCTTCCTCTAATCGTCATCAATAAAGAAAAAGAAGTCGAAGAAAATCCTGATTATTCTTTGACAGTTGAAGATATCCTTTCCTTTGAAGCCGCCTTTGGAAAGATTCCAGCAGAAAGCTTTGTCGCTTTTGCCAGCGGCTGGTCGAAGCGTTGGAAAAAGGTCGACGCCTTTTACAATCTGGATTCGGAGGGGCAGGCACATACGCCGGGCTGGTCATTGGACGCGCTGAAATTCTTGCACGAAGAACGGCAAGTAACGGCGATCGGGCATGAAACATTGGATACGGATTCCGCGATGGACTGCAAAAAGAATGGCGGCCTGATCGGCGAGCTTTATTGGCTGAAACAGGACAAGTTCCAAGTCGAAGTGTTGAACCGTCTGACAGAGCTTCCTCCAGTTGGCGGTGCGATCTCCATCGGTGTACCAAAAGTCAAAGACGCTCCCGGATTCAACGTTCGCGCACTTGCGATCCTTCCAGCAGAGTAAAAAACAAGGTTTCGTTTAAAAAACGAAGCCTTGTTTTTTTAGGAAGTCCATGGTATCCGCGCGTCTCGGGGAGCCGAAGTGTTGGCGTACTTTGTCTGACCAATTGCTTTCCTGCGTATTCGTCCGACGTGCTTGATAGTAAGCAGTCATCGTTTCATCATAGGCGTCGATCAACTCCGGTGTCATTGTACGATACGTGTTGGTTCCAAGCATCGCAGAAATCGGCATCCGGGGCTTGACCTCGTTTTTTGCAGCAGGGTAGCCAATGAACATCCCGAAGACGGGGTAGGTCAATTCAGGCAGCTCCAGCAATTCTTTGATATCGAACAAGGCGTTTCGGATGCCTCCTACATAGCAGATACCTAAACCAACAGATTCCGCATACACAGCCATCGACTGTGCCGCCAATGTTGCGTCAACAATCGCGACAACTAGCGATTCCATCGTTCGTAAGTGTTCCGTAGCGTCGTTGTGACGGGCTAAAACCTGGGCGTGTTTGTTCAAATCAGCGACAAAAATAGACAAGCTGCCGTTAGTTCCATTATCGACAGGAAAATTTGCGATTTCCTCGATCGCTTTTCTTTTCTCAGGGTCCGTGATCTCAATGATAGAGAAGGCCTGTAAAAAGTTCGAGCTGCTGGCGCTTTGCGCGGCTAAGAGCAATTGTTCCTTCAACGGTTGCGACACTGTTTCTTCGGTAAATGATCGAACGGATGAATGATGGATCATCGTTTCAAAAAGTTCCATTAAAAAGCCTCCTTTTTTTATCAGCATAATGCTGCCTCCGATAGAAGTAAAGGAGAAAAGCGGCGGGCATATACATTGTATCGATCATTGACTAAGAGCGTCGAATCTCCGGGACTTCCCACGCATACGATCCTACCCTTTCGATAGGAAGTCCGAAGCGAATGTGTAAAACACGAACATTATGGTAAAAAAATCTGATTGTATTCATAATTTTCTAATCGTTTTGTCATCACTGTGCTATAATGAGAAACAATTATCTGAAGGGAGTTATGCATATGCGTGGCGTAGTAACAGTTATTGGGAAAGACAAGGTGGGCATCATCGCGGGTGTCAGTCAAAAATTAGCGGAACAAAAGATCAATATCCTTGATGTGTCTCAAACGATCATGGGTGATTTTTTTACAATGATGATGTTAGTCGATTTGACCAATGCTGAAAAAGATTTTGAAGGGGCGCGAGAGCAGCTTCATGAATTAGGGTCAACACTAGGTGTGAAAATCAGTATTCAAAATCAAGAAATTTTTGACACGATGCATAAATTATAAGGAGGGCTCTTTGTGGAGACCAATCAAATACTGGAAACGATTCGAATGATCGAAGAAGAAAATCTGGACATACGGACGATCACTATGGGGATTTCTTTACTAGACTGTATTGATAGCGACAGCGATCGTGCCTGTGAAAGGATTTATCAAAAAATCACAACAAAAGCAAAGGATCTTGTGAAAGTCGGCGAGGCGATCGAAGCGGAGTACGGGATTCCCATCATCAACAAGCGGATCTCTGTGACACCGATCGGGATCATCGCTGCAGCGACTCCGGATACAGATTACGTGAAATTTGCGAAGACGCTGGATAAGGCGGCGAAGGCTGTAGGCGTGAACTTTTTGGGAGGCTTCTCTGCTCTAGTGGAAAAGGGCTATCAGCACGGAGATAAAATCTTGATAGACTCCATTCCTCAAGCATTAGCAGAGACAGACTTTGTGTGTGCTTCTGTCAATATCGGTTCTACCAGAGCGGGGATCAACATGGATGCCGTTGCCCATACAGGACGAATCGTCAAAGAAACAGCAGCAGCTTCTGACTTAGGCTGTGCCAAATTAGTGATCTTTGCCAATGCAGTAGAAGACAATCCTTTCATGGCTGGGGCTTTCCATGGCGTCGGTGAAGCAGATTGCGTCATCAACGTTGGGGTCAGCGGACCGGGTGTGGTGAAACGGGCATTGGAAAAAGTGAAAGGCGAATCCTTTGATGTGGTGGCTGAGACGGTGAAGCAGACAGCCTTCAAGATTACTCGTATGGGACAAATGGTTGGAAAAATCGCTTCTGAACGGTTAGATGTTCCGTTTGGAATCGTGGATCTATCTTTAGCACCGACACCGGCCGTGGGGGATTCAGTTGCTCACGTATTGGAAGAAATGGGCTTAGAAACAGTCGGTACCCACGGAACGACTGCGGCATTAGCGTTATTGAACGATGCGGTGAAAAAAGGGGGCGTCATGGCCTGCAATCACGTAGGTGGATTATCCGGCGCTTTCATCCCTGTTTCAGAGGATGCCGGAATGATCGATGCAGTCAACAACGGCTCATTGACGATCGAAAAGCTGGAAGCAATGACAGCTATTTGTTCGGTAGGCTTGGACATGATCGCGATTCCTGGAGAGACACCAGCGAGTACGATCGCAGCAATGATCGCTGATGAAGCAGCGATCGGTGTGATCAATCATAAGACTACGGCTGTTCGAATCATTCCAGCCAAAGGGAAGAACATTGGGGAAATGGTTGAATTTGGCGGACTGCTTGGACGAGCACCTGTTATGGCAGTCAACGAAGCAGGTTCGACAGATTTCATCGCTCGCGGCGGTCGTATCCCGGCACCGATCCACTCATTCAAAAACTAATCAATAAGCTACCTACGATAAAAAACGAAGCGTGTGTCGACGAGCGCTTCGTTTTTTATCGTGTTCCTTTAGAATTTTACGCACCAAAGATGAAAACGTTTTGTGTTAGAATGAGAGGGATGAAAAAACGGGAGTGCAGACATGAAAAATAAGACCTATTTAAAAGCAAGCTTACGCGAGATCCTTTATTCAAAGGGACGCTTCATTGCGATCGTTTTAATTATTTTATTAGGAACATTGTTATATGTAGGAATCAAAGCGACAGGACCGATCTTGAATCATTCGGCGAGTCGCTATGTCGATAAACAAGACTTATCAAATCTGCAAATTGTTTCTACGGGCGGTTTGACAGCAGAGGATATCAAGCTGGCAGAAGAGATCCCCGACGCCAAAGTTGAGAGTGGTCACCAGCTCTTTTATGCAGATAGTAAGAAAAATCAAGTGGTGAAATTGTATTCATATAATGAAGAAAACAAACAAAACCAGTTACAGGTAAAGTCCGGTCATTTGCCGAAAAAGGAAAATGAGATCGTTTTGGATGAAAAGGCCAAAGAAGAAGGCTACCGGTTGAACCAAACGTATCAGATCGACCAACCGGATCAATTAAAACGAAAAACGTTCAAAATCGTCGGCTTTGTCCAATCGCCCATTTATGTCAGTACCGAAGAACGGGGCCTTTCCAATGTCGGGAACGGAAGCGTGGATTTTTTTGCTTACGTGCCTGAGAAGAATTTTTCAAGTGCTATCAAATCGGTACTCTATGTTTCCTTTGCGAATGTCCAAGAAAAAGAGACTTACGGCAAAAGCTACGAAAACACGATGGATAAAAACATTGAAAAGGTAGAGACGCTCTTTGCAGACCGTCCAGAAGAACGTGCTGCAGAAATAAAAGCAGCTGCCGAAAAGGAATTGCTTCCGCGCAAAGCAGAAGTGGCGGAGAATCTGGAAAGGCTAGACGCCGGTCAAAGGGAACTGGATCAAGCCAAAGGACAACTAGAGCAGCAACGGGAGATGATGCCCGGTGAGACCCCTCAACTGGCTCAAGCACAAGCAGAACTCGAGACGCGTCAAAAGGAACTTAGCGACAATCGCGGGCAATTACTTTCTGCACAGCAAAAAATTTCTGACAGTGAAAAAGAGCTGGCTGAACTGACGACACCGAGCTATTCCTACGAGCAGCGGTCAGATAATCCCGGATTTCAGGAATACGGCGACCTTTCTGAACGGATCGCAGCCATTGCCAATGTGTTCCCGGTATTTTTCTTCTTTATTGCTGCGTTGATCACCTTCACTACCATGACGCGAATGGTAGAAGAAAATCGAAGAGAGATCGGGACATTGAAGGCGTTGGGGTATTCACGTTTGGAGATTTCCATCAAATACATTATTTACGCGCTGTCTGCCGCCACGATCGGTATCGCGTTAGGCAGTGTGATCGGTATCCACACGTTGCCGCGTCTGGTTTTTGACCTTTCAAGTGATCGGTATAATTTCCCGGGCGTAGACGTTTTCTATCTGCCGCGCCCGATAATCCAAGCAACGATCGCCTTTTTGATCGCCAGTTTAGGAGCGGCACTGCTTGTTCTAATGAAAGAATTGCATGAAAAACCTGCGAAGCTATTACAGCCTAAAGCCCCGAAACCAGGGAAACGGATTTTCTTAGAACGGATCACGCCGATCTGGTCTCGAATGAGCTTTAACTCAAAAGTAAGCTATCGAAATCTTTTTCGCTATAAATCTCGAATGATCATGGCGGTGATCGGAATCGCCGGCTGCGCAGCATTGATGGTCGCGGGCGTTGGTCTGAAGGATTCCTTGAGCTCGGTGGGCGATAAGCAGTTTGGCCCCATCATTGATTACGATGCGATCGTTACCTTAAAAGAAGAGGCGCCTAAAGACGAAGTGAAACAGCTTTTATCAGACAACAAAAAAGTAAAAAGCGAACTAGCGACGCTGAACGAAACGATCGAATTGAAACGAAAAGGGCAAGCCACTCAAAAACTCACGATGATGGTGCCAGAAAATCGTGAAGCATTTAAAGACTACCTTCATCTGAAAGAGGCTGGAGCTCCCTTCACCCTGCCGAAAGAGGGTGCGGTGATCACCCAAAAAATGGCAGAATCATTTGACTTGAAAAAAGGGGATAGCTTGACCGTGTATGATGACGATCAGCAGACCTTCAAGGTGAAGATCGCGGCTATTGCAGACAATTATTTAGGAAACTTTTTGTATGTTTCAAAAGAGTATTATCAACAGGCGCGAGGAAAAGCGTTTGCCGCCAATAGTTTTTTGTTGAAAAATGAACCGCTGACAAAGGCGGAAGAAAGAAGCTTGTCGGAAACCTTGCTGCGCTCAGACCAGGTGACCAATACCTCATTCATCTCTACGCAGATTGAGACACAGGAGCAATCAATGAGCAATCTTGACGGGATCGTATGGATCTTCGTCGTTCTATCCGGTCTACTAGCGTTCATCGTGTTATATAATTTAACCAATATCAATGTGTCTGAACGGGTCAGAGAACTGTCTACGATCAAGGTACTAGGCTTTTACGATCGTGAGGTCACCTCGTATATTTTCCGTGAGAATTTTGTATTTACGATTTTAGGAATTTTATTTGGCTATGGCCTCGGAATTGTTTTGACCAAATTTATTTTGGATCAGGCTTCGATGGAAACGATCACGTTTCCACTGGTCATCGGTTATGGTGCGTACCTTCTTTCCGGCGGATTGACGATCCTCTTCTCCGTGATCGTCATGGTCGCGACCCATTTCCGTCTGCGTCATATCAATATGATCGATGCACTGAAATCAAATGAATGATTCTAAAAGAGAAAAGCGTTGACAAACTTTTTTTGTACGCCTATGCTTTAATCAATAGTAGAATGCAGTGAGAAGGACACGATCTTTTTTCAGAACATCCTCAGAGAAAGAAGCCATGGCTGGGAGCTTCTGATGGCGAAAACAAGATTACTCCCTTTGAGTGACCGTAACACGGTCCGGCAGATAGCCGTTATCTATCTCATGAGCCGGAGAGTCCATACTTTTCGGGAACTTGGGTGGTAACACGTTTATTCACGTCCCTATTTATAGGGACGTTTTTTTATTGAAAACCCTTCACGCCTTTTGTTAAAATTAGTAAGAAAAGGGACGCACTATAAATTGTTATTGAAAAAGCGGATCGGAGTTGAGTTGAATGTCAAAAGAAATCGAAATTGTTTTACCAAATGGAAGCAAACAAAAGGTGGCAAAAAACACCACATTGTTTGAGATAAAAAATCAATGGATGGAACGTGCAGTCATTGGCAGTATCGATGGCGAGCTTGTTGACTTATCAACTCCAGTGAAAGACAATGCGGAGATCGCTTTTTATGATTGCTCCTCTCCAGAAGGAACTACGGCAATATGCCAGTTAGTCAGTCTGCTGCTGCAAGAAGCAATCAAGGCGCACTATCCCGAAGCTCTCTTTGCAAAATCGCAACGGGAGGATCAGACGATCTGGGTCGATCTGCGAGTGGATCAACCATTGAGTGCCCTGATCTTGAAGGATCTGGAGCACCACATCAAAAAGAAATTAAAAACGGATGCTAAGATCGAAAGTGCCATTCTACCCGTATCCGAAGCGAAAGAAGTCTTTAAAGACAACGAGTTAAAATTGTTTGCGTTGGCTGAAATGCCTGCTGACCAGCCCGTTTTTGTGTATTCCTTCGGCGATGTCACCGAGTTTTTCCTTGAACCGATGGCGCTGGAAGTAGCGACGGCTGAATCCTTCTCATTGCTAAAGGTCTCTGGTGCCTACTGGCAAGGAGATCCGGAAAATGAAATGCTGCAGCGGGTCATGGGGGTAGTCTTTGCCGAAAAAGCACAGCTCTTGGCGCATTTAGACTATTTAGAAGAATCGGAAAAACGCAGCCATCAGAAACTTGGAAAAGAACTCGATTTATTTATGTTCTCTGAAGAAGCACCTGGCATGCCTTTTTATTTGGAGAATGGCTTGACCATTCGGAATGAGCTGCAAAAATTCTTGCGAGAATTGCAAGCAAAATACGATTACAAGGAAGTCAAAACGCCTTTGATCTTGAATCAGCGCTTATGGGAGCGTTCCGGTCACTGGGATCATTATAAGAATAATATGTATTTCACGAAGGTAGCCAATGAGGATTACGCCTTAAAACCGATGAACTGTCCGGGACATTGCTTGATCTACAAGGACCGCAAGCGGTCTTACCGCGACCTGCCGATGCGCATGGCGGAATTTGGCCAAGTCCACCGTCACGAATTCAGCGGGGCATTGAATGGCCTGTTGCGTGTTCGGACCTTCTGTCAGGATGACGCTCATATTTTTGTAAGACGTGATCAAATCGAGCAGGAGATCGCTTTGGCGTTAAAAATTATTGATGAAGTCTATAAGATTTTCGGCTTTGAGTACGGAGTCGAGCTGTCGACGCGGCCAGATGACTTTATGGGTGAGATCGAACTGTGGGATGAAGCCGAAGCGTCCCTTGGAAAAGTGTTGACGGATCTTGGGTATAAATACAATATCAATGAAGGCGATGGGGCCTTTTACGGACCGAAGATCGACATCCACATCAAGGATGCGTTGAATCGCAGCCACCAATGTGCCACGGTTCAATTGGATTTCCAGATGCCAGAGAAATTTGACCTGACGTATGTGGATGAAACGAACCAAGAAGCACAACCCGTGATGATCCATCGGGCAGTCTTCGGTTCATTGGATCGCTTCCTTGGGATTTTGATCGAACATTATGCAGGCGCGTTCCCATTTTGGTTAGCACCGAAACAAGTAGCGCTGATCAATGTTGCACAGCCGCATGAGGCCGGCGTTGAAGCCTTGTTCCAAGAATTTCATGCCGCAGGAATTCGAGTCGAAAAGGATCTGCGAAATGAAAAACTAGGCAAGAAGATCCGTGAGGCAGAATTGCGAAAAATTCCTTACAGCTTAGTGATTGGGGACAAAGAATTGTCAGAGGGGACCTTCGCCGTTCGCAAGCATGGCAGCGACACGATCAAGCAAATGGCTAAGGCGGAATTTATGGAATTACTCAAGCAGCAGCAACAAGAAAAAAATCATCAATATTACTAAAACAAAGACGCTGAAGTTCGCTTCAGCGTCTTTTTATGCCCGTCGTCAACCAATGTGTTTTATACCGGAAATCCTGCAGCAATTCTTCTCTTCCCCAATGGTTCGCCAACATATCCGTCAAAGAATCGATCACAAGCTTCATGGAAAAATAGAGAAAACTTACTTGCTCCTCCAATGTCGGCATCGCGAAATCATTTTGTTCTAGAAGCTCTTTCCACGCGTCTATTCCGTGGTCTGTTTCTGGCCGATAGGAAAACAGATAGCTGTTTTGTGCCAAGAGAACCAATTGACGATAACGTGCAGAAGCGTGATCCAGCTCCACGTAAAGCACTAAAAAATTTTCGATCCCTTGAAAGAAATCGCCCTCTTGCTGGGTCATGTGATCAATGATCTCCCCGTGGATCTGTCCTGCGTAATAATGAATCAAATAATCGTAAGCATCGCTTAAATCCTCAAAGTATTTATAAAAAATCCCTCGCGACATTTGCAATGCCTCCACGATGTCACTCACTTTCACTTGACTGACAGGTTTCTCGTAAAAAATCGTCACCAATAGATCGCGGATTTCTGCTTGCCGCACCTCTGATAAATTTAGAAAAGTTTTTTTCGGCATGCGCTCACCTCATCTCGGAAAAAGTCGTGTCTTTTTAATTAGTATAGCACAGAAGCAAAATCGGTGACATTTTGTCACTTTGGGCGTATTCTTTCATCAGAAAGGGTGAGTGAGATGTTTTTAGCTTGGAAAGAAATTCGTTATGCGAAATTAAGATATGGCCTGATCGTCGGTATTATGATCCTAGTTGCATATGTGGTGTTCATGCTGTCAGGTTTGGCAAATGGCTTAGCAGACGGCAATCGGACAGCGATCGATGATTGGGGGGCGTCGGCAATTATCTTATCAGAAGACAGCAATAAAATCGCCAACGCGTCACAACTGCAAGCAAAAGATACGGATCGTGTGACAGCGAAAGAAAAGGCAGGAATAGGGATCTATTCTACGGCTGTAGAGAAAAAGAGCGGCGGGGATAAAACCAATGTATCGATCTTCGGCACAGATAGTGACGCATTTGTAGTCCCAAAAGTTTTAGATGGGCGCTTGTACAAAAATACAAATGAAGCCATCGTATCAGAAAATCTTTTGTCCGAAGGCTACAAATTACATCAGGAGATAAAGGTGAATGATCAGACCGTGAAAATCGTTGGTGTGACAAAGGAAACGACCTACACCTTGGCGCCTGTGGTCTACCTGAGTCCATCCATGTTCAAAACGTTGAAGTATGGTTCTCAACCAATGGAGAGTGAGCCGATCAGTTTGATCGCAACGAAGGGGACGACCTCGATCGATACCAAAGAAGGCCAAACGAAATTGGATAAAATGACTCCGGAAACATTTATTGAAAATATTCCCGGCTATACCCCAGAAAAATTAACGTTGAATACGATGATCTATTTTTTATTTGTCGTTGTTGCAGCGATCATTGGTATTTTTATGTACGTCATTACATTGCAAAAGACCGCGATCTTCGGTGTTATGAAGGCGCAAGGAGTGGCAACAAGCTATTTGGTTCGCTCGCTTTTAGCACAGGCCTTTTTAGTCGGAGTACTCGGGGTGGCAGCGGCAGTTGGTCTGAGTGTGCTGACGAGTTTGGTCTTGCCAAGCGCGATGCCCTTTGCCGTTCATTGGGAAGAATGGGCACTCTATAGCGGGATTCTAGTCGCAGTCGCAATGGTCGGAGGATTATTCTCTATGCGTACAGTCACAAAAGTCGATCCAGTAACAGCGATTGGAGGAGAATAAAATGAGCGATGTATTGACGATGGAAAAAATCGTGAAAAAATTTGGTGAAGGTCATACAGAAGTGACCGCTTTGAAAAAAATCGATTTTCATGTGGAAGAAGGAGAATTTGTCAGTGTGATCGGACCGTCAGGATCTGGGAAAAGTACTTTTTTGACGATTGCCGGCGGATTGCAGACACCGACAGAAGGGACGATCCGGATCAATGGCACAGATTTTGGGAAAATGAAGGAGAAAGAACGCTCCAAGGCCCGGTTCAAAGAAATCGGCTTTATTTTGCAAAGTGCCAATCTGATCCCTTTTCTAAAGGTCAAAGAACAGTTTCAATTAGTAGAAAAAATTGAAAAAGAAAAGAACGCTGCAAAAATCGAAGAATTACTAAAATCACTGGATATTTGGGAATTACGAGAAAAGTACCCCAAAGCCTTGTCTGGTGGTGAGCGCCAACGGGTCGCCATCGCCTGTTCCTTGTTCAATGATCCGCAGCTGATCTTAGCAGATGAGCCCACTGCAAGCCTGGACTCGGATCATGCTTATGATGTCGTGAAGCTTTTAGCCAAAGAAGCGCATGAGCGGAACAAAGCGATCGTCATGGTGACCCACGATGAACGAATGACGACATGGAGCGACAAGATCTATCAAATGAAGGATGGCGAACTTTTAGAAAAAGAATAGTTGCTAAATTCCCTGTTTCCTGTGTATGATGGTTTGGTCGATAATTTTAGAAAGCAGGGAATCCATGGATATTTATTTAAAAAAAGCAGCACTTCATATCGTCGATCGCGAATCCGGTGGTCCGATATACAGCCAGAGTGAATTAGACTTAACGAAAGAATATATACGAGACTATCTGACGAAGAAGATTCAAAAACTCTCCTCCGCTCAGACAAAAACAGGCACATTGGCAGAAGACTCGACCTTCGCATTTTTGAGTCAGCAGTCGGAACACGACTTTTTATCCGCGAGTGAAAAAATCGTGACTCGTTGGTATGAAGCGTACAAGGAAAGCGAAGAGGCCCCCAGTGCAGATGCCTTTGTTGTGTTATATGAAGAGAACACACAATTATACCTCGCCTTTTTAAAGGTGAATTATCATGAAGGGTACACACATCTCGTCGATTCAGATGAGGCAGGGTTGAAGAATGAGCTGATCATTCACCGGGCATTATTATCCAGCAAATCGCAGAAAGCAGATGAAGGCATCGTCGTTCATTTGAGTAATTTGAGTTATGAATTAATTGAAAAAAAATACCCTTTTTCTGGTGAAAAGCGTCTCTATTTTTCTACGCAGGTCATCGAGAGCCGACCAGCACCTTCGCTGGAGGAAAATGTACGTGTGATCAAAAAAGCAGCCGAAAAAATCGGTGAAAAATTTGAAAATCAAAAGCACGACGTGATCGCGGATGTAAAGGAAGCTGTCTACGATATTGTAGAAGAAAGCGGCCAAATCGATGCAAAGGTCGTCGCTCAGAAAGTATTCAAAGACAATGTTTCCGCACAAATGGCCTTCCAAGAAGAAGTGGTGGAAAAAGGATATGTAGATCAGGCCCCGCTTTTAAGAGAAGTACGCGAAATCACAGAAAAAAAATACGGCAAACAAAAGTTGAAGCTCTCCAACGGCATTGAATTGATCGTACCGTTAGACGTGTACCGCAACCCTGAGCTGATTGAATTTATCAACAATCCAGATGGAACGATCTCTGTGACGATCAAAAATGTGGACGAAGTGATCAATCGTTTGTAATAGAAGCTGTTATGAAAAGTCATTTTTTAAATGGCTTTTTTTATTTAAAGACGAACTGGAATTGAGCTGCCTCTAAGAATACGCTACACTAGAGAAAATAAGTGGAGGGATCAGATGGAAGCATATCAAGAGTTTTTTCGGATTGGACAATATACTGATACGGCAGCGATGACCGGCTGTACCGTGATTCTGTGCGAAGACGGGGTAACCGGGGGCGTTTCTGTTCGTGGCGGTTCGCCAAATACACGAGATACAGATGCACTAAAGTCTGAAAACAATCGGAAGTTCGTTCATGGTGTCACCTTATCTGGCGGCAGTGCTTTTGGGTTGGCAGCAAATGCGGGCGTCGTGGATTTTTTAGAAGAAAATAAAATCGGACGAGACATGGGGATCACCTATGTTCCCAATGTTGTTGGCGCGAGTCTTTTTGATCTTAGGATCGGTCGTTCGGATGTTCGCCCAGATTATCAAGCGGGACGTAAAGCCTGTGAAGAAGCATTTAACGGTCAGCTCTTTCAAGCAGGCAACCATGGTGCGGGCACCGGCTGCAGTGTCGGAACGGTCAATGGCGTACAAAACGCCATGAAGGGCGGTATCGGAATTCATACGATGCGTCACGACAAGTTATGGGTAACCGCTGTGATCGCAGTCAATGCGGTAGGAGACGTGTTCGATGAAGACGCTGGTAAGATAATCGCTGGGGCAAGAAAACCTGGTGAGAGTAAAATTGGTTTTTCGGAAGAATTATTTCTCGACTATTATCAAAAGGAAGAGGCCTTATTTGATGGAAATACGGTCATCGGCTGTGTGATGACGAATGCGACGTTCCCTAAAGCGAAAATGAATAAATTGGCTGACCTCAGCCATAATGGGATCGCTCGTGCCATTCGGCCCTCCCATACTACCTATGATGGCGATACATTGTTTGTGCTAGGCGCAAATCAAATACAGGCAAGCTTCGAAGCAGTCTCGATTTTAGCCGTTGAAGCAGTTCGTCAAGCCATCATCAAAGGCACGAAAGCAGCAGAGACCTACGGCGACTTTTTAAGCTATCAAGAAATATAAACAACCCCCCGCAAAGACACTTTTCGTCTTGGCGGGGGGTTGTTTTTGAAGAGGAAAGATAACGGATTGTCTAGCGCGATTAGGACTAAAATCTGATAAGTCCCCACGCCTACGATTCTACTAACCTGCAAAAGCAGGAAGAAGAACTCGCAAAAAAGACTAGCCAGGTTCGGCTAGTCGATGGGGAAGAGTAGTTTATTGGACGCGTGGTTCAGATTCTAAGTTGTCGCTGATTTTGTCTGTTTGGTTGCCAATGGCACTTTTCGCACGGTTAGTTTGTTTCGATGCGAATTTACCAGTTGTTTGAGCAGCGCTTGTTACTTTATCTTGAACTGTTTCGCTGTCTTCTTCATACTCTTCACGAGTTTTGATGTCTACAACGTTCACGTTTACTTCGATGACGTCTAAGTGAGTCATTTTGTCGACTTGTTCAGAAATCAATGTTTTCATTTGTTCGTAAATGTCGTCAATGTCCTTGCCGTATTCAGCAACGATATCCATGTCAACAGCAACTTGTTTTTTACCAACTTCAGTACTGATACCAGAAGTAACATCGTCGCTGTTTACTAATTTGTCTTTGATGTTAGAGAAGAAGCCGCCGTCTACGGTCAATAGTCCGTCTACGTTTTCCAAAGCAATACCAATGATTTTTTGAATTACTTTGTCTTCATAAGTTAATTCACCTTTGACCTCTTTTTTTGGTTCTGTTGATTTGATTGTTGTGTTTTCCATTGTTTTCTCCTCCTAGGTTTAGTAATGTATGAACTTTTTCAAAAAGAAAAAGCTTATCCAATTTTGATTGTATGGTGCGACCCTATTTCTTTAAATAGTCGTCTAAAACATGATTGTTCTTTAAATACGTACCGAGAGCTACGCCGATGACTGTGATCACAATAAGTAAGATCGTTTTAAAAAAGCCGATGGTAAAGAAGAGCACCGCTAAGATAAAACCGAGGATACCAAAGATCACAGGCAATTTGTCTCGTGTCAAAAATTCTTGCATGGCTGTTCCTCCTATTCTACTCGCGGCCGAGTCACTGTTGTTTCAACGGGTGTTGGTTCAAGTGCTTGAATTTTAACTTTAATTGAAACTTTTTCTTCAGGGCCTAATAACCCATGAAGCATTGTTTCAACATTCTGAGCCCAGAGATCTGTTTTACCTACTAAGCCAGACGTTTTCTTCAACTGCCCACGAACGTGCACTCTGATCTTATTTTTTGTTGCTGATACGTTGACTTTGGGACTGTCCATAAAGTCTTCCTGTTTGATACTTGTCCGAACATATCCCTCAATTGCCCGCTTATCCAAAGCCAATTGTCCACGATCTTCTTTTAAGTTGAACTTGGTGACTCTCTTTGGATAGAAAAGAATGACAAAAATACCGATGACCGTCACAATGGCTAAAGCTGCTGCTACCCAGAATAAATAGATCTGAGCGTACTGATTCGTTAAAACGAATTGTTGCAATGAGCTGAAGTCTAACGGATTTGAAGCGATAAAGTAATAAATTGCTGCAACGGATAGAAAAACAGAAAGTAAAACCAGAGAGATAATAATTAAGATGGTTTTGAGAACCTTACTCATACCGCACCTCCTCACTTCAATATTTTTAAATTGTTTACACTAAAATAATAAAATGATAACCCTTTTAAGTAAAAAGATTTGCTCACGGCAGCGGTAAAAGATTCTTTTTCCAGTAGAATAAACCAATATAAATGAATGAATAATAACAAATTACACAATTTTTCATTTTTTTTATCGGTTAAGAAAAAAATGATGGAGCGTTCCTTTTGTGTAAAAAAAAGAAGTGTGACAAGAATTCTGCCCACTTCTTAAAGGATTTATTTAGCGTTCTTTCCATTTTCGATAACGGCGATACAAACTTTCAATAACTAAAAACAGGATCGACAGGGCCGCCACAGAGTACCCAAAAATCCCCAGATCAGAAATCAGCGTGTCGCCTCCAGAAGAGGTCTGAACAAGAATGGATGAACCGATGACCAATGCAGAAAGGATCAAACCGATCACGAGGCGATTGACCATCGCTTCGGCTCGTTCTAATAGGTTACGCTGATTTTTTAGCTCAAGATTCAGCTTTCCTTTTCCTTTGGCCAACGTATCAATCGCAGTCAACGCATGACTAGGAAGTTTGGGCAAGGCTTTTAATGAGGACAAATAATCTAGAACCGTTTCTTGCAGTTCATCTTTCAGGTCCAATTGTTGAATAAAATATTTTTGGGCGAAAGGAGCGACGACTTCAAATAGAGATAAATCAGGGTTGAGGTCTTCGATCACGCCTTCGAGGGTACCGAAGGCTTTGATCAACATCGTCACGGAATCATCGATTTGAAGGTTGTTGTCGTGACAAATGATGACGACTTGCGAGAAGACTTTTTGCAGATCGATCTCTTTCACAGGCAAATTCAGATAGCGATTCAGAAAGTCATCCAGCTCATAGGTGAACTTTTCCTCATCAAAAGGCCCGACTTGTTTGCAGATCGCATGGACAGCATTTGTGATTCGCTGATTGTCCTTGCTGTAGATGGCGATGATCGTATTGCTCATCTTCGCTTGCATCTCGCGATTGATCGTTCCCATCATCCCAAAATCGATCACATTCAAGCGGAAGGGCCGAAGTTTTTCATTTCTGGTAAATTGGATCTCATAGGGGGTGCGACCGACCGTTCCTTGATGCTTTCTCGTCTTTAGCTGCTGGTCCTTTTGATTTTCTTCCTTGCTCATCACCTGCAACAAAAGGTTGCCTGGATGAGGGTCGGCATGGAAGAACCCATCCTCAAAGACCTCTTTCATAAAGTGTTCGATCAATAATTCACTGACAGTCTTTTTCAATTCCTTATAGGTCAGTTCTTCTTGTACGATTTTTTCGTCTTCCGCATTGATCAATTCTCGTAAATTCGTGCCGGACATCATTTCCATTACGATGATTTTTTTTGTGGAATAAGCAGGTTCCATTTTTGGCACTCGAATTTCTTTCCAGCCATTATTCAACTGATAGAATTCTTCCGCCAACTTTCGTTCCTTTTGAAAGTCCAGTTCATTTTGCAGAGAGCCGCGAATTTCCCTCAAAATACTTTTCAAGTCGATCACTTTGCTTTCGGGGACCCAGTTAGCGATCGGTATGGCTTTTTCAAAGAGGGACAGATCCAATTCGATCTCAGAAGCGATTCCAGGATGCTGAACCTTTACAACGACTTTTTGTCCGTTTTTCAAAGAAGCATGATGGGCTTGGGCAATGGAAGCAGAAGCGAAGGGGCGTTCATCAAACTGTTCAAAGACTTCCGTCAGCGGAAGGTCGAGCTCTTTTTCGACAAGCGCCTTTACTAAATCAAAATCATCCGTTTTTACACCGTCTTGCAGCTTCCGCAGCTCTTTCGTGAAATCCAGCGTAAAAATATCCGTCCGAACAGACATCATTTGACCAACCTTGATAAACGTTGGCCCCAATTCCTCAAAGGCTTTACGCACCTCTTCGGGATTCTTTTGCTGGGTAATATTTTTGACCACACTATAGCGATTGATGATTTTTACGATTTGGCGCAATCGTGCAGCTCTAGATTTTTCTCTCAATGCGGGCACCCCCTCTGATCAGCAGCGTATAAATCTATTAATCCTATCTTACAAGAGATGTTTCGGATATACAAATACCCCTGAATCTCCGAAGATAGTCAGGGGGAGGGCAGTCAATGATTTGTGACGACTTGGATCAGTTGCATAATGCAATAGGTAATACCCGCAGCGATAACAGGCCCCGCAGCGATTCCCTTTAGGAATACGACGCCCATGATCGTGCCGAAAACTAAGGCAACTGTCACTTCAGGGGACTGGTTGATCAACCCGACACCTTTTGAAGAAAGGACAGCCACCAAAACACCGCAGATCGTCGCGATCCAGCCTAAAGGGGATTTTAGGGTGTTGAGCAGATCTTTTAAAACGATATCTCCCGTCGCGATCGGCACTAAGATCGTTGCGGAAATTAATGTGACCCCCCAGTTAATTCCTTGCTTATTTAAAATGGATAAGAATTTTTCTGAGTGAGGGATTCCTTTTAAAACTAAAATCGCAAGAGTCGCAATCACTAAACTTTGATTTTTCGCAACAACTGCAATCAATAAAATGACACCTAAAAATAGCCAGCTTTCCATAGTTCCACTCCTTATCTGAGGTATTTTCTTTAGAAGTAGCCAAAGCGATTTTTACATCGTATTTACTATACAAGATAATCAATGAACTTGCGACTTTTTTCCGAAGCCACTTTAGTGTAAGCTTAATTTAAGAACCGATTCGATCGTTCATAATGAAAGTACAGTTAGGAGCAGCAGATGAAAATAGGGTTACGTACTATCAAAACAGCAGTGGCGGCTCCCGTTGCGCTGTTATTAGCAACAGGAATAAATCTTGAGTCCGCGTCTTCGGCGGCGATCATAACCATCTTGACCGTTACGAATACCAAGCGATCTACCGCAAAAACCGCGTTGAATCGCTTGTTTTCTTTGACGCTTGCCACAGCGATCGCTGCTGCTTGTTTTTTGATTTTAGGATTTCATCCGATTACTTTCGGCTTATATCTGTTGATATTTATTCCGCTGTCGATCCGTTTAGGGTTGTCAGAAGGCATAGCGGTCAGCTCCGTTTTGATCACCCATTACCTTGCAGCGGGAGAAATGCCTGTCAGTCTGATCATCAATGAATACTTGCTGATGATCATCGGCGTCAGCTGCGCACTGGCTGCAAATCTCTACATGCCCAATACAGAGAAAAAAATTCAGGAAGACCAGGTTGTGGTGGAAGTATCACTGAAACGGATGCTGGAGAAGATGTCCGCGTACCTCAATCAGCCAGCAAAAGAAGAACTGCTGCGGCAAGAGTGTTTGTCGTTGCGAGGGTTTGTTCGTCAGGCACAAGAGCGTGCGCAAGAATTTGAAGAAAATCACTTTTTTTCTGGAAACAGCTATTATTTTGAGTATTTTGCCATGCGGCGACTTCAATTAAAGGTTCTCTCAGATATGCTGCAAATCTTGAATCGATTGGATGCGGCAGCAGAAGATGTTCAGGAGCTGCGGGAGTTGTTCGAGTTTACTGCCCAGACGCTGGCCGAAGACAATGACGGTGCAGCGATCCTAGAAAAAATCGATGAAGCAGATCAACGTTACCAGCAAAAGAAATTACCAGAGAGCCGCCAAGCCTTTGAAGAACGGGCGATGCTTTTTCAGCTTTTTCAATTGTTCCAAGATTTCATCGAGATCAAAGCAGGGTTTTATCGAAACAAATAAAAGAAGAATCAGTCTTTTGTCCCATGTAAACGAATGGGAAATTCTTTATCATGAGGATAAGAAAGCACAAGTGAGGGGTATAAAAAATGAAAAAGATCATTATCGGGTTGATTTTGGTGGGTGCAGCTTTAGTAAGTATCAGTAGTATGTTTTATCATAATCGTATGAGTACTGAGGATTTCACAACGACGAAGACGGTCAAACAGTTGAATGTAGAGGATCGCAGTATGCCAATCACTGTTGTTGGTGTGTCTGGAAATCAAACGAAAATAAACTACAAGAACAGCAGAGGGGTCAAGTACAAAATAAAAGAGAGCAATGGCACATTGGATGTCGAACGAAGAAAAACGATCGGCGTCAATTTTAGTATCTTTAACTTTGGTGAGCGCAATTCAAAGATGACTATCGAAGTTCCGAAAAATCAATTGAAAGAACTGGAGATTGAAACATCAAACGCGGGGATTTCAGCTGAAAATCTGGATCTCCACACGCTGGATATGGAAACTACTAACGGCAAGGTGTCGCTCTCTGAAATCGATGCTCGCTCTGCGGATGTTGAGACAAATAACGGAAAATTAGAACTGAAGAGAATGAATTTCAACGAAGGATCTTTTGAAACAAGCAACAGCAAAATAGTTCTTGAAGAGCTGAAGTTTGATGAAGGAGAGTTCCAAACGTCTAATGGAAAGGTCGATCTGAAGGAATTAGACCCCGCTAAGTCACTAGATATTCAAACCAGCAACGCAAGAGTAGAAGGGACGGTAGTTGGGAAAAAGGAAGACTTTTCAATTATTTCTAAAACGAGCAATGCTTCAACTAATCTAGACAATCGAGACAGCGGATCGAAAGAACTAGAGGTCAGAACCAGTAACGGAGAGATCGAGGTTGATTTTGTCAGGTAATAGCTTTGAAAAAGTGACGTGTGTGGTTTATTAGCCCAACGGGACACGTTGCTATAATCGCTGACTAAGCAGGAAAAAGGAGTATGACCTCGTTGTCATACTCCTTTTGGCTGTTTATTTTTTTTGCATGATGTTCGTGTCTCTTTGGAAGCGCCAAACCATGAGGGTCTCGGATATCGCTAAATATAGAAATAGTCCTGCGATGATCAAAACGGCATTTGTCCCAAAGGTGCGGTATGAGAAGACGGAAACGATCGCTCCGGTGATAAATGCTGTGACCACTAGAAGAAAATGAATGAACCGCGTCTTGGCGCCTTGATCCTTCGTACTCAGATAATCATAAAGATTGGTTGCGACTCCTTTTAGATTCCCTGTAGTAAATAAATTTGTATAAGTAAGGCCATTGATTTTATCAAAAGATATCCATTGGATTGCAGCGGTAAATGCGATCATAACAGTGATCACTGCTGGATGCGGCTGCAAGAAGGACAAGCTGATGACGAAAAATACCAGTGCTTCAAAATACAGCAAGAACAATCGCCAGAAATGAAGTTCTTTTCTTCTAAAATAATCAATCATAAATTTAGCCAAAAGGATACCAATAAAAAAGAATAGGGTGGAAAGCAGTTTTTTTCCAACCATGTTCCATTGTCGTTCATACGCCTGAATAATCGCCAAAATTAAATTCCCTGTCTGAGCAGAGGCGAATGCTTCGTATCGGATATAGGTGTAACTATCAACCATACCGCCAATAAAAGTCAGCACCAAGCCCACAGAACGATTCTCATGAAAACTATTATTCATCTACTATTCAACTCTTTTCGCTGACTATCTTACCACATTTTTTCAGAAAATCGTTAATCATCTTTCGTCGCTGCGTTAGATAGCTGAGAAACTGATCCGTTGAAGATTAGTGGGTCTTGTGGGAAATCTAGCGTAGTGGTAAGCGAGATTCCTCGAATAAAGGAAAAGAAAGGCCTGATACGCAGAAATAGCTGAAAACCTACATGAAGTTTTCATAAGAAAATTTTAAAACTTTCCTCTTTTTATCTAGTAAAAGCAGATGATTTCATTTTTTTAAAATGAATAATTCGGTCTAAGGTTTGTTTTTCAAAAAAAGACAGTGTAATGAACTAAAGACAGCGGGTTTTTACGAATAATTGAAGGAAATACCCGATAGGAGTAAGATAGTCATGGAGTGCTATCTTTTTCGATAGAATATGTTAGAATGAAAATGCTTTTTATCTGTGAACATGAGGGGAATTGAGAACATACCATGCCTGTAAAAAAAAGGACACCATGGTTAGAGGCGTTATACGCGGCGATGCCGCTTTGTTTTAGTTACATTCCTGTTGGCTTAGCTTGCGGAATGCTTCTGCAAAAAGCGGGATTTAACATCTTTTTAACGGCCTTGCTTTCGATGCTTGTTTTTTCAGGAGGCGCACAATTTTTAGTCGTCTCTATGATCAGTGTACACGCATCATTTGTGTCCACCATCTTAATGGTTTTCTTCTTGGAACTGCGCTATGCGTTATTGGGTTCCAGTTTATCGCAATTTTTTAAAAAAGAAAAAAGATCCTTTATTGCACTGTTCTCACAGTCAATGAATGATGAAAATTATGCAGTCAACTATTTAAAATATTCGACCGATCCAGAGTGGAATCGTAAGAAAGCGTTATACGTCAATTGGTTTTCGATGGCTTCTTGGACAGCCAGTACAGTGGTGGGAACGATTTTTGGTTCCGTGATCCATGTAGATACCGAATTGGTTCATTTTGCTTTGACGGCAATGTTCATCTTTATGTTCATGATGCAGTTGAGCAATGGTCTTCTATTGGCTACCGGGTTGTTGTCCGGCGGGTTAGCTGTTGTTTTCATGCTGGTATTCAAAAATACGTTTGGCCTGATCTTGGCTACGTTGTTAGCTTCCTTTACGGGTTACTTGATCGAGCGTATTCGAAAGACAGCCAACACGAACAATGACGGACCGGATCATTACGACCTGACGGGCGGGGAGGTTCATCATGAGTAATACTTCTTTATTACTATTGATCCTTTGTCTGTTTGGTGCTTCTTATCTACCCAGACTTTTTCCGATGCTGTATTTTTCGCAGCGTCAAGTTCCGCAATGGTTCAGTGATTGGATGAAATATGTACCGATCTCATTGTTTGCGGCTTTGGTATTTAAGGACGTATTTATCAGCAATAACCAGTTCGAATTGATCGGCAACGTGCGGATAATCGCGATGTTCTTGGTTGCTGGTGTCGCGTATAAGACGCGTTCAATGGCAATCTCAGTGATTACAGGATTGGCCGCGGTTTTTTTACTTTCAATGATGTAAGCAAGAGGGACATTTCCGAATGGAAATGTCCCTCTTTTTTAATTTTGATATTCGGCAATGGGCCGATACGTTAGAATCTGCATTTTACGATAAAATTCAGAGGGAAGATTTTTCCATGATTGCAATAAATTACGGAAAAAGCCGCCGTCTGCATTGATAATATACTCGTTCAATAAAAGACCAAATGATTTCTTCGGCTGTTCTTTGACTAATTTTTTATAGAACGCGGTAGCTTGTTCTTGATTATCAGCGACAAAAAGTGTGTTGACTTCTACATACGCGCCTTCGATATTCTGCGTTTCTTCAACAAAGTACACGGATTTAGTAACTTTTTGCTTCTTCATCTTGTCAGTCATCCTTTCTTTGAGCTACTCATAGCTTACAAAAGAAATATTAACTAAAGATGAATGAATCGGTTCTTTCCTTCAAATAATTATGAATTTTTTAAGTCGTTTGGCAAAAATAGTTTAAAGTTGCTGCCTTTGTTCGGGGAACTGTTGACTTTGATCGTTCCATGATGTAGTTCAATGATTTGTTTTGCAAGCGCCAGGCCGAGGCCGTTTCCCTTCGTCTTGCGGCTGGTATCGCTTTGATAGAACTTGTCGAAGATACGGTCCGCAACGTCTTCAGTCATGCCGATCCCTTCATCACGGATAGTGATCGTTTGGCCGTCAGACTCATTTGTCAGGTGGACATGGATCTTGCTGTTTCTAGGACTGTATTTGATGGCATT
Source organism: Enterococcus sp. 12F9_DIV0723 (assembly GCF_002174375.1). Lineage (NCBI taxonomy): Bacteria > Bacillati > Bacillota > Bacilli > Lactobacillales > Enterococcaceae > Enterococcus > Enterococcus sp. 12F9_DIV0723. Next base: position 2,516,394 of record NZ_NIBK01000001.1, on the reverse strand, counting down.
GTCCATTAGATTTAGCCAGACTTGATAAAGAAATTCTTCGTTGCCTTCATAATCCGTACGGGGAAGGTCTAAATCGAGTGTCAAATTAAGCTGCTCCCATTTTGGCTGCAAGAATAGAATCACTTCGCGGATTTGCTCATCTAGACGAAACGTTTGAAAGTCTAAGCCTAGTCCTTGATTCTCTAATTTGCTCAACTTCAAAACATTGTCTGTCAGGTGAGTCAACTGTTGCGTGCCGTCTAGCATTCGTTCTAAATAATTTTTTCGCTCTTCTATTGTTAAGGTGTTTTTTTGGAGCAACTGGACATAGCCTTTGATCGTAGCGATAGGTGTTTTAAATTCATGGGACACTGTTGAAACGAAATCATTTCTCAGCGTCTCAATACTGCTCAACTCCTTCACCATGACATTGAAATCATGATAAAGCTCCCGCACATCTTCCACATGCTGCTTTTCCTCTAATTGGACATCGAAATCGCCTTGAGAGACATTGCTCATCGCTTGGCGAAGGTCTCCGATCGGCTGAAGAATTCGTTTACCGACAAAAAACGAGAGGGCAGCACCAATGACCAAACTTAAAAAGATGATGAAATAAAAGGGAAATAAATGCCCTTCTCGTTCAGGTGCCAATAATTGAAAGTGATTGATCATGACAAGCAGGCCGACGAAGACAGCTAACACAACGACCATCAATAAAAAAGTGATGGCAGCGAAATACATCCATAACTGGGGGAATAGTTTTTTTCTCATGAATGGATGACCACCTTATAGCCCAAGCCGCGAATGGTCTCGATCGAAAAATCAGGATTGTTTTCCAGTCGTGTTCGCAAGCGTTTGATATGGACATCGATGGTGCGCTCGTCCGTGTCGGAGTCTAATCCCCAGATCTCATCCATCAATTGTTGGCGAGTAAAAATTTTATTTGGATAGGCCAGCAATTTATACAGCAGCAAAAATTCTTTTTGCGGCAGGGTTTCTGTTTGATGGGAAGTTTTGATTTGATAGGTTTCTTGATCCATTCGTGTATCCCCTACGATCAATTCTTTTGTGTGGACGATTTGCGCCCGGCGCAGCAGCGCGTCGACACGCAGCAGCATTTCGTTCACGTCGATGGGCTTCACCATGTAATCATCTACACCAATCGTGAATCCACGTTTTTTATCTTCGAAAGAATCCTTGGCAGTAATAAATAAAATAGGGAGATCATACCCTGCATCCCTCAAGCTTTCAGCCAATTCATACCCATCCATGTCAGGCATCATGATGTCGCTGATAATCAGGTCAATAAACTGTTTATCTAAAATAGCTAAAGCCTCGATGCCGTTCATCGCTCGGAAGACTTCGAAGCGTTCGTTTTTTAAAGCAGATTGATAAAGGATTGATAAGTTTTCATCATCTTCAACAATAAGTATTCGATTCATTTGCGTTGGCCTCCTTTTTGCTTAATAATAGTAGCAAATCACTGTGAACCTACTATGAATTTTTGTTCATTTTGAGTTAATAATGCCATGGTATCTTGGCAAAGTAAACTAAGAGAAAAGGGTGACACAATGTTAGAATTAAAAGATATAAAAAAATATTACCATGTGGGAGATACGACGACCAAAGCATTAGATGGTGTATCTGTCGCATTTCGTCGACAAGAATTTGTTGCTATTTTAGGTGCCAGCGGTTCTGGGAAAACAACGATGCTGAATGTGATCGGCGGATTGGACAACTATGATTCCGGGGATATGGTGATCGATGGCACATCTACGAAGACGTTTAAAGACGCCGATTGGGATGCCTATCGAAACAATTCTATCGGATTTGTTTTTCAAAGCTACAACTTGATCAGTCATTTAGGGATTATTGACAATGTCGAACTTGGGATGACCTTGAGCGGTGTATCGAAGGAAGAAAAGCAACAACGTGCTGAGGATGCACTTACGCGAGTTGGCTTAGCAGAGCATATGCATAAGAAGCCCAACCAGTTATCCGGCGGACAAATGCAGCGAGTAGCCATTGCGCGTGCCTTGGCAAATGATCCTGACATCTTACTCTGTGATGAGCCAACAGGGGCTTTGGACACAGAGACCAGTGTTCAGATCATGAATTTGATCCAAGAGCTGTCGAAGGAAAAATTAGTCATCATGGTGACTCATAACCCAGAATTAGCCACTAAGTATGCCGACCGTACGATTAAATTCTCAGACGGCCGTATCATGGATGATTCCCACCCCCATATCGAAGGAAAAAAGGGCGAGGAATTTCAATTAAAACGGACAAAGATGAAATTCGTAACGGCGTTGAAACTTTCCTTTAACAACTTGAAGACTAAAAAGGGACGGACCTTCTTAACAGCCTTTGCCTCAAGTATCGGGATCATCAGTATCGGGATCGTTCTCTCCTTATCAAGCGGATTCCAAAAGCAAATCGACAGCACACAAGCAGAGACGATGGCGAAATACCCGATTACGATTTCTAAAACCACGACCGATCAAACGACCAATCGAAACCAGGCGTTAGGGTCAGACAAAGCGAGTGGTTCAAGTAAGGGAAATGAAAACAATATCGTTGCCAAAATCAGTGACGAAGACCGCGCACAGCATACAAATAACATCAACCAAGAGTATGTGGATTATATCAACAATATCGATCCCAAGTTGAGCAACAACATCGGTTTTACACGCGTAGTGGGGATGAACCTGTTGCGTGACGTGAACGGCGATGTGAAGCCGGTTAAATTATCCAATGAAGCGCCAGACAGCGGTCCTTCTATGATGAGTGCAATGTCCAGCATGACTGGGATGGGCGTCTCTTCATTCCCAACACAGTTAGACAAAAGTTCAGGAAATTTCTTAGAAGATAATTACAAATTACTATCCGGTGCATATCCAAAGGCTACGACAGACGTGGTATTGATCGTAGACGCGAACAATAGTACCAACATCAATTCATTGAAAAATCTCGGATTCGATGTCAAAGACGGTGAAAAGATCGACTTCGACAAAATCGTCGGAACGGAATTTAAACTGATCAACAACAATGAATATTATTCGAAAGTACCTACAGGAAACTTTATTCCAAATAATGACTATCAAGCCATGTATAACAACGCAAACAACGATACATTAAAAATCTCAGGGATTTTACGTGTAAAACAATCTTCCACGATGAATCTTTTAGCACCAGGCATCGCCTACAGCAACGAGTTGACATCAAAAATTGTAAAAGACAATGAGAACTCTGAGATTGTTCAAGCGCAAAAGGATACAAATACGAATGTGATGACCAATGAAGCCTTGGATGATACGACGAAGGAAAGCACGATCGCTTATTTAGGCGGAAACAGTATTCCAAGCAGTATCATGATCTATCCGAATAATTACAAAGACAAAGAACAGATTTTAAGTTATTTAGATGATTACAACAAAGGAAAGAAAAAAGAAGACAAGATCATTTACACAGACTTAGCTGGTACGATGACTGAGTTGACTGGTGGCCTGATGGATGCGATCACCTATGTATTAGTCGCATTTGCTGGGATCTCATTAGTAACAAGTATGATCATGATCGGTATCATTACTTACACTTCTGTAATCGAACGGACAAAAGAAATTGGTGTCTTGAAAGCTTTAGGGGCTAGAAAAAGAGATATCACACGCGTATTCGATGCAGAAACATGTATCTTAGGGATCGCCTCGGGAACATTGGGCGTGCTTATTGCATACCTCGCGACCTTCCCAATCAATGCGATTTTGTACAACATGACTGAATTAAAGGATGTCGCACAATTAAATCCTGTCCATGGCGTAATTTTGATTGTTGTTTCAACTGTACTGACAATGATCGGTGGACATATTCCAGCACGAATGGCAGCGAAAAAAGACGCTGCGATCGCTTTACGAGCAGATTAAAAAAAGAAGGAATGCCCGCATGTGGGGCATTCCTTCTTTTTGCTTAAATTATAAAAAAGTAATTGAATATCGCTAAAGCGATGCAGCTTAAAGCAATGATTCCGCAAACAATCAAATGCAAGCGTTTATTCATAACAGCGACTGCTATAAATTCTCTTAAGAAAGCATTCGGCAAATAATAACGGGCTGTTTTTGACCCTATACCGTCAATTTTTAAACCAACGGCTTCTGCGTACATGCCTGCTCTGAAGATGTGATAGTTATTTGAAACGAAGATCGCATGGTAGCCGGAGGGTTTCTCACGATCCATGATTTCTTTACTGAACCGCATGTTTTCAAGTGTGTTCGTCGATTGTGCTTCCATGAGGATATCCTCGTCAGGAATGCCTTGTTCCAAGGCATATTCTCTCATTGCCTGCGACTCAGGAACTTTTTCATCGTGTCCTTGACCGCCAGACATCAAGAGCTGAGGCGGGGATAACGTTTTTTTGCTTTGTTCGTGATAGAACTGAATGGCGCGGTTGATTCGATTGGCTAAGAGAGGCGTTACTTTTTCTCCATTGATCAATCCAGCACCCAATACGATCAGGTAGTCTTGGTTGTATTTTGGCTGGTTAAATTGATAAAGAAGAGAGATCGACAGGAAATTCCAAAAGACAACGAAAAAATAAAAGGCGATCGTTGTTGGAATGGCTAATAAAATCACAGACCAATTCGGTAAGATTCGAGGGCCAACCGTCTGTAAAAGAATCAAAGCAATGATCGCCAAGCCTAATATCAAGGTTAACAAATTGGGCAGCTTGCGAGATTCGTGACGCAAGACGACGAAGCTGTTGCCGATCAGGAAAATGATTGCTGCGTATAATCCAAAGGCTACGGCAAATAAAAACAATACTGCCAAAATACCCAAGATTCCAGCGCCGATCAATGAACTGGAGGTGATAGTCATAAGGGTTACATACCCCATGAAGCTGATCAATGTCAGATTCAGCAGCCAGCCATTTCGTAACCGGCTTTTTTCTTTGAAATAAAAATAGCAAAAGAATAAAAGAAAAAATAGCGGAATCAAAATGAAGAAGCTTTTATTTTGAATCTCCAATATGCAAAAATATAAGACCAGAAAAATCCCTGTCCAACGTGAAAAATAGTGGAATTTTTTCCCCTTAAAGCGAATCATCAAACCCATTAAAACGATAAAATAAATTGCCATAGCAATTAAATCTCGTTGTATATTCATCCCATCACTTCTTTCATTTTTTTTCGATTAATGATTGATGCCATGACCAAGTATATCAAAGAAAAGCAAAAATGCGCAGTGAAGAACTATTAGTTGGTTTTCTTGGAGAAGATTAGTAGAATTGAGGTAAAGGAGTGCTGCAGATGGAAATTGAAGGTGTGACTCGTGTAGATTTGCCAACACTTTTTGTAGTTGGCAAGGAAGGCCGAGGATTAGCTGAGGAAGGTCCTTCGTGGGTCCCTTTATTGTGGGATCAAATGAATACCAATTTTGACGAGGTCGTTGAACTTCTGGCAGGTCAAGAAATGAAAGATCTGCAATTATGGGGGCTGATGAGCGACGGCGAGCAGTGGTTAGAACCGTGGCAAAAAGAGGGACGCTATTTGGCAGGAATCCAAGTACCAAAAGAGGCAGAAGCGCCTGAAGGATGGGTACGCTGGGAATTGCCGCCAATGAGTTACCTCACGATCAAGGCGAGTGCTGAAAAAATTGAGGACGCGACGAATTTGATGCTGGGAGAAATCTTCCCTTTAGAGAAGCTGGAACTGGCTGGCGCCATCCATGAGCACTATTTGCCGCATTTTCCAGAAGGCGAAGTAGAATTATACTTTCCCTTCAAAGCAAAATAAAAGCTTTCGACTTCGGTCGAAAGCTTTTATTTATGCAAATAGATTTGTAATTCTCTGCCAGATCAATTCAAAAGCACTTGCTTTTTCTACTGCATTTTTCGTTACGAGATCGGTGGTTGCCCCTTCAGTTTTCTGGACATAGCCTAAGTTGTCTTGCGCTAACGAGACGCTGACCGTTCCGATCTTTTCATTTTTATGAACAGGTGCGATGATCGCATTGCTGTCTAGTAAAGAGTGGTCCAAGGTCGTTTCGATCGTCAATTGTTTCGGGTCCATATCACTTCTTACCCACAGATTGACAGGTTTCTCCATGGCTAATGCAACGGATTTTTCTTTACCTTCCGTAACCTTCAAAGTCTTTTGATCACTCGGTGTTTGTCCAGCGACAGTCACATCCTGTTGACTCCAATTGTTCAAACAGTAATCCATTAATTTACCAGTCTCAACAAAACGTGCATTTTCGTCATTTGGCTGATCCAAGGCATTCAGGATCACAGTAATCACACGACGACCATCTTTTTGGATCGTCCCCACAAAGCAGGCACCAGCTAAATCAGTGGTACCAGTTTTTAAACCATCAACGCCTTCTTTGTAATTTGGTCCCTCATACAGCATCACATTCCAGTTTTTCATGTCGTCTGGTTGAGAGGTGTTTGGGGCGAAGGTCTTTTCTTTGATTTTAGAAACTTCCAATACTTCAGGGAAGTCTTTTATCAAGTGCTGTGCCACGATGGCCACATCACGAGCAGACATCAGATTTTCATCATTTTCTTGGGTTCCGGGATATTTGTGTTCGCCTAAATACACATTGCTTAAACCGGAAGCATTGATGATTGTTGCGTCTTTGATCTCCCATTTTGTCAGTTGCTCCCGCATCTGATTCACAAATGTATGTTCATTGCCCGCAACCAGTTCGGCTAAAGCAACCGCGCTTGCGTTGGCGGATTGAACGATCATCGATTCAAAAAGATCCCTGACCGTGTACTTTTGTCCTCGAACGAGAGGGACGTTGGATAAATCAGGAACAGTGCTTAATTTCTCCGCATACTCTGAGATCGGCACTTCTTGCTCCCAAGAGATTTTTTGCTGCTTGATCGCCTCTAAAACGAGGTATGCCGATATCGTCTTAGTGATCGAAGCGATGCCTTTTGGCGTATCGCCATCTTGGTTAAAAAAAACTTTTCCTGAGTCCGCATCAATAGCATATCCCGCATTTGCATTAACAGAAAAATCATCTGCTGCTAGAGCGGTGATTCCTATGAGGCTTTGGAAAAAGAGAATCAGAGTAACCAAAACAAGGGGGAATCTTTTCTTTTTATTCATTGGTGGGCTCCTTTACTTCTATTAACCCTAAAAGTTTAGCAAAATAGGAGGGTGAATTCAAGAAAATACAACAAAACACCAGAGTTTTTCATTAGTTTTGAAATCTCTGGTGTTTGATGATAACATTTTTCGTTTTAATTGCTTAAAAACTTCGACCGCCGCCGCCAAATGTCCCGCCGCCACTGGAGTGGGTACTGCTGCCACCGCCGCCCCCACCGCCATTATTGGAGGGCTTCGGAATTCGACGAGTGGTGACAAAGGAGTTTACTAATTGATCTTGCCGTTCAGTCAAATTCAACTTAGCATGCTGACGGTAGGGATAGCGATACGTTCCAGTTTTTAATTGGTAACGTAAACGAACAGAGACGAAGAACGCGATCGCCGCCACTGCGGAAACGATGAAACCAATGGCAAATTCAATCGGTGTGAGCGACTTGTAGCGTGTCACCTTGCCAGTCTCTTCGTCAATTCGATAGGAGCCGCCAGGAATACCGTCATCAACGAAATTTTTTGTATGAACGAAGTAGTTGTTCGCGGCTTCATAATATTCTTGATCTCTCATGGCATCTTCTACACTGTCTAAAATGGTATTTACGCGTTTGTCATTTAAATAGTCGATCATGTTGCCTGAAGTCGACAAATGAATTTTTCGTTGATTCATGTCTAATAATAGAAGCGCCCCGTTGTTGTCTTTGCCTACGCGATCCATTAACTGGAGGTCAGCGAACTCCTGTGGATCTTCGGTATTGGAATTCGTAGTTAAGACAAAGACTTCCCCTTTGATTTTTTGATTTATGGCGTCCGCCTGATTTGAAAGTTCGGTTCTTTCTTCTGGTGAGAACAAGTTTGCCTGATCATCAACAGTATTTGAAGCGGCAAAAACAGTCAAAGGGGTAAACAATGCCAGAAAGCCAACGATAAAAAGGATTTTTTTCATATGAAATACCCCACGATCATCGCAATGAGCAGAACAGCGGCAAATATTCCGCCGGAGAACAGTCCAAGTCGTTTGTTGCTGATAGGCAATATACCGCTGACTTTTCCAGTTTGTCCATTCATCGCGTAATAGTATGTTTTCTTTGAGGCATCCTGATACGTGACTAACCAAACAGGCAGGAGCATATAATGATTGTCCTGTTTTTCAACATCCACGGAGTGACTGCTGGCTGTGAATGTCGTGTAGCCAGAAACGGTATCCCGCAGCAAGTCTTCGGTATATTCGCCAAGCTCATGCTCGATTTGATCGGAAATATCTTTTATTTCGATATCCCGCTTTTCAGCTTGAAAACCCGACAAGTATTCGGTGTGAAAGTCTACCGCTTGATCAATGGGGAAGGGTTGGACTCCTTCTACCATTTTTTGCTGGATATTCTTCTTCAACGCATTTTTAGTCAAATGCTGGATCTTGGCTGTTCCCTTGCGGAAAATTTGGTAAATCTTTGTTTCTGTATACTCAAGATCTCCCACGATCCAAACACGCAGCGAGGTCCCTTTACCGGTCAAATTACCCGCTGTTTCCGCATCAACGACCCAATAAGGAAAGTAGACGCCGGTCATTTTCTCGATCTGCTCCTTGTTAAAGAAATCTTTTGGAATAAATCGCTTCTTTTGTGTCCAAGCCAAAAAGTCAGTAACGGCTTTTTCGCGGTCAATGGTGAAGGGCAAGACTTTATTCGGTAAAAATTCTCCTGTCAAACGTCCCGACAGCACCACGGGGTTATGACAGAAATAGCAATAAGTTGCGGCGGTAGTGTGATCAGTGACAATCTGAGCGCCACAGCTAGGGCAAAGGAAGAGGTCCATATCTCCAGTATTCGCCTCTTCAATACTAGCCGTACTTGTTTGTCCATCAATCGTTTGAACGCCATCGTTGGCTTCAAACTTCTCAATATCTTCCACGGTAAAAATGCTTAAACAATAATCACAGTGAAATTTTTGATCACTTGGATTAAACGTCAAAGGACCGCCGCAGTTGGGACAATGATGCGTGATTACATCTGCCATTTTGCAGGTCCTCCTCTCGTAGTGATAAGTTAATCTAATGGAATGGCTTTAAAGGGTTTTCCGCAATGTGGACAGAACTTCGGTACTCCGTTACTTAAATCAACGACCTCGCCGCATTCGCTGCACTTCATTTCGATTTTCGCCGCTGCTGCCGGTGCAGGTTTTGGTTCACCACAGTTGCTGCAGAACTTTCCAGTATTATCTTGGCCGCATTTCGGACATGTCCATTGCTCGCCGTCAGCCGAATGTTGTTGGGACTGCTGATTGTTGCTTTGCGATGCCTGATTTAAGAAATCACCGCCGGCATTCATGCCCATACCCATTCCGAAGAAGCCAGTGGTTGCACCCGCATCATTTTTACCCGCTGCTTCCATTCCGCGGGCAACAGAACCTTGAACATAGCCCTCACGTACGCTTGGATCGCCAAGCATCGCGCCTTCATTGCGCATATTGATTAATTTTGTTGAGTCATCTGTGTAGGAGATGCTGGCAACAGCGACAGAAACGATTTCCATCCCCCGCAGTTCGTTCCAGCTGTCATCCAACGCATCCGACAAATACTTGCTTAGCTCCAAGCTTTTTGATGGTACATAAGAAATACGCTGTCCGTCTGCAGACATTTGATTGATCGACGCTTGCAGACCAGTTAGGAATTCTTGCAGGTATTGTTCATTGATGTCGCTGATATCGACTTGATCCATGTTTCTCGGAATCGCATTCGCGAAAAATAAAATCGGATCCGTCACTTTGATCGAGTACGTTCCGTGTGCGCGTAAAAACAATTCTGCATTGTAAAAATTATCAAAATAATTCAGCGGTGTACTGGTACCGAATTTGATCCCTTTGATTTCTTGCAGGTTAATATAGAAGACTTGCTGCTTCTGAGGGGTGACACCGCCAAATTTGAATCGACTAAAGGTCTCCGCAACGGCATCTTTTAATGACCCGTTGAACATAGACGGTGCAGAATTGTTCTCCACTGTGTAGTAGCCTTCTTCGGCGGTGTAATCAATGATTTTTCCGCCATCGACTAAAAGCATCATCATATTCGGATACACGTGAATAACAGAACCGTCCGTAATCACGTCTTTGGTTCCTTTTTTATTGCTGCCGCGTTTGTCGTCTTTGCGCACGGCAACGCCTTTCGTCATGACAGTCGTTTGACCCATGTCGGATGGTTCGATAATCTCTAGCCATTGATCGGCAAGACCGCTGCCGATCGAGCTGGTTGCTGCTTTAAATAGTCCCATGAATATCCCTCCATAAAAACGTTTTTTCTATTATACCACAGGGGTTTTTCGAAACAGAAAAGATCCAGATGCACAAATTAAAAGACACTAAACAATTACGGGAAACAATTGGTTTCTATAGTTTTTTTACTGGAAATCACGTATAATAAAAAGCAGTGATTTTTAGAGAAAAGAGGAGAATTATGGCGTATCAAGCACTTTACCGCGTTTGGCGTTCGCAACGTTTTGATGACCTAGTCGGGCAAGAAGCGATAACCAAGACGCTGAAAAATGCGATCCAACAACAGAAAACGTCTCATGCCTATTTGTTTACCGGCCCCCGCGGAACAGGGAAGACCAGTGCGGCGAAGATTTTTGCAAAAGCCATCAATTGTCCAAACAGTGTCGATGGGGAACCTTGTAACGAGTGCGAGATGTGCCGTTCGATCACTGAAGGGCGTCAAGAAGACGTCATTGAGATCGATGCTGCCAGCAACAACGGTGTAGAAGAAATTCGTTTTATTCGTGACCGGGCGAATTACGCGCCGACTACTGCAAAATACAAAGTGTATATTATTGATGAAGTCCACATGCTTTCCACAGGGGCCTTCAATGCGTTGCTAAAAACGCTGGAAGAACCAAAAGAACATGTGATCTTTGTTTTAGCAACAACGGAGCCTCATAAAATCCCTGCGACGATTATTTCTCGGACACAACGGTTCGATTTTAAACGGATTGATGTTCAAGCGATCATCGGCCGCATGGCATATATTCTTGAACAAAGCAATCAGCCTTATGAAGAGCAAGCATTGTCTGTGATCGCTCGTGCTGCTGAAGGGGGCATGCGTGACGCATTGAGTATTCTGGATCAAGCGATCTCATTCAGCAATGAGAAGATCACGTTAGAGGACGCATTGGCTGTGACGGGAAGCTTGACGACGGAGATGATGGACAGCTTCATCGGCGCTTGTTTGGAACAGAATGTCAGCGGAGCGCTTGAGGTACTGGAAAATATTTTGTCAGAAGGAAAAGAAGCACGTCGCTTAACGGAAGATTTACTATTGTATTGTCGAGACTTGCTGATCTATCAGCAAGCCCCGAAATTGATGGAAAATCGTGCGGCGTATCTGACAGATACCTTTAAGCAACTAGCCGAAGCGACCGCTTCTGAGCGGTTGTATGCAATGATCAAGATTTTAAGCGATACACAAAATGAGATCCGATTTACCAACCATGCGAATGTCTATTTGGAAGTTGCAACAGTAAAATTAGCGACACCGCAAACGAATACTGAAACTGCGGGCGCTGCTCAGTCTGTAGGCCAAGTGTCTACAGGGACGGCGCAACCTGCTGAACAAGCAGAAGTTGCCGCGTTAAAAAGTCAATTGCAAAAGCTGCAAAATGAGTTTCAGCAATTAAAAGCTCATCCAACAGTTGAAAAAGAAGAACGAAAAGCAGCACCGAAGAAAACAGCCAGCACGTACCGCGTGCCCACGGAGCGTGTCTATCAGGTATTAAGTGAAGCAACCAAAGACCATTTGCTGAATGTGAAGAGTGTTTGGGAAGACCTTCTGATGGCTCTGCCAGTTACGCAACGGGCGATGTTAAAGGCTAGTGAGCCTATGGCGGCTGGACCTGAATTGCTGCTGGTTGCTTTTGACTACGAAATCGTTTGTCAGCGAGCGGACAGCAACGAGGAGTTACGCTTGAATATGCAGAACAGTTTAAGTATGATGATCAAAGATTATACACCTGACTTCGTATTCATTACTCGTGAAAGCTGGCCTAGATTACGGCAGGCATTTGTCAGTCAGCACAATGACCGTCCGGTGGCAGCAGAAGATCACGAGTCAGAAGACGAAATCAGTCTGATACCGGAAGAAACCAATGAAGTCGTTGAACAAGCCAAGAGTTTGTTTGGCGATTTAGTAACGATCAAAGAAGATTAGAGCTGTCAGTTTTACGCTTTGACTAATGAAATAAATTAGTTAATTGTTGCACAGCTTAGAATGAAGAAGGAGCGAATAGAGACTATGATGCGCGGAATGGGAAATATGCAAGGCATGATGAAACAAATGCAAAAGATGCAAAAAGAAATGGTGAAAGCCCAAGATGAATTGAATGCCAAAGAATTCACAGGCAGTTCAACGAATGATCTCGTGACAGTAACTTTTACCGGAGATAAAAAAATGAAAGCAATGACGATCAACCCTGAATTGATCGACCCAGAAGATCCAGATATGCTGCAAGATATGATTGTTTTAGCAGTCAACGATGCGATCGAAAAGATCACGAAAGAAACGGATCAAACAATGGGTAAATATACAAAGGGACTTCCTGGAATGTAAGCGACTTTGTTCAGAGAGGAAGAACACCATGCAATATCCAGAACCAATCGCAAAGCTGATTGAAAGTTATATGAAATTACCGGGGATCGGTCAAAAAACTGCGACCCGTTTAGCTTTTTTTACGATCGACATGAAAGATGAGTCCGTGAATGAATTTGCACGGTCATTGATCAGTGTCAAGCGTGACCTGCGTTTTTGCAGCATATGTGGTAATATCACAGAGGAAGACCCTTGTGAGATCTGTTCAGACACGACACGCGATCGCAGTACGATCTTAGTGGTCGAAGAACCAAAAGACGTGATGTCAATGGAAAAAGTCCGTGAATACCATGGGCTTTATCACGTGCTTCATGGAGTGTTGTCACCAATGGAGGGCACAGGGCCAGAAGATATCAATATTGCGCCTCTGATCAAACGATTGCATGACGATGAGATCAAAGAGGTCATCATAGCGACAAATGCCACAACAGAAGGCGAAGCAACAGCAATGTATCTGTCACGTTTGATCAAGCCAGCGGGGATCAAAGTTACACGACTAGCTCATGGCCTGTCTGTCGGCAGCGACATTGAGTATGCTGATGAGATCACGCTGTTAAAAGCAGTGGAAGGACGCCGTGAATTGTAAGAACATCACGGTGTTTTTTAAAATACGAAGATCATAATTATTTTGGGGGACAAGAACGTGAACGGATTATTTATTACGATTGAAGGGCCAGACGGTGCTGGAAAAACCAGTGTACTGAATGAACTTTATCCTAAATTACAATTAACGGCGAAACGATCCATCGTCAAAACAAGAGAACCTGGAGGCATTCCGATCGCTGAAAAGATTAGACACGTGATCCTTGACCCCATAAACGATCAAATGGATGATCGGACAGAAGCCTTGTTATATGCGGCTGCTCGTCGGCAACATTTGGTTGAGAAGATTTGGCCTGCGCTTGAGGCAAATAAAATTGTTCTATGCGACCGCTTTGTTGACAGCTCGTTAGCCTATCAAGGTGCTGGACGCGGTATTGGTATGGAAGAAGTCGCTAAGATCAATGAATTTGCGATCGAAGGCACGACACCAGATGTGACGTTATATTTAGATGTAGATTCGGATACAGGATTGCAACGAATCATGAAGAACCGAACCAATCAAATTGACCGTTTGGACTCAGAAGGGTTACAATTTCATCAGAAGGTTCGACACGCCTATTTAAAATTGGCAGATGCAAATCCAGATCGGATCATAAAAATCGATGCTCGGAAACGTTTAGACGAAGTAGTGAAAGATTGCTTTTACGAGTTGTTGACACGTTACCCAGACTATTTTCAATCATGAGAGGTGTAAAACTATGAAACTAATTTTAGCGATCGTCCAAGACAAAGATTCCAACCGTTTAGCCAATGAGTTTATTGACTCGAACATTCGAGCAACCAAGCTTTCATCTACAGGCGGCTTTTTGAAAGCTGGGAACAGTACTTTTATCATTGGTATTGAAGATGACCGTGTGGAGGATACTTTAGCGCTGATCAAAGAAACGTGCCAAGCTCGGACACAATACGTCACGACACCAGTGACCCTAGACATCTCGTTAGATGGGCAAGTGCCTTACCCTGTTGAAGTTGAAGTCGGCGGTGCAACAGTCTTTGTTTTACCAGTCGAAGGCTTCCACCAGTATTAAGATATGGAAGAAGCGAAAAGACTCCAGACAATTCAACCCATCGTTTTTCGCCAATTACAGAACAGCTTTGAGCATGGGCGTTTGGCCCATGCTTATCTTTTTGAAGGCGATCAAGGAACAGGGAAAGCAGAACTGGCTTTATGGTTCGTCAAGCATCTGTTTTGTTTAAATTTACAAGAGAACATGCCCTGCGAAAAATGCAATAATTGTCTGCGAATAACCAGTAAAGATCACCCCGATGTTGTCGAGATCGAGCCAGATGGCCAGTCCATCAAAGTCGATCAAATTCGTGCATTGCAGAGTGAATTAACAAAAAGCGGCTTTGAATCTGCGAAGAAAGTCGTGCTTATTCACCAAGCGGAAAAGATGAATGTCAACTCGGCAAACAGTCTATTAAAGTTTTTGGAAGAACCGCCAGCAAACTTCATGATTATTTTAGAGACACAATCGTTAGGAAAGATATTGCCGACGATTCGATCTCGTTGTCAGATCATCCACTTTCAAGCGTTGTCTACTGCGCGCTTGCAATCCCGTTTAGAAGCGGAACAAATCCCTGCGAAAACTGCAAAACTCTTAGCAAATTTAACAAATAGTTATGGAAAAGCTGTTGAAATCTCAAAAGATGAATGGTTTAATGAAGCTAGAGAGGTTGTTATTCAATGGTTTAATTATCTTGATAAAAATGATCCGCAAGCGTTTATCTACGTTCAGAAAAAGCTGACAAAGATGTTTAAGGATAAAGCGCAGCAGCAATTTGCCTTTGAAATGTTGGCTTATTTTGTGAAAGAAAAGCGTGATCAAGTAATGAAAGAAAATCAAACCAACCTAGAGAATTACAACCATCTATTAGAAGAAGTTTTGCTAGCTAGTCAAAAGCTAGAGGCAAACGTGTCATTTCAAAATATCGCAGAACAAGTAACGTTACGTATTGTTTTTGCTTAACGTTATTTAAGAGAGTAGGGAGAACCATGGTTGAAGTTGTGGGTGTTCGTTTTCGTGATGCTGGTCATATCTATTATTATGCACCGGGGAAAAACGAATATTTTTATAATGATAAAGTCTTGGTCGAGTCGCAACAGGCGCACCAGATTGCGACAGTGGCAATTCCAAAAATAGAAATAGCAAAAAAAGATTTGTCCGATGATTTAAAAACGATATTACATAAAGCATCAGATAAAGAACTAAAAAAAGTAGCGCAAAATGAAGCCGATGCGGATGCCGCGTTCAAAACAGCAAAAGAGAAGATTCGGGCCCATGAGTTAGAAATGAAATTGATCCGAGTGGAATACACGTATGACCGCAGCAAAATGATTTTCTATTTTACCGCGGATGGACGGATCGATTTTCGGGAGCTGGTCAAAGACTTAGCGGGTGTTTTCCGTACGCGAATTGAGCTGCGTCAGATCGGGGTTCGGGATGAAGCCAAGATTCTTGGCGGAATCGGGCCGTGTGGGCGACCATTATGCTGTTCGACTTTCTTAGGAGATTTTATTCCTGTTTCTATTAAAATGGCGAAAGATCAAGGTCTTTCATTGAATCCAACAAAAATATCAGGCCTTTGCGGCCGTTTGATGTGTTGCCTGAAGTATGAAAACGGCGAGTATGAAGCAGCCAAAAAAGAAATGCCGGATTATGGTAAGGAAATCAACACACCAGAAGGGCGTGGAAAAGTAATCGGGTTGAATCTGCTTAGCAAGGTAGTGAAGGTGCGTTTGTTTGGCCGTGATATGACTGTCGATTTCGATTATCAAGAACTAGTTGAAGCAGGTGATGTGTCATGATGGACCGACGTTCGTTGTATGATGGCCTGAATCAGTTAGAAGTGGACATGCAAAAAAATCTTGAGGATCTAGTGTCGATGAAAGAAACACTACTAGAGCTCGTTGAAAAAAATGCCACATTGGAAATGGAAAATGAACGCTTGCGTGAACGGATTCGTGAGATTGATGCCAAAAAATCTCCAGTCTTAGATGAACGGCAAGAATTGTCGGAATCTCGTTTAAACCTTGAAAAGATATATGAAGACGGGTTTCACGTGTGCAATTTACTTTACGGTTCAAGGCGTGAACAGGATGAGCCATGTGCTTTTTGTTTAGACGTCATCTATCGCGAAAGTAAGCAAAAATAAATCGATTTCAACTAGTGGGTATGACGCTGCTTGTCACACCCGCTTTTTTGCGAGTATCGATGGGTAGTAAATACATAGAAGGAAGTTAGGAGTATGTCTGTGAGAATTCAAAAAAGTTTTGCACAAGAAGTTGGGACGCTGTATTTGGTTCCTACGCCGATCGGGAACTTGGAGGATATGACCTTTCGTGCAGTTAAGACA
Organism: Enterococcus sp. 12F9_DIV0723; assembly: GCF_002174375.1. Taxonomy (NCBI): domain Bacteria; kingdom Bacillati; phylum Bacillota; class Bacilli; order Lactobacillales; family Enterococcaceae; genus Enterococcus; species Enterococcus sp. 12F9_DIV0723. The sequence goes on along the minus strand of NZ_NIBK01000001.1, from coordinate 2,499,726 downwards.
TTGCAAACGGTCGATTTGATCGCCAGTGAGGATACTCGAAATACGCAAAAATTGCTGAATCATTTTGAGGTGAAGGTTGGGCAAAAAAGCTTGCATGAGCATAATTACAACGAACGGATTCCTGAATTGCTGGCATTTCTTAAAAGTGGGCGATCAATCGCGCAAGTCAGCGATGCAGGCATGCCTTCTATTAGTGATCCGGGGCATGAATTAGTCGTTGCTTGTATTGAGGAAGACATTCCTGTAGTGGCGCTGCCTGGAGCAACTGCGGGTATGACGGCGCTGATTGCTTCTGGTCTGATGCCGCAACCTTTCTATTTCTATGGATTCCTGCAACGAAAGAAGAGTACCCAGAAAAAGGAATTAGCAGAGCTGAAAAATCAAACGGCGACAATGATTTTTTATGAGTCTCCCCATCGTATAAAAGAGACCGTGAAAAATATGCTGGAAGTTTTTGGCAATCGCGAAGTGGTCATTTGCCGAGAGTTGACTAAGCTCTATGAGGAGTATCTGCGAGGCACAGCAGAGGAAGTGATCGACTACTTGTCGGAGCATTCGTTAAAGGGAGAGTGCTGCTTGCTGGTTTCCGGTACGACAGAGAAGGTAGAAGAAGAAATTTTTGAAGGCTCACTCAAAGAGCAAGTGGACGTATTGGTCTTAGACGGCGAAAGCTCGAAGGAGGCTATCAAAACTGTCGCGAAACGACATGGACTGAAAAAACAAGAGGTCTATAAAGAATATCACGGATTGTAAGAGCAGGAAATTCTTCCTGCTCTTTTTATGTTAGTTTTTCTCACACGAAAAGTCATTAAATTAGAATTAAATGAAAAAAATGAGGAAAAACTCTTTTTTTATTTAAAAACGATGTTAGAATACTTAACATAAAGAGAAATGGAGTGATTTGATGGCAGCGAATATTGCATTTATTTTGATTTGTTCAGGGTTAGTTTTTCTTATGACGCCCGCATTGGCATTTTTCTATGGCGGGTTGGAGCGGAGAAAAAATATTTTGAACACCATGATGATGGTCATTTGTACGATGGGATTAGCCTCTTTGATTTGGGTAGTCGTTGGCTACTCGCTATCATTTAGCGGCGGCGGAGAATTTATTGGAAATTTGGACAAGCTATTTTTTAATGGCGTCTCTATGACGAAAGGCGATAGTATCCCAGAAGGCTTATTCGCGTTCTTTCAAATGATGTTTGCCTTGATCACGACAGCGATTTTAACAGGATCAGTCGCCGGTCGCATGCGCTTTTCAGCGATTTTCCTATTCATAGCCATTTGGTTAATCGTTGTCTACTTCCCCATGGCGCATATGGTTTGGGGCGGCGGTTTTCTAGACAAGATCGGCTCGATCGATTTTGCCGGCGGGAATGTGGTGCATATTAGTTCAGGGATTTCTGGGCTGGTCTTGGCGATTGTCTTAGGCCGTCGTCGAGAATACCACCTCGGCGATTATCGTCCCCACAATGTTCCATTTGTTGTCTTAGGGACAGGGCTTTTGTGGTTTGGCTGGTTTGGCTTCAACGGCGGCTCGGCCTTAGCGGCGGACGGACTTGCGATCCATGCGATGATCACGACCAACACAGCGGCTGCTTGCGCGATGTTGTCATGGATGCTGATTGAGAAAGTCCTAAATGGCAAGCCAACGGTCGTCGGTGCTTGTACCGGTGCAGTTGTCGGATTGGTGGCAATTACTCCTGGGGCGGGATTTGTCTCGATTTGGTCAAGCCTCCTCATTGGCGCATTGGTTAGTCCGTTCTGTTATTTCTTCATTTCAGTAATTAAGCAGAAGCTTGGTTTTGACGATGCGCTGGATGCTTTTGGTTGTCATGGTGTCGGCGGAATCTTCGGCGGGATCGTAACAGGGATTTTTGCTGATCCTTCGGTTGGTGGACGAACAGGTTTGATTTACGGCGAAACCCATTTGTTTATCGCACAAATCGAGAGCGTCATTTTTACATTGATTTTTGCTGGAGTCGCAAGCTATTTGATCATTTCTTTGATCCGGGTCTTCATGCCGATTCGTGTTTCTCAACAGGAAGAAGCGTTAGGGCTAGACCAAATCGAGCATGATGAAAATGCTTATCCGACATTTATGGGAATGGATTCTTAGGAGACTATAGGAGGACGCGATGAAAAAAGTTGAAGCGATCATCAGACAAGAAAAATTAGAAGCGATCAAAGCAGCGATCGATCAGGAAATTGAAGTAAATGGGATGACTGTCAGCCAAGTATTAGGCTGCGGCTTGCAAAAAGGACAAAAGACGCACGTTCGAGGACAAGAGGTCATCACGACATTATTACCTAAAATAGCAGTAAGCTTTATTTTAGCGGATGAAGATGTAGAGAGAGTGATTGATTTGATTTTAGAGACCTGCCAATCAGAAGAATGCGGAACAGGAAAAATCTTTGTGTATCCTATCGAAGAAGCGATTCGGATACGCACGCGGGAGTCTGGAAAAGCAGCGATCCAATAGAAAAAAACTGTCTGAGAAAATTTTTCTCAGACAGTTTTTTATTGAAAGATTTCTTCTTTTATTTTTTCGAATTCCTTTGCTGTCAGGATTCCTTGATCCATCAGCTCCTTCATTTTCAAGAGCTGTTCCGCTTTGCTTAAGTGGGTCTCGGGTTCTTTTTTTGTGATGATCTCTTGGACTGTTTGCTTTAAAGTCGCTAAGACATAGGGTGCTTCATCTTCCGTCAAGACTATTTTTGTTACGCCTTCTAAAGAGGAAATCTCTAATATATCCAAGCTGGTTTCTTTTGTTAAACGAAGTTCCTGAAGATTTGCCAAAGGAATCACTTTAAACTCATCGCCAATCAATTTCTTTTGTCCCATGATAAATCGTTGATTGGTTAAAGCATAGGCGTAAAAGCCGTCATTTTTGGTTGCAGATGTTCGATTGTGCAGCCCAATAAAGCAAACAAGAACCTCTTCATGAGGCCCTAAATGTTTCTCCAGCACTGAAAAAAGTTTTTCGCTCCATTGTTGATCGGACCCTGAAAAGAATTTCGCATGTTGACAAAATTGGTACATTTCCTCCGCAGTTTTCATAGCACACCTCGCTGATTTAGTAGCTCCAGTTTAGCAAATAATGGAAACGCAAACAAATCAATCGTAAAAATTCAAAAGGATTTCTTATCCGAATGATTGTGGGGACGCGCGAAAACCGCAAAAAAACCACCATAGCCGTCACTATGGTGGAAATGAAGGTTGTTATTTACTCTTGGTAGGAGTAAGTATGAAAAACCAATTCGGGATAATTGGTATAAATTAATGATAATGCATACAATCAATGAATTCATGAATAGCAGTTTGTTAATCGATAAGAAATGAATTAGAAAAAACTTATGCAAATTTCTGTGAAATTTTTTAGTTATTTACATAATGTAAGGGTTGCATTTCGTTTCATGGAATTTAACAGCTATGGTACACTTGATTTGGAAGACTTAAATAGGAGGGTACATTTATGGCAAATATCAGTAAAAAGTTACTATCTGAACTGACTTCAGAAGAAGCCACCGGTCCGTTTATCACATTCATGTTGAATACACACCATGCGCATCAAGAAGTTGAAAAAGATCAAATCACGTTTAAAAACTTCGCTAAAGAAGCGAAACGTCGTTTTGAAAAAAAATACACTGATCACAGCTTTGAACCATTCCAAGAAAAGATCAATCAACTACTCGCAGATGGTGATTTTTGGCGAAACGGAACAGAAAGTATTGCGGTGATCCTTACGGCAGAAGAAAGTTATATCCATCGCTTAAGTATCGCTGTGGACGATCAATATTATGTCAGCGACTTGCCGTATCTGTTGGCGATCATCAAGAATGCACAATTTAATTATTCTTACTATTTAATGGCTTTGAATAGAGATTCTATGAAGCTCTATTTTATCCGTAACAAAAAAGTGAAAGAAGTCGATCTGCCAGAGGATGCTCCGAAAGATATTGTCACGGCTCTTGGAGATGAATTAACGGGAGGAAACTTAAACGTATCTGCTCGCGGCGGAGAGGTCGGCAGCTATCATGGCATCAATACGAAGGATGAAGAAGTCGAAATTGACTGGGTGAATTATTACCAAGCAGTGGACAACTATTTAAAAGAGTTCGAAAACCCAGAGCAACTTCCAGTATATCTTTTTGCCTTGCCAGAGAATCAAACACAATTTAAAAAAGTTGCGAAAAATCCTTATTATTCAGATAAGGCGGCAATCAATGGTTCGCCAGCACAAGCAACGATCAACGAAATCAAAAAAGAGTCACAGAAATTGACGGATCAATTGGCATCTGTTGAGACACAAACGTACCAAAAATTAATGGATAGAAAATTTATTGACCAATTAGTAGACATCGTACCGGCCGCGAAGGAAGGAAAAATTTCTCATCTCTTTATCGCAACATCCAACCTAGTCGATGGGTTCGGAGAAGATCCAGATGTCGAATATGATCGTCGCCAAGTCTTGAACGAGATTGCGGACAATGTTATCAAAAATGGCGGACAGGTCTTTGTTCTAGACCAAAAAGACGCTCCAGATGAGAAAAGTCTATTAGCGATACTACGGTATTAATGTTCGAATAGTTCAAATATATTAAGAATAAAAATTTTAAGCGATAACCTAGTGTTATCGCTTTATCTGTGTTATACTTCTAAGTGTAGTTTTTGTACGGTAATATTGGCAAGTTTGTTTCAGACAACATCTTTCCTATTTCACCATTCAAGTAATTACAAACTAATTTTTATCCTAGGAGGATGTTTAACATGGAACAAGGTACAGTAAAATGGTTCAACTCAGAAAAAGGCTACGGATTTATCACTGCTGAAAACGGAAATGACGTATTCGTACATTTCTCAGCTATCCAAGGCGACGGCTTCAAAACTTTAGAAGAAGGTCAAGCAGTGACTTTCGACGTAGAAGAAGGCCAACGTGGACCTCAAGCTACAAACGTTAACAAAGCTTAATTAAGTAGACTTTTAAACCAGATGCTCACGCATCTGGTTTTTTTGTTTTTATAAATTGAAATCGCTTTGAATGAAGAACTTCCTTGTAGAAAGTGGTACTATTCAGATATAATGCGTGAGGTAGATGTCCCCATGCTGCTTCTAAAACTGACAGAAGCAAAGTATGTGGGCTAGTGAGATACGTGGTTTTATAAGGAAATCACTTCTTGTGTTTGAGGAAGGAGGAGAAGTGTGAAAAAGAATTATGCTGTGGTTGATATTGAAACGACTGGAACCGATCCAAAAACCGATCGTATCATTCAGTTCGGCTGTGTATTGATCGAGAACGGCAAGATCGTAACGCATTTCTCGACGGATATTAATCCAGATCAGAATATTCCAGCGCAGATCCAAACGCTGACAGGAATTACGAACCAACGAACGCGAAAAGCCCCTTATTTTGAAGATGTGGCTCAAACGATCACTAATTTATTGGAAGATACAATCTTTGTTGCCCATAACATTCATTTTGATTATCCGTTTTTAAGTAATGAGCTAGAGCGATGCGGTATGCCGCCATTGACGATCCCCGGTATTGATACCGTTGAGTTGGCGCAAGTGTTTATGCCGACGTCTTTGAGCTTTCGCTTAAAGGATTTGGCAGAGGAGCTGCACTTAGTCCATGAAAATCCCCATCAAGCGGATAGCGACGCGGATGTAACTGCGCAATTATTATTATATCTAGACTCGAAAATAAAAGAACTGCCGATCATTACAGTGGAAAAAATCGTGGAAACGGCTGATCAAATGGCGTTTCAAACTAAAAATTATTTAGAAGAATGTCTGAAGGAGATGCAAGAAGCCCCTCGTCCTTTGTCGGATGAGTTGGTGATCATTCGTGGATTAGCGCTGCGCAAGAAGCGTGTGCCGCTTTTTTCTGAGAGCTATTTTGGGGTGAAGGCCTATCCTCGCTCACGGAAAGCCAAGGAGAAAATCTATCACGGTGAATTGGATTTTCGAAAAGAACAAGCGCGATTGATGAATCTTGTGTATGATTTTTTTAATAAGAAAGATGACAAGAATATTTTAGTAGAGGCCGCAACAGGAATCGGCAAAACGTTGGGCTATTTATTACCCATGAGTTTTTTGGCAACTCCGGAAAAACCGCTGGTGATCAGTACGGTCTCTTTGCTGCTGCAAGAACAGATTTTGAGCCACGACTTGCCGTTGATCAATCGTCTGTTGGATCAGCCGATGCAGGCAGTAGTGATGAAAAGCAGTCGTCATTACTTGGATCTTGAGCGTTTTTATCAGAGCTTTGAGAAAGAAACAGCACAAAAACAATACACATTTTATCAAATGTCGGTGCTTGTCTGGTTAACTCAAACCGAAACAGGGGATTTTGATGAGCTGAATATGACTAGCTTGAAACACCCTTTCTGGCAAGAGGTCTCTCATTTAGGCGTGCATACATTGAATCCCAGCAGCCCATTTTATCAAGCAGATTTTATTCATCATCGTCAAAAAAAATTGGCTCAAAGTAATTTGGTGATCACCAATCATGCCTATTTAGCGCAAGAGGATCAACGGAAAATTCCTCAACTGCCGAACAGTTCGTATCTGATTATTGATGAAGCCCATCATTTAAATCGAGTCTTGGAAAAAGTCAGCACTCAGAACTTTAATGTATTGGCGATCCAGCGTTCGTTTGCCCATCTTTTTGACCAGCAAACCTTTGCTGGTTGGAAAAAATTGATCCACAAAGACAAGCAAAGCCAGCATACGCTTGAAATTCTTCAAGATGTTCTTCAGGAATTAAATGAGGACCTGACGGATTTTTATCGTATTTTCAAGGAAGAGTTTCCTGCGGAAGAGGAACGCTTGCTGACGAAAGAGATGATCGACCAATTGTCCTTGGCTGGGGAGCATGTTTTACAGCGGATCAAGCGTCTTTACCAAGATGCGTTGGATTTGGGGGATCAATTGTCGGGGTATTTTATCAGGTACAAAGAGACGTTCAGTATCAAAGAACAGGCGGAATGGGGCGACCTGCAAGCACTACTGGACAATTTGACAGAGCAGCAGACAGCATTTGAAACATTTAGTGAAAAATGGGATGCCCGCTATGTTCATTGGTTCAATGCCAAACGAAAGACGTTCCAAGTCCAGGATTTGGAAGCGGCATTGATCAGTCAAACGAAGTGGTATGAGCGGTACAAGCAGATCCTTTACTTGGGGGGAACGTTGAAAATCGGCAGCGATCGGCATTATTTCGCGAAGCGTTGGGGGATAGCGGAGACGCCTTTAAAGATAATCAGCAGTCCCTATGATTATGCCAACCAAGCGCGCCTGTACCTTCCGACGGATACGATCAGCATCCAGTCGACCTCACCGGATCAGTATGCGCAATACATCGCCGACGTGGTTCGAAAAATGGCAGGCGATCAGAAACGTCCGATCTTAGTTCTTTTTACTTCTCACGATATTTTGAATCGTGTCTATCAACGCGTGCGTGTGCCTTTATTAAATGAAGGCAGAGAAGTTTTGGCTCAAGGTGTTGGCGGCAGCCGCGAAAAATTGTTGAAGCGTTTCTTGTTATCAAATGACGCGCTGCTATTCGGAGCCGACAGTTTTTGGGAAGGGGTCGATCTGCCAGGAGAGATTCTGCAGCTTTTGATCGTTACTCGTTTGCCGTTTGAAAATCCTAAACGGCTGCAGGTCAAAGCACGGAATGAGTATTTAGCCTCTGAAGGAATCAATCCGTTTTACCAAGAGGCAGTCCCCCATGCAGCATTGCGGCTGCGCCAAGCATTGGGAAGGTTGATTCGTTCAGACAAGGACAAGGGAGTAATGCTCTTGTTGGATCAGCGCTTTATCACTGCGAAGTACGGCGAAAAATTACGAAAAGCATTGCCAAAGGACCTTCCAATCAAACAATTGCCGTTAGAAGAGATTCTGCTTGAAGCGGATCAATTTTTAAATTCTGACAAAAGTGATGAGAATTAATGAGGCAAAGCCCTTCTTTTGGTATAATGTAGCTTGTCTGAGAGGAGTATGATTTTGGATACGAATAGTACAAGGCAGCAAAAGCTCAACCGCTGGCTTTTAGGGATCGTGGCATTTTTACTAATTATTATCGTGGCGGCGACCATGATTTTTATCCGTTCAAATCGTCCGATGCAGCAAGCCAAAAGAGAAGCGGTTCAAATGGCAGAAAAATATGCCGATTTAAAAACGGTCGATCATTTTTATTGGTTCAATCGTGAAAAAACCTATTTCACCGTTACGGGTGAAAATAATACTGGCGAATCGATCATTGTGATCGTTCCGAAATCAGGAGAGAAAGTCCGCGTTCTCAATCAAAAGGATGGTCTGACCGAAGAACAAGCAGAAAAACGCTTTAATGAGGAGAATCCAGATCTGATTTTTGAGAAAGCCAACTTAGGGATCTATCAAGATAAAACTGCTTGGGAGATCACCGCGAAGGATGAAAAGGGCGCGATTTTTTATTACTTGCTGTCATTTAATGATGGCAAACAAATCAAAGTCATCAAAGAAATCTAAAAAAACTTGGTAAGGGAGTTATTGGTTATGAAATTATCACAGCGTGTAACAAACTTAGAACCGTCCGTCACTTTAGCAGCTACCGCCAAAGCCAAAGAGTTGAAAGCCCAAGGATTAGATGTCATCAGCTTGACTGTGGGGGAGCCTGATTTCACAACGCCGGAAAACATCGAGCAGGCAGCAATCAAGGGAATCGAAGGGGGCAAAGTCAGCTTCTACACTGCCTCTGGCGGGACCCCTGAATTGAAATCTGCGATCGTGGACTTCACTAAGAAAAATTATGACCTGTCGATCGCACCGAAGAATGTCATTGTCACAAGCGGGGCAAAATTTGCCTTGTATACCTTGTTCCAAGCAGTTCTGGACGCAGGAGATGAAGTCATCATCCCAGTTCCTTATTGGGTGAGTTATGGTGAACAAGTCAAGCTGGCTCAAGGGAATCCTGTGTTTGTTGCAGGTGCGCAAAACAATGACTACAAGATCACAATCGATCAACTAGAAGAGGTTCGTACGGAAAAGACAAAAGCACTGATCATCAATTCCCCGTCGAATCCGACAGGGATGATCTACACGGAAGACGAGCTGCGAGAAATCGGGGAATGGGCCGTCCGTCACGACCTGTTGATTGTCTCAGATGATATTTATGATCATCTTGTTTATAATGGAAACAAAGCAGCCCACCTTGCTTCATTGTCAGAAGATATTTTTCATCATACCGTGATCATCAATGGCGTTTCGAAAACCTACTCTATGACGGGTTGGCGAATTGGCTATGCGATCGGGAACGAAGAGATCATCGGTGCCATGACGTCGATTGCTTCTCAAGCAACGAGCAATCCGACGGCGGTCAGCCAAGTAGCTGCTGCTGAGGCTTTATCGGGAGAGCAGGAAACAGCAGAAAAGATGCGTCAAGCGTTTGAAGAGCGGTTGAATACCATCTATCCAAAAGTAGCGGACCTGCCAGGTTTTGAGCTTAAAAAACCGCAAGGAGCGTTCTACCTGTTTCCGAACATCAAAGGTGCGATGGAGATAGGCGGCTACGACAATGTAACGACTTGGGTCAACGATTTGTTGGAACAAGAGCGTGTGGCGCTGGTAACAGGCGAAGGGTTCGGTTCTTCTGACAGCGTGCGAATGAGTTATTCATCCAGTATGGAAAATCTAGAAGAAGCAGTCGTGCGGATTCGTCGTTTCATAGAAAATAGTAAAAAGTAAAACCTTATTTCGGGATAAATAAGTGAGGAGAGACATTTGTGGAACAAATTCAAATCATCGATGCCAAGAACCATGTTGGCGAAACAGTAAAAATCGGGGCTTGGGTCGCGAATAAACGATCAAGCGGAAAGATTTCTTTCTTACAATTACGTGATGGGACAGCTTACTTTCAAGCGGTCGTTGTCAAAAGTGATGTATCAGAAGAAGTTTTTCATTTAGCGAAAGAATTGACGCAAGAAACATCAATCATTGTTACGGGAGAAATTCGGGAGGACACACGCTCTAAATTCGGTTATGAATTAGGTGTAGCGTCGATCGAAGTCATTGGTGAAAGCCATGATTACCCGATCACACCGAAGGAGCATGGCGTAGATTTCTTGATGGATCATCGTCATTTATGGTTGCGTTCGTCACAACAACACGCGATCATGCTGATTCGTAACGAGATCATTCGTGCAACCTATGAATTCTTCAATAACAATGGTTTTGTAAAAGTAGATCCGCCGATTTTGACAGGTTCAGCTCCTGAAGGAACCAGCGATTTATTTGAAACAAATTATTTCGACCATAAGGCCTATTTATCTCAAAGTGGACAATTATACATGGAAGCAGCAGCGATGGCATTAGGAAAAGTCTTCTCATTTGGACCGACTTTCCGTGCTGAAAAATCAAAAACACGCCGTCACTTGATTGAATTCTGGATGATCGAACCAGAAATGGCCTTCATGCATCAAGAAGACAGTCTAGAAGTGCAAGAACAATACGTGGCTTATTTAGTACAAAGTGTTCTGGATAACTGTGACTACGCATTAGACGTCTTGGGACGTGATAAAGAAATTTTGAAAAACTATACAAAGCTTCCTTATCCGCGGATCTCTTATGACGAAGCGATTGAATTATTGAAGAAAAATGGCTTTGACGATATTGAGTGGGGCGAAGATTTTGGATCGCCGCACGAAACGTTTATCGCGAATTCCTTCGACCGTCCAGTCTTCATCTTAAATTATCCAAAGGCTATCAAGCCTTTCTACATGAAGCCACACCCAACACGTGAAGATGTCGTGATCTGTGCCGATTTGATCGCGCCAGAAGGATATGGAGAAATCATCGGCGGTTCTGAACGTGCGACCGACTATGATTACTTGTTGGAGCAAATCCGTGAAGCAGGCTTGAACGAAGAAGAATATTCATGGTATTTGGATCTGCGTAAATATGGGACTGTGCCCCATTCAGGTTTTGGTTTAGGACTTGAACGGACGATCACATTTATTTCAGGGATCGACCATGTTCGTGAAGCCATTCCATTCCCACGTTTGTTGAACCGTATTTATCCATAAGCTACGATCGCTGAAACGCCGAGGACTTTCTCGGCGTTTTTTTTGTGTTTGTAGGGCTGTTTCAAGTCTCTTTTTTAGAAATAGAGTTAGGGGAAAATGAGCGGGAAATATTTTTGAAAAAGCTTTCTTTTTATGCTTGACATATGAACGAGCTCTCATATATAATATACATGAAGAATCATTCATATGTAAAAGAGAGAAGGGAATCTCATGGAAAAAGTATATCGGTTAGATGGGTTGGATTGCGCGAACTGCGCAGCGAAGATCGAGCGCTCTGTACAGCAAATCAAAGGTGTGGAGCAGGCTCAAGTGGACTTTATGAGCACGAAACTGACGATCGTTGCACCGGAAAAAGACATTGAACGTGTCAGCGAGGAAGCGAAGGAGATCGTGAATAAGCTGGAGCCGGATGTTGAAGTCAACAGCGTGCAAACGCAACGAGAAGAGGAAAGCTCTAAAGGAAAAATCATTCAAATTGTTGTGGCGATCATTGCTTTAGGAGGCTTGGCTGTCTTTACTCCGGCAATGCCGTTGAAACTGATTGCTTATTTGATCTTATACTTGTGGATCGGCTATGACGTCCTCAAAACCGCCATCACAAACATTTTCCATGGAGAGATCTTCGATGAAAACTTTCTCATGGCGATCGCAACCGTTGGCGCTATCGCGATCGGAGAATATCCAGAAGCAGTGGCCGTTATGCTGTTTTACCAAGTAGGAGAATTTTTCCAAGATTACGCCGTTGCAAAATCAAGAAAATCAATCAGCTCACTGTTAGCGATTCGTCCAGATTCGGCGAACTTGATCCAGAACGGTGAAGTGAAAAAGGTCGCGCCTGAAGCGATCAAGGTGGGCGATCGTATCTTGATCAAGCCGGGGGAAAAGGTACCGTTGGATGGGATCGTCAAAGAAGGCAATTCGATGCTGGATACCTCTGCGTTAACAGGAGAATCTGTTCCCCGCAGTATCCATCCGGAGGAACAGATCCTCAGCGGGTTTATTAATCAGAGCGGACAATTGACTGTAGAAGTGACAACGACATTTGGTGAGTCGACGGTCAGCAAGATCTTAGATTTGGTGGAAAATGCCAGCAGTAAAAAGGCACCGGCAGAAAACTTTATTACCAGCTTTGCTCGCTACTACACACCGATCGTTGTCGGCTTGGCTGTCTTGTTGGCAGTCGTGCCGCCGTTGGTGACCGGAGAGCCCTTTTATGATTGGGTCTATCGTGCGCTGACCTTCCTAGTGATCTCTTGTCCGTGTGCGCTGGTTATTTCTGTACCGTTGAGTTTCTTTGGCGGGATCGGCGGTGCTAGCAAAGCCGGCGTCCTGATCAAGGGCAGCAACTATATTGAAACGTTAGCAAACGTGGAAACCTTGGTCTTCGATAAAACAGGAACGCTGACGAAGGGTGTCTTTGAAGTTCAAACTGTTGAAACGACCATGAACAAAAAGGAATTCTTACAGTATGTGGCTAGTGCGGAACAAAGCTCCAGTCACCCGATTGCCCAATCAATCGTAAATTACGTCGATCAACCATTGCTCGCTGTCAGTCAATTAGAAGAAATCGCAGGTTTTGGGCTCTCAGTTGAGATCGATGGGCATCATTTCTTAGTCGGCAACGAAAAGCTGATGGCAAACAAGAATATTCCATTCCAAGCCGTACAGGAAATCGGCACGATCGTCTATGTTGCGATGGATGGAAGATTTGTCGGACATTTAGTGATTGCTGACGAGCTCAAGGACAATGTCTCTGAAGCGTTGGCTGAAGCGAAGAGCCTCGGTGTGAAGCGTACCGTCATGCTGACTGGAGACAATCGCGGAATCGCGGATGCGATCGGTAAGAAGATCGGGATCGATCAAGTCTACAGTGAACTGCTGCCAGAGGATAAGGTCACGCACTTAGAAGATGAATTGCAGCGGGAAACCAAAACGGCTTTTGTCGGTGATGGGATGAACGACGCTCCCGTGCTTGCCCGCGCCGATATCGGTATCGCTATGGGCGGCCTAGGGTCGGATGCCGCAATCGAGGCAGCGGATGTCGTGATCATGGATGACCAGCCTGAAAAAATCCCGACAGCGATTCGAATCGCACGTAAAACAATGGGGATCGTCAAACAAAACATCGTGTTTGCGATCGGTGTCAAGGTGGTCGTGTTGGTCTTAGGAGCATTAGGCTTCGCAACGATGTATGCCGCCGTTTTCGCAGACGTAGGTGTCACTGTGATCGCTGTGTTGAATGCGATGCGTTGTTTAAGAATAAAATAGTAGATGAACAGGCTTTGTGGCTCTAGTGGTCACAAAGCCTTTTTTTGCGGGGAAAAGAGGTATTCAAAGAGGTCCACGCTTCATTGCAGAAGGGGTCATTAATGGGCACACATTTCTCGCCGTACAAAAAAAATATCGTAACAGTTGACGAATGACGATTACAAATGTAAACTAAAAGATGTAGATTACAATTGTAAACGAAAGAGGTGAGTGTATGGCTATGACGATCACACCAGTAAAGATCAGTGATTCCGAGTGGGAGATCATGCGAGTGATTTGGACACAGGAATCCACGACCGCACAAGAAATCATCGACATCCTTGGTCAGACGATGGCGTGGAAGCCCGCCACGATCAAGACGTTATTAGGGCGCTTAGTAAAAAAAGAAGCGGTACGGACCGAGCAGTCAGGGAAAAAGTATATTTATTATCCGGCAATCAGTGAAGGCGAGACGGTAAAAAGTGCGACAGAGAATCTCTTTTCTCATATTTGTGCCAAACGAATCGGCGAAACCATTGCTGAATTAGTTGCAGAAGCGGAACTGACGGAGGCAGATGTGGAAAAAATCAAGGAACAATTAGTAAAGAAAAAGACCGTCGATACAATCGCGTGCAACTGTATCCCCGGGCAGTGTGAATGCAATCATCATAAGGACTAACTGGCAACAGCCATAAAAAATAATTCAATCAGAATGGGAGACTATCAACATGAAAAAACAATTTGAAATCAACGGAATGAGCTGTAATCACTGTGTAGCAAATGTAGAAAAGGCAATCAACCAATTGGAAGGGATCGATAAAGTAAAGATCCACTTGAAAAAGAACCAAGGTGTGGTGAAATTTGACGAAGCAAAGGTTTCAGCAGAACAAATCGTTGCCGCAGTGACCGAAGCAGGGTATGAAACTGAGGTGATTTAATTGGCAGACGCAACAGTAGAAACATTTGCGATCACTGGCATGACCTGTGCCAACTGTTCTGCCCGCGTGGAGAAAGAATTAAAGGCCACTGAGGGTGTGCTGGAAGCGAATGTGAATTTGGCGACAGAAAAGGCCACGGTCCAATTTGCCGATAATTTAACAGCGGAACAGTTGATCCAACGAGTAGAAGCCATCGGGTACGGTGCGATACTCTTTGATGACGCCCATAAACAAAAAATCGAACAGGAAAAAGCCGCGTATCTGAAGAAGATGAAACGTGATTTGCTCGTGAGTGCTCTTTTAACGGCGCCATTGATGATCGCAATGATCGCGATGCTTCTGGGCAGTCACGGGAACTGGGTACATTTTCTGCATCTGCCGCTGGTTCAATTGATCTTAGTGACACCGGTGCAGTTTGGTGTTGGGCAGCGTTTTTATCGCGGTGCCTATCATGCGTTGAAGACAAAAGCGCCGAATATGGACGTGCTGGTAGCAATGGGCACGACCGCGGCATTTGCCTTGAGTGTCTATAACGGCTTCTTCAATCCTTATAATTCCGATCTGTATTTTGAAAGCAGCGGTATGATCATCACCTTGATCTTGCTGGGGAAATATTTGGAGCAAAAAGCGAAGACAAAAACCAGTGATGCGATCAAACAATTAATGAGCTTGCAGGCGAAGACAGCCACAGTGATCGTCGACGGTGAAGAGAAAGAAGTACCGATCGAAGAGGTGCAAACAGGCGACGTTGTGCGTGTCCGTCCTGGAGAACAGATTCCCGTAGATGGAAAAATTCTCAGCGGCCAAACCACTATCGATGAAAGCATGCTGACTGGCGAAAGCTTGCCGGTCGATAAGCAAGCAGAAGATCAAGTGTTTGGCGGCACCGTCAATACGACAGGCAGCATCCAATTTGCCGCAACGCAAGTCGGCAGTATGACCGTTCTTTCACGTATCATTCGCATGGTGGAAGATGCGCAAGGAGAAAAAGCACCGATTCAGCAAATCGCGGATAAAATTTCCAAAGTTTTTGTCCCAACGGTTCTAGGAATCGCCTTGATCACCTTGCTAGCCACAGGCTTCGTCACACAAGATTGGCAACAGGCGATCGTTCATAGTGTTTCTGTTTTAGTGATCGCGTGTCCATGTGCCTTAGGCTTGGCGACACCAACAGCGATCATGGTAGGAACGGGTCTGGGGGCGAAGTCTGGAATCTTGATCAAAGGCGGCGGCGCGCTGGAGAAGATCGCGCATTTGACAACGATCGTTTTAGACAAGACTGGGACGATCACTGAAGGAAAACCAGTGGTTGCTGATTTTGATGCCTTCGATCCAGAAGCACTCTCTTATTTAACAAGCCTGGAACAGTATTCTGAGCACCCCTTGGCGAAAGCCATCTATCATTATGGAAAAGATCAGGCGGCGATCCTGCCAGTAGATTCTTTTGAAAGCTTGACTGGTCAAGGTGTCACAGGTGTGATCAACGGGAAGGCTTATTTTGTCGGGTCTACGCGGGGTGTCCGTGAGCGAAATATTTTATTTGATGAAGAACGTGTGCTAGCGTTGGAAGCAGAAGGAAAGACAGTGATGTTCTTAACGGATCACGCGAAGGTCCTTGCCATGATCTCAGTGACAGATCAGGTAAAAGCCTCTTCAAAAGCTGCCATTGCGGCGATGCAGGAATCAGGGATCACCGTGAAAATGCTGACAGGCGACAACCCGCAGACAGCACGCTACATTGGTGAACAGGTGGGGTTAGCTGCATCAGATATCGTGGCAGAAGTCTTGCCGGAGGATAAAGCGCAAGTTGTCAAAGAATTACAGACAAAAGGTGAATCTGTAGGGATGGTTGGCGATGGGATCAACGATGCGCCAGCTCTAGCCTTGGCGGATATCGGTATTGCGATGGGCAGCGGAACAGATATTGCGATGGAGACAGCGGACATCACCTTGATGAACAGTGATCTTTTATCCATTGAGAAAAGTATTCGTCTATCCAAAATAACACTAAGAAAGATCAAACAAAATTTATTCTGGGCGTTTCTATACAACGTGATCGGGATTCCCTTTGCCGCAGTGGGCTTTCTGAATCCTATCATTGCCGGCGGTGCGATGGCCTTTAGTTCGGTCAGTGTATTGCTGAACTCGCTCAGCTTGAATCAGAAAAAAATATAAGTCGTCTTTTTGGTTAGAAATAACTAAAAGGACGCATCAGATGAAATGATGTAGGAGGTCGTTGAGATGAAGCAAGGAGAAAAAATGGATGAATCGATGAAAAAGGACCCGTCGATGCATGATCACCAACATATGGATAATGCAATGGAGGGGCACGATCATCACGAGATGAATCATGGAATGGATGGTCATGAGCACCATGATATGGGTGGCGGTATGGACCATTCGATGCATATGGGGAATTTCAAACAAAAGTTTTGGCTCTCGCTTGTTTTGTCGATCCCTATCATCGTTCTTTCCCCAATGATGGGGATACAATTGCCGTTTCAATTCACTTTTCCAGGTTCGGAGTGGGTCGTATTGGTCTTGGCGACGGTTCTCTTTATTTATGGCGGTCAGCCTTTCCTCAGCGGCGCTAAAATGGAGCTGAAAATGAAGAGCCCCGCCATGATGACCTTGATCGCAATGGGGATCTCCGTTGCGTATATCTACAGTTTGTACTCCTTTGTTGTGAACAAACTCAATCCCCACGAACACGTGATGGACTTTTTCTGGGAATTAGCGACCTTGATCGTGATCATGCTGTTAGGGCACTGGGTAGAAATGAGCGCTGTTTCGAATGCAAGTAACGCTTTGAAAAAGCTGGCTGAATTACTGCCGGATGAAGTGACCAAGATCGAGGCGGATGGTGCTGCGAAAAAAGTGAAACTGCAGGATATTCACGCAGGCGATCACTTGCTCGTTCGTGCGGGAGATAAGATGCCAACGGACGGCGAGGTCATCGAGGGTGCTACGATCGTTGATGAGTCCGCCGTGACGGGGGAATCAAAAGGCGTTCAGAAGCAAGTCGGTGATACTGTCATTGGCGGGTCCGTCAATGGCGACGGCACCATTCAACTGAAGGTTACAGGGACAGGAGAAGATGGGTACTTAGCCAAAGTCATGACGATGGTGAAGGAAGCCCAGCAGGAGAAATCGAAATTAGAATCGATCTCTGATAAGGTCGCCAAATGGTTGTTCTACATTGCGTTGGCCGCTGGTATTTTGACCTTCATCGCTTGGCTCTTCGTGGCAGACTTGCCGCAGGCGCTGGATCGTATGGTGACAGTCTTTGTCATTGCCTGTCCCCATGCCTTAGGATTGGCGATTCCTTTAGTAATTGCGCGTTCTACGTCATTAGCGGCTAAAAATGGTTTGCTGTTGAAAAGTCGTCAAGCGCTGGAGCAGGGAAACAAATTGGACTACGTCTTTCTTGATAAGACTGGTACATTGACTGAAGGAAAGTTCACGGTGACGGGTGTCGAAGTGTTGACCGACCAGAGCAAAGAAGAGGCGTTGAAATATATCGGCGCGTTGGAAAGTCAAACGAACCATCCCCTTGCTGTCGGCGTCATGAATTATTTGAAATCAGAAACGATTACCCCTTACAAAGCAGAAGATGTTTCTACGCTAAAGGGTGTCGGCGTAAGCGGCACAGTAGAAGGACATCAAGTTATTTTGGCAAATCAGAAAGAAATCGAAAACCGTCACTTGCAGGTTGATCCTGAAAAACTGAAGGATTATCAAGCACAGGGCAACACGATTTCTTTCTTATTGATCGATGACCAATTGGTCGCCTTCTTTGCAATGGGGGACACGCTAAAAGACCAAGCGCAGGACTTTATCACGAAGCTGCGGGAGAGCGGCATCGAACCGGTCATGCTGACTGGCGACAATCAGGCAGCGGCAAAGGCTGTAGCTGATTATTTAGGAATCCATGAATTTTATAGTGAATTGCTGCCAGATGATAAAGAGAAAATCATCAAGCAGTACACCGATAAAGGGAAAAAAGTCATGATGGTCGGCGACGGGATCAATGATGCCCCGGCTCTTGCCAGAGCCACGATCGGAATGGCGATCGGCGCAGGAACCGATATCGCCATCGATTCGGCAGATGTCGTGCTGACCAACAGTAATTTACAGGATATTTTGAAATTTGTCCGTTTAGCTAAAAAGACCCACAGTAAAATGATCCAAAATCTTTGGTGGGGCGCAGGCTACAATATTCTCGCGATCCCATTGGCTGCGGGTGTTCTAGCCCCTATCGGAATCCTTTTGAGTCCAGCAGTGGGCGCCATTTTAATGTCACTAAGTACGATCATCGTCGCGATCAATGCGATGACTTTAAACGTCTGAGTATTCAGGCGTTTTTATTTTTTGAAAAAAGTTGAGAAACTTCTGCGGCTTAGATTGTGCTATGTTTAAAGAAAGGAGTTTATTTGACGGGGAAAGAGTGTGGCGCATGATCTGGGAATTTATCACGAGGAAAAAATGTCAACGGCAATTGCAATTGTTAGAATGGATTCAATACAGTCGCTATTCAGTCACAGAGCTGGCTGAGAAAATGACCGTGAGCAGAAAAACGATCTCACGGGACATAGAGGAGCTGCGACAGAAAAATTTCTTAATAAAAGAGAAGATTTGGCAAATCAACTGGCAGTCCGAACCGAATTATTTAGGACTCTGCCGTAAATTGATCCGCGCTGATCCGCGGTTTCAACTATTTCGAGGCTATCTTTGGAATGACGGGGATACCAAAAGCAGCTATTCTAAGCTAAGACGCTTGAACAAGCAGATCCTTCACTTGAATATTTCTGTGAATCACCGATCGGGAGAGCTAGCGGGCGAGCCTGCACTGATCGTGCTGCTGCAGTTACGCTATTTACGAGATTTCTACTCTTTTGAAGAACAGGAAATGTATGATCAACTGGCGCACTATTATTTGAATCGGTCCCTTCCCTCCATTGAGAAAGCGGCGTTTTTTGCAGGGGAACAGCTAGAGGACTTCCGCAGTCAGTTCGGAGTGGAGTCGCCATTGGCGGAGTATTTCTATTTTGATTATCTTAGGCATCATTTCGACAACTATCTTGATCTTTACAGGTCCCATCAGCAGCAGCGGAGCAGCTTGTATCAGGAGGTGCAGGAGGCATGTGCCATTATCGAAGAAGTATTTATAGAAGAATCCGGCACTACGGAGGAGCTGCTGGCTGCTAAATTGTTTGATTTATTTTTAGGGGTTTATCAAGGGCTGCCGCTGACGCTCTTCAATTTAAAATGGCGCGGGGATACGGTGAGCGATCATTTCTATATCATAGCCAAAGAATTTAAACGACGATTGCCGTTTTTGACCAATTGCCAGCTGGATGAATTGGCTTTTGCGCTAAAGGAAATCTTCTCTTCGGTCCATTCAGCCTCCTTAACGCTGACTCCCAATTTAAAATCTTCCTTGTTGATCCAAGAAAGGTATCAGGCCTACGACACTTCTCCAAGGAGAAACTGAGGTGAAGATTTTTCTTCAAGATAGGTTATGCTATAATGATGAAGACTACGTTGAGGATGCCGTTCTATTTTGCATCTTTTTGTACATTCGTGGGTGAATAGAATGTAAAACAACTAAAAATAGAAGTTCGTTCTTTCAATCGATGGACTATTAAATAGGAGGAGAGCTGAATGGGGTTAAGAAAATTAGATGTTCCGACATCTTCCATTACAGAAGTAAAAAAATCGCCAATGGATGTTTTTGCTCAAGCTCGAAAAGCAGAGACAGGGGTTTATATTTTCAACCGTGAAAAAATTGCTGGCGTCATGCTGACAAAGGAACAATATGAAGCGTTGGTAGAGGAGCTGAACACCTTACGGGATACCTTGTACCAACCAGTAGAACGTGAATTGCCCGTTCCTGAAGAACTAGAAGAATTGGCGACCGCCTTAAGAACTACTTTGGCGAAGGGCTCTGTCATTTCTGCCCGTTACCTAGATGAGCGAATGGTAGCGACAGGATTTATCACCAAGAAGACCGGCTTTGGCGGTGTGACTGAAATGATGAAAGAGCTGGAAGATACAGGGAAAATCATTTACCAGCTTCGCCGTCGCGAACACAACAAAGTTATTTATGCGGAAATCTTCGGAGAACCTCAAGAGTTCCAACGAGGCTCTGCCGACAAACTAATGATCCGCAAAGTAAATCTAATCGAACGTTAAACACTCATAGGAAGACAACAGTCCTTTTTCCGTACTTTGGAAGAAGGACTTTTTTTGAGAAAAGAATCCGACAATCAACGAGCCTTCTTAACGTCTTTTAACTTTCAGCAGGATTGATTGTCTCTGAACAAACGTTCGGTTATAATGAGGAGGAAGATTTTACGACTGAAGGGGGCGTGTACGATGGCAGAATTGGTTTTTCCATTGAAAAATGATACATCGAGAAAAATCATTCACATGGATATGGATGCTTTTTTTGCCTCGGTAGAAGAGCGGGATGATCCTGAGCTGGCGAAGCATCCGCTGGTGATTGCTCGCCACCCTTCGGACACAGGCGGCAAAGGGGTCGTGACGACGGCGAACTACAAAGCGCGAATCTACGGTATCCACTCAGCCATGAGTGCGCAGAAGGCCTTCGAATTATGCCCCCAGGCTATTTTTAAGCCAGGCGATCATGAAAAGTATCGGGCTGTCTCGCATCAGGTACGGGAAATTTTCCACCGCTACACGGATATTATTGAGCCTGTCTCGATCGATGAGGCATATCTGGATGTCACAGAAAATAAAATGGACATCCGCTCGGCCATCAAAATCGCGCGTTTGATCCAGCAGGATATCTGGCAGGAGCTGCAACTGACTTGTTCAGCAGGGGTCAGCTACAATAAATTTTTAGCGAAGCTGGCTTCTGATTATCAGAAACCAAAGGGCATGACCGTTATTTCACCTGAAGAGTCTGTGGTTTTTCTGAAGCGATTGCCAATCGAAAAATTTCACGGGGTCGGGAAAAAGACTGTTCCTAAAATGAATGAGTTGGGAATCTTTACAGGTGGAGACCTCTACGAAAAGAGTGAAATGTTTCTGATCCAAGAATTTGGGAAGATGGGCTATTCCTTGTATCGGAAGGTGCGTGGAATCCATGATTCGCCGGTTCACATTACTCGTGAGCGAAAATCCGTGGGAAAAGAGCATACCTATGGTCGTCCGCTATCTACGGAGGATGAAGTCTTGAGTCAGCTGCGTCAGTTGGCGGAGAAGGTGGAAGAATCCCTGCGGCGCGTACAGCGCCACGGAAAAACAGTGGTGCTGAAGATTCGCTATACAGATTATACGACCGTGACACGTCGCGTGACGCTGCCTTATTACATAGATAAAAAAGAAGAATTGTTTTCTCAAGCGAGTTTGATTTGGGAGGAGATCGGCGGAATAGAAAAAGGAATCCGATTAGTCGGTATTACCTTGACCAATCTAGATCCCATTGCTTTTGAAAATATTGTTTTACCATTGTGGGAAGAGCGATCAGATTAGTTCGCTCTTTTTAATTTGTTCAAATGCTTTTTCTGAATCATGAAGCTTTTCCCAGATCACGACGCGGCCTTGAGCCAATGATTTTTTCACGTCAATGATTCGCTGGTTAGAGCTGCCGCGAAATTGCAGCATCAAATTTTTCTTTGAAAGATCGAAACGGCCATCGACCAAAATATCGATCTTGCTCAGCATCTCTAATTTGTCTTCACTGTCCAGCAGCAATTCTTCAAACGTATACCCGCTCCAAGACCAGATATCTTTGGTGTCGCCAAATTCAGCGTGCATCCGATCGATCACTTTTAGGCAGACTTGCGTGTTTAGGAAGGGCTCGCCGCCTAGCAGGGTGATGCCTTGGACATAATCGTGGGCGGTGTCGGCGATCAATTGGTCTTCGATTTCTTGAGTAAAGGGTTTGCCATAATGAAAGTTTTGCGCCGCCGCATTGAAGCAGCCTTCACAGGCGAAGGGACAGCCGCTGACGTATAAACTATTTCGAACGCCTTCACCATCGACGAAGTTGTAGGCCTTGTAGTCAGCAATATACAGTTGGCTCAACTCACTTGCGAGCCATTCTTTTGGTTTGGGATTACGCATGTTTTTTCCCCTTTCAACTAAAACAGGGAGCGGCAAAGAGCGCCGTCCCTGTCAACAGTTATTCCTTTTAGACGGTGCAAACGAGGGTTTGCGCGTCTTTTTTATTTCATATGTTTCACGCGAGAAGCGATCTCTTCGTGACGGCCATGAACCATTGGACGTGCTTGAGGATTCCCCAGGTAACCGCAGGTCCGTTTTACCACATCACAGGATTTTGGATCGTGATTGCCGCATTGCGGACATTCAAAACCACGTTTGGTTGGTTTGAAGTCGCCTTCGAAGCCGCATTCGTAGCAGTGATCGATCGGTGTGTTCGTTCCTAAGTAGGCGATGCGGTCGTACCCATAATCCCAAACAGCTTCCAGTGATTTAGGATTTTGTTGGAGAACCGGGTATTCACAGTAATGGATGAAACCACCAGAACAGTATTTAGGATACTCTTTTTCAAAGTCCAGCTTCTCGAAGGGTGTCGGATTTTTCCGAACATCGTAATGGAAACTGTTTGTGTAGTAGTCTTTGTCCGTGATATTTTCAACAATTCCGAAGCGTTCGGTATCTAAACGGCAGAAGCGGTCAGTCAAGCTTTCACTTGGCGTTGAGTACACGCTGAAGTGGTAGCCGTATTCATTGCCCCAAGCATCTGCGTGTTCCTTCAAATCTTTCATGATATTCAAAGTGAAGGCTTTTGCTTCTAGGTCGCCTTCCCATTCGCCGCCGTAAAAGACGCTGGCTACTTCGTAAAGACCGATATAGCCTAGCGAAATGGTTGCGCGTTTGTTTTTGAATAATTCATTAACGGCATCGGTACGTTTTAGGCGTTTACCGAAAGCGCCGTATTGATAAAGGATCGGTGCGTTTGCCGGCGTTGCTTCTTTACAACGATCAATTCGGAAGACTAACGCGTCTTTCGCGATTTGCAGGCGTTCTTCTAGTAATGACCAGAATTTTTCTTTGCTGCCGCCAGATTCTAGCGCGATTCGCGGCAAGTTCAATGTCACAACGCCAAGATTCATCCGTCCCGCATTGATTTCTTCCCCTTGGTCATTTTTCCAGCCTTGTAGGAAGGAGCGGCAGCCCATTGGTACTTTGAAGCTGCCAGTCAATTCGATCAGCTTGTCGTAGTTTAAGATATCTGGATACATACGTTTCGTAGCACATTCCAATGCCAATTCTTTGATGTCGTAGTTTGGATCTGTTGGTTCAAGATTTGTCCCGCGGCGCAGAGTAAAGATCAATTTAGGGAAGATCGCTGTCCGTTTTTCACTGCCTAAACCTTCGATCCGGATTTGCAGGATCGCTTTTTGGATCTCACGTTCAAACCAATCCGTTCCAAGACCGAAGCCTAAAGAAGTGAAGGGGGTTTGTCCGTTTGATGTAAACAACGTATTGATTTCATATTCCAAACTTTGCATCGCATCGTAAATGTCTTTTTGTGTTTTTTGTTTCGCAAAGGCTTTTTGTTTTTCAGGATCATCGATCCATTCTTCCGCGTCTTTCAAGTGTTTTGCGTAATTTAGGCGCGCAAAAGGAGCTAACAGCTCGTCTGTACGGTCTGCGGAGCAGCCGCCGTATTGGCTCGATGCCACATTGGCGATGATCTGCGAGATTTGGGCAGTCGCTGTTTGGATCGATTTTGGACTTTCAACTTCCGCATTCCCAATCTTGAAGCCGTTGTTCAACATGCCTTTGAAGTCGATCAAACAGCAGTTGGTCATCGGTGTATAAGGATGGTAGTCCAAGTCATGGTAATGAATGTCGCCCTTTTGATGAGCATTGGCTACGTGAGGCGGCAGCATCTTCAAACCGATGGATTTGCCGACGATCCCAGCAGTCAAATCACGTTGTGTGTTAAAGACATCACTATCCTTATTCGCATTTTCATTCACGACGGTTTGATCCTTGTTGATCAATTTTCCGATCGTAAAGTTGATGTCCGTCGCTTTGCTGCGCTGGAAGTCGCGGCGTGTCCGGTAATTGATATATTCTTCTGCTAATGCATATTCGTTGTGCTCTAATAATGTATGCTCCACGATATTTTGGATCTCATAGATTTTAATGTCGCTGTTAAACCGTTCTGAAATTTCTGCATCTACCCGTTCAACGATTGACTGAATGCGTTCGTGTGCTAAGGGGTCGACGGATCCTTTGATTTTTGTTTCCGCTTTGATCAAGGCATCGTAAATTTTTTGGTCATCAAAAGACGTGTGACGACCATCACGTTTTACGACCTTAATATTTTTCAGCGATGGTTGATATTCGTTGAGCAATGAATCTTTTGAGTGGATTTCCATCATTATAAACAACTCCGTTTCCTTTAAACTTCATTATCAATCATATAGTATTTTCAATGACGATGCAACGATATATAGGGGTAAAATTTGTAAAAAAAAGAGTGACACACTATATATAGTGTGTCACTTTACTGAAAGATAAATGAAAGCTGATAAGGTCAAGCTTCTGATTACTATAAAATAACTGGAAAATATTTTTCCATAAACATGTAAAAATTGTAAGATTATTGAAGGTCGTTTCACATAAGAAACTGACCTAAATATGATACCATAAAGAAAAAAATTTAGATATTAAAAATAGAAGAATCACCAAAGGATTTGCGAGCGGCTGTCGAGGGACTTTTTTCAACGGCAGCACCAGAGCAGGCGGGAGATCGTCCGCCTATTCTTAAAGGACGAGAGAATCCTAGTTAGGAGAAAGCAAATGGGTAAAATGATCGATGTGCAGCATTTAAGCAAAAGCTTTGGCACACGCAGCAATAAAGTAACGGTGTTGAATGATTTGAATTTTTCTGTTGGAAAAGGTGAATTTGTAGGGATCATGGGACCCAGCGGCGCAGGCAAGACGACGCTGATGAACATTCTTTCCACGATCTCTTTGCCGACGATGGGTTCTGTCAGAATCGCTGGCGCAGATATCACGCAGATGCGGGAAAGCCGATTAACGGACTTTCGTCGAGAGAATTTGGGGTTTATTTTCCAGGATTTTAATTTGATCGATAGTCTGACCGTGAAGGACAATATTATTTTGCCGTTGACGGTCAGTAAGCTTTCTTATGAAGAAATCGAGGAACGGGTGATACGGCTGACGAGAATCCTGAAGATCTCAGACATTCTGACACGGTACCCGGAAGAAATCTCGATTGGTCAGCAGCAGCGGACGGCGGCAGCTCGGGCGTTGATCAGCCGGCCGTTGGTCTTGTTTGCGGATGAGCCGACGGGATCGCTAGACTCAAAGTCTGCTACAGAATTTTTGAATTATTTGGACGAGGTCAATATCCATGAAGATACGACGATCTTGATGGTGACACATGATCCCTACACAGCCAGCTATTGCAACCGTGTCTTGTTTATCAAAGATGGTCGTTTCTTTTCGGAGATTGTTCGCCGGTCTTCCCGTAAAGACTTTTTTGAGAAAGTGATCGATATGCAGGCTACGATCGGCGGAGGTGGGAAGGCCAATGCTGATTAGTCTCATTTGGCGCGGGTTTAAAAAACAATTGGGGAATTATTTGATTTTTTTCTTTAGTCTGATTTTCGCGGTAATGGTCTATTATTCTTTTACCGCCATGACCTATGAACAACCGCTGATTCGCAGCGCTGGAAAGAATACGCAGCTAGTAGCGATGCTGGGCTTCGGCAGCTTTGCTGTAGTCGTCATCTTATTGTTCTTTATGGCGAATACCAACCGCTTTTTTATTGAAAATCGTCGAAAGGACATTAGTATCTTTCATTTATATGGTCTCAATTATTATCAAATTTGTCTTTGGTTCATCTTAGAGATTTTCTTTATCGGGATCTTTTCTTTCGTTATTGGGATCGGGTTAGGGGTGCTGCTGTCTAAGCTCTTTAGTATGATTTTAGTCAAGGCGATGGATTTGCCCTTGCAGGTCCATTTCTTCTTTTCATCAGATGCGATCCTCACCACGGGGCTCGTCGTCTTGTTCATCTTAGGGGCGGTCTCGTTTCAGATACTGTGGCTTGTCTCGGGCTACAAATTTTCCCATTTGATGAAGATTCGCTTGCGGAAAATCCAAGCCATGAAGTTGAGGATAGGACAGAAAATTCTTGGTGCGATCGGGATTCTGTTTTTACTAAGTGGTTGGGGAATGGCTGTGATGTATATCCGTTTTGCTCGCAGAATGAGCGGTCGTTTTGGCTTGATCGAAGGCAATTTATTGCTGATGGGGCTGATTTTTGTCCTGTGCGTGGTAGGCAGCTATTTGTTTTTTGCGTATTCGCTGCGTTGGTACAATTCCTATCGGCCGAAGCGATTGAACAAAAACTTGGGGATGCTGTCGAGAAGTGAATGGCAATTGCGCTTATTCAGCGAGTGGCGTTTCTTCGGCTCGATCACGGTGGCCCTTGGGATGGCCCTGCTGATTCTAGGCGGGATGGCGGCGATGGTCTCGATACAGATGCGCCTAGTGAATGAGATCGCGCCGGCCTCGTTGACCGTCACCCAGGAAAGCTATGCCTCCTTCGCGCCAGAGCTGCAAAAGGTGGCTCCTTATGAACACCAGACATTGAATTTTAAAGCTGTTCCGGCAAAGCAAAGTGTGGAGATCTCTGGTGAAGGCGTCAATTCGCAGCCGGAGGTTATGGACATGGTGTCTATTTCGGATTACCATGCCTTCCAACGGACCAACCCGACGCTGAAGGATATCCAGTTGAAGACACCGAAGTCTACGGTCGTTTTGAGCTCGTATCAGCGCTATTTGAATGACTACACAAATTACAGCAAAATCATTTATTTGAAGGACAAAGAGCTGACGGTCCAGGGGACGTACCCCAACTTTTTCGGGGACACGAATTTGCGTTATGGGACCAGTTTAATTGTCGTTTCCGATAAAATATTTAATGCTACAGCGGGTCATGACTATTCTCTTGAGGTCATTGATGTCAGGAATGCCAAGGAAAATGAACTAAATCAATTGGTCCGAAAAAAATTGAAGGGTGATTGGGATTTTCCGATACATTATGACTTGAAATGGGAGAACAAGCAGATCGTGGGGGACATTTCTGCAGGCGAAGGCGGCAGAAAAGAGGACACAACGATTTACCGTTCCGAGTACACCTCGTATCAAGAAATTTACCGATCGACGCGAAGCAGTATGGGGTTGGTGCTGTTTGTAGTGACCTTTGTGACGGCGACCTTTATTATCACGACCGCCAGCATGGTGAGTCTGCGGCAGTTGTCGGAGTTTAAGCAAAAACGGAAAAAATACGGATTGCTGCGTCAAATGGGCATACCGATGGAGACTATCTATCAAGAGATGAAGCGGGAAAATCGGGTCGTCTTTTTCATCCCGGCTATTTTGGCATTGATCCATAGCATACTTGCCATCACTGTCCTTTCTCACATTGCACAGAATGCCGACTATTGGTTCGTGTATCTTTTTTGCGGATTGATGTTGATCGTGTATGCCTTGTTTTATTGGACCACCTGCGTTTACCAGAAAAAATTACTCTAAGAATAGAGAGAAAGAGATCAAAGGGAATCTTTTGGTCTCTTTTTTTTGTCCGCTTTTTCTCCGATTAATGGTTAAAAAGGCGCGGTTTGATCCAAAATGGCAGGCCATCGGTCAAAAAAAACTGGAAAGAAAAAAAGTTGATGGAGCGTCAAATAAGGAAGCTGTCAAGCATGTGACAAAACTGTTCGTTTGAAAGCGGTATATGTAAGCATAATCGGTGGCGGTTTTTTTAATCAGAACTATAATACTAATCAATGAAAGAAATTAAGAGAGGGCGATTGGATGAAGGAGTTTTTTAAGCGGCCCGCCACTCGTTACTGGTTAAGTTTTATTGGAAAGACGATTTTCTATTTTGCCGTCCTTTTGATATTGATCTACTTATACCATTATAAGAGCATCCAAGGCGGTAATTTTATCTACAACGAATTTTAATCAAAGTTCGTGCTTGAACCGAACGGGGGGATAATCATGGGAAACATCATTACAGCAATCGATCGCTGGGCAAATGAAACACCAGAGGCGATCGCTTATCAATCTGAAACAGAACAATTCAGTTACCGTACCTTAAAACAATGGTCGGATAACTTAGCACATTATTTAGCAAAGCAAACCGCAGCGAAAACACCCATCGTCGTATTCGGCGAATTGGAAGTGGAAATGATCGCCAGCTTCTTAGGGGCTGCCAAAAGCGGACATGCCTATATTCCGATCGAATCCAATACACCATTGGATCGGATTCAATTGATTTTAGAAGTGGCACAGCCAACGATGATCCTAAGTGTCTTGCCTTGGCCAGAAGAAGTCGCTACAGCTGTTCCAGTCGTATCGCCAGTAGCGCTTGCTGAGATTTTTAAGACAGCACAAGAACCGCAGGCTTTGGAGCCAGTCACTGACGACGAAACATTTTACATCATCTTTACCTCGGGAACGACAGGCGTACCAAAAGGTGTACAAATCAGCCACACGAATTTACTGAGCTTTGTTAACTGGGATCTGAAGGATTTTGGGATCGAAGCCGGCATGCGCTTCTTGTCGCAGGCACCGTATTCCTTTGATCTATCTGTGATGAGCGTCTATCCATCACTTTGCAGCGGCGGTACGCTGATCCCGATGGAAAAAGCAGTAATCAACGACTTTAAAAAATTATTCAGCTTCTTGCCAAAGCTGGACCTGGAAGTTTGGGTATCGACCCCTTCATTCATGGATATTTGTTTAATGGAAAAAACCTTCGACGGCGAGCATGTGCCTTCCTTGAAGATCTTCCAATTCTGCGGAGAAGAGCTGCCTCGTAAGACCGCGGAAGAACTGCTGCGGCGTTTTCCAAAGGCGAAAGTCTTTAACACTTACGGACCAACAGAAGCCACAGTGGCTATGACGCAAATCGAAGTGACCCCAGAGGTCTTGGCGGAATATGACCGTGTACCGATCGGTTATATCAAAGAGGACACTGATGTGCTGATCTATGATGACGATCGCGAGGCCGCTCCAGGAGAAGCCGGTGAGATCATCATCAAAGGGCCAAGCGTTTCCAAAGGGTACATGAACAACCCGGAAAAAACGGCGGCTGCTTTCTTCGAGATCGACGGTGTGCCAGCGTACCACACTGGCGATGCCGGCCGATTGCAAGAAGATGGACTATTGCTTTATGAAGGACGAATCGATTTTCAAGTGAAGCTTCATGGCTTCCGAATCGAATTGGAAGACATTGATCATCATTTAGAAAAAGTTTCCTATGTGAAACAAGCAACGGTGGTTCCGAAATACCAGGATCATAAGGTTCAACAATTGGTCGCATACGTTGTCGCCAATGACAATGATTTTGAAAAAGCGTATCAATTAACGAAAGCAGTCAAAGAAGAATTGGCTGAAGGCGTCATGGAATACATGATTCCGCAAAAATTCGTCTACGTGGAGCAATTGCCGCTGACAGCCAACGGCAAAATCGACCGCAAGAGACTGATCAATGAGGTGAATCGTTAATGTTCGTTCCTCACATGGTGCCATATGCGTCACCCATCTACTTTATCATTTTAATTGTCACACTTTTGCCGTTGATTTTAAGTTTGCTGTTTCGAGGCAAACGAATCAACTGGTATCAATCACTGATCACTTTGTTCTTCCTATACATCTCCTTTGGCGGAAAGGATTACCGTCAAGGGCTGGCGCTGATCGGCTACGTGATCTTCCAAAGCCTCTTGGTTTGGAGCTATCACAAGTATCGGCAAAACAAAAACCAGTCAGGTGTCTTTTATTTCTCAGTATTTTTAAGCATCCTGCCACTGATTCTTGTGAAGGTCACGCCTTTTATGGATGGACAAAATTCCATCGTTGGCTTCCTCGGTATTTCTTATCTGACGTTTAAATCGGTTCAGATGATCATGGAAATGCGGGATGGAATGATCAAGGAATACAGCCCGTTGAACTACATCAAGTTCTTGCTGTTCTTCCCAACGATCTCCTCTGGTCCCATCGACCGGTATCGCCGGTTTGAAAAGGATTTGAACGAGCCGCCTACACCAGAAAAATATGTCGATCTGTTAGGTGCAGGTGTTCATGATATTTTTGTCGGGTTTTTGTACAAATTCGTGATCGGGTATTATTTTGGTCAAGTTCTACTGCCTATCGTTGATCGAATCGCGATGCACCACGGCGGGATCTCATGGGGCTTGGTCGGTTACATGTACGTTTATAGCATGTATTTGTTCTTTGACTTTGCCGGTTATAGTTTGTTCGCGGTCGGTACCAGCAAGCTGATGGGGTACGAAACACCGCCGAACTTTAACAAGCCGTTTCTTTCATGGAACATCAAAGAATTCTGGAATCGTTGGCATATGACACTTTCCTTCTGGTTCCGTGATTACATTTATATGCGCTTGATGTTTACATTGATCAAAAAGAAAACCTTCAAGAGTCGGATCGTGGCATCAAATGTCGGCTACTTCGCTTTGTTCTTGATCATGGGCGTCTGGCATGGGCTGACGTGGTATTACATCTTATACGGGTTCTACCATGCCGCACTGATTTGCTTGACCGATGCGTGGCTGCGATTCAAGAAAAAACACAAAAAGCAGATACCATCGAACAAATTTACCCATGCGTTGGCCGTCTTCTTGACCTTCAACGCCGTCTGCCTAAGCTTTTTGATCTTCTCAGGCTTTTTGGATAAATTATGGTTCCATAACATATTTGCCAGTCCAGCTTTTAGCAGTTTGTTAAAATTCAAGCTGATGTAATGTTTTAAAGGTTGAATATAGCGTGAACCGTTTAGCTGGATGGTAGGCGTACGAAAATAAAAACATTTTTCGCACTTGAAAAATGATTTCATAGAGATGAGCTAGCTGCCAGTCCAGCTTTTAGTAGTTTGTTAAAATTCAAGTTGATGTAAAGATATAAAAACCATACTCAGCGTGAAGCGTTTAGCTGGATGGTAGGCGTACGAAATGAAATCATTTTTTGCACTTGAAAAATGATTCCATAACAATGAGCTAGCTGCCATAGCAGGATAGCAATGATAAAAATAATAAAAAACCAAGTACTAATTAAAAAACGAAATGGAGCGATTGACATGGAAGACACATTATTTAGCATTTTAGAAGATATTACAGGAACAGATGAAGTAAGAGACAATCCAGATGTAGATTTATTTGAAGAAGGATTGATGGATTCTTTAGCGACAGTCCAACTATTGGTTGAGATCGAAGGACAATTAGGTGTTCAAGTTCCTGTATCAGAGTTTGACCGCGCTCAATGGAACACACCGAACAAAATCATTGAACAAGTGAAAGCTTTGCAAGCTTAATGAAAAAGAAACTCTTCGGTATCTTTGGGCCGGTCCTTTTAGCGGCAGTCTTATTGGTTCTTCTGTTTTTTTCACCATTTAAAATTAACAGCAACGATCCGAAGTTGATCAAAGCTGCATCAAGTTCAATGGCTGGAAATGTTTTACGAGGAAACAGTATTACAAAGGAAGCTCTAAGTACGGATAACTATGTACCCTTTTTCGGCTCCTCTGAGTTGAGTCGGATCAGTCCGTTTCATCCTTCTGTTTTAGCGGAGAAATATGATCGCGGGTATACACCCTTCTTGATGGGGGCGCCAGGAACGCAGTCATTGACGCAATTCATGATGATGCAATCGCTGGGAAATGAATTGAAGGATCGCAAAGTCGTCTTCATTATTTCTCCTCAATGGTTTGTTAAAAACGGGATCAAGCGGGATTACTTTGATGCCTATTATTCTCCAGAACAAACGTTGAATTGGTTGTTGAATTTGAAAAAAGTCGACGAAAGTGACAAATACTTGGCACAACGTTTGACCCACTACGGAGTGGTAAGAAAAGACGAACGTTTAGATCGAATGCTTGATGCGGTGATGAAGGGCAAGCTGCCGAATAAAACGGATATCGCATTCAGCAAATTGAAATACAATATGCTTGAACGGGAAGATCAATTGTTCAGTACGATCGGAATGATCAGCAAACAAGATCAAATCGATAAAAACACGAAACGTTTGCCTAATGAATACGACGCTCATGAACTGAATACATTGGCGAACCAGCTAGGTAAGCAAGCAACACAAGGCAATGAATTTGGGATTCAACAACGGTTTTATAATCAACGGATCAAACCGCATCAAAACCGTTTAGCCAATTCACAAAAAAATTGGGATTACCGCTACTCTCCAGAGTTCTCTGATTTCCAATTAGCGTTGGATCAGCTTGCGAAGAAACATGCGGATGCGCTCTTTATCATTCCTCCAGTCAATGGTCGTTGGGCGCGATACACGGGTCTTTCAGATCAGATGCTGCAAGAATTCTCTGCGAAGATCAAGTACCAATTGACCTCTCAAGGATTCACGAATATTGCGGATTATACGAACGATCAAAACACGCCTTACTTTATGCAAGACACGATCCATTTGGGTTGGAAGGGCTGGTTAGCGGCGGATAAAAAAATCAAACCATTTTTGAAAAACAATCAATCGCAGGCCAAAAACTACACCATCAATAACCCGTATTTCTTAAGCAACGAATGGCAAGAAATGAACCCGGGCGAAATTAAATAAAAGGAAGCAAGCCATAAACAATAAATGTTGTTTATGGCTTTTTTTCAAATATTAAAGAAGAGGTGTGTTTTTTTATAGAGCATTTTAGAGAGAAAAGGCAATTATAAGAGGATTTTTACGGCTTTTTTCAAAAGAAAAAATATGTTTTTTTAATAAATTTAAAAAATGCAATCATCAGATTTAACGAGGTTTTGATAGGATTTGATTCTAAATATACAGTTATTTATAACCTGAAAATTAACGTTTTGCCGATGAAAGTGGTACGATTATTTTATTTTTTTGAATAATTATGGGTTAGTAATTTTACGCAACAAGGGGTATGATTTTCTTAACTAGAAAGCGTTCACAACGAAGGAGAGAATGAAGATGCCCGTTAAAAAACCTGAAACACCCTTATTGCCTCGACAAATTTTTGGGATAAAGCGCCAATCATTAGAGAAAAAAATGACCGCGTTTTTTGCCGCTACAAAAGATACGTCTTCGGTCGTGGAATATGCCGTTGCGATCATGGTCAGAAATGCCCTTTGTAATGGGGATTTTTCGTTCTTCTTAAGGGAACTTCTTTGTGAAATATTCCTTACTGCCGAACCGAGTGACGTGCTGCGCCATTTTTGTGTGTATTTTAAATCGTATTTTTCAGGTGGCGACTGGGGGCAGGTCATTGATCGCCTATTCAAGAATAAAAAAGAGTACCATCGGATGACGCAGCAGGCGCAAGTATACAATCAACGACTGAAGACACCTGGAACGGGGGAGTGTAAAAATCCCGATCTACACCTCCGGCTCCTCACAGTCTTCGAGGATGCCAACGGGAAACGGCATTCTCTCACGATCAGGGACAGCGATGAGAGCCGCACTAAAACAGAGACAGACGGGCTATTGGAGATACTGACGACCTTGACGGTGTTTGAAAACGAGGGTGTCCGCCGCTTTACCAAATTGTTAAAATCCAATCGTCCTGGAGCCAAAGAAACCTTTGGAGAAGAAGAGGAGTCGGCGGCAGTGTCAAAAAGGGACGAAGTGTCGGTGTCCGTACCTACTGCAAATGAAGCCCCTACACAAGAAATCGTTACAGCAGAAGCTGCGGAAGAAGCAGAGAAGGAGACGCTTAAAATCATGGTGCCCCACGGGTTTGATCCAAGATCCTTGAGCGATGAGGAAGCGGTGCTGTTAGTCAAAGCACATTTGCCGGAAAACAAAACGCTGGCAGATATCCAAGTACTGTTCGTAGAGCGACCGGCAGAAGCAGCCAATGAGGCATCTGTCAAAGAAACACCAGTTATGGTTTCTGAGGGATCGGCGCCTGCGAAAAACGAAGACGATTCCCCCGCTGTCACAGTCGCTGATCCGCCGCCGAAAAAGAAACGAAACAGACCGCTCTCAGCAAAAGAAGCCTATATCCAAGGGCTGATCAATGATAGGAAAGCAAAAAAAGCGAGGGCAAAGAAACAGTAAAAAAACCTGAGATAAGACACTTCTCAGGTCGCGCTGCTCATTGGTATTTTTGATAATAAAAGATCGCTAACTGCGTGCGGTCCCGCACATCAAGTTTTTCCAGCAATTGGCTGATATTGTTGCGGACAGTCCCTTCGCTTAAAAATAATTCTTTCGCGATCTCTTTGTTGTTTTTTCCATTTGCGACAGCGATCAGGATGCTTTTCTCTCGTTCAGACAGCTCTACGCTCGGATGTTTGCGGGGCAATTGATCAGTCAGGATCGACGCCAGTTTTCCTGCAATCTCTGTGCCAAAAACGGATTGGCCGTTAGTGACTGCCTTGATCGCCGGGACGATGCTGGCCAAGTCTTGTTTGATGAGGTAGCCCTTTACGCCGATCTGCAATGCTTCGCGGATGTATTCGTCATCGGAAAAAGTCGTTAACAGCAAAATAGCAGCGTCTGGAACGTGCTTGAATATTTCCTTTGCGGCTTCGATCCCGGTACTTTCTCCCATGCGAATATCTGTTAACAAAACATCGGGGCGTTCCTGCAAGTAGAGGGTGACTGCTTCTGAGGCGGCATTTCCTGTACCGACGACTTGGATCTCATCGGAAATTTCTAAAATAGTTTTCAATGATTCCGTTACTAACGGGTCATCATCGACTACGACGACACGAATCATACATTTCCTCCTATTCATGGATCAAGACCAGTCTCCCCATCAGCGGGGATGGCGGATCGTATCAGAATCTTTCTTTGGTAAAACAACATGGATCAAAAAATGGGTGGGATTTTGCGAGAGATGCAGTTGACCATTGATGTGTTCCACTCGCTGCCGCATGCTTTTTAATCCGATCCCGCTGCCCTTTTTTTTGCGTATCGTTCCATTGTCTGCGATCTGCAATTGGTAAAAAGCAGGCAATTCAGTTAGCGAAAGCGTGACTTTAGTGGCATTGCTGTGCTTCATCACATTCGCCAGCGCTTCTTTGAGCACCATCAGCAAGGTTCGCTCCTGTTCAGGCGTCAAACTATCTGGGATCGTCCCATCAAAGGCGACATCACAAAACTGAAAATCTGCCAACAATAAATCTAGCCCTTTTTCAAACGACAGGGAGGTCTCATGAAGATCATGAACGCTCTCGCGAATATTGTCCATGCCTGTATGGATAGTCGTTTTCAGTTGATGAAGCGGCTTTTTTAGGCTGTCGCTTTGATTGATGGCCTCGATAGCACCAAGCTGAATGATCGCACTGGATAACAGATGTCCGACATTGTCGTGGATATCCCGTGCGATCCGATTTCGTTCCTCTGAGATCTCCAGATCAATGAAGGTCTCCTGCGAGTGGATCAATTCTTGATTCTTTTGCTTTAACAGTTCTTGCTTTTCCCAACTGTCATCCTTTAATTGCAGCAAATCCTCTGTTACCTCGCGCTGCTTTTTTTCTCGCCAGGCGAGTAAAAGGGCAAATCCAATCAAACACACCACCAACAGCCGCTCAGGCAACGAGTAGGTCTCCAGAAGGAGCGGCACCCCCAGCAGGATCACTCCCCAATATAGCTGAAGTTCTTCCCGAAAAGCGAGCCGGACACTTGCCGGTAAAAAGACCACTAACGGCGGCCAGACAAAACTCGACAGCAGCAAGGGAAGGGCCCCCAGCAGCTGATTCCACGGTTTTTCAAGCAATAAAGCCGGTCCAGCAGGTAAGATACTTGCCAGCAGGAACACCACCATATAGGGTTCAAAGCCTCTCTGCATCAGCAGCAAGATACCAATCACTTCCAAAAAGAAAAAATCGATCCAATGATTTGTCTGTTTTCTCATAAGTACTCCTAAATGACTAATAAATTCGCTGCATGTCGTTCAATGGGCCACAAAATGACATTTGTCATTTTGTAATTGGCGAAAACTCACTACTGCGATCTTCTTGATTTCATTATAGTAAATGTAAGAAGAAAAGGAAAAGGGGTTTTTCAAATGTTGATCGAGATCGAGAACTTAGTAAAGCGCTACGGGGATTTCACTGCGCTGAATCATTTAAATTTATCGGTAAAAAAAGGCGAGATTTTAGGCTTGTTGGGTCCAAACGGCAGCGGAAAATCTACGACGATCAATTGTGTGTTGTCGTTGCTGACCTATGATCGGGGATCGATCAAAATTTTCGGGGAAGAAATGGGTCCAGAAAAATACGGCATCAAACAAAAGATCGGGATCGTACCGCAAGAAATCGCTCTGTTTGAAGAATTAAATGTGACAGATAACATCAATTACTTTTGTGGATTGTATATCCAAGAAAAGGAAAAGCGGGCGCAATACGTGGAGGAAGTGATCCAGCTCGTAGGTCTGGGAGAGTTCCGCAAATTCTATCCGAAGCAGCTTAGTGGGGGGTTGAAGCGGCGGCTGAATATTGCTTGCGGGATCGTCCATAAGCCAGAACTGATTTTTTTAGACGAGCCTACGGTAGCGGTCGATCCGCAAAGCCGCAACAAGATCCTAGACAGTATCAAGGAATTGAATCGGCAAGGGGCAACGATCGTTTACACGACGCATTATATGGAGGAAGTTGAGATTCTGTGTGACCATATCGTGATCATCGACCAAGGGCAAGTGATCGCTGAAGGCAGTAAAGAACAATTGAAGAACATGGTCAGAGAAAACGAGAAGCTGATCATTGAAGTACCCGGCTTGACGCGAGCGCAGGTCGAGCAAGTAGGGGCATTTCCTACGATTTTGGAAGTTGCCTACGACGAGAGCTATCTGAAGGTGACGACGAAGGATCTGAAAAAAGCGCTGCTGCCGATTTTGAATTACTTTGAAGCGGAAAAGATCATGTATGCCAATATCCATACCCAAGAAGCGACGCTGAACGATGTCTTCTTGGAAATCACTGGGAAAGAATTAAGGGATTAGGGGTGAGACGATGTTTATACGATTATTCTATTATCGCTTGCGGGTCCTGCTGAGAAACCGCAGCTTGCTTTTTTGGACATTGGCCTTTCCTATCGTTTTAGGGCTGCTGTTCAACTTGGCCTTTGGCAACCTGGATCAGATGTCCTCCATAAAAACGTCCACTGTGGGGATCGTGGCAAAAGATGAAGCAAAAACGACTCAATTTAAGGCTGTCCTGAAGGAAATCAAAAATGACGATGAAGTGATCTTCAAGGGCAAGGAGCTTTCAAAAAAGGAAGCGCAGAAGCAATTATCTGACGACGAGCTCTCAGGATACTTTGAAGTCGACGCGGACCGCATCGAATTGTTTGTCAGCAAAAGCGGCACGCAACAAACGATTTTAAAGGAATTGCTGAGTCAATATTTGCAAAACACCAACAAAGTTGAAACTCTAATGGCATCTGGCACTCTACAGCCGCAGCGTCTCAATCAGGTGTTAGAGCAAAAGAATTATATAGAAGACGGCAATGATACCGGGAATTTTAACTTGAAATCTTTTTATTTCTTTACGCTCGTGGGAATGACGATCATGTACGGCTTCATGTGGGGGTTGCGTAATGCGAATGATCAGCAGGCGAATCAATCACCCGAGGGAATGCGTTTGTGTCTGATCCCACGGAACAAGTTGCTGGTGTCCTTTGCAAATATGCTGGCAAGTTTTGTCTTGTTCTTTGTTCAAACAGTCTTGATCCTGCTGTTTTATCGTTTTGTGTATCAAGTCGCCTTTGGGGATCAATGGAACTATATTTTGTTCGTCTGTGCGCTGGGGACCTTTACATCGATCGCCTTTGGGACGCTGATCGGAAATGCGTTATCGAAAGTCGATTTTCAGCAGAAGGTTTCCATCGGCATCTCCATCTCGATGATCATGAGCTTTTTAGCAGGGATGATGGGCTCACAGTCGATCAAGTATTGGATCGATGTTCACGCGCCCTTTTTGAGTCGGATCAATATTGTGAACTTGATCAGTGAAAGCCTGTATCAGTTGTTTTATTACGAATCGCTGCGTCCGTTTTACCACAACATGATCTGGCTGGCAGGATTTGGTTTATTGTTTGTCTTACTCAATTACTCATTCGAAAGGAAGGTGCAATATGACCACTTATAGAGCGATTCTGCAAATTCTAAATAAGAACAAGGGCTCGCTTCTTCTTGGGATCATCATCATGGCAGTGATCACCTTCTTTTACGCAGGGCAGCTGTCACAAGAGGCAGAGGAATTGAGCGGGGCGAAGATCGCGATTCTTTCAAAGGACGATTCCGCGATTGAAAAAGGCTTTGTTGAGTACCTTGGAAAGCAGCACACGATCGTCAAGCTGAAGGACACCTCTCAGAAAAGTCTGGATGACGCGCTTTACTTTAACGAAGTCGAATATATCCTGGAGATTCCTAAAGATTTCTCTGAAAAACTAGCGGAAGGAAAGCCTGTGAAGGTGGCGAGCAAGACCCGTCCGGCGACTTTTTCCCAATCACTGGTGGATACGACGATCAATAATTATTTAAACACGTATTATACGTATAAAAAACAGTTGCCGAACCTTAGTCAAGACGAGCTGTTAAAGAAAACCAAAGCGACCTTGAGTGAGACCGGCAGCGTTCATTTTGATTCAAGCTACAACAAAAGGAAGACGCAGCGTGTCAAAGGTCAGATTTATAATCTGCTGTCTTACGGGATGTTCATGTCGATCTTTAGCGGGTACGCGGTTGTAAATCTTGCCTTTAATCGTGAAACGATCAGTCGTCGCAATAGCTGTTCACCACTGTCACGGCGAAAACTGGCGCGAAAAATATCCCTTGGAAATTTGCTCTATTCGCTGTTTTGCTTGATGATCTTTTTAGCCTTCGTCCAGCTTGTTATCAGAAGCGGCTTTGATCAGGCGATCGGGTACTTCATTCTTAATACCGTGGCGTTCTTCATGTCGATCGTAAGCTTTTCGATCATGGTCACCAGCATCATGCAAAATGAAGATGCGATCGCCGGGATCAATAATATTTTCATTATGGGGAGCTGTTTTGTCGGCGGGGTCTTCGTGCCGAGTGAATTTCTGCCAAGCGCAGTGAACAAGGTCGCTGCCTTCACGCCCACGTACTGGTTTGCCCAAAATAATGAATTGATCGGAAAAACCATTCATTTTGACCGCGTCTTTTTGGATAACTTTTATTTTCAATCTGGGGTCCTGTTGGCTTTTGCAGCCGTTTTCTGGGTGATCCATCTGATCACAATGCGGGAAAAAGGAACGTGGTCCTTAAAAAAAGTTCGCACATAATCAAAAGAAGCCTTCCTTAAGTGACGGCTTCAAAAAGTCAAAAGGAATCCACGGACTTTTTGGAGCTGCTCCAGCAAGGGAAGGCTTCTTTTTTTATACGTCAAAGTATTTCTGTTGTTCGTTGCCAAAAAAGACCGGCAGCAGCTCGTTCAAGGTTCCAGCCAAGGAATGCTTGTTCAAGGTTTCTTTATCGACCCAAAAGAGCGCTTCTGGCAAGGGCTGCTTTTCGACATTGGCGGTATAAAGAAAAGCCAATTCTCGTGTGCCTTTTCGTTGATTGTTCCATTCCGCTGTTCCTTGCAGAACGGGCTGGATAGACAAGCCGGTTTCTTCTTTTATTTCCCGTAAGGCGGCGTGATAGCTGCCTTCGTTTGTTTCTACGTGCCCACCGGGAAAGGTCCAGCCGGGCCAATCTTTTTTCTTACGGTCTTGTACTAAGATTTCTCCTAACTCATTTTCGATCATTACCATCATCGTCAGTTCGATCGCTAATTCGCGTGCCATTTGATCACCTCCCAGTGATTATACAACATACTTCGCAGATTTTTTTGACAATGGTATACTGAATTTATGCAAAACGACTGCTCGTCCTATTTTTTGTATGAAGATCAAAGCTATTTTTCAGCGTATTCGAGCGGTGCAACAACTAGTATGTAAAGGAAACAGGAGGAGTTATAGTGGAGAAAAAGGAAGAACAATTATTGATCGATCTGACTTCAGCGCGAGGGATCGCGGGAAATGAAGAAGAAGTTAGAGACGTGTTCAAAAACTACGCCAAGGAATTTTCAGATGATATTTTCTTTGACGGTCTGGGCAGTGTCATCGCAAAACATGGCGCAGGCGGCGGACCAAAAGTCTTTATTTCTGGTCACTTAGACGAAGTCGGCTTCATGGTCACTAAAATTACGGAAAAGGGCTTTTTAGAATTTCAAACGATCGGCGGCTGGTGGAATCAGGTGATGCTGGCGCAGCAAGTAGAAATCAAGACCCGCAAAGGCGACATTGTCCATGGCGTCATCGGATCGAAGCCTCCCCATGTTTTGACGCCGGAAGCACGGAAAAAACCGTTTGAGATCAAAGATATGTTTATTGATATTGGTGCAAGCAGTGAGGAAGAAGCAAAAGAATGGGGCATTCGCCCGGGAGACATGGTGACGCCGTACATTCAATACCAACGCATGAATAAGTCAAAATTCTTGCTGGCAAAAGCATGGGACAACCGCATTGGTACAGCCGTTGCGCTGCGGGTATTGGAAAATCTTTCGAAGCGCGAACACCATAATGTTTTATTTGCCGGCAGCGACGTACAGGAAGAAGTCGGCTTGCGGGGCGCACGTACGAGCTCCCACATCGTCAATCCCGATATCGCTTTTGCCTTGGATACAGGGACCGCAGGAGACACACCGGGGATGACGCCGAGGGAAGCAGATTCTGTTCTTGGAAAAGGACCGCAGATCTTGATCTATGACGCGTCTATGGTGCCTCATAAAAAACTATTGAATTTCGTGACCGATGTTGCGGAGGAGTTAGAGATTCCCTTCCAATACACGGTGATCGCTGGCGGCGGGACGGATGCGGGACAGATGCATTTGACACGCGATGGGGTGCCGTCACTGGCTATCACAGTGCCTGTTCGTTACTTACATTCACATACCTCGATCATCCACGAAGACGATTACTTCAATACAGTGAAATTAGTAACTGAAGTCGTTGCTCGTTTGGATTACGAGACCGTTGGAGAAATCAAGAATTATTAAGAGCCTCTGTACCTACAGATCGTTGTTGTTTTATGTTCATTTGTTCATAGAGGGACCTGTTTTGATCGGGTCCTTCGTAGTCGGTCGCTGTTTCGAATAAGGAGTCGAATATGAATAAGAAAATAGATACAAAACGTACCGAATTGGAGCATCTAAAAGCAGAATTGAAAACCTTCAAGAAGCTCAATTATGCGAATGTTCCAGTGGCTTTAGAAGCAAAAAGAGTGGAACGGAAAATCCAGCAGCTGACAAAAGAAATAGCGGAGCTGCAATAATTAAAAAATAAAATGACACTTCAGACAGCGAAGCGGCGGGTTTTCCATTGGAGAAAACGCCATCGCCGTCTGGGAAAAAGAAAAGGAAGTGGGTTCATGAGTCTTAGCAATTATCGCCAACTAGCCAAGGATCGATTAAGTGGGCAGTGGGGAATCAACGTTGGATTGGTCGTGATCGTAGGGATCTTGACCGGAGCGATCAGCAGTGTTACATCAAATTTCAATAACGAGGGCATTCAATTCACTCTTTCATTTTTATTGAGCATCTTTGTCCTTTTTGCATTTAGCTATGCCTTGTATTACATCAGCTTATATGTTGTGCGAGGCGGCAGAGCGGAATTGGGCCAAATCTTTGTCGTATTTCAAAAAGGCTATTATGTTCCGCTGTTACTGATCAATATTATTGCGCAAGTGGTTCAATATGCCTTAGCAGCCGTGTTTTTTGTTCCCTTATTATTACAAGCAGGAGGCAGTGTCTACCTGTCTTTGATTTCTTCAGGCGGCGTAACGAGTGCGGAAAATGTTACGGCCTTGATGAGCATCGGCGTTATCGGATTGTATGTCATCTTGACGTTGGTTTTCTTATTAGTCAGTACGATCATCAGCATTATTTTCAAATTTGCTGTGTGGGTGAAATTTGATTACCCGGATTTAAGTGTCGGTGCCTGTATCAAGTTGGCGTGGTCTCTGTTGAAGGACCGTTGGGGCAAATACATTCTCTTGCAATTATCCTTTATCGGCTGGTACATTCTTGGACTTGTCGCTTTGGTCGTCGGCCTGCTCTTTGTTGCTGTCTATGTCAATACAGCAAGCGCAGCATTTTATGACCAAGCCTTGAAAGAAAAAATCGAACAGGGGGAATTCGCATGAAAGTAACCGTACTCGGTTGTTTAGGTGCGTATCCATATGAAGGCCAAGGAACCACCAGCTATTTGCTGGAATCAGAAGGCTTCCATTTATTATTAGATGCCGGCAGCTCGACTTTGGTGGAGCTGGAAAAGGAGCTTGATCCTTTGGCGTTAGATGCGGTGATTTTGACCCATTACCACCACGATCATATTGCGGATCTGGGGGTATTGCAATATTATTGGCAGCTTTACCCGACCCAAACGCCTAAACCTATTTTGCCGATTTATGGGCATACGGAGGATGACGTTCATTTCAATGAGTTGACGATGGAAGGCGTGACAGAAGGACGCCCGTATTTCGAAGCAGAAGAATTGAAAGTCGGGCCGTTTCTTGTTACGTTTATGAAGACGATTCATCCGGTCCCTTGCTATGCGATGCGGTTTGTGGAGGAAAAGACAGGTGCTGTCTTCGTCTTCACCGGAGACTCTGGCTATCTAGAATCCTTCAATGAATTTGCCAAAGACGCGGACCTGTTTTTAGCGGATACGTATTTATTTGATGGCAACGAACACCATAAAGCCCACTTTACGGCGGGAGAAGCCGGAACGTTCGCCAAACATGCCGCAGTCAAAAAATTGGTGTTGACTCATTTGCCGCAGCACGGCGATCTGGAAGAATTACGCCAACAGGCGGCGGCTGTCAGCGGAGGCATTCC
Organism: Enterococcus sp. 12F9_DIV0723; assembly: GCF_002174375.1. Taxonomy (NCBI): domain Bacteria; kingdom Bacillati; phylum Bacillota; class Bacilli; order Lactobacillales; family Enterococcaceae; genus Enterococcus; species Enterococcus sp. 12F9_DIV0723. Next base: position 2,456,584 of record NZ_NIBK01000001.1, on the reverse strand, counting down.
CGTTGAATTAGCAGCGCCTCATAAAGTCTTTGAGTTTTAGACAAAAAATTTTATTCCTTAATCGGAGTTAGGAGTTGGAAATATGCTTTATGTACCAAATGACAACGAACGTGACCCACGAGTAAATCTTGCCATCGAGACGTATTTATTGCAAAACATGCCCTTAGACGAACCAATCCTGCTTTTCTACATCAATGAGCCTTCGATCATCATCGGTCGGAATCAAAACACGATCGAAGAGATCAACAAGGACTATGTCGATGAAAAAGGGATTCATGTCGTTCGACGATTGAGCGGCGGCGGTGCGGTGTATCATGACCATGGGAATTTGAATTTCAGCTTCATCATGCCGGATGACGGCAACTCCTTTAGGGATTTCAAAAAATTAACAGAGCCTATCGTGGAAGCCCTCCACAAGCTAGGCATCGAAGGGGCTCAATTGAAAGGCCGCAACGACTTAGTGATCGAGGACAAAAAATTCTCCGGCAATGCGATGTACTCAACCAATGGTCGGATGTTCGCCCACGGCACGCTGATGTTTGACAGCAACATCGATGAAGTCGTGAATGCGTTGAAGGTCAAAAAAGACAAGATCGAATCAAAAGGGATCAAGTCGATCCGTTCCCGCGTGACGAACATCAAAGAATTCTTGCCGGCTGACAAACAAGACATGACCACCGAAGAATTCCGCCAAGCGATCCTCTTGCAGATCTTTGGTGTGGACAGTGTCGATCAAGTCAAGACCCATGAGTTGACTGACGAAGATTGGAAAGCCATCAATCAGATTTCTGAAGACTACTACAAAAATTGGGATTGGAACTACGGCCGTTCGCCTGAATTTAATCTGGAACGCCAAAAACGTTTTCCGATCGGTTCTATCGAGGTTCGCCTAGACGTTGCCAATGGCGCGATCGAAAAGGCAAAGATTTTCGGTGATTTCTTTGGATTAGGCGAGATCAAGGATGTCGAAAAGCAATTGGTGGGCACCCGTTATGATAAGAAGGCCTTAGAAGACCAGATTGACCAGATCGACCTGACGCATTATTTTGGCAACATCACAAAAGAAGACTTTTTATCGTTGATCTATTAAGACAAAACGCCCTTTCGATCTCAGAAGGGGCGTTTTTTTTAGTATCGGACTTCAAGAAAACAGACTGTAAAAATCGTTTTCTTTTGTTAAGATAGGAAGTAAGAATACAGTCAACAAAGGAGCTTCTATGAAAAAGCGCGAATTCATCGTTCAGGACCTATTGAGCAAAATCTATCAGGAAGAATTTAAGGAGGGAAAGCTGCCGAATCAAAGAAAGCTGGCGGACATCTACGGAGTCTCTCGCTTTACGATCCAGCAGGCAGTGAAAAACCTCGAGGAGATCGGGATCGTTCGCGTCGTTCAAGGCTCGGGGATCTTCGTCCATGAAAAATGGGTGAAAAATCCGCTGATCTTCAATTCGCTGACTCGAACCCCTTATGATCGGATCGGCTCAAAGATGATCGATTTGAAGAAGGGGCCTGCTACGTTAGATGAGCAGAAGATCTTTCAACTTCCAGACGGAGAGGAGATCTGGACCTTCGAACGGATTCGGATCGTCAATTACAAGATCGAACAGCTAGAGATCTCGAAGCTGCCGGTGGCGATGTTTCCTGATTTATCCAAAGAGGTCGTCGAGCACTCGATCCAGAATTACGTGGAGCAGAAGGGCTTCCGAATTTCCCATTACATCACCAGCTATGACCCCATCACTACGTCAAAGGAACAATCAAAGCTGCTCCTGTGCAAGCGCGGGACCCCCGCGATGCAAATCACGAATCGAGCGATCTTAGAAGATGGTCAGGTCTTTGAATACAGCAGCATCGTGGCGATCGATTATTCAGTGACCTATATCCGACCGTTTGACCGCGAGATCCATCGGTCAAGGATCGATTAACGCTGCCACTTTCATTTGCCAAAAAACGCCCCGCGCTTCAGCATCCAACTGAGTGCGGGGCGTTTCGCTAGTTTTTCTTAAGGTGTAACGATCGTTCCGTCAGGTGTACGGCTTTGCGTCCATTCGTGAGGACGGTAGACCACGGGATACTCCGCGGCTAATTCTTCATTGAAGGTAACGCCGATGCCGCTTTCTTCGATCGGATAAAAGAAGCCTTTTTCAGGAGTCGGAATATTGCCAAAGAGCTTCTTCGTGTTTTCAGGAACGTCGATGTTCTCTTGGATGGCGGCATTGTGTAAATGAATATTCAAGTGCGTATTCACCGCTAATCCAACAGGGGTGATGTCTGATGGTGTATGCCAAGCAATACGGATACCCATCGCGTCGCAATAATGGGCCAGCTTCAGCGCCGGTGTGATCCCGCCGATCTGTGACACATGCGCCCGCATGTAGTCGATTTGACGGTTGCGTACCAATTCCTTCCACTCCATCGGATTGTTGAACAATTCGCCTGTAGCGATAGGTGTCACCGATTGGCTGCGCAATTGCGCCAACCATTCATTTTGGTTTGGCGGCAGGATATCCTCTAAAAAGAAGAGGTTGTACTTTTCTGCTGCTTTCGCAAATTGGATCGCCTGATTCGGGTGCAGACGCTCATGGACATCGTGGAGCATCTGGAATTGGGTGCCGTAGTTTTCTTGGATGTCGGCAAACATTTTTAGCGTCGTATGCATGTAATCCTCTTGATCAAAATAGGAGCCCTCGATCGGATTTTCTGGGGTTTCCAGGTTGCTTGGATTGCCGCCATAGAAGCCTAGCTGGCAACGAATGTAGCGATAGCCTTCTGCCAAAAAGGTATCGACCTCGCTGTGTAGATCTTCTAAGTTATCCGCGACTGCGTGGGTATAGGCAGGAATCGCCGTCCGCGCCTTGCCGCCCAATAATTGATACAACGGCATATCGGCCAATTTCCCTTTGATATCCCACAGCGCCATGTCGACACCTGAGATCGCGTTGTTCGTGATAGGCCCATTGCGCCAGTAAGAGTTGACATTCATGACTTGCCAAAGGTCTTCGATATGGTTCGCATCTCTGCCGATAAGCAGCGGCTTCAAATATTCCTCTACGACTATTTGAACGGCTAAAGGACGGAATTGGAACGTGCCGCAGCCGACGCCGGAGACCCCCTTGTTGGTCTCTACTTTTACAATTAATAAATTATGGCGATCCGGTTTGATCGCGTAGCTTTTTATATCCGTGATGATCGTTGGTGTCATTTTCTTCACTCCAATGTACATAAATATGAATCATTTGCACACTTATTGAAACACGCCAATGATAGGGCTGTCAATTTGGTCTGAAAAAAGGGAAGTATACGGCGTAAAAACAGTCCAATTTTTAAATATATTTTTATAAAACTTTGATAAATAGCTGTTTGTTTTTGATTTTTAACAAAAAGGACTGGTTTTACAAGTTTAGTCAGCCATGCTACTATGTGTGTGAAAACGGAAACACATGAAATCATGTTTCGAAGAATAAGGAGGAAAAATAGTGAAGCACGAAGAGATAGCAAAACAAATCATTCAACATGTTGGCGGTGCAGGAAACATCAACAATGCTTGGCATTGTATGACTCGGCTGCGGTTCAATTTAAAAGATGAGAAGCAGGTGGATTATGCCGCGCTGGAAAAGATCCCGAAAGTCGTCGGCACAAAATACCAGAGTGATCAGCTGCAAGTCGTCATTGGAACAGATGTTGCAGAGTACTTTGCACCGATCGCCAAAGAATTAGGCTTAGACGAGAACAGTCAGCAAGACAGCGGTGAGAAAAAAGGCGCCGTGTCTCTATTTATGGATACTGTCTCTGGAGTTTTCGGTCCGATCGTTCCCGCGATTGCCGGAGCCGGCATGATCAAGGGGCTGATGGCAGGGCTGGTCGCATTGAATGTGATCTCCAATCAAACAGACACCTATTTGATCATCGACATGATCGCTAGCGGCGTATTTACTTTCTTGCCATTCTTTGTTGCTGCTTCTGCTGCTAGGATCTTTAAAACCAATCAATATTTGGCAGTCGCCATCGCTGCAACGCTGCAATTTCCGACGATGACCAACGCGGTCGCGGAAGGATCGATCTCAGCCTTCAAGCTGTTCGGTGTGATCCCTGTACCGGTCTTCAACTATGCAGGTACAGTTATTCCCATCATCTTTGCCGTCTTGGCCTTAAGCTATATCTATCGTTGGGTAGACAAGGTCTTGCCGCAAGTGTTACGAACCGTATTTACACCGACGATCTCATTGTTTGCCGCAGGTTTGGTTACATTGACGATCATTGGCCCACTGAGTATTCATTTAGGAAACCTATTGGCTGCGGGTGTTGCGTGGTTGTTCTCGATCTCGCCTGTCTTAGCGGGTGTCGTGGTGGGAGCGATTCGTCCAATCGCCATCTTCACGGGATTGCACCATGCAATGACACCGATCGCGTTGCAAAACTTTGCCAACCAAGGGTATGACATGCTGATGCCGATGATGTTTATGGCGAACATGGCGATCACTGGGGCAACAGCAGCGATCTATACGAAAGTAAAATCAAAAGAAGAAAAATCTCTAGTCTTGTCTTCGGCTGTTTCTGGTTTGCTGGGGATCACAGAACCGGCATTGTTCGGGATCTTATCTAAATACAAAAAAGCATTTATCGCTGCGACGATCGGTAGTTCTGTCGCTTCAGCGTTTATCAGTTTCTTCGGCGTTCGTATCTACGGCTACATTTTATCTAGTATTTTCAGTCTGCCAGCGTATATCGGTCAATACTTCATCTTCGCGGTTTTAGGCATTTTGATCGCACTGATCTCTTCATTCGTGATCACGTATATGCTCGTTCCCGCAGAAGAGGGCGAAGAAGAAGAATTCACGAACGAAGTGAATCTGCACGCAGTAGCGAAAGGCAGCTATGTACCATTAGAAGATGTTCCAGATGAAGTATTTTCAAGCAAAATGATGGGGGACGGCTTTGCGATCAAATCCGTAGATGGCGTTGTTTACGCACCAGTCAGCGGAATCGTGACAACGGTCTTCCCTTCAAAACATGCGATCGGCATCAAAACGGCAAATGGCGTAGAAGTCCTTGTCCACATGGGGATCGATACGGTCACTTTGGATGGAAAAGGTTTCGACGTCGCTGTAAAAGCTGGAGACAAAGTAACCGCCGATACCAAGATCGCCAAAATGGATCTGGACTATATCCACAGCCAAGGAAAAGAAACCATGATCATCGTCGTGATTACGAACATGGATCGTGTGTTGAAATTCTCAGGTGAAAAAAATCTAGAAGGACAGCATCAAGCGGGGGCCATTTTGGAACGCGCCTTGCTGAATGGATAGGGGATAAGAAGTACATGAAACGAATGGAAATCTTAAAGCGTTTAGAAAAAGCCGGAGTGATCGCTGTCGTTCGAGGCAAAGATCACACCGAGGCGGTTCAGGCAAGTGAGGCGATCCTTGCGGGGGGAATCAAAGGGATCGAAGTGACGTTTACGGTTCCGAATGCGCAAGCAGTGATCCAAGAGCTAGCCGAAACCTATCGTGACCGAGAAGAAGAGGCGGTCATTGGTGCTGGAACAGTCCTGGATGCCATGACCGCGCGCTTAGCGATCATGGCAGGTGCAGAGTTCATCGTCAGCCCAAGTTTTGATCAGGAAACCGCGGAGATATGCAATTTGTACCAGATTCCTTATTTGCCGGGCTGCATGACGATCACTGAAATTCAGCAGGCGTTGAAAAGCGGAGCAGATATCATCAAACTCTTCCCCGGCAGTGTCAGCGGTCCGAGCATGGTTTCGGCAGTCAAAGCGCCGTTGCCCCATGTGAATTTAATGCCGACAGGCGGGGTAAATCTAGAAAACATGGCGACGTGGTTCGAAGCAGGTGTCGTAGCTGTCGGCGTCGGCGGAAATCTGTTGGCACCAGCCGCGAAAGGTGATTTTGAGCAGGTCACGGAAATCGCACAGCACTACGCGGCAAAGCTGGCTGAGATTCGAGGCAAAGCAAATGGCTAAGGTCGTCTGCTTAGGAGAGATCATGATGCGTCTATCTGCTGAGGTAGGGACGCGCCTTAATAAAGCCCATCAATTTGACGTATTTTACGGAGGCGGCGAAGCAAATGTTGCCGTCTCTTTAGCCAATTACGGTCATCAGGTCCAATTTGCCAGCAAGATCCCGGACAATAGCTTCGGGGAGGCGGTCACTCAGCACTTGAGAAGTTATGGTGTGGGAACAGAGTACCTGTTGAAGGGCAACGGCAGATTAGGAAGCTATTATGTCGAGCAAGGCGTCAGTCAGCGTGGCACTAAGGTCATCTATGATCGGAGCACCTCTGCTTTTGCCCAAATGGCTGCAGTAGAATGGGCTGGCCCTGAATTGTTTGACGGAGCAGACATTTTCCACATCTCCGGTATCACACCGGCATTGTCAGAAAGCTGGCAGCAGTTGACCCTCGAATTGGTCCAACAGGCCAAAAAAGCTGGCTGTAACATCAGTTTTGACAGCAATTATCGTAAAAATCTATGGACACAAAAGGAAGCCGGGGCGTTCCTAAGAAAGATACTGCCCTTCGTTGACTATTGCTCCGCAGGCATGCTGGATGCGATCCACTTACTGGGTATTCCAGAGTTGGATGCGGGTATCACCTACTATTATCAAAAAATGCAGGAGATGTATCCTGCGATTAAAGCCTTTTATTCTACACACCGCCAGGTTCATTCCAGCAGTGTAAATGAACTGCAAGGGACCTTATTTGCTGGAGGGGCCTGTTACACCTCTAAGCAGCACATGATCGATCCGATCGTTGATCGAATCGGTGGAGGCGATGCCTTTACCGGCGGCATCCTACACGGGCTGTTGAAAGAACGTTCACCAGAAGAAATCATTGAATTTGCGACCGCCGCTTCAGTATTGAAGCATTCAGTAAAGGGCGACTGCAATCAATTCAGTGAAAAGGATGTTTTAACGTTCGCAGAAAGCGAAAGCGCAAAAATAGAACGATAAAAGACTCAGAAATGCCTTCGATTCAATGAAGGCGTTCCTGAGTCTTTTTTAGTTATAAGGCTAAAATGATCTTGAAGTATTGACGTTTTTCATTGCTCTGCCAATGCCACTCACCGTTGGAGCGCAGAACGGCTTGCTCCAGTTCATGATGAGAATCATTCGTAGGGGCTGTCTCTACGGATTCGTCAAACGAATGACGCGTAAAGGCGCTAGTGTTGCTTTCGATGATCAATTGCGTATGTTCTTGCCGGATAACGATGTCGATCGTGCCAAAGCTCGTTTCCTTCAGGAATTTCTCGAACAATTGGATAAATAGGAACAAATCGTCGTCCTCCAGCAGAGCGGCTTCTCGATCCACTGCCAATTGGCAAGAAAAGAATTTCGCCTGTCGCTGAAATTCTCCATGGTAATAGTCCCGCATCTGCTGGAGCAAATGACTCAATCCTACAGGCTGGTCGCTGCTTTCAGCCTCTTTTTCAGCCAGTAGCTTAAAGGTCGCCAATAGATTTCTCTGCTTCTCTGTTGCCTTTAGCTGCTGCTGCAGGGATTCTTGTTGCAAAAGACGCTGCTGTTTGATGAAGGCGAGGTCTTCCTCGACTTGATACCCGGCGATCAGCAGCATCAATCCGCTGAACAAGATCAACGGCCAATCCGTCGTTAAATTCGCGGCTCCTGCAAAGAGCTGAATATAAAAGAAACAATGGATGAAGGCCGCCATAATGATCCCCGGCGAACAAATCGTGTAGAAGCGATTATGATCGGCAGATTCTGCCAAGGCGATCGCCGACGTATACAAGGTCATAAAGACGTTGAAGCCGCTAAAAATCTGTACGGCGATCGGCAAAGATAGCTTGCCCATCGCGAGACAACATAGACCAAACACCAATAAAAAGACCTGTGACCCTACACCGTAGAGATAATAGTGATGGTACTTTTTCGTTCTCAGCAAATAGTAGTTCGTTAAAAAGACCGGAATAAGGATCGACGTCAGATTGTAAAGAATCGAGGACACCCTTGGTCCTAATAATGTACTCGCGGGAACATTCAATACGAGGGATTGCATCCCCACCAGCAAAGTAAAGCCGATCAGCAGCAGGGAGCCGATGCTGGCTTTTTTTGATTCCTTCGGCTTTGAAAGGAATAAGGCCACCAATAAGGCAATCAACAGCGAGCAGACGATCAGCAGTAGAAACTGCGGCAGAGAACGAAGAATGAAGAAACGATTGACCTTCGCGGCGTCTCCAATGAATACTTGCGCGGGAATGCCGGCGTAGTATTCATAAGGCGTTTTCGTGACGATTCGTAATTTCTGCTGGTAATAATCATGAGGCAGACGGATCGTCGTCTGCAAGAGCCCCGGCTCTTTCTGGGCATCCATGGCGCTGTATTTGTAGATCAGCGTTTCCCCTACGAAAACAGAGAGCCACTGATGGTTTGTACGGACGACTAACTGCGGGTCCTTCAGCTTTGTCTCTAAATGCTGCTGCATAACGAGGGGATTGTTCGGGTGTACATTTTTTAAGCGCTGTTCCGTCTTGCCGAAGATGTAGTGATCCGAGTGATCCTTGACGATAAAGGTCCATCGTTCATTCAATGTGGTAACATTTGTTTTTTTAATTTCACTTGTAATTTTAAAAGTAGTAATTGAAAACGTCGTTAAAATAACTAATATTATTAAAAGTGAATTTGTTTTTTTAGGGGATCGAAAGTCTCGATCCTTCCCAGCCCGGAAGATAATGGTAGAACACCCTTTCATTGAAAAAAGAAAATATTTAGCGTATTTGGCTACAATAATAGTAACATATTGACAGAATTAGTCAAAAAATAGTCAGAATTTTCTTCAATAGTCCTATAAAAAATAGCTTTTTTTGATGAATGTGCTATGATGATACTAAGGTATTTTCTTTCTAAAGGAGGCGTGAAACACGTGCTTAAAAATAAAAAAATAACAGTTGTATATGCTGTTTCGATTTTTCTTCTGTTTGTCCTGGCTGTCCTAACAATTGTTATTCCAAAATTGCTGAATGTGACACCCTATGTCGTCTCTGATGACAAAATGGTGCCAGAATACCACAAAGGCGGATTGGTTTTTGTCAAAGACGTGATGGACCCGATTCATGTAGGGGATACGATCACGTATTATGAAAATCAAGGGAAGTCGATCAAAACACGGCGTGTCTTAGCGGTGGATCACAAAATCGACGGCTATTTTGTCAAAGGGGACAGTGCTGTCAAAGCAGAGATGGGGATGGTCCATGAGCGGAACCTGATTGGCCGACCGCACTTTTATCTACCCTACATAGGCTTTTTAGCAGATGCGAAAATTATGAACATCCTAAAGTGCTGCCTGTTTGTCGGAGCCATTTTAATGACACTCTCGACCATTTTCTTCCAAACGGAGAGAAGGCAGAAGCTGCGCCAGCAAGTCGAATGAAAAAAGGCCCCCCGATCGTGGGTCTCTCAAGCGTCAGTATGTTCTAGCGCTTGAGATCCTCACGATTCATGGAGGTCATTTTCTTTTTTAATAAGAGAGCAAGGATTCCTTGAGTTCATTTCTAGAATCTTTCATTTCTTCCTGTATTTCTTTCCGACTCGCCTTCAATTCTTCTTTGACTTCTTTGGAAGCCTCCTTCATTTCGTGTTTGCTGTCTTTCAAGTCACTGTTGACTTCTCTTCTCACTTCTTTTAACTCTGTACGAAAACTTGTTTTCCATACAGGACGAAAAATTGAACGATTGACTGTAAGCAACCCGATACAAGCGATCCCTAAAATCAACACGGTGATATCCAACCTATTTTTTTTCATATTCGTTCCTCCTCGAATTGTTGCGGCACATAGTCCAATCAACGAATCTCCCCCAAAGTTGCTTGTCGTTTCTTGTCGGTGCTCGTCGTTTTTCTTTTCGATTTATTACTACACTCTCATAATAAAAGAAAAAGGCCTCCGTTACGTCCAACCAAAGTCCTATTTTTGTTCGGCTGAAGGACCAGAAAAGGAAAAAAATGATAATTCCACAAAAAAAAGAGCAGAGAGCTGCTCCTTTTACTTCACGACCGTATAGCCGCCTTCTTGTAAAACGGCAACGGCATCGTCGTAACAATCAGATTTGATTAAAATATAATCCGTATTGTACGTAGAGATCGCGAAAATGCTGATCTGAGCGTCGGCCAGCAAAGAAGCGATTTTTGCCAAGATTCCTACCAGGCTAAAATCTAAAACGCCTTCGATCTTGAGACCTCGCCAATCATCCTCCCGATTGAGCGTATCAGCAGGAACGTGGTCGGTGGCAGAAACGAGTGAGATTTCTTCGTCTGTGACGCCTATGAAGAGCGGCTGTTGTGTGACGTCGATGGTTTTTAAGTCAGCGACTTGATACACGGACAACGCTTGCGGCAATGTGACTAGCTTCATTTTTTTAACTCCCTTCTATTCTTGTGATCCTTCAAATTTATCAGAGGGCCTAGTGAAATGCAATCGGATTCTTTGCTGAAAAACGCGCGTCATAGTATATTTGAAAAAATGATCGAAGGAGTTGTTGACCATGAAGGCACTGTATTTTGAAACCTTTGGCGGCAGCGAAGTTCTGCAATATGGCGAACTCCCTGCGCCTATTCTGAAGGAAGAGGAAGTATTGGTAAAAGTAGAGTATATCGGGTTGAACTTTGCTGATATTTACCGTCGCCGCGGGGAATACCACATTGAAAAGCACGAACCCTACATCAATGGGTATGAAGGGGCAGGCGTTGTCGTGGAGATCGGCGCCAAGGTGTCCAGTCAAAAAATCGGAGAGACCGTATTGTTTGTCGATGTTCCTTTTGCGAACGCCGAGTATGTCGCTGTTCCCAGCGAACAAGTGATTCAACTGCCAAAAGGCGTCGACAGCAAATTAGCCGCAAGCATCGGTCTGCAAGGAATGACGGCTGATTTTTTGGCACATGATCTGGGGGAAAATGCGCCCGGTGAAAAAGTGTTTATCACTGGGATCAGCGGCGGAGTCGGTCAGATTCTTTCGCAAATGTTAGTCGCGGACGGTGTCGAGGTGTACGGCTCTGCTTCCTCGACTGAAAAGCAAGCGTTGGCTTTGTCTCATGGCGTCAAGCATGTCTTTCCGAGTCGAGAAAATTCTTGGATCGAGTCCGTGATCGGCGCCTTTGCTACTGCCTATGACGGTGTCGGCTCCACGATCCAACAGAGTTTCGATTTGATCCAGCATCGAGGAAAAGTCGTCTTTTTCGGGATGGCAGGAGGCGACCCGGTAAACATCGACCCCGTCGAATTAATGTCGGAATCTAAAAGCCTGTTAACGGGAGATCTGTGGGATTACCTAACAAGTTACGAAGAACGGAAAATGCGCAGCCAACGATTGTTCAACTATTTCATTGAAAAAAAGATCGCCATCAGCGAACCGACTATTTTTCCATTATCAGAGGGAAAACAAGCCCATGAATTTCTCGAGACAGGCAAAAGCATCGGAAAGGTCCTGTTAAAACCGTAAGTCGAAGGTTCGTTAAGACGAAAAAACGTAAGCACAACTTTCGTCTTCTTTTTGTCTTTCTAGTATAGTGGACGGGGGAGGTGGAAACATGGAAAATCTTATCTTGATTGGGCACATTATTTTTGGTATCGCTTCATTTGCAGGCTCTTTATTATTGACGATTGGTTTTAGAAATTCATTCGCCAAATTGACAGGGATCCAAAAATCAGGCATCGTCTTGACTGTTGCTAGTCTTTTCGGAACGATCGCCTTTGCAATGTTGACAAAAGGCAACGTGATCGGTGCAGTCCTATTCATCGTATTGGGCATCGCTATGTGCGCATTGCTTGTGGCACCAAAAGCAGTAAAAGAATAAAAGAGAACAAAAGGAAAACGCTGGAGACTAGGTCTCTAGCGTTTTTTTGATGTCATTGAAATCATTTGTTGATGAAGAAAAAACGAGATGTGTAGAAGGACGGCCGAATGCCATCGTCTCGTCAATGAATTGTTCCAGCTCTTCCATGTCCGCGGCGATGACTTTGGCTAAATAACTGAAGGTGCCCGCGAGCCGATAATTTTCCAGCACGAGGGGATGGTCCGTACAAAATTCACGGAAAGCTTGACAATTGACCGTTTCAAACAAAATAAAAGCGGTAAGGCTTTTTTCGATTTTTTTATAATTAATGTTGATGGTATATTTTTCGATGATTCCTTTGTCCTCTAATTTTGTGATGTGTTCCTTTACGGCAGGGGCGCTCAAAGCGACTTTTTGGGCAATCTCACTATAGGACATTCGGGCATTTTTTTGTAACAATGCGAGAATTTTTTTATCCGTTTCATCCATTGAATGCACGCCTTTCTTTTTTTAGCTATTTTAGTTGATTTCCCTTAAATAATAAAGATCTTTTGCAAAAACACATTATAAATCAACTGTAATATCTTGGAATTCTACATTATCATAAGTAGAACAAAAGGAGGATCACTCATGAAGAAAATTTTATTGCTTTTGGCCGACGGCTTCGAATCCTATGAGGCCAGTGTATTTACAGATGTTTTTGGGTGGAATTTATTTGAGGGCGATCGAACAACTTCACTCGTTTCGGTGGGGATGCATCCAACCTTAGCGTGTACGTGGGGCTACTCATGTATCCCCATGAAACAACTGAAGGAGATTCAGTTGGAAGAGTTTGATGCGTTGGCGATACCCGGCGGTTTTGAAGAAACCGGCTTCTATAAGGACGCGTTCAATGAAGAATTTCTATCAGTTATTCGCTGGTTTGATCAAAAAAACAAACCCATTGCTTCGATTTGCGTGGCCTCCCTAGCTGTCGCAAAAAGCGGTGTGCTAAAGGATCGTTTCGGCACGACGTATCGCTTCAAAAATAATCCGCGGCAAGACCAGATGGAAGAAATGGGCGTGAAAGTCAAAAGAGAAGAGAGGATCGTCGAAGATCGGAACATCATCACCTCCTCTTCACCAGAAACGTCATTGGATGTCGCCTTCTTATTATTAGAAAAAATGACTAGCAGAGAAAATATGTTGAAGGTGAAGGAACGGATGGGCTTCTCCGTCTAAGAAGGAGGGATCGCCAGTTTTATAGTCAAGTCAGAGAAAAGCGTTGGTTGATCCCTTGTGTTACCTGTGAGACCGGTGGAACACTTTGGATGTGAAAGAACTGTCTGCTTCAGAGAAATAAAAAAATCTGTTCGTTGATTTTTAGGTCAACGAACAGATTTTTTTGCTGAATGTACATCACAGGAGGGATTCGAACCCCCGACCGTCCGCTTAGAAGGCGGATGCTCTATCCAGCTGAGCTACTGTGACAGTAGTTTTGCAACAATTGCTATTATAGAAAAACTACCCTTGAATGTCAATCCTAATTCGTTATTTTACTGATTCAAAGAGATATTCTTTGATCAGCTTCAAGGTTTTTGGATTTTCGACCAGAGATCCGTGATCAGCTTGCTCGTCCACAATGATTTCTTTGTATGTCTCACTGTCGCCGTATATCAAGCGCCCGGCCAATACACTAGTCAATGGGACCGTCATATCTGTGTTCTGTTCGCCGCAATTGCCGGCGATGTTGTAGACGGTGATGTTTTTTGGGATGTTTTGTTTATTTTTTAAATAGTATTTCAATAAGTCGCTTTCGACCTTTGGTTTTGTAAAGGTCGCGCTGTCGTCATTGTACTCCCAAGACGTATCGTTATAAGGGGACCCAAGCGTGATCAAGTGTGAAAGTGCAGGATCGTTGCTCTTTTGCTCGTTTTCCAAGTATCCGGTGATGATCAGTCCGCCATTGGAATAGCCCAAGTAATCATAGGTGTTGAAGGTATATGATTTTTCCGCGTATTCTAATGCCTTTTGGAACCAGCGTGATTGTTTCGGCAAGGAGGGGTCTGTTCCGTCCTCGAAAGCAACAGCGATGATGGGACGCTTTGTCTTTTTTGTAAAACGCCCTGAAGAGGTGATGGAATCATCCTTGTTGACCGTGATTTTTATTTCATCGACATTTTTTTCTGTCTGTTTTAACGAATCAACGAGACTGTCAAATCGATTGACATCTCCATTTGTACCGGGAACCATGATGACTGGTGCCGGTATTGGCAAGGGGTCAGTCGAACTTTTTGATGCATGCACGCGGTCTTTTGTTTCGAATAGGATCAATCCGAGAATACACACTAATAGAATTGCTAGGGCGCCCCAAATTTTTTTGTTCTTCACAGGCAATTCCTCCATTTCAGTTCCCTAGTGTACGCCGATTTTCTTGATGTACAAGTAAAAAGGCAGAAATTCAAAAAAGTTTCAAATTTCCGCCAAATGTATTAGTTGTTTTTTGAGATCAGTGCCACGCCATCCCCTAACGGAAGCAGCGTAGAAGTAAGTTCAGGAGAAGTGGTGACCACCTCTAAAAATTCATTCAAATGACGATGGATCGCCCGGTTCTTGCGAGGGATGTCCTCGATCGGCTGCAAGACGGTACCTGCTTGGAAAATATCATCCACCATCAGGACGCCATCGTCTGATAGAAGTCGCAGACATTCAGGTAAGAAGGCAATGTATTTTGATTTAGCACTGTCCATGAAAATAAAATCATAGGGACCTTCCAACGTGCTGAGAATGTCTGCTGCATCGCCTTCTAATAAAGTCACTTGGTCTGCCAAGCCCAGTTTTTCAAAGTTTGCTTTGGCCTTTTCGATCATGACCGGGAAGCGATCGATCGTTGTGATCTTTGCTTCTTTCCCAAGGGATTCAGCCATTAAGCTGGCAGAAAATCCGATGGCTGTCCCAATCTCTAGGACTCTCTTTGGTTGTTTTTGCTTCAGTAAAAATTGCAAGAAGACAACTGTCTCGTGGGGAATCACCGGCACGCCATTCTCATGGGCAAGTGCTTCTAAGTCACCCAGTGATCCAGTCAGTTGCTTCTGTTCGGTTCGTAAATAGTGCAGAATATCTTCATTGATTATTGGTCGGTACATCATTTCATTGCGCATTATTTTTCCTCTTTCTCTAGTAGGTTTCCTAATAAGGCCCAGTCCTCCGTGATCGTCTCACTCAACTTACGGTTGTAAAACACTGCCGCGGGATGGAAAAGTGGGAGAACGGTGTATGCTTGTTTTGACTGTTGGTAGTTGTTTTGGTCGGCGGTCAATTCTAAAACAGGTCCCCGATAGACGTCGCCATGGCGTTCGCTGATCTGCCATTTGGGTCCGAGCAGCCGTTGCAAACCGATATTGCCTAATGTTGCAATGATCGTTGGCTGGATCACCGACAGTTCATAGTCCAAGATCGGGGCATGAGCCAGAATCTCTTTTTTTGTCGGTGTTCGATTAGGGTACACGGTCTCAGGTTCTTTTGTCCGCTTGTTGATCCGTTCGACGATCTTATAGGGGCGGCTTCTGACCGCACTGGTGATATAGGTGTTTTCCCGAGTAAGCCCGATAGCTGTCATCGCTTGGATCAATTCTTTTCCAGCAGCTCCAGAAAAGGGGATATGATTCACGACTTCGTTCCGACCAGGCGCTTCACCCAGCAGCATTAATTTTGGATGACGAGGTCCTTGACCTGCCATAAATCCCTCAAGCTGGAACCCTTCGGAACGTGTTGCCACTAAATCGACAAGCTCTTTTGGATACTCCATTTTTGCCACCTCACTTTATCGTCCTTCTAATAGTAGAAAAAAGCAGCCCACCCGTCAATAATTAATCATTGACTTGGCCTATCTTTTTTAGTAAACTATGAATGTTGTAATTGTGGAACCCACAGCTACAACCGCGCAGAACAAGTTATTAAGTACTTCGGTCACTTGGGATGGCGAGTCTAAGTATCTATTATAAGGAGGTGCCACAAGCATGTACGCAATCATCAAAACTGGCGGTAAACAAATCAAAGTTGAAGAAGGTCAAGCAGTCTACATTGAAAAATTAGACGCTGAAGCTGGAGAAAAAGTTGTCTTCGACCAAGTTGTTTTAGTAGGCGGCGAATCTACGAAAGTAGGAGCTCCTATCGTTGAAGGTGCAACTGTTGAAGGAACTGTTGAAAAACACGGCAAACAAAAGAAAGTCGTTACTTTCAAATACAAACCTAAAAAACATTCACACCGTAAACAAGGTCATCGTCAACCTTACACTAAAGTTGTTATTGACTCAATCAAAGCATAAAAAAAGAAGGTGCCTAAGTTGATCAAAGGTACATTCACTCGAAATCATGCAGGTCAAATCAGCGAATTTACCCTGACAGGTCATGCCGAAGCAGGCCCTTACGGTAGCGATATCGTATGTTCTGCCGTTTCCGCGTTGGCGATCAGTACAGTAAATAGTCTGGATGCACTGGCAGGTGTCATTCCGAACATCGAGACCAACGATGATGAAGGTGGTTATCTTCATGTCGTGTTGAATCTGGATGATTCCATGACACAAGAGCAGATGAATATCTCGCAAATCTTGCTAGAACATTTATTGTTAGGCTTGCAATCAATCGAAACTGAGTATTTGGATTTCATGGAAGTCCAAACAGAATCTAAATCATAGGAGGTGCAGCTCATGTTAATGAATATGAACTTACAATTATTCGCCCACAAAAAAGGTGGCGGTTCAACTTCTAACGGACGTGACTCAGAGTCAAAACGTTTAGGTGCTAAACGTGCTGACGGTCAAACTGTTACTGGTGGATCTATTCTTTATCGCCAACGTGGTACTAAAATTTTCCCTGGTGTAAACGTAGGTATCGGTGGCGATGACACATTGTTTGCTAAAGTTGACGGCGTAGTACGTTTCGAACGTAAAGGTCGCGACAAAAAACAAGTGTCTGTATACCCAGTCGCTCAAGAAGCATAAGACATTCGAAGTCCTAATCCTGATTTTCAGGGTCAGGGCTTTTTTTTCGCTTCTTTTCACAAGTTAAGGTACTATTTTAATAGTGAAAGAAGTATGAGGTGTTTTTTGTGAATAAGAAAGAACGAACAGTACAAATTTTTGGGAGGATCGCGTCGGTGCTATCCGTACTGATGTATGTATCTTACATCCCACAGATCATGAATAATTTGGCGGGGGACAAAGGGAATCCCATTCAACCAATGGTGGCGATGGTCAACTGTATTTTTTGGGTGATCTACGCGTCTATGCAAAAGAAAAAAGATTACCCGATCATCATCGCAAATGTTCCAGGTGTATTTTTAGGAGCCATTACCTTTATAACTGCATTGATGTAAGTATCAAGAAACTAGCCAAGACAGAATTCCTGTCTTGGCTAGTTTTTTTTATTAGAGAAGACGATCGCTCCTATATAATAGAAGAAACACGGAATAGGGACGCACTTTTACTAGAAAAGGAATAATAAATGATAAAAAAGCTTAAAATTAAGTTAAGGCATTTTTCCGAAAAACCCATAAATTTTCAAATTTAAAAAATATAGTGTATTATTTTATATCGAAATGTTTGACTTTTTAATAAAAACTATAGATGATTGGTAATAGGGAATACACTAATAAAGAAGGTGACTGAATGGAACGACGGATTGACCGCATTTATCGCTTCGTTTTGGAAAATGCAAATGTAACAACGAAAGACGTAGCAGATTCATTGGATATTCAACGGACAAATGCTAGTAAGGATCTGAATCTTCTTGTTAAAGAGGGTCAATTGAGTAAAAGTGAAGGCAGACCTGTTCGCTATTTTGTTTCAGATCAATCAGGAGAAATGTCGTTTGATACAGAAACCACTCACATAAAGAAAAAAGTTGTCGAGCCGCCTGAGAAAAAGATCCTGCATCAAAACACAGGCAACGTCTTTACTCAGATCATAGGATCGACGGGCAGTATGAGAAATGCTGTCGAGCAAGCCAAAGCGGCTATATTATACCCCCCTCGCGGATTGAATTGTTTGATCACTGGACCTACAGGATCAGGTAAAACCTTCTTTGCCCACGCGATGTTTCAGTTTGCGCAAACGGAAGGTGTGGTGGAGACTGGACGAGAGCTGGTCGTCTTTAACTGTGCCGATTACGCAAACAACCCAGAGTTATTGATGAGCCACCTCTTCGGTTACGAGAAGGGTGCCTTCACGGGAGCGGACAGTGAAAAGGATGGATTGATCCAACAGGCGGACGGCGGCATGCTGTTTTTAGATGAGATTCACCGACTGCCGCCAGAAGGACAGGAAATGATTTTCTACTTTATGGATCATGGCACCTATAGTCGACTGGGAGAGAGTGGGAAAAATCGGTTTGCGAATGTTCGGATCGTCGGTGCAACGACGGAAGACCCGCATTCTGCACTGTTGGATACCTTTGTTCGACGTATTCCAATCAATATCCAAATGCCAGCCTTCAGCAGCCGCCCCGCATCAGAACAGCTAGATTTGGTTCGTGTGATGGTGGCGATGGAAGCTAATCGAATCCAGCGAAAGATCACTTTGTCGGAAGATGTTGTAAAAGCTTTGCTGGGCAGCGTTTCCTATGGGAATGTCGGACAATTGAAGTCGAATGTACAATTGATCTGTGCACGAGGGTTTATGAATCATATGATGCAGGAAGAAATTCATATTACTTTGAATGACTTGACTGAGGGGATCAAAGCAGGACTTGTTCAGCTTTCTGCTGACCGGATCAAGACGACAGATATCTCACCGTATTTGGAGCCAGAAATGGTGGTTACGCCAAATGAGATCGATGAATTGATCAAAACAGATACTTACGAATTGCCCTATAATCTATACGACATCATCGGTGATAAAGCGGCGTTGTTGAAGACGGAAGGTCTGGATCAAGAGACGATCAATCACTTTATCTCTACCGATATCAATGTCCACTTGAAATCCTTTTACAAGAATCATGGCTTTACCTTCGATACAGAAACACGTTTGACAGAATTTGTGGATAAGCGTGTGATAGACATCAGCAATAAAATCGCCGTGCTGGTGAGTGAACGTTTAGACACTCATTTTCAGCAAAACTTTATTTATGCGATGAGTCTCCATATTTCTTCCTTTTTAAAGAAAATACACGTGGGAGAAACTCGTGAGACAAATGCCAATATTCGAGAAATGGCGAAGGACTATCCGACCGAGTTTGCGGTTGCACGAGAGATCCGACGCTTAGTCGAAAATGAATTTCAGGTGATCATTCCAGATAGCGAAGATTATTATTTGACCGTTTTACTGGTGTCGTTAAGAGAAGACCAATCTGCAGGGAAAATCGGCGTCGTCGTCGCGGCGCATGGAAACAGCACCGCTACATCCATGGCCCAAGTGGTTCGAGAGTTGCTGGATGTATCCAATATCATCGCAGTGGATATGCCGCTAGACATGCATCCGCGAGTTGCCTACGAAAAAATGCGGGAAGCAGTGTCGCAGATCGACGAAGGCAGCGGCGTACTCATCATGGTGGACATGGGATCATTGGCTACCTTTAATGAAGAAATCCGAAAAGATACCGGTATCGACGTGTGCACCCTGGATATGGTGACGACACCGTTGCTGATTGAAGCGGCTCGCAAATCAAGTGTTCTTGGATCAGGAGTCGATGAGCTATACGATTCCCTACAAGGCTTTCGCGGCTATGGCCATGTAGTACAGGAAAAAAATGATTCCCACGAAAAGCAAGCGATCCTCGCTATTTGTGCTTCGGGAGAAGGAACGGCCAAACGATTAAAAGAAATCATCGAGCGCCCGTTGAAACAGCGGAATTTGAAGCATATTGAAGTGCTGACATTGGCTGTGGCAGATATCAAAAGCAAGGTGCCGGGATTCAAGGAAGAATTTAAAATATTAGCAACGACCGGGATCATGGACCCGAAAATCGGTGCGCCCTATATTCCGATGGAAAAATTTATCAATCAAAAAGCCGATCAAATATTGGATGAGCTATTATTGGAAAATGATCTGTCTGAACAAGAAGAAGTCGTCCTTGATGCGAATAAAGCACGGGAATTGTGTGTGAAATTCATGGAAGAGAGCTTTACGTTCATCAATCCAAATAAATTGATCGATCCACTGTGGCGACTGGCTAATACAGTGATCAAAAGTAACGGCGATTCTTCTGACTATGCATTGATTGTCAATTTTGTAATGCACATGGCTGGAACGATCGAGCGAGGAATCCTACAACAACCGTTGAAAATCGACGAGGAATCAAAGCGGATTTATCAAACGGTAACGGACAATGTTGTGATGAATCGCGGCTTGAACGAACTAGAAAGCCAACTGCGTATCACGATCCCTACTTCAGAACGATACTATATCTATCAATTACTTAAAAATAATGAAGAAATCATTGTATAAATAATACACAAAAAAGGATACAGTCTACTGTATCCTTTTTTGTGTATCGTTTGAAACGCGATAAATAAAGAATTCTTTAGTAGTGTATCTTGGCACGGCACTTGCTTTATTATAAGTGAGTACTGTGTGTCACACTGTACTCAAATGTAGCACAAGTCTTTTAGCATTTGAGCCTTGTAGTAGCAGGAGGTGGTGGGATGGTAATGGATATTCGACTCACTCGTATCGATGATCGTTTGATTCACGGTCAGGTAGCGACTGTTTGGTCTAAAGCAACAGGAATCGAGCGTATCTTAGTTGTCAGCGACGAGGTTGCCAACGATGAGTTGCGTAAGTTTCTCCTAAAACAAGCCGCACCACCAGGAATCAGGTCCAATGTCGTCACTAAAAGAAAACTGGTTGAAGTGTATCGAGATCAATTGTTTGATGGAATGAAGATCATGCTGCTGTTTGCCTCTCCGCAAGATGTGGTGGAGGTCGTCGAACTAGGTGTTGATTTGAAAGCGGTCAATATCGGCGGCATGCGATTCAGCGAAGGAAAGAAAATGATCACCAATTTTATTTCCATAGATAATGATGATGTGAGATGTTTCCTTGAGTTGTCAGAAGCAGGAATCGAATTGGAAATTCGCCAAGTGCCGACAGACCGAAAAACAGATCTGATGCAATTGATCAAAAAAGAGAAGATGCTGCAGTAAAATAATTTTGGTTACAGGTTTTTTTAGAACTTATTTATATTTTGAGCTGTAACAATAATAGTAGGAGGTATGAAGATGGTAGGAATTATCATTGCCAGTCATGGTGAATTCGCGAATGGTATCTTGCAATCCGGAGCGATGATCTTTGGAGAACAAGAAAACGTCAAAGCTGTTACTTTGATGCCAAGTGAAGGACCTGATGATGTTAAGGCAAAAATGAAAGAAGCAATCGCCTCTTTCGAAAACCAAGACGAAGTATTGTTCTTAGTAGATCTTTGGGGTGGCACTCCATTCAACCAAGCAAACAGCTTGTTTGAAGAACACAAAGACAAGTGGGCAATCGTTGCTGGTATGAACTTACCAATGTTGATCGAAGCGTATGCTTCACGTTTCTCTATGGAAACTGCGCATGAAATTGCTGCACACATTTTAGGTACAGCTAAAGAAGGCGTTAGAATCCGTCCTGAAGAATTAGAACCAGCTGAAACAGCTCCAGTAGCTGCAGCAGAAGGTGGACAACCAACAGGTACAATTCCAGAAGGAACCGTACTTGGTGATGGACACATTAAATTTGTGTTGGCTCGTGTCGATTCTCGTTTATTACATGGACAAGTGGCAACAGCTTGGACAAAAACAACAGGCCCTAACCGGATCATCGTTGTTTCAGATGCAGTAGCAAAAGACGATCTACGTAAGAGATTGATCGAACAAGCTGCTCCTCCAGGTGTTAAGGCAAACGTTATCCCTATCGAAAAAATGATCGAGATTTCAAAAGACCCTCGTTTCGGAAATACCAAAGCGTTGTTACTATTTGAAAATCCTGAAGATGTATTGCGTGCGGTTGAAGGCGGCGTTGATATTAAAGAAATCAATGTTGGATCAATGGCTCACTCAGTTGGGAAAGTCGTAGTAAGTAAAGTATTGTCAATGGGGCAAGAAGATGTTGATACTTTCGAGAAATTGAAAGCAAAAGGAATCAAATTTGATGTACGTAAAGTGCCAAATGATTCTAAAGACAACATGGACGAAATTCTTAACAAAGCAAAAAATGAATTGAAAAACGCTTAAGCAACATAATTAACTTAAATAGGAGGGCTTATAATGTCTGGTATTTCAATGGTATTAGTAGTAATCGTTGCTTTTCTAGCCGGTATGGGAGGAATCTTAGATGAATTCCAATTCCATCAACCGTTAGTAGCATGTACATTAATCGGTCTAGTGACTGGTAACTTATCAGCAGGGATCGTTCTTGGCGGTTCATTGCAAATGATCGCCTTAGGTTGGGCAAACATCGGGGCTGCCGTAGCACCGGATGCTGCATTGGCATCTGTTGCATCTGCAATTATTTTAGTTTTGGGTGGTCAAGGAGTGAAAGGTGTTTCTTCAGCCATCGCAATCGCAGTTCCACTAGCTGTAGCTGGATTGTTCTTAACAATGATCGTTCGTACTTTAGCTGTGCCGATCGTTCACTTTATGGATGCGGCTGCTGAAAAAGGTGAAATGCGCAAAGTTGAAATGTGGCATCTTATCGCAGTATGTATGCAAGGTGTTCGTATCGCTATTCCTGCTGCTGCATTATTAGTTATCCCAGCTGACACTGTACGTGGATTCTTAGAATCTATGCCTGCATGGTTAACTGATGGTATGGCTATCGGTGGTGGTATGGTTGTTGCCGTTGGTTATGCAATGGTTATCAACATGATGGCTACACGTGAAGTATGGCCATTCTTCGCAATCGGTTTTGCCGTTGCAGCTATTTCTGAATTAACATTGATCGCACTGGGTGTTATCGCAGTTGCATTCGCTTTGATTTACTTGAACCTACAAGAAACTGGTGGCGGTTCATCTAATGGCGGCGGAGGCAATACAGGTGACCCATTAGGCGACATTTTGAATGATTATTAATCTTGAAGGAGGAGAAATAAAATGGCAGAAAAAATCGAATTAACGAGAAAAGATCGTTTAGCCGTTGCATGGCGTTCTACCTTCATTCAAGGTTCTTGGAACTATGAACGTATGCAAAATGGTGGCTGGTGTTACGCAATGTTGCCAGCAATCAAAAAATTATACAAAACTAAAGAAGACCGCATTCTAGCAATGCAACGTCACTTAGAATTCTTTAATACTCACCCATATATCGCATCACCAATCATCGGAGTGACACTTGCACTTGAAGAAGAACGTGCAAATGGCGCACCTGTTGATGACGTAGCGATCCAAGGGGTTAAGGTTGGTATGATGGGACCTCTAGCCGGTGTTGGTGACCCAGTGTTCTGGTTTACTGTACGTCCGATGTTAGGTGCCTTAGGTGCATCTCTAGCGCTTGCTGGAAATATCTTAGGACCAATCATTTTCTTCCTTGCTTGGAACATTATCCGTTGGGCATTTATGTGGTATACACAAGAATTCGGTTACCGTGCCGGTTCTAAAATCACAGATGACCTTTCAGGCGGATTATTACAAAAAGTTACTAAAGGTGCATCTATCCTTGGTATGTTCGTACTAGGTTCCTTAGTTCAACGATGGGTAAATGTGAAGTTTACACCAGTTGTTTCTACTGTTAAATTGGACAAAGGTGCTTACATTGAATGGGATAAATTGCCTGCTGGTGCTCAAGGAATCAAAGAAGCACTCTCTCAACAAGCATCAGGTTTAGCGTTAGACAGTAATAAAGTAACAACATTACAAGACAACTTAAATCAATTAATTCCTGGTCTTGCTGCATTACTATTAACATTGCTTTGCATGTGGTTATTGAAGAAAAAAGTTTCTCCAATCATCATCATTCTTGGTTTGTTCGTAGTCGGTGTTGGCTTACACGTATTAGGTATTATGTAAGAAAGTCAATCGTTAAAATGCTCGGGCTTGCCCGAGCATTTTTTTCTTAATAAGTGTACAATAAAGATAATAAAAGCAGATACATATATGGAAATGGAGTAGATCTAATGGTTCAGTCAATCAATACAAAGGTCGATTTGACGATCGATGCTACCTCATACTTAGGAATTGCAGATTACGGTAAAATCATGATTGGTGATAAAGGCTTTGAATTTTACAACAATCGTGATGCTCGAAAATTCGTTCAAATTCCTTGGGAAGAAGTAGATTATGTTATCGCTTCAGTGGTATTCAAAGGAAAATGGATTCCCCGTTATGCGATCCAAACGAAAAAAAGCGGGACCTATTCGTTTGCCTCTAAAGAACCTAAAAAAGTGTTGCGTGCGATTCGTGAGTACGTTGATCCAGACCACATGGTACGTTCATTAGGATTTTTAGATGTTGTCAAACGTGGACTTCGCGGCAAATTTAATAAGTAGAGAAAAGTCGTTTATCTATCGGATGAACGGCTTTTTAATGTTGTCACAAACTTCTGTGCCAAAGCTCTATCTACATTTCATTGAAAGCGGATACTGGAGGCGCTATGATAAATATGTAAACGAAATCATTTTAAATTATTTCTTAAGGAGGAAAAAGAAATGGAAGCTACTAGACAGAAAAGTGGTCTTAAGGCGAAAGTTCAGCGTCTCGGAAGTCACTTGTCAGGGATGGTAATGCCGAATATTGGAGGCTTTATCGCGTGGGGGGTTATTACAGCGCTGTTTATCCCAGATGGTTATTTTCCAAATGAACAGCTGGCTACATTAGTTGGACCAATGCTTTCTTATTTATTGCCATTATTAATCGCTTATACAGGCGGCAGCATGGTACATGGTCAACGTGGGGCAGTTGTAGGGGCAATCGCAGCAATGGGTGTTATTGTCGGATCAGACGTTCCAATGTTTATCGGAGCGATGATGATGGGGCCTTTAGGTGGTTGGTGTATCAAAAAATTTGATGACGCTTTCCAAGAAAAAATCAAAGCCGGATTTGAAATGCTGGTCAACAACTTTTCTTCTGGATTGATCGGGTTCGCGTTAGCGATCGTCGGGTACTATGCAATCGGCCCAGTCGTTCAAGGGGCTACACATTTAATGGCTGCAGGTGTTGAATCAATCATCAACATGCACTTGTTGCCACTGGCAAATATCTTTATTGAACCTGCGAAGATCTTGTTCTTAAACAACGCGATCAATCATGGAATCTTGACACCGCTTGGAATTGAACAAGCAGCAGAATCTGGAAAATCAATCCTATTCTTATTAGAAGCAAACCCTGGACCAGGTCTAGGAATCTTATTAGCCTTTACATTCTTTGGCAAGGGTGCGGCGAAATCTTCTGCACCAGGCGCGATCATTATCCAATTCTTAGGTGGGATCCATGAAATTTACTTCCCATATGTAATGATGAAACCTCTTTTATTCCTAGCCGTTATGGCAGGTGGGGTTGCCGGAACATTTACGTTCCAATTGTTAGGTGCCGGATTACGAGCAGCTGCATCACCAGGTTCGATCATCGCGATCATGGCGATGACACCGCCGAATGCAATCTTTGCCAACTTAGCAGGGATTGTCGTCGGGTGTGCCGTTTCATTCTTAGTCGCTATGATCATTATCAAGTCAGACAACAGTGAAGAAGACGATTTAGCAGCGACTCAGGCAGCTGTTGCGGGTGCGAAAGCACAAAGCAAAGGCCAAGGCGCAGTGAAATCTGAAAATCAAGAAATGTTTGGTACGGTCAACAAGATTATCTTTGCTTGTGATGCCGGAATGGGATCAAGTGCCATGGGTGCTTCTGTTCTACGCGACAAGGTGAAAAAAGCAGGCTTATCCTTGCCAGTATCGAACTCAGCAATCAACAACTTGACAGATGATCCGAATGCGTTGATCGTTACACAGGAAGAATTACATGAACGTGCGTCACAAAAAGCACCGAGTGCAACGTTCGTTCAAGTAGAAAACTTCATGAATTCACCACGCTACGATGAAATCGTTGAACGCTTATCGAATGAACCAACGGGTGACAGCGAAAAAAAGCCGCTGACAGATGATGTGGTACAAGGCGTAGCCGACTATTCAAAAGTCGATCACATTGTCTTTGGATACGATCAAGTAAAAGGATCTGCCAATATGGGCGCAACGATCTTGAAAAAATTATTGAAGGACAACAACTTGGTTTATCCTGTTGCAGTCGAACCGATCCATGCATTGAAGGATGAAACAAATGCGTTGATCATCACGAACGACGATGAAACCCTCAAAGCAGAGCAACAAGCACCAAGCGCAACACATGTGCCTTTGACGGATCTGGTCGCTTCAGAAAAATATGACAAAGTCATTCAAAATTTAAGGAAATAAGTAGTCTTTTATACAGAATCGTATTACTCTTAAAGCAGTGAGGATTCTCACTGCTTTTACCCTTTTGAAAGTATTGGAGGAGATATTGTGTATTTTTCGATTCGCGAAAAAAAGATACTTTCCCTTTTATTAGATTATCCGAATGGCATTACACCAGAAGAGTTGCAAGACATTTTACAAGTCAGCAAACGGACGGTTTATCGAGAAATATCAAGCATTGAAAAAACGATCAAATCACAGGATATCCAGATCATCAAACCACGAGGGGAAGGGTATCGAATCGTGGGAGAGTCAGTGAATCTGGAGCGGCTGCAGCAGCAGTTGACGGAAAAGCAGGAGGAGTTGTTTACGGACAACGTGCAGCGTCAAAGCGCGATTGTTTGTTCCTTATTATTGATGGATGAGGAAGAAACGATCGAAGGGTTGGCGATCGACTTTAAAGTAAGTCCTGCGACGATTACTTCTGATTTGTCCGCTATTGAAAAAAGTTTGATTGATTACCGCTTGGAGTTGAAACGATTAAAGGGTCGCGGGATTCGCATCGAAGGTCGAGAGAAACAGCGACGACAGTTATTGAGCAATTTGATCTACAACGGCGTGAGTGAATTTGATTTCTTTCAATACATCGATTCATTAGAAGATGAGACGGTGACTACCGACAGCTTCTTTTTAAATTTATTGAGTCGGTCAAACTTACTGCTGTCACGAACAATTCTCGAACAGGTGTCACAGCAGGCGTTTGAGCAAGTCACAGATAATCAGCTGCAGCGTGTGCTGATCTTACTGGCATTATCTATTGATCGCATGATGGAAGAACGATTCGTGGAAGTTGAACAAGAGAACAAGGCAAAACCTGAAAGCATGCAGATTGCTAGTCAAATCATGATCAAAGTGGCGACAACGATCAAACAGTCCATACCGCCGCAGGAAGTTCGTTTCTTTGCCTTTCAGCTCGAAGGTGTGAATTATAAGAGACCGCAAAATATCTTTATTGATAGTTTTGATGTAGAGCTTTCGTATAAGATCAAAGAATTGATCCGACTGGTTTCCGAAACGACGGAGATTGATTTTCGCAAAGATGAACAGCTGTTTACAGATCTATCTGCACACATGTCTGCGGCATTGAAGCGAAATCTGACGGTCATTCAAGGGGCAAACAATCCGCTGCTGCAAAAAATTCGTGATAAGTATCAGGCGTTGACGACAGCGATCATCAAAGAATTAGCGGTTGTTTTTCCGGATCATCAATTTACTGCGGATGAATTAGGCTATGTCGTGATCCATTTTGCGACATCGTTGGAACGGCATCCGAGTGGACGCGCATTGTCTGCCTTGGTCCTGTGTTCCAGCGGGATCGGTACAGCTCGTATTTTAGAAAGCCGTATCCATAAGTATCTGAATGAGATCCAAAAAGTACAGGTCGCCAAGATTTCAGAAATGAATCAGTTGGATTATAAAAGTTATGATTTGATTTTAGCGACCGTCTTTTTACCAGGGTTTCATTTGCCTTACAAAGTCATCTCACCGCTATTATTGGATGACGAAATCAAAGAAATCAAAGAGTACATCCAAACCTTACATCCAGAAAAAGCCAACGAACGAGCAGATGAGCCTGAACAAGAGCCGAGTGAAGCCTTTGATGAAATTTATGAGACGATGCGGATAGCCAATAGCTTATTGCAGAACTTTGACGTGAAGCAGGTGTCTGCACGAGAAACGATCGAGTTGACGTTAGATGAGATCATCGAACAGTTGCAGGGCACGATCGTTTCGGATGCGAAATTGGTGACGGATAAAGTGATCAAGCGTTATTTAGTGGCGCCGATCGGGGTGCCAAAGACCAATTTTGCGTTGTTCCACTGTGCGGATGCACATGTCAAAGAGCCATTATTTACGATCTACGACTTGGACCAGAAATTTTTGATTCAAGGAATGGATAAAAAAAGCATTGAACTTACCAGGGTGTTGTTATTACTCGCACCTGATCCAATGCCGGAGAGCCAACAAAGCCTATTAGGAAAAATCAGCAGCTCAGTGATCGAGAGTGATCTGAATACTGAAATCTACAAATTTGGCAATAAAGAAATCATCTATCAATTGTTAAGCTCTTTATTTGTCAAAGAGATTCGGGAAAACTAGCGAAAGCAAAAAAAATCGGGGGGAACTAAAAATGGAATTAAAGCCAGAAATGATTTTATTAGACCAGAAATATGCCAACAAGGAAGAAGCGATTCGTGCGAGCGGGCAGCTTTTAGTAGATGCTGGCTGTGTGGAAGCAGGCTATATCGATGCGATGATTGAACGGAACGAATTGGTTTCTGTTTATATGGGAAACTTTATCGCGATCCCTCATGGAACCGATGAAGCGAAACGCTATGTGAAGAAAAGTGGTATTTCAGTGATTCAAGTCCCAACGGGCGTTCACTTTGGTAAAGACGACACAGAGGATGTGGCGATGGTATTATTTGGTATCGCTGGAATCGAAAATGAGCATTTGGATATCTTGCAGAAGATCGCGATTTTCTGTTCAGATGTTGAAAATGTGGTCAAATTAGCAGATGCAAAAACAAAAGAAGAAGTCATGGGCTATCTTCAGGAGGTAGAATAGGATGCAAGCAACACACTTTGGCGCAGGAAATATTGGACGCGGATTTATTGGAGAAATTTTAGCAAAGAATGGTTTTTCAATCGATTTTGTTGATATCAATGAAACGATCATCAATGCTTTGAACGAGCGGAACGAATACACCATTCAGCTAGCTGATGAAAGTCAAAAAGAGATTCATGTCGCAAACGTGGATGGGTTGAACAATCAAACCAATCCTGATGCGGTGATCGACTCCGTCAGTAAGGCAGACATCGTGACGACCGCGATTGGGCCGAATATTTTACCATTTATCGCAGAATTGATCGCTAAAGGGATTCAAAAACGTCGCAATGAAGGCAACACGGCTCCTTTAGATGTGGTGGCCTGCGAAAATATGATCGGCGGCAGCCAATTTCTATTTGAAAAAGTACAAACGTTCTTGTCTGACGAAGACAAAGAATATGTGGAACAATACATCGGATTCCCTAATGCAGCAGTCGATCGTATTGTACCGATCCAGCATCACGAAGATCCTTTATTCGTGTCTGTAGAACCGTTTAGTGAATGGGTGATCGATGAAACGCAAAGCAAAAATAAAGACTTGCGCCTCGTTGACGTGGAATATGTAGAAGATTTGGAACCATATATCGAACGGAAACTCTTTTCCGTTAACACAGGCCATGCGACCGTAGCCTATACAGGGGCTTATGAAGGATACAAAACGATTGATGAAGCCATCGCGGATGAACGGGTTTTAGAAAAACTGCGTGCAGTGCTAGGTGAAACCGGCAGCTTATTGATTCATAAGTGGGGATTTGATGAAGAAAACCATCAAGCCTATATTAATAAGATCGTTAGCCGCTTTGAAAATACTTATATTTCTGACAGCATCAGCCGGGTCGCCCGTACACCGATCCGCAAGCTTGGATACGATGAACGATTTATTCGCCCAATTCGTGAGCTGAAAGATCGTGGATTAACGTACACGAATTTAATCGATGTCGTGGCGATGGTCTTAAAATACGACGATCCAACTGACGAACAAAGTGTTGAATTGCATGAATTGTTGAAAGAAAAGTCACTTGCAGAAGTTATCCAGCAAGTAACGGCTCTAAAAGACGACGCACTGATCGAAGAAATTACAGCGACATACGAACAGTAATGATTCTTCTCCAGAATAGGCGCAGGCCTTTTCTGGATTTTTTTTTTGGAATTCTGGATAGGGATGAAATGCTGAATGATAAAAATTTAATTATTTGGTCTAGACTTTTTTGTTGTAAAATGCAATCGATGGTGTTAGAATTGGTGTATACCAAAACAACAAAGGAGCGTTTACCCATGAAAGTAATTCGCGTGAAAGATGCCAACGAAGGCGGAAAAAAAGCATTTGAACTCATCAAAGATGGAATGGAAAACGGCGTAAAAGTATTAGGACTAGCAACTGGTAGTACCCCTGAAACTTTATATAAAGAAATGACTTCTAGTGATTTAGATTTTTCAGAAATGACTTCTGTGAACTTAGATGAATATGTTGGTTTATCTGGTGACGATGTACAAAGCTACCGTTACTTCATGAACGATCAATTATTCAACAAAAAACCGTTTAAAGAAACATTCGTACCAAACGGAAAAGCGGAAGATCTACAAGCTGAATGCACACGTTATGATGGTGTGATCGCGGATCATCCAATCGATTTACAAGTATTGGGCATCGGCCGCAATGCGCACATCGGTTTCAACGAACCTGGAACATCTTTTGACGTCACTACTCATGTCGTTGAATTGACAGAATCTACGATCGAAGCAAACAAACGCAACTTCGATAAAGTGGAAGATGTGCCAACACATGCATTATCAATGGGTATCGGCTCAATTATGAAGAGTAAAAAAATCTTGTTGATGGCTTTCGGTACAGATAAAGCAGAAGCAATCAAAAACATGATCGAAGGATCAGTTACGACAGACGTCCCAGCAAGTGTTTTACAAAACCATGCAGACGTAACAGTCATCATTGACGAAGACGCAGCAAGCCAACTATAATCCATTGCTTTTTAACACCAAGGTTGAATGATCTTGGTGTTTTTTTTGTTTGCTTGCTTCTTATTCTTCCTTTGGCTATAGTAAAAACTAGAAAAGATACGGGAGGATTCTATGCGTTTAGATAAATTTTTAGCAGAAGCAGGCTTAGGCAGTCGCAAAGAAGTGAAGCAGCTGATCAAAAAGGGCCGGATCACCGTCAATCAGCAGCTTGAAAAATCAGATAAAACACAAATTGATCCCGAAAACGATACGATTGCTTTTCAAGGAGAAGTGCTGCATTATCAGGAGTTCTATTACTACCTGCTGCATAAACCAGCAGGGGTTGTGAGTGCGACGGAGGATGCGCGGGATCGAACGGTCATGGCGTTGTTTTCCATGACGGATTTTCGCAGCGATCTTTTTCCGGTAGGTCGCTTGGACAAAGACACCGAGGGGCTTTTGCTGATTACCAATGATGGTAAGCTTGCCCATGATTTGTTATCGCCGAAGAAGCACGTAGAGAAGGAATATTTTGCCGAAGTTTGCGGCGTGATGACGTCAGAAGACCAAAAACGTTTTGTGGATGGAATGTCATTAGATGGAGAAATGACCTTACCAGCGGAATTGGTTATTGATGAAACCACAGAAGAAACGTCGAAAGTCCGAATCGTTTTGCATGAAGGAAAGTTCCATCAGGTCAAACGCATGGTCAAAGCGTGCGGCAAAGAAGTAACCTATCTGAAAAGAATTCGGATGGGTAAGCTGACCTTGCCTGAGAACCTTGCTAAAGGCAGCTATCGCCCGCTGTCGGAGGAAGAATTAGCGATGCTAAAGGGTTAGACGCAACCTTTTTTTCTGACCGTGCTATACTTGAAAAGAAGAGAGTGTTTCAATAGAGGAGGTGGTGCACAAATGGATTTGCACTTATCAGTTTATGAAATCATGCTGCGGCTCTTTTTAGCGATGATCATGGGGGGCGCCATCGGGATCGAACGTGAGTATAAAAATCGTCCAGCAGGTATTCGTACCCATATTTTGGTCTGTATGGGGGCGACCATCATCGCATTGATCCAAGTAGAGATCGCAGACCAAGCCCTGCGCTACGCTGCAGCCAAGCCGCAATTCGTCGGGGTCGTTCGGGCAGATGAAGCACGGTTGATCGCACAAGTCGTCAGCGGGATCGGTTTTCTTGGTGCGGGGACGATCATGGTCAGCAACCGTTCTGTCAAAGGGCTAACGACGGCGGCCTCGATCTGGGCAGGTGCCGGATTAGGGATCGCTATTGGCATGGGGTATTATACCATCGCCATTTGCAGCTTTGTCGGGATCATACTTGCGTTGACAGTGGTCAAACGAATCATCAAAATCAACTCGATCAAAAAGCTGGAGATCCGCTACATTCATCGAGAGGCCACAAAAGAGTTTATCATGAACTATTTTGACAGCAAAAAGATCGAAGTAGAGGACGTCGATTTTGATGTCGATTTTATGGATGATTACCGGATCTACACGAATGTCTATACGATCGACTTGCCGCGGGGCATGAATTACACCGATGTGATCGAGGATTTGTCGATGTATAAGAATATCACCAAACTTCGAATGATCAATGTTTAAAAAAGAAGGTAAAATCATTTTTTGATGATTTTACCTTTTTTTGGTGTTCCGAGAAGGATCGAATCCTCTGGCGAAAGAGGAGGAATGGATTCGTTGATGCCTGTTAACTAAAAAAGCTTGATAGGAAATATCCTATCAAGCTTTAGCTCTATCTAGTCTAAACCAATCAAATAATCGTCGTCATTCATGGCTTCCACTTGACCAAGCAAGTAGCCATTACCGACTTGTGAGAAGAAATCGTGGTTGCTTGTACCTGTAGAGATACCGTTCATTACGATCGGATTCACATCGTCTGCGGTATCTGGGAAGAGCGGGTCCATGCCGAGATTCATCAAGGCTTTGTTGGCATTGTAGCGCAAGAAGGTCTTCACTTCTTCCGTCCAGCCGATTTCATCGTACAATTCTTCCGTGTACCGTTCTTCGTTTTCGTACAATTCATACAATAAATCGTACATCCATTCCTTCAACCGTTCTTGTTCTGCTTCTGGCTGTTCGTTGAAACCACGCTGGAACTTATAACCAATGTAGGTACCGTGAACGGATTCGTCACGGATGATCAGCTTGATGATTTCAGCTACGTTGGCTAGTTTATTGTTTCCTAAATAATAAAGTGGTGTATAGAAGCCAGAATAAAATAAGAAGGTTTCTAAAAAGACGCTGGCGATTTTCTTTTCCAACGGTGTGCCGTTTTTATAGATCTCATTGATTCGTTCGGCTTTCTTTTGCAAATATTGGTTTGTATTGGTCCATTCAAAGATTTCGTTGATTTCCGTTTTCGTGTTTAACGTACTGAAAATCGAAGAATAGCTTTTTGCGTGGACGGATTCCATGAATTGGATATTGTTCAATACCGCTTCCTCATGAGGTGTCCGCACATCTTCTCTCAATTGATCCATGCCGCTCTCTGATTGGACGGTGTCTAGCAGGGTCAAGCCGCCAAAAACATAGCCCACCGTTTGTTTTTCTAGTTCGGATAATTTGCGCCAGTCGTCTAAGTCATTCGACAACGGAATCCGTGTATCCAACCAAAATTGTTCCGTTAATTTTTCCCACGTCGATTTATCGATGACGTCTTCGATCTCATTCCAGTTAATGGCTTTATAATACGTTTCTGCCATGAATATTCCTCCTTCGTTCATCACATAAGTGTACCTCTTGTGATGAACACAAGAGGCAAGTGTTTTCTAAATGACGCAGCTTTCACATTGGTTTGAACCGATCTCTTCCGCATCATCGGTAAATGTCCGAACGTAATAAATGGATTTGCAGCCTTTATAGAAGGCGTAATTACGTAAGATGTTCAAGTCACGTGTCGTTTGTTTGCTTTCTGTTTTCCATTCGTACAAGCCTTCAGGAATCTCAGAACGCATGAACAAGGTTAAGCTCATACCTTGATCGATATGTTGTTGCGCGGTCGCGTACACGTCGATCACTTTACGCATATCCATATCATAGGCAGAAGTGTAGTAAGGCAAGGTATCATTATTCAAATAAGGCGCTGGATAATAAATTTTGCCGATTTTCTTTTCTTGGCGTTCTTCGATCAAACGAGTGATTGGGTGCAAGCTGGCACTGGTGTCGTTGATATAAGAGATCGACCCATTTGGAGCTACTGCCAAACGATTTTGATGATACAAACCGTCTTTTTGAACCGCTTCTTTTAGCGCTTGCCAATCTTCCGCAGTCGGAACAAAGATATCCTTGAAGATTTCTTTGACCTTGTCTGTTTTCGGTGAAAATTCGCCGGTCGTGTATTTATCAAAATATGAACCATCGGCATAAGCAGATTTTTCAAAGTTATGGAACGTGGTCTTCCGCTCTTTTGCCAAGTCTTTGCTTTCCATCAAGGTCCAATAGTTCAGCAAAGTAAAATAAACATTCGTGAAGTCGATGGATTCTTCTGAACCATATTCCATCAGGTGTTTCGCAAAGAAGCTGTGTAAGCCCATCGCACCTAAACCGATCGTATGGTTCAAGCTGTTACCATTTTGAATGGAGGGAACAACTTCGATATCTGATTCGTCGGTAACGAAAGTCAACGCACGCACCATTGTCCGAACGGATTGACCAAAATCAGGACTTTCCATCAAGTTGACGATATTCGTTGAGCCGAGGTTACAAGAAATATCGGTACCTAAAACATCATATTCTTGACGACCATTGATCGTAGAAGGTGTTTGTACTTGTAGAATCTCTGAACACAAGTTACTCATAACGATTTTTCCGTCTACTGGATTGGCACGGTTTGCTGTGTCGATGTTGATGATATATGGATAACCAGATTCTTGCTGCAATTTAGAGATTTCATTCTCTAGATCACGGGCACGGATTTTTTTCTTGCGGATATTCGGATTTGCGACTAAGTTGTCGTATTCCTTCGTGATATCGACATACGAATAAGGCACGCCATATTCACGTTCGACACCGTAAGGGCTGAACAAATACATGTCTTCATTTTTACGAGCTAATTCGTAAAATTTGTCTGGGACAGTCACACCAAGTGAAAGAGTCTTCACACGAATTTTTTCATCGGCATTTTCTTTCTTAGCAGATAAGAACATTTCGATATCTGGATGGAAGACGTCTAAGTACACGACGCCAGCTCCTTGACGTTGGCCCAATTGGTTTGAATAAGAAAAACTATCTTCAAACAATTTCATGACTGGGACAACACCGCTTGCTGCGCCATCGTATCCTTTGATCGGCGCGCCGGCTTCACGCAAATTAGAAAGATTGATCCCAACACCGCCGCCGATTCGTGATAATTGCAGGGCAGAGTTGATCGAACGACCTATGCTGTTCATGTCATCGGTTACTTGGATCAAGAAACATGACACCAATTCACCGCGACGTTTACGTCCAGCATTTAAAAAAGAAGGGGTAGCTGGCTGGTAACGCTGATGGATCATTTCATCTGCTAAAGACAAAGCCAATGCTTCGTCGCCATCCGCAAAATACAACGCATTAAAGGCTACGCGATCTTCATAGCTTTCCAAATATTCTGTGCCATCGTTACTTTTTAAGGCATATTGCGAATAGAACTTGTACGCTGCCATAAATGATTTGAAGGTAAAGTGCTGCTCATCTAAATAGCGGAAGAGTTTTTCAATAAAAGCAGGAGTATATTTCGCAATAAATTCAGCTTCTAAAAATTCTTCTTCTATTAAATAGTCGATTTTTTCTTGTACTGAAGAAAACGTGTGGGTATTTGGTTCTACATTCTCTTTAAAAAAAGCGGCTAGAGCATCTTTGTCCTTGTTAAGGGGGATCTGTCCATTGACTGGACGATTGATTTCATTGTTCAATTTAAAGTAGGATACTTCACCTAGGTCTTTTAAACTCATTTCGTCACATCTTTCCTATATATAGTGTCTGTTCATTTTTTTGTCTATTTTATTTTCTATCTATATTAATGCCCGTTTGATCGTCCGTTTCTGCGAAAAACCTAACTGATTAAATAAAGAAAACTTTGCAATCACGGATCGCAAAGTTTCGAACTACGCTAATGCTTTCAATTGATCTGGACGGAAACCGATGATGGCTTGTTGTCCGCCGAAAATAACTGGGACACTCTGGAAACCTTGATCTTTTAGAAAACCTAGAGCTTCTGGCTCGTTGTCGATGTTGACCTCTTCGAATGAAATATGATTTTCAGTTAAATAACGTTTCGCCATTTTACATTGCATGCAATTGTTTTTTGAATATACTTTTACCATAAGACGACCTCCCTTGATTTCTACAATTACTAGTATAAAAGATGTAGGGAAAAAGTCAATCGTTAAACACCATATATTGTGGTGTAAATTAATTGGTATACTACTCTTTGTGTTTTTTGCAAAAACATTGAAAACGGGCTATTTCAAAGGAAAATCCCTTTACAGGATAATCAAATGAGGGATTTCGTGTTTTTTTACGTTAAAAAAGTTTTTTTAATAACGAAAAACAAGTTGTGAAAACAAATAAATCAGTGAATGTCAAACAAGTTGCTCAGAATTAAAAGAAAATCTTCGACCATTTATTGACTTTGCTATCAAATGAAGCTATTCTTAGTGAGAAAGATTCTCATTATTAATTAGGGTTAGGTGGAGGAGTAAATGACAACTTTGGCAGATGTTTTATTAAACCAAGTCGTACAAATTGATGAAATGACTCTAGAAAATGATTTAAAGCATCGACTGCAAGATTTAGGAATGATCGTCGGCTCAAAAGTTGCCGTCGTCAATCACTCTGGTGAGAATGGCATTGTTTTATTACACAATACACGGCTGGCGTTATCCCAGTCTTTATTAAAAAAAATACTTGTGAAAGACCTAACGGAAGATCAGGAGGCGTGGGTGCCTTTAGATCAACTGCGTGCCGGAGAACAAGGGGTCGTGGTAAATGTTCATGGGACTGGTGCTGTAAAGCGACGGTTGATGGATATGGGGTTGACTAAGGGAACCCAAGTCAAAGTAGTGAAGTTGGCTCCATTAGGCGACCCGATCGAATTGCGCGTACGAGGGTATGAGCTGAGTTTACGAAAAAGCGAATCAGAGATGGTGGTCGTGTCGAAGGAGGCGGAATAGATGGCAAAACTGCATATTGCTTTAGCAGGGAATCCCAATAGCGGGAAAACCAGTACGTTTAATGTGCTGACAGGAACGAATCAATTTGTCGGCAACTGGCCGGGGGTCACTGTAGAGCGAAAAGAAGGCATCTACAAAAAGGATTCGGAAGTGATCATCGATGATCTTCCTGGAATCTATTCTCTTTCTCCGTATTCTCCTGAAGAAGTCGTTGCTCGGGACTATTTATTGTCTGGAACGCCCGATGCCATCGTTAATATCATCGATGGAACGAACTTAGAGCGGAACCTGTATTTGACCACTCAATTGATCGAGACAGGGATTCCAGTTGTCGTCGCCGTGAATATGATGGATGTTATCAAAAAAAGCGGAAAACAAATAAACTTAGAGAAATTGGCGTATGCGCTAGGTGTTCCCGTCGTTGGCGTCAGCGCGCTAAAGAATTGGGGCTTGGACAAAGCAATCAATGAAGCCCTTCATCTCATCAAAAAAGGGACAGAAGAAATCACCTTCCCTCATTATGACAATCGATTAGAGGCAGCACTGAATGAGATTGAAGAGGTCTTAGGAAGTACTGCTCCCGTCAAGTATAGCCGTTGGTACAGCGTGAAACTATTTGAACGAGACGAACGTGCCAAAGAGGATCTGGATCTTAGTTCGATCCAGCAAAAAGAAGTCATGGAAATCATCAAAATCACGGAGAAGATTTTCGGGGAAGATGCGGAAAGCTTAGTTATTAATGAGCGGTACAATTTTATTACCCATCTAAAAACCCTGTGTGTGGTAGACGAAGATCAATTTAAGCTATCGATCTCGGATAAAATCGACCACATTGTAACGAACCGTTTCTTGGCGTTGCCCATTTTTGCTTTAGTGATGTGGTTGATCTACTATATTGCCATCCAAACCATCGGAGCAATGGGCACCGATTGGGTGAACGACAATTTGTTTGGCGATATCGTACCAAACGCTGTCAGTGGGATGCTCCAATCTTGGAATGTCGCAGAATGGATGCAACAATTGATCTTAAATGGTATCCTCGCAGGGGTCGGGGCCGTATTAGGCTTCCTTCCGCAGCTCATGGTCCTTTTCCTGTGCTTAGCGCTTTTAGAGGATTGCGGATACATGTCTCGGATCGCCTTTGTGATGGACCGGATTTTCCGCAAGTTCGGTTTGTCCGGTAAATCGTTTATTCCAATGCTGATCGCTACAGGCTGCGGAGTGCCCGGAGTAATGGCGAGTCGGACGATCGAGAATGAAAAGGATCGGCGAATGACAGCGATGCTGACGACCTTCATGCCTTGTTCAGCGAAGCTGCCGATCATTGCTTTGATCGCTGGCGCATTTTTCCCTAACAGCAGTTGGGTCGCACCGTCGGCTTACTTTGTAGGAATGGG
This sequence comes from Enterococcus sp. 12F9_DIV0723, assembly GCF_002174375.1. Taxonomy (NCBI): domain Bacteria; kingdom Bacillati; phylum Bacillota; class Bacilli; order Lactobacillales; family Enterococcaceae; genus Enterococcus; species Enterococcus sp. 12F9_DIV0723. The sequence continues at coordinate 2,418,246 of NZ_NIBK01000001.1, read as the reverse complement.
AGCGATCGTTTTATCAGGGATCGCATTGAAGAAAACGAAACTCTTTTCTGGAGATCCAGCGCCATTTATTATGGAGCTTCCGTTGTACCATATGCCTAGAATCGGAAATACATTGCGCTACACGTATGATCACAGTAAAGCTTTTGTTAAACGTGCAGGAACGATTATTTTTGTTTCTAGTATCGTGATCTGGTTTATTTCAAGCTACAACTTCTCGTTACAATCTGTGAACGAAAATGATAGTATCTTAGCCGCTTTAGGCGGAGTGATCGCGCCGTTATTTGCACCTTTAGGATGGGGCGATTGGCGTGGTGCTGTTGCAGCGATCACGGGATTGGTTGCGAAGGAAAATGTTATCGGCACTTTTGGTATTTTGTATCGTCACGCAGAAGTGGCAGAAAACGGCGTGGAGATCTGGAAATCCTTGCAGGGGGCCTATACACCTGTTGCCGGATATTCGTTCTTAGTCTTTAACCTGTTGTGTGCGCCGTGTTTCGCAGCGATTGGAGCGATTCATCGTGAGATGGGGGATATCAAATGGACGTGGCGAGCGATTGGCTACCAATGTGGACTGGCTTACGCGGTGAGCTTTATTGTCTATCAATTTGGCCATGTGATTTTTGAAAATGGTGAGATCGGCATTGGGTTGATTCTTGCGACGATCGTTCTGTTGGGAATGATCTACTTTGTTGTAAGAAAACCAATCAAGAAAACACCGACAGTTACGATCGAAGAGATCAAAGAGGTGAAAGAATGGCAACTATAATTTTGAGCATAGTGATCTTTGGCGGTGCCGGAGTGATCATTTACCGCCGAATCAAGAACGGCAATTCCTGTGAAGATTGCGGCAGTAGCTGTCCGGTAAAAGAAGAACAGCAAAAACATTAATTTTTTGAAAGACTCGATGAAAAGCATCGGGTCTTTTTTTTGTCGAATAGGGCATAAGAAACTTTTGTTGCAAAGGTGTTGACAACTGTTCGGTACCGAACTATAATAGCAAACGAATTAAAGTTCGGTACCGAACTTTTAGCAAAAGGAAAAGAGGAATATTCGGATGAGTGAATTTACGAAAGAGTTGATGCGGCAACTGCGTTTTATCAGTTCTGCCAGCAACGCGTTTATGAGTCAAAGACAAAAATTAAATGGTCAGCAGCGTGTTCTCGCGATTTTGGCAAGAGAAGATGGCTTGATTCAAAGTCAGCTAGCTGAGATCCTAGATATTCGACCAAGTTCGTTGGCTGAATTAATGAAGAAAATGGAAAAGAGCGGCGACGTCTCACGAAAGGAAGAAGCGCACGACAAACGAATCAAACGTGTTTTTCTCACTGAAAAAGGAAAACAAAAGGCACAGTCCTTCAATCATGCCGGTGAAGACAGAAGCGATGTCTTTTTTGCAGGATTGACGAAAGAAGAGCAAGAGCAATTTAGTGACTACCTGCAAAAAATCTCTGCTGGCTGGCAGGATGAATTCCAAAAGCAGGCGGGACGCTTCGTTGATCCCATGGATCGTTTGCGTCAGATGCAAGCCATGCGAGATCAGTTTGCTGAAAACTGGCAAGAAGATTGGCAAAACCTTTCACGAGAGGAGCAGCATCGAATGAGGCATCAAATGCAGCGTGAGATGAGAAATGCCTCTAGGGATTTTTCTCGTAACTTTAAGCAAGATTTCCGCCATGATTTTTGGAGCAATCGAGATTGCTTTGATAAAAAAGAGAAGACAAAAAGAACAGAAGATACAGAATGGGAAGATTTTTAAAAAGCAGGTCACTGCTTTGAACAAGGAGGAACAAGTATGGATCGGGATATGAGTATGGCGGAAAAGCAGCCAAAAACGAAAAGTACCTATAAATTAAAGGATTTTATTCGCTTGATTACAAGTGTCAATCCGAAGAAAGCATTATTTGCTCTAGGATTGTTTTTAAGTTTGCTAACAAGTGGTGCGAGCTTGATCGTACCACAATTGACGAAAGGCTTAATAGACACGAGTAAATTAGCGAAGATCGATAAAACGATGCTGATCGTATTAGTTTTAGCGTTTGCGGCACAATTAGCATTTGGAGCAATCGGGAGCTTCTTGTTGCGCTACGTAGGAGAGAGTGCGGTCAAAACATTACGGGAAAAATTATGGAGCCATTTGTTGCAAATGCCGGTGGGCTACTATGACGACCACAAATCAGGAGAAAGCAGTTCTCGATTAGTGAACGATACGACAGTGATCAAGGATTTGGTGGCTACGCAATTTCCAAACTTTATTACCGGTGCGATCCAGCTTGTTGGGTCCATGATCATCCTATTCATCATGGATTGGAAAATGGCAGCGATGATGTTTCTAGCGGTTCCGATCATGGCATTGATCATGATGCCGATTGGTCGGATCATGTCACGCTTAGGGCGTCAGCTGCAATCTGCCACAGCGGATTTTAATGCCGAGGCCAGTGAAAAATTGTCTGAGATCCGCCTGATCAAAGCCAGCAACGGTGAAACGTTTGAAAAGAACAGCGGGCGTTCGTTTATCGAGAAGATTTTTAGTCTGGGCATTAAGGATGCCAAAGTTGAAGCTGTCTTGCAGCCGATCATCACGACGGTCATGCTAGGCTTGTTCGTAGGTATCCTAGGATATGGAGCGGTTCGTGTCCAAGCAGGGACATTGACCAGCGGACAATTAGTGGCCTTTCTCTTGTATCTATTTAATATCATGATGCCCGCGGCCAGCTTTGCGATGTTTTTCTCACAAGTCCAAAAAGCAATGGGAGCGACGGAACGGATCGAGCAGATCCTGAAAACAGAGCTAGAACCTATTGAAAGAGGAAAAGAAGTTGACGTTGCAGGAAAGACGATCAAAGCAGAAAATCTTTCTTTCCATTATGTAGCAGATCGTCCGATTTTGAAAAATGTCTCCTTTGAGGCGAAGCCAAACACGGTGATCGCGTTTGCCGGACCAAGCGGCGGTGGAAAATCTACGATCTTTGCGTTGCTGGAACGGTTTTATCAGCCAACAGAAGGTGCGATCCAGATAGGCGAGGAAACAATCGATGACCTCAGCCTAGCAAATTGGCGCTCGCAAATCGGGTATGTTTCACAGGACAGTGCGGTGTTCGCCGGAAGTATTCGTGAAAACCTCCAATACGGGTTGAATCGGACATTGACGGAAGAAGAATTGTGGCATGGCTTGGAATTGGCTTACGCAGATCAATTTGTTCGCGAATTTCCAGAACAATTGGAAACAGAGCTTGGAGAGCGCGGCGTGAAATTATCGGGTGGTCAAAAACAACGAATCGCCATTGCGCGTGCATTTTTGCGAGACCCTAAAATCTTGATGTTGGATGAAGCGACAGCCAGCTTGGACTCACAGTCTGAGGAAAAAGTGCAGCGTGCGCTAGATCAATTGATGGAAGGCCGGACCACTTTGGTGATTGCTCACCGTCTATCAACAATCGTAGATGCGGATCACATTTACTTCATCGAAAAAGGAGAAGTGACGGGTCACGGCACTCACAGCGAGCTGATCAAGACACATCCGCTCTATGCACAATATGTACAAGAACAAGTTGTGAATTAACAAAAGAAAAGAAAATCGCCCCAAAACTTTTCATCTGTAAAGTTTTGGGGCGATTTTCTTTTTATTTGTAATCTGGCATTGCTTCTTCGTAAGCGGTGATGGCCTCTTCATATTGCAGCGTGATACTGATATCATCCAGCCCTTTGACTAATTTATCCTTCCATGTTGGATCAATCGGAAACGCATAGTTGGCCTCAGCAGTTTGGATTTCCTGCTTTGGCAAATCAATCGTGATTTCCTCGTCAGCAGGAAGCTGGCTTAGACGATCACGAACCTCTTGGTCTACACGAATCGGCAACAGCCCATTTTTTAATGCATTCATATAGAAAATATCACTATAACTGCCGGCGATCACTGCTTTGAAGCCATAATCTTGAATCGCCCAAGCAGCATGTTCACGGGAAGATCCAGAGCCGAAATTTTCACCAGAGATCAAGATCGAAGCGTTTTTCCGTTCTGGTGCATTCAAAATAAATTCAGGGTTCGGTGAGCCATCTTCTAAAAAGCGCCATTCATCAAAAAGATGCTTCCCAAAACCCGCTTTGTCGACCTGTTTTAAAAAGCCTTTTGGGATGATTTGATCGGTATCAATATTGTCGTTCATGAGTGGGACCGTTTTTCCAGTATAGATCGTAAATTTTTCCATTAGATGACCTCCTTGCGACTATCGACGAAGTTTCCATGAATGGCGGCTAGGGCAGCCATCACGGGGCTGCATAGGTGAGTCCGCGCGTCTTTTCCTTGGCGTCCTTGGAAATTCCGATTAGAAGTTGAGGCACAATGGACACCAGAAGGAACGCGGTCGGGATTCATACCCAAGCACATCGAGCAGCCGGGCTCGCGCCATTCAAAACCAGCTTCGATAAATACTTTGTCTAAGCCAATTTGTTCGGCCGCTTTGCGAACGGGACGCGAACCAGGAACCACGATCGCAGTGACGTTGTCGTGGACTTTTTTTCCTTTAACGATTTTTGCCGCCTCTTGCAAATCAGACAATCGTCCGTTGGTACACGAGCCGATGAAAACATACCCCACAGGAATATCTGCTGGTGTTTGTCCTGGCTTTAGATCCATATAGTCGTACGCTTTTTGCAGATCAGGAGAGGTGACCGCTGGGAAGGACCCATCAAAAGGGACGCCCATTTCAGGATTGGTCCCCCAAGTGACGAATGGCACCAATTCATTGACCTCTAGAGTAAGCAGCTTGTCGTATGTTGCGTCATCATCGGTGTACAATTCCTTCCAGTCTTGGATCGCCGCATCCATGTTGGCAGGGGCGTATTCACGACCCACAACATAATCAAACGTTTTATCATCTGGAGCGATCAAACCGATTTTAGCACCGCCTTCGATGGCCATGTTGCAGATCGTCATACGCTCTTCCATGGAGAGGTTCTCGATCGTTTCTCCATAAAACTCCGCCCCGTATCCCACACCAAAGTCCGTACCATATTTGGCGATCAGTGCCAAAATAATATCTTTCGCATAAACACCTTTTGGCAATTTTCCGGTGATTTTGATCCCCATATTTTTTGGTTTGTTTTGCCACAATGTCTGAGTAGCAAAAACGTGTTCCACTTCGCTCGTACCAATTCCGAAAGCGAGTGCGCCGAAAGCACCATGTGTCGCAGTGTGTGAATCGCCGCAAACGATGGTTTTTCCAGGCTGTGTCAGTCCAGTTTCAGGACCTACCATATGGACGATTCCTTGACGCTCACTGCCATTGTCGCAAAGCTGCACGTCAAACTCCTGACAATTTTCCTTGAGTGTATCGATTTGTTTTTTGGCAATCAGATCCGTGAAATTAAAAATATCCACAGTCGGAGTGTTGTGATCCATCGTAGCGAAAGTCCGCTCTGGATGTCTAAGCGTCCGCCCCGCCTCACGAATTCCCGCAAAGGCTTGAGGGGAGGTGACTTCGTGAATCAAATGCAGATCAATGTAAAGTAATTGCGGGGCACCTTCTTCACCGTAAACGACATGTCGATCCCAAAGTTTATCAAATAGCGTTTTTCCCATAGTTTTTGCTCCTTCTCCATAAAAATAGTTCGTTGTTAAGTACTGCTAATACCATGAATCAGTATCAAGTTGATCATTGAACCTTCGCCAGTTCTTGGATCACGGCGTCCGTAAATGACGTCGTGGTTGCTTGTCCACCCAGATCATGAGTAAAGATTCCCTTTGATAAAACTGTATCGCAAGCTTTTTCAATAGCTTGCGCGGCTTGTTCTTCTTGAAAAGATTGACGCAGCATCATCGCGACAGACAGGATCATTGAGATCGGATTTGCGATTCCTTTTCCTGCAATGTCTGGTGCCGAACCATGGATTGGTTCGTAAAGCGATGGACCGCCGTCACTGTGGCTCGCACTTGGCAAGACACCTAATGATCCAGGCAACACCGAGGCTTCATCGCTTAAGATATCCCCAAAAAGATTTTCAGTCACGATCACATCAAATGATTTAGGGTTTTGGATCAATTTCATCGCTGCTGAATCCACGTACTGATGCTCTAGTTGACAATCTGGATATTCTTTAGCAACTTCTTCTGCTGTCGCCCGCCACAATTTACTCGAGGCAAGGACATTCGCTTTGTCTACAGACGTCACTTTTTTGCCACGCCCTTGAGCAATTTTGAACGCAGAGTGAAGGATTCGCTCAATCTCATTTTTTTGATAACGGGCAGTATCGTAGGCCATCGAGTCTGTTAGTTCTCGCGGCTCCCCAAAGTAGATCCCGCTGCTGAGCTCTCGAACAATGATCAAATCAGTGCCTTCAAGAATCTCAGGCTTTAAAGGAGAAAGATGTACTAGCGCAGAAGAAACTGCAACAGGACGAATATTTGCGAACAAATTCAATGATTTTCTTAAAGCCAATAATCCTTTTTCAGGTGTATCTTGCGCCTTTTCCCACTTAGGTCCGCCTATCGCTCCTAGAAGGATCGCGTCAGCCGACTGACAAGCCTCTAGCGTTTTTTCAGGCAGAGAAGCCCCCGCCGCGTCGATCCCCGCGCCTCCGAAAGGCATTTCTTTAAGCTCAAAGGTGTGTTGACACATCTTCTCAACTGCGGATAATACGTGTAATCCACTTTCCATGATTTCTGGTCCAATTCCATCACCAGCTAAAACAACGATATTACAATTCATGTGCATGCTCCTATCTTGTACGTACATATTTTTTTATTTTCTCTATCTTCAAGTCAATCAAGTATTGACGGGGGAGGAAACAAGAAGTTCTCTGTTTTCAACACTCGAAAAAAGGAAGGCTTATTTCCCGTTTTGCTCTAAGTGATTGCTCGCTTGAACGTAGGCTTTCGCAGAGGCATGTAAAACATCAAAATCGACACCGATTCCGCGAAACTCATTGTTCGAGTGCTCATCTTTAAGTGTGACACGTACTTCAGCTTGGGCGTCTTCTCCGCCAGTCAGCGCCTGGATTTCATACTCTGTCAATTCTGGACTTTGTTGGAACAATTCGTCAATTGCATTGTAGATGGCTTGGATGCTGCCGGAGCCGATGCGGGAAGCGACTTTTATTTCTTTGTCTTCATCGATAATTGAGACGATCGCTCCTTGATACCCATTCGAACTGTATTGGACTTGGACATCCGCTAATTTATAGTTCTCTGTTTCTTCTCGGTATTGATCAGCAAGCAGCGCGACCAAATCTTTGTCTGTGATTTGTTTCTTTTTATCGGCCAGCGATTTAAAACGCTTGAACGCTTCCTTGCTGTCAGCGTCAGTCAATTGATAGCCTAATTCCTCTAATTTCGCGTTAAACGCATGACGTCCAGATAATTTTCCAAGAGGAAGAGAATTTTGATTGACACCTACCATGGTCGGCGTAATGATCTCGTAAGTCTCAGGATTTTTTAATACTCCGTCTTGATGGATACCGGATTCGTGCGCATAGGCGTTATCACCGACGATTGCTTTGTTTTTAGGAACAGGAATGCCGGAAAGCCGAGAAACCAATTCGCTTGTCCGTTTCGTTTCATTTAATACAATGTTTGTGTCACACTGGTAAAAATCTTTGCGAATCGCTAACGCCAGTGCGACTTCTTCTAAGGCAGTATTTCCTGCACGCTCACCGATACCGTTCACGGCTCCTTCTACGCGATTTGCGCCATTCTCGATTGCTGCCAAGGCGTTTGCTGTAGCCATTCCCAAGTCATCGTGACAATGGGAAGAAAACGTGATTTCCTTTTCACTGCGGATGTTTTCGATCAATGATTTGAAGATTTCTCCGTATTCAGTCGGATTTGAATAGCCGACAGTGTCCGGTACATTGATGATCGTCGCTCCGGCATCGATGGCTGCTTGTACAGCTTCTAACAAAAAGTCCTTGTTTGTACGAGAGGCATCTTCAGGTGAAAACTGCACTTTCTCAAACAAACTACGTGCGTAACTGACATGTTCTTTAATAGAAGAAAGAACGTCTTCTTTACTCATTTTCAATTTGTACTTCATATGAACATCGCTTGTGGCTAAAAAGACATGGATTTGCGGATCAACGGCATCTTTTAATGCTTCGTATGCACGATCAATGTCTTTCTTCTGACAACGTGCCAATCCAGTGACAGTCATTTTGGTGACTTGACGGGCGATACTTTGGACGGCTTCGAAATCTCCTTGTGAAGCGATAGGAAAGCCTGCCTCGATGACATCAATGCCCCATTTTTCTAATTGTAGTGCGATCTGAACTTTCTCTTTAGTATTAAAATTTACTCCCGGGGTTTGTTCACCATCTCTTAATGTGGTATCGAAAAATTGAACTTTTCTCATTTTTACTCCTCCTTCATTTTAAAAACGGGTATAAAAAAAGCACTCCATCGGAAAAGAACCACTTTCTTCTCCGATGCAATGCGAATAGGGACTTCATGAAATAATTTTCAGAAAGTCCCAGCTATAATAATAAAGTTGCGTTGAAAGACTTCGTTGATTTACTCATAGCAACCACCCGTTTAGTGTCAGAATTTTTTTAAAATTGTTGTAATCATCGTATAAAAAAACAGAAGCATTGTCAACCGTATTATGAAAAAAAGATGAGAATATTTTTTAATAAATGTCGCTCGTTATGAAATGATCCTGCATGAAGGAATTCTTTCCCTCTTTTATAGGAAAGTTTCTTCCTATGTAAAGAACGTCATTATCTACCATGGCTGTGTCAATAAAATGAAAGAGAACTAAAAATTAAGCTTCAAATTTTAATATATAAAAAAATTTTAAGGTTAATTGCTGATTCTACAAGTTTTCTAAGGATATTTTTAAAATACGACAAATAAAATTAAAGCAAAACTATTGCTTTATTAAAAACAAATGATTAAACTACTCTTTATATTCAGAACTTCGTAATTATTCTGAAAATTGAATCAAAAGGGGAAAAAGATATGAGGAACAAATTAGCTTATGGTATTATCGCGGTTTGCGGACTCGCTTTGGCGGGGTGTTATGGAGGAGGGGGCGCTTCAACTGATGAGAGCAGTTCAAGTGCGAAGGCAAAAGACAACGGAACATTCAATTTAGTGGTCCAACAAGAAATGCCGACAGCCGACTTATCTGTAGCCACAGATACAATCAGTTTTACTGCATTAAACAATGTATATGAAGGAATTTATCGTTTAGACAAAGACAACAAGCCGCAGCCAGCAGGAGCGAGTGAAAAAGTCAAAGTCAGCGACGACGGAAAAACATATACCGTAAAATTAAGAGAAGATGCAAAATGGTCCAATGGTGATCCCGTAACAGCTAAAGATTATGTCTTTGGATGGCAACGTACAGTGAAACCAGAGACAGCCTCAGAATATGCGTACCTTTTTGAACCTGTAGAAAATGCTGCTGACATTTCAGCTGGTAAAAAATCTCCAGACGAGTTAGGGATCAAAGCAGTGAATGATCACGAATTAGAAATCAAATTATCAAAACCTACACCGTACTTTGATTACTTATTAGCATTCCCATCGTTCTTCCCACAAAATCAAAAAGTGGTTGAAGCAAACGGTAAAGAATATGCGACTAAGAGTGATAAAGCCGTGTACAACGGTCCATTTACATTGGAAGGTTTTGACGGTCCCGGAACAGATACCGAATGGGAATACAAGAAAAATGACACTTATTGGGATAAAGACGAAGTCAAATTATCCAAAGTTAAAGTCAACGTAGTAAAAGAATCTTCAACATCATTGAACCTATTTAAAGATGGCGAAGCAGACGACGTGATTCTTTCTGGTGAATTGGCACAACAAAATGCAAATGACCCAGCATACAAATCATTTAAAGAAGCGCGTACCAGCTACCTTGAATTTAACCAAAGAAAAGAAGATTCACCATTTAGAAATGAAAACTTACGTAAAGCAATCTCATACGCGATCAACCGTAAATCTTTGGTTAATCAAGTATTGGGTGATGGCTCTGTAGTATCAACTGGATTGGTACCTTCTGGCATGTCTAACAATCCTAAAGGGGATGAAGACTTTGCTAAAGAAGCAGGGGATCTAGCTCCTTACGATAAAGAAAAAGCCAAAGAATATTGGGATAAAGCGAAGAAAGAATTGAAAATCGATTCTCTTTCATTCGAATTGATGGCTTCTGATACAGATTCATCGAAGAAAGTTATTGAATATATGCAAAGTGCATTAGAAGAAGCACTGCCTGGAGTTAAAGTGAAACCAACACCAGTTCCTTTCTCTGTTCGTTTAGACCGTTCGAACGCTGGGGACTTTGATGTTCTACTTGGCGGATGGGGCGCTGACTATGCAGACCCTTCAAGCTTTACTGACTTGTTTGTCACAGGCAATTCTTACAACCGTGGTCGTTGGAGCAATAAAGAGTACGACAAAGCAGTTGAAGAATCAGGAAACAAAGATGCTAGTGATGAAGAAGCACGTTGGGACGATTTGCAAAAAGCAAATGAGATCATCTCGAAAGAATCTGGAGTCGCACCGCTTTACCAATTATCTGAAGCACATTTGATCAACGAGAAAGTCAAAGGGATCGTACATCATCCTGCCGGCGCTTCTTGGGATTACAAATGGACATACGTGGAAGAATAATTCGACAAATGAAAAGAAGTTGGAACGAGTCTCGTTCCAACTTCCTTTTAAATCATGGTTAACAGTGCACAAATGATTGATGCGGCAATAGGTATTGCTGCAATGATCAACCAAAAAGAATACCGCCCTTGTCCAACACGCGAGAGGGGCTGGAATTCTGATTTTTTCTTTTGTTTTCTGCTGAAGGCCTGATGCATCGAATGCTGAAAGTGATCGAAGAAGCCTGAAGAAAAAATCCAATACAGGATACCAATGATCAAAAAGGGCAATCCGATCAAAAAAAATCGGTTTGATAAAGTGAGTAGGGAAAGTGACTGACGTGCGGCTGAATAAATCGCAACGATCACTAACAAACTACCGCCTATGCCAATGGGAAATAATTTATTTTTCATACATACACTCCAATAAAATGAATTAAGGATTCATGCTGGTTAGTTGAACAGCTATCCGCAACATATTCCTACTCTAAACTATAACAAAAGTAGAAGTCAAAATTTACGAGCGGATCAAAACACATTTTGTCGAACAATTCTAAGCGATTCGTTTCTCCTTATGCAGCAGTAGCAGTATGAGCAGAAGAGGGACGCATCGCACGATATCAGATTTTTTTTCAATGGGAAAAAGAATTAATTATAGAACTAGGAGGCACCTCATGGGCAGTTATTTAAAATATTTTTTAAAGCGTGTCTTTTTCATGTTGATCACACTATGGTTGATTGCGACCATCACATTCTTCTTGATGCAATTACTACCAGGGACACCTTATACCAATCAAGAACGTTTAAGTCCTGAGACAGTTGCAATGTTGAACAGACAAGTAGGTCTGGATAAGCCAGTCATCGTACAATATGGCATTTATCTATCAAACCTTGTACAAGGAAATTTCGGAATTTCTTTCCAATTTAAAAATCAAGCCGTTGCTACCTTATTAGCAGGACGAATTGGACCGTCATTGCAATTAGGGTTGCAGGCAATCGTCTTCGGAACATTCGTGGGGATCGTGTTAGGTACGATCTCTGCCATGAAGCAGAATTCATGGGCGGATACAGCATCTACCTTAGTAGCGATACTAGGGCGCTCGATTCCAAACTTTGTTTTTGCAGTATTATTGCAATATATTTTCGCGATGAAATTGCGTATTTTGCCAATTGCGAAATGGGAAGGTTTTGCTTACACCATTTTGCCAACATTGGCTTTGGCAATGTCTCCACTAGCCGATTCCGCACGGTTCATACGAACTGAAATGGTGGAAGTACTCCATAGCGACTACGTTGAACTGGCACGGGCAAAAGGCTTGAGCCGTTGGGAGATCGCCTTTAGACATGGACTGCGGAATAGTTTGATCCCGTTGATGACATTACTTGGACCACTAGCGGTTGCTTTGATGACTGGGTCGCTTGTTGTAGAGAACATCTTTGCGATTCCCGGTATCGGAGAACAATTCGTAAAATCAATCATGACCAATGACTATCCAACGATCATGGCAGTAACGATTCTTTATTCATTCATGCTGGTTTTCGTTATTCTAGTCGTCGATCTACTTTACGGATTAGTTGATCCTCGTATCCGTCTATCCGAAGGGAGCAAAAGCTAATGGAAATAAAATATCCTTCAGTTGTTGATATTCCAGCAGATGAATTTCAACCCTTACAAAAAAATACGGAAGAGGAGCGCGAGGAGATCGCAGCCCCTTCCCTAAATTTCCTACAAGACTCATGGCGCCGATTAAAGAAAAATAAAGCGGCAGTCATTTCAATGGTCGTACTTGCAGTAATCATCTTTATCTCGATCATTACGATTTTTGTATCACCGCAAGACCCAAGCAAACAAAATGTCGATTACATCAACTTGCCTCCTCGTGTCCCTGGTTTGAACATCAATGGATTAAACGGGAAAACGATGGTTGCAGGGGAGTTAGTAGATAAATACGCACAAGCAGATGTTCCTGGAAATGTAAATTATCTATTAGGAACAGATGGTCTGGGCCGTGACGTTTTGAGCCGTCTCTTCATGGGAACGCGTATTTCCTTATTGATCGCCTTTATCGCAGCGCTATTTGATATAACGATTGGTGTGGCATACGGATTGATTTCTGGCATGCTTGGAGGCAGAGTCGATAATGTAATGCAACGTTTCTTAGAGATCCTTTCTGGAATTCCCAATCTGGTAGTTATGATTCTGATGCTAGTTGTCTTTGAACCAGGTATTTTTTCAATCGTTGCAGCGATGGCTATCACGAACTGGATACCCATGGCACGGATCGTCCGAGCCCAGACACTCAAGCTAAAAGATCAAGAATACGTGTTAGCTGGGATGACTCTGGGTGAATCAAAATGGAAAATTGCCTTTAAACACATCATTCCGAATATTTCGAGTGTCATCATTATTCAAATGATGTTTAGTATTCCAACAGCGATTTTCTTCGAAGCGTTCTTGAGTTTCATCGGATTAGGATTAACACCGCCATCCGCATCATTAGGTACGTTATTAAACGACGGATACAAAACGTTCTTGTACTTACCATACTTACTATGGATTCCAGCAGTGACGATCTCATTGATCATGATTTGTTTCAATCTATTGGCTGATGGTCTACGCGACGCATTTGATCCGAAAATGAAAGAGTGACGATTTATGGAAAAAATATTAGAAGTAAATAATTTAAATATTTCATTCGATACCTATGCTGGGAAAGTCAAAGCGATACGTGGAGTGGATTTTGATCTGAATAAAGGGGAAACATTAGCGATCGTTGGGGAATCTGGTAGCGGTAAATCAGTGACCACGCGAACGATTATGCGCCTGCTTTCCGGGAACGCGAACATTGATGAAGGACAGATTTTGTTCAAAGGACAAAATATCGTAGATAAATCAGAGAAAGAAATGCAAAAGATTCGCGGACGAGAAATCGCGATGATTTTCCAAGATCCAATGACATCACTTGACCCAACCATGACGATTGGAAAGCAAGTAGCGGAGTCTCTAAGAAAGCATAAAAAAATCTCAAAAAAAGAAGGGTTGAAAGCTGCCCTTGATTTACTAAATCTAGTTGGGATTCCAGATGCCGAAAAACGATTAAAAAATTACCCGCATCAATTTTCTGGTGGTCAACGCCAACGGATCGTTATTGCCATTGCTTTGATCTGTAATCCTGAGATCCTGATTGCTGACGAACCGACGACCGCGTTGGACGTTACGATCCAAGCGCAAATTTTAGAGCTGCTAAAAGAGATTCAAGAGAAAATCGAAACATCGATCATTTTTATCACCCATGACCTCGGTGTCGTTGCTAACGTGGCCGATCGAGTAGCCGTCATGTATGCAGGGAAAATCGTAGAAGTAGGAACGGCGGAAGAAATTTTTTACAATCCGCAACACCCGTATACTTGGGGACTGCTTGGATCAATGCCAACCTTAGAGAGTGAAAATGATCGCCTTTATGCAATTCCAGGATCTCCTCCAGATTTATTAGATCCGCCAAAAGGAGATGCCTTCTATCCCCGTAACGAATTTGCTTTAAAAATCGATGCGGAAATGGAGCCGCCTTTCTTTGAGATTTCTGAAACTCACAAGGCAGCAACGTGGTTATTGGCACCTCAAGCACCAACAGTAACACCTCCGGCTGAGATTCAACGACGTTGGGATATTTTTCGTAAAAAGCAAAACCAATATTCCGCTTAAGTGTAGCGATAAAAACGGAGGATAAAAATGGAAAAACGATTATTAGAAGTAAATAATTTGAAACAATATTTTAACACGGGCACTAAAAATGAAGTCCGTGCCGTCAATGATGTGAGCTTTTACATCAATGAGGGAGAGACGTTCGGATTGGTAGGGGAGTCTGGTAGTGGAAAATCTACTACAGGACGGACGATTATTCGACTAAATCAAAAAACGGACGGAGAAATCCTTTTTGATGGCAAGGATGTATCGAAAATTCATGGAAAGGCAGAGCTGACAAAATTTCGTCGCGATGTCCAAATGATTTTTCAAGACCCATATGCGTCGCTAAATCCGCGGATGAAGGTCAAAGATATCATCGCGGAAGGCATTGATGTGAACGGACTTGCTAAAACTCCGAAAGACCGAGACAAGATCGTCAATGATTTGCTTGAGACGGTTGGGTTGAACCCCAGTCATGGGACTCGCTATCCACATGAATTCTCAGGCGGGCAACGTCAGCGTATCGGGATAGCACGAGCATTGGCAGTACGTCCACGCTTCATTATCTGTGATGAACCAATATCGGCTTTGGATGTATCGATCCAGGCACAGGTAGTAAATCTGTTGCAAGACTTGCAAAATGAGCACAACTTGACCTACTTGTTCATTGCCCATGACCTCTCAATGGTGAAGCACATCAGTGATCGTATCGGCGTGATGAATAATGGCCATTTGTTAGAAGTCGGCAGCAGTGACGAAATCTATCACTATGGCGTTCATCCTTATACGGAAAGTTTGCTTTCTGCGATTCCGATGCCTGATCCCGATCACGAACGTCAACGTCGTCGAATCAAATATCAAACGGAACCTCACGACGGCAAAGCGCGTTCATTGCGTGAGATTGCGCCAGGTCATTTTATTTATTCTTCTGAAGACGAAGTGGCCTATTATAAAAAGAAATTGCAGCATTTAAAAAATGAAAAAGCCTTGGCAGTTTAAAAGTGCCCAATGAAAAGGAGCCAAAACAGACATTTATCTGTTTTGGCTCCTTTTGTGATGAGAGAGAAATTTAGGTTAAACGCGTAGCCGTCTTCTTAATAGGATGCTTCCTGCGAATAAAGTCATAATCATTCCTATGAGGGTGAAAATGACAGGCTGTTTTTCCCCCGTCTTAGGGTATTCTTTCTGCCCATTTGCCTCGGTAAGGAGTCTGTTCTCAGTAGTGTTTGAATTGTTTTGAGGAGCAGCATCCTTTAACACAATTGGATTCGCAGGTGTCTCCATGGTTTGAATCAACGGAACAGGCTTTGGTCCATTATCGATAGGTCCATTTCCTTCTTGCGAGGAATATAACCAATGGACAAGTCCTGAGAATAATCCATTGGCGTAACTTAATTTGTCTTCAGCACCACTAAGATGATCCAAAATATGAAGCATTTCTTCATTTGTGAAAGAACGTAAAGGCACAAAGCCTTCCTTGTTCGAATAAAGAATCCTCAGATAGGCTTGCAGCTGATCAATGTTTTGCGCTAGCTCAGCAGTGGTAGTGTAGTTGTTAGGATTGAAAGCCAAAGCCTGTTCGACCTTGTTCCAACTTACCGCATGGTCTTTATAAACCATACGTAAAACGTGAACGTAGCTTCCTAAATCCATGCCTGTAAGGTCAAAGTTATAACGGTTGAAAAGTTTGAAGGCATTTGTGAGCTCTTCGTCCGAATATCCTTTAAGTTCATTCTGAGTTATCCCATAATCTGATCCGGTTAAGTTCTCACGAATTTTCTCTGCTGTCCATTCTTTGTTCAACTTTTCTTCTAAATCAGAAGGGGATTCTACCGCCTTTTCTATGACCGTTGCACTAGCTTGTGGGACTACAGCACTAGTCGCCTTTTCTATTTTATCCGAAACGGCAGGTTCCTCAGCGTGTCGTTTTTCTACAACGGTTGTTTCAGTTGTTAGATGATCAATTGTTTCTTCATTTACTGCATGTTCACTGCTGCTGATAGTAGCTTCAATTTTGCTAGTGGAACGTTCAACTGTTTTTTCTGTAGAAGCGGCAGGATTCTCCTTAGGGTCAACGGAAAGAACAGGATCTGTTTCTGATTCCTCAGAAAGGGAAGCGCTATCAATAAATTGTTCTTGATTAGAGTTTACGGTTTTTTCAGAGAGACTTTCGGAAGTATCAGCAAATGCGACCATTGGGAAATTCAGAACCAACAAACTAAAAACAACCATTTTTTTCACACGAATCACTCCTTAAACTTTTTCTGTAACACAATTGTAACATAAGAAATATTTTTGTAAAGTTGTTGTTGAAAATTTTTTTTGATGATGCTCCAAGATGTTCATTGGATGACCACACGTACATTCCTTCCATTACAAAATAGAAATTAAAAGATAAATTATTAGTTTTTTTAAACAATTGGCAGCTTGGTACTTTATAAATCAGTTATCCAGATGCTCTTTATCTATTATAAATATAATTTTAATACCAATACGAATCATATAAAAAAATAATTATTGCACTAATTGAAAATATGGTAAAATGATAAATGACAAATAATGCGAATGGCTATTATTTTTGTAGAAATGACTCTGTGGTTCCTTTTTAAGGAAATGTTTGCCTTTAATGAAAGCGTTTTTGTGATCGGGGTATAAAGTCAGTTGGTTTTAACAAGGAAGACAAGAAAAAATGAAGGTGGGAATTAAAAATGAAGAAACAAAAGATTGCTTTATTTTCAGCAACTCTCGCAACAATGGCAGGGATTGGGTTCTCTCATTCCACGGAAGCGCGTGCAGATGCGAGTGGTGACGCAGCACAAGCGCCGACAGCAACGGCTGAGGATTCCAAAGCGACGATAGCAGTAGTTCAATCAGAAGTTACTAAGGCACAAGAGACAGCAACTGCTACTCAGACGGAAGCAACTACTGCCAAGGAGGCCTACGAGACCTCACAAGCTGCTGCAAGCAAAGCACAGGAGGAGGCAAACACTGCAAAAGAAGCTGTAGACGTAGCACAAGAGGTTGTGTCTGAAGCTGAAAAAGCGGCAGAAGGAGCAACACCCGAAAAGATCGAGCAAGCACAAAAGGATGTGTCGGAACAGGAAAAAGCAAATGAGGGTATCAAGGAAGCAATCAAGGAAGATGAAAAAGCAATTGATGCTGCGGGATCAAAGGTAGAGGAGACTCAAGGGGAAGCGGATGCTGCACAAAAAGTTGTTGAAAACGCGAAAACGGACGTCGATAACTCCCAAGAAAAAATCAATGAGAAGCAACAAGCAGTAAAGGATGCGCAAAGTATTGTTGACGGGGAAGGCGCCACCGAAGCAAACGACAATCTAGAAAAGGCGAAGGAAGAACTAGAGGCTGCTAAAAAAACTGAGGAAGCTGCTAAAACAGATTCTGAAACAGCTGCGGCAACAGAAGGAAGTGCGCAAACAGCCAAGAATGTTGCTGAAGGTGAAGCAACGGATGCCGCTAGCGCCGTTGATGCTGCAAGTAAAAAGAAGCAAGAGGCGGATGAAGCGGTCAAAAAAACACAAAATGATTTGGATAGGGCGAATTCAGAGGCAAAAGACGGGTTAAACAAGATCGTGGTGACGCAGGAATATGTAAATGCGCTGAAAGCCTACGAGGCGGATCGCAGCGAAGCGAATAAAAAGCAACTTTTAGCTGCTGATGCTGCAGCCTTGGCAGCAAATGCAAAATTCCAGTCAAATGAAGCCGATAAAGCTATCATGATCAATGGTCAGACGGATATGACAACGGCTCTCATAGAAGAATTATCGATTTACGCAGCTCGTTTGATCAATTCTGTTCGTCAGATGTTTGGCATGAAGGATGTGACTGTTTCTTTAGGATCGATCAAATTTACAGACGAAATTGCTAAAGCCTATGAAGCGGATAATTGGAGCGGCTTCAACGGACATTATAACGATGCTATCAATCAGGCAGCGAGAAACAATGGATTACTAGAACACCCAGGTGGAAACCTCTACGAAAATTTATATTCATATAGTTCTAGTTCAATGAAACCAGACGGTTCTTGGAATCTTAGCAAAAATGACTTGAAGAGCTTGATCTATAATGCTATGTTGGGCTTTTTGTACGGTGACAGTGGTAGCAACTGGGGCCATGCATTTAGTATCACGGGTCTCATGTATGGGAGTTCTACAGATGAATGCTATTTTGGTGTATCCTTCTCCAAAGCAAGCAGACCATCATTTTCTACTCATTTTGAATTTGTCCCGCACAGCTACTACATTAAAGATGCGAGTAAATTTGATACTAAATCGATTGATATCCCTGAAATAGACGATGCGAAAGCGCAAGAAAAAATCAACAAATTGACGCAGGAGCTGACCAATCGAAAAGAAGATGCAAAGATTGCCGGGGAAGGATTAGAAAGTGCGCGCAAAAAAGCTGACGAAGCAAACCAGAAACTTGAAGCAGCAAAAGCTGGATTAGAAAAAGCGACGACGGATAATCAAGAAGCGAAGAAGCAGCTGGCAGCAGCAACAAAAGCTGTTGAAACGGCTACGGAAAAAGTGAATGTAGCTCAAGGAGTCGTTGATAAATTTAATTCAGATGCAGAAACGAAACAGAAAGCACTAGATGCTGCACAAGAAGCACTCGAAGCAGCAAAACAAGAAAAAGCTTTGAAAGTGACAATACTGGAAGAAGCCAAAAAACAATTAGACACAGTGAATGATAAGTTGAGCGCCGCGCAAGCAGCTTTGACCGCTGCCAAAGAAAAACTAGCTGATGATAAAAAGGCATTGGAGAGCGGCGAACGACTAGTAGAGCAAAAGAAAGCCGAAGTGGCATCATTGAAACAAGCTTCTGAAGCATTATCTGCGGCCCTTTCTGATCTGAAAAAAGCAGAATCTGCGTATGCATCTGCTGTTAAGAAACTGGAAAGTGCCAAAAAAACTGCTGAGACTGATGCGGCGACGTATCACGCCTTACAAGCTAAAGCAGACGCAGCAAAGGTAAAACTGGAAGAAACAAAAGAAAAATTAAACAAACTTAAAAATCATCTTGCTCTTAATGAAGAATTGGATTCTGTTAAGGGCAAATCCGCGGATGCAACAAGCGGAGCTGCTTTTATTGGAAATGCATCAAAGCAGGGAGTTATTGGGCAAACAAACGCAAGCACTCTTAAATCGTTAAAAATTCAAGTTAGTGAAAAGAAGAAAAGTCAATTAACGCCTACAACTACTAAATCAAGTTCAGTATTTCCTCAAACAGGATTTTCTGATGATCCTGCATTAGCTCTTTTAGGAGTAACGCTAATGGGTCTTCTAATAACCTTAGGATTGGCAGAGTTGGATAAAAGAAATCGTTTCTTTCTAAAATAAAAATTGAATCGATAAATAGAAAAATCGCCCTCAAAAAGTTAGTTTTCGTATAACTTTTCGGGGCGATTTTAAATTGCTTTCCTAGTAAGATATCTGTAAAATAAAAAAATGCCACATCAAGCGTCTTTTTCTAAACTACCGAAGTAGCCAAAAACGCTTATGTGGCGTGGGTTTGGCACCCAATGGGCCGTGAGGGGCTCGAACCCGCGACCCGCTGATTAAGAGTCAGCTGCTCTACCAACTGAGCTAACGGCCCAAACAAAGTACTTTCATATGTTAGCACTGAGAAAATAAAAAAGCAAGAATAAACTTAAAAAAATTCACCAAAAGCGCTTCAATTATCTAGTTTTTGAAACTATGTTGTATAATTACCATAATTTTGATAAACTACCCTTAAAGGGAGTGTGTTCAATGGAAGATACAAAGCTCAGAACCTGGGCAGAAGGCTTAAAAGATTTACGACTGCCTCGCTGGGAAGAGTTACCCGAACTAGAGCTATACATGGATCAAGTAATCACCCTTGTTGACCGTTATTTATCCCCTTTGATAGAAGATGACAAGCATCAGCTTCTATCCAGTGCTATGGTCAATAATTATGTTAAACATAAATTAGTTCCACCACCTGTGAAGAAGAGATATAACCGTAATCATTTGGCCTATTTGATTGCTATTACGCTGCTGAAGCAAGTTTTTGCGATTCCTGATATCAATGAATTGATTCGGATGCAGTTGGCGATCAATGAACCAAAGGACGCGTACAATAGTTTTTGTACCGTGCAAGAAGAAGCACTGCTGCAACTGGCAAAAATAGTTTTAGGTGAAGAAATCGAATTTAACAGCTACAAAAAAGATTTCTACTATTTAGCAATGGAAAGTGCGATAGCTTCTTTTACACAAAAAATGTTAACTGAGAAAATCATTCAATTGGAGAAAGAGAAAGAAGGCGAAACGGATGAGTGAAAAAATAGCAATCCTAGTTGATTCTGGGACAGACGTCCCAAAGGAAGTAGTGGACAGCGGCCCTTTTTTTATGGTGCCATTGCGTATTATTTTTAGTGATAAAGAATATAGAGATGGGATCGATATTAGCTCCGATACTATTTTTCCTTTAATCAAGAAAGAGTTGCCAAGCACTTCTTTACCAGATGGCGAATTGATCCATCAGGTTTTTGATGAGATCAAAGAACAAGGCTATACACATGTGATTATTGTGACGATTTCAAGCGGGTTAAGCGGAACTTACAATGCGCTGCGCGTACTCGGCGAGCATTACGAAGGGTTAACTTTCCAATCGATTGATACGAAAAATGTGGGGATCGGAGCTGGGATTCTAGCTATTTACGCTGGCGATTTGGTGAAACAAGGCAAATCCTTCTCAGAAGTGATTGAAGAAGTAGAAAGCAAAATCCCCTACACAAAAATCTTTTTTAATGTAGACACGTTGGAGTATTTACAAAAGGGCGGACGTATTGGTTTGGTCTCTTCTTTATTGGGGAGTGCCTTGAAGTTAAAACCGATCATCTCTTGTAATTCTGAAGGCATCTACTATACAGTTGCCAAGGTTCGTGGACTAAACAAGAGTATCGATAAGACTTTACAGCTAGTAAAGGACCATGTTGGCAACCACAAGCGTTTTAATTTGGCTGTAACACACGCCGACGCATTGGAAACTGCGGAAAAAATCCGATTACGGCTACAAGAGATGTTTCCGACTGCTGAAAATATCTATTTTGGAAAAGTTTCTCCTGCATTATCCGTTCATACTGGACCAGGTTCCTTAGGCGTGGTTTGTCAAGTATTGGATTAGTGACAAAGTCGCTTTACTGCTTTCGTTTATTTCATTAAAAGCAATAAAAAAATATTTAAAACAGAAGAAATCAAATTACCGAGAAGGAGATGAGCAAATGCTTGTCTCTTTTTTATTATTGAATTAAATTCTTCTATTTTTTCTTAAGTAATCGTTGTAAAAAATCGTCATCTGTTTGAAAAGATGAAACAGTATTGAAATTATTGTATAATGGTAGGGCGTACATACAATCTTATAAAGGTATGAGGTGACTCTTAGTGAAAAAAATTCTAGTAGTTGACGATGAAAAGCCGATTTCGGACATCGTAAAATTCAATTTAACCAAAGAGGGCTATGAAGTCTTCACTGCATATGATGGTGAAGAAGCCTTAGAAAAAGTCGAAGAGGTCAATCCAGATTTGATTTTATTAGATTTAATGTTGCCAAAAAAAGACGGTTTAGAAGTGGCTCGTGAAGTACGCAAGACCCATGAAATGCCGATCATTATGGTTACGGCGAAGGATTCTGAGATCGATAAAGTATTGGGCTTAGAATTAGGAGCGGACGATTATGTGACTAAACCATTTTCTAATCGTGAATTAGTTGCCCGCGTAAAGGCAAATTTACGTCGAGGTGGACAAGCGCCCAAAGAAGAAGAAAATACGACACAAAGTGATTTAACGATCGGAGATTTGACGATTCATCCAGATGCTTACATGGTAACCAAGCACGGAGATACGATCGAACTAACGCATCGTGAGTTTGAATTGCTGCACTATCTGGCAAAACATATCGGACAAGTGATGACACGGGAGCATTTACTGCAAACCGTTTGGGGATACGATTATTTTGGCGATGTGCGAACAGTGGATGTGACTGTCCGTCGTTTACGTGAAAAAATCGAGGATAACCCCAGTCATCCTACCTATTTAGTAACAAGACGTGGCGTAGGGTATTACCTACGTAACCCTGAACAGGAGTAAGTATGGAAAAGAGAATCCGTTTTTACCGATCGGTCAATTTCAAGATTGCGTTTTCGTTTATCTTGATTTTACTGATTTCGATCGAGATCATCGGTGCTTACTTTATTCGGGGACTTGAAAAATCAACAATCGATAGTTTTACCAAGGATATGAATCAGCGGGTCTCTTTGTTAAGTACGACCCTCGGAGCCACCATGTCAGAAGATGCCGGCAATGAGGCAGATCAGCTTCAGCGAATCCTTGAAAATAATGGAACGGCTGACAATATCACTGAGATGTGGGTGGTAGACGATAAAGGGATCGTCATCGCTACAAATGACGTGGGTCAGAAAGATTCGATCATCGGAAAGAAAAATGAATACAGCGACATCGATGATTTTTCAATGAAGCAATATGTAACACTAGATGATAATAATAGACGGGTATATATCAATGTCCAACCCATTCAGTCCCCGACCGGCGATTCGGCTGTGATCGGGGCTCTTTATGTTAAAAGTGACATTGAGCAAAAATATACCGAAATCAGCAACACAGCTTTGATTTTCTTTACTGCCTCCTTGATCGCGGGATTGATCTCGATCATTGTCGCGTTATTGGTGGCACGATCGATCACAAAGCCTATTAAAGAAATGCAAAAGCAAGCAGTTCGTATTGCGCAAGGAGACTATTCTGAGAAGGTCGATGTTCAAGGGCATGACGAGTTGAGTCAACTTGCAGAAACATTCAATAAATTATCTGACCGTATTGAAGATGCTCAGGATACGATGGAAGCTGAAAGAAATCGTTTGGACAGCGTGTTGACGCACATGACTGACGGGGTTATAGCAACAGACCGCCGAGGAAAAGTCATCACGATCAATGAAATGGCCTTGTCTTTGCTTAATACAACGAATGAACAGGCGATTGGTCAGTCGATTTTGACTCTGCTTGATTTAGAGGAAGAGTACACGCTGCGTAAATTGCTGGAAACGCCAGAAGAGATTTTAATCAATCGTTCAAAATCTGATTCAGAAGAAGATCGTATGACGCTACGATCAGATTTTGCTATGATTCGTCGTGAATCTGGCTTTATCAGTGGATTAGTAGTTGTTATCCATGACGTAACAGAACAAGAAAAGACGGCTGAAGAGCGTCGTCAGTTTGTTTCCAATGTGTCACACGAGTTGCGTACGCCGTTGACAAGTGTCCGCAGCTATTTAGAAGCGTTAGAAGAAGGTGCTTGGGAAGACAAAGCAGTAGCTCCAGACTTTATTCACGTGACTTTGGGCGAGACCGATCGAATGATTCGAATGATCAATGATTTATTGAATCTTTCTCGAATGGATTCAGGTGCGCAGCAAATGGACCTTGAACTTGTCAATTTCAATGAACTAGTGGACTATATTTTGGATCGCTTTGACATGATGGTGAACAGCCAAGAAAAAACGTATCGGATCATTCGTGAGTTTACCGAACGTGATTTATGGGTAGAAATCGATACGGATAAAATCATGCAGGTGATTGATAATATCATGAACAATGCCATCAAGTATTCACCTGACGGCGGAAAGATCGAAGTTCACTTGATGGAGACTCATAACAATGTTGTCTTAAGTATCTCTGATGAAGGACTAGGAATTCCTAAGAAGGATCTGGAAAAAGTCTTCGAACGCTTTTATCGCGTCGATAAGGCTCGTGCCCGTCAACAAGGCGGAACAGGACTTGGGCTAGCCATTTCTAAAGAAGTCATGAAGGCGCATCAAGGACAAATCTGGGTTGAGAGTGTCGAAGGAAAAGGCTCGACCTTCTATATTTCTTTACCATATGAACCCTATGAGGAGGATATTTGGGAATGAAATTATCAGAAAAAATCATTCGTGTCGCACTTATGGCTCTGATTTTTCTGAGCCTCATCTTAACCTATGCCATTTGGCTTAGTCCTACCTCAAAGATATCCGATGTCACTACAAGCAAGCAGGCAGTGAAGAGCGATCAGAACTACACAAAGGCAACAGACGCTTTTCTGCCGATTCGCGGGACATGGAATTTGTCGAATGGGAAGTTTCAAACAAGCAGCGAAAATCTGCTGGCTACCACACAGGCGCGCTTAACAGAAAGTACCTATGGTCAGTTGCAAGAAATAGCCCATGGAGAAGACATTGAAAGTTACTACAATTTATCCAACGGGATTGAAATGAATTATGAAGGCGAGTTTTCTTTGGCTGAATATATCAAGGTTTTTGATATGCCGGTCAATTTGAATTCAATGAAAGATTCGGATAAAATCATGTTTTCAAAGATTCAGATTGATTTTTCCAAAAAGAAGATTCGCTTTCTGAACTATAATAAGGACATCGTGTATGAAGCGACGATTTCCGCGGATTTTTCTGGTTTGGAGACCATTTACGAAAAAAATCAAGGACGCTATTTGCCAATGGCTGAGGGAAATCCTTTGGTTCCTCGTCTGTCACGCACAAAAGATCGTGTTCGGCTTAAAAAATACAGTTATATTTTAACGACCCAATCGTATTCACTTTTTCGAAATGCATTTTTCCAAAACCCCGATCAAGCAAAAGGGGAGGAAGAAGAAAGCGGCTCTCGTTCATTTGTCAGCGGCCATGAAGAGCTTATAATGGATGAACAGAAGCGTTTGGTGACCTTTAATGGTGAGCTGCCATCCGATTTAGCGAAGGAAAGTATGTACAGCCAAAGTTTTAATTACGTAAGCCGGTTGGGAACTTCTGTTGGAAATCTACGGTATTTTGATCATCATGACGGACAAAT
Source organism: Enterococcus sp. 12F9_DIV0723 (assembly GCF_002174375.1). NCBI lineage: Bacteria > Bacillati > Bacillota > Bacilli > Lactobacillales > Enterococcaceae > Enterococcus > Enterococcus sp. 12F9_DIV0723. The sequence goes on along the minus strand of NZ_NIBK01000001.1, from coordinate 2,393,085 downwards.
CAATTATCGAATATTTGTCGAAGGGTACCCGATCTTCAGTCAATCTTCTAAAGGAAAGATGACTGTCAAAATTCAGCACGCGCCTAATACACCCACACCGCAAGTCAAAATCGAGACGAGTATGGACACGGTCCAAGTACCGATACCTTCTGATGAAGAAGTTGAGCTGCCAAGCACGCTGGAGGTAGAAAACAGTCTAGCTGCGGCAGGAATCGAACTTGATAAGATCCAAAGTTTTATCATTGGCTATACTTGGCAGGATATTGATGGTGTAAATAAATTAGTTGCCTTAACGCCAGAATGGTTTGTTAAATATGAGGACGCTTGGTACTCCGCTAACCAGCTGATGCAAGGAAATCTAGAAACGGAGGCGAGCTAATTGGATTTTAGAAAAATCGAATGGATCTTTTTTCTCGTCTTCATCGGTCTGAATATATTTCTCTTCAGTATTTATTGGAATAATCAGCACGAACAAAGTTTAGTGACTAATTCAAATCAGCGGGAAGATATTGTGCAGCGCCTAGAAAATGATGATATAAAAATCAAAGATGAAGTTACTGACGACCACCAAGAGGGGTATTATTTGAGTGCTGAGCAGGATACGTTCGATTCACTAGTAAACGAAGGAACGAACGCACCAATCAATGGGAATTGGACCATTTCTACCCGAGTACTGACAAGTATCCCAAATGGAGAAATAAAATTTGATCTAAAAAAGGCGACGAGTAGTTTTAATCGTTTGATGAAGGAGTCCACTTTTATCACGAATGGCACAGAATATACGTACCTTCCTGATGTTTCTAAGAAAGATGAGGATTTAGGAAAAGTCGTCGGAGCGCAAACCTATGAAGGGATTCCTTTTATTGATGAAACGTCCCGCGTGACGTTAGACATCATGAAGGAGGATGACCAGGAGCGGGTCTCTAAATATACTCAAACCCGGTTGAAGGACATTGAGCCTTTGCGAGAAAAAATGTCGCTTTATTCCGAAAAAGAAATCTTGAACACGCTATATATCAACAATAATATTCCGAGCAAATCGACGATTACCAACATTTATTTAGGCTATTTCCGCACACTTGAAGTACGTGAGAAAAATGTGTATGTGCCTGTTTGGTTCGTCAAGATACGGACGTCAGATAAGACGACACAGATTGAAAAAGTCAACGCCCTGAATAATCAGGTGATCACGAATAATTTAGTTCCAAAGGTGGAAAATCCATAAAAAGGGTTGTATACTGAGGACAGTTTTAAAAGAGAGGACCAATTGCTCATGTTAGAAATGAATAACGCCTTCAATATCAGCATTTTAGCTAGCGGAAGTACAGGAAATTCTTTGTACTTAGAAAGTCCGCAAAAAAGAATTTTGGTCGATGCTGGGTTGAGCGGGAAAAAAATCACTTCGTTATTAGCAGAGGTCGATCGAAAACCTGAAGATTTAGATGCGATCTTAGTGACTCATGAACACCGAGATCATATCCATGGTGTCGGAGTTCTTGCAAGAAAATATAAATTACCTGTTTATGCAAATGAGAAAACGTGGGAAGCGATGTCTCCGCTGATCGGCAAGGTCGATGTTGAACAACAGCATATCTTCGAGATGGGGAAGGTGCTGACTTTCGGTGATTTGGATATCGAAAGTTTCGGTGTTTCTCACGATGCGGCAGCACCACAATTTTATCGCTTCTATAAAGATGGTCATTCATTTGTCATGTTGACAGATACAGGTTATGCCAGTGAACATGTCCGAGGGACGATTCGCGATGCAGACGCATACTTGGTCGAAAGCAATCATGATTTAGAGATGTTGCGTATGGGTGCCTATCCATGGAGTTTAAAACAACGAATCCTTGGCGATCGCGGCCACCTATCTAATGATGATGGCGCGCTAGTGATGACCGATATTCTTGGTGATCGTACAAAACGCATCTATTTAGGACATTTAAGTAGAGAGAACAATATGAAGGAACTCGCTCATATGACGATGGAAGAAACCTTGACGCGGTATGATCTAGGTGTAAACCATCAGTTCCAAATCTTTGATACTGATCCAGATAGCGCGACAGAATTGTTCGCAATCTAAAAAATGGCAAGCTTGCTTTTTGCAGGCTTGCCATTTTTTTATTAGCTATATACGCTAAAATGTTGGTTCAAGTGTCTTGGTTCGATCACTTCATCGATCAGAGCAATTGCATAATCTGCCATGCTGATCTCACTCTTACCTTGTGAGTTATTTTTTAGATGATCATCACTGATCTGATACTTTCCAGTCCGTAAACCATCAGGTACAAAATTTGCAGCCGGGCTTATATAGGTCCAGCTTAGCTGTTGGGTTGCTTTTAATTCTAGAAATGCTTGGTACATATTATAAGCAGTGGGATAATACACTGCCTTTGGATCAGAGACATCGATCATGCGTTGTATTTCATCAATAAATAAGGAAGAGGTTCCCCCTACAACGATCAAGCGTGTATCCGTTCCACGTAAAAGATCACTGAGATGTTTTAAAGATGTTTGATGCATCTCCTCTTGTCCGATCGGCGGGCGAAATGCGTCAATGACTACATCAAAAAAATCGACATCCTTTTTTGTAAGCTCGAAAAGGTCCTTGACCAAAATGGGCACATGTACCTTCAGATTTTCAGGATGACGGACAATGGCTGTAACAGCGAGCCCACGATCAAGCGCTTCTTCTAAAATCATAGAGCCGGCGTGTCCTGTTGCACCAATAATCGCTACCTTCATTAAAAAACCTCCTTAGAGTGATTGTACATTCAGTCTAAGGAGGTTTTTATAAAAAGGCAAAAGATTCGTTTCAGATTTAATTAGCATGTAGGGCAAGCTGGGTCAAAATAACGAGCAGATTCATCCCAACATGGGTAATCATAGAAGTCCAAATGCGTCCGCTATAGCGATACATTCCACAGAAAAGGAACCCTAAACCTGCATATAGCAGATAATGCCCATCGTTGTGAGCAAAGGCAAAAAGGACAGAGCTGAGAAGTGCCGGCAGGAAAAAGCCGAATCTCTTTTCTAGCGAACCAAAAATTGCACGACGGAAAACAAATTCTTCCATGATTGGGCCGGCGATAGTTGTCGCCAAGATAAAAATCATATTGTTCATGATCAGTTGAACGATATTTTGTGTATTCTGTGAAGCAATCGATTGTCCCAAGAAGCGCTGCTCAATTTTTAAAATGACCATTTGCAAGAGCAGGGAAGCAGGGACACCCAAAATACCAATTAAAATGGAGATCAGTACACTTTTTCGCGTACCTTCTAATCCGAAGATGTTTGATTTAAAACGATAAACAACCATTAAAGCTGCGCCAAGAAAATAAGCGAGCGTTGTTAACTGAATGAGTTGTGAAGAATTTGCTTGGAGTACGCGCTGGAAAATCAAAGGTGAAAACAGCACCAATCCATAAGTAAAAATCGTAATGAAACTATATTTTTTTTCGTTCATTGAACTTCCTTTCTAACCATTTATTGTTCCCAAGTATACCATAGTTCTCAAAAAACTTAGTGCAGGAAAAATCAAAAAAAGAAACGAAGGACTTGCAAAAAGAAACAAAAATGGTATGATAAGAATTGTGAGTTAGCACTCTTATCTATCGAGTGCTAACGACTTGAAAATTCATTACTAGTTGGAGGGATTTATCGTGTTAAAACCATTAGGTGATCGTGTCATTCTTGAAGTTACTCAAGAAGAAGAAAAAACAGTTGGAGGCCTAGTCTTAGCTTCTGCAGCAAAAGAAAAACCACAAACTGCTAAAGTCGTAGCTGTCGGTGAAGGCAATGTGCTGGAAAACGGTCAAAAGAGTCCAATGCCAGTAGCTGTTGGTGATATGGTAATGTTTGAAAAATATGCAGGTACAGAAGTAAAATATGACGGCAGTGAATTCTTGATTATCGCTGCAAAAGATATTATGGCAATCGTTGAATAAAAAATAATGAGGTGAAAGAATCATGGCAAAAGATATTAAATTTTCTGAAGATGCACGTGCAGCAATGCTTCGCGGAGTAGACAAATTAGCAGATACAGTAAAAGTAACATTAGGACCAAAAGGACGTAATGTCGTTTTAGAGAAATCTTACGGTTCTCCTTTGATTACAAATGATGGTGTGACTATCGCAAAAGACATCGAATTAGAAGATCATTTTGAAAACATGGGCGCAAAGCTTGTTTCTGAAGTCGCATCTAAAACGAACGACATCGCTGGTGACGGAACTACAACAGCAACAGTCCTTACACAAGCAATCGTTCGTGAAGGATTGAAGAACGTTACTGCAGGCGCAAATCCAATGGGCATTCGTCGCGGAATCGAATTAGCAACAAAAACAGCAGTTGAAGAATTGCACAGTATTTCTAAAGTCGTTGATTCAAAAGATGCAATTGCACAAGTTGCAGCTGTTTCTTCTGGCAGCGAAGAAGTCGGTAAACTAATTGCTGAGGCAATGGAAAAAGTTGGTAACGACGGCGTTATTACGATCGAAGAATCTAAAGGGATCGATACTGAGTTAGATGTCGTTGAAGGAATGCAATTCGATCGCGGCTACTTATCTCAATATATGGTAACAGACAACGATAAAATGGAAGCTTCTTTAGAAAATCCATACATCTTAATTACAGACAAGAAGATCTCTAACATCCAAGACATCTTGCCATTGTTAGAACAAGTCTTGCAACAATCTCGTTCATTATTGATTATTGCTGATGATGTAGACGGAGAAGCATTACCAACATTAGTCTTGAACAAGATTCGTGGAACATTCAATGTTGTAGCAGTAAAAGCTCCTGGTTTTGGCGATCGTCGTAAGGCAATGCTTGAAGATATCGCGATCTTAACGGGCGCTACAGTGATCACAGAAGATCTTGGTCTGGACTTGAAAGAAGCAACGATCGAAAACTTAGGGACTGCTGGTAAAGTCGTTGTCGACAAAGACAATACAACGATCGTTGAAGGTTCAGGCGACAAAGCAGCGTTAACAGATCGTGTTGAAATGATTAAACGTCAAATCGGCGAAACAACGTCTGACTTCGATCGTGAAAAATTGCAAGAACGCTTGGCTAAACTTGCTGGCGGAGTGGCCGTGGTTAAAGTTGGTGCGGCGACTGAAACAGAATTAAAAGAATTGAAATTACGTATCGAAGACGCGCTGAACTCTACTCGTGCGGCTGTTGAAGAAGGAATCGTTTCTGGTGGGGGTACAGCATTAGTGAACGTCATCAAGAAAGTTTCTGATTTAGATGCTGAGGGCGATGTAGCTACAGGGATCAAGATCGTCGTTCGTGCATTGGAAGAGCCTGTTCGTCAAATCGCTGAAAATGCTGGATTCGAAGGCTCAGTCGTTATTGATAAATTAAAAAATGCGGATCAAGGTACAGGATTCAACGCAGCATCTGGTGACTATGTAAATATGATCGATGCTGGTATCGTTGACCCAACAAAAGTAACGCGTTCAGCATTACAAAATGCGGCCTCTGTTTCAGCATTGTTATTAACAACAGAAGCAGTTGTTGCTGATAAACCTGTTGAAGGTGGAGCAGGCGCTGCACCAGCAATGGACCCATCAATGATGGGCGGCATGATGTAAGAAATGCTAAGATAGAAAGCACTCTAAAAGCCATCGGGAATTTTCCTGGTGGCTTTTTTTTGCGTATTCATAAACGAGAATGGGTGTCAAAAAATCATTAATCCACAAGGAAAGAACTCTGAAATTGCTTCCGGCGGTTGGCTCCTTCTGTCATTAAAAAAGAAGGCACTAATCGTAACAGAAATACATAAACAAAATCTATTGATTGTATGTAAATAAACTATTGGAATTTATTGATTAAATTTCTTACAATGAGCGTAAGAAGGAAGTGTACTTCCTTGTTCACAAATTATCAAAAGAATGTTTCAACGTAAATGGAGCAGCAGGCTAATGTATAGAAGAAATGAAAAAAATAATTTGGCACGCGTATGACAATTCATGTGAAGTTTGTTACATATCAAAAGAATTTGATGAATAAAGCGTTTATTTTGAAAGGAGAACCATATGTTAAGAAATTTATTTGATGAGATTCCGTTAGCATCCGGGACAAGTTTTAAGAATCGTTTGTTTATGTCGCCAATGACAACACAATCCGCTTTTTATGACGGAGAAATCACACAGCAAATTATTGATTATTATGCATTTCGTTCAGGCGATGCGGCTGCAATCATCGTTGAAAGTTGTTTTATTGAAGATAAAGGCCGAGGATTTCCTGGAGCTTTGGGTGTAGATACAGATAAAAAAGTTGCTGGTTTGACTGAATTGGCACAAGCGATCAAGTCAAAAGGCTCGAAAGCGATCATGCAAATTTATCATGCAGGTAGAATGGCGTGGCCTGAAATCAACGGCGGTGCAGTACCGATTTCAGCAAGTCCAGTGGCAGCATTGAGACCTAACGCACCTGTCCCTCGTGAAATGACAGAAGAACAGATTTTAGAAATGATTGCATTTTTCGGCGACGCGACACGTCGTGCGATTGAAGCAGGCTTTGACGGTGTGGAAATCCACGGTGCGAACACGTTTCTTTTGCAACAGTTTTTCTCTCCACATTCAAATCGTCGTGAGGACCAATGGGGCGGCAGCCGTGAGAAGCGGGCGAAATTTCCATTAGAAGTGATGAAAGAAGTTCAACGCGTTGCAAAAGAACAAGGCGCGGAAAACTTTATCGTCGGCTATCGTTTTTCTCCGGAAGAATTGGAAGAGCCAGGAATTCATTTTGACGATACGATGTATTTATTGAATACGCTTGCGGAATTACAGCCGGATTATTTCCACTTTTCAATGGGGGCTTATACACGTCCATCGATTGTTGATTCTGATGATCCAGAACCATTGATCACAAAATACTTAGCACAACGTTCTCCTGTATTGGCTCAAATCCCAATCATGGGTGTAGGATCGATCTTGCAACGTGCAGATGCTGAAGATGCTATGAAACTTGGCTATGATTTGCTGGCAGTTGGTAAAGGATTCTTGATCGAACCAAACTGGGTAAACATGATCAAGGAAGGGCAAGAAGTGATTGATTACGCACATGTGAGTGCGCAACGCAAATTGTTGATCCCAACACCATTGTGGGACTTCATGTCATATATGGTCATTGACCCAGAAGAAGAAAAACGCAAACATGAACGATTGAAAGAACTGCAAAAGGTGAAACTGACATTCAAGCCAGGGACCTATACAGTGGAAGCAAAGGGTCATAACAGCGAGCTTGCAATGAATGTGACATTCTCTGAAGAACGAATCGAAAAAATCGAAGCGGATCAAAGCAATGAGTCAGAAGGATTATCGGATCAAGTATTCATTCGTTTGCCGCAACAAATCATTGATGGTCAAACCCTGAATGTAGACGTGATCTCAGGGGCTTCTGCTTCTAGCCAAGGGCTGATTGACGGAGTTGCTGAAGCTGTCGAGATGGCAGGAGCCAGCTCTGAAGTATTAAAGGCACGTCCAAAACCAACCATTAAATGGTCTAAAGAAGTTGTTGAAGAAGAAGCAGATGTCGTGATCATTGGGTCAGGAGCTGCAGGGATCTCGGCAGCATTGCGAGCAGATCAAATGGGTCTTAAAACGATTGTAGTAGAAAAATTGAGTTTCGTAGGCGGCGCGATTTCAATCAGCGGCGGAAATCAAGTTGTTATGGGCTCTAAATTACAAGCAGCGGCAGGGGTCAGCGATGACACGGCTGAATGTATGGTGGAAGATTTCCTTGCAAACGGCAGCGGACTGAACGTACCAGAATTATTGACGACATTGGCCGAAAATGTTGGAGAGACGACAGACTGGGTCCATGAATACATGGGCGTTGAATACGATATGAAGAACGGTCTGCATACGCTTGCAGAATATCGGAAAAATCGTGAGTTGGCTTACGAAGATGGCGGTCATGGGTTTGCAGCAAGTGCAAGAAAAGCGTTGGAAAGAAGCAACGTGACGATCTATCTTCAAACAAAGGCTGAAAGCTTATTGACAGATGGAAACGGCAAAGTTACAGGTTTGACAGCGGTAGAGGATACGGGTAAACGCCATAATATTCATGCGCAAGCAGTGATCTTAACAACTGGCGGGTACGGAAACAATCCAAATCTGTTGAGTCAAGAGTTAAACAATATTTTGTTCTACGGAACGAAGTCATCTACGGGTGACGGCATTCTGATGACAACGACTCCAGAGCTAAATGCAGCAACACGTTTAATGGAATATGGGAAAATTTATCCGAATGGTGTAGAGGTTTCTCAAGGCTATGCTAAATCAACGATTGGCGGAAATATCGAAGTCTTGAAGCGTAATGGCCTACTAGTAAATACTTCAGGAAAACGTGTGATCAATGAGCGGGCTAGTAATAAAGAAATTTTGAAAGTACTTCTACAGCAAGATCCGCAAATGCTGTTCTTACTGATGGATGCTAAGCACTTTGAAATCTTTACAGAAGCTGTTGAAGAAGGCGGCATTACACGAGAAGATTTGGCACGCTGGATCGAAAACGAAGCAGAAGCACCGCAAATTTTCCAAGCAGCTACCTTAGAAGAATTGGCTGAAAAGGCAAATATGTCTCGTGAAAGTTTGGTCGATACTGTTGCCCGCTATAACGGATGGGTAGAGAAGCAAAAAGACGAAGACTTTGACCGTCAGCTAGAATTCCTGCAAGAAAAAGTTGGTGAAGGTCCTTATTACATGATCGAGCAAAAACCACGTTTTGCTACAACGATGGGTGGTTTGGTGGCAAACAGCGACCTGCAAGTCATGAATCGCAACAATCAAGCGATCGAAGGATTGTATGCAGCTGGAGAAGTAGTCGGTGGTGTAATGGGAAGCGACTCTCCATCAGGTGCGAACAACGCTTGGGCGTTAACTTCAGGAAAATTAGCGGCAGAAACTGTCCAAAAAACAGTTCAAGTAGAATCAATCGTACAATAAAAGTGATCCTGAGGCAGATGCCTCAGGATTTTTTTCTTTTCTAAAAAAATTTTTTTGATTGATTAAAAAACATTTGCTCCATATGTTAAAATAATGAATGAAGAAAAAGAAAACAGTCCATTCGACTAAATGATATAGAAAAGGGGCTTACTGAATGAAATTAATTGAGACACCTTTGAATAGCAATGTTAATTTAGAAACACTCTATCCAAATTTAACGGGTTACCTGTTTGAGCAGCGTCCGGCTATCAAGTTGCTTAAATTGTATGCCTACGACCGAACAAAAATTATTTATGCGGATCGCTTTGATACGATCGATTTATTATTGATCAATCGTCAGCGGAAAATCAGTCATCAAGAAGTCGATACGATCATCCATCGCTTATTGAAAGTTGATCGGAAAGATGTGACTGTCGATGTCGGGTATAAAAAACAAATGATGCAGGCTGGAATCCGACCTAAAGAAGGATACAAAGATATTATTGCTGTGGAATATAAAGTCTCAAAAGAAAAATAATCGTACCACGGGGAAGAGTGTAAAACTTTTCCCCGTGTTCCTTTCTAGGCATCGAAATTCAGTTCAATTGTAAGGAGGCTAGAATGCCGCCCCCAGAACTCTTGTGATATAATGAGTGAAATAGTTTAAATTACTAAAAACAAATGAGGAGCATGACTATGAAAAAGTTGTACGAAGATGACAGTTTGACACTTCATACGGACCTTTATCAAATCAATATGATGAAAACTTATTGGGAGACGGGTCGAGCGGATCTTCACGCCGTATTTGAGTGTTATTTCCGTAATATGCCTTTTGATAATGGCTATGTCATCTTTGCTGGTCTAGAACGACTTGTAAAATATTTGGAAGATTTGACGTTTAGTGAAAGTGACTTGGCATATTTAAGTGAAGTGGAACATTACCCGGCAGATTTTATCGATTATTTGCGAGATTTCAAATTTGCTTGTACCGTTCGTTCAGCGGTAGAAGGTGAATTGGTCTTTAATAATGAACCGATCATCCAGGTGGAAGGACCACTGCTGCAATGCCAATTGGTCGAAACGACACTGTTAAATATCGTAAACTTCCAAACCTTGATTGCAACCAAAGCGGCGCGCATCAAATCGGTTATTGGAGATGATCCCTTATTAGAATTTGGGACACGTCGTGCACAGGAATTAGATGCTGCTATATGGGGAACACGAGCGGCTTATATTGGTGGTGCTGATGCAACAAGCAATGTGCGTGCTGGAAAAATTTTTGGTATTCCAGATAGCGGCACGCATGCGCATTCATTGATCCAGTCTTACGGCAACGATTACGAAGGATTTAAAGCTTACGCAGAAACACATCGGGATTGTGTATTTTTAGTTGATACGTACGATACGATCCGATCCGGCGTGCCAAGTGCCATCCGAGTTGCACGAGAAATGGGCGATAAGATCAACTTTTTAGGTGTACGTATCGATAGCGGTGACATGGCCTATATTTCAAAACGTGTCCGCCAACAATTAGATGAAGCAGGATTTCCAGATGCGAAAATCTATGCATCGAATGATTTAGATGAAAGCACCATTCTCAACTTAAAAATGCAGCATGCGAAGATCGATGTATGGGGTGTCGGAACGAAGCTGATCACAGCTTATGATCAACCGGCTCTTGGTGCTGTCTTCAAATTAGTCTCGATTGAGAACAAAGAGGGAGAGATGATGGATACCATCAAACTTTCCAGCAATGCAGAAAAAGTCACGACGCCAGGGAAAAAGCAAGTGTGGCGGATCACGCGTAAATCTGATGGCAAATCAGAAGGGGATTATGTGACTTTATGGGATGAAGACCCGAGAGAAGAAAAGGAAATCTACATGTTCCATCCAGTCTATCCTTATATCAATAAAACAGTTAAAAACTTTGAAGCGCGTCCAGTCTTAAAAGACATTTTCGTAAAAGGAACGCGCGTCTATGAACTGCCTGATTTAGAAATTGTGAAGCAAACGGCTAAAGATAGTTTGGATTCCTTATGGGAAGAGTATAAACGTGACCTTAATCCACAAAAATATCCAGTCGATCTTTCAACAGAGTGCTGGAACCATAAAAACAAAATTATGGACCAAGTGCGTAAATCTATGGTAAAAACGGAAGAAGAAGATTAAAGGAGTGGAGTCGTCATGACGTTGCAAGAAGAGATCATTAAGGAATTAGGAACAAAACCATCGATTGATCCTCAAGAAGAAATTCGGAGAAGTATTGAATTTTTAAAAGCGTATTTGAAAAAGCACCCATTTTTGAAATCTTTTGTATTGGGAATCAGCGGTGGTCAAGATTCTTCATTGGCAGGTCGTTTGGCCCAGCTTGCAATGGAAGAAATGCGTGAAGAAACTGGGGATCAGGCCTACAAATTCTTTGCTGTTCGCTTGCCTTATGGCGCGCAAGCAGACGAAGCAGATGCAAAGAGAGCCTTAGCGTTTATAAAACCAGATGTAAGCTTAAGCGTGAATATCAAAGGAGCGGTAGATGCTGAAGTGGCGGCTTTAGAAGAAGCAGGAGTCGCTATCAGTGACTTCAATAAAGGAAACATCAAAGCACGTCAACGAATGATTACTCAGTATGCGATCGCAGGAGACAATCAAGGTGCCGTAATCGGAACAGATCATGCAGCGGAAAATATCACAGGTTTCTTCACGAAATTTGGCGATGGCGGTGCAGACATCTTGCCGTTGTTCCGTTTGAACAAGCGTCAAGGAAAAATGCTGCTGAAGGAATTGGGCGCAGATGAATCCTTGTACTTGAAGGTTCCAACAGCCGATCTAGAAGATGGCAAACCATTAATTGCGGATGAAGTCGCACTTGGAGTCACTTATGATGACATTGACGACTATTTGGAAGGTCGAGAAATTGAAGCGAGTGCTCAAGCAACGATCGAAAATTGGTGGAACAAAACGCAGCATAAACGTCATTTACCAATTACGGTCTTTGATGATTTCTGGAAATAATCGAAGGAATGATGCAGCCTAGTGGAGAACGTTCTTCACTGGGCTTTTTTTTGTTCCCCTCATTAAAAAGTTATTCTATGAATTTAGTTTAAGGAAGTTGTCGGCGTTCTTTACTTTGTTTCGTTTTCTCGCTAAACTATTTAAGGTATTGGTCGATTTTTATGAATCGCCGCTAATTGTTTTTTGAGAAGAAAAGTGTGCCGCAGAATGGCAGGCATTCTAACTAATTAGATAAAGCAAGGGATGAGATCTCGGAGAATTTTTAAGAAGTAGAGAGAACATCTTTACGAATGTATGAATGGGAGAGAGATATGCAAAAACTTCGAAAGCTTCCTTGGCGTCCAATTCTAGTCGGAATCGGTATCGTCGGGTTAATTATTGTTTCCAATCTTTTTTTTCAATTGACGCAAAATGATTTTTCCTTTGACTTAGCATTTAAATTTGCTTTTTCTTGGCACACGGAGAAATTCTTTTTAGGATGTTTTGTGCTGCTGGTTTTTTATGGCTGGATCAGCAGTTTGCTGGGTTCATTAAAAATGGGAAGTCTTTTTTATGCTCTGATCGTGATCGGTGTGGGAAGCGCCAATTTTTTAAAAATGAAGTATCGGATGGAACCAATCTATCCCGATGATCTGAAAATGATTGCTGAATTTGGAATGATTCGCGACATCGTTGGAATACCGGTGTTTATTCTCTTTTTACTACTTCTGGTGATTGGGTTGCTGTTAATCGTCTTTAGTGTAAAGAAGAGTTTGAAACTAAAGAAAAAGCAGCAATGGATTCGCTTGAGCATTTTTGTTTTGACGAGTGGTCTTTTGATTTATGCAGGCGGCTTTAATCAGCAGGGAAATGTCTTGCGAGAAGCCTATAATAAGACGGCGTTGTGGATTCCATACAGTCAGAAAATGAATTATTACAACACAGGATTTATGGGCGGTTTTCTATACAATTTGCCTGTCGATGCGATGGAGGAGCCCGCAAACTATTCTGCTGCTGCAGTCAAAAAAATCACGGAAGAGTATCAGCCAAAAAAGGAGAATGCATCCGAAGAAAAGCCGAATATCGTGTATGTGATGAGTGAAAGCTTCTCCGATCCAAGCCGATTGAAAGGGTTAGAGATCTATGGCGGTGATCCATTGCAGGCGTATCGTGAGGTGGCAGACACGACCTACAGCGGACAAATGCTCTCGCAAAATTACGGCGGCGGTACTGCGAATATCGAATTTGAAGCATTGACTGGATTTTCAATGGAGCTCTTCAATGCACAGATGACGACACCTTATACGATGCTGGTACCAGAATTCAAGTCATTTCCTTCATTAGTAGGGACATTAAAAGAGCGAGGTTATGAAACAACCGCGATCCATCCGTACAATACATCCATGTACAAAAGAAAAGACGTTTATAAAACATTCGGCTTCGATCAATTTCTCGACGAAAGCACGATGACGCATAAAGACAAAATCGAAAACAATCCCTATATTTCCGATAAGGCAGCGTATCAGGAAGTCTTCGATCAATTAGAAAAAAAGAATCAACCGCAATTCTTACACTTGGTGACGATGCAGACGCATATGCCGTATGAAAATAAATACGACGAACTGCCTTATCTTGTCAAAGGAGAAGACAGTATGGCTGTAAGAAGTTATTTGCAAGATGTCGCTTACAGCAGTGAAGCATTGAATGATTTTCTGACTAAGCTGGACAAATTGCCTGAACGGACATTGGTCGTCTTCTGGGGCGATCATTTGCCAGGAATTTATTCGGAGGAGATTCAAGAGAAGAATCAAGGACACCCATTACATGAGACTGAATTTCTCATGTACGACAACCGACATCAGTTGAACAACGAGCAGGTGACAACAAGTCCATTTTATTTTGCGGCAGATCTTTTTCAACAAGGGCGACTGCAAATGACTGGCTTTCAGCAGTTATTAGTAGAACTGCAAAACGAGCTGCCAGCATTTGAAAAAGGAATGTACTATCAAAGTGGGCAGTGGTTTAAAGAAGCTCGATTGAACAAGAAGCAAGAAAAATTATATCAGGATTATCAAATGATCCAATATGACATCACATCCGGAAATCAATACAGCTTAAAAGAAGCGTTCTTTGAATAAACCAAAGGGAGTTAAACCATGGGATTTAAAAAGAAAGACAATCAGAGTTATTACAATCCGGTTCGCCGTGCGATCTTAACGCATGGAATGATCGAACCAGGAGATCGAGTGGCGATCGGTATGAGTGGCGGAAAAGATAGCACGACGTTGCTTTATTTGTTGGATCGGATTCGCCGACAAAGAAGGTTGGGGTTTGATTTTGAGCTGGTACCGATCGCGCTTGATATGGGATTTGAAGGGTGTGACATTACGCCGATGCAGGCTTTCGTTGAACAGTTGGGGTATCCATTAGAAATTGTTCCGACAAACATTGCCAAAGTTGTTTTTGATATTCGGGAAGAAAAATCCCCCTGCTCCTTATGCGCAAAACTACGCCGAGGAATCTTATACAATCGAGCCCATGAATTGGGGTGTCAAAAAGTCGCGTTGGGGCATCATGTAGATGACGCGATCGAGACTTACTTCATGAACTTTTTGTTTCACGGAAGGATGAATAGTTTTGAGCCAAAAAGCTATCTATCGAAAACAAACGTAACGTTAATCCGTCCGATGATCTATTTGGAAGAAAAACAAATCATCCGCCTTGTGAAACGCGAAGAGCTGCCGGTTGTTTTTAATCCTTGTCCTGTGGATAAAAAAACAAAACGGGAAGAGATAAAGAACGTAGTGACCAACATGGCGAATCACTACCCAGATATTCGAGAAAAGTTTATAATGGGCATGGAACAAGGAACAGCTGAAGATTTTTGGAATAAAAGTCTCTAGTGGGAGCTCTTACAATCGATTATTTTAAAAGTAGTGATTGTATTCCCGCCTTTTCTCATGCTATAATTCGTTTTGTATTCATGAGGGAGTAACTAGCAGCGCAAGCTGTGGCAACGCCACCAGCAAGAAAAAGATATTTTTCTGGTGTTGTCTTAAATAGTGAGACTTATGTATGTGTCTTTCGCATACACAAGTCTATTTTTTTTACTTCCAAAAGGAACACTAATTTAAGGAGGAAAAAAATGTCCGAGGAGAAAAAACAACAACTGATAAATCCTTTTTATTCAGAAGAAAAAGAACAGGTTTTAGCAGAAGTTCAAACGACTGAAGAAGGGCTGACAACTGCGGAAGCAGAAAAACGCCTAAATGAGTATGGTTTGAATGAATTAGAAGAGGGCGAAAAGAAAAGTATGCTTGCTCGCTTCTTAGAACAATTTAAAGATTTGATGATTATCGTCCTATTGTTTGCGGCAGTCATCTCTGCGGTCGTTTCTCATGAAGTAGTGGATTCGATCATTATTTTAGCCGTTGTGATCATCAATGCAGTGATGGGTGTTGTACAAGAATCGAAGGCTGAACAAGCCATTGAGGCCTTGCGTGAAATGTCTACACCAAATGCCAATGTTTTACGTGATGGTCATATCCTTTCTGTGAAATCTACCGATCTTGTTCCCGGCGATATCGTAATGCTGGAGGCCGGTGATGTGGTCCCTGCGGACTTACGTTTGATCGAAGTCGCTTCATTAAAGATTGAAGAAGCTGCTTTAACAGGAGAGTCTGTTCCGGTAGAAAAAGAGTTGATCGTTATTGATGCTGGCGAAGTGGGCATCGGTGATCGTGTGAATATGGCGTATTCAAATAGTAACGTCACTTATGGCCGCGGAAAAGGCGTGGTCGTGAATACAGGAATGAATACCGAAGTTGGTAAGATTGCTGGAATGTTAGCACAAGCAGATGAAACAGAGACACCATTGAAAAACAACTTGAACCAATTGGGTAAATTCTTGACACTTGCTATTATTATTATTGCTGTCGTGATGTTTTTCGTAGGAACTGTCTTTAACGATACCTCGTGGGTCGATATGCTCTTGACCTCGATCTCATTAGCAGTTGCGGCTATTCCTGAAGGCTTGCCGGCGATCGTTACGATTATTCTTGCTTTAGGGACCCAAGTGATGGCTAAACGAAATTCTGTGATTCGTAAATTGCCTGCAGTAGAAACTTTAGGTTCAACAGATATTATTGCTTCTGATAAAACAGGGACTTTGACGTTAAATCAGATGACGGTTGAAAAGCTTTACGTCGACAACCATCAATACGATGCGAATGGCGAAGTACCTAGCGATAGTATGGCGATGAAAGTCATGAACTATGCGAACGATACAAAAATCGCGCAAGACGGCAGTTTGATTGGCGATCCAACAGAAACAGCGCTTGTGCAATTTGGATTGAATAATCACTTTGACGTACGTGAAAAAGTTGCTGCAGAACCTCGCGTGGGTGAGCTGCCTTTCGACTCAGATCGTAAGCTGATGAGCACACTGCATGAAGAGCAAGATGGAAAAATCTTAGTAGCTGTCAAAGGCGCTCCAGACGTCTTGCTTGATCGGACGACACATATTTTGTTAAACGATCAAGTGGTTCCTATGACAGAGAAAGAAAAACAAGATATTTTAGCGAATAATAAAGACATGGCGCAGCAAGCGCTGCGTGTATTGGGCATGGCTTACAAATATGTAGACCACGTTCCAGCAGAATTAGAAACGGAAGTCGTTGAAAACGAATTGGTCTTTGCTGGATTAGTCGGCATGATCGATCCAGAACGTGCCGAAGCGGCCGAAGCAGTACGTGTGGCTAAAGAAGCGGGCGTTCGTCCAATTATGATCACTGGTGACCACAAAGATACCGCAGAAGCGATTGCTGCTCGTTTGGGGATCATCGAAAAGGGCGATGATGCGTCTGTTTTAACCGGTGCGCAATTAAATGAACTTTCAGATGAAGAGTTTGCTCAGAAGGTAGAGCATTATTCAGTCTATGCCCGTGTGTCTCCAGAGCATAAAGTTCGGATCGTCAAAGCGTGGCAAAAAGAAGGAAAAGTAGTTGCCATGACAGGGGACGGTGTCAATGATGCGCCTGCCTTGAAGCAAGCGGATATCGGTATTGGTATGGGGATCACAGGGACAGAGGTTTCCAAAGGAGCTTCTGATATGGTTCTTGCGGATGACAACTTCGCGACGATCGTCGTTGCTGTGGAAGAAGGACGTAAAGTCTTCTCCAATATCCAAAAAGCGGTTCAATATTTATTGGCTGCAAACTTAGGAGAAGTATTGACGTTATTCATCGCTACTTTGCTTGCTTGGGATACCTTGCTGCCAATCCACTTATTATGGATCAACTTAGTAACAGATACTTTTCCTGCGATCGCTTTAGGAATGGAGCCTGCGGAAAAAGATTTGATGCAGCATAAACCACGGGGACGCAGTTCAAATCTGTTTTCTGGCGGCGTCTTCTCAAGTATTATTTATCAAGGGATCTTAGAAGCGAGTACCGTGTTGTTTGTTTACTGGTCAGCGATTCAATGGCCGGTTCATTCAAATTATGGAGAGATTCATTCGGACGCTTTGACGATGGCTTTTGCAACGTTAGGCTTAATGCAGCTATTCCACGCATTCAACGTGAAATCTGTGCATCAATCCTTGTTCAAAGTTGGTGCCTTCCGCAACAAGAGCTTTAACTGGGCAATCTTATTATCCTTTGTACTAATGATGGTCATCATCGTTGTGCCAGGGCTGAACGATGTCTTCCGGGTAGCCCATCTTGATTTGTATCAATGGGGAATCGTGATCGGTGCTTCCTTTGCGATTATTCCAATCGTTGAGATCGTGAAATTCTTCCAACGAAAAACGTTAAAAGAAAAATAGACCAAAAAACTTCGCATGGCGATCCTTATCCGATCTCCTGCGAAGTTTTTTTATTTAATCAGTGCATACATGTGCATGTCTTTTACTTCACCGTTTTTCACCGCGTTTTTCCGCAATGTTCCCTCGAATTGAAACCCGCATTTTTCCAGCAATCGACAAGAGGCTTTGTTGGTGGAAAAGGGTTCTGCAAAAATCCTCAGGATATCGGTTTCTTTGAAAATATACGCCGTAACAGCTGTCACGGCTCGCGTAGCAAAGCCCTTGCCCCAATCATTTTCGGAAAGATAATACCCAATTTCAGCCGTACGCCGATGGATATTTTCCGAGCGAAAAACACCGATACTGCCAATCACTCTATCCCCATCAACAATGGCGAAAGCAAATGTGTTCGACGAATCAGCACGCAACATAGATTCAATGAACGCTTGGGCATCTTTTTTAGTGTATGGAAAAGGCAGACCGTCTCGCAAGTTGTCATGAATGTTTTTATTAGACAAAACTTTTGCCAGCTCTTCGGCATCGTCTCTACGCCATTTTCGGATGATCGTATCCATAGAAAATCCTCCATTCGAAACAATTTCTTTAACCATAGCATCTCTTCCCATAGAAATGAAGCGGCTTTTAAGTTTTTCTGAACAGCTTTGCATAATGGCGAAAAATCGGTAAAATGAAGGTATCCAAAAAAGAAAGTGGGAATAAAGGAATGCGACCGAATACAGGATACTATGCAAGAGAGATCAATGAGATCGTTCAAAATACTGAAAAGATGGGTGAACGGTTACACCCAAGCTATGAAGAAATCCGTACTGCTTTAGATGAAAAGACGATCACTGAATTTGATCAAGAACACCTGTCAGAGATCCACGAGCTGTTCAAAGAGGGGACACAGTTCTACGAATTAAATTTAGAAAAAATCAGCATGTTGAAACCACCCGCAAAGGTGATCGGCAATCATAAGAAATTTGAACGCGCATTTATTCAATATGTCGAAGGCTGCCAAGAAATGACAGACAGCTTATTGCCGGAAGTAAATGAAGAAGCCTTCAATGCAGCAGAAAAAAAACAAGATGAAGCAACGGATAAAATTTATAAAACAATCCAAAAAATTACGAACCTGTTATTGAAATAGCGAACAATCCAAAAACATAAGAGAACAAAAGTTTTCTAATTTTATTATAACGTTATTTTAAATACAGATGGGGAAGATTCGGGTATTATTAATTCATAACCAATAACAACCTTTTCTTTTTCATTGCATTTAGGTAATACTCCTGTCTCTTATACACATCTAGATGTGTATAAGAGACAGAGATGGGGAAGATTCGGGTATTATTAATTCATAACCAATAACAACCTTTTCTTTTTCATTGCATTTAGGTAATACTCCTTTAGCACCGATTTGCCGATCGGTGCTTTTTTTTTGTCCTTTTTTAGTGTTGGTCGATCCAAATTTTTTATAATAAAAACCGACTGACGTTTAAGTGCACACTTAAGGTCAGCCGGATTGTTTAATTTTCGATATTTCTTACATAATTCTCGAAATAATCATTCAGATCGTTTTTAATTTTTTGATAGTCTTCTTCACTGTAGTCCTTCTCATCAAGACGCCCTTTAAAATTTGGCAAGTCCAAATCCTTTTTAAGCCGCTCGATGACTTCTTCTTTATTCATCAGCAATTCCCTCCACACTAACTGACACTGTCTATGAAATCAAAACACGTGAAACTCGTTTGAACTGAGCTAGGCTTCGAAATAGACACAAACCGCTTCTGGCGCATAGACGTCTTTTTGGATCATTGTCAATAGGCCGCTTTCGGCATCCCGACGATAAAGCGTCAGGTTGTCGCTGTTTTGATTCGCTGCAACGACATACGCGTTGTCAGGACTTAATGCGAAATCTCGTGGGAAATCGCCTTCTGTTGAGATGCTTTGTACGTTTTCGATATGTTGCCCATTTTCAGTGATCGCGAAAACGGCAATTGAATTATGACCGCGATTCGATGCGTACAAATAGCTCCCATCGTTAGAGATGCGAATCGCAGCACCGCCGTTTTCACCGTCAAAGTCTGCGGGCAAAGTGGAAACTTTTTGTTTTTGAGTGAAGCTGCCATCTGTCTGATCGTAGCTGAGGACGCTGACGGAACTGTCCAATTCACCAAATAAGTAGGCAGTTGTTTCATTCGGATGAAAAACTAAGTGACGAGGACCCGTCCCAGGTTCAGCGACATAGACCGCGACTTCTTCAACGGCACCGTTGTCAGCAACATCATAGGTGTAGACACGGTCAGTACCAAGGTCACATACGACTAAGCGTTGATCTGGCGCTAGGTCGGTATAATGAGTATGTGCATGGTCTTGATTTTTGTGAGGCCCTGTTGGTTCTTTATGTGCAAGGGATGCAGCCGCTTCAAGCGAGCCGTCTGATTGGATCTTGTACGTGTTCAGTTCCCCTTTATGATAATTTGCTCCGTAAACCAATTGACGCGCTTCATCAACAGCCACATAACATGGCGGAGCGCCTTCTTCTGTCACCGCATTCAAAAAATTGATTTGAGGGTCGTAGCTAGACACTCCGCCTTTTTCCTCACGGCTCGTAACGGCGTAAAGAACTTCTTCTTTACTTTTAGTAAGGTATGTTGGGCTTATTTCCGCTGTTACTAATTCTAGATTAGTTAACGTTTCAGTGTCGGTATTCAGATCGATTTGATAGATTCCTTGACTGATGCGTCGGGTGTAAGTGCCTAAAAGTATTTTTTGGATCATGAAAAAACCTCCTTCAGTGTACATCCATTTTAGCAAGTTTATTGTCACTTGGATAGCGCTAACTTTATGATATAATTGAAAAATAAACAAGAAAAGAGCGTGACGTATGACAGCAACTGAAATCACTCAAATTGGAAAAAATGCAGTTAATGATGAAAATATCTTGATTCTTTTCGGACAGACGATTACACCAGATTTAATGGATGTTTCGATCGTTCAGAAGAAAATCAGTGAGACACCCATTGATTTGAAAGAAGGCGGACAACTTATTTTTGGCGAGCAAAGCTACAAAATAAATGGTGTTGGACCGTTAGCCAATGAAAATCTTAATGAGATCGGACATGCGACTGTCTTTTTTCAAGAAGAGGTTGGCATGATCCCAAATGGGATTTATGTTACCCCAGAAAAACTTCCAGATTTGGAAGTAGGGATGAAAATTACATTTCAATAGGAGCGTGAGTGCGTGGATAAAAAGAAATTGACGCAAAAAACGTCTTGGTTTTGGAAATGGTTTTTGAACAGCCAAGTCGTAGTGGCATTGATCATCGTATTGTTGCTGCTGTTGATCACGTTGGTTTTTACAAAAGTATCGTATATTTTTGAGCCTGTCGGACAGTTTTTTGCCATCGTGGGTCTACCTATCGTGATCGCCGGAATTCTCTACTATTTAATGAATCCAGTAGTCAACTTTCTAGAGAAAAAGGGTGTTAAGCGAAGTATTGCGATTATTTTACTCTTTGTAGTTGTTGTGGCATTGATCATTTGGGGAATCGTCGTGATCATTCCGCAAATTCGTGAGCAGCTTAGTTCGATGCTGAAAAGCTTGCCGGGGTATTTCGATACGATCAGTGATAAGGCAAGTGAGATTTTTAAAGATCCATCCTTTGAACCCTTTCAACAGCATATCGACAATAGTTTGCAAAAATTACTAGAGTCGTTAACAGAAACAGCACAAAATATTTCTCGTGTGACGTTGCAGGGATTGGGAAGCGTCGTTTCAACCTTAGCGACTGTCGTGATCGCTTTGATCACAGCACCGATCATCTTGTTTTTCCTATTAAAAGACGGCGACCAGTTAGCACCGTATGTCCTTAAATTGTTGCCGACTAAAATGCGCAAACCGTCATTACGCGTGATGACTGAGATGAATTCACAACTGGCTTCATATATTCGCGGACAGTTGACTGTCGCTTTTGCGGTGGCAGTGATGTTTATTATCGGCTTCTCGCTAGTGGGGATGAACTACGCGATCACCTTAGGAATTCTAGCAGGTGTGTTGAATTTGATCCCCTATTTAGGATCGTTCTTAGCCATGGTCCCTGTAGTTTTCATTGCCTTAGTAACCGGCCCGATCATGCTGGTAAAAGTCATTATTGTCTTTACGATCGAACAGACGATCGAAGGACGGATCGTGTCACCATTGGTGCTGGGGAATCAATTAGAGATTCATCCTGTTACGATCATGTTCGTATTGCTGACAGCCGGAAAGATTTTCGGTATTGCGGGCGTCATTCTAGGGATTCCTTTTTACGCCGTCGCAAAAGTTATTGCGATCCATGTATTTGAATGGTACAAAGGTGTCTCAAACCTTTATGAAGAAGACGATACAACAAAAACACCTGTCGATGATTGATCGACAGGTGTTTTTACGTAAAGTATCAATTAAAACTGCGCAGCCAATGATTTGGCTTTTTCTTTTGCCGCATTCATGATCTCAGGTGCTTTTGATGGATCATAATCCGCACCCTCAATGTAAATGGAATCAAAATCAGTGATACCAATAAAATTCATCATTCCCTTAACGTATTGCGCTGAGAAATCTTGACCATTATATGTACCGCCACTTGATTGTATATGAACAGCTTTCTTATCAGTTATCAAACCGGTAGGACCTTCTGCAGTATACTTAAAGGTTTTACCTGCCACGTTGATCGTATCAAACCATGCTTTTAATCGTGTAGGAATGTTTAAATTCCACAAAGCGTTGGCGATAACGATTTTTTCACTAGCTAAAAATTGATCAGTAAATTCATTAAAGACACGAACTTTTTCTTGTTGAACATTACTTAATTCTGTAAAATCAGTTCCCTTTTGAAGCGATTTCCAAGCGGATAATAAGTCGCCGTCAATTTCTGGGATATCTGTATAATACAAATCTAACATGGTGAAAACATCTTCTGGATGACTTGCTTGATGTGCCTCGATGAAAGTTTCCAAAACACTTACAGTTTGAGAGTCTTCTGCGGACAACGGGTGAGCATTCACTACTAAAACATTTGCCAAAACTAACACTCCTTAAATTTAATTACAAACGAATCGTACACAATATATCGACAGCAGACAATTTTTCTGCTCGAAACGTTCAATAAAGATTTATTTAGCTTGCTACATAACGACGATAGGCAGATGTTCCGCCGATCACGTTTGCGACTTGGAATCCTTTGTTTCGTAAAAATTGCGCCATTGTTTTTGAACGGCCTCCGAATTCGGTAAAGAGGTAATACGTTTTACCTTTATCGAGCTGGCTTAAACGATTGGGCAACTGAGTCAATGGAATACGAGTGACCTTTGAATTTTCAAGTAAATCAAAGGAATCTACAAAATCAGGATCTCTCAAATCTAAAACATCTAAGGGTTCCTTTTCAGCAAGGGCCATAAATTCTTTTGTTGTTACTGAGTTATACATCTTTCTTCGACAACCTTTTCTTTCTTAATATTGATTCCAACTTTAATCTATTTGTTGTCTGATTACAAGTGTTCTTGCGGACTTTTTACTCCTTTTTCAGGAAAAATGAAGAAATCAATCAAAATATTTTCATATCCAGAAATTGTTGATAAAAATTTGGGATTTATTCAAAAAAAAGAGGGATTTGAAAAGAATTGGACATTTTTGGTCAAATAACAAAAGAGTCGTCGATTCAAAACAGATATCGCTTGCGTGAATCAGAGTGCATCGTTAAAATAGGAATGACGGAGGGAAGAAAACAATGGGAAATTTTCAATTAGGGAAACTTAATTTAAAAACGATCGCTATTCGTGTACGAGATCGTGATGCTATGATCCATTTTTATCGAGATATTATTGGACTGCATCTATTGCGTGAAGAAAACGAATTGGCGATTCTTGGATACAAAGATCCAGCAAGTGAACTGTTATGGTTAGAAGAGAGTCCTCGAGCAAATGAACACCGTGGGGAAATTAAAAAAATGCAGCGCGTGTCACTCGTGGTACCAAATATCGAAGAATTGGCGAACGTCTACTATCGAGCAGAAAAAGAGGAATATCCGATTAAATCTGCTTTACAGGCGGATGAAGAAAAAGGGCTGCTGTTTGAAGACCCTGAAGGAAATGAAATTGAGATTTTCTATGCGCCAAGTAAGGAACGTTCGACATCAGAGCCCGTTCAACTAGATTTTGAAAAGCTGCTGAAAAAGGCAACGAAGCGTGAAAAAATTCATGAGGCTTATTTTGACAAAATCCATTTGAATGTCAGCGACCTGAACAAGCAACAAGCTTTTTTAAAAAATATTCTAGGTCTGACTGTATACGATGAGAGCGAAGAAGAATTGCTGTTGAATCGTGGGGAATTTAACGTGGGGCTGACAAATGCGACAGGCGGGACGATCGATCTGCCGACGGATAAAGTCCTTGGCCTTGATTTTCTGCAATTCAAAGTTTCAAAAGAGAACTTATTAGAACTTATCCATCATTTAACGGAAGAACAATTAGAATTTTTCATCGACAAAAAAGAGTCCTTGATCACGATCTATGATGCAGCCGGCATCGAGTGGTGGTTCGTATTAAAATAGATATACATAACCGCGAGTAATCGCGGTTTTTTTGTTGTCTTCGATCTCACTCAAACCAGGAATAGCCATTTCTTTTGATTCAACGCGGAGGTGCTGAATGTAGAAACACATTCAAAAGTGCGTGTGTTTTGTTTTATGCTATACTTTTTAGAGAATATTTAAAAGGAGGGTTGCCAATGTATCCTGAGACACGTCATTTAATAGAAGAAAAAAGGCAAGCGGATGTTTTTCCTGGAGCTGTTTTTCAGTTTATCGAAAACGAGCTTGAGGAGTGTCACACACTCGGATCTGCACAGATTGAACCAACGGTGATTCCAATGCAGGAAGAGTTCCTTTTTGATGTGGCTTCGCTGACAAAAGTCGTTTGCACGACCACGGTCATGCTTAGGCTGAAAGAAGCAGGTAAAATTTCTTGGGATCAGCCCCTTCATGAGCTGCTGCCAGAGTTTCAAAATGGGACGATCACATTGAGACACTTGCTCACCCATACATCAGACATTCAAACGTACATTCCAAACCGGGATCAGTTAAACGCTGAGGAACTGCGTGCAGCCTATCTGACGTTGCAGCCGGGAGACAATCTTGGAAAAGCGGTGAAGTATACCGATGCAGGAACGATTTTGCTGGGGTTCTTGATCGAAGCTCTCTATCAAAAAAATGCGATCGAAGTGTTCAAGGAAGAAATTCTACGCCCTTTGAATATGTCGGACAGCTTGTTTTTACCACAGCCGCCGTACAATACGATTGTCCCTACACAAAAATTGTCAGACGGACGTATTTTAAAAGGATCGACCCACGACCCAAAGGCACGTGTTTTGGCAGAACATGCTGGAAACGCAGGGCTATTTACAAATCTGAAAGATTTAAGCAAATTTGCAAAAATGTATTTGAATCTTGGGCGTGTTAGCGATATGATTTATTTGCATGACAAGACAATCCAAGAACTGCTTCATGATCAGACGCCAACAGGAAACGGGGGGCGTTCCATCGGGTGGGACTTGAAACAGGGTTCGTTGGATCAGGCGCCTTTGCTTTTTCATACCGGCTACACCGGAACCTTTCTATTATTGGACGTCACAAAACGATCCGCGTTTCTCTTTCTGTCAAATCGTGTTCATACAGAAGATCATCGCGCCAGCTATGTTGCCCATCGTGATGAGATAATCACCTGTTATTTAAATGAACGAACAAGAGTGTATCAAAAATAAAGCTATAAAAAGGAGCAACTATCATGGAACCACTATTTTTAAAACCAGTTTTTCAAGAAAAAATTTGGGGAGGCGACCAATTACATACGGTCTTTGGGTTTGATATCCCTAACGACAAAATCGGGGAAGACTGGGCGATCAGCGGACATCCGCACGGCGTTAGTGTCGTAGAAAATGGCCCCTATAAAGGATGGAAGGTTAGTGACCTTTGGAGCGAACACCGCGAATTGTTTGGCAACGCAGAAGGCGATGTCTTTCCGCTACTTACAAAAATTTTAGATGCTGAAGATGACTTATCTGTCCAAGTGCATCCTGATGATAGCTACGGGTTGAAGCACGAGGGTGAATTAGGAAAAACAGAATGCTGGTACATTATCAATGCGAAACCAGGCTCAGAAATCGTTTATGGACATAATGCGAAAACCCGTGAAGAACTTGCAGAAATGATCAAAGAAGAACGTTGGGACGATCTTTTGCGCCGCGTACCAGTGAAACAAGGGGATTTCTTCTACGTACCAAGCGGAACGATCCATGCAATCGGAAAAGGCATCATGATTTTAGAAACACAGCAAAGTTCAGATACAACTTACCGTGTCTATGATTATGATCGTAAGGATGATCAAGGAAAGACCCGTGAATTGCACATCCAACAATCCATCGACGTAACGACAGTCCCTGCAATCAGTCCAGAATTGGAAATCACTGAAAGCAAAAAGGGACGCTCTTCTGTCATCACGTATTTAAAAACAGAGTTCTTCAATGTCTATGAATGGGATGTTGTTGGTGAGCTTTCACTTAAAAAAGAAGGCGACTACACGTTGGTCACAGTTATTGAAGGATATGGCAATCTGATCGCAGAGGGTCAAAGTTACGAAATGAAGCCTGGCACAAGCTGCATTTTACCAGCACAAATGACTGAATGGAAAGTAGAAGGCGAAATGAAGATCATCGCATCTACGCCTGGAACAAAATAAATAAATCAGCAAAAAAAGACCATCCGCTTCATGAGCGGGTGGTCTTCTTTGACGTTATGGCAATTCCGGCAGTTCTACCTCTTCGCCATATTTATTTTTAAGTGCGGTATGAAGCAGACGTACCGCCAATGTTTTATTTCGAGCTAAGATGGGGCCGTGGAAGTAAGAGCCATAAACATTTTTATAGATGACGCCTTCTCCTTGGTCTTCACCGTTGTTGCCGTTGCCTTTAACGATCGTACCAAGAGGGCGTTCTCCTTCGCCTAAAAATGTTCGACCATTGTGGTTTTCAAAGCCATAGTAGGTTTCCCCAAATTCTTCATTATGGATCTCAATGTCCCCGATGAAGCGATGATTATCTTGGCTTAGCGTGTAATGGTCCAGCGCACCGATACCATCGATTTTTTCACCATTTGCACCGATATAGTAATGTCCCAACAATTGGTAGCCGCCACAAATAGATAGAATGACACCATCGTTTTCGATATATTTAGTCAAGTCTTCCTTTTTATCTTGGATATCTTTTGAGACGATCACTTGCTCATAATCCTGTCCGCCGCCAATAAAAACGAAATCGTATTTATCGGGATCAAACGCTTGGTAAATACTGACGATCTCTGAATGGATCTCAATACCCATCTGTTTAGCATAATAGTTCAGCGTCAGGAGATTGCCGTTATCCCCGTAAGTATTTAACAAATTTCCGTATAAATGTGCTAAGTTCAATTCGTAGTTAGCCACGATCCATACCTCCATCAATGTAGCCTCTTTGAGCTAATTCTTTCCGTAACTGTAAAACAGCTGTGTAAGTCGCAAGGATATACACATGCTCCGTCGGCAATAGTTTGATCTTTTCAATGACATCCGTCAAGCTATCTGTCTCGGTTAGCTTCTCATCAGAAATCCCTGCAACACGTAAGCGCAGCGCCATATCTTCGTGACGGTCACCGCCAGCGATGACTGCCGGAATGTCCATTTCAGCAAAAGCCTCGTGGTTGCCGTCCCAGATCCAACTAATGTCGATACCATCTGCATAGTTGGCATTCAATAATGAAACTAGGGAGAAGGGGTAGGGTGCTAGTCCGATCATGTCGATGACTTGGTTCAAGCCGACCGGATTCTTCACTAAGACCAAGGTGCATTTTTTCCCCTCGATCTCAAATTCTTCTTGCCGTCCGAAGACCTTTTCATCATAGCCTAAGCCGCGTTTGATTTTCTCTTTGGAGACGCCATAATATTCTGCTACAGCGGTCGCTGCGAGAGCATTGTACACATTGTACATGCCACCAACTTCAATCTTGTACTCCTGACCGTCGATCACAAATTCTGACGATTGGTTGTCCATTGCCTTCATCTCAGTTAATTTGTAATCCAATGCTGGACGGTGGAAGCCGCAGTTTGGACAATAATATTTTCCAAGGTTGGCATAAGTGATCATTTTGTATTTCAAGATGTGCTGACATTTTGGACAAAGGAGTCCGTCCGTATTGTAGTGCGCTTCCTGATCTTCATCGGGTAAGTGATCGAAGCCGTAATATTTTCTTGGATTCACCGTTTCCAATGAATTGAAGATAGGCGAATCCCCATTGCATAAAATAGGTGCACTCGGTGATTTCGCAGCACCGTCTACAATAAGTTTATAGGTAGTATAAATTTCGCCGTAGCGGTCCATTTGATCGCGGAAGATATTTGTAAATAAGAATAGTTCAGGTTTGATGTATTCCGTAACCTTGCTCAAGCTGGCTTCATCAATTTCTAGAACGGCGATTTTCTTGTCGCCTTTTTTTCCTTTGGCATTTAAAAAGGTCGATACAATTCCTTGAACCATGTTGGCCCCCGTTGGATTCGTCAGCACATAATCAAACTCTTGCTTCAGAATATTAACGGTCAATGCCGTCGTCAACGTTTTCCCATTCGTTCCAGTGACTACGACCACCTTGTAATCCTTCACCAATGTATCTAAAATTTTCGGATCCATCTTTAAAGCCAATTGACCAGGATAACTTGATCCACCTTTAAAGAACGTTTTTAATACCCATTGGGCGGTCTTGCCGGCTGAAATCGCCAGATGACTTCGTAACCCCATTACACATCCTCCATGTCTGTAACAAATTTAATTCATCTTATCATATTTGAAAAAAAAGTTTAAACAGCTTTCCTTTTTCTTAATTTTTACCTATCAACTATTCATTATAAGCAACTGACGACCGTTTGTCTTTTATAAAAAGGAATCAAGCAGGCCGGACGGCTACCCATAAAAAAAGGCAGGAACAATCTTTGTTCCTAGCCAATAATAATCTTTTCTTCTGGAAATTCATAGCCTAAGTCTTGCGTTTCTTTTGGTACAAAAAGCATCAAGGTATAAAGCATACCTACACGACCGATGAACATCAAAATAGCGATCATGATTTTTCCGGTGCTTGAGAGGTCGTCGGTGATGCCTAATGACAAACCAGTTGTTCCAAAAGCAGAAGTCACTTCCACAATGATCGAGATCAGCGAGTGATCCTCTGTCGCAGTCAAAAATAAAATACTGAATAAGCACATGCCCGCTGAAAGCATAAAGACAACGACCGATTTTCGGACATCTTCTTGCGCGATTTTACGGCCAAAAATATTGATGTCGTTCTCATTTTTTAAGAAGGAATAGAGATACAATCCAATGATCGCGATCGTCGTCGTCCGTATCCCGCCTCCAACAGAACTGGGCGAACAGCCGATAAACATCAAAAGTGAGAAAATGATCAGCGTGGTATTTTGAAAAATCGTGAGATCATGAATCTGCAAACCCGCATTTCGGGTAGTCATTGAATAAAAGGACGAATTCAGCCATTGATCAAATAGGTTCATGCTTGCAAAACTGTGGTCCTTTTCTAATAACCAAATCGCGATCGTCCCGCCAATAAATAGGACAAAAAAAGCTAATAAGGCGATTTTTGAGAAAAGGCTGAAGCGAAACGGCAGTCGAGACTTGGATTTTTTATGATAGATCCAGCCATGAAAATCCATCAGTACAGGAAACCCGATGCCTCCGATAAAAATCAACACCATGATAGTCACGATGAAAAAGACATCGTGTGAAAAAGGAATGATCGAATCTCCAGTGACATCAAAACCAGAGTTGGTTACTGCTGAGATGGCCTGATAGAAACCGAAAAAGATAGCCTTGGAGAACGTACGGTAGTACCCCGCCAAGTAAAAATAAATGGAAAAAATTGTTCCAAAAAGAACTTCGATCACGAGCAGCATCGTAAACGTGACACGGATCAAATTTACGATCCCACTGAGGCGGGGTTGATTCATGTCGGTCATAATCAATTGGCGCTGCTTCAAGGGGATGCGTCGTTTAGAAACGATAAAAAAGAAGGTCGTGATCATCATGATCCCTAAACCACCGATATGAAAAAGCACCTCTAACATCAGCACGCCGTTGTCGTTGAATACGGAATTTATATTGAATGTCGTTAGACCGGTCACCGAAATCGTTGAGATCGCCATGAAGACCATGTCGAGAAACGGCACATGCGAGCCAGGTTCACGAAAAATCGGCAAATAAAATAAGACCAAAGAAAGAATCGTCATAGCTAAATAATAGAAGACGATGATTTGGATGGAAGAAAACCGATTATTGATTTTTTGCCAGTTTTTTTTGAGAAAATTTACGCGTCGATCGAAACTCATAACTACTCCTTCACTCGTCTAGTTTAAATTTTTAATCGTAGAGACAGTATAGCATGCTTCCAATAAAAAAACTCCCGCCGATTCGGCAGGAGTAAGGAAGCGTATTAAGCATCTTGAGCAGTTGCGGCAATGTCGATTTCTCGAATAGTAACTTCTTGCGGCATGTCGTAAATAAATTTGACACTTTCGGCCACATGGACGGGATTCAAAGTAATACCGCCCATGCTGTCTTTCCACGCTTCATAGTCTGTCAAGGCACCTTGATCCGTTACGTGTGTTAATAATTCCGTTTCAGCAGCACCAGGGGCAACTAAAGACACGCGGACATTTGAACCAGAAAGTTCTTCACGGATTGTTTCACTCAGTCCATGAACGCCAAATTTAGATGCTACATATGCGGCGTGATTGGTAAATGTTTTCTTGCCAGCAAGGGAAGACATGTTGATGACGGTTCCGTGTTTACGTTCCTTCATTCCTGGAAGAACGATCTGCATACCATTTAATACCCCCATAACATTCGTATTCATCATCGTTTGCCATTCAGCTGGGTCTTGGGTCAAGACATTGCCTAGCAGCATGACGCCGGCATTGTTGACTAATAAGTCTGTTGGACCGTAAACTTCTTCGGCTTTTTTGATACTGGCAGCAAAGGCTTTGTAGTCTGTCACGTCGACCTTTTCGATCATGACATTCTCAAAGTTTAATGGCAATGCCTCGATTTTTTCTACGCGACGTCCTAATAAAAGCAACGGGTGACCTGCTTGATTAAAAAGTTTAGCGATTTCTGCACCAAAGCCTGAGCTTGCTCCTGTAATTACGATTAATGGTTTTTCCATTTAAATTGCCTTCTTTCAAATTTATGATACACTTACTCTACTACCTGGAGTTAACTCCAAGTCAAGAAGGAAGTATGAAAAAATGAAAAAATTTTTGATCGGTGACATTACGCAGATGTATGGCATCTCCCAAGATACATTGAGATATTATGATAAGGCGGGCTTGCTGCCTTTTGTGAAGAAGAATCAGGCTGGCCGAAGAGAATTTACAGAAGATGATCTCGGCTACATCGAGGTGATTGATTGTCTGAAACGTTCCGGCATCCCTGTCAAAGAAATTGCAAAATTTATGGACTGGTGCGTCGAAGGGGATCCGACATTGCCGCAACGCTATACCTTCATGATCGAGCAGGAGGAAGCTCTGGAGAAAAAAATCTCTGATTTGCAGGCACAACTTGATTTTCTACGATGGAAAAAATGGTATTACCAGACAGCGAATGAAGCAGGAACAGAAAAAATCTTCTTTAAAGAAGGCACGCGTCAAGTCGATGATAAGTGGCATCAAAAATATTTGGAATCATCAAAAAAACCTGAATCTGTTTGAGATTCAGGTTTTCTCATTATTAGGTTAAATCAATACACCGATTGCCAAGAAGGCGAGGATCAACAAAATAATGATAACAAGTAATTTGGTGACAAATTTGATCCATTTATCAAATCCAACATTTACTACAGAGAGGGAAACCAAGATTAATCCAGTCGGTGCAATTAATCCAATCAGGCCTTGCCCCCAGTTGTAGGCATTGACGATCAACGCACGATCGATCCCTACGACATCCGCCAAAGGGGCCATGATCGGCATGGACAATACTGCTAAGCCGGAAGTGGATTGAATGAAAAATCCTAAGATGATATAAACAAAGAACATAAACCAAATGAAAATAACGTTGTTCATACCGCTGATAGCATTGCTGAAGAAGTTCATAATAGTGTCGCTGATAAAACTGTTTTCCATAACAATCCCAACAGATCTTGCCAAGCCGACAATCAATGCAACGCCCAGAAGATCCGCAGCGCCGCTGACAAAGCTGTTGACAAACTTTTTCTCTCCTAAGCCGGAAACAAAAGCTAAGATATAGGTTACCGCCAAGAAGACGACCGCAATCTCCGTAAAGTACCAGCCCAATTGTTGAACGCCGTAGATCATAACAACGAATCCTAAAGCAAAAACAATCAAAGAGAACTTTTGACGTTTCGTAAAGTCTGTATTTTTGTCTCGTTCTTGATTGCCTAAGAAGCGTGCGCGATCACTTTCTGCTTGGTCAGCCACAAGAGAAGCAGCAGGATTCAACCGAACTTTTTCAGCATAGCGAATCGTGTAAAGAATCGAGATCCCGACCGCCGTGACCCACATCAAGAGCCGTAACGGCATTCCATCAGTAAAGCTTATCCCGGCTGCGTTGGATGCAATAACGGTTGAAAAAGGATTGATCGTGGAGCTCATCGTTCCGATAGCGGTCCCCAGATAGATCGAGGCGACTGCTGTCAATGTATCGTAACCCGCCAGTAAGAAAATCGGAATCAAAATAGGGTAAAAGGCGATGGTTTCTTCGGCCAATCCAAAGGTTGTACCACCAATCGCGATCAAGGTCGTCACGATGACGATCAGCCATTTTTGTTTGCCTTTTAGTTTTTCTGATAAGCGCATCATTCCCGCATCCATCGCACCAGTCGCGTTTACGATGCCGATAACGCCACCTAAGATCAAAATAAAGATCATGATGTCGACACTTTCAGTGATTCCTTGAATCTGAGCTCTCAAAAATTGTGTGATCGTACCTGTTACGCCACGTGCAGGTTTTTTGATTTGCTCATAAGAATTAGGAATCGCGGCAGGACGATAAATGGTACCATCGCGAAACTTGCTAACATTGATTCGGATGTCGTATTTGTCGAGTGTCTTTTGCGTCGCCGGTTCCATGGTTGTCTTGTCGTGTGCGTCTGTGATGGCAAATTGGTCTTTTCCACTGTCATAACTTAACGTACTATACTTGCCTGAAGGGATAAAAAAGGTTAATGCTTGGACCATGATTAATACAATGATAATGACTGTGTAGGCAGAAGGGAAACTACGTCGCTTCTTTTCACCTGTTTGTTCCATGAGAAAGCCCCCTAAATAAAATATAAAAAATAAATACCAATAAAAGTATAGCATTCACTTCCTATATCACTAAAAGATAAGCTATGTCCAAAGGAAAAATAATCAAGGAGGGTGTTGTTTCTGAACGGATTTGAAAATTATTACTGTAAATAATCCGCCTTTTCCGCTATAATACGATAGGAACAAAAGGGAAAGGTGACAAAGAAATGGCCCAGCTTTTTTTTAAATACGGTGCGATGAACAGTGGAAAGACAATCGAGATTTTGAAAGTCGCCCATAATTATGAAGAACAAAATAAACCGGTGGTGTTAATGACTAGCGGTCTAGACACACGAGAAGGTGTTGGAAACATCTCCAGTCGGATCGGGTTGAGCCGTCCTGCGGTACCGATTTTTTCTGAGACCAATATTTTTGATTTTATCAAAAGTCTGGATTACAAACCTTATTGTATACTGATTGATGAATCACAATTTCTATCAAAGGAACATGTCGTACAATTGGCACAAGTCGTCGACGAATTAGACATTCCAGTGATGGCGTTCGGATTGAAAAATGATTTCCGAAATGAAATGTTTGAAGGGTCAAAGTATCTACTACTTTACGCGGATAAATTAGAGGAATTGAAGACGATTTGTTGGTTCTGTCATAAAAAAGCGACGATGAACCTGCATTATATCGATGGACGTCCTGTCTATGAAGGGGATCAAGTCCAGATTGGCGGCAATGAAGCGTACTATCCCGTTTGCCGTAAACATTATTTACATCCAGAAATTGAACATTCTGCTGAGTAACTTTTGAGTCACTTTGTCGAATACTAACGATAAAATAAATCTATTTATTAAGAAACAGGAGGAATTTAATCCATGTACGATCAACTGCAAGCCATTGAGGATCGTTATGAAGAGCTTGGCGAATTACTGAGTGACCCGGAAGTTATCAGTGATACCCAGCGTTTCATGCAACTGTCAAAAGAAGAAGCCAACACTCGCGATACAGTCGCGACGTACCGCCGTTACAAAAAAGTAGTGGAAGGTATCAGTGATGCGGAAGAATTATTAGGCGAAAATTTAGATGCAGAAATGGCTGAGATGGCCAAAGAAGAATTGTCTGATCTAAAGAATGAAAAAGAAGAATTAGAGGATGAAATCAAGATCCTTCTTTTACCAAAAGACCCGAACGACGATAAAAATATTATTATGGAGATTCGCGGAGCTGCCGGTGGTGACGAAGCGGCGTTGTTTGCGGGGGATCTATTTAATATGTATCAGAAATATGCCGAAAGCCAAGGCTGGAAGACGGAAGTCATGGAAGCTAACGTTACAGGGATCGGCGGATACAAAGAAGTGATCATGATGATCACTGGAGACAGCGTCTTCTCAAAATTAAAATACGAAAGCGGCGCACATCGTGTACAACGTGTACCTTCTACAGAGTCGCAAGGACGTATTCACACGTCGACGGCTACAGTGGTAGTCATGCCTGAAGCAGAAGAAGTAGAGATCGATATTGCGGATAAAGATATCCGAACAGATATCTATCATGCATCTGGTGCCGGTGGACAGCACGTCAATAAAACAGCTTCTGCTGTTCGTTTGACACACATTCCTACTGGGATCGTTGTTGCGATGCAGGATGAGCGCTCGCAAATCAAGAACCGTGAAAAGGCAATGAAAATCTTGCGCGCACGGGTCTATGACAAGATTTCTCAAGAAGCACAAAGCGAATATGATGCGAGTCGTAAATCTGCGGTTGGTACCGGAGATCGCTCAGAACGTATTCGTACGTACAACTTCCCGCAAAATCGCGTAACCGATCATCGTATCGGCTTAACGATCCAAAAGCTGGATCAAATCTTAGCTGGTAAAATGGATGAGATCATTGATGCTTTGATCATGTACGATCAAACCCAGAAACTGGAAGAGATGCAAAATGGTTAAAACGTATGTAGAAGTCCTGTCGGGGGCTTCTTCTTTTTTAGAAGCAGCGGGAAAAGAAGGGTACGCGATCGAATACCTCTTTCTTGCACGCAAAAATTGGGATAAGACACAGTGGCTGCTGCACATGCGAGAAGAAATTTCAGCAGAGGAAGAGTTGCTGATTGAAAAGGACATGGCGGACCTAATGAAGAATATCCCACCGCAATATCTACTGGGGTATGAATACTTCTTCGAGCATCGCTTTAAAGTAACAAAAGACACGTTGATCCCGCGTCCTGAAACGGAGGAGCTGGTTGCTTTGTGCTTGTCTATGAATGATCAACAGGGAAAAAAGGTGGTTGATATCGGTACAGGCACCGGTGCCATTGCAGTCAGTTTGAAATTGAATCGTCCGAAATGGCAAGTAACAGCGGTCGATATTTCAAAAGAAGCCTTGATAGTCGCTGAGGAAAATGCGGAAAGCCTTCAAACAGAGATCGTCTTCAAACAAAGCGATGTTTTATCAGCTATTACTGAGAAGCAAGATATCATCATCAGTAATCCTCCGTATATCAGTGAAGAGGAATGGGATCTGATGGATGAAAGTGTCCGTACGTATGAACCTAAAACGGCCCTCTTTGCGGAAAATAAAGGGTTGGCGATCTATCAAAAAATTGCTTTAGAGGGTCGCTCACTTTTGACCCCTGAAGGCATGATTTTCTTAGAAATCGGCTTTCAGCAAGGCCATGCTGTACAAGATATTTTTCAACAAGCATTCCCTGATAAAGCCGTGACGATTCATCAAGACATGTCCAAAAATGATCGAATGATCGTTGTCAGTTAAAAAAATTATTTTTAGCGAGGAAATTAATAAAAGAACACTGTTCTACCAATAGTTAATAGTAGGAAAAGTTATCAACATGGTTATACACACTTGACAATTCGGTTTTCCACAAGTCGGGGATAAATCGGACGAAAAAGTTTTTAAAATAGGAAATTCAAAAAAAGGAGCTGTGGAGAAGCTGTGGAAACAAAAATTTTTCAATCAGATCAAATAAGCGAAGCGGCAGAATTATTGCGTCAAGGAGAATTGGTGGCCTTTCCAACGGAAACGGTCTATGGACTAGGAGCTAACGCGCTTTTGCCAGAGTCTGTGAAACAGGTTTTCGCCGTCAAAGGACGACCGAGTGATAACCCGCTGATCGTTCATGTTGCAGACTTTTCTATGACAAAAGAATTTGTGGAAAGCTATCACCCTCTTACTGAAAAAATCATAAAAAATTTTTGGCCAGGCCCATTAACAGTGATCTTCTCTATTAAAAAGGAGCGGTTAAGTCCCGTTGTAACGGGTGGCTTATCCACAGCAGCTTTTAGAATGCCAGATAATAAAAAAACATTATCTTTAATTGAAAAAACAGGTGCGCCTTTAGTTGGACCTAGTGCGAATACTTCCGGTAAGCCAAGCCCAACAACAGCTATGCACGTGTACCATGATCTGAAGGGGAAAATTGCTGGGATCTTAGACGATGGCGCAACACAGATTGGTGTAGAGTCGACAGTTTTAGATTTGAGTGGCGAGGTCCCAACGATTTTACGTCCAGGGGCTGTAACGAAAGAAACGCTTGAAGAAGTTCTAGAAATTGAGGTGCCGTTGGATAAGCATTTAGTCAAAGAGAGCGAAACACCAAAAGCACCTGGAATGAAATACAAACACTATTCACCGGATACACAAGTCTTGATGATCCAACCCGGAGACTGGGAAAAAGCTCTTGATTGGGCGGATAAGCAGGGGAAAAAGGTCGGGCTGCTTGCAACACCGAAAATCGTCGACAGCTATTTATCAGCGGATCGGTTCGTCTACACGGACAATACGATCGAAGCAGCGACACGCGGATTGTTTAGCGGGCTGCGTGCACTGGATGAGGGCAAAAAAGCGGATGTTATATTTGCAGAGGTCTTTCCTGAGGACCACCTAGGTCTGGCGTACATGAATCGATTGAAGAAAGCAGCGGCACAAAATTATTTTATAGAAAAGTAGACAAAAGATTCGATTATCCGTTGAATCTTTCGTATACTTAAAGCAGAAAATTGAAAGGTGGCGTTGGGATGGACTATAAAACACTAGATCCCGAACTATGGGGAGCAATTGAACAAGAAGCGGAGCGTCAAGAACAAAATATCGAGCTGATCGCTTCAGAAAATATCGTGTCAGAAGCAGTACGTTTGGCACAAGGAAGTGTCTTAACGAACAAATATGCGGAAGGGTATCCTGGACGTCGGTATTATGGCGGCTGTGAATTCGTTGATATCGTTGAAAATCTAGCGATCGATCGTGCGAAAGAATTATTCGATGCGAAATTCGCAAACGTGCAGGCACACTCTGGCTCACAAGCCAATCAAGCGGCATATTTCTCGTTGATCCAGCCTGGCGATACCGTTTTAGGGATGGATCTTTCAGCTGGAGGACATTTGACTCATGGTTCTCCTGTGAATGTCAGCGGAAAGTTGTATCATTTTGTCAGCTATGGCGTAGATCCTCATACAGAGACGATCGACTATGAAGTCGTTCGTATTTTAGCGCGGAAACATCAGCCTAAATTAATTGTAGCAGGCGCCAGCGCATACAGTCGGACGATTGACTTTGCCCGCTTCCGTGAAATCGCGGATGAAGTCGGTGCAAAATTAATGGTGGACATGGCACATATTGCGGGTCTAGTAGCAACTGGTCTACATCCTAATCCTGTCCCTTATGCAGATGTCGTTACATCAACAACACATAAAACATTACGTGGTCCTCGTGGTGGACTGATCTTGACCAACGACGCGGACTTAGCGAAGAAAATCAATAGTGCGGTTTTCCCAGGCTTGCAAGGCGGACCATTGGAACACGTGATTGCGGCAAAAGCTGTAGCCTTCAAGGAAGCTTTAGCACCTGAGTTTAAAGGATACAGTGAACAAGTCTTGCAGAATGCACAGGCGATGGTCAAAGTGTTCAATCAAGCTACGGAAACACGGGTCATTTCTGGAGCCAGCGACAATCATCTATTGTTGATCGAAGTGACCGGCTTCGATATTACTGGGCGTGAAGCGGAAGAGTTATTGGACACTGTGCATATCACTGTAAACAAAAACTCGATTCCATTTGAATCAAAGAGCTTTAAAGAAACGAGTGGGATTCGCATTGGAACACCCGCAATCACAAGTCGTGGATTCAAAGAGGACGACGCGAAAAAAGTGGCTGAGTTGATCGTAGAAACATTGCGTTCAAAAGGCGATGAAGAAAAATTGGCCGAGATTCGCAAGGAAGTATTAGAATTAACAGATTCTCATCCAATTCAAGCAGATTAAGACTAGTTTTCTGATGGCAGTTATCTTATAATAGGAGAAATGCAGAATATAAAGGAGCAATTTATTATGGGAAAATTTCAAGTAATTGATCATCCACTGATTCAACACAAATTAACGATCATTCGTGATAAAAATTGTGGAACAAAAGTTTTCCGTGAAGTGGTCAATGAAATCGCAATGTTGATGGCTTATGAAGTCTCTCGCGACATGCCTTTAGAAGATATTGAAATTGAGACACCAATCACGTTATCTACACAAAAAACCTTGTCTGGTAAGAAAGTGGCAATCGTGCCGATCTTACGTGCAGGTATCGGCATGGTAGATGGTATTTTAGAATTGATCCCAGCTGCAAAAGTTGGACATATCGGCATGTTCCGTGACGAAGAAACATTAGAACCACACGAATATTTCTTCAAAATGCCTGAAGACATCGACAGCCGTCAATTATTCATCGTTGACCCAATGCTGGCTACAGGCGGCTCTGCGATCATGTCTATCGATTCATTGAAAAAACGCGGCGCTTCAAATATGAAATTTGTTTGTTTAGTAGCTGCTCCAGAGGGCGTTAAAGCGTTACAAGAAGCACACCCAGATGTTGACATCTATACAGCCGCATTAGACGAACAGTTGAACGAACAAGGCTACATCGTTCCAGGTCTAGGCGATGCTGGCGACCGGTTATTCGGTACAAAATAATAAAAAAAGAAGCGAACCGCTCGAGCGGTTCGCTTTTTGCTTGAAAAACCTAAATTTTTTCCATTTGTTTATAATTGACAACGACGACACCATTCGATTGATTGATTAGTTCCTCATTGCCTTTTTTCTCATCAATCTCAACGACTGCTGCGTTTTTCAATTGTTTAGTGACGATCCCAGTCTGAGACCGACCGCGAATAGTGAACAGGACGTGTGTCTTTACAGGGAATTTTTTCCCTTCTTCGGAAGGATCAACGTGTGCCTCTATTTTGCCAAATGTAGCCATCTGATTCGAACGCCTCCTTTTTCATACTAGGGTGTTCATTGGATCGAACATCCTGTCATGAGCATCTTGAATGATTGTCTAGCGTTCCCGCAGTGTCTAGTTTGATGTTTAACCATCACTGGGGAGTAGAACGACCATCCGTTGTAACACACTTAATTTTAGCATATTTTCAACTTTTTTTCATGTAATCGCTTTTTGAGAAGAATCTTACTTTACTTTTTGGCAGAAGTTTCTTATAATTTCTCTTGTACGAATCGCCAGCTTAGCTCAGTTGGTAGAGCAACGCACTCGTAACGCGTAGGTCGTAGGTTCGAATCCTATAGCTGGCACTACGATGAAAGCCGTCATATCAAGGACTATCCTTCGATGATGACGGCTTTTTCCTATAGTGTGAATGTACTTGTAAGTAAAATATTATTTGAATAAGCATCTATAGAATAGATAGTCCTACTGTTGAGGGAGAAGAATGAAAAAAATCTATGTGTTCCATCTAAGTATTGCCGTGTATATTTTGTTCATGCACTTTACACAAGAAACATTTTCTTTTATGGGCTTGAATGTTTTTCTCGCATGGCTGCCGATCCTTTTTGCGCAGTTCTTTTTAACAATGAAAAACAAGTGGCGCGGTCTTTTTTTACCCTTATGGTTATTGTTTTTTCCGAATATTCCTTACTTACTGACAGATTTGTTTCACTTTGCCGGACTGGGCATCTATCAGTCAGGTGGACACTTTTTAAATGATACTAGTGGTTGGTGGGCGTATCTTTTATTATTGCTGCCTGCGTTAGTGATGGTTTTTACTGGTATGGCTCAGGTGTTTCACTTATTTGCTGCATTGAAGCTGCAAATGAAACAAAAAATAGGTTGTTTGGTTCTGCTGTCCTTTTTATCTAGTATCGCGGTATATATTGGGCGTTT
Organism: Enterococcus sp. 12F9_DIV0723; assembly: GCF_002174375.1. NCBI lineage: Bacteria > Bacillati > Bacillota > Bacilli > Lactobacillales > Enterococcaceae > Enterococcus > Enterococcus sp. 12F9_DIV0723. Next base: position 2,352,801 of record NZ_NIBK01000001.1, on the reverse strand, counting down.
TGAGCGTGTCCACTCGATCGAATTAATCATGCATCCAATCACTGTTTTGAAATTGTTGGTTGGAAATTGGGATTCTGGAAAATGCCAATTTGTCTTGATGTTCAGTATTTTACAGTTGGGTGTGTGGGGATTGATCTATTTTCTCCGGAGGGACGCACAAGAAGAATAAAGATTTTACAAAGTCAGCGATGCCCGCTTTTCTTTGGGAAGAGAAGCGTCTATAATAAAGCGAGTATACTGGTGGAAAAGAGATGAACGATGGATAGATTAAGAAAGAATAATGATGACAGTCGGATTGATTACGGCGTCATTTTGCCTGTTTTTATATTATGTTTGATCGGGTTGCTTTCCTTATATGTAGCCTTGACTCATGATCCGAGAGATCCAAATGTTTTTCGCGGGCTTGCCATGCAATCTATTTGGTACGTGGTAGGGGCTCTAGCAATTGTTATTATTATACATTTTGATGCAAAGCTTTTATGGCGCTTGACGCCCTTTTTATATGTGATTGGATTGGCGGTCATGTTGGCACTGTTGAGATTTTATGATCCGACACTTGCGGCTTCGACAGGTTCAAAAAACTGGTTCAAGTTTGGTACGTTGACGTTTCAGCCTTCCGAATTAATGAAGATCGCATATATATTGATGCTGGCACTGATTATTACGAAACACAATGTATCGAACAAAATACATACTTTAAAAACAGATGCATTGTTGATCGTTAAAATGATTTTGGTGACGATCCCGGTCTTTGGCTTAGTATTGGCACAAAAGGATTTCGGTACGATGCTGGTCTTCCTTGCCATTTTTTCAGGTATGTTTTTAATGTCTGGTATCTCATGGTTGATTTTAGTGCCGACGCTTATTTTAGCCGTCGTTTTAGGCGGGACGTTGATCTTTTTTGTTACGACGGATTCAGGTCGTGAATTACTGACTCGTATTGGCTTTAAAAATTACCAATTTGCTCGGATCGATTCTTGGTTGGACCCTTTTCATGATCCGCAAGGAAAAAGTTTCCAACTGGCTCATGCATTAATGGCCATCGGTTCTGGTGGGATTTTCGGAACGGGTTACAATGTCAGCAACGTGTATGTGCCTGTGCGTGAATCTGATATGATCTTCACAGTGATCGGAGAGAATTTTGGTTTCATTGGCGGGGCTTTTGTGATTTTAGTGTATTTTGTTTTGATTTATCGTATGATTCGACTATGCTTTGACATGAATAATGAATTCTACGCGTATATTGCGTCAGGAATCGTTATGATGATGCTCTTCCATGTCTTTGAAAATATTGGTGCGAACATTGGTTTGCTGCCATTGACGGGTATCCCGCTTCCTTTTATCAGCCAAGGGGGATCATCTATCTTAGGGAATATGATTGGTATTGGGCTGATTTTATCGATGCGTTATCAAAGCGCGAACAAGCAACCTATGAGGAGGACACGCCGTGCTTAAATTTTATTGGTATCCAAAATGTTCTACCTGTCGTAAAGCGAAAGCTTGGCTAGATCAAGCCGGCGTCGCTTACGAAACGATCGATCTGGTGCAAGACACACCCTCAGCTGCCAGCTTTGAGAAATGGCTGTCCAGCAGCGAATTGCCTATCCGCAGATTCTTTAATACTAGCGGCATGAAATACCGTGAATTGGGGTTAAAGGATAAGATGGATGAGCTGTCGGTGGAAGAAGCCAGTGAATTACTAGCAAGTGACGGGATGCTGGTGAAGCGCCCATTACTGATCAACAAGGATCAATTTTTGTTGAATGGATTTAAAGAAGCAACTTACGAAAGGACGTTCTAAATAAATGACTTACTTGAAAAAAAATGATGGTTTATGGATCTTGCACAACGACAAAGATTATTGCATGGGTCTAACAGCTGAAATGGCGGAGACATTAGGTGACGTGACATTCATTTCACTGCCGAAAATCGGACAAGCTGTCAAAGCTGGTGAACCGTTAGTTGAGATTGAAGCAGAAAAGGCAGTACAAGAATTCAAAAGCCCATTGACGGGTGTAGTGTCTTCTATCAGTGAAAAAGTGAGCGCTGATCCTGCAGCTTTAAATGGCAAAGAAGAACTGGATGCTTGGATTCTTTCCTTACGGGAAGTTGAAGTCAGCGAGTTTGAAAACTTATAAAGAAATTTTTCATTTGATGTTTGACAGGATAAAATCTGCCTGATATAATCCTTTCATACACATGAGAAAGCGATGAAAAGAAAAGTACATCTGATTAAAGTACAAAGAGAGCTCCGGTATGCTGAAAAGGGGTTGCAGTAATGAGATGGAAAATGGTCTTTGAGCAGGATGGACGAAGCGTGTGCCAAGTCTATCACGGGAGTGCCCGTTACAGCACCTCAGTATACGCGTATAGCAAGTACTGGTAGAGGTTGTGATCGTAAGGTCAGAACAAATATTAGGTGGTAACACGGAAGTCAAAGCTTTCGTCCTAAATGTACATTTGTACATTTTTAGGGCGGAAGTTTTTTTGTCTGTTCTGCTTTTCGCAGTATACATTGTTAGCCTCAACGTTATAAAAAATCGAGGCGATCAAAAGTGTCGAGCGCTTTAGTGGAATCGTATGCGTAGCGAGAATCAGATTCATTTTTCGTGGTTTTCGAAAAATGATTACTATTCATCCGAGATAGCTGTCTGTTCTGCTTTTCGCAGTAACTCAAAATTGGACTAACAAAATGAAATCTTGAAGCTTTATAAGGATAAGCGTGCTTTAGTTGGATGATATGCGTAACGAGAATAGAATTATTTTTCCCGCATTTGGAAAAATAAATTCATTACAACGAGGTAGCTGTCAAACTGCTTCATCAAAATTGACGCAGATTAGTCCAATGACAAGCGAAATGAAAAATAGTTACATATCTGAACTAGCTGTAAGCTAATCAGTTATCGAGAAAGGAAGTAAGAATCATGGCGTTGATTGAGTTAAATCAAGTAGGAAAAAGTTTTGCCGGTAAAAAAGGACCGATCCACGCAGTCGATGGGATCAATTTAGCGATCGAAGAAAAGGATGTCTATGGTATTGTCGGTTATTCAGGTGCTGGAAAGAGCACATTGGTTCGATTATTAAATGGATTGGAAGCACCAACGGCGGGGCAAGTTTTAGTCAATGGTGAGGATGTCGCAGCATTGCAGGGTTCAGCATTACGAACCTTTCGGAAAAAGGTTGGAATGATCTTTCAGCATTTCAATTTATTGTGGTCGCGGACAGTGATCGAAAATATCCAATTGCCGCTAGAATTGGCGGGTGTTTCAAAAGAGCAGCGTCGTAAAAAGGCGGAAGAGTTACTTAATCTGGTCGGACTCGACGGCAGAGGCGATGCGTATCCCTCTCAATTATCCGGCGGACAAAAACAGCGGGTCGGTATCGCCAGAGCCTTAGCAAATGATCCAGATATCCTGCTTTGTGACGAAGCAACCAGCGCACTAGACCCTCAGACGACAGAAGAGGTTTTAGAGCTATTAGCCAATATCAATAAGAAACTAGGGCTGACGATCGTGTTGATCACGCATGAAATGAACGTGATCCGTAAAATCTGCAACAAGGTAGCGGTGATGGAATTAGGAAAAATCGTAGAGGAAGGCTCGGTTCGCGAAGTTTTCCGCCACCCGCAACAGGACGTAACGAAAATTTTCGTTCAGCAGGATCTTGAACCAAAAGCAGATCCATCGGAATTACTAAAAGAATTTATCAAGGAAAATCCAACGGGTACTTTGGCAACATTGCATTTCTTAGAAAATAATGCCAATGAGCCTGTGGTGTCTCAAGCCATTCGTAAATTTCCAATTAACATCAGTATAGTTTATGGAAATATCGAACGTGCGACAGGAAGTTCTTTTGGAACACTGACGGTTCAATTTGCGGGTGACGCAGACAGTATCACAGAGGCTATCTCCTTTATTGAAAGTCAGCAAGTTGGAGTGGAGGTGCTGCATCGTGGATAAAAGTTTTTCAGAAACGTATTTAAATTTTCAACAGGTTTCTTGGGATACCTTAAAGGAAGCAATCAATGACACCTTGTTCATGACAGTTATATCCATGCTGATCGTATTTGTTCTAGGTCTGTTATTGGGCTTGCTGCTTTACTCCTTAGGGAGAAAGCATTCTGCGGCTCGCAGTATTTTATATAGTTTGGTCTCGATTCTCAGCAATATTTTCCGGTCAACGCCCTTCATGATTTTGATGGTATTGATCATTCCATTTACGAAAGCGTTAGTGGGCACGATGCTGGGGGCAAAAGCAGCAATTCCAGCACTTGTATTATCCGCAGCACCGTTTTATGCGCGATTGGTCGAGATTGCGTTTCGTGAGGTTGATTCTGGTGTCTTAGAAGCAGCCGATGCAATGGGAGCCAGCTATTTTCAAACGATCTACAAAGTGCTGATCCCTGAAAGCTTGCCTGCATTGATCTCAGGTCTGACAGTGACATCTGTATCGATGATTGGTTTTACAGCGATGGCTGGGGCCATTGGTGCAGGAGGATTAGGTGCGCTGGCATGGCAAGAAGGGTATCAACGAGGCAATTATACCGTGACACTGGTAGCGACAGTGATCATTTTGATCATCGTCTTTATCGTTCAAGGAATCGGTGACTTCTTAACTAAACGGACGGACAAGCGTTAACACAGAATAGCTATTATTCTTAAAAATAAAACAATACTACTTAGGAGGAACTACCAATGAAAAAGAAAATTTTAGGTTTTGCAGCAGTAGGGTTATTAACGATCGGATTAGCAGCTTGTGGAAATAACAACTCTGCTTCTTCTGACAGCAGCAGTAAAGAAAAAAGCGATACATTAGTTGTAGGGGCATCTCCTACACCGCACGCAGAAATTTTAGAACACGTAAAACCATTGCTTGAAAAAGAGGGCATCAAATTAGAAGTCAAAAAATTTGATGATTATGTACTGCCAAACAAAGCATTAGCAGATAAAGACATTGACGCGAACTATTTCCAACATAAGCCATTCTTTGAAAAGGCTGTGAAGGAAAATGATTACAAATTCACCGATGCCGGTGCGATCCACATCGAACCAATGGGCTTGTACTCTAAGAAAATCAAAGACATCAAGGATCTAAAAGAAGGCGCAACGGTGATCACGTCCAGCTCTGAATCAGACTGGGGCCGGATCATTACGATCTTGCAGGATGCTGGTTTAGTGAAAGTGAAGGACGGCGTTGATTTAGAAACAGCAACGTTTGATGATATTGCTGAAAATCCTAAAAAATTGAAATTCGATCATTCAATTGATCCAGCTTTGTTGGCGACGACCTACAGCAATGACGAAGGCGACCTAGTAGCGATCAATGCGAACTTTGCTTACGGTGCGGGCTTGAATCCAGTCAAAGATGCCGTATTGCTTGAAAAAGATACGTCACCTTATGCGAATATCTTAGCAGTGCGCACAGAAGACAAGGACGACCCTCGTATTCAAAAATTAGTCAAAGTCTTACATGAGAAAGACGTGCAAGATTGGATCTTAGAAAAATGGGACGGTTCTGTAAAACCCGTCGATAAATAAGTTTAACGCTCTTTCTTCAAGGACCACGCCGGTCAATCGGGCGTGGTCTTTTTTGTTTGTCTCGAGACAGAGAATACTAGAGGTGAGACGGGCGCGGCGGTCAGAAAAAACTCTGTTTTACAGACTGTGAGCTGTTACACTGAATATAAGAAGATACAGAGAGGACGTGGAGAAAATGAATGCAGCAGGAAGCTGTTTGTGTGGTAAAGTAAACATCGTTATTCCTGAAATAGCAGAAGAAATCACGGTTTGTCATTGTCATATGTGTCAAAAATTTTTTGGAGGCCCGTTTTTGTCGTTGCCGGGAATCTTGCCTGAAGCCTTTGTGATGCAGGGCGAGACAAAGATCCGACGTTTTATGTCTTCAGAGTGGGCGGAACGAGGCTCATGCAAGGTATGCGGCAGCAGCTTGTTCTACCACAGTTTGGCGGATGATACGTATTATTTTCCAGCAGGGCTGTTCGAGGCATTGGATCACGCCATGCTGAAGGAAGAAATCTTTTACGATCAGAAGCCGGCGTTCTTCCATTATCAAGAGTCGACAGAAAAATTAACAGAAGCAGCCTTTATGGAACGACTTTTTGATGATTCAGAGTAGAAGGAGTCCACGAAGCAATTTTATAATTATTCTAAATAAAGGGTCGTTTTTAGGAAGAAACTTGGTGAATCGGTTTGTATTCCATTCTCATTTAGATTAAAATATGTGAGAACGAGAAAAAAATTTTGGAGGTACTTTCATGTCAGTTTTAGAAATCAAAGACTTGCACGTTGCCATTGAGGATAAAGAAATCTTAAAAGGTGTAAACCTTGTAATGAAAACAGGGGAGATCCACGCGATCATGGGTCCGAATGGGACAGGGAAATCCACGCTGTCAGCAGCGATCATGGGGAACCCAAACTATGAAGTGACGAAGGGCGAGGTCCTTTTCGATGGCAAAAATATCTTGGACTTGGAAGTCGATGAGCGTGCGCGCTTAGGATTGTTCTTAGCGATGCAATACCCAAGTGAAATTCCAGGGATCAGTAATGCCGAATTCATGCGGGCAGCGATGAATGCTCGTCGTGAAGAAGAGGACAAAATCTCTGTGATGCAGTTCTTGAAAAAATTGGATAAAAAAATGGAATTGTTGAACATGCCAGAAGAAATGGCGGAACGCTATTTGAATGAAGGCTTCTCTGGTGGAGAAAAGAAACGCAACGAAATTTTACAATTATTAATGATCGAACCAACCTTTGCGATTCTAGATGAAATCGACTCAGGGTTAGATATCGATGCCTTGAAAGTGGTTGCTAAAGGGATCAATGAAATGCGCGGAGATACCTTTGGTGCTTTGATCATTACCCATTACCAACGTCTATTGAATTACATCGTACCAGATGTGGTGCATATCATGATGGATGGTCGAGTAGTCTTGACCGGAGATGCAGACTTAGCGAAACGCTTGGAAGCTGAAGGCTACGCAGGGATCTCTGCTGAATTAGGTATTGATTACAAAGAAGAAGTTTAGGAGGGCAAGATAGATGAAAAAATGGACAGAATATCTTGAGGCCGTCAAAGCTTTCTCAGCCGAATGGGCCGAACCTCAATGGATGACTGATTTGCGGGTCAATGCGTTAAACAAGATCGACGAATTGCCTTTGCCTGTCATTGAAAAGGTAAAATTCGCTCGTTGGAACCTATACAATGTAAAGCCTGAACATCAAGAAGCAACGGGAACGATCCCAAGCTTTGATCAAATGAAAGACAATCCGATGATTGTACAAGCAGGTGAAACCACTGTCTTCGAACAGATTTCACCAAAATTGGCGGATCAAGGTGTGATCTTCACGGACTTAGTGACTGCGATGCAGGAGCATCCTGAGCTAGTCCAAGAATATTATATGCAAAAGGCTGTACCAGTAGAAGAAAATTCACTGACGGCTCTTCATGCAGCCTTCATGAACAACGGTGTCTTCTTATATGTGCCGAAGAATGTCGTGATCGAAGAACCGATCGAAAGTTTATTCTTGCACAACGGTGACGACGATGCTCACTTCTTCAAGCATGTCTTGATCGTGGCTGGAGACAACAGTGAATTCTCTTATTTAGAACGCTTTGAATCTCAAGGCGATGCAGCGAAGAAGCTTTCAGGAAATGTAGTCGTCGAAGTCATCACCAAACCAGGCGCGCGAGTGAAATTCTCAGCAGTGGATTCGATGGGGGCAAATATCGCGACTTACATGAACCGACGCGGCTATCTGATGCGTGATTCGATGATCGACTGGGCAATCGGTATCATGAATGACGGCAATGTGATCGCAGACTTTGACTCAGATTTAGTGGGTGAAGGCTCTCATGCGGAAGTGAAGATCGTTGCGATCAGCGATGGTAAGCAAATCCAAGGAATCGACACGCGTGTAACGAATAAAGTCCCTCATACGATCGGGCACATTTTGCAGCACGGCGTTATCTTAGAAAAATCAACCTTGACCTTTAATGGGATCGGGCATATTTTAAAAGGCGCAAAAGGCGCGGATGCCCAACAAGAAAGTCGTGTATTGATGCTTTCTGAAAAATCACGGGGCGACGCCAACCCTATTTTATTGATCGACGAAAATGAAGTCACTGCCGGACACGCGGCCAGTGTTGGTCGTGTCGACCCAGATGAACTCTTCTATTTAATGAGTCGTGGGCTTGAAAAAGCGGCGGCGGAACGTTTAGTTATCCGTGGATTCTTAGGACCTGTAATCACTGCTATTCCTGTCAAAGCCACTCAAGAGCAATTGATCGCGACGATCGAAGGGAAGTTGAGCAAATAATGAGGGAGTTTTCTACTATTAGAAAAGATTTTCCGATTCTTTTCCAAGAAGTAAATGATGAACCACTTGTTTATTTAGACAACGCGGCCACTACACAAAAGCCGATACAAGTCTTGGATGTATTACGTCATTATTATGAACATGATAATGCCAATGTTCACCGTGGTGTGCATACGCTAGCCGAGCGGGCGACAAAAGATTATGAGGACAGTCGTGAAAAAGTCCGCGCCTTCATCAATGCCAAAGAAACAGCGGAAGTGCTGTTTACGCGGGGAACGACAACTGGCTTGAACTGGTTGGCCCGCAGCTATGGCGATGCTTTCCTTAAAGAAGGCGATGAGATCGTGATTTCTTATATGGAGCATCACTCCAATATCATTCCGTGGCAGCAATTAGCTGAACGCAAGGGAGCGACGTTGCGGTATGTGCCATTAACAGCGGAAGGCTTTCTTGATAGCGCTGCTGTAAAAGAGATCATCAACGAAAAAACGGCGATCGTCTCCTTGGCTTACGTGTCAAATGTTCTTGGCGTGATCAATCCAATCAAAGAATTAACGGAGTTGGCTCATGCAAACAACGCGGTAATGATCGTGGATGGCGCACAAGCAGCACCACATATGACCGTGGATGTCCAAGAGCTGGATGCAGATTTCTTTGCCTTTAGCGGGCATAAGATGTGCGGACCAACCGGAATCGGTGTATTATATGGCAAACGCCAGTGGTTAGAGCAAATGGAACCTGTGGAATTTGGCGGCGAGATGATCGATTTCGTGAACCTTTACGAAAGCACATGGAAGGAATTGCCATGGAAATTTGAAGCAGGGACACCTAATATCGCTGGAGCGATCGCTTTAGGTGCGGCAATCGATTATTTGAACGAGATCGGGATGGAAAATATCCACCGCTACGAGCAGGAATTGGTTGCCTACGTGTTGCCGAAGCTCCAGGCAATCGGCGGTGTAACGGTCTATGGGCCGCAAGATCCAGAACAGCATACCGGCGTGATCGCTTTTAATCTGGAGGGGATTCATCCTCATGATGTAGCGACCGCTTTAGATATGGAAGGTGTCGCGGTACGTGCGGGACACCACTGTGCACAACCTTTAATGAACTATTTGAATCTGCCAGCTACGGCGCGGGCCAGCTTCTATTTCTACAATACAAAAGAAGATGCGGACCGTTTGATCGAAGCAATTCAGGCGACGAAGGAGTTTTTCAAAGATGGCGCTCTCTAAATTAGACAATTTATATCGTCAGGTGATCTTGGACCATTCCTCGCATCCCCATCACCGTGGAAAGTTGAGTGATTCGACGCGAACGATCGAGATGAACAATCCCACCTGCGGCGATGTGATCGAACTTGAATTGATCGTGAAAGACGACGTGATCACCGACATCGCATTTTCCGGCAGCGGCTGTTCGATCTCCACAGCCAGTGCTTCCATGATGACCGATGTTGTGATCGGCAAGCCTGTCTCAGAAGCAGAACATTTGGCCGTGATCTTTGCCCAAATGGTCCAAGGCAATGAGATTCCAGAAAAAGACGAAGAAGAGTTGGGCGATGCAGCGATGCTCAGCGGGGTCGCAAAATTCCCCGCCCGTATCAAATGCTCGACGCTAGCCTGGAAAGCACTAGGCAAGGCGCTGACCAGCGAACAAGGCAAAGCCCGAGAAGGACAATTTCATAAAGATTAGTAAGAATAGAAATACATTAAAACGAATAAGGAGCGGGAATACATGAGTGTACCTGAAATGCAAGAGGAATATCAATTTGGCTTCCACGATGACATCGAGCCCGTTTTTACAACAGGTGAAGGTCTCTCCGAAGAAGTTATTCGCGAAATCTCCCGCGCAAAAGGAGAACCAGAATGGATGTTGGATTTCCGTTTGAAATCGCTAGAAACATTCAGAAAATTAGAGATGCCCAATTATGGACCTGATCTGTCCGACTTGGATTACGATAAAATCAATTACTTCATCCGTTCAAGCGACAAACCAGCGCGCGATTGGGACGATGTGCCAGAAGAAATCAAAACCACGTTTGAACGTTTAGGGATTCCTGAAGCGGAACGTGCCTACTTGGCTGGTGCCTCTGCCCAATACGAATCAGAAGTGGTATATCACAACATGAAAGACGAGTTCACCAAATTAGGGATCGTCTTCACCGATACCGATTCAGCCTTGAAGGAGTATCCTGAATTATTCAAGGAATATTTTGGGACATTGGTTCCTCCATCAGACAACAAACTGGCGGCGCTAAACTCAGCGGCTTGGTCAGGCGGTACGTTCATCTATGTACCAAAAGGTGTGAAGACGGATATTCCGATCCAGTCGTACTTCCGAATCAACTCCGCGAATACCGGACAGTTTGAACGGACCTTGATCATCGTGGACGAAGGCGCAAGCATCAACTATGTTGAAGGCTGTACAGCGCCAACCTACTCTTCTGACAGCCTGCATGCCGCAGTCGTCGAAGTGTTCGTTAAAAAAGACGGCTATTGCCGTTACACGACGATTCAAAACTGGTCGAACAACGTTTACAGCTTGGAAACCAAGCGTGGACAAGCTCAAGAAAATGCGACCATGGAATGGGTCGACGGCAACTTAGGCTCAAAAGTAACCATGAAATACCCAAGTGTGTATATGGAAGGCAATGGCGCTCGCGGAACGATGCTGTCGATCGCTGTAGCCGGAAAAAATATCGTGCTGGATAATGGTGCCCGTATGATTCACAACGCACCAAACACTTCAAGTACGATCGTTTCAAAATCCATCGCGAAAGATGGCGGTGCAGTAGACTATCGCGGAACCGTCCGCTTCGGTCGAAACAGTGCCGGCTCATTCAGCCACATCGAATGCGATACGATCATCATGGACGACCGCTCAAGCTCAGATACGATTCCGTACAATGAAATCTTGAATGGGAATGTTTCTTTGGAACACGAAGCGAAGGTATCAAAAATTTCCGAAGAACAATTGTACTATCTGATGAGTCGCGGAATTTCAGAACAAGAAGCGACTGAAATGATCGTTATGGGATTTGTGGAACCATTTACGAAGGAATTACCAATGGAATACGCTGTAGAGTTGAACCGTCTGATTCAGTATGAGATGGAAGGGTCTGTGGGGTAATACTTGTTTATAAGCTAGAAACCTTGATATATGGGGTTTCTAGCTTTTTTTGTTTATATGTTTTCTTTTGTTACACCGGAATTTACACCGTCTGGAAACCAATATAATTAGCGAATTTCTTACCTATATCCTCAACCATAGGAGGTTTTACTTGAGCATAGATATCAATTGGATTTTATTCGTTTTTGCGTATCATCAATATTAATTATAGTAATCAGTAGTAATTAAATTTAGAGCCTCTTACTAGCTGATAAGTGAAAATAATTAACTCATTGATCTACAAAAATTTTGAGTTAATATCATTTATTTATAGATAAAACTTATTTTGTTAATTTGATCATTTTGAAGCGATTTTTTGTGTATAATTGATAGAAAAGAAGAAGAAGGTAATTGTTAGTGAAATCGGAAAAACAGCTATGTAATTTTGTGTATGGCAGTAAAGAATGTATTGATAGTCAGGATCCTATCAATGTGGGTACAACAGCTAAGATTAACTTCTTAGAAGAATATTCAAAGGCTTGGTACAACAAAGTTCTATCATACATACCTAAATTCGGACCTCCTGCTAGTGGAGTAGTGTTTATAGATTGTATGTCTAATTCAGGAGTTTATAAG
>NZ_NIBK01000001.1:2335554-2336220 GCF_002174375.1 Enterococcus sp. 12F9_DIV0723 | reverse complement strand
GTTTAGAACCATTCCTAAACTATCCAAAAGCGGACATTATATTAACACATTTCTGGGGAAATGATACTATTCGTGCTATTGGTCAAGTAACTGATCCAGAAAAAAAGGAAAAATATGAGAAAGCATATGGAGTTCCATATGACACGTTGGAAAGAGAATTTTTCTCTAGAGCCCAACATGAGAGAACTGATTATTTAAGAAAGCAATTAGTCTCAATGCTCAATGAAGTAACACCAAATAAGAAAATAATTGGATATGGTCCTATTTTTAATAAAAAAAATTCTGTAATGTATGATATTGTTTCTATTTCAACATCTAAAGTATCGAAGGTTCTACTAAAAAATACATTGTATAAGGAGTATAAAGGGCTGTCTCTTATACACATCTAGATGTGTATAAGAGACAGCAATGAAGTAACACCAAATAAGAAAATAATTGGATATGGTCCTATTTTTAATAAAAAAAATTCTGTAATGTATGATATCTGTCTCTTATACACATCTAGATGTGTATAAGGGCAAAGCATTATGCAAAAGTAATTTATTCTCATTTTTTGGGTAAGTATATTTCGAAGAAGGAATTTGATGATTTTATGAGGGACCATGAATACATCCCAGTAGATTGCAAAACTGAAGTGAAGTTCTACTTAGAACAGCTGTATAATAT
>NZ_NIBK01000001.1:2231273-2335454 GCF_002174375.1 Enterococcus sp. 12F9_DIV0723 | reverse complement strand
GTATAAAGAGGATGTATCCGGAAATGGGCAACTAGATTTATTTGATATTAATGATGGAAATAATAATTATGTGGAAAGTAGAAATTCAGGCACTTCAGAAAAAGAATACTTTTACTCTGCAAAGCATTATGCAAAAGTAATTTATTCTCATTTTTTGGGTAAGTATATTTCGAAGAAGGAATTTGATGATTTTATGAGGGACCATGAATACATCCCAGTAGATTGCAAAACTGAAGTGAAGTTCTACTTAGAACAGCTGTATAATATAATACCAGAAACTGAGGGAGCCAAAATCATAGGCTATGATTTTAGGAATTAGGAGAAGATAAATGAATGAATCAAAAATTGAGTGGACTGATTCTACTTGGAATCCTGTTACAGGTTGTACCAAAGTTTCTATAGGTTGCGACAATTGTTATGCTGAAAGAATGGCCAAACGATTATCTGCTATGAAGAACCCCAGATATATTAATGAGTTTAAAACAACTATGCATGAAGATTTATTGGATCAGCCATTAAAGAAGAAAAAACCAAATATGGTTTTTGTGTGCTCAATGTCAGATTTATTTCACAAGGATGTTTCAGATGAATTCATTCGATCGGTATTCAAAACGATGAATAAAGCAGATTGGCATACGTTTCAAGTTTTGACAAAAAGACCTGAGCGACTTAAGAATTTAAGTCAATCATTGACATTTACGGATAATATTTGGATCGGAACATCTGTTGAACATGAAAGATATTTTAAGCGAGTGGATTTACTAAGGAGTATTCCTGCAAAGGTGAAATTTCTTTCTTGCGAACCTCTATTGGGCTCACTTTCAGGAATTAATCTTGATAGAATTAACTGGGTCGTTGTTGGAGGAGAATCCGGTCCTAAATCAAGAAATATGGAGATTGATTGGGTAAGGGAGATACGCGATGTATGCAAAAAAAATGAAGTATCCTTTTTCTTTAAACAATGGGGTGGCTGGAATAAAAAGAAGAATGGTCGTGAGCTAGATGGTAGATTTTATGATCAAATGCCGTAATATAGATAATAGCTACTTTGAGAAAAGTAAATTATCTTTGTTTGGTTGTTCTCCTAAAGACATAATTTGTTTTGATAAAAGTGGTAATAGCCGTAATACTAAATTGTTTAATTGAGAAGTGCATTGTTCAGAACGAACTTAAATTACGAGAAGCACAGCATTGTAAAGAAGCTTTACAAAATCTGAACAAATTCAAGTTGCTTTTGAATTTCGATTATCTTATAGTTATCATTGAAAAGTAGAAGAAAAGAATGTTCAATGCGTTGATATCTTTTCCGTCCTTAATGTTAGGAAGCAAAAAACTTAGTGTATCAATGAATTGTAAATACTTAGATTGGGGTGTAAACAGGAGTGAAAGATTACTTTTTTACTAAACTTAAGAAGGATGTAGTTCCTTATAATTGGCAACAAGCGCTAAATAATTTTTCAAAAAAAAATGATAAACAGGTCTATCTTATTCGCGAACCGTTATCAAAGACAAATGAAGAATATGAGTATAAAGATGCTTTTGTTATACTTATACCAGGGTATAAAATAGGAATCTGATGAGTTCGAAGATTTTGTTGAAGACTTTATGGAAGATTTAGGATATTTATCGGATAAATTTGAATATAAAGAAAAATTAGGAAGACCAAGAAAATGGAAGAAGGATCAAATAGCTGTCATTAATGAGGTTCCTGTAGATATTGAAGAATTTTTTAAAGATTTAAAGAAGTTTCAGCAAAAATCTGATAAAGATAGAAGGATATCAGAACTGCTAATTTCACTTCTTACTGGAAGTATAAATAACATTTACGATATTGATATTGAAGAACCCAAGTCACTATTAGAGAAAGTAAAGCAAAAAATTGTCTTGTTCGATGGCGATCAAACAAGATTCATTTTTGAGGAAATAAATCAACCAATGATCCGAATTCAGGGGTTGGCAGGTACAGGGAAAACGGAATTACTTTTACACAAGTTAAAGGAATTATATACAACTGGAGATGACACTAAAATTGCATTTACTTGTCATAATAAAGTCCTTGCAAGTAGCCTCAGGAATAGAATACCTGACTTTTTTACTTTTATGAAAGTTGAAGAACAGATTGCTTGGGAAGAGAGACTCTTTGTTTTTCATAGTTGGGGATCGTCAAAGATTCCAAATTCTGGTTTGTATTCAAAAATATGTCAACATTATGAACTCCCATTCCATGCATTTAATTTCGGTGATTTTAAAAGAGTCTGTCAAGAGGCCATAAAAGATTTAAGTGAAAAAGAAGAGGTTACTCCTTTATTTGATTATATACTAATTGATGAAAGTCAAGATTTTTCGGAAGAATTTTTTCAGTTATGTAGTATGGTTACCAAAAACTCAGTGTATATTGCTGGAGATATATTTCAAACAATATTTGTGAAACAGTCTACGGATGTTTCGCCAGATTTTCTTCTCAACAAATGCTATAGAACTGACCCAAGAACGCTAATGTTTTCTCAAGCAGTGGGTCTGGGATTATATGAAAGACCTGTAATTAATTGGTTGAATGAAAGTGAATTAAAAGCTTGTGGTTATGATATATCAATTGACGGCAATCAGTACACACTTAGTCGACCTAAAGTTAGACGATTTGATGATTCAGACGAGGATTTTATACCAGTAGAAATAGAAAGAACGAGTAGTAATTATATATTGGAGAGTATTATTGAAACAATTAATAAAATAAAAAGTAATAATCCGACTGTTGAGCCAAATGACATAGGTATAGTATTTATAGATGCAAATAAAAAAATTTATAACCAGATTGATCAATTAGAGTATAGAGTATACGAGGAGTTTCAATGGGATATAACAAAGGGATACGAAAATAAGGAGCAAGTTGAAGGAACTTTATTTGTTAGTAATAGAAATAACGTTAAAGGACTGGAATTCCCGTTTGTAATATGTGTTACGGATGATACTATTTCTCAAAATATTTCTTTGCGAAATGTTCTGTACATGACATTAACAAGATCATTTATATCTACGTATTTAATTATGACTGAAAAAAATCAAGATTTAGGTATATTATGGGATGAGAAGTTAAATGATATTATTTCCCAAAATAGATTAGTCATTCAAAAACCTGAAGAGTCAGATATTCTTTCAGAAGAAGAACTTCGAATAGACAAAGCCAAATATCAAAATATTGAAGAAATGCGAAATGACATATTTAGACGTTACAATATTACCAATACATCAGATAGAATAATGTTAACCGAAATTGTGGAATTGCACTGTAAAAATAAAATAAATGTAACTAAATCGGATGTCGAAAAAATTATTAGAGCCAATATTAATTTGTAAATTAGGTGATTAAATGATTTTAAAATTTTATTATAATAAACGAATAAGTAGCTTAATAAATTCTAGAATAGATTCAAAGGAACACCTATGGAAAATAATTTTAGAATCTTGCAAGCTGATTTTAGTTGGTGATTTAGTAAGTTCAGAGAAATCATCAGGGGAGTTGACCATTGATACAGAAAATAGAAGAATCTTTTTCAGCCAGAAGTCAACTAATGATGAAATAAAGCATTTTAGTTTTCAATTTCCATTTAAGATAGAAGATAAAAATGACTACTACACTTTGAAAACGTATAGTCAAGATACGGAAATACTAAATGCACACATACAGGTTATACAAACTTTGTTAGATAGAGGAATTCTTAGTGAATCACGTGGTATTTATGGAATACAATTGGAGTTTTGTGAATTAATTGAGAATACCTTAAATGATTTGTTTCTACCCAAGAAAATTACCGAAGATTTAGATGATATTTTGCTGGAGTTATTTTTATTTGAACCTAGCTATATTCGGTTTGATGAAGATCAAAAGAATTGTAATGGAAAAATCCATCCGTTGTTTCATTTTGATATTTTCTATTCTCAGCAGACCACCTTAAAATTAGGACTGAATAAATTATTTGAGTTTGATAACTTTTTCTTATTTCTTTCTAAAAATGAGAGTGAGTGTTTTTATATTTCAGACTGATAACAAGATCGGTCTTTCATAATCAAGATATATGAATGAACATATATTTTGATTATTTAAATTGTGCCTTCTTTTGAAACGTATAATAAAGCTGGAATCCTTAAGTAAAAAGATTCCAGCTTTATTTAAGACAACCTAATTTTCATATTATTGGTTTAAGAAAGTAAGTACCTAATCACTTAGTACTTACTATTTCCTTATATCCTTGCTCAATATAATTACTAAAAAATAAGTTGAGATCATATTCATCTTTCCATTAATCAGACAGAAAGTTCTGAAACTTTATTAGAAAACTAGCCTACCTGTTATGATAGTGTTTCCATTTGATAAATCATAGATAAATATGTTTGTTACGTTTCATCTACCCACCCTCAACAACCGGTTGGATCCCCACTTCCTCAATCCTGCGATTCCGCATCTTCGATATAGTCATCTTCAAGCCATCCAATTGAATCGTTTCACCCTCCATAGGGATTCGTTCGATTGAAGCCAAAATATAACCTGCGACGGAGATTGAGTTTGTGGAATTAGTAATATTGAAAAGCTCTTCTAAGCAATCGAAGTCTGAACGTCCATTTACCAGGAAACTGTCATCTGCCAGTTTGTAATAATCCAATTTCTTACCATCATATTCATCCCAGATTTCTCCGACCAATTCTTCAATGATATCTTCTAGCGTAACGAGACCCGCAGTCCCACAGTGTTCATCGATGATGATGGCTATATGGATTTGCTCGGCTTGAAATTTTTTCATCAGTTCTGAAACTTTCATACTTTTCGGGATAAAGCTGATTGGTTTGATAATCTCTTCTAATTTCTTTTCACCTTTCAGTACATGGTAATAAAAGTCCTTTTGATACACCACGCCGGTTATTTCATCAATGTTGTCCTGACAATAGGGCAGACGAGATAAGCCGGAGGATTCAAAGAGTTCCGCTATTTCTTCTGTACTCTTTTTACTGTTATTGGAAGTAATATCCGTACGTGTTAAAAATTTTTCTGTACTTCCAAATCGTAAAATGCGACGACACTTTTGATCAGAAGCTCGTCAGCCTCAACGATCGAACCCTCTTGAGCTGCTTTTTCCATAAGAATCATCCATTCATCTTCGGTGATGGAAGGTGTCGTTTCTTTGTTTATAAAAGTTTCATCAGTCTAATTTTTAAAATAGAGAAAAAGAGAGTCCACGGATAAAAATCGTCAATAAGGCCTTCAGTGGATGGACAAGGGCTAATGCAGACAGTCGTTCAAATCATTACCAGTCTGAAAGTGAGCGATATAGTTTCCTATAAGGAGTTCTTAGGTATACCAATTTATACAGTTCTTTTTGAATCCGTTTTCCATCTCCCCTCATTTAGTGCTATCATGAAATGAGAACCACAGATATTTCCCCTTAAAAGTAATTCTTACACCTAGACATCTGTCTGCAACTGAACTCCATTAAATGTTTCTTTATTGAACAAATTCAACTGCCTATTTTCATGTGATGTTTTTTTGCTTTGGAAAAAGGAGGTAGAACGATGTTCCAAGATTACAAAGTTGTGATTACTGGTGCGACTTCTGGTATTGGTCTGGCGACGGCTCGGCTGTTTATCGAGGAGGGCGCGACGGTCATCGGGATTGGACGAAATTTTAGCCGGACGACGGATTTAGGTGATCGGTTTATTCCTTGTACGTGTGATGTGCGGGATGCCGATGCAATCATGAAGACGTGTGAATTCATCGGAGAAACGTTTGACAATGAGCTGGATGTGTTTGTCAACAATGCGGGGTTTGGTGAGAATACCACGATTCGCGATGTGACGGTCGATCAGTTTGATCGCTGCTTCAGTCTTTTGTTGCGGGCACCGATGTTGTTTGCCAAAGAATTGTATCCTCTGTTATTGAATGCGCCGAAGAACAACGCGAGTATCATCAACACCGCTTCTGCTGCCAGCCGGACAGTCAGCTCTGAAAATCCATTGTATAATTTAGCGAAAAACGCCGTGGTGCTGTATACCAAACAGCAAGCTATGGGGTTTATTGGTGTGCGCTGCAATAGTGTGTCGCCGGGCTTTATCCAAACGCCGATTTTTCAGCGTGAGGGTGTCAATATGGAAGAAAACGACGTGTTGGCAATGTACGATCAGATGGCGAAGGTCACTTGCGGTCGAACAGGAAAACCGGAAGAAGTGGCGGACTTGATCGCGTTTTTAGCCTCGACGGATGCACAGTACATCAATGGCGCCGATGTCTTGATCGACGGCGGCTTGATGACGGTCAGTAATTAATGCCAGTTCCACTTTTCGCAGTTTGAATTAAAGAGAGTTGTTTAGTGGAATGGTATGCGTGGCGAAAATAAAACTCATTTTTGAAAAAAATGAATTCCTTAAAGTGAGATAGAAGGAGGATTCAACATGTTAAAAGAATACATCGTAATGATTACTGGCGCGACTTCTGGCATCGGCTTGGCGACGACGAAGGAGTTTCTGGATCAGGGGGCGACGGTGATCGGGATCGGACGGAATTTTAGCCGAACGAAGGATTTGGGCGAGCATTTTCTGCCGTTTAAGTGCGACGTGACGGATGAAGAACAGATCAAGGCGGCGGTGGCTTTTGCGAAGGAAAAATTTGGCAGGCTGGATAGTTTGATTTGCAATGCGGGGTCAGCGATCGTAGGCACGGTGGAGGAAGTGGATTCTGGAGAGTTTGAGCGGGCTTTTCAATTGTATGTGCTGCACGCGGCGATGTTTACCAAGTATTGTGTGCCGCTTTTGCGTAAATCGGAAAATCCTAGCATCACGCACACGGCATCGGTGGCGTCTTTTATGATTGGGGATTCGGTTCCGTACAATGTGTTGAAGGCGGCCTTATTGAATTACACACGGCAAAGTGCGGCGGCGCTATTAAACAATAATCCAGCGGATATGTTCGGGCGGCCAAAAGCGGTGACGGAAATCGAGGAGGGTGACAATACTTTCATTCGGGTAAATGCCGTTTGTCCTGGATTGATCCGCACGAATTTGATGCCGGATCAAGCGTGGGAAATGCTGGGGACAGAAGCGGCATTGAAGGCGATCCCGAGTCGACGGATCGGAGAGGACTGGGAGCCGGCGAAATTGTTTGCCTTCTTGGCATCAGCGAAAGCCAGCTTCATCACGGGTGCGACGATCACGATCGATGGCGGCTGGTACACGACCCATGCGCGGGTTTAAATGATTGAAGGAGGAATCGAAATGAAGGAAAAGTATGCACCATTATTTGAACCGATTGAATTGAAACATGGAGGTCGTTTGGAAAATCGTTTCGCAATGTGCCCGATGGTGGTTTTTGGCGCTGATCCGGCAACGGGGAGCCCGACGGAAGAGGATGTGAAATACTTTGAACGCCGGAGCAAGTTTGCCTCACTGCTAGTGACTGGAGCGATCACGGTTCAGGAAAATATTCAAGGCCATCCGAAGCAACTGTCCATTTTTAATGACGAGGGGATCGACGCTTACAGCAAATTGGCGGCAGCGATGAAAAGCAACGGCAGTAAGGCGATCGGTCAGATCCAGCATCCGGGACGCGAGGGTGTCTATGGCTGTAATGTGACAGGCAAAGCGTATGCGCCAAGCGCGATCGACTTTCCATTTTTAAAGTATAAAGTTACCGAATTGACCGAGGATGAAGTCTGGCAAGTGGTGAAGGATTTTGGATTGGCGGCGCAGCGGTTGTTAAAGGTAGGCTTTGATGGGGTAGAGATTCATGGCGCGAACCACTATTTGATCCAGCAATTCTTCTCTTGTTACTCGAATCAGCGAGAAGATTATTGGGGCGGCTCTTTTGAGAAACGGATGAATTTTGCGATCGAAGTGACGAAGGAAGTCTTGAAGGTCGCGCGCGCTGAAAATCCAGAGGCGATCGTGGGCTACCGGATCTCACCAGAGGAAATCCATGGAGAGATGGTCGGATATGACTTAGAGGATTCATTGAAATTGATCGATAAATTATTAGAACAGGACCTTGATTTTCTTGATCTGTCCTCTGCGGCGGGCGGGAATTTTGGCAAGGATGCCTACAAGGCAATGCCGCAAAGGGGGGACTTCACTGATCCAGTCAGCTTAGTGATCAGGAAGGCTGTTGCCGGCAGAGTCCCCGTCGTGATCTCTGGAACGATCCGTTCAGCCGATGAAGCGCTAGATGCTTTGAACTACGGGGATATTGCTTCGATGGGTGTTGGTGCATTGGCTGACCCAGACTTCAAGGAGAAGGTTTTAGCGGATAGGGAAGACACCATCCACATGAATGTCAAAGGACATACAGAGGATCTGGAATTGCCGATTGGGTTGATCGAGGTTTATACAGCAGGGATCGGCTTGCCTCAAGTGGAAGGGTTGATTGAGAAATAGCGTCGGAACATCGTTGTTTGGCTTAGTTAGCAACGGTGTTTTATTTTTATTTATTCATTTTCCAAAGAAAATGTTAACTAATTTTTTATTCAAAATGTTTATGAAGTCTTTATTAAATAATCAATGAATGATATAATAAAAAACGTTATTAAACTGCTGTAATATTTTTTAAGTTACAAAAAAGTCATTTAATTAATTAAATATGTAGAAAATAGTTTTTACCGAAAGAGATCGGTAAATAGGGAGGCGGATAAACTTAATTTTAGGGGTTTGGGAGAAAAAATATAAGGAGAAGCATTCAACCTGAATGTGTGGTGAAAAATGATTACAGAAAAACAAAAAGTAGCGATCGTTTCATTATCTGTTTTGTTGGTTGGGGAGATTCTTGCGGTGATCAGTATTGGTCTGATCTATTTTAACAGGGAATTTTTCGGGGAACACATCAATATTATTCGAACGTTTATCAATGCGTCGACAGCTTTCTTTGGCTGCTTCTTTTCATTTATAGCAGCACTGCTGATGTTTGAATTTTTGAAGCATCGTGAGAAACAAAAGGAAGCAGCGAAGACGATGCGTTTGTTTACTAAATTAAAAAAGGAATACGAGATCAATTATTCGGTCTTGCTTGAACTGGGGGAAGAAATCGCCAGCGGGTCTTCTGAATTAGCGAAATTGCTGCGGGAAAACCAGCAGGTGCGGGATCTCTTCGTGTTAGCCGTTTATCGGTTGGACTTTGTCATGTATGACACGTATTACCATGAGGTGGATTGGCACTTGATTCGTGAAATGGATAGTCACAGTGAGAGTTATCTTGAGCTGTTTGAGAAGAGCCATCAGATCGAGTACCTGTGCCAAGCGATCGTAGAGAACAAGATTCATACGGAGGAGAGTCTGAAGCATCTGTTGATGTTGCTGACTCAAAAAATCAGTCTTCTGCAGCAGCGTCAAACGGCGCTTGAGCTGAAACAAAAACCTGCTGAAATGGACAGCCAAAGCGACTATGTGGCTGAACCGGCCGGCGTGGAAATGGTCCAAGAATAAGTCTAAAACCAGAAACCTGTTTCTCAAGGTTACTGGTTTTTTTGTTTTCTAGTGGTGTGGGGATTGACCGGATAGGACGCGCAGCTTACCGGAAAGGAAATAGGGGTATGTTTGCTCGCGTAAATGGCTTACTATAAAGGAACAGAGGGAGGCAGGGTATGGACAAAGGGGTAAAGATTCAACTAGAGATCGGGCGTGAATGGGTGCAGCCTGAAGTTCAGATTCGAGCGGCAGAGGAGCAGATCGGCGCGCGGATCGCCCGTTGCTTTGACACGTATCAAGAGGAGCAATTGGTGATCAAGGTGAAGGACGCGTCTGTTTTCGTAACAAAAGTAGACATTGTGTATATCGAGATATTCAATAAGATCGTCACCTTGTATACGGAAAATGAGGTTTACTCGTTTCGTCGCTCGTTGGCAGCGTTAAAGGAAGAATTGCCAAGCGGGCAGTTTTTACAAGTATCAAAATCGGCGGTGGTCAACACGAAGGCGATTCAAAAGCTCGAGGTCGCTTTTTCGGGGAACTTGTATGAGTATCTAAAGAATGGACAAAAAATAACGGTCTCCCGGAGATTTGTCGAGCAATTGAAGCAGCATCTAGGAATGAACGAAAGGAGGCGCTTTTTATGAAAGAACTATTGAAGGTATTGGGGCGTTCGATTGGGATCGGGAGCACGATCTGCATGGTATTCGCTGTACTTTTTTCTACGAATGAAGTGAGGCGGACCGTGGCGAGTTTTCTTATATTGTCTGTGGTCATCGGTTTACTGGGGCTGGTCTATCAGATGAAGAAAGGGTCGCTGCTGCTGCACACGCTGATCCACATCGGCGGAAGTTTTCTTGCCTTTTTGATCGTGGCTAGGATCAATCACTGGTTTCCCTTCAAATGGCAGATCATTTTCTCGGCTTCACTGTCCTTTTTCGTTGTTTTTTTTGGTATCTGGATGTTTTATTACCTAAAATGCAAACAAGAAATCGAGAAAATCAACCAGAAATTATAGAAGAAAAAACAACACAAATAAAAATAACTCATTTGGTTATAAAAACCAACTATTTATAAAAAAATAAAAAAAGGGAACCGTCAATACGTCTGTAATCCAGTATACTATCGGTGAGGGATACTAGTTTTTATATAAATTGGTGATAAAACGTGTCGTGAGAGCCACCTGTAGGAAGTTGGTCATTTGTAGAGAGAATTGTCAGAGACTCTTTCAGCAGATGCACAGGTTGAAGGATTTTTAGACAGTTGGCAACATGTTGCAAAGGATTTTTTTAAAACGCTATAAAGGGAACAGCTAGGATCTTCCTCGACAAGATTTCTAGCTGTTTTTTGTTGGAAACAGTCAGAAAAAGAAAACCCACTAATGATACTAAAAATTGAAGGAACTTTGACGGAACAAGGGGAAGCGGCTATGATAGTTGAAAGGGTGTTAAAAAATAAAGGGGAAACTATGTGGGAACATAGGAAATGGGGGCAGCTATGGAAACAAAGAGTAGGCGCACGAAGGGAAAGAAGTACGAGACCTTTGACGCGATCTGTCAGGAGATGCAGGAAAAGAACTACCATAAACAAGACAAGACGTTTTCAGCTAAGGAAGGGAGCACATTGATGATGCTGCTTCCGGTGCCGTTCATCGTGCTTGTTGTGGTTGGTTATTTTTGGCGCTGGGGAGCGGAGGCATCACCGTTATGGGAAATCAACTTTTCCTTATTCATTCTATGCTTTTTCATTTCGATACCTGTTCATGAGCTGATTCATGGATTGGCTTGGGCAAATTACGCGAAAAAGAAAATGAAAAGCATTACTTTTGGGTTTAACGTCAAGGAATTAATGCCCTATTGCCATTGCAAAGAGGCGTTAGAAATGAAAGCGTATAAGATCGGTGTCTTGGCACCGGTGGTCGTGCTTGGAGGCGGGACATTTTTACTTTCGCTGATTTTTCCAAACACGGAACTGATCCTGCTTTCTGCCTTCAATATCTTCATGGCGGCGGGGGATCTGATGATTTTCTGGCTGGCACGCAAGATCCATGAAGGAGTCGTGATCGATCACCCGGAACTACCAGGATTTGTGGTATTCACAAAGTAAACTAAAAAGACAGGATTCCTTTTTTTGAGGAATCCTGTTTTTTATCTTTTCAAATACATTCCTAAACTTTCTGGTGCAGTCTCAACGAAGCCAAACTGTTTGTAGAGGTCATCTGCTGGGCGATCCGCGATCAGATTGATATACGCCTGCGGATCGATCTCATTATGGATATGCGTCATCAACAGCTTCATGATCTCCTTTGCCAGCCCTTGTCCCTGTTCTTTCGGAAGCACGGCGATATCGACGATTTGATAGGTCGTCCCGCCGTCACCGATGATTCGCCCCATTCCCACCAGTTTTTGGCCAGCGCTTCTGCGAATGATGACGGAGTAGATGCTGTTGCTCAACCCGATCTTACTCGCTTCTTTTCCTCTGGCAGACAGGCCGCAAGTTTGACGCAGCGCCAAGTATTCTTCGACTTCTGGAACATCGATTCGGATGGTATAGTTCTCCATTTTAACCCCTCCTTAAGACAATATATAGGCTCATTCTACGCTAGTTTTGCCTAGAAACAAAAAATAAACTATGCAAAATACGAATATTTTTTGAGTTTAAACGTGAAAATTAAATTTGTTTTTTTAACAGCCCAGTCACAGCACGGCATTCCGCTTGTGAAAACGTGATTTGGCAAATTTGCGGATTGACAAGAGCAAATTATCGGTATTATAGTCATGGCGTGATCACCACTCCGTTAAAAAAGAAAGGGAATTGTACTATGCCAGAAAACCAACTTACACCACAGCAATTATTTTCATTATCCAGAAAAACATTGGAAAAGCGCACCGCCGATTTTTATCAAGAAAGTCGTGATGAGAAAGCAACGATCAAACTATTGATAGCGCTTCAAGTCCGTGACGAATTGGGAGAATCCGATTTTGCCTTCTTTCTGAAGGATTTGGTTCGCCATCTATTTATGAGAACCAAAACGACACGTGCCTTGCGCCGTTACGCGGTCTATTTCAAAGACTATTTCGAAAAAGAGGAATGGCGGTTATTATCACTGCGGCTGCTAGCGATCAAGACGGTTCTTACTGAGAAGCTCCAAGGCTTGTATACCCAATTTGTCAAAGAACCATTAGCAGGATTTGCCGGCTCTTGAGGCCAGACTATAAAAAGGAAAAGGAGGAAGGTACATGATAAGATTAGCAGCGACATTTGAGAACAGCGAAGGAAAACACCATCGTTTAAGTGTGAAGGACCCAGATACGAGCAAATCAGCCGATGAGATCAAGGCCTCTTTGGAAAAATTTGCGGCGCTGGATCTATTCGAGAAAGACGGCATCGGCTTGTTTAAAAAAGTGGTCGGGGCCAAATTTGTTGAACGAATCGTTACACCGATTTTTGATAGAACGCATGAAGAAGCAGAGGAATTGACGGAGACTGCTCTAGATCAAAGAATAGCTCCGGTGAAACGGTCAATTCAGGATATTCGTGACCCGAAGGAATTGATCTTAGAACAACGAATGGTCAAGCCAGGGATTTTGCAGCAGCTCTTCGCGTTTCCAGCGGGAATTGCTCCTGCAGAAGTTTCGGAAGCAGAAGCCATGTCCTTAGTATTAAGGATGCTGCCGCAGGGAGGCGAGCTAGAGGATATCAGCGTCATTGAAGGGACAGATCCGTTGAGGTTCCGACTGCTCATCAAGCTGAAAGAGGAAGGAAAACCGCTGGGGAAGGAAAGTCCCCCAGATAGGCTACGAAAAAGCCGACACTTGGACTGAGAGAAAAAATAAACAGAAGCAAATCATGAGATTTCCTTCTGTATGGGCGATCAGGAGTCTTTTTTGTAGCTGCTCAAGCGGCCATTGTCGTCCCAAGCGCCGTATCGTTTATTTGCTTTGGTGCTGGTCAGCAATTTCTCCAGCCGCCGTTCAAACAGTTCGTTGTTTGCGGCGTAGCGCTGTATATTGTCGATCTTGATTCGTTGATAGAGTTCTGGGAAGCGTGCAAAATGCTGCTGAATCTCTGAATCTGCTTCAAGGGCCCGAAGTATCCGCGGATCAATCACGAAACGTTCCGGAGAAAGATCAGGCAAGCGCATTTCACCGAGTTCGGTCATTTGATCTAAATAAATCAAACGACGGGCACGTTCCTTGTTCAGCTCCGTCCATTGACTCTTTTTGGATCTAGGCGACAGCCGTTGTGCGACTTCCGTTTCAGAAAGCTTTCTCTTTGTGCTGTCGATCCAGCCGAAACAAATAGCTTCTTCTACGACATCTAAGTAGGTCAGGTTTGCCTGCGCTCGATCGATCACGACCCAACATTCTTTTTCAGAAGCAGCATGGTCTGCTAACCAATCTCTCAGGTCCTGTCGACGCTGAGGTTTATATAAATGATTCATTTCCAAGGATTTCACCTAATTTCTGTCAGCTTTTAATTCAGAGAGCGAATCCGCTCGCCTGCCGCGAGAATTTGCTGGTGGACGCTCTCCCAGGAGGTACCGTTGAATTTTTCATAACGCTCGAATACCAAGGGCAGCCCATTTGCAGTCTTGATGCTCTCAGAATCCATCAACTGGAAATGCAGATGCGGCTCCGTGGAATTTCCTGAATGTCCGATGTTGCCGAGAAGCGCACCCTGCTGAATCGTCTGTCCTTCCTTAACCGCGATCGAATCCTTTTCCAGATAGCAAAAGGCCGCATAAATCCCTGCGGTTTGTTTGAGGACGACATAATTTCCTGCGATTCGTTCAAAGCTGTCACGCGCTGGGTTGAAGAAGAGAGAATGACGGATCGCTGTGGTTTGATCATGGAGCCACGAGGCTTTTTCACCATCCAGAGTATTATTCTTCACGGTGACGACTTCGCCGGCAAACAGCGCATAGACCGGCTGACCAAAACAATAATACTGATCCAGCGGAATACCGCCAAAAAGATAGTTCGCTGAATTTGCAGTATGCGAAGCCTCTTTCTGATCCTTTTGAATGAAATCAAACGCATAACGCAAGCCGAATCGGTCTGTCCCATGACTCGGAACACGATCCGCCGGGCTTGTTTCCGTAAGCCATTCTCCCCGTAGAGGGAATTCAATAGTGACTGCTTTCTCCATCACGGAACCTTCTTTCTGTGGCGGCTTATTTTTGCTTGCAAGTGACGAGGGGACTATCCAGAAAACTAGGACACAACCAGGTAAAATAAGGTTTCTTTTCATCAGGCATCCCTCAATTATTCCTCATAAAAAACGCTTCGAAGATCTTCCAGATACTGAGTCAGTTTATCGGTGATCGCTTGATAATCGAGCTGATCGTAATCAGTCTTCTTTATTTCCTCCACTATCTCATTTGTAAACCCAATATTTCCCCAAAGTATCAACTGCTTACAACGGGCAACATCCAGTCCGGTCCGAAAGTTCGTTTCATCGATAGCATCAAATACATCCTCTGCACAATAGGAAGGCTGTTGTTTGGCCTTGTGTGCTAATTTTTGATTGATCGCTGCTGACTTCGTTTCGACTTGTAAATTGGTAAAATCAAAAATCCACGGATGTTTTTTCATCAAGTCGATCTGCAACGTATAAGATTGCAGCAGGCGCTTAAAGATATCCGTTTCCTGCCAATCCAGCTTATCCCAATAGTCATCAGTCATTGTCTTTTGGCAATAATCCAGCAAGAGTAGAAACAATTCCTCTTTGCTTTTTACATAGTGAAACATCAACGCCTTCGAAATTCCAGCAGCCTTAGCAATTCGATTGGTCGAAGCCTCGTCATAGCCTCGCAGTGAAAATTCTCTCAACGCCGCATTCAAAATACGTTGAACCTTTGGTTCATCCGTATTGAGTTCAATCAAAGTAATCACTCCTTTACCTGTTAGGTCAATTAGAGTGTAACAAGATTTACCTGATAGGTCAAACTTGTCGGCGGACAATGCGCTATTGATTACTAAAGGGTCGATGTTTCTTTTAACACCATACAAAATAAAAAGCCTCTAAACTTTTCTAGAGACTTTTTCGTAGAAGTATTTGGTTAACACCGTGTCACGTCCTATTTATTCTTCACTCATCCGCTAATCCGACCAGTTTTAGGGGACGGGTTCCTAGTGATCGCAGCTACGACAATTCCTTCTATTGCCAATTCTGGAAAGACGTTTCAATCCGATGATTCTTTAATCGAATCGGCAACTTGGATCAATCCGTTTCATCTTCTGATTGCTTTCTATCAATCGAGGCAAGCTAAAGACTCTTCTTAATTTCTTCAATCCACTTTTCAATCGCCTCAGCTAAAAGATATTGCTGCTGCATAACGGTTTTCCCGGCGTCATGGATATCAGCAGAATCGTTACTATCAGCTACGTCATCTTTCAACCGCCGCTTCATCTTTTTAACATTGGCTTCGAGGATACTGATGCAGGCTTTTTGATCTGCTGAAGACAAACTGTCCAGATTAAGGATGACGGCATTGAAGTCTAGAAAAATAGTGATGGGTCGGGCAGCGATTCCAAGCATTAATTTCTCAAATTCAGTCTTGCCTTTTTGAGTCAGTGAATAGACGGCTTTCTCCGGCATTTTTCCATTCTTCTTCAAGGTACTTTTGACGTACCCTTGCTTTTCCAATTGCAGCATCTTTTTATAGATCGTCGGGGTGCTGACTTTTACCCATTGAGAAATATTCCGATAGTCAATAAGTTTTTGGATATCATAGGCGCTCAAAGAGTCTTTTTTTAGAATACCCAAAACAATCAGATCAATCGTCCGCATCACAAAACCCTCTTTCTATGCTGTTTGTTTATAGTATATGTACAAGTATTATTGAGTAGACTACTATAAGTTATAGTATTTTGTTTTGTTGGGTAAGTCAAGCATCTCTGATAGCCCTGGATGCTCTTTTTAGTTGAAAGGGTGTGAGAATGGCGGCAATAAAAATGGAACCCCTCAGCAAGTGTAGAGAGGTTCCAGTTAAGTAGCCAGCTATTTCCCATCTAATTTTTTCTTTAAGCGTCTGTTTCTGCTATACATGAAGATCACGACAGCGATCAGTATGAGGATCACGGCGATGCCGACCCAGATCCAGGGAGGGGTCGTTTTTTCTTCGATCGAGACATCGCTGTCGTTGTAGTGTTTCGCCTCTTCACGATCAATCGTAAATGTCGGGCTGGCGTGCCATTTCTGATCACCAGCAGTGACAGTCGTTTTGACCGTGTAGGTACCGGGTGTGAATTCTGTATTGTCCATTAAAATTAAGAATGGGAAGCGGCTGCTTGGTGCGATCGAAAGCTGTTCCTTCTTCGCTTTTGTGATCGCTGTGCCATCTTTTTCTACTTCATAATCGATGGCGACATTTTTGACATAGGTTGCTTTTTCATTGTCAATCGTGACCATCACGGCGTTGCGGTTATTTGCTTGAGTTGCTTCCGCTTTGGTGATGTTCAACTCTGGTTTTACTTCGCTGGTCTTGTTTTGTAGCAAGACAGCGATCTCTCGTGAAAACACATTTTTGATATTCCCGTCGACTTTTTTATCAGAAAGCTGTTCTAAATACAGTCCGCCGGCTAAGACACCGTCGAATTCTTGTTTTGGCATGTGGACATCTAAATAAATATCCTTGGATTGATTTCCAGCTAAATCAATCTCTTGGTCGCTAAGCTTGACGTGGTCGGTGATAGAGGGACCAAAAGCACTCTCATCTTTATTCATCCCCGAGTATTCAACGACCCCCAAACTGTTAGTGACCGCACGATTGAAGGCAGCCTTGAGCTTGATGGGTTCCGCCGTTCGATTGGTCAGCGTGACTGTCAAGCGTTCTTCTTCATTTGGCTGGTAATGTAAATCATAATAAAGCTGATTTTTGTCTAGTTGCTGCTCCGAAGGGTGGATCACCGCATCGAAGCTGTCCAATGACTCTCCATGAGCGACAATTGGTAAAAATGAAAAGGCTAGGATGAGGAACACGCCCCGTATAGCTCTGTGTAATTGCTTTTTCAGCATTTTCTCTCTCCTTTACTTCAATTGTATTCTCCGCGTAATGGAAGAGTCTCTCTCAATAATCTTTCCCCTTTTTAAATCAAAGAACGAGGTCTCGTGTCTGACAGTTGATCGCCACTTTCTCAGTAAGTGCAGCTGCAAACGGGACATCCTTCTGTTTTTTAGCTTGGTGTAGCTGAGAATGTCCAGACTACGGTTGTTTGGTATTGTGCTGCGGTTTTAGCAGTATTCGCTGGCACACCGAGTGTAAACTTCGTGATCGGCAGCGCCGTTTCACCAGCGCCTTGATTGGTTTGAGCGGTGATGACAGAACCTGTCTGTCCTACGAGGAGGTTATAGGTGCTGTCATTAGCGATTCCTTCTCCTGTTGGCAACGAATTTACGTTATTGGTCAGCTCTCCGACGGTAAAGGAAAGAGAAGCCCCGGTGAGTTCTTTTTCACCAGCCTTGAAGGCTTCTGGCTGTGCGACTTTTATCGCCCATCCTGAGCTGGATGCCTCTCCACGATTGTCGCTGACGGCGACTTTCCCTGTCGTTATAGGTGACGTTTGAACACCATCCGAGGTGGCTGTCCACGTTTCTGCTGTTTTTGTCTGAATCGGATGTGAACCAAAGTTGAGGCTCGTTGGCAATGAAGCACTTGGATCGTCCGGATCTTGCGGGTCAAAGTTGATATTCCCGGATGTGTAATCCACCGTTCCTGTCGTATCTACTGCATGTGCGCCAGTGGAGAATGCGAATAAGCCGCCGACAAAAAGACCGGCGATGACGAATGCTGCTTGTTTTTTCATTTCATTTTCCTCCTATTTTTAACGAGTCGCCATCCCAAAAAAGCAATGACGAGTATCAATAGTCCAATGATACTTAAAAAAATATTCCGTTGATCATTTGTCTGTAGAAAACGTGTTATTCCAGAACGTGTAACGTTGTTTTTTTGACTGGGTGTGGTCGGCCTGTCTGTCTGGTTCCCATGGCTCGTCGTAGAATGGTGGGAATCAGCAGTGGTACTAGACGATGGTTCTGATGTTGAATTAGCCGAACTATTGCTGATTGCGGTACTGCTCTCGTAATAGTATTGGACCTTCCCGTTGGTGACAGTTGCTTCGGCTTCGGTCTGTCGAGAAAGAACAACGAAGAGTGACAAGAAGGCGATGATGACGAGTATCCGTTTCTTCAATTTGCTCCTCCTTTCTCAGTCCAAATGAAAAAATGCCCCCTCATTTTCTGCGCAGAAAAGAGTATGAACCTTATGAAGCGATTATAGCGCCTACATCAAAAAAAAGACCACTATAGTACTCACACAATCTTCACAATTAAGCAAAATATTTTTCTTATTTTTAATTTTTTTGTTTTAATAAGTGGAGAGATAGTTGAAAAGAAAGGGTTTACACAACAAAAACAGCTATGGGTATGTGAAAATAGCGTAGTTTTTGAAGCGTAATTATCGTAAAACCGATTATTTTCTTGAAAAAGAAAATTTTGACAGATATAACAGATGTAATAAAAAAGGAGGAATCAACATGAGGCAGAAATGTGCGCGTTTCTTCTATCAACTGTGCCTCGTAGGAAGCGCCATTTTTCTATTTTTAGCGAGTTCCAATCTGATAGTCAGCGCAGTATCCGTCGATTTATTTGCAACGACACAGGTGAAGAACTCTAGTGGAACGACCGCCGCTGCACCGTATCTGAATGTCAGTCAAAAACCCGTCACCTTTACGATCGACGGGACAACGACTGGCGTAGGACTGATCAAAACGGGTAAAAAGTATGCACTCATCTCTGTGCCGTCGCCGTTATCAGGAAAAGTGACGCCCAATGGGTCTTCAATGGTCACCACGACTGTAACGATTCCGTTGGCGGATTTGCCGGTGGGCAGTCTTTTGGGGTTGTTGTCGACACTGGTTTCTACTATTAATGGCTTATTGTTTTTGAATCCGTCCTTACAGGCACCCTTGAACAGCCTGAACCAAGCGATCAATAACCTGAAAAATGAAAACTATGGAAACCAAAATCTGCCGATCACGACGGAGCAATTATCTGCCACTTTGCTTGGTGTCAATATCAGTCAAGGGCTGCTGCCGATACTAACAGGTACGTTGTCGAATCGGTTGGTCGACTTGAAGAACGTGCTCAATACGCTGCCGCTGGGACTGATAGGGGCGATCCTCACCTCCGTGTTATCCAGCGTTGACGGCTTGATCACTGCATTAGCCAATCCGAACTCAACGACCAGCACCAATCTTGTTTCCGCATCGATCCTAGGGTCAACAACGGTTTCGATCCCAACTTTTGTAACAAGTCCGACAGGGATGACACAAGATTACGCGGCTATCGTTCGCGGAGGGATCGTACAAACGGATGATCTGACGATTCAATTGCTGAGCAATTTCGGCGGGAGCACGAACCTTTATTTTAGTGCAGGATCGGTAGTCATGAAGAGTGAAGGACTTCCGACCAACTTGAACTTCGGCAGTCACCCCATCCAAACAAAAGTAGATGAAACGTGGAATGCCCACGTTGGCGGCAGCAACGCCAATCCGCTTCAAACTGGAAAGATTCGAATAGAGGATACTCGGACCATCGCCAAATCTTGGCAATTAAAAGTCTCACAAGCCACGAACTGGTCGAGCGGACAAAAGAATCTAGCGAATGCGCGTATGAATATGATGGTGGGGGCATGGAACACCAATTTCCAGAATTACACAGGCGTCTCTAATCAAACGATCCAGCTCGCACCGGGAAATCAGATCACGCTCATGACACTTGGCAGTACGACCGCCCCGGGCTATGTAGAACTGCCGTTGAACCAGTTCCAATTGTTTGCACCAAAAAATACACCAAAGCAAACGGGAAGTTATCAAACGACACTCAGATGGACCATATCTGCCACCCCTTAAAAAATCCGACACAAGCGCCTAGATTTCTAGGTGCTTTTTTTGTGGGGAAATCATCCCAAAGAAGGAGAATTTTTCCAGACTATGTGAAAAATAATTACATTTGTTTTTCGCTATGCTATCATAAATACGAGGATATTCTTACAAAATAATCGATAAAGTTTGTGAATTGTCTTTTTGAAACAAAAAATCGTGCAAAGTATCAAAAAAGAGTATACGCAAATTTCTCTCGAAAAATAATTCATTTTATCCGATTTTAAGGAGTATTTTGGGTGAAAATTAGTAGAATCGGACTTGAAAAGGCAGCGTTCTAAAATAATACTTAACATAGAACACGAATAGATACAGGGGAGGTTTGTCTATGGAAGCATTAACGAAAGCAATCGCAACATTCAAGGGGGGCGTGAAGGTCCCGCATAATAAACATACAGCTGAATTTGAAAGCGTTTTTATGGATCCGCCGAAACTCGTTACTTTGCCGATGCAGCAGCACATCGGAGGCCGCTGTACCCCGCTGGTAAAAAAGGGCGACAGCGTCACTGTGGGGCAGAAGATCGCGGATTCTGATGCCTTTGTCTCCGCGCCGATCCATGCATCCGTTTCAGGAAAAGTGAAAGGGATCAAGCCCGTTCTGATGGCAAACGGACAGATGTGCGATGCGATCCATATTGCCAGCGATGGCTTGCAGGTAGTCTTTCCAGACCCTCAGCCAGTCGCGATCGATTCAAAGGAAGCGTTATTGAAGGCTGCGCGAGAGAGCGGAGTCGTCGGGATCGGCGGGGCAGGATTTCCCTTGCACGTCAAATTGGCTGTGCAAGACGACACGCCTATTGACACATTGGTCATCAATGGCGCGGAATGCGAACCCTTCATTACCTCCGATTATCGTGAAAGTCTCGAGTATCCGGAGCGGATCATCGCAGGGATGCAGATGGTCATGAAGCATTTGAAGATCACCCGCGGAGTCGTCGGCATTGAAAGCAACAAACCAAAGGGCTTAAAAAGGCTGCGGGATCATTTGAATGAACTGGCGGACCGAGACCCGGCGATCACCGTGATGGAAATCCCGTCACTGTACCCTCAAGGAGCTGAAAAAATGCTCGTTTACGCGACGACAGGACGGAAAATCCCGCCTGGGGAATTACCTTCAGAGGTCGGGTGCCTGATCCTGAATATCTCGACCATTTCCTTATTGCAGCGATACGTCGAGACCGGCATGCCCTTGACCCATAAGCGAATCACGGTGGATGGAAATGTTCCAGAGCCTAAAAATATCGTTGTTCCTGTGGGGACACCCATGGGCGAGGTGATCGCCTGCTGCGGAGGGCTGATCGATGAGCCCAGCAAAGTGATTTTAGGCGGTCCCATGATGGGGGTAGCTCAGTTTTCAGTAGAACTGCCCATCACCAAGCAAACCAATGCCATCACCATTTTGTCTCAAGCGGAACGTTTACCAGAGGAATCTCCCTGTATACGCTGCGGACGCTGTGTAGAAGCGTGTCCGATGTCTTTATTACCTGTACAAATCGAACGCTGCACACGAAACAAGGATGTCTCCGGCTTGAAAAAGCTGAAGGTCTCCGCCTGTATGGAATGTGGCTGCTGCGCATTTGTTTGTCCTGCTGGGCGACGGCTCGTACAGACGATGAAGCAGGGGAAACAGTTGGAAAGGGAGGCTGCTAAATGATTAAATTACCAGTTTCTATCTCACCCCATCTTCACTGCGGGCGCAATACCCGTTCGATCATGCTGGATGTGATCATTGCATTGCTCCCAGCGGTCATTGCGGCAACGGTTATTTTTGGATTTCGTGCGCTTCTCTTGGTCGTCGTAACGGCGGCCGCCTGTGTCACCAGTGAATACCTCACACGAAAAATTTTAAAAAAACCAGATACCCTCTCTAATTTGACTGCTGTTGTGACAGGCATCTTGTTAGCATTGAATCTCCCAGTGACATTGCCGTTCTGGATGGCTGTTCTAGGTGGTGTGATTGCGATCGTGATCGTGAAGGAATTTTTCGGCGGCGTTGGACAGAATTTTGTCAATCCGGCGATCACTGCCCGGATCGTTTTGATGATGTCCTTTGCGCCTCAAATGAGTACGTGGCAGCCGCCATTAAACTACTATATGTTCCGACCAGACGTGATCTCATCAGCCACCTACTTTTCAGCCGCTCAAACAGGGCAAGAGCTGCCTTCACTACTTGATATGTTTTTAGGCATCCGCTCAGGAAGTCTGGGGGAAACCTGCGCAGCCGCTTTACTGCTAGGCGGCGGGTATTTAGTCGTTCGGAAAGTGATCTCACCGCTTATTCCACTTTGCTTTATTGGGACTGTCGGTATTTTAGCTACGTTATTAGGCGGTCAGCCCCTCTACCAATTGATGTCAGGCGGGTTGCTATTAGGCGCGATTTTCATGGCGACGGACTACACGACCTCGCCAATAACAAAAAAAGGAAAGGTCATTTTTGGGATCGGCTGTGGGATCGTTACGGTGCTGATTCGCTTTTATGCGGCATTGCCGGAAGGTGTTTCCTATGCCATTTTATTAATGAATATCCTGGTTCCCCACATTGAGAATTTGACGATTCCGAAGGTTTTCGGGGAGGAGGCAAAGGTGAAATGAAGCAATCAAAAG
Source organism: Enterococcus sp. 12F9_DIV0723 (assembly GCF_002174375.1). NCBI lineage: Bacteria > Bacillati > Bacillota > Bacilli > Lactobacillales > Enterococcaceae > Enterococcus > Enterococcus sp. 12F9_DIV0723. Next base: position 2,312,469 of record NZ_NIBK01000001.1, on the reverse strand, counting down.
CCAAAGTCATTTTTAGTGACGCCTTGTGCTTGTTCATCATTTGTTTAGTGATCACGTTTGCAGTTGCCGGGACACGGGCAGTTTTCAAAGAGCGGATCGCCAAGCAAGAATGGGCGCAGACCCAACAGGTGATGAGCCAGTTGATCGATGCCGAGAGCTTTAAAGAAATCAGCGTACCAAAGGACAATCAGGGCTATAAAGCTTTGGATACAGCAGGAGCGACGGTCGGCTATCTTTTTGTGACAAAAGCGTATGGCTATGGCAGCGATGTGCGTGTAATGAGTGCTGTCAAAGAAGGAAAAGTCACGGCTGTCGACGTTCTGGATGCATCGAATGAAACACCCGGTCTGGGGCAAAACGTTACAAGAAAAGATTTTAGTGATCAATTTGACGGCATGGATGAATCGCTTGAAGTAGTAAAGACGGACCCATCAAATAAAAACCAAGTCGAAGCGGTAACTGGAGCCACGAAATCCTCAAACGCCGTAGCTGCATCCGTCAAAGAAGCGCTTGCGTTGTTTGAGCAAGTAGCCCAGTCAGAGAAATAGGGGGAGAAGGAATGGAAAAAGAGAAGGCATCCGCCATTTTTAGCAAAGGATTGATCAGCGAAAATCCCGTTCTGCGGCTGACTTTAGGAACGTGTCCAACATTAGCGATCACCACCTCTGCCATCAACGGTCTGGGAATGGGAGTGGCAGCGACGGTCGTGCTTTTGGGCTCGAATGTCATGATCTCACTGTTGCGGAAGGTGATCCCTGATCGTGTCAGGATTCCAGCATTTATAACCATTATCGCAGGATTTGTCACCGTGGTTCAATTGATCGTAAAAGCATTGGCCCCAGCACTGGATGCGACATTGGGGATCTATCTGCCCTTGATCGTTGTGAACTGTATCATTCTTGGACGTGCAGAAGCCTATGCCAAAGACCACGCGGTTCTTCATTCCGCTTTAGATGGGTTGGGGATGGGCGTCGGCTTCACCATGACCCTTCTTTGTATGGGGGGGATACGTGAATTGCTGGGCAGTGGAACCATTTTAGGTTTTCCGATCACAGCAGGTGTCGTACCGCCTATGACGATCATGCTGCTGCCGCCAGGCGGGTTCTTTATTTTTGGCATGCTGGTCATGGCAGCCAATAAACTAAGCGACCGAAAAGCAAGAGAACTTGATTGTAACGCTTGTCCGATCGCGGAGGCGTGCACCGCCGTGTGTGAAGAAAAGGCGGGTGATGAGTGATGCAGGCGTTTGTGACGATTTTAGTTGCAGGCATTTTGACGGATAATTTTGTGTTGTCTCAGTTTTTAGGCATTTGCCCATTTCTCGGCGTGTCCAAAAAGTTGGATACCGCCGTTGGTATGTCGCTGGCGGTGACCTTCGTCATGGTATTGGCGACACTAGTGACCTATCCGATTTACGATGCGTTACTCGTGCCCTTAGGCTTGGATTATCTACAAACGATCGTCTTCATTTTGACGATCGCTGCACTGGTTCAGTTAGTGGAGGTCGTGATGAAGCGCTATATGCCCCCGTTATACAATGCACTGGGCATCTATTTGCCGCTGATCACAACGAATTGTGCAGTGCTGGGAGTCACCATCTTGAATTTTTCAAAAAACTACACATTTATGCAATCTATGGTCAATTCCTTTGCGGCAGGCATCGGATTTTTGTTAGCGATGGTGATTTTCGCTGGCGTACGCGGCCGTCTCGAAGGCAATGATATTCCAGAAGCCTTGCGAGGATTGCCGATAACATTGGTGGCAGCCGCGATCGTCGCGTTGTCATTTCTAGGATTTGCCGGCTTGGCAGAAGGATTGTTCAAATAGGGGGTGAAAAAATGACAGAAATCATGATACCTATCGGCATTGTCAGCAGTATGGGGTTGATCGCAGGGGTCATTCTTTCGCTTGCGACGATCATCTTTCATAAACCAGCGGATGAGAAAGAAGAAGCTTTACGTGAAGCTTTGCCGGGGATCAATTGCGGCGCTTGCGGTTTTTCGGGCTGTGACGGCTATGCTAAGGCGATGGCTCAAGGCGAAGCCGGGGCGACTAACTGTACACCGGGAGGAACGGTGACTCGCCAGGCGCTGTCGGAGATTCTAGGTGTGGAGGTAGGGGATATAGAGAAAATCGCTGCCTTTGTACGCTGCAATGGGACTTGCGAATATACCAACAATAAAATGGATTACACAGGTACACCGACCTGTAGTGGAGCCAATCAGATTTTTGGCGGTCCGCAGGCGTGCCGCTTTGGTTGTATGGGGTTTGGGGATTGCGAAGCAGTGTGTGAATATGATGCTTTACATGTCGTGGATGGGGTCGCCAAGATCGACGCTGAAAAATGTGTCGGCTGTCTAAAATGTATTCAGGCCTGCCCTAAAAACCTTATCGCGATGCTGCCCGCGGAGAATACCGCGATCGTCGTCTGTTCCAATCAAGACAAAGGAGGCGGGGTGCGGAAAATCTGCGACGTGGGCTGCATCACTTGCAACCGCTGTGTGAAAGCCTGCCCGCAAAAGGCGATCAAGATGGAAAACAACGTGGCGGTGATTGATCCAGAGGCCTGTATCAATTGCGGCGACTGTATCGAGGTATGCCCTCAAACCTGCATTTTAAAAATGCCCAGCAAAGAGAAAGTACCAAGTTGAGAAAAAGCCAGAGGAATCTTCAATTCATTGCTGGAGCTAAAATAAAAAAAGAAACGGACAGGTGTTCAAATGAAGCTATTAATCACTAATAATTATGAAACATTAAGTCAAGTGACCGCGGACCTTGTGTTATTGAAATGGGCAGAAAATCGCCGGGTAAACCTCGCATTGACTGCGGGCTCTTCCCCGAAGCGTGCGTATGAGATTTTAGCAGAGCGTTTAACGCAAGTGACGTTTGATAAGAGCTTGGCCCATTTTTATAATTTTGACGAGGTTTCGTTAAAAGGGCAGGAAGACGGGTTAACGATGCAGGCCTTGAAAGAAGAATTTTTCCATCCGTTAGGGATCGAAGCAGAAAATATCGAAGTGCTCCATGCGGGCAATTATCAGGAGTACGATCATCAGATTGCTGAAGACGGCGGCTTGGATCTTGTTTTGATGGGGATCGGCGGCGACGGACATTTCTGTGGAAATCTTCCCCAATTCACAGCCTTCGATTACGGCGTTTATCGCGTACCGATTGATCCAGGCGATGAATTGTACACGTTCATAGATGACGCCACGCCATACGAGCCGGGGGAAGAAATGATTACCTTTGGGGCACAGACGGTTTTAGCAGCCAAAGAGCTGGTGCTGATTGCCAATGGTGAAAAGAAGGCGGAAATCATTAAGCAGGCTTTGGAAGGACCGATCACCGAAGACGTGCCGGCTTCTGTTTTACGCCTGCATCCCAACTTGACCATCATTTTGGATGAAGAGGCCGCAAGTAAATTAAAATAAAAAAAAAGAGCGAATCCGCTCTTTTTTTTTATGCATTTTCTTCTAATTCTTCCTCTTCAACTGTTTCAAAGTACTGAGAATGAACAAAGACGAGGACGATTCCGATAAAGACCATCGCACTAGCAAAGTAGAAGGTATAATTTCCGCCGAATTTCGCACCGATCAAACCAGCGACAAAAGGTGCCAGTGATCCGCCGAAGAAGCGGACGAAACTATACGTGGAAGAAGCAATATTGCGTTTGATACCTGGGATCTCCATTGCGATCGTCGTCATCAAGGTATTGATGATTCCTTGGAAGAAACCAGCGACGATCAATGCCGCGGCTACTAATGAAGGGGTATCCGCATTGATTCCCATTAACAATAAACAAATGACAAAGCCGATAAAACCGATCATCAAGGTGTAAAAAGTTCCGATCATCTTTTCAAAGCGCGTAGCTAAGAAAATCGAGGAGATCGCCAGCAAAATGCCCCAGCCAAAGAACGTCATGCCGACTTCCATCTCAGAAAAGTTAGGCATTAAAAACGGCGCATACGCCAATAACGTGAAGAACCCGAAGTTGTAAAGCAAGGCAATCAAGCCAACAGAACGCAGCTTGTGGTTTTTCAGCGCCTTGACCCCAGCGAAAAAGGCGATTTTTTCTTTGTCGCCCTTTGGTTCTTTGAATAGAATCAGAATTGATAAGAAAGAAACCATCATCAATACAGACACGCCCGCAAAAGGCAAACGCCATGAAATGGACCCCAGTGAACCACCAACTAAGGGCCCGATCGACATCCCTAAGCCCATCGCAGCTTCATAGAGCATGATGGATTTTTCCGTTTGCCCCACTAAGACACTAACGATCGCAGAAAGGGCAGTTGAAATAAATAGCGCATTTCCTAATCCCCAGCCCGCCCGGAAGTAAATCAAGGCATCGATCGTGTTGGATAATCCCGCAAAAAGTGCAAATAAAATAATAATAAATAGTCCAAGCATCAAGGTCTTCTTTGTGCCGATCCGACTCGAAACAAAACCCGTAAAGAGCATGACGATCCCTGTTACCATCATATAGCTTGTAAACAATAGGGTAGTTTGTGCAGGGGTTGCTTGTAAAGATTTGGCGATCGAGTTCAAAATCGGATCGACCAAGCCGATCCCCATAAAGGCGATCATGCAGGCAAAAGCAACCACGTATGCAGCTCTGCCATTTTCCTTTTCTGTTACTAAATTCTCGTTGTTTTCATTTAAATTTTCCATTAAGTCACCACTTTCCATTCCATAGTGTAATCACAATTGCATTTTATGTCAATATTTACATAAATAAATTTACATATAAATTTTGACCAAAAAAAGCAGATCTTCAAAAGATCTGCTTTTCCATCTATTTCGCAAAATAGGCTTCAATTTTCTCCTCTGCCCAGTCACACCATGCAAGTTCTTCTTTACTCAATCGGATTTTCCGTTCTAAAATCAATTCTCGACCAAAGTTTTTCCGTCGCTCTTCCGCATCTAACTCATCCAAGCTAGCCAAGACTTTAGAGTAATCATTCACTTGTTCATGAAAATATTGTTTTCTTTCCATAATCAAAAATTTAGACGTGTCCCGATCCAAAGCTGAGATAGTAAAAACTTTTGCCAAAAATTCATCTTTTTGTGAAGGCGCGTGACTCTTGGTAAAGACCCACTCTTTGACTAATTCTTTTCCGGCAGGGGTAATATCGTAAATTTTCCGTTTCCCGTCTGGAATGTCGATGATCTCAATCAACTCTTGCTTACGCAGTTCCTTCAAAGTCGGATAAATTTGACTGTGGTGCGCTTCCCAAAAGAGATTTAAGAAGCGTTTCAATTCATACCCTGTCAGAGGCGAGCGAATCAGCATCGCCAAAACAACATAACTGATCGTATTCATTGTGTGATCCCTTCTTTTAAGGATAAGTGCTGCAATTTTTCTTCGTGTCTATTGTATCACTGATTGAAAAATATGACTAAAATAGATAGGCAATTTTCAGACTTTCGGCGGATGTACTCTCAGCCGCTTTTTTATACACTTAGAACAGAGAGGAAGATCGTCATGAAAGTGTTATTTGTATTTGAGGACCGCGAATATTCAAGCTTCTTCGTGTATGATTTGACGAGCGGTGTGAATAGTCTATTGCGTGTTTCACCAGAAATTCGTATTCAAAAGCTGACACTAGGTGAGTTATACACGCAGGTGCCCATCGAGAAATTCATGTCCTATTTTTCAATTGCTTTTTCTATAGAAGTAAAGAAATATTTGATTCTGAAAAAAGAAAACAGCCTATTAGGGGTGAAAGAAGCCGGTCTGGAAGAAGATGGCAGAATGCCTGTTACCATCTATAAAACATTCGTTGCACAAAAAAATGGGCAGCGTTTTACAAAAGGCGAGCATCGTTTGTCATTAGAAGAAATCGATGCCTACATCAGCTATCAAATTGATCAGGACGGACGCATAGACGTATTTGAACGACAAGAAGACATCATTCGCTTGATGAAAAGAAAAACGGTTCGTCCGCGTTTGTCATCCATTACGACTAATTACGGAACAGTCAAGGAATACTCCGGCAGCAACCTTAATCTGAAGGACATGCTGAAGCTGGGGACAGGCTATTTAGCAAAAGGCAGTGCTCGGATGAACAAGATCAACGTACCAGAAGCAGGAAGTTTCTCCTTGCTTGGGACATTTCCTTATCAACTTGGGGCAATCGACTGGGAAAAGAACAGTATAAAACTGCGTTCAGACCTGGCTCGCTAAAAAGTTATTCACAGGGAGGTCAGAAAAAGGGGTTTTGCGGCGCTGTTTAGCCGCTTACAATGCCATAAACGTTGTTAAATCAACACTTTTGCGAGTTTCACAACTGAGAAACTTTTTGGAAAAACCGTTTTATTGCTATTGACATTCGCTAGAAGTATTTGGCTATAAAAGGAAAAAGAATGTAAGAAAGACGAAAAAAATGGAGGGATCATTATGATTTGGACATTAATTGTTGGCGCAGTCATTGGCGCGATCGGCGGCAGCCTTTCTGGACGTGGGAAACAGATGGGGTGCTTATTCAATATTATTGCAGGGTTGGCAGGATCATACATCGGTCAAGCGATCTTTGGTCATTGGGGGCCGCATTTAGCAGGGATGGCCTTAGTCCCATCGATACTAGGCGCAGTTGTAGTAGTAGCGGTCGTCTCGTTCTTTACAGGACGTCGGTGACGAAGGATAGAAGTCGATTTTTCGGCTTCTTTTTTTGTCCTTTTTTGGAAACGTTCATCTTTTGAGCGGTCGTCCTTGTTAGATTTCTCTTTCTAATCGTGTTCGTTCTGTTTTTTTGGCACTCTTTGTTATAATAGAAAATGGGTGATTAGAATGATAAAACGAATTGAGAAATTACGTGCATTGATGAAAAATGACGGAATCGATGCCTATTTAGTAACAAGTCCAGCCAATCTTCGCTACCTGACGAATTTTACTGGAACGGCTGGTTTGGCTTTTATTACATTAAAGGAAGCCTTTTTCATTACGGATTTTCGTTACACAGAGCAAGCAAGTGAACAAGTTCAAGGAATGACGATCCTTCAGCATCAAGGCGATATCGTAGGTGAAGTTATCAAGCTGATGGAACGTGAAGGAATCCGTGTTCTTGGTTTTGAGGATGCATTTGTGACCTACGCGGAATATTCTGTTTTTGAAGAGGTGATTGATGCGGAACTGGCGCCTGCCAGCGGTCTGATCGAACGACTCCGAGAGCAAAAAGATGAGGGAGAAATCGCAATCATCGAAAAGGCCTGCGCTATTGCGGACGAAGGTTTTGATCATGTTTTGAAAATGATCCGTCCAGGAATGACCGAGATTGAGTTAGCCAATCAATTGGACTTTTTCATGCGATCACTCGGCGCCAGCGGAACTTCTTTTGAGACGATCGTGGCTAGCGGCTTACGATCCGCTTTGCCCCATGGAGTGGCCAGCGAGAAAGTAATCGAACAAGGGGACATGATCACTCTTGATTTTGGCTGTGTCTATCAGGGGTATGTTTCAGATATTACTCGGACCTTTGCGATTGGTGATCCAGGCCAATCTCTGAAAGACATGTATCAAATCGTCTTAAATGCGCAACTAAAGGTCATTGAAGCGGCCCAGCCTGGCGTCACTGGTGCTCAGTTAGATGCTGTAGCCAGAACGTTCATTAGCGAAGCTGGATATGGTGACGCATTTGGACATTCTACAGGTCATGGCATCGGCATGGAAATCCATGAGGGGCCAACTGTTAGTCGCTCAAATGAAGAAGCTTTGGCTGTCGGGAACGTTATTACGGATGAACCAGGCATTTACATACCTGGGCTTGGTGGAGTGCGTATCGAAGACGATCTAGTGATCGTAGCTGATGGGAATCGCCTATTGACACACTCACCAAAAGAACTTATCATTCTATAACATTTTTACTAAATAAATTAGAGTGGGATCACCATAGAGGAGTCCTTTTCTTCTTTAAACAAGACGTTTTATTAAAAAGAATCAGTGGTCATAGAGTAGTGGTAGCGTTAGTAAACAAGAAATGATAAACTAGAACCAAATCTGTAAAGATGGGGTACTATGCAGGGAATCAATTTCTTTGACAGCTTAATAAAACAGAGATTGATTGCTTTTCATTGAATTAGGAGGAAGTATCATGATTTCAGTAAACGATTTTAAAACTGGCTTGACTATCGAGGTGGACGGCGGCATTTGGCGTGTAGTCGATTTCCAACATGTAAAGCCGGGTAAAGGTGCGGCCTTCGTTCGTTCAAAATTAAAAAATCTTCGCACGGGAGCTGTTCAAGAAAAAACATTCCGCGCGGGTGAAAAAGTAGCGAAAGCACAAATCGATAATAAAAAAATGCAGTATCTCTATGATGATGGAGACAACTACGTATACATGGATATGCAGAGCTATGAACAAATTGAAATGCCTAAGCAGCAAGTGGCAGAAGAAATGCTTTATGTATTAGAGAACACAGAACTAACAGTCATTATGTATGGCAATGAAGTGTTAGGTGTTGATTTACCAAATACAGTAGTATTGCAAGTTGCAGAAACAGAACCAAACATCAAAGGAGACACTTCTTCCGGTGGATCAAAACCAGCTATCATGGAAACAGGTCTGACTGTCAACGTTCCGTTTTTCGTAAACCAAGGGGACAAATTGATCGTCAACACGCAAGACGGCAGTTACGTTTCTCGTGCCTAGAAAGCTGTTCTGTTCAATAGAAAATAGATAGTGATACGTATCAAACTTATTTTTCTGAAAGGAAAAATAATTACATTCGCAGGAGTAAGGATGTCAGTTCTACTTTTCGCAGAATAAACAAAAGAAAAGTAAAGAGATATCCAAAGAAATTTAAAGAATTGATAAGTATAGTAGAATGATATACGGCACGACAAACAGATTTATTTTTCTGAAAGGAAAAATAATTACATTCGCAGGAGTAAGGAGAGAGTAAAATGGCAGATGAAAAGAATTTAGTTTTAGGCGCGAGCCCTGAGCTTGGCGAAATTATTATTGCACCAGAAGTAATCGAAGTAATTATTGGGATCGCGGCTTCAAAAGTCGACGGTGTCTACGGTATGCGAGGCTCTTTAGCAAGCAATGTGAATGAATTGCTTGGAAAAGCGGCTCACGGAAAAGGTGTCTACCTTAAAAATGATGAAGATGGATTGAAAGTTGATATCTATTCTTACTTTGATTATGGGACTTCCGTTCCGAAAGTAGCTATGGCAATGCAAGAACGTGTGAAACAACAAGTCCTGTTTATGACAGATGTGGCATTGAGTGAAGTGAACATCCATGTCGTCGGAGTTGTCGCTGAAAAACTTGAACAACCAACGTTAGAAGAATTATTCAATGATGAAGAGGAAAATAATGAGTAAAGAATTGTCACGTCATGAAATTCGGGAGAAGGCCTTACAAGCGTTATTCCCATTGGATTTCAATCAAGAATTAACAAAAAAAGATGCCATTGATCATGCTTTGAGTATTGACCAACAAGAATTTGTCAGTGAAGACGAAGAAGAATTCGTGCCGGTCTATCTAGATGAACTAGTTGGCGGAGTTGTTGAACACCAAGCAGAGCTAGATACCATTATCCAAAAGCACCTGCGTTCCAATTGGTCGATTCAGCGAATTGCGAAGATGGATTTGATCATTCTGCGAATCGGGATCTACGAGATGTTGTACAACACTCAAGTGCCCAATCGTGTCGTCTTAAACGAAGCGATCGAGTTAGCCAAAACTTTCAGTGATGATCAATCTAGAAAGTTCGTTAATGGAATCTTATCTAATGTAATGAAAGAGATCGATGAAGCTGGGGCAAATAGCTAATTTAGCTATTTTTCCCAGCTTCATTTAAACTATAGAAAAAAGCGGGGAATGAACGTGGCACAACTTATTAATGGGAAAGAATTAGCAGAAAAATTGCAACAAGAAACAGCTGAACAAGTAAAAACATTCGCATCAAAAGGAATCCATCCAGGATTAGTCGTGTTATTAATCGGAGAAAACCCCGCAAGTCAAATTTACGTTCGAAACAAGGAACGTGCAGCAAAAAAAATAGGAATCCATTCCGAAGTAAAACGCTACCCTGAGACGATTACTGAAGCAGAACTGATCAAGGAAATCGAAGGGTTCAATCAAGCAAAGGAATTCCATGGAATTTTAGTACAATTACCCTTGCCAGAGCATATCAATGAAGAAAAAGTATTGCTTGCCATCGATTCATTAAAAGACGTGGATGGCTTCCACCCAATGAATATGGGGCGGTTATTTGCGGGCATTCCTCATACGATTCCATGTACACCGTATGGCATCATGAAAATGTTTGAGGCGTATGACATTCCATTAGCCGGTAAGCAAGCTGTCGTGATTGGTCGAAGCAATATTGTAGGAAAACCGATGGCGATTTTATTGTTAGGGGCAGACGCAACCGTTACATTGACCCATTCAAAAACAGAAGACCTGGCTAAAGTAGCTAGCAAGGCAGATATCTTGGTTGTTGCGATTGGCAGAGGACATTTTGTAACGAAAGAGTTCATTAAACCAGGTGCAGTCGTGATCGATGTTGGAATGAATCGTAACGAAGATGGAAAACTGATTGGTGACGTGAAATTTGATGAAGTTGAACCAATCGCTAGTTATATTACACCGGTCCCAGGAGGCGTGGGTCCGATGACGATCACCATGCTGATGCAGCAAACAGTCGAGTGCTGCGAGCGACAAGTAGCGGATCATAAATAGCAAAGAGGTGTTTAAATGGCACAAGAGTACTTAACGGTCAGTGCATTAAACAAATATATCAAACGAAAATTCGACGTAGACCCCTATTTAGAGCGGGTCTATTTGACCGGAGAAATTTCTAACTTCCGTATGCGTGCAAATAGTCATCAATATTTCAGCTTAAAAGATGAACGTTCTAAAATTAGTGCGATCATGTTTAAAGGTGCCTTTCAAAAGTTGAAATTCTCTCCCAAAGAGGGAATGAAGGTTATGGTAGTCGGGCGTGTGGCATTGTATGAGGCTAGCGGCAATTATCAAATCTACATTGATCACATGGAACCTGATGGCGTCGGAGCATTGTATCAGGCGTTAGCTGAACTGCGAGAAAAATTAGACAAAGAAGGCTTGTTTTCTCAACCGAAGAAACCATTGCCACGCTACCCAAAACGGATTGCGGTGATCACGAGCCCAAGCGGCGCGGTGATTCGAGATATCATTACAACTGTGAAGCGTCGCTATCCGATCGCTCAGTTGGTCTTATTTCCGACGTTGGTCCAAGGAGACAAAGCAGCAGCGGATATCGTAAAAAATATCAAAAAAGCAGAATCAATGGATTTCGATACGATGATCATTGGTCGAGGCGGGGGCTCTATCGAAGATTTATGGCCCTTTAATGAAGAGAGCGTCGCACGAGCGATCGCGGCTTCTCCGATCCCGATCATCTCTTCGGTGGGCCACGAGACAGATACAACAATTGCAGATCTTGTGGCAGATGTACGTGCTGCAACACCAACGGCAGCAGCGGAATTGGCGGTGCCGGTATTGTCTGAAGAAATTTTACGAATCAAAGAAAAACAGGCACGATTGGAGCAAGCATTTCTACACCAACTGCAACGAAAAAAAGAACGCTTCGAACGGCTACAGCAATCGTATATTTTTAAACAGCCCAATCGCTTATATGAGGCGCAAAGTATTCAATTGGATCGCTTAACACAGCAGCTCCAGCAAAATATGACAGTCTTAGTAAATCAGCGAGAACGAGAATTGATGCAATACAGCAATCGTTTGGCACAAGCAAATCCTATTAATCGTGTCCATCAAACACAGCAACAGATGATTTATTTGCAAGAGCGACTGCAGCAGCAAATGCAAGGCTATCTGGAAAGCAAGCAACGGCGTGTTCAGCAGGCCATCACGTCTCTTGATTTACTAAGCCCATTAAAAACCATGGGACGCGGGTTTACCTACACTACGCAGGAAGAGCATGTGATCCGATCGGTGAAAGCATTAAAAGAAAAAGAGATGACGGTCCACTTTGTTGATGGCACGGTAAAAGCATCTATTCTAGAAATTGAGGAAGGAACAGACTGATGGAAAAAAATACAACCTTTGAAGAATCAATCACGCAATTGGAAACTATCGTGACCCAATTAGAACGTGGAGACGTGCCACTTGAAGAAGCACTCGAAGCCTTCCAAAAAGGCATGGTTTTAAGCAAGCAATGCCAAGACACATTGACGAAAGCAGAAAAAACATTGACTAAGATGATGAGTGATGAGGAAGAAGTCCCTTTTACAGGTGAGGAGGAAGCTTAAATGTTGCAGCAGCTTTCTATCGAAGAACTACCCAAAGTCGAAAAAGAAATCCTTGATTTTATCAACACCTGCACGACGCATGAAGAGTTAAAGCAAAGCATGTGCTATTCAGTAGAAGCAGGCGGCAAACGTATTCGGCCGTTGATCATTTTAGCCACGGTTCAAGCATTTCGAAAGGAATTAACGCTCCCTGTGTATCAAACTGCTGGTGCACTTGAATTGATCCACACGTACTCCTTGATCCACGACGATTTGCCAGCGATGGATAATGATGACTTGCGTCGTGGAAAACCGACCAATCACAAAGTTTTCGGAGAAGCGTTGGCTATTTTAGCCGGGGATGCATTGTTGACCGGTGCTTTTCAATTAGTTAGCGAAACAACATTGAATCCCTCTGAGAGCGTTCTATTGATTCAGCTTTTAGCGAAAGCAGCTGGCAGCAGCGGGATGGTAGCAGGACAAGCTGGCGATATGGCAGCGGAAAAACACCATGTGCCCCTCGATAAATTAAAAGCGATTCATCGTGGAAAAACCGGTGCATTATTGACCTTTGCCTTTGTTGCGGGAGGAATCTTGGCGGATCAGACCGAATATGTCATTGATCTGCTTGAAAAACTCGGTGAACATATAGGCTTGGCTTTTCAGATCCGCGACGACCTTCTAGATGTGGTTGGGACGACCGAGATGCTAGGCAAGCAAATTGGACAAGATGAAAAATCAGACAAAAGTACTTACCCAGCATTGTTGGGACTCTCTGGAGCAAAGCAAGCTTTAATCGATGAACTGGCGCAAGCAGAGGCGACGGTCCAGCAGCTGACAGAAGCAACCGATTTTCAACCGAAATTGTTTGAAGAGCTGCTTACGCTTTTTGCATTGGAAAATGACTAAGCCGAAGAAAAACGAAATCTATTTATGAAGTAGGGGACAAAATGAAAAAAGAACGTGTCGATGTTTTAGCTTTCAATCAAGGACTTTTTGAAACCAGAGAAAAAGCAAAACGCGGTGTAATGGCTGGGCTTGTTTACGATCAAAAAAACGAGCGGTTAGACAAACCTGGCGAGAAAATATCGATTGAGACTATCTTGCAAGTAAAAGGTCAAAGTCTTGCGTATGTTTCTCGTGGAGGACTAAAATTAGAAAAAGCATTGAAAACTTTCGATGTGGATATCCATCAAAAAATCCTACTAGATATTGGTTCTTCGACTGGCGGCTTCACCGATGTAGCATTGCAAAACGGTGCTACGTTGAGCTATGCATTAGATGTCGGCTACAATCAGTTAGCATGGAAGCTGCGCCAAGACGAACGTGTCGTAGTGATGGAACGCACCAATTTCCGTTATTCAAAACGGGAAGATTTTGATCAAGGACAACCAAATTTTGCAACGATCGACGTGTCGTTTATCTCATTAAAATTGATTTTGCCTCCGTTACATGAAATCTTGACAGATGATGGCGATGTCGTCGCATTGATCAAGCCGCAGTTTGAAGCTGGAAAAGAATATGTAGGTAAAAAGGGCATCATCAAAGACCCGAAGACGCATCTAATGGTTTTAGAAGACATTACGTCCTTTGCGGCAGCTCATGGATTTGATGTGCAGGAACTAACATACTCTCCTATTACTGGTGGTGAGGGAAATATCGAATTTTTAGCTCATCTGAAAAAGGTCCCTGTTCCCGGAACCCTAAATGCAGCAATCGATTTGGCGAACGTCGTTTCAGAAGCGCATCAAAAGCTAGATAAGTAGTCAGGAGGAAACGGAATGCGGAAACAAGAGCGGCATCGGATTATCACACAATTGTTGAACGAGTACGATGTAAAAAAACAAGAAGATTTTGTAGAAATTCTTTCTCAACAAGGCGTGACAGTCACACAAGCAACGATTTCACGAGACATCAAAGAAATGAAGCTGATCAAAGTTCCGGCTCAAAATGGCGGCTATCGCTATAGCGTACCGCGAAAAGAACAAGAAGACGTGAATGGAAAATTAGCAGATCTTTTAAAAGAAGCAGTCGTTTTCGTTGATCAAATGGAAAAATTTATCACAGTAAAAACATTGCCTGGGAATGCTTCGGCCTGTGCAAATTTATTAGAGAAACAATTCACGAAAATCTTATTTACGACTTTGAATGATGATGACAGTATCTTGATGATCGCTAGAACAGAAGAAGATGCCAAGTACATTCAGCAAGATATTGCTCAGAAAAGTCAAAATAAGTAGCATGTCTCATTAAAAGGAGAATCTGAAGAATGTTACAAGAATTGACAATCAAAAATTTTGCCATCATTTCTTCGTTGCACTTGGGTTTTACCGACGGCATGACAGCTTTGACTGGTGAAACGGGTGCCGGAAAATCAATTATTATTGATGCCGTCAGCTTATTAGCGGGTGCCCGTTCATCCATCGAATACATTCGACAAGGCAGCGAGAAATGTTTGATTGAAGGCCTCTTCGATTTACCAAAGCAGAATGAATTTCAGCTTCTCATGGAAGAGTTAGGTATTGAGGTTGACGAAGCAGGGCTCATCGTTCAAAGAGACTTGAATGTCTCTGGAAAAAGCATCTCCCGAGTCAATGGCAGGATCGTGACGCTAGCTAACTTACGACGAATTGGACAGTTTTTAGTTGATATTCAGGGGCAAAATGATCATCAGGAGCTTATGCATCCTGAATCCCATTTACGATTGCTGGATAGTTTTGGTGATGCTGCTTTTCAGCAAATTAAACTGACGTATCAAACGGCGTATCGAAGCTATATTACTTTGGTGAACCAAGTCAAAAAGTTTAAGCAAAACGAACAATCCTTTGTCCAACGAATCGATATGTTGACGTTTCAACAAGAAGAGATCGGAAATGCAGAATTGACAGTTGGTGAAGAGGAGAAGCTGCTTGAAGAACGTGAGAAGCTGACGAACTACCAACGAATCGTCGACAGTCTTTCGAACAGCTATCAAGCGATGACGAACGAGGAAACGAGTTCTCTTGATGCGATTGGGTCAGCGAGTCAAGAACTGCAAACAATTGCTTCTCTAGATAAAGAGTACGAAAATATCTCAGACAATGTTCATAGCGCATATTATTTGCTGCAAGACGCTGTTAGTGAGATAGGGCGTCAGTTGGATCTTTTGGAGTTAGATGAAGAGCGACTGGATTTAGTCAATGAGCGTTTAGAATTGATCCATCAATTAAAAAGAAAATATGGCGATTCGATCGAGCATATTTTGAAATACTATGATCAAATCAGTCAAGAATTACTAGACTCTGATTTTTCCGGAGACAAGCTTGAAAAGCTTGAGAAGGAGCTAATCGACAAAGAGGAGCAGCTTCACGAATTCGCGAAGACGCTGCAAACTGCTCGAAAAAGTATGGCGGAGAAGTTAGAAGCAGAAATTCAACGAGAGTTGAAAGATCTTTATATGGAAAACGCCCGATTTAAAGTAGTATTTAAGGAAATTTCTTTTGTATCAGATGGTATAGATGAAGTAGAATTTTATATTACGACCAATCCTGGGGAACCCCTGAAGCCTTTAGTTAAGGTAGCATCCGGCGGAGAGATTTCTCGGATCATGTTGGCATTAAAAACCATTTTTTCAAAAACGCAAGAGCTGACGAGTATCGTCTTTGATGAAGTTGACACAGGAGTGAGTGGTCGTGTCGCACAAGCAATTGCAGATAAAATTTATCAAATCGGAAAGAATTCTCAGGCGCTCTGCATCACGCACCTTCCTCAAGTAGCTGCAAAAGCAGATCATCAACTATTTATTCGCAAAGAAATCGTTGGCGGTCGGACAGTGACGAAGGTGGAAGAAATGAAGGAAGCAGATCGGACAGAAGAGATCGCGCGAATGCTTGCTGGAACCGAAATTACCGATCTAACGGTGAAGCATGCCAAAGAATTATTGCAATTAGCAAAAAAATAGCCGGAGCAGCTGCTCCGGCTATTTGCTTACATAATACTAAGTAGACTACTCAAAACTAATGAACCAATTGTTAAAATTAACATGGTCCAAATAACAACCTTGGTAACTTTAGAAAATGTACTAGTGGATTTTTTGTTATTCATGATGTCACCATCCTCAAAAAAATTTCAAATTCATCATACTCTATTTCGTAAAACTCCGCAATCAACTGGAAAAAACTTTTAAAAAATACTAAGAAATCTTTTCGCGACGATATTGCGAATTCAATTGTTAAAACTCTCTAAATCCTTTATATTTTAAATGAATTGAAACACGAATGTAACGATAATGCAGTATAGTGAGGGTAGTAGTTTGAAGAGGAAGGACTGTATTTGTTGGCATCATTTTCACCAATATTATTGTTATGGTACATTTTTCCAATAATCGTCTTTTTAGGGTCTGATTATATCGTAACAACTTTTAAATTAAAACAACGCTTCAATTTGAAAACGCCAGATATTACTGTGCCATTTTTAATTGTTGGAATGCACGAAATTTCAAAAAGTATTAGTTCGTTTTCGATTTTACCATATTTTTTATTAACCATCCTATTATTAGGGATAAGTGTTGTGGTCTTTCAAGCCTATCGCTATCGCGAAATCATGTATGGTCGCTTCTTTAAGATGTTTTGGCGCTTGACGTTCTTATTGTCTGTTCTGGTCTATTTTATACTGATTATCGCTAGTATTATTAATGCCTTATAAACGCTAAAAACTTCTAAAAGACTCTAAATTACCCGCCTTCTGCCTGACAAGACAACATGGTTAGAGAAGGTCAAAAAAGTGTTATTTTTGTTTTTTACAAAATGTGGTAGATTGTGGGGGATTGTGGTAGACTAATCTCATGCGGTGGTAAAAAGGGGTGGAGTCTAGATGTTCATGGGTGAATTTCAGCACAATATTGATGCGAAAGGTCGATTGATCGTTCCATCAAAATTACGTGAACAATTAGGCGAAAAATTCGTTGTTACCCGAGGCATGGACGGTTGTCTGTTTGGGTACCCATTAGACGAATGGAGCCAACTAGAAACAAAGTTGAATGAGATGCCGCTTTCTAAGAAGGATGCGCGCGCGTTCGTACGTTTTTTCTATTCAGCAGCCACTGAGTGTGAGATTGATAAGCAAGGTCGAATTAACATCCCAGCATCTTTACGCAGTCACGCTTCAATTGAAAAAGAGTGTGTGATTATTGGGGTCGCTAATCGAATCGAGATTTGGGATCAAACACGTTGGAATGACTTTACAAAAGAAACAGAAGCTAGTTTTGATGACATTGCAGAAACAATGGTCGATTTTGGATTTTAGAGAAGAGGATTATGAATGACAGACTTTCAACATACAACCGTTTTGCTTCATGAAACAGTTGATGGTCTAGCAATCAAACCAGACGGTATTTATGTTGATTGTACATTGGGCGGAGCTGGACATAGTGAATATTTACTGAGTCAGCTAAACGCGGACGGGCACCTTTATGCTTTTGATCAAGATCAAAAAGCAATTGATAACGCAAAAATCCGCTTAGCTGAGTATGTACAAAAAAATCAAGTGACCTTTGTTAAAGCTAATTTTAGAGAACTTACGGCTGAATTAAATCACTTAGGTGTGAC
Source organism: Enterococcus sp. 12F9_DIV0723 (assembly GCF_002174375.1). Classification (NCBI taxonomy): domain Bacteria; kingdom Bacillati; phylum Bacillota; class Bacilli; order Lactobacillales; family Enterococcaceae; genus Enterococcus; species Enterococcus sp. 12F9_DIV0723. The sequence goes on along the minus strand of NZ_NIBK01000001.1, from coordinate 2,294,640 downwards.
GGAAGTCGATGGGATTTTATATGATCTAGGTGTTTCCTCTCCACAACTGGACGAAGCAGAGCGTGGCTTTAGTTATCATCAAGATGCACCACTGGATATGCGCATGGATCAAGATGCACCTTTGAGTGCGTATCAAGTTGTAAATGATTATTCTTATCATGAATTAGTGAAAATATTTTTCCGTTATGGAGAAGAAAAATTTTCTAAGCAAATCGCTCGTGTGATTGAACGCAAGCGAGAAGAACAACCAATCGAAACGACTGGACAGTTAGTAGATATTATTAAAGAAGTGATACCTGCACCTGCGAGACGTAAAGGCGGACATCCCGCTAAACGTGTTTTCCAAGCAATACGTATTGCAGTAAATGATGAGTTAGGTGCGATCGAGAGTTCTTTAGAGCAGGCGATTGACTTGTTAGCGATTGAAGGAAGAGTCAGCGTGATTACCTTCCATTCACTAGAAGATCGGATCGTCAAAACGATGTTTAAAGAATTCAGTACACCAAAAGACATGCCTCCGGGCTTGCCGATGGTACCGGAAGAATTTCAACCAGTATTAAAACTGGTCAATCGTAAACCAATAGTTGCCTCAGAAGAGGAATTAAATGAAAATAACCGCGCGAGAAGTGCTAAATTGCGAATCGCTGAGAAAGTGAAGAAAGGATAAGGACGATGGCTGAATTAAAAGATAAACAACAGTTTCAATTTGATTCTCAGCAAGAAGAGATTCACCAAACGCCAGATTCTTTTCAAGTCTTCGTTTCTCCTGGAGATCGCTTAAAGAAAATCACACGAGTTGAAAAATTTGCTGTGTTAGCCTTCTTAGTGATGTTGATTGGACTATCTATCGTGATGGTTAATTATCGTAACGAAATCAGTAAAACTCAAAATGAAATTACAAGTATTCAAACGAACATTGACGCAAATGAAAAAACAGCGACCCAACTACAACAAGAAAAGAGCGAATTGTCTCGTTCCGATCGGCTTAAAGAAGTTGCTGAGAAAGCTGGTCTTTCGATCAATGACGCGAATTTAAGGAAAGTGAAGTAAATGAGCTTTAAAAGGCTACGAAGAAAAATCCGAAAAAAGAATTTAACTCCGATGAACAATCGCAAAAAAGTAGGCGTTATTTTGTTTGCTACAAGTATTGGATTGTTCTTTTTGTTTGCCGTTCGCATGATTTATGTTGTAGCGGGCGGACACGTTGCGGGAACCTCCTTGAAGGCTAAAACAGAGGAATTGTACCACGGCGGCGAGGTTGTCAAGGCGAAGCGCGGGACGATCTATGATCGCAATGGGGAAGTCATCGCAGAAGATGCAACCTCTTACTCGATCTATGCGATTCTTTCAGAAAGTTATGTATCAGGGAAAGATAAACTATACGCGCAAGAAAAAAACTTTGACGAGTTAGCTTCTATTTTACATAAGTATTTAGGGATCAAAGAAAAGTCAGCGCTAAAAACCCTGAAAAGCGGTATAAACAGTGATGGTACAAGTAAGTACTATCAGGTTGAATTTGGAAGCAAAGGGAAAAATATCTCTGAAGAAACCAAACAAAATATTGAGGATGCAATGAAAGCTGCGAAAGTTAAAGGCCTGTACTTTAACGAACACACCGATCGGATGTATCCAAATGGGAATTTCGCGTCTCATTTCATCGGCTATGCACAACCAGATAAAAAAGAAGCATTGGTCGGAATGATGGGGCTTGAAGCGGCCTATGATGATGTCTTAAAAGGGAAAGATGGAAAAGTCGTTTACCAGAAAGACGAAAATCAGCGCCCTATTCCAGGTAGTGTTGCCGAAGAAAAAAAGGCAGTCAACGGAGAGGACATTTACACAACCTTAGATGCAGGTCTTCAAAGTTATTTGGAAACATTATTAGACAAAGTCAATGCAGAAGCAAAACCTTCAGAAATGACCGCAACATTAATGCAAGCCAAAACAGGAGATATTCTTGCGATGTCTCAACGTCCGACCTTTAATCCTGAAACGAAAGAAGGATTAGGAGAAGAAGATGCGTGGCGGAATTTCTTGATAGAAGATAGTTATGAACCTGGTTCGACGATGAAGGTCTTTACTACTGCTGCTGCAGTAAATGAAGGCATCTTTAATGAAAATGAAAGTTATATGTCTGGCAAGATCCAAGTAGCTGACGCTACCATTAATGACTGGGATCTGGGTAAAAAAGGAATTTTGACCATGCGTCAAGCGCTGTCTTGGTCTAGTAATGTCGGGATGGTCAAATTAGAGGAACGATTAGGCGATAAGTGGCCTGAATACGTAAAGCGTTTTGGCTTCGGTCAAAGTACCTACTCTGGTTTACCAGGTGAAACGAAAGGCACGCTGCCAACAAGCAATATCGTTGACCAAGCGATGAGCGCATATGGGCAAGCAATTGGTGTAACAAACTTCCAAATGATGCGCGGGTTCACCGCAGTAGCAAATGATGGAAAAATGTTACAGCCTCATTATATTGAAAAAGTTTCTAACCCTAATACTGGAAAAGAAATTATCATGAAGCCAGAAGTAGTGGGTGAGCCAATTACACCCGAAACTGCGAAAAAGGTCCGTGAATATATGCGAGATACTGTTGAAAGTGAAAACTATGGTTCTGCGTACGATCAATATAAAGTGCCAGGATATAATATTTCAGCAAAGACAGGAACAGCACAGATTGCAGAAAACGGTCGGTATTTGACTGGTGAAACAAACTATATCTATTCAATTGCTTTGATGCTTCCTTCCGAGGACCCAGAGTATATCTTGTACTTAACGATGAAACAGCCGCAAGAGAACAAAGCAGGGATTTTGGGTGATATCGCGAATCCATTACTGAGTCGTGCAATGGATTTCCAAAATAGCGATTCAGATTCTTCGAACGAAGAAAGCAATACAAAAGTCACTGTAGAAGATTATCGCAATCTTTCAACTGCTAAAGCAGCGGCTGATGCTAATAAACGCGGAGTGACTGCGGTAGTTGTTGGAGACGGCGACAAGGTCGTTCAACAATCTGCGAAGCCAGGAGAAAAAGTCATGGCAAATGAACATTTGATTTTGTTGACAGATGGGAAGAAAGAAATGCCCGATGTTCGTGGCTGGTCAAAAGCAGATATCTTAAAATTGACCAATCTATTAGATATTGATGTTAGCTTTAAAGGGGACGGTTATTGCACGAAACAAAGTATTGCTCCTTATACAGAAGTATCTAAAAAGAAATTGAAAATCACGTTAGGTTAGGACTGGAGAGAAAAAAATGCAACCGGCACAACTATTTATTGCTTTTGCCAGTAGTTTCGCAATTACTGTTGCAGGCATGCCTTTTATTATTGGTTACTTTAGAATGAAGAAACAAGGACAAGAAATTCGGGATGAAGGTCCGAAATGGCATAATTCAAAAGCGGGAACTCCCACAATGGGTGGGTTAGGATTTTTAGCTGCCGCAGTGATCACTGCGATTTGGTTTAGCCTTTGGGCTCATCAAATGACAACATCGCTACTAATTTTGGTCTTTGTTTTACTATTGTATGGAATCATCGGATTTTTAGATGATTTCATCAAATTGTCGAAGAAACAAAATGAAGGACTGACTTCTGGGCAAAAATTTATTGCACAAGTTATCGTAGCAATTGTCTTTTACATTGTTTATCGAATGGAAGGCTACCCGAATACCTTGAATTTCTTTGGTATTGATTTACCATTAAATATTATTTACGGCTTGTTTGTGATTATATGGCTGGTTGGCTTTTCTAATGCAGTAAACTTAACTGACGGAATTGATGGATTGGTTTCTGGTCTAGGAACGATCTCCTTTGCAACATATGGAATCATCGCATGGCATCAGCAACAGTACGAGGTATTGATTGTCTGTCTTGCAGTCATGGGCGGATTAGTCGGATTTTTCCCATACAATAAGAAACCGGCGAAAATTTTCATGGGTGATGTTGGTTCACTCGCTTTGGGTGGATTGTTGGCAGCTGTGTCGATCATTTTGCATCAAGAGTGGACATTGCTACTGGTTGGATTGGTTTACATTTTTGAAACAGCAAGCGTGATTATTCAAGTCACTTCCTTTAAAATGACAGGGAAGCGTGTTTTTAAAATGTCCCCATTGCATCACCATTTTGAAATGTCTGGTTGGTCAGAATGGAAAGTGGATACGGTGTTTTGGGCAATTGGACTTATTGCATCCATTGTTGTTTTATTGATCGTACTGTAGGAGATGACTAGAAAATGAAACAAATCAAACAATATGAGAACGAAAAAGTATTAGTATTAGGATTAGCAAAAAGTGGATTTAGTGCGGCCAAGTTATTAAATGACTTGGGCGCACTTGTTACGGTCAACGATGGAAAGCCGTTTGAAGAAAATCCAGAAGCCCAAGGGTTATTGGAGCAAGGCGTACGAGTGATCACTGGACATCATCCGATCGAATTGTTGGATGAAGATTTCTCTTTGATGGTTAAAAATCCTGGAATTCCGTACGATAATCCTTTAGTAGCAAAAGCAGAAGAACTGCATATCCCAATCTTGACCGAAGTGGAGTTGGCTTATCAAGTCGCAGAGTGCCCAATCGTTGGAATCACTGGAACGAATGGCAAGACGACGACAACCACCATGATCGGTCTATTGTTGAATCAAGAAAGAGCGGCAGGAAAAGCTCACTTAGCTGGGAATATTGGTTTTCCGGGTAGTGAAGTTGCTGCAAAGGCAAGTGCAGATGATGACATCGTTATGGAGCTATCGAGCTTTCAACTAATGGGGATCAAAGAATTTAAGCCGCAAATTGCTGTGATTACAAATATTTACGAAGCGCATTTGGATTATCACAAGACTCGAGAAAACTACGTGGCGGCAAAATGGGCGATTCAAGAAAATATGACGGCTACAGATTACTTAGTACTCAATTGGAATTCAGAGGAATTACAGGAAATGAGCAGAGGAACTAAAGCAACTGTTGTTCCTTTCTCAACTAAAGAGGTATTACGAAATGGTTCTTATCTATTAGAGGGTGCATTATATTACCAAGACGAAAAAATCATGGATGCTTCCGAACTAGGAGTACCCGGCGCACATAATATTGAAAATGCTCTAGCCGCAATTGTTGTAGCAAAATTAAAAGGCGTTTCCAATAAAAGCATTCGGACAGCATTGAGTAATTTCCATGGTGTACCGCATCGAACACAGTATGTAGATACAATCAATGGACGGAAATTTTACAATGATTCAAAAGCCACGAATAGTTTAGCTACAGAAATGGCATTAAGCGGTTTCGATAATGATCGCCTGATTTTATTAGCGGGTGGTTTGGATCGCGGAAATGGATTTGATGAACTAATACCTTCACTCGAAGGAATCAAAGCAATGATTCTTTTTGGTGAAACAAAAGATAAATTAGCTGATGCTGCGAAACAAGCAGGAGTTGAAACAATCATTAAAACATCAAATGTTGAGACTGCCGTACCATTGGCGTATGAGCAAAGCAAAGAGGGCGACAGTATTTTACTTTCTCCCGCTAATGCAAGTTGGGATCAATACCCCAACTTTGAAATTCGTGGAGACAAATTTATGCAAGCTGTGAAACAGTTAGAAAAGTAGGGAAAATGAAATGAGAATACTTGTGACAGGCGGCGGCACGGGCGGACACATCTATCCAGCCTTAGCATTTATCCGTTACGTACAAAAAATCCAACCGGATTCTGAATTTTTATATGTGGGAACACATCGAGGGTTGGAAAATAAAATCGTGCCTGAGACAGGCATCTCTTTTAAAACAATCAAAATTCAAGGATTCAAACGAAAACTTTCGTTAGATAATGTAAAGACCGTACAGTTGTTTCTTGAGAGTATTAAGCGTTCGAAAGAAATCTTACGTGAGTTCAAGCCAGATGTTGTCATCGGAACGGGGGGCTATGTCTCTGGATCCGTGGTCTATGCAGCTGCACGAATGAAAATTCCAACGATTGTTCACGAACAAAATAGCGTTCCAGGGATCACAAACAAGTTTTTAAGTCGCTTTGCTGACCGAATTGGGATTTGTTTTCCGGATGCAGCGCAATATTTTCCAGAAAATAAAACAGTATTAGTAGGGAATCCGAGAGCTCAAGAAGTTGTTACTAGCGGAAAATCGGAGGTTTTAGAACAGTACGGATTATTTTCCGATATCCCTACAGTTTTAATTTTCGGTGGAAGCCAGGGCGCATTAAAAATAAATCAGGCAGTTATTCAAGCACTGCCTAAATTTTCTCAAAAAGAATACCAAGTACTTTACGCTTCAGGAGATCGTTATTATAACGAGATTTCCGAAAAAATCGATGTAGACAAAATCAGTCACAACCTTTCGCTGCAACCATATATAAAAAATATGACAGACGTTATGGCGAATGTTGATCTGTTGATCGGTCGGGCTGGAGCAACATCAATTGCAGAATTTACGGCCTTGGGATTGCCAGCAATTTTAATTCCGAGTCCTTATGTGACAAACGATCATCAAACAAAAAATGCACAAAGCTTAGTAAATGCTGGGGCTGTCAAGATGATTACTGATGCAGAGTTAACAGGTGAAAATCTAGTAGAAGCTGTAGATGAAATCATGGCGGACTCTGAAAAAAGAGAAAATATGGCGAAAGCCTCTCGACAAGAAGGGATACCCGATGCAGCTGAGCGCCTTTGGGCATTGGTAAACGAGATCGTCAAATAGTTTTTGGAGGTGAGGAACATTAGCCGCGAAGAGTTTCCAGAGGAAAACAAAGAGCAAGAGGAAAAACCAAAACCTAAAAAAGAAAATTTAACACCTTGGCAATTAGCAAATATGGAATATTTGAAGCAGAAAGCACTAGAAAATGGCGAACCGGAAGTACCACCCAGTATTTCTGAGCACTCGGAGACATCAAGCACTGATGAACCCGCCGATGAAGAAGACGAAGTACCAGTAGAGCAGGAAACAATCGATGCTGAATTTGAGATAGAAGAGAACACGGAAGAAGAAGAGACTTCGAAAGGACCGAAAAATGGATCTTTCTTAGAACGGCTGCCAAACATCAAGCACGAGCGAAATCGTCGTTTGGTTCGCAGGTCTTCAATTTTGATCGGACTATTTTCAATACCGGCACTATTATTATTATATTATATTTCGCCCTTGGGTAAGCTAGGCGGAGTGAGTGTCCAAGGTAATGAGAGAATTTCAGCAGAGGTAATAAAAAAAGAACTCAATTTTACTGTAGGCGATAATCTTTGGAGTCAGTTTTTTGACCGTCAAGATAATATCAAGAAGTTAAAGAAGCAAGAATTGCAAATTGAAAATGCGGAAGTCCATATTGATGGCTTTAATCATTTCGAAGTGCAAGTAAAAGAATTTCCGGAAGTCGCTTATTTGGAAAGTAATGGGAAATATTCACCTGTTATTTCTAATGGGAAAATCATACCAGTTGAAGTTGAAAAAAGTAATGGCGATTTACCGATCCTGGAAAGCTTTACTGGATCAAAACGCATTTTAAATGTACTAGATGGCTATAAAAAATTAACAGAAGAAGTCAAACAGGGAATTTCTCAGATCAAGTACGCTCCAACAAGTGAGAATAAAGAGTTGCTAGAAATTTTCATGAATGATGGAAATAAAGTTTTGGTAAGTATTAATGAATTAGGCACTAAAATGAATTATTATCCTCAGGTCGCCAAAGAAATGAATGACAAACAAATCAAAGGTGTCGTAGATATGGAAGCAGGGATTTACAGCTACCCCTACGCTGAGAATTCAGCTACTGAAGATTCAGCGCAGGACTCAACAGAACAAACCGAAACACCCGCTGGGAATGATTAAATTTATTACAAGAAAATGTTGAATCTTCTTTTTCATTCTAGGCAAAATGTGGTAAAATTGAAGGCAGTGAATTACTTGCAAATAATTATATTTCATGCTTAACAGTAACTTAAAATATTAAATCTGAATAAAGCATTTATTTGAAAATAGGAGGGAATCCCATTCATGGCAAAAGCAGGAATGTATGTAGGCCTTGATATCGGGACAACATCGATAAAAGTTGTTGTTGCCGAGTACATCGATAGCCAAATGAATATCATTGGTGTTGGAAACGCAAAATCAGAAGGAATCAACCGTGGGATTATCGTAGATATTGATAAAACAGTACAAGCGATTCAACGAGCAGTAAAACAGGCCGAGGAAAAAGCCGGGATTCAGATCAAAAGTGTCAGCGTAGGATTACCTGCCAACTTATTAGAAGTTGAGACTTGTCAGGGAATGATCGCTGTTAATAATGAATCGAAAGAAATTATGGATGAAGACGTTCGTAATGTCGCTTCAGCAGCAATGGTTCGTTCAGTTCCTCCTGAAAGACAAATCGTTGCATTATTACCTCAAGAGTTTACTGTTGATGGCTTTGAAGGCATCAAGGATCCACGAGGGATGATCGGTGTTCGACTTGAAATGTTCGGACTGGTCTTTACAGGGCCTAAGACGATTATCCATAACATTACAAAATGTGTAGAAAAAGCAGGATTGACTGTTGCTGAAACAGTGATTACTTCTTTAGCATTGACAGAGTCTACTTTATCAGATGGTGAGAAAGATTTTGGTACGATTGTTATCGACATGGGCGGCGGTCAAACAACAACGGCAGTTATGCACGATAAGCAATTAAAATTCACTCACGTGGATCAAGAAGGCGGAGAGTTTGTTACAAAAGATATTTCCATCGTCTTAAATACGTCATTCAACAATGCAGAGGCATTGAAAATCAATTATGGAGATGCCTATCCAAGTCGTACGTCTGCTGACGAAGATTTCCCAGTAGATGTTATTGGGAAAACAGATCCTGTGAAAGTGGACGAACGCTATCTAGCTGAGATCATCGAAGCACGGCTGGAACAAATTTTCCGTAAAGCCAAAGAAGCATTGGATGAAATCGAAGCCTTAGATTTACCTGGCGGTGTTGTGTTGACAGGTGGGGCGGCTAGCTTACCAGGCGTGGTCGATTTAGCAGAAGATATTTTTGGGACAACAGTGAAGCTGCACGTACCAAATCAAATGGGATTGAGAAATCCAGTCTTTACAAATGTCATCAGTATCGTCAATTATTCAGCTGAACTAAGTGATGTGTATCATTTAGCAAAATCTGCTGTTACAGGTGAAAAAGTGTCCTTATCTACTTCACCTCAAACAAATGCTGTTTCAACAGCTCCTGTATATGATGATTACGAAGCAGCAAATGACTATGAAGAAGAAACAAAGCCAAAAAATGAAGAAAAAGTAACTGGAAAGATCAAAGATTTCTTTTCAAATATTTTTGATTAATTTTATAAGAGGATGCTTCTTCTTTACGCTTTAGCGTAATATTAGTAGAATGATAGACGGATGAAAATGAAGGCTTACTTTTTTCCTGAAAAAGTAATTACATTAGTATGAAGTAGGAGGAATAGAAAACATGGAATTCTCAATAGATAACAATATTAACGAAGGTGCAGTTATTAAAGTTATCGGTGTTGGCGGAGGCGGCGGAAACGCCATTAACCGTATGATCGAAGAAAACGTCAAAGGCGTTGAATTCATCGCATCAAACACTGATGTACAAGCCCTTAAAAATTCAAAAGCAGAAACAGTGATTCAATTAGGCCCTAAATATACTCGTGGGTTAGGTGCTGGATCGCAACCTGAAGTTGGCCAAAAGTCAGCAGAAGAAAGCGAACAAGCAATTAGTGATGCACTTGAAGGTGCAGATATGGTCTTTATCACTGCCGGAATGGGCGGCGGTACTGGTACTGGAGCTGCTCCGATCGTTGCGAAAATCGCAAAAGATCTTGGTGCTTTGACAGTCGGTGTCGTAACGCGTCCATTTAGCTTCGAAGGACCAAAACGCGGACGTTTCGCGGCAGAAGGTATTTCATTACTGAAGGAAAATGTAGATACCTTATTAATTATCTCAAACAACCGTTTACTTGAAGTTGTTGACAAGAAGACGCCAATGCTTGAAGCATTCCGTGAAGCGGATAATGTGCTACGCCAAGGAGTTCAAGGTATTTCTGACTTGATTACAGCTCCTGGATATGTAAACTTGGACTTTGCCGATGTGAAAACTGTGATGGCAAATCAAGGAACTGCATTGATGGGTATCGGTGTTGCTAGTGGTGAAGATCGCGTAGTCGAAGCAACGAAGAAGGCAATCTCTTCTCCATTATTAGAAACTTCAATCGATGGTGCGGAACAAGTATTATTGAACATTACAGGCGGTTTAGACATGACATTATTCGAAGCACAAGATGCTTCTGATATTGTTGCAAATGCAGCAACCGGTGATGTAAACATTATTTTAGGTACATCAATCAGCGAAGAATTAGGCGATGAAATTCGAGTTACAGTAATTGCGACAGGAATTGATCCAACAAAAAAGGAGCGTAAGGCTACTCGTAACACACAACGTGCTAGCCAAATCCAATCAGTTCCTCAAAAGCAAAATTTAGATATTGAACCTTCAAGAAACAATGAAGGTCAGTCGGCTTTCGGAGAATGGGACATTCGCAAAGAAGAAAACATTCGCCCAAAAGTTGAAGAAACACAATTTGAGAATATCGAAAAGAAAGAATTTGAAACGTTCAACCGTGAAGAAGTAAAACCTGAAAAAGACGAAGAACTAGACACACCACCATTCTTTCGCCGTAGAAAATAAGAGGGGGAGAGCACATGATCGCTGAAAACTTGCATAGAATCGAGCAAGAGATTCAGGAGTCGTGTGCTCTTGTTTCACGTAACTTGCAGGATATTACGATGGTTGCGGTGACCAAGAGTGTCGACTCCATAGCAGCAAAAGAACTCGTTGAATTAGGCGTGACAGATTTAGCTGAAAATAGAGTAGACAAATTACTTGAAAAAAAGCAAAGTTTTTCACACGATCAACAGATAAAATGGCATCTTATTGGTAATTTACAGCGTCGCAAGGTAAAATTGATTATAAATGAAATTGATTACTTTCATGCGTTGGATAGTTTACGCTTGGCACAAGAAATTCAAAAGCGTGCAGAGCATCCGATTCATTGTTTTATTGAGGTGAATGTTTCTGGAGAAGAATCGAAGCACGGGCTCAAACCTGAAGAGCTTCATTCTTTTGTTGAAGAATTGGAAAAATTAGACAAGGTCTATGTGGTCGGATTAATGACCATGGCTCCTTATGACGCAAGTCAACAGGAGGTCCGCACTATTTTTTCTACCTTGAAACAGCTTCAAGTGAGTGTGAAAGAAAAAAACTTGCAGTACGCACCATGTACAGAATTGAGCATGGGGATGAGCCAAGACTTCAAAACGGCAATTGAAGAAGGTGCCACTTTTGTTCGAATCGGAACGGCACTATTTAGGAAAGGTTAGGTAAAGTTAATGGGAATTAGTCTAGCAAAGATCACTGATTTTTTTGGTTTAGCGGATGATGATATGTACGAAGAAGCAGCACCTGCACCAAAGAAGCAGGTTAGCCGCCCACAACAACAAAGCGCGCCTAAAAAAGAACGCGTCAGAGCGCCACGTTCTACATATCAAAAGCAAGAGATTGAACGTCCAAAAGCAAGAGTTCAAACGAAGGCTCAGCCAGTTGCTGAACCTCAGACAAATCGTAGAGCTGAAGCTGTAATGAAAAAAGCTGAAAGCGCACCAAAGAAAAACGAAAAAGTCGTATCGATGCCAAACAATAATAGTCGGGCACAACGACTTGCACCAAAAATTGAACAAAAAAGTAAAAATCGTATTTCAGTAGTTGAACCAAGAGCCTATAACGAGGCGATGACTATTGCGAAGCGAGTTGGGCAAGGTGAAGTTGTTTTGATCAACTTTCAGTCCTTAGATGAAATGAAGGCACGTCGCGTCGTTGATTTTCTGACAGGTGCTGTTTTCATGATTGATGGTGATATCAAACGTGTCGGCAATGAAATGTTTTTATGTACACCGACTAGCGTTGAAATTACCAATACTGCTTTGAGTTCAATGGTTGATGATGACATTTATGGTTTAGAAATGTAAAGGAGCCGCTTATTTGGAATTGATTATTACACTTTTTAATATTTTAACTCGACTAGTTTATCTTTATACGACAATCTTGATTGTCTACGCATTGATGTCATGGTTCCCTGGAGCCTATCAATCTAGATTTGGACAACTTTTGAGTCGAATTTGTGAGCCGTTTCTTGATTTGTTTCGCCGATTGCCATTGCAATTTGGTGGAATCGATTTTTCAGTGATGGCAGCGATTTTTGCATTAAATTTTGCGATGAGGATTTTACAAAGAATTCTGATTAATCTGATGTTCTAAGGGGGTGGCGAAATGAATGCGAATGTCTATCAACACTTTAGACCTGAAGAGCATCCATTTGTTGAAAGTGTTGGCGATTGGTTAGAACAAGTCGAAAGCCAATATGCGCCTTACTTAACGAATTTTTTAGACCCTCGACAAGCATATATCTTAGAAACCTTGATTCGCGAAAACAGTGAATTGAAATTTTCTTTTTATGGCGGTTATGAAGATGCTGAGCGTTGTCGCTGCATGATTTATCCTGAGTATTATGAACCGCAGATCGATGATTTTGAACTTGTAATGATCGAAATCAATTATCCTAAGAAGTTTACAGAGCTTTCTCATGGGAAGATTTTAGGAACATTGATGAATGCAGGGATCAAGCGGGATTATTTTGGCGATATTATTTCTGATGGTGATCGCTGGCAAATCTTTTTAGCGAAGGACTCAGCGAGCTATATCGTTAGTCAGGTAACGAAGATCGGTCGTGTATCTGTTCATTTAGAGGAACGATCTTATACGGAGATTATCATACCGAAAGACAGTTGGGCTGAAGAAACGACGACAGCGACTTCGATGCGTTTAGATGCAATCATTTCTACTGTTTACAATATTTCTCGTCAACGGTCGAAGCAATTGGTTGAAGCCGGAAAAGTAAAAGTAAACTGGTCAGTCAATGAACGTCCAGATTATTTACTTGATTTACTAGATGTCGTTTCGGTTCGTGGATTTGGCCGGATTCAGATCCAAGGATTAGAAGGAAAAACAAAGAAAGAAAAATTCCGTTTGCGCTTAGGCGTTTTACGAAAATAAATTTATGAGGTGAACAATAATATGGCATTAACTCCATTAGATATTCAAAACAAAAGTTTCTCCACCAAAATGCGTGGGTATAATCAAGATGAAGTCGATGATTTCTTAGATATGATCGTTCGCGATTATGAAGACAGCATCGCAAAAAATCGTGAATTAGAAAAAGCACTAAAACATTCTGAAGAAAAATTAGAATACTTCAATGAATTGAAGGAAGCGTTGAACCAATCAATCGTTGTGGCACAAGATACAGCGGACAAAGTAAAATCTTCTGCAAGCAAAGAATCTGAAGTCATTGTAACTTCTGCGCAAAACCGTGCGGATGAATTGATCTCAAATGCAATGCAAAAAGCCAACTTGTTAACGACAACGGCGGAAGATAAAGCAAAAGAAATCTTAACGGACGCAACCTCTAAAGCGCGTCAATTGGCTGCTGAAACAAATGATTTGAAGAAGAAAACGCGTGTCTTCCATCAACAATTATTGTTATTATTGGAAACACAAATCGATCAAGCGCGCAGCGGGGACTGGGAAGAAGTATTGAAGCCAATGTCTTCTTATGTCGGTGACGGTCATGAAGTTTTGAGAGAAGTTTTGGCGAATGAACTTGACAGTGATACGATTGATGCAGTAGACTCAAATGAACCAATAATTACCGATGTTCCTCAGGACGAGGACATGGGATTAACGATTGATATTCCTGAATTAATTAAATCAGATGAAGAATAAACAATCTAGAACAGAAAAGCTGATTAGATTCTTTTAGCGAGCCGATGATAGTGAAAGTTCGGCAGACCCTCTAATTGGAAAGATCCTCTAGAGCATTTGATTGTGAAGCTTAGTAGCAGTCGACGCGTCATTGCGTTACCGATGATCAGAGGAAACTTCTAGGTTTCAAATTTGGGTGGTACCACGACAAGCTCGTCCCTTTGCGGATGCGCTTGTTTTTTTGTGTTTTACAGCTTCGAAACTTAGGAGGCTGTATTGTAAGAACTGAGTAAACTGCTTTTTAGGCAGAAACACTATATTTTTAAGGAGACGATGGATCGTGAAGACAAAAGAAACTCTTCAACTTGGAAAAACCGGTTTTCCTATGCGGGGGAACTTACCAAACCGTGAAGGTCAATGGGAAAAAGAATGGGAAGAAAATGGCATTTATGAAAAACGTCAAAAATTGAATGAAGGCAAACCAACATTTGTTTTGCATGATGGTCCTCCCTATGCAAACGGGAATATTCATATTGGTCACGCGTTAAATAAAATCAGTAAGGACATTATTGTGCGCTCAAAATCAATGTCAGGCTTTCGTGCACCGTATGTTCCCGGCTGGGATACTCATGGTCTCCCGATTGAACAAGTTCTTGCGAATAAAGGAATTAAACGTAAAGAAATGTCCATGGCCGAATACCGTAAAAAATGTGAAGAATATGCGTTGTCTCAAGTGGACAAACAGCGCGAGGATTTCAAACGTTTAGGAATTGCTGGCGAATGGGACCATCCTTACGTTACCTTGACACCTGATTATGAAGCTGCAGAAATTCGTGTGTTTGGTAAGATGGCTGAAAAAGGCTACATTTATAAAGGCTTGAAGCCTATTTACTGGTCACCATCAAGTGAATCTTCTTTGGCTGAGGCAGAGGTTGAATATAAGGACGTGAAATCTCCTTCAATTTTTGTGGCCTTCAAAGTAAAAGATGGCAAAGGAATCTTAGATGCAGATACGTCCTTCATTATCTGGACAACTACACCTTGGACCTTGCCAGCAAACCAAGGGATCTCTGTAAATCCTGCCTACACATATGTTGTTGTAGAAGAAGCAGGGAAAAAGTATGTCGTTGCGAAGGACTTATTGAATAAAGTTGCTGAGGAATTGGATTGGCTTGATCCGAAGGTTATCAAAGAAGTTGCTGGGAAAGACCTAGAATATATGACTGCACAGCACCCATTTTATGACAGAGAATCATTGGTTATTTTAGGGGACCATGTCACCTTGGATGCTGGTACTGGTCTGGTTCATACGTCTCCTGGTCACGGGGAAGATGACTACTTTGCTTGGAAAAAATATCGGAATGACATCATTTCTCCAGTGGATAATCGCGGAGTGATGACGGCGGATGCACCTGGTTTTGAAGGTGTTTTCTACGACAAAGTGAACCCGATGGTCACAGAATTATTAGAAAAAAATGGGGCATTGTTGAAGTTAGAATTCTTTACCCACAGCTATCCTCATGACTGGCGGACTAAGAAGCCAATTATTTACCGTGCAACACCACAATGGTTTGCTTCAATTGATAAATTCCGTCAAGATATTTTAGATGAAATTGAGAAAGTGGACTGGATCATTCCTTGGGGCAAAACGCGTCTGTACAACATGATCCGTGATCGCGGCGATTGGGTGATTTCTCGTCAACGGGCATGGGGCGTTCCATTGCCAATTTTCTATGGAGAAGATGGGGAAGCGATCATTACACCTGAAACGACGGAGCATGTGGCACAGTTGTTTGCGGAGTTTGGTTCTAATGTATGGTTTGAACGGGAAGCAAAAGATTTATTGCCAGAAGGATTTACCCACCCAAGTTCGCCTAATGGTCTCTTTACGAAAGAAACAGACATCATGGATGTATGGTTTGATTCGGGTTCTTCACATGAGGCCGTTTTACGCCAACGGGACAACTTAACATTCCCTGCGGATATGTACTTGGAAGGATCAGATCAATACCGTGGCTGGTTTAACTCAAGTATCACGACAAGTGTAGCAATCAATGGTGTTGCTCCTTATAAATCAGTTCTTTCTCAAGGATTTACGTTAGACGGTGAAGGCCGTAAGATGAGTAAATCATTGGGCAACACCATCGTTCCGGACAAAGTCATCAAGCAGATGGGTGCCGATATCTTACGTCTCTGGGTGAGCAGTGTCGATTATGAAGCCGATGTGCGTGTGTCTATGGATATCTTGAACCAAGTGTCAGAAGTGTATCGTAAGATTCGTAACACGATGCGTTTCTTGTTGGCGAATACCACAGACTTTGAGCCTTCAGAACACACCGTTGCTTATGATGAATTGCGTTCCGTAGATAAATACATGCTAGTTCGCTTGAATGATGTGATCAAAACGATTCGTGAAGAAGGGTATGAAAAATATGATTTCACGCAAATCTATAAAACAGTTGTGAACTTCTTAACTGTTGATTTGTCTTCCTTCTATTTGGACTTCGCGAAAGATGTTGTATACATCCAAGCAGAAAACAGCTACGAACGTCGTTGTATGCAAACTGTTTTCTATCAAGCAGCCGTTGCATTGACCAAATTATTGACACCGATCATTCCTCATACGACAGAAGAAATCTGGACGTACTTGAAGGAAGAAGAAGCGTTTGTTCAATTAGCAGAATTGCCTAGCTATGAAGAATATCCTAACCAAGGCGAATTGTTGGATACGTGGAAGGCCTTCATGGACTTCCGTGACAAAGTCTTAAAAGCCTTAGAAGAAGCACGAAATGAAAAAGTAATCGGTAAATCGCTAGAAGCGAAAGTAACGATCTATCCAAATGAACAAGCGGCTGCTATGCTGACCGCGTTAGACGCAGACCTTGCTCAGCTCTTGATCGTATCACCTGATTCATTCAGTATCTCGAAAGAAGCAGCACCTGAAAATGCTGCGGCGTTTGATGATGTCGCTATCTTGGTTGAAAAAGCAGACGGTGAAGTTTGCGATCGCTGCCGCCAAGTTCGTACGACGGTCGGAGAAGATGAAAAGCTGCCAACCTTATGTGCTTCATGTGCGCATATTGTAGAAGAAAACTATCCAGAAGCAGTAGCGGAAGGATTGGAATAAAACGTCTTATAATAGAAGAAACCCGTGTCGAATGGTCGGCGCGGGTTTCTTTTTTTGATTTTTAATGTGCAAGCCATAATGGAACATAAAAAAAAGCTGGGAAGCGTGTCCCAGCTTTTGGTTGTTAATCCAATTTTCCGCGTTCACGGTACCATTGATCAGGCTGCCAAGCCCATTCATGACCGTTCTTGGCTAGAAGATCGAAGGCGCATTGTGGTCCCATGGTTCCAGAAGCGTAGTTCGGGAAGCCTGGAGTGGTCTGATCCCAAGTATTGCGGATACGATCCACGATCTCCCAAGAGTTTGCTACTTCGTCCCAATGAGAGAAGTTTGTACCATCGCCATTTAAAGCATCTAATAATAGTTTTTCATAGGCTTCAGGACTGTTTTCTGTTACTTCAGCGCTCTGACGGAAATCTAATTTTACTGGTTCTGTCGTGAAACCTTGGCCGATTCGTTTTCCGTTTAAAGTAAGCGAGAAGCCTTCTGTAGGTTGAATATAAATGGTCAAGATATTTTGCGGCAATTCTTCTTCACTAGAAACATCTTCTTGTTCAGAGCTAAAGACATTAACAGGAACTTGTTTGAAGACGATATTGATACGTGTTCCTTTTTCAGTCATTCGTTTCCCAGTCCGAATATAGAACGGGACACCTGACCAACGGAAATTATCGATCATAAATTTACCTGCAACAAATGTTTCCATTAAAGAATCTTCAGCGACATTTGGCTCATCGTGGTAAGCAACGAAGTCTTTGCCATCTAACGTCCCTGCGTCATATTGTCCACGAACAAAGTTTTGCAGTACTTCTTCGGGATTGTACCGACGAATAGCTTGTAAAACTTTTACTTTTTCCTCACGGATGGACTTGTTCGAGAAAGAAGTAGGAACTTCCATCGCCAACAGCGCAACAACTTGTAAGATATGATTTTGTACCATATCCTTTAACGCGCCGCTGTGTTCATAGTAACCACCGCGATCTTCTACACCTAGTGCTTCAGAAAAAGTAATTTGAACGTTTTCGATGTAACGGTTGTTCCAAAGGGATTCAAAGATGTTGTTTGCAAACCGGATCACGGAAATATTTTGAATCATTTCTTTTCCTAAATAGTGATCGATACGAAAAATGTCTTGCTCTGGGAAAACGTCGCGAATCTCATTATTCAGTTCATTTGCAGAATCATAATCAAATCCGAAAGGTTTTTCGATCACTAAACGGTTATAGCCTGTAGTAGTCAAAATTTCTTGAGATTTCAAATGACTCACAATGGTTCCAAAAAATTGAGGTGCCATGGCTAAGTAATATATGCGATTGCCTTGCAAGTCATACTTTTCATCCAATTCATCAGCCAAATCTTTTAGCTGGTCATAATGTTCAGTGTCATTGACATTGTGTGACAAGTAGTAAAAGTGGTTAGAGAATTCTTGTGCTTCTTCCTCTGTTGGGGCGAGGTCCTGGATCGTCTCACGAACGATCTCACGATAATGATCGTCGCTCCACGGCCGTCTAGCCGTACCGATCACAGCAAAGTGTTTTGTCAGATTGCCTTTTTTATATAGACGAAACAACGACGGGTATAATTTCCGTTTTGCTAAATCGCCTGTGCCACCAAAGATGGTGAATAGTGCTGCCTGTTCCATAAGTTTCACTCCTAGCTAATCATAATGAGTTCTTTTCAATCAAAAACGCGTATCTAACATCCCGAAGGATCGTTAATTATAAGGCGTCTACAAAAATCGTTGATGCGGCTTTGTAACTAATTGAAACCTCTTTTTGGTCGTTTTGTAAAGTAATCGGCCCTTCATAGGCAGCAATTTTTGTGATTTCGTATTCTTCATGGATGGCGATGCCAAGATCCATCAAATAGTCGAGCAAGTCTTTTTCGTCTAAAACACGAGCGATCCGAATAGTTGTTCCTTCAGGGTAGCTTGCTAAGGTTTGACGGTCTTTTTCATGAACGGTCTGATCTTGTTGCGGAATCATTCCGCCATGGGGACAAAAAGTTGGATGGTCTAAATAATGATCCAATTTTTGTTCTAATTGTGAGGATGTCACATGCTCTAATACTTCTGCTTCATCATGGACTTCATTCCATGAATAGCCTAAATGATCGACTAAGAAGACTTCCCATAAACGATGTTTACGGACAAGCGTACTCGCCTTTTCCAAGCCAAGCGGTGTTAATTGAACGCCTTGATAAGGGGAGTGCTCAACGAGTCCTTCTTTTACTAGTTTATTGATCATCTCGCTGACAGAAGCGCCAGAAATGGACAAACCAGCGACAATTTTTTTATTGCTGACTTTTTCTTTGTCGCCACCTAATTCTAATATTAATTTTAAGTAATCTTCGCGATTTGGTGTCATTGGTGTTCATCCTTTCATAACGAAGCATATCAGATTAAGTTTACCAAATAAATCTTCTTTTTTCCATTTGATTGGACTTTTCTTTTTGGCTTGTTCAGCTAGTGATAACAAAAGTAATTAAAAAAAATTTCTAAGAACACTTGCCTATTTTTTTAAAAAAAGGTAGTATATTAAAAATAAATGAGAATTGTCAAACTATTTAAAGGATTGATGTTGAATGACAAAGCAACAAATGACAGAGGCCCGGACCATGTATGATCCCTCTTTTGAGAAGGATGCATGTGGTATGGGCTTTATTGCTCAAATGAATGGAACAGCTTCGCATCAATTGGTGAAGCATGCATTAACGATGTTGAAACGAATGAATCACCGAGGCGGAACCGGGGCAGAACCTGAAACAGGCGATGGCGCTGGAATCTTGGCGACAATTCCCGACAACTTTTTTCAAAGAGAAGCAAAAGCGGCAGGTGTTGCTTTGCCGGATCGTGGACATTACGCAGTAGGAATGTTCTTTTTGCCAGCGGATGAGAAGCACAAGAGCGGACTGCAACAGGCGCTCGTAAAGGAAATTGAAGCGGCGGGTTATTTGGTCCTTTGGCAGCGGGATGTGCCGTTCCAGTA
This sequence comes from Enterococcus sp. 12F9_DIV0723, assembly GCF_002174375.1. Classification (NCBI taxonomy): domain Bacteria; kingdom Bacillati; phylum Bacillota; class Bacilli; order Lactobacillales; family Enterococcaceae; genus Enterococcus; species Enterococcus sp. 12F9_DIV0723. Next base: position 2,274,718 of record NZ_NIBK01000001.1, on the reverse strand, counting down.
TGAAAACTGTGGACCAGGTGCTCAAAAAGTCATGCCTAGATTTGTGCAACTGTTCATAAAGCGGCCGTTAGAGGTTGAAACAGCGCGTGAATTTGAAGACCGCCTGTATCGTTTGCGCCGTAAGCTGGAGAAGACCTACCATGCTGGGGAAATGGCGATATGCAGTTTATCCAGCCGAACAATTGTTTACAAGGGCATGCTGCATGCATATCAAGTTGGTATTTTTTATGATGATTTGCAGGATGAAGGCTTTGCCGCAAGTATCGCGGTGGTGCATTCGCGCTTTTCGACCAATACTTTTCCTAGCTGGGACCGCGCACAGCCTTTTCGATTCTTAGCGCATAATGGGGAGATCAATACCTTAAGAGGATCTGAAAATTGGATGAAGAGTCATGGCATCGAAGTATACAACGAAGAAGATTCCGACTCCGCCAAGCTAGAAAATTGTATGGAATATTTGTACCGAAACGGTCGTGATATTCCTCACGCATTAATGATGATGGTACCAGAAGCCTGGTCAGAAGAAGCGGGTTTGGGCGAAGAGCAGACTGCTTTTCAAGAATACAATGCCAGCTTTATGGCTCCGTGGGATGGTCCTGCGGCGCTGTGCTTTACAGATGGTGAAATGGTCGGCGCTACGTTAGATCGAAACGGGCTGCGTCCTTCTCGATATTCGATCACGAAGGATGGCTTTGTTCAAGTGGCCTCTGAGTCTGGCGTCGTTGATTTTGCGCCTTCGAATGTGATTGAAAAGGGTGTTTTAGGACCGGCGAATATGATTTTGGTTGATACGGTCAAGGGAAAGTTCTACCGCAATCAGGAAATCAAAGAAAAATATGCGAAGGCACATGCGTACAATGAGTGGTTGACTGAAAATCGGATTGAGCTGTCGCAGCTTGCGGAGACGGAACGTAAAGACGCCTCGCTGACTGAAAAAGACCTTCAGCGTATGTGGAAATTGAACGGCTATACCGATGAGATCATTCGAGATGAATTGTTGCCGATGGCGGAAAAAGGCGAGGAACCGGTCCTCTCAATGGGCTATGATTCTCCTTTAGCTGTCTTGAGTGACAAGCCGCAATCGCTATTCACGTATTTCAAACAGCAATTTGCCCAGGTCACGAATCCCCCAATCGATGCGATCCGGGAACAACTTGTGATTGGAACAGAGATGTTCTTGGGAAGAGATGGGGACATTCGTGTGGATGATGCCCATAATTGTCAGAAACTGAAAATAAATAGCCCGGTTCTCAGTACGAGTGATTTTCTGAAAATCGCACAATTAAATACAAAGGAACAAAAGGCAGTAACACTCTCGACGCTTTATCCAATCGACGGACAAAACGCATTGGAAGACGGGTTGGAATATATGTTCAAGGAGGCCGAGTCTGCTATTGATGCTGGCGGGACCATCCTTATATTGAGTGATCGAGGCTCAGAAAAAGCGAAAATGGCGATGCCGATTTTGTTGGCAGTGTCTGGGCTCCACAATTACTTGGTGCGAAAAGGAAAGGCCTCATTAGCAAGCTTGGTCGTGGATTCTGCTGAGGTCTGTGAAGTTCATCATTTTGCGACTTTGATTGGCTATGGTGCCAGTGGCATACACCCTTATGGGGCCTATGCGACATTGAAGAATTTCGAGATTGAAAATGGTCTGGAAAATTACCGCAAGGCGGCTGAAAAAGGAATCGTGAAGGTGATGTCGCGGATGGGGATCTCAACGATCGCCGGTTATCACGGTGCACAACTCTTTGAAGTAGTGGGGATTAGCGAACCGGTTACTAACAGGTATTTCACTGGAACGGCTAGCCGTATCGGTGGTCTGTCTCTGCATCAAATCGAAGAAGAATATTTACAGCGGCATCGGTTAGCTTATGGACCGAAACAAAATGACCTGTTAGCCTCTGGGGGAAGCTTCCAGTATAAAGCAGATGGGGAACATCATTTGTTCAACCCGAAGACTATTTACAATTTCCAGCAGGCAGTTCGTGCGGGCGATTATCAATTGTTTAAACATTACGTTAGCCAAATGAATCAAGAGGCGTTGGATGAACCGACCAATTTACGGGCGTTATGGGAGTTCAAGAAAGAACGACCATCAGTAAAACTCTCTGAGGTCGAGCCTGCGAGTAAGATCGTTAAACGCTTCAAAGTCGGGGCGATGTCTTATGGTTCTTTGAGTGAAGAGGCCCACCAGTGCATTGCAGAGGCGATGAACCGGATCGGTGCCAAATCAAATAGCGGTGAGGGCGGAGAAAATCGCAACCGATTCAAGCCTAAAGCAGACGGCAAGAACTTCAATAGCAAAATCAAGCAAGTGGCTTCTGGACGTTTCGGTGTAAATGCTGAATATTTAATGAGTGCCGAAGAATTACAAATCAAAATGGCGCAGGGTGCTAAACCGGGTGAAGGTGGGCAATTGCCAGGAAACAAGGTCTTTCCTTGGGTCGCTGAGATTCGTGGCTCCACACCTGGGGTCCGCTTGATTTCACCACCGCCGCATCATGATATTTATTCGATTGAGGATTTGGCGCAGTTGATCTACGACTTAAAAGCGATCAATCCCTATGCGAAAATCAATGTGAAGCTGGTGTCAAGTACGGGTGTTGGAACGATCGCGACAGGCGTTGTGAAAGCTGGAGCTGACGTGGTCGTTATCTCGGGATACGATGGCGGAACTGGCGCGTCTCCACGAAATTCAATTCGGGATGCTGGATTGCCGTGGGAGATGGGTGTGGCCGAAGCACATCAAATACTGGCGATGAATAACTTGCGTCAACGGATGACGTTAGAAACAGATGGGAAATTAATGACGGGCCGTGACGTGGCGATGGCGATTCTACTGGGTGCGGAGGAATATAGTTTTGCTTCCCTTGCTTTAGTAGCGATCGGTTGTGTCATGATGCGTGTATGTAGTTTGAATACCTGTCCGGTAGGCGTAGCCACGCAAAATCCAGCTTTACGAAAATTTTTCGTGGGCAAACCGGAGCATCTGATTCATATGATGTATTTTATAGCAGAAGATTTGCGGGAAATCATGGCTGATTTAGGCTTTAGAAGCATTGATGAAATGATCGGCCATACGGAAGTGCTGGAACCGCGCTTTATTGCAAAAGGCAAAGCAAAATCTTTGGATTTCTCACGTATTTTATCTACCAGTATTGGGATCGAACGGAAAACAGAAGATCCATTTAAGGAAAAGAGAGAATGGCCTGAGTTGGATCACTTCGCTGAAGGTGCCATCAAAAATGGAGAACAGGTCAGCATCAGCCATCCAATCAACAATGTGAATCGGACTGTCGGCGCACGAATGGGCGGCTGGATCGCAGAGCGCTTTGGAAACTATGAATTGACGCCAGGTCAGATCAAGTACACTTACACAGGAATCGCCGGACAAAGTTTTGGTTCCTTTATTACTCAAGGGATGGAATTGAAGCTGATTGGTGAAGGAAATGACTATGTGGCTAAAGGATTGAGTGGCGGTCGAGTGATTATTGTACCGCCAAAGGATGCTGCATATGATGTGGAACAATCGCCAATCGTCGGAAACGTGGTATGCTTCGGTGCGAATCGAGGAGAAGGCTATTTTCGTGGAAAAGCCGGCGAACGTTTTTGTGTTCGAAACAGCGGCGCGAATGTCGTCGTTGAAGGCGTCGGGGATCATGGGTGTGAATACATGACTGGCGGTGTTGCTGTGATCTTAGGTGAAACAGGGCGGAATTTTGCTGCGGGAATGTCCGGCGGGGTGGCCTATGTTTATGATCCGAAGGGCACATTTGCTGATAAGTGCAACTTAGAGATGGTCGATCTTTTCAAGTTGGGCGAAACAGGAGACGATGCTGTCTTGAAGGAAATGATCGAGAAGCATCTTACGTATACAGATTCATTAAAAGCGGCTGAATTGTTAAATAATTGGGCGTCGGCTCAACAACATTTTGTCAAAGTTTATCCAAGAGAATACCACGAAATGGTTCGTGTGACCGAAGAATTGGCGAAGACTGGTCTATCAGGCGAAGCGCTGATCGAGAAGGCTTTTGTCGAAGTCGTCGGAGAGCAAACGGTACCGGCTGGAAAGGGGCGTGGCTAACATGGCAGATCCATTTGGCTTTTTAAAATATCCACGGAAGGACAATCCTTATCGGCCAGTTGAAGAGCGGGTTCAAGATTGGGAAGAATTGCAAACACCGCTCTCTACAGAAGAACGACAAGAGCAAGCGGCGCGCTGTATGAACTGCGGGATTCCTTTTTGCCATACAGGTATTTTCTATGGCGGCAAGCGCGCAGTCTCAGGCTGTCCCAATGACAATCTGATCCCTGAGTGGAACGACTTTGTGTTTCGTGGTGATTTCAAGAGTGCCTTTGATCGGTTAGCGAAAACCAATCCACTTCCAGAAATGACTGGACGGGTATGTCCTGCGCCTTGTGAAAAGTCTTGTACAGAGGGATTGAACGGTTCGGGTGTTGCGATTCATGATAATGAACGCTTTATCATTGACCATGCCTTTGAACAGGATTGGGTAAAAAACGACGGGCTTCCCATCGAACGGACCGATTTTAAAGTCGCAGTCATCGGTTCTGGACCAGCGGGCCTTTCTGCTGCATGGCGGTTAAATCAACTGGGGCACCAAGTAACGGTGTACGAACGCAGCGATCGTGCGGGCGGCTTGTTAATTTACGGGATTCCAAATATGAAGCTGGATAAGGAAATCGTTCAGCGACGTATTGATGTGATGGAAGAAGTAGGGATCTCATTTGTATTAAATACCGAAGTGGGAACGGATATTTCCGCAGAGGATTTGCAGGAGAGGTATGATCGTGTCATTATCGCCAGCGGGGCAAGTGTTCCTCGCGATTTGAAAATTAAGGGACGCGAGCTACATGGCATCCGATTCGCGGTGGATTATCTGACGGATTGTACAAAAGATGTGTTGCAACATGGTAAAAAAGTGGTCGATCAAAAATTAGCTGGAAAGCATGTGATCGTCGTCGGTGGTGGCGATACAGGAAACGACTGTATCGGCTCAGCTATACGCCAAGGTGCGGCTTCAGTCAAGCAATTGGAGATTACGCCGCAATTGCCGGCAGCTCGTACTGTGAACAATCCGTGGCCGGAGTATTCAATGATCACTCGTGAAGGCTATGGTCAGGAAGAAGGTGCCGTGAACAATGCAGAATTAACTGCATATACGACGTCAACAACCAGCTTCATCGGCGCTGAGAGAGGGCAAGTGATCGCCATCGAGACGACTCAAGTAGACAATCAATTCCAACCTATTCCAGGCACTGAAAAAACATTGAAGGCAGATTTAGTATTACTGGCAATGGGATTCACTGGGGCAGAGAAAAATCTATTGGATGCTTTTGATGTTGAGGAAATCTATGAGGACTATGCAACGAACAATGAAAAAGTATACGTAGCTGGTGATGCCCGGCGTGGACCAAGCTTGGTTATCTGGGGAATTCGTGAAGGACGGAAAGCCGCAGAGCAGGTCGATCAAATGCTGCGGTCGTTGATTCAACAATAAAAAAATCAGATTGCCATCAAGAAATTTGACTGGCGATCTGATTTTTTTGTGAATCAAAGGAAAATCCTGTTCTAAAAAAATAAAGGACCCTTCACGATTCAAATTGACAGTAAAGGGTCCTTTAACTTTTTCAAGTTTAAAGAATAATACGAAAAAACAGTACAAGTGCATAGCTATTGGTTTTTTACAGGAACGATTGGAAACGAGACATCGTCCAGTTCATCATAGAGGGTGTCAGGCATCCCGTTTTTGGTTTTGATCAATAAGTGATAGCCATACTGATCTTGGATAGCTAATTTTTGTTCACTTAATTCAATCAACTGGTAGATGATGGCGGTACCATCTAAAATAATCGATAAGTCAGGGTAAATCGTAATCGTGTGGTGTTTGTGCTCTTTTGGATGAGTGAACTCCCAAGAACCAACGTACACACTATTCAAATCTTTCGTTTCCCGTTTGCGCACGAATTTAGAGCTCACTGCTGCTACACCGAGTGAGGTCGCACTAAGGAAGACGGGCCATTTCAATCTCATCAAAAAGCTCCTTTCACAAGTTTACGAAGTTAAATTAAAAACTAAAAAGTGTATTTCGGCAAATCACATTTTAAGCAGCTTCTTTTTGAAGGCTGCAAACACTGTAAAAGTGAAGAATAAACTTAAAGTGAACGCCATTCACACATGCTTTGTTATACTATATAATAAAGTCTGTCATCTTTCCATCCGGCTTAAGGACTATTTAACTTTTTTGAGAAGGATTTTGATAAAAATGAAGTATTCTGCGATTCACTTAGCAACTTTTATTGAAAGAAGCAACCGATTCATCGCTCGCTGTCGTTTGGTGGAGACAGGAGAAGATATTATTACCCATGTGAAAAATACAGGTCGCAGCAAAGAACTGCTGCTGCCGGATACGTTAGTGGCTGTGAATCATCAGCCCTCAGAAAAACGAAAAACAGCGTATGATTTAATTGCTGTAAAAAAAGGAGAAATGTGGGTCAATATTGATTCACAAATCCCGAATGCATTAGCTGCTGAAGGAATCCTCACCGGAAAAATCAATCTGCCAGGCTTAAAGGGAGCCATTACGTTGTTAAAGCGAGAGTATACCTTTGAACATTCGAAATTCGATATTTACTTTGAAACGGATATGGATGAAAAAGGATTCGTGGAAGTAAAGGGAATGACTTTGGAAAACCACGGGATAGGTGCGTTTCCAGATGCTCCCACACTAAGAGGGTTAAAGCATGTGGAAGAGCTGCGCGTGGCTCAGAAAATGGCGTATCAATGTTATGTATTGTTTGTCGTACAATTTCCCAGGATTGAAACGGCAACGATCCATCGTGAAATGCAACCGGCGCTCTATCTTGCTGTTGAAAAGGCTCAGGCAGACGGCGTGCAGATTTTAGCGTATAATTGTGAGGTAGATCAGGCGCATATTTCAATCAAAGAGTCTGTTCCTTTTGTGTTGGATCAACCATTTATTGATCCTAATTTATGAAGTGTACCATAGAGAACTTGATGCAATAAGCGGGCTTTTTTAATACACACCCTGAAATGAAAGAGGAGGAAGATTCATGATTAATTTAGGCATTATTGGAACAAATTGGATCACTGATCAATTTGTTCAAGGGGCACTTGAGACGGGGGATTATCAATTAACCGCTGTTTATTCGCGAAAATTAGAGACCGCTCAAAAATTTGGTGAAAAATATAGCGACGTTGAATATGCGACGGACCTTAAAACATTTTTCGGAATTGCCCATATGTCGACGGTGTACATTGCTTCACCAAACAGTTTGCATTTCGAACAAGCCAAACAGGCTATTTTGGCAGGAAAAAATGTGATTGTTGAAAAGCCAGCGTTTTCTACACCTGATGAAATGGATGAGATTATCGAGCTGGCGAATCAAAAGAGTGTTTTTTTCTTTGAAGCTGCTCGTAATATTCATGAACAAGCGTTTAAAACGGTCTCTGATTTTCTCCCATTAAAAGATCATGTCATCGGAGCGGATTTTAGTTTCATGAAATACTCCTCGCGATACGACCAGGTATTGGATGGAGAGGAACCAAATATTTTTTCACCCCATTTTTCAGGGGGAGCCTTGGCCGATCTAGGTGTCTATCCAATTTACGCAGCGTTGGCCTGGTTTGGTATGCCGCAAGACAGCTTTTACTTTGGTCAAAAAATTTCTACTGGAGTAGATGGAATGGGTACAGGTATCTTGCGCTATGAGCATTTTGATGTCACGATTCGAACGGGTAAAATCGGAGACAGCTTCCAACAATCTGAGATTTATTTAACGAATGGGACATTGGTTTTAAATGCTGTCAATTCGATTGATGACGCGGTCTTTCATGATCGTGGGCATCAGCGAAGAGAAAAATTAACGGTCCATCAACTGGAAAATCCAATGGTGGAAGAAGCGAGAGAATTTGCCCAAGTGATCATGAACCCGACGGATCGTAAGCTAGGGACCGATTATGAAGCGTGGGTGGAATTGTCTCGTAATGTGAACCAAGTGATTTATGATATGCGAAAAAGTGCGGGCATCGTATTTGATGCCGACGAGAAATAGAGGAAAATATGGATAATCAGGAATTTGTACCATTTTTACAAAAAAATTGGGAGGATGCTGGATTTGAAAAGCCAGCATTGATCCAATCAAGCGTGTTTACACCTATAACAGAAGGTAAAAATCTAGTTGGAATCGCTCCGACTGGCAGCGGGAAAACTCTCGCATATTTACTGCCACTGCTGAATAAAATGACGCCAGGAAAGGCCAGCCAAGTCCTAATCTTGACCTCTTCACAAGAGTTAGCGATGCAAGTTGTGGAAGTTGCTCGCAAATGGCTGTCAGGCTCAGGCATGAAGGTCCAGCCGTTGATTGGTGGAGCCAATGTTAAGCGGCAGCAAGAGGCACTGAAGAAAAAACCGGAGCTCCTAATAGGTACACCGGGTCGTGTCATGGAGTTGATCACAGCAAAAAAAATCAAAACACCGAATATCCAAACGCTGGTATTCGACGAGGTCGATCAATTGGTTCAGGGGCAAAGCCTTCAATTGATTCAAAAAATCCTAAAAGCCAGTGACAACGGCGCACAGCATTTATATTTTTCTGCGACGGCGGATACTGTATTAGAGGAATTGAATACCTTTGAATCCGAGCTGCTTGTAGTAGATGTTTCAGAAGAAGATGACAGCCAGGGAGAAGTCTCACACTTTTACCTAGAAACCAGCGATCGAAAAAAAGTTGAACAACTGCGCCGCTTACTGAATATGCCTACTTTTTGGGGTATGATTTTTTTCAATCAATTAGGAGATATGGGTAGCGCGGAAGAAAAATTACTTTTCCATCAATTGCCCGTAGCCAGCTTAGCATCAGATCAATCAAAATTATCCCGTAAAGGTGCGATCGAGCAATTCAAGAAACACCAAGCGCTAGGGCTTTTGACCACAGATTTGGCTAGCCGAGGATTAGATATTGAATCGCTGCCGTTTGTGATCAACGCAGATGTTCCGTTAAGCGAAGAAAGCTATTTGCATCGTGCAGGACGTGTTGGACGAATGGGGAAAACAGGAGTCGTTATTTCACTTGTCACCCCTCAGGAGAAAGCGGATTTAACTAAAATAGGGAAAAAATTAGCACTAAATCTGGCACCTATTTACCTATTTGGCGGCGAGCTGCTCACAGAAGAACCTGTAAAACAAAGCGATCCTAAAAAGAAAAAAAATAAGAAGAGCAAGGGAAAAAGACGAAAATAAGTCTTTTTTCTTTGCTCTTTTTTGTATTGCCAGATAATCAAGCGGATCAATGGGCTTGTGTAGGAGTAAAAACATCATTTTTTGTGAATTTGTAAGCGTAAGTAGATTAAATTTAAGTTAGTCATCTTGCTAAAATAAGTTAAAATCGCTACAATAGTGGAGGTATGTTCTCGTAGCTCAGTAGGATAGAGCGATCGCCTCCTAAGCGATAGGTCGCTGGTTCGATTCCAGTCGAGAACGTCAAAAAAACCACTTAGAAAACATTCTAAGTGGTTTTTTCTATTTAGGACGCCCAATCGCCATTTCTGAAAATAGGGACTTTTGTGCCATCTTTACGAATGCCATCGATCATCATTTGCGCAGATCCGACCATAAAGTCCACGTGCGTTTGGCTGCTATTTAATCCAGCAGCAGCTAATTCTGTCTTGGTCATTTCTGTTCCGCCTTCGACACTGAAAGGATACGCAGCACCAAGAGCTAAATGATTTGATGCGTTCTCATCAAAAAGAGTATTGAAGAACGTGATCCCCGATTGTGAAATCGGCGATGGATCTGGAACTAAAGCGACTTCACCCAGATGTTTTGCACCTTCGTCAATCGCCAATAGTGAGGCCAAGACATCTGAGCCTTCTTTCGCAGAGAATTCCACGACTTTTCCATCTTTAAATGTAAAGCGCATGTCTGTTAATGTTGTCCCTGCATAACTCAACGGCTTTGTGCTGGTAATGTAGCCATCGACACGGTTTCTGTCTGGTGCAGTGAATACCTCTTCTGTAGGCATGTTCGCCATGAACTCATTTCCGTCCGCAGCAAAACTTCCAGCACCTTCCCAAACGTGATTATCTGGAAGGCCAATGACGATATCTGTCCCAGGCGCTGTATAGTGAAGGGCGGAGAATTGTTCCTTATTCAAACGCTCCGCTTGTTCACGCATTGTTGCATCGTGCGCTTCCCAAGCCTTCACGGGATCATCCGTGTAGATGCGTGTAGTTTTAAAAATCTCATCCCAAAGTCTGTCCACTTGCTCTTCGCTTGAAGAAAGATCTGGGAAAACTTTTTGTGCCCAAGCAGGGCTTGAAGCAGCGACCACTGTCCAGCGTAATTTATTGGATTGAGTTGCTTCCATAACCGCTTGAAGAGCCTTTCCACGGGCTGCCTGAAAACTGGCGACACGTGAAGTATCCACCCCTGACAAAGCATCTGGATTTTGAGAAACAATGCTGATACGTGTAACTCGTTTTTCAGCAAAAGTGTTGGCTTCATCCACTTTATAGGAAGGAACTTCATTCAAGCGATCCTCCGCTGCGTAGGTCAAAAATTCCCGTTGGATCTGATCGTCATTCCACTGTACGATAACTTCCGCGGCCCCTAATTGATAAGCTTCTTTTGTCACAAGACGTGCTAAAGCTGCTTGTTCCACACTAGCATAAACGATAACTGTGTCTTCTTTTTGGATATTTACACCGACTTTCGCAATCAAGTGGGCGTATTTTTCTAAAAGTGTTTCAAAATTAGGTAAAACCATTTGTATCCCTCCATTTCATTGATTCTATCTTAGCATTACTTTGATGCGGGTTCCCGTTTCTAGACTTGAAACATCAAAATAGTTTCCACCATCAATTCAATGTGGAACGAAAAGTCAGAAAGCGAGCTGAAAAAACTGCCTAAATGGAAAGCCGAATGCCGATTTACGTTTGATTCTGAAAGTAAATCGGCATTCGGCTTTCCATTATTTATTCTGCTTTATTTTCAACGATTAAGAAGCAGCAGCGACAATTTTTTTCGCAAAGGCTTCTAAGTTCTCGATATCCTCTTCCTCAGCGGCCATCTCTACCTTCACACTATCAGCACCACGAGTAGCTCCTGTTTTTACGAAAGCCGCATCGAAATCATCCACAGATTTACAGTATTGATCATAAAAAGTATCTCCAGATCCGCATACACCGAAGATTTTTCCTCTTAGATCCAATTCTTGAAGGTCTTCATAAAAATCTACGATCTCATCTGGAAGATCACCTTCACCATAAGTATAGGTAGCTACGACACAGATATCCGCATCTTCAAAATCTTCCGCTTCTACTTGTGTACATTCATCAATTTCTACATCAAGATCTAAATTTTCGAAGGCTTCTGCCACGATATCGGCGATTTCTTCGGTATTTCCAGTCATACTGGCGTAAACAATTTTTGCTAATGTCAAAAGAATTCCTCCTTATTTGTTTGAATGCCATACATTGCTCAACCTTTAAAGGTCACTTTTCTCCATGACGGATCGCGAAAAGCTGAAAGGACATTCTTAGCTTCAAGCTAAATTCATGGTCATTATATCAAAATAGAAATCAAAAAGGAATCACTGGTCTCTAACCATTTGTTCGCTTTATAGGGTTATGTTAAAATAGACAAGATGAAAAAGGAGATTTGTCCAGCTTTTCACGAGTTCTATTTTTTATTTTTTGAGAAGTGCAGTAGAATTTCGACAGTATAGTTAGTAGTGTTTAGCTGTTCCATAGAGTTATTTTCACCACTAACTAGCGAAAAGTTAACTGGAAAATCAGATTTTTATTCTTAATAAAAAAGAGATTTTGACTATTCATAAGGAGACGAGAACATGATTACATTAAAATCACCCCGAGAAATAGAAATGATGAACGAGTCAGGCGAACTTTTGGCTGATGTCCATCGCCATCTACGGGATTTTATAAAACCTGGTGTTACAAGTATGGAAATTGAAAAGTTTGTTAGAGACTTCATCGAGAGTCATGGCGGAATCGCCGCTCAAATCGGCTTTGAAGGCTATGAATATGCGACCTGTTGCAGTATCAATGACGAAATTTGTCACGGCTTTCCAAGAAAGAAACCACTAAAGAATGGTGACTTGATCAAAGTGGATATGTGTGTGGAATACAAGGGCGCAATGTCCGATTCATGCTGGTCTTACGCAGTAGGAGAAGCCTCACCTGAGATCGAACGTTTAATGGAAGTGACTAAAAAAGCACTGTATTTGGGAATTGAGCAAGCACAAGTCGGCAATCGAATCGGTGACATAGGTCATGCGATCCAAACATATGCTGAAGGAGAAGGATTCTCTGTTGTGCGCGATTTTGTCGGACATGGCATTGGACCAACGATCCACGAAGAACCAGCGATCCCTCATTATGGTATAGCGGGGAAAGGTTTGCGCTTACGCGAAGGCATGGTGATCACCATCGAACCAATGATCAACACCGGTGTATGGCAAATGAAAATGGACCCAAATGGCTGGACTGCGTATACGCGTGATGGCGGTTGGAGTGCCCAATATGAGCACACTTTAGCAATTACAAAAGAAGGACCAAAAATTTTAACTTCACAAGGTGAAGAAGGAACTTATTAGAACGATGGAGATTTTATGGGACCAATAGATAAAATTAAAGAAAACAAAAAATTAATGGATTTTATCCAATCGATCCAAAAACACTTAGCAGAGACAGAAATAGGCGACCGCTCCGTAGTAGTTGCCTATTATTTGTTGCTGTCTTTTTTTCCGATATTAATCATCGTCGGCAATCTGCTGCCATACTTTAATATTACTCCTGAAACGGTGCTGCCTTATTTGAGTGAGGCGATTCCTCCAAATGTTTATAGCTTTTTGAAGCCGGCAATCATTGGATTATTGGAAAATACTTCAGGCGGTATGTTGTCTATCTCTGTTTTGGCCGCGTTATGGTCCTCCAGCCGAGGGATCAATGCCTTGCAGACCGCATTGAATCGAGCCTACGGAGTTGAAGACCGGGGAAATTTTGTGATCAGTCGGATCGTCTCGGTCGGGATCGTTGGTATTTTGATGATGGCGATTATAGCAGTCGCGTTGTTTTTCAGTGCAGGTCAAGTTATTTTAGATGCGTTGCAGCAATTATTGCGTTTTTCACCAGATATTATTGAAACATTCTTAGCGCTGCGCTGGCCGGTCACACTCATTGGCTTATTAGTTATTTTGGGCGGGTTATATATTGTTATTCCTAATGCTCATGTGCGAATCAAGTATGCATTGCCCGGCACGATATTTGCAACAGTGGGTTGGATCGTATTGGCGCAAGGATTTAGTATCTATGCTCAGACTTTTGCCCAACGAGTCTCTGGGTATCAGATTATCGGAAGTTTCATCGTTCTGATGTTCTGGTTGAACTTTGCCGCGACCATTATTATTTTGGGCGGCGTACTGAATGTCACGATTGAAGAATATCATACCGGACAAGAAGTCACGGAAGGATCTAACCGCGTGAATAAATGGTTCAATCAATTAAAAGATCGTTTTATTAAAAAGAAGAAATAAGTTCAAGAATTTTTGTAAGATTTCAGCAGAACCTTGTAAAGAGGGTTGAATTCTATATAATAATTTTTAGTTAAAGGGCAGGTGGCAATATGTTAGTATCATTCGGGCTGATCATCAAATACTTTCTTACTTTTTTGATGGCATTGATCTTGACCCCGATATTTAAAATAATTTCGGTCCAGACCGGATTGGTAGACAATCCAAATGCACGCCGAATGAACCAAGTGCCTATGCCAAGTGCAGGCGGGTTGCCAATATTTATTACATTCGCTATTTCATCCTTGGTTTTGTTTCGTGATGCCATTCCTTTTGAGTACATCAGCAAAATTTTGCTGGGTGGGCTGATCATCATCATTACAGGATTGTTGGACGACAAGTTTGAATTGACGCCTAGACAAAAGAGTGTCGGTATCTTGCTGGCAGCTTTGGTTATTTATTATTTTGCAGACATTCGGTTCAACTTCTTTACCGCGCCGTTTCTTGGACGGATCAATCTTGAGTGGCTGAGTTTACCTGCTACATTGTTTTGGATTTTTGGGATCACGAACGCGATGAACCTTATTGACGGATTAGACGGTCTGGCTTCAGGGGTATCAATTATCAGTTTGACCACGATCGGTGTGATTGGGTACTTCTTTCTCCACTCATCGACAGTCTATATTTCATTAGCTATTTTTTGTTTAGTTGCTAGCATCATGGGGTTCTTCCCATATAATTTTCATCCTGCAAAAATCTATCTAGGGGATACTGGAGCGCTATTTTTAGGATTTATGATGTCTGTTCTGACATTGCAAGGGCTAAAAAATGTTACATTCATTTCTTTGATCACACCTTTGATCATTCTGGGAGTCCCTGTAACAGATACTTTTTTTGCAATGGTTCGTCGGAAGGCAAAAAACATGCCGATTTCTGTTGCGGATAAGCAGCATCTGCATCACCGATTATTAAATTTAGGTTTTACACATCGCGGAGCGGTCTTAACTATCTATGCAATCGCCGTATTGTTTTCATTTTCCGCACTGTTGCTAAATTATACGAGTCGAGTAGGAACGATTGTTTTGATCATAGCGATGGTTTTTGCCCTGACCTTCTTATTAGAATTGATCGGATTAATTAGTGAAAAATATAGTTTTATTACTAAAAGTTTCCGTTTCTTCGGGAATAGAGAATATCGAACGCAAGTATTGCATAAATATTTTAAGAAATGAGTGTTGTCGTCCATTATGAATAGATACGAACCGAATGTGACTGTCAGCATCGTGACACATAATAGCGATAAAATTTTTTTGAGCTTGGATTCCTTGATCGAACAATTGAAGGATGAGCAGCAGATTCAATTGAAGATTTTTGACAATGCATCAGAACCAGCGTACCAAGAACGACTAAAAAAATATCTCGCCCATCCTTTTGTATCCATTGAGTTTCATAATGAAAATAAGGGTTTCGGCTTTGGGCATAACACCAATCTCTTAGAAACAACCGGCTACGGCATTATTTTTAATCCTGATATTATTCTTTCCGACAATCATCTGAGAGAGATGGTCAATCATTTATCAGCTCAGCCAGATTGCGGTCTGCTAGCACCAAAAATTTTAAATGAAGATGGAACAATGCAGTATTTGATTCGCAATCATTTAGATGTTTTTGATTACATGCTGCGTTTTATCCCGTTTAGATTCATTAAAAAAATCTTCACAAAACGTTTAGAGAAATTTGAGTGCCGGGATCTTCCTGAGGATCGCGATAGTATTGTCCGTATGATTTCCGGTAGTTTTATGGTTGTGGATTTAGCAAAATTTCAAGAGATACAAGGATTTGACGAACGGTATTTTATGTATTTTGAAGACAACGATCTTTGTCGTAAAATGGAGCAAGCAGGCTATAAAGCTATTTATAGTCCGCAATTTTCAGTGGTTCATCTGTATGAACGCGGAGCAGTGAAGAACAGAAAGTTATTTTTCATTTTTTTACAGTCCATGCGAAAATATTTTCAAAAGTGGGGCTGGCAATTTTTTTAATTTTGGAGGTAAGGGATGCAAAAGCAGTCCAAGAGGCGAATTTCTGTTTGTATGGCA
Source organism: Enterococcus sp. 12F9_DIV0723 (assembly GCF_002174375.1). Lineage (NCBI taxonomy): Bacteria > Bacillati > Bacillota > Bacilli > Lactobacillales > Enterococcaceae > Enterococcus > Enterococcus sp. 12F9_DIV0723. The sequence continues at coordinate 2,259,044 of NZ_NIBK01000001.1, read as the reverse complement.
ACCTACAACGGACGTCACTTTATTGAAGAACAATTGAACAGCATATTCCCACAACTTTCAGAACAGGACGAGTTGATTATTTCCGACGACCATTCCACCGATGGTACGTGGGAATTTTTATTAGATTTAGCAGAAAGGGATTCCCGTGTCCAGTTATTCCAGAATGAAGGAAAAGGATTGATCGCGAATTTTTCAAACGCCATCCAAAGAAGCAACAACGCAATCATTTTTCTTAGTGATCAAGACGATGTTTGGCATCCAGATAAGGTGGAAAAAATGTTGCTACATTTTGAGAATCCCAAGATAACTGCGGTCGTTTCTGATTTGATTATCGTTGACAATGATTTCGAGGTCTTAGTTCCGTCTTATCAAGCGATGCGTCATACACACGCCGGGTTTTGGCATAACCTGGTGAAAAGCAGTTATATTGGTGCAGGAATGGCTTTTCGATCTGAACTGAAATCAATTATTTTACCGATTCCGCCAGATGTTCCTATGCATGATATGTGGATTGGTTTATTAGCCGATTATTATCATGGGGTTCAGTTTATTCCAGATGAATTGGTTTATTATCGTCGTCATGGCTTGAATGCATCTGAGATCAAGACGACTGCTTCACGAGTGCAGCAGTTTAAATGGCGATGGAATGCACTGCAATTAGTTAGAAAAAGGATAAAGGAAATTAAAAAAAATCAGCAAAACGATTTTTCTAATACCTGACATCGGGTATAATGTGTTCGTATGTATAAAAAAGGAGCGTAACTATGAAGGGAATAATCCTAGCAGGGGGAAGCGGTACTCGCTTGTATCCTCTAACCAAAGCAACGTCGAAACAATTGATGCCGGTTTATGACAAACCGATGATTTACTACCCAATGTCTACCTTGATGTTGGCAGGGATCAATGAGATATTGATTATCTCAACTCCACAAGACACACCGCGTTTTGAAAATCTTTTTGGAGACGGTCATGAGTTGGGAATCCACATTGAATACGCAGTACAAGATAGCCCAGATGGATTGGCTCAAGCGTTCATCATTGGCGAAGAGTTCATTGGTGACGATAGCGTCTGCTTAGTTCTAGGCGACAATATTTATTACGGCGATGGCTTGTCGCGGATGCTGCAGCGTGCAGCGAAAAAAACAGAAGGTGCTACTGTGTTTGGGTATCATGTAAATGATCCCGAGCGTTTTGGTGTTGTAGAATTTGACGACGACATGCAGGCAGTTTCTATCGAAGAAAAACCTGAAAAACCAAAATCTCATTATGCAGTGACGGGCTTATACTTTTATGATAATGAGGTTGTGGAGATTGCCAAAAATATCCAACCCTCTGAACGTGGAGAATTAGAAATCACGGATGTCAATAAAGAGTACCTGAAGCGCAATAAATTGTCTGTTGAAGTAATGAGCCGAGGATTTGCTTGGTTAGATACTGGCACACATGAGTCATTATTAGAAGCATCAACATTTATCTCAACGATCGAAAAACGTCAAAATTTAAAAGTCGCTTGTTTAGAGGAAATCTCATATCGAATGGGTTACATCACAAAAGAACAATTGGTCGAATTGGCACAACCATTGAAGAAAAATCAATATGGGCAATATCTATTACGTTTAGCAGAAGAGGATTAAACATGGGAAAAATTAAAGTAACTGAAACAAACTTAACAGATGTAAAAATTATCGAGCCAGCAGTATTTGGCGATCATCGCGGATTTTTTACAGAGAGTTATTCTGTAGAGGATTTTAAAGCAGCTGGGATCGATTTCGATTTTATTCAAGACAACCATTCCTTGTCGACACAACCAGGTGTACTTCGCGGCTTGCATTTTCAAAAAGGCGCATCGGCACAAACCAAGTTGATTCGTGTCGTAACAGGTGCAGTTCTTGATGTGATCGTGGATATTCGTAAAGGCAGTCCAACCTATGGGAAATGGGAAGGTTATATTCTTTCAGAACACAATCATCGTCAATTGTTGGTTCCTCGTGGGTTTGCTCACGGCTTTGTGACGCTGACTCCAAATGTCAACTTTATGTACAAATGTGACAACTACTACGATGCAGAAGCAGATGGCGGCATCTCATTTGCAGATCCAGATTTAGCGATTGAATGGCCAATTGCCATTGAAAAAGCAATCACCTCGGAAAAAGATGCGAAACAACCGACATTGAAAGAATTTGAAGCAGAAAATCCTTTCGTATATGGTGAAATTTAAGGAGTAAATATAGATGAAAAATATTATCGTAACAGGCGGAGCGGGATTTATCGGCTCTAACTTCGTTCATTATGTTGTAAACAATCATCCTGAAGTCCATGTCACAGTGTTAGATAAATTAACTTACGCTGGAAACAAGGAAAACCTTGCTGGACTTCCAGAAGATCGCGTGGAGTTAGTTGTCGGAGATATTGCCGATGCAGAATTAGTCGATCGTTTAGTGCAGAAGGCTGATGCAGTCGTTCATTACGCGGCAGAATCTCACAATGATAATTCATTGAAAGACCCATTTCCATTTGTACAAACAAATATCATTGGAACCTACACTTTAATCGAAGCTTGCCGTAAACAGAATGTGCGTTACCATCATGTTTCAACAGATGAAGTGTATGGAGACCTTCCATTACGAGAGGATCTCCCAGGGCATGGAGAAGGCGAAGGAGAAAAATTCACTTCAGAAACTCCTTACAACCCATCAAGCCCTTATTCATCAACTAAAGCAGGCTCTGATTTGTTAGTTAAGGCATGGGTTCGTTCATTCGGCTTACAGGCGACAATTTCAAATTGCTCAAACAATTATGGCCCTTACCAACATATTGAGAAATTTATCCCACGTCAAATCACCAATATTTTAAGCGGTATTCGTCCAAAATTATATGGCGATGGTAAGAATGTACGCGATTGGATCCATACAAATGATCATTCTTCTGCGGTATGGTTGATTTTAACAAAGGGTAAAATCGGCGAAACCTACTTGATTGGCGCTGATGGTGAAGAAGACAATAAAACGGTCATGGAAATCATTTTGGAAGAAATGGGTCAATCAAAAGACGCTTACGATCACGTAAAAGACCGTGCTGGTCATGATTTACGTTATGCGATCGACTCCACAAAATTACGTGAAGAATTAGGGTGGACACCAGAATTCACTAATTTTCGTGCAGGCATGAAGGATACCATCAAATGGTATACCGAGCATGAAAACTGGTGGCGGGCTGAAAAAGAAGCGGTCGAAAACAACTACGCAAAGAACGGCCAATAATACAAACTGAATGAGGCAGGTTATACCTGCCTTTTTTCGAGTTTTTCTTCTCCTTTTAGACGGAGCAGAAAAACTGTATCTGAAGAGAAGACACACCTAGTAATAAAACTATTGTCAGTTTTATTGGAATGAATCAAAGAGGCTTACAAGATATAGATAGGAGTAGATAGAGATGATCTTAATTACAGGCGGACATGGACAATTAGGAACTGAATTACGTCACTTGCTAGACGAGAAGAAAATCGAATATGTGTCTACGGATGCAGATCAATTAGATATTACAGATAAAGAAGGCACGTATAAATTTATCACTGAAATGAAACCGGAACTGATTTATCATTGTGCTGCCTATACTGCGGTAGATAAGGCAGAGGACGAAGGCAAAGAATTAGATGAATTGATCAATGTGGATGGTACACGCAATGTAGCGGAGGCTGCAAAGGCAGCAGGAGCGACGCTGATCTATATTAGTACAGATTACGTCTTCGATGGAACAAAGAAAGACGGCATGTACCAAGTAGGGGATGCAACAAATCCATTGAGTGAGTATGGTCGTACGAAACTTTTAGGAGAACAAGCCGTTCAAGAAATAATGAAGGATTATTACATCATCCGCACTTCTTGGGTTTTCGGTATTTATGGTCATAACTTTATCTATACAATGCAAAACTTGGCTAAAACTCATGATCGTTTGACTGTTGTAAACGACCAATTTGGACGGCCAACATGGACACGTACTTTGGCCGAATTTATGACATTTGTAATTGAAACAAACGCGCCATTTGGAGTGTATCATTTATCAAATGAAAACAGCTGTTCTTGGTATGAATTTGCCAAAGAAATTTTAAAGGATACCAAAGTCGAGGTTGCTCCTGTAACTTCTGAAGAGTATCCGCAAAAGGCGACACGTCCACAATACTCAATCATGGACTTAAGCAAAGCAAAAGCACTAGGATTTGAGATTCCAACTTGGCAAGAAGCACTTGCAAGTTTCCTTGAATTAGAAGCTAAACAATAAAGAGTCGGAGGTAAGAAAGATGTTTGAAATCGTGGTCGTTCTTTATCATATGACTGCTTCAGAATCATCAACGATCGAAAGCTTGAATACTCTTCTTACCTCTGAAGCTTTTTCTGAGATTCGCAGTATTTTGATTTTTGATAATAGTGAACAAGCTGCTGAACCGCAGGGATTAGATGCGCGATTCACGTATCATCATAGCCAAACAAATGTTGGCTTGGCACAAGCATATAACACTGCGCTGAATCAGATGAGTGAATCGGCGGTATGGTTGATTACGCTGGATCAAGACACGACGATTTCCTATGAGTATTTAGAAGCGTTAATAAAAAAAGCTACACAATTACCAGAATCAGTCGTAGCCATTGCTCCGATCATCAATGATCAGAAACAGCAAATTTCACCTGTCCGCAGCGACACCTTGCGTCCTTTACATAAAGAACTGCCTGAAGAAAATCAGATGTATTCTAAAGACATAATGGTTATCAATTCAGGAACCGCAGTACGTGCACAATTTTTACGTGAAATTGGCGGCTACAACTTGTCCTTTCCCCTCGATTATTTAGATCATTGGTTGAGCTGGCGTATTTTTTTCGAAAAAAAACAAATGTACATCTTATCAAATGAATTGCAACATCAATTATCTGTCTTAGATTATGCTAAGCGAATGAATTTTTTTCGCTATCAGGCTATTTTATCCGCTGAAAAATGCTATTATTCTTTATATGATAAACAACTGTATTCTCAATATCGTAGACAATTGTTTCTGCGAGGATGCAAACAGCTCTTGAACGGAAAATTCAATTATGGAAAAATGACACTTAAATTTTTATTCTCGGGAGGAAACAATGGAATCAAGAGCACAAAAGCGAACTAAGGAGACCCCCTATAAGAAGATCAATCCGTTTGAATGGGTCATTAATCAGATTATTCGCTTTCGATATATCATTGGCGTTCTTTTTTTAATTTTGATCGTGGCGCTGAATTTAAATGGAAGTTCGATTGGCTCTTGGGATAGAATCGTTTCAGAGCGTAGCGACAATAAGCAATCAGACGTTATTTTTGGACAGAATCGAGAGGTTCGCTCGGATGAGTGGATGGTCCAGACCCCATTTTATTTTTCTCAAGCAGAAAGCGACTATCCAGTAGTCAATAAGCAATATGGCAAAGAGGGTCAAAATATGATCATTGCCTATAATTCACCTGTAAAGGACCTGACAGTGATTGGAAAACCTTTCAATTGGGGATTTTTCTTCTTAGGGAAGGAGAGGGGACTTTCTTTCTATTGGGGCTTTAAAATTATCGCAATGATTTTACTGAGTTTTGAACTCGTCATGATTTTAACAAAACGTAATAAATATTTGTCTTTGCTTGGCTCGTTTTGGATCACGTTTTCGCCCTCGATCCAATGGTGGTTTATGCAGCACGTGGGGGATTTGATGTTCTTTACGTTAGCCATTATGGTTGCGAGTTATTATTACATCGCGAAGCATGAAAATCGGCTGCTACGACTATTTATGATGGCGTTGATTGTCATTAACGGGATTGGATTTGTTTTAGTATTGTATCCAGCACATCAAGTACCCTTAGCTTACCTGATTCTATTTTGGCTATTTGGTACATTGATCCATTTCCGAAAAGAATTGGTGTTAGACGTTTGGGATCTGCCAATTATTATTGGAGGGCTTGGAATTATTGGTGTTGTTCTTTTCCATTTTTATAGCACCTCTAAAGATGCAATCGATGCGACCCTCAACACGATCTATCCAGGACATCGAGAAGCGGGTGGCGGAGGAAGACCGCAATCAGACTACTTCTTGTTCCTAACCAATTGGAAGATTCCATTTGAAGATTTCAATTTTCATGGAACCAACAATGGAGAGGTAGCTTCGTATTTCAACTTCTTGCCGTTAACGGTTCTTTTGTCACCCTTCATTTTCTTTTCTAAGCATGGTAAAGATGAGAAATACATGGGTGTGATTTTAGGATTGTTCTGTTGTTTTATGTTTGGTTGGACCTATTTCGGATATAGTCATGGGATAGCTAAAGTATTGATGCTGACATATGTAACAAGTACACGAGGGCTGGTTACATTAGGCTTTGGAGCAGTCTTATTGTCATTATGGATGATCAATTTCTTCTGGGAGTACGTCCGCATAACTTGGTGGGTAAAATTAATTTTTCTAGCTCTTATTATGATAAAAGCAACGCATGCTGTCGTGTCTTCAATTATGGGGCTGTATTTTAACAACTTTGAGATTTTTATGACATTAGTGATATTTGCGCTGATCCTTTTCTGTCTACTGTTTAAGTTAAAAAAAGTGTTCATACTTGCGATGACTATTTTGATTCTAGTATCAGGTTTTTCAGTCAATCCCGTTGTTCATGGCACTGGAGCAATTGATAAGAAAACATTGGCGGAAGAAATAGTTAAAATCAAAAAGGAAGATCCAGAGGCGCTGTGGTTATCAGAAGCAGACCTTTACAACTTTACTCCAGCTCTTGGTGTTAAGACGATCAACTCTGTCCGCTTCTATCCAGACATGGCGTTATGGCATAAGATTGATCCGAAACACAAACAAGAAAAAATCTATAATCGTTATGCGCATGTACGTGCGTTTGTGGACAAAGGAGAAACAAGTTTCCGCTTGGATCGCCCAGACAACTTCACGGTTACACTTAACTTTACAGACTGTAAGAAGCTTGGCTTTAAGTATGTGATTAGTAAACGGCCTTTGGAGGATTATAACGCATTGAATTATGCGCAATTTGATCGGATATATGGTCCTGATAAAGATAAATGGTCGATATATAAATTGAGTTTTACTTCAGACGAAGATCAAATGCAGCCTGAAGATGCTGTTGATCCAATTGGGGGAACGGAAGATTATCAAGAGATTCCACAACCTGCACCGAATTATGATGAGTATATTAATTAAAGGAAGTTCGGAGGAATAAAATGGGACGAGTAAAGGGCAGCACGGCTGATCTATTGAATTTGATCAGTGCGTCTATTCTAATTGGAATGACATTGTTGTGCTTTTTCCTTTGGACCAAAGGAATTGGCACACCTGGGATGTTCTATATATATGCACATATGAGCCGCTACATGCCGATTGGCGCTACTATCGTTTTAGCGTTGAACTGCTATCGGATGAAATGGGATGACTTTGCCTGGGTGGGAATCGCTCTGGTTTCGATTGTTTTCTTCCATCAATTTGATTCTTTGAGACAGGCTGATATTTTTTTAGATGTTACAATTGCCTTGATCATCTTTATAGTCTTAGATTTCAAATTGGTCGAATTCACAAAGGGGATACGATTAGTATTCGCAGGATTGATATTGCTGGTTTTACTGATCACGGCATTTCGCATATTTACCGAGATCCCAACTCCGCCTTCAGGTATCAGTATCTGGGATAAAAGCAACAAGTTGCAGGAAATCTGGATCAATACCAACACTATCGGGAGTAGTGTCATGTGTTCAAGTTTTTTAGCTGCGACATTATTGCAGTCTCTGGATTTGACGTGGGCTAAATTGCTGAAGTTTGCTGTATATGCGATCGCTCTTGCCTGTACTTGGGTCGTTCAATCGCAGGCAGCGTTCATTGCTGTCGCATTTTTTGTTCTTTTTGACCTGTGGCCTAATTTTTTGAAAGAAAAAGTCAAATGGGCCTACGGAATTGTTTATAGTGTGTTTTTGATAGGAATATTTCCTTTGTCCCTCTTTTTAGCAAACTCGAGTAATATCGATTTGTTTACGGGGCGTGAAGATATTTGGAAACATTTTTATGATACCTTGTTTAAAGTTAGAAAGCAGTTTTGGGTGGGAATGCCGGCGTTCACGTTTAAACGTGGGCAGCAAGTTTTAGGGAATCACAATAGCTACAATTCTACGTTAGGGGCATTTGGTTTGATTGGCCTTGTTCTGATCAGCCTCTTTATCCTATATAATGTATGGTTGCTTATTCTTAGAGAGGATACGCAAACGATCCAATTCAGTTTTATTATCGCCTTTTTCGGAGTTTTATTGCAATCAACTATGGAAGATACGTTGATGGCTCCTTATTGGATACCAATTACTTTCTGTTTATTAGGACTTGCTTGGCAGCAAAATCCAGAACCTGACGAGTATTACGATTATTCGACAAATGTGTTTGATCCGATAGAAGAGGAGTATGACATAGAACCTACGCGAAGAAGTCGTAGAAGATAGTGATTAAAAAGTTGGCTCTTCGTCAAATCGTGTTGGTGGAGACCAATCTGAATAAAAGATAGTCTATGTGCGGCGCGATTTAAGCGCCGCATATTTTATTGTTTTCAAAGATCAATCCTTGTTGTAAATAGATTCGCGCGCGAAAATTATAGAAATTTCGATATCCAAATGCGATTCGTTTGATCAACTTGATTTTATTGTTTAGTCCTTCGGTCACACCGTTAGACAACTTCACCTTAAATGCATTCGCAATACCTGCGTGATATTTTTTGAAAATCTTGAATTTCTTTTTAAACGATTGAGGCAAACACGGATTCATTTCTTTCAAGGTTTCTTGAAAGCCTTCGGTATCTCTTTTTGAGAAGTAATAACGTAAAAGTTGGACAAAATTATAGGCGGTTCGTAATTCCTCGTTATCACTCAACAGTTCATCGATTATTTCCGTCTGACTAAGCTCTTTTTTGAACAGTCGGTGATACTGCCGTTTGAACGGCTCAAGCTTGTCGGAGTCTTTTAATAATAATTTCCAATATCGTTTAAGACGGCGGTATTTCCTTTGATTTTCGGAAGTAGAAGTGCGAAAGCGATTCATGACCTGTATCCGTAATTGATTAAAGCTGCGATTGATGTGCTGCACGATATGAAAGCGATCGGTGACGATCTCGGCATTTGGAAACACGGTTTTTAGCAGCTGGTTATAGCTGGCGTTCATGTCCATCACAAGATAGTTTACTTTCAAGCGCGCCTTTCTTGGAAAACGCATGAAGTATTGTGTCAGTTTAACTAATCGGCGATCTTCCAGAATGGTGAACAAGCGATTCGTTGTCCCGTCAACACAAATAGAGCTCATAGCTCCAGAAACGGATTTCATTGATTTAAATTCATCCATACATAAAACGGTCGGCAGGTAGTTTTGGTTCGGCTGATAGTCCTTTGTCGCCTCTCTTAAAATTCGAGCAACGGTAATATCGGAAACAAAGTACTTCTTTGCGATCAATTTTCGTGATTGGTTTTCGAATAATTCTACTAATATTGCCTGTTTGAGTTCCTTTGTCAGTTGATGATGCTCATCCACTAAGTCCGTTTTCGCAGAAAACGTTGATCCGCAATCATGGCAAAGATAACGGCTACGTTTTAATTCTAAAATCGTCAGCCTTTCTTTGAACTTCAACATCTGTGAGTTCGTTAGATAAGAGCCATTACGAATGATGCGCACAGAGCCGCATTGTAGGCAATGAGAAAAGTGATTCGTCAAATTTCCTTTGATGATTTGAGCATTCACGCCTTTGTATTTCCTTTCTTCCAACCAATCATCATCGAAGAACAAATTTTTATCTGTTAAACCAAGTAATTTTCTAGTAGTATTATCCATTGAGAGACTCCTTTGGTAGGGTAGGTTTTAGTCGACTAAATTTTACCAAATGTGAGTCTCTTTTTGATTTGAAGATAAGAAAAAAGTGCTGGTAGAAAATCTACTTCGATTTTCCACCAACACAAAATATTATAGAGCCCAAAAGTTTAGGTGCGGTTTTAAGCATCTAAACTTTTTTTGTGTAATTTTAGCAGTTGATTTCTCTATTTTGGCCGTTCAGTTTGAAAAATAGCATGAGAAACAGAACCAATTTTTGTTTTCTTTGAGAGTAAAAAAAAGCATCTGAGTAATTTAAATTAGAAAGATAAGAATAGACACTCTTGATAATACAATAGTGGCAAGAGCGTGGAGCATCAGAAAACAGGTTTTCACAGACAAAACTTAATAAAAATTTTAGCTCGTTGAAACAGCGATCTATTTGTCCTACGGCCGTGGGAGGAAATGCATAGTTCGAGGGTGTAAATGAGTTGCCTGTACTAACCAACGGGTAAAGGATAGAATAGGGTCTTGAAGGTCCAAGTGAATTCGGGAAGCATATTCTTATTAACCTTGCTTTTACATATATCTTTCTGTAGAATAATAACGTTAATCAACCCTAGAAATAATAAATAATGCGCTAGATGAGAGGGAAAAAAATGTTCAAAGACTTACTTAGTTTTTTTAAAGAAATTATCCAAAATCGCACCCTATTAAAACAGTTTTCTGTCAACGACTTCAAGGCCCGTTACGCGGGATCTGCCTTGGGGATTTTTTGGGCCTTCGCAAATCCATTAGTGATGGTAGTGACTTACTGGTTTGTGTTCGGTGTTGGGTTCAAAGCAGCAATGACCGATGGAAAATACCCATTTATTGTCTTCCTGTTAACAGGGTTAGTTCCATGGATGTATTTTTCAGAAGTATTAGGCTCAGCGACAAACGTTTTCCGTGAATATAGTTATTTAGTTAAAAAAGTTGTTTTCAACATTCGAATTTTGCCGTCTGTTAAATTATTTTCTGCCATGTACATGCATGTATTCTTTATTATTATTGCATTGATCGTAGGGATCTTTAACCATGTAGTACCGGGTCTGCATATTTTACAGATGTTTTATTATCTTTTTGCGATGATGATGTTTTTGACGGGACTGACTTGGATCACATCTTCGATCCAACCGTTCTTCCCAGACATCAATCAATTTATTGGTGTGATTATGCAAGCGTTGATGTGGGGAACCCCGGTTCTATGGAGTATCAACCAATTTGCGGCACATCCAACAATCCAGTTTATTTTGAAATTCAATCCGATGTTCTATGTCGTCCAAGGTTATCGAGACGCGTTCTTTGGCGAGCAATGGTTTTGGGAAAAACCATTATTGACGATTTATTTTTGGGCTGTGACATTGATTTTATTAGTCGTAGGCAGCATCGTCTTCAAACGCTTGAAACCACATTTTTCTGATGTGTTATAAGGAGATAAAGTTAAATGACTGAAACAGTAATTGAAATTAACCACTTAACAAAGAAATACGATATGTATAAGAAACCTTCTGATCGTTTGAAAGAAGCTTTAAGTCCAACAAGAAAAGTGTACCACGATGTCTTTTACGCGTTGAATGACGTTAACGTTGAAGTGAAAAAAGGTGAGATGATTGGTTTCATTGGAGAAAATGGGTCGGGAAAATCGACTATTTTAAAAATCATTACCGGCGTACTGACTCCTTCTGAAGGAGAAGTGAAAATTGAAGGAAACATCGCGGCACTTTTGGAGCTGGGTTCAGGATTCAATCCAGAATACAGCGGGTACGACAACATTTTCCTAAACGGAATGGTATTAGGGTACTCTCGTGAAGAAATGGCTGAGAAGGTCGATGATATCATCAATTTTGCAGATATTGGCGACCACTTGTATCAGCCAGTTAAAACATATTCCAGCGGGATGTTTGTCCGTTTGGCTTTTGCGGTAGCTATCAATGTTGACCCGGACATTCTGATCGTCGATGAAGCGTTGGCCGTAGGGGACTTAGAGTTCCAATTAAAGTGTATGGAAAAATTTACTGAGCTGCGCAATGCGGGGAAAACGATTCTTTTCGTTTCCCACGATGTTAATGCGGTGCGTCGTTTTTGTGACCGGGTATATTGGTTGAAAAATGGTGTAGTAGAAGCAGAAGGCGAAACGATGGAGATCACGGAAGATTACGAAAACTTCCTGAAGAAGAAATCATTAAAAACCGTCGATCGCGACAATTCAACATCAGAAGAATTTTCTGCTTACGATATTGTGGAAGTAAAATCTGCTGAATTATTGGACGGAGATCTGCAACCGTTAGAGATCATCGAACAAGATAGCAAGGTCGTAGTGAAGGTGACCTATAATGTCAAAGACGACTCTATTAAAAAACCAGTTCTAGGTGTCGCGATTCGTACAGTAGATAATAACTATGTTTGCGGCTTGAATACACTGTTAGATGAAGAATCGATTCCTTGGAAAAAGGGAGAGAATGTCTTTTATCTTGAATATGAAAAAATGGCACTTTTAGGCGGCGAATACTATTTTGACGTGGCCCTTTTTGAAGAAAATGCAACGGTGCCGCTAGTTTACAAAACGAGATATATGACTATGTTTATCTCCGGTAAATATGTCGGTGAAGGCATCGTCGTTTTGGATCATAAGTGGAAGGACACGATTAAATAATGAAGTATGATTTTGATTTGTCTTTGGAAGAACATACAAGTGTCGGGAAAATTATCAGTCAGATTACAGAAGGTTCGACTGTCTTAGAATTTGGTCCTGGCAATGGTCGGATGACTCAGTATCTGATCAATGAAAAAAAATGTGAAGTATCGATCGTTGAATTCGATCCGGTCTTATTTAAGCACGTCATGGGCTTCTCCCAGGACGGCTTTTTAGGAAATATTGAAGAATACAAATGGAACGATCATTTTGCGACTAAAACCTTCGATTTCATTATTTTTGCGGACGTGTTAGAGCATTTGACCGATTCAGAGAGAGCACTACAAGAAGCCAGCAAATTTTTGGCGCCTAACGGAGAAATTTTGTTGACGTTCCCGAACTTGGCTCATAATTCTGTTTTGATTGACTTGTTCAATAATAAATTGAATTGGAAGCAATACGGTCTTTTGGATCGCACACACAATAGCTTCTACACACAACAAGGCTTTGAAGAACTGTTTGAGCGAATCGGATTAGCCGTTCGGCGAGAAGACTTTACCTATGCTCAAGTTGGACAAAATGAATTGTCAGCTAGCTATGAAGAACTGCCTGAAATGGTACGTTATGATTTCAAAAATCGTCCTTTTGGGGAAGTTTATCAATACTTTTATGCTTTGCGCAAAGAACCTGTGGAACAGCCAGAACGTGTGGTACCTGTGAACTCCAATTACAACAAGCAAGTACAATTGGCTTATTTAATAGAGGACACATTCGAGATCGAACCGTATATTTTTAATAATCAAACCAATGAAAATAAAACAACGGTTCATCAAGCACCGTCTAACGCAGAAAAACTACGAGTAGTAATCGGTAAAGTGCCTGCAACAATCGAATTATCTATCGTAGTTGGAAACAAACTATTACCGATCGAAGAAACAAATGCTTCTTGGTATCAAGAGGACCTGTTTTTATTCCCTAATATTAAAGAAGAACCGTATGTCATTATCGACGGTACGTTGGTTGCAGGCAAGGAATTTACGGTCTCTGTCAATGTTTTGAATGAAGAAGAATTTATTTCCTCTGAAGTGAAAGTCATGCAGGATGTCGCGAACGAAAAAGAGAAGAATCGTCTTCTTTCACTGAAATTGCACTATTTCGATAAGTACGATTATCAATTGAAGACCATTCCATTTGAGGAAGCAACACCTGAAATGAACGGAATCAAACTAACAATTGAGTCGATTGAAAACAACGAGGCTGAAAATGAAGCTATCATCAAAGGCTGGGGATTTTCAGAAGCACATCATTTGCCACTGGACTATCTACTGGCAGACTCGATGAATGCTGTACAAGTGAATGCTATTTATCGTCCTGATGTGAATGAAGTTTTCGGGATTGATTCGACTGAAAAATTTGGATTTATTTTAACAGTTAAAAATAGGCAGGTAGTGGATGACATTAAACTACTAGTAATTGATGATCACGATCAGATCTATCCGATTGTCGCGAAAAATGCAAAACCGAAAAATCCGCCGGTAACAAAAAAAATCCGTCATTTATTGGGATCAATCAAACGAAATGGCTTTGCTGGTGCAGTGAAAAACTATCAACGCTCGAAGCTGTTAAGCGCCAACTACGAAGAATGGATGACGAAGGTCGAAGCACCCACACGAGAGCAATTGATCGAAGCATCTAAAGAATTGCCTTTTCAACCGAAAATTTCTCTTGTCGTGCCGGTTTACAATGTAGATGAAAAATGGCTGCGCGCGTGTGTAAAATCATTAACGGATCAAGTGTACCAAAACTGGGAGCTTTGTTTGGCAGATGATGCGTCTCCTAAAGCGCATATCAAACCACTGTTGCAGGAATTGGCTGCTGCGGATGAACGTGTAAAAATTGTTTTACGCGAAAAAAATGGTCATATCTCTGAAGCAACAAATTCTGCGATTGCTATCACAACTGGAGAATATATCGGCTTTTTAGACAACGACGATATTTTGGCAGATACAGCATTATTGGCAGTTATCAACGCACTGAATGAAAATCAGAACCGTGAATTCATTTATACAGATGAAGACAAGCTTTCGATGAGTGGCAAACGATTCGATCCATTCTTCAAACCTAATTGGAATGAAACGTTGCTCTTAGGACACAATTACATCACCCATTTTGTTGTTGTGAAGCGTTCGGTCATTGATGCCGTGGGTGGATTGAGAACGGAATTTAACGGAAGCCAAGACTATGATTTTGTTTTACGTGCTACCGAAGCCGCAAAGGAAATTTACCATATTCCCAATATTCTGTACCATTGGCGAACGATCGAGACTTCTGTAGCGATGGATCCTCAAAGCAAAGAATACGCTTATGTGGCTGGCCAAAATGCTTTGCAGGCAGCGCTGGAGCGTCGAAAGCTTAAGGGTGTCGTAACAATGACGAAAAATTATGGTGCGTATAAAATTGACTTCAGCTATGAAGCAGAGCCAAAGGTTTCAATCATTTTAAGCGGCAATCCCAGCGAAAAACAACTGACGGCACTTTTAGCCACTGACTGGACGGATATTGAAATTTTGATGCCACACTCGCCCATTGCTGACGAGCGCATTCGCGTGATTGAAGGAAAAAATGAAAATGAGCTGGCTAAGGAAGCGACAGGAGAGTATCTCGTTTTCTTAGCAGAAGAATTGGTTCCAACCAAAAATACCTGGCTGAAAGAAGCGATGAACTTTGTCCGTCTTCCAGATGTCCATGCGGTAACGGGTAAAGTGATCAGTAAAGATGACGCAATCTTGAATTGCGGGGTACTGCTTGATCCAGAAAATGAGCGGGTCGTATACGAACAGCAAGGCCTATCGAACAAGACTATCGGAACCTATTTCCGTCCCACATTGCCACGTGAAATTTATACGGCAACAGAAGACGTGATGATCCTTACAAAAGCGGATTTCTTAGCTTTAGGAGGCTTCGATTTGTCTTTACCGACGCAAGTTAAGGGAATTGACTTCTCAATTCGATTGTCAAAAGAACACAAACGATTGATTTTCGATCCTTACTTCGAAGTTCGCTATCCTGGTGAAAATCATTTTAGTGTAAAAAGTGATGCCTACGCAACGTTAGCGAAAAAGTATTCTCAAGAATTGAACGATCCATTGATCAATCCAAATCAATTCAGCATAGGAGGGTAATCCAATGGCAAAAAATGAACAAGTTTGCATTGATCAATGCAGGTATCATCCAAAAACAAAACAAATGGAAATAAAAGGATGGGCGCTCGATCTGGATTCAAAAGCAGTACCAACGATCGAAATCCATTCTGAGAATGTGATCAATGACAAAATCGAGTGGTATCCTCGTTCGGATGTAGCAGCCGCTCATAAAACGAGTGCCAGTCTTGCTGTGGGGTTTAATATAACGATTGAAGCAGCCGATCCATCTGTGCCTCTTACCCTTGATTTTGTTTTTAGAGACCACATTCAAAGTAAGGCTTTTACACCGAATGAAGAAATCATGAAAGAGCCAAAACAACCGTCGCAGATTCATGCAATTTATGGAAAAGCACGTAGAGGTCTGGGCTATCTGAAGCGTAATGGGATCAAGGGGACGCTGAGACGCATCAAGCTAGAACAATCAAAGCAATCTGATGAAACCTATCAAACATGGATCGCTGAAAATGAAAATTGGGACCTTGAATCGATTAAGTCAGAAATTGCAGCCTTTAATTACCAACCCGTGATTTCGATTTTGATGCCGGTATATAATGTAGAAGAAAAATGGCTAGCAAAATGTATCGAATCCGTTCAAAATCAGTTTTATCCAAACTGGGAATTGTGTATGGCGGATGATCACTCTACCGATGCGTCAGTTAGACCGCTATTAGAAAAATACGCCGCTCTAGATTCACGAATCAAGATCGTGTTCCGTTCTGAGAATGGACACATCTCGAAAGCAACTAACTCTGCGTTAGAGATTGCTACAGGTGAATTCGTTGCGTTATTAGATAATGATGATGAGTTAGCACCGATCGCGCTGTATGAAGTCGCAAAACGTTTGAATCAAAATTCTGATTTGGATTTGATCTATAGCGATGAAGACAAGATCGATATGGATGGCAAACGTTTTGATCCAGCATTCAAGCCGGATTGGTCACCGGATTTATTGTTAGGGACCAATTATATTTCTCACCTGGGTGTCTATCGTCGCTCAATCATGGAGAAAATCGGTGGCTTCCGAGTCGGCTATGAAGGGTCGCAAGACTACGATCTCGTCTTACGCTTTACTGAGCAAATCCCTTCAGAGAGAATCGCTCATATCCCGCAAGTGCTGTATTATTGGCGTATTTTACCAAGTTCAACTGCGGCGGATCAATCAACCAAGAGTTACGCGTTCGATGCTGGCTTAAAAGCTGTTCAAGATGCAATACAACGACGCGGAATTCAAGCGACCGTGAATCATGCAGCTGGAAACGGACTTTACGATGTCGATTATAAAGTGTTGTCCGAGGATTTGGTGAGTATAATTATTCCCACGCGAAATGGTTATGACGATGTAAAACGCTGTATCGATTCAATCATTGAAAAAACAACGTATCCAAATTACGAAATCGTCATGGCCGATAACGGCAGCGATCAGCCTGAGATGCAGGACCTTTATGCAAACTACCAGAAACAATTAGGTGATCGCTTTGTAGTAGAATCAATCGATATTCCCTTCAACTACTCTCGCATCAACAACTTAGCCGCGAAAGTCGCAAAAGGAAAATATCTGCTATTCTTG
Organism: Enterococcus sp. 12F9_DIV0723; assembly: GCF_002174375.1. Taxonomy (NCBI): domain Bacteria; kingdom Bacillati; phylum Bacillota; class Bacilli; order Lactobacillales; family Enterococcaceae; genus Enterococcus; species Enterococcus sp. 12F9_DIV0723. The sequence goes on along the minus strand of NZ_NIBK01000001.1, from coordinate 2,241,758 downwards.
AATAACGATACCGAAGTCATCACACCAGAATGGATGACCAAGATGGTCTCCTTTGCACAGTTTGATCGTATCGGATGTGTCGGTGCCAAATTATACTACCCTAATAATACGATCCAACATGCTGGAGTCATTCTAGGCATGGGTGGTGCCGCTGGTCATGGGCATCATACCTTCCCACGCGGAGATTTTGGTTATTTCGGGAAATTAGAGATCAATGTCGATTACTTAGCAGTTACCGCTGCATGCCTAATGATACGTGCAAAAGACTTTGCTGAATTGAATGGTTTTGATGAAGAGCTAACAGTTGCCTTTAACGACGTTGATTTATGTTTGCGAGAATACGAAAAAGGACACAATAACGTATGGCTGCATGGTGCTGAATTGTATCACTTCGAATCCCAATCTCGCGGCTACGAAAATACGCCAGAAAAACAAGCTCGATTCGAAAAAGAAACCAAGTACATGGAAGATACGTGGACCAAGTATATCGAAAACGATCCTTATTATAATCCAAACTTGACGAGAGTCGGAGGAGACTTCTCGGTGAGGGTAGGGAAGTGAGTAACCAAACCATTGGTTACTCTTTTTTATATTTTATAAGAGCTTTCCACACATCTAATATGATAAAATAGTGATAATCAGATTAGGGAAAGTTGGGAGGTGTGTCAAATAATCATTTTTTGGTTATTTGGCATTGGCTATGAAAAAGAAAAAAATGTTACTTAACTTATCTTTGTTAGTTCTTTTGTGTTTACCATTAGTAGGATTTACGTATTCAAATGAAGAATCAACAATAGAGAGTAGAGAATTATCGAGCATGGTGCAGTCAGAAGTAAACAGTACTGATGACACCCTTGCTGAATCAGAACAGACTAACGATTCTTCAACATATAACTCAGAAACAATTGAATCAACAGCAACAACGAACAATGAAATATCAACAGAAGAATCCCAACATGACGTAATAGATAATGGTATCCCCAAAGTACGCGCGGAACGAATAGGAGAAAAGTTCTATATTTCTATTACACATGAAAACTATGTTCTGTTAAAGGAACTTGGTGGAGAAAGAATTAACGACAGTGGGAAAAACTATCAGAAAACTTTCTCTGCACAAAAGATGATAAGCGAAGAAGGTACAGAGTATTATTTGCTAACTACTCCTAAAGAAGAGTTGGGGTATATTCTTCCGTCAAGCACTGAAATAGTAGTTGGAGAAGAGGGTAAACTAATTCAGGAGACAGATAAGTTTGCAAGTATTTCCTCAACAACCGAAAAAATGTTCACTCCTGATTTCCAAGAATACGGAACAACAGAAGCATTCAAAGATCGTACGTTTAAAGTTGAAGGATTTTATAATCATTTCAATGGAGAAAAGTATTTCTTATTAAAGGATTCTTCTGATCAATCAATCGGTGTCGTCAATGCAAAAGCAGTTGAAATAGGTTCTCATCCGGCAGGTAAAAAACATTCAATGAATGAATATTATTCAGTCGTAAAAAAGGATCAAAAGGTTTGGAAAAATTTGGATCTTGAGGAACTAGGATCGACGGCAGCAATCGCAGAGAAAACCTTCAATGTCAAGGAGTGGTATTACCATTATAATGGAAAGAAGTATTATTCACTCTATGATAGTAACAATACTTTTAGAGGTATTGTGGAAGAAGGGACGATCAAGAAAGCCGGAAACCAAGGGGGTGTTTGGTTCGGAACAAATCAATATATCACTATTACGAAAAGTAACTGGACAATTTGGAAAGATTTCAATTTTAACATAGGAAGTTCGACCAAAAATATCTACCAACGCACGTATCGAGTGGCAGGTTACTATAATCATTTTAATGGGATGAAATATTTGTCTGTTTATGACAATCAAGGGCAATGGCAGGGGTATTTGAATGAAGGGGCAACTGAAAAAGTCACTACGCTTGGCGGCAAATGGTACGGGACGAATCAGTATATAACTGTAATTAAAAATAATTGGGCAATTTGGAAGGATTTCAATTTTAACTCGGGTAGTTCAACGAAAAATCTTTATCAACGTACTTATCGGGTTACGGGTTTTTACTATCATTTTAATGGAACAAAATACTTATCTGTTTATGATGGTAGAGGTAAGTGGCAAGGATATTTGAATGAAGGTGGGACTGAAATAGTTGGTAGTCCTGGGGGGAAATGGAACAGTGCGAATCAGTATATAACCGTAACTAAAAATAATTGGACAATTTGGAAGGATTTCAATTTTAACTTGGGTAGTTCAACGAAAAGTCTTTATCAACGTACTTATAGAGTAACCGGGTGGTATCGTCATTACAACGGTTCGAAGTACTTGTCTGTGTATGACAACAAGGGAAAATGGCAAGGATATTTGAATGAGGATGGAGCTCAAAACGTTAATAATCCAGGTGGAAAATGGAACGGAACTACTCAATACGTTACGGTTAATAAAAATAATTGGACAATTTGGAAAGATTTTCATTTCAAAACTGGAGTTTCAACAAAACAGATGAATACTAAAACGTATAAAGTTACTGGATGGTACCGGCATTATAATGGAACGAAGTACCTGTCTTTGTATGATAATAAAGGGAAATGGCAAGGCTACTTAAATGAAGATGGTGTTTCCAAAGCAAACGGTGCTCAAGGAACAGGATTTTCGATGAATAAATCGGTACTTGTAGTTAAGAGCGGCTATTCTATTTGGAATAATTTTAGTTGGAAAGAGAAACTACGTACCAATTCACTGATTAATAAAACCTATCAAATAAAATGGTATTACAAACATATGAATGGTTCTACCTATTATTCACTGTATGAATCGAATGGGAAATGGTTGGGATATGTCAATAGTGGGGCCGTTAGAGAAAGAAGAGGTGCGGCTCACTATTTAGGAACGAGCCGGCAACGAATAATAAATGAGCTAACTGCCCATCAAAATGATCGCTTTTATTTAGGTACTCCCTATCGAGGATTAAATTCAAGTAACCCCGAGCCTTATATGGTGCCATATGGTGCGCCAAATCAATATGGTCCTGGAATGAACTGTACAGGATTTGTAGCATGTGTGATGCGACGAAGTGGTGGAAATTTGCAACGTATATCGGGAATTACACAAGGGTGGGGTAGCTACGCAAATGCCTATAATTGGCGCGATGCTTTGATGAGAAATACAGAATATTATACGTTCAATTCAGTCGATGCTTTGTTAAAAAGTGGAAAAGCCCAAAAAGGAGATATTATATACTTTGATCCTGTTTGGAGTGATATCAACTATGATTGTCATATTGGTATTTTTTGGGGGAATAGTTCCAAGGAAAATCGGATATGGCATCAAGTATTAGCAGGAAACATGCAGTCACATATATTCTCTGGAACCCGTTTTTCTAAAATATTTCTTTTTCCTCAAGATTAAATGGAAAAATATACACTCAAGTTTTAATTATTTATTCTATAATTTTTCCTAAATAATCAAGTCTTAATTTAGATGGAAAAGCGATTAAATCAGTTGATTTAGTCGCTTTTTATTCTTTTCTTTTTTATTACTTTTTTTACGAATACTACTCTTTTTATAGCCTGTATGGTAAGATGTGTAATGGATTATTTTGTGGATTAGGAGTGTTTGTATGAATAAAAATGGCGAATGGAGCGCCGCACGTCGACTATTTATTATTTTGATGGACGTGATCGTTTATAATGTCTCCATCTACTTTAGTTTCTTGCTAAAATTTGGTGGAAGTATTCCAGTCAGAAACTTTCAAACGTTTGAAAGTTCTGCATTGTTTATTTCTCTTTTCTTTATTATATTGAATGTTTTACTAGGTGCTTATGTTTTCTACAATCGAATTATGAGTGACATTGTCTTTGTAACAGTTATTGGCCAATTTCTTATGTCATTAGGGATTATGATCATTACCTTTGCGGGGCGGTGGTTTGCTTTTCCGAGAACTGTAATTTTGATTTCTTTTCTTTTAGGAACGATATTATTGATCATTTATCGTACGATTATCTATAAAGCGTATATGAAGCTAAGTTCAGATAAGAAAATTACTATCTTGGGATTTGAGAAGGATGTCGCACCGGCAATTCAAAATTTTGGCTCACAAAAAAACAATAAACATAAAGTGCAATCTGTCGTGATAGATCATTTTTATGAGAATTTGGTTGAAATTATTGATGATTTAGATATCGTGTATCTAGCTTCGGATATTGAAGAATTAGAGAAGCTGAAAGTCTATCAGTTAGTCACTAAAAAAGAAAAGAAGCTATTCTTAAATACGACGTTTGAAAATTTAGTGACGATCAATCCTAACATCATGAACTTTGAAGATGAAAGCATCATTGAATCATCTGGCTTTAGAATCCCTTCTGAAGATGCGATGTTTAAGCGTATTTTTGATATTTTAGTTTCACTGATTTTACTAGTAATAGCCTCTCCATTCATGTTGGTTACTGCAATTTTAGTTAAAGTAACATCGCCTGGTCCAATTATTTATAAGCAAATACGAATTACTCAAGATCAAAGAGAATTTCCAATCTACAAATTTCGGTCAATGAGCGCGACGGCTGAATCAAAATCGGGTCCTGTTTTAGCTAAAAGTAACGATGCTCGGGTAACGCCGGTGGGCAAATTTATTCGTGCAGTACGTTTCGATGAATTACCTCAATTGATCAATGTTCTTAAAGGGGATATGTCCATTGTCGGGCCTCGGCCGGAACGCCCATTTTTTGTGGAGCAATTTAATAAAGAGAATCCTTACTACTATCTACGCCATAACGTTCGTGCAGGAATCACGGGGTACGCTCAGGTTTATGGGAAGTATGCTTCGGACTACAACAGCAAATTAAAATTTGACTTGTTGTATATCAAGAAGTATTCTTTTATGCTGGATTTAAAAATTCTATTACAGACGATTAAGATTCTGTTCGATAAAGTTTCTTCGCAAGGATTAGAAGAAGAGGAAATATGTACATCATTAGATAAAATGGATTTTCCAAGAGAGAAAATTCTTCAATAATTCGGGGTGAAAGAATGTCTACACCAAAATTTAGTATTATTATTCCAGTTTTTAACGCTGAAGTTAGTATTATTAGAACAATTGACGTTTTAAAAGAGTTTGCTAACATTAACTTTGAAATAATATTAGTCAATGACGGATCTACTGATGGTACGGAGAGATTAGTAAACGACAGCATTGGTGATGATCCTAGGTTTCATCTGTTTACTAAGAAAAATGAAGGCCCTGGTTTGGCTAGAAATTACGGTATAGAACGTGCAAAAGGAGAGTATCTTTTATTCTTTGATGCGGATGATTATCCTGAAAAAACAATATTAGATGACTATGCATCAATTATTTCTGATTACCCTAAGCTAGACTTGATTATCAGTTCTTTTACCTTTAGAACACTGAATCAGGAAAAGGTTGCTGATGAAAAGGAATACTTAATAACTGAACATGTTTATGATGACAATGAAGAATTTTTATCTAATATGTATGAACTAATGAATAAACAGTTAATGTATGTTGTATGGAACAAATGTTATAGAAGAGATACAATTATTAAAAATAAGATTCGTTTTAAAGACTATCATAGTTGTGAAGATCGGATTTTTAATCTGGAATACTATAAGCACTGTTCTCTAGTTTTTATGAATCCTAAAGTTGAGTATGTTTATGAATTTGACGGCGGTCAAGGAATTACTAATCAGTATAGTGAAGAGAAGTTCGCTACTTTTAAAGAATTCTATAATCGAAGCAATGCTATTACTAATTACGAAAATAAGGAAGGCATGGCAGCCTTGTTACTTAAAGGAACGACATCAGTAATTTTTTCTATTTTAGAAACAGAGAAAATTACTAGAAAACAAAAGAAACTTGAAATTAATACAATATTGAATGATGTGTCGATTATAGAGGCAAGAAAGATTGCTGTAACTGATACTACAACAAAAAAAATTACTAAACTTCTTTTTAATATGCCAAAACCATTACTTCTCTTAGTACTTAATACCGGAGCTTTTGTGGATACAAAGATGCCTGGGGTAATGGCTTTATTGAAGAGAAAATATTGATGATTGAGGTATTGTATGTACAGTAAAGATAAACAATTACGTCGAGTGCAAGAGAATAGTTTAAAACTTGCAAAATATTTTTCTGATTTTTGTGATAAAAATGGGTTGCTATGTTATTTATGTGGAGGTGGAGCTATCGGTTCAATTCGTCATCAAGGTTTTATTCCATGGGATGATGATTTAGATTTTTTTATGCCTAGAGATGATTATGATAGATTGATAAAATTATGGGCAGAGCAGGAGGACAATGGCAGATATACTTTACTGAGAGCTAATAAAGATTACAATGACCGCAACTCTTTCACAACTATGCGAGATAAAGAAACTACCTTCATAAAAACTTATCAAGCGGACTTAGCTATTGTTCATGGAATTCAAATTGATATTTTCCCCTTGGACATAGCCCCGACTAAAAGTTTTCAGAGAAAAATCCAAAAGTTTTGGGCTTTAGTATATGCTATTTATTGTAGCCAACAAATCCCACAAAATCATGGGAAGTTTTTTGCTGGATTGGGTAAAGTTCTCTTATACTTGGCACCAAGTCAACAAAAAAAATATCATGTGTGGAAATTTGCTGAAAAAAAAATGATGAAATATAATTCTACGACTACAGGTTTTGTTACAGAACTATGTGTAGGACCTAAATACATGGGGAATGTATATCCTGAAAAAGATTTTTCTGCTGCCAAGAAAACTGCGTTTGAAGATGTAGAACTACCGATACCAATAGGTTATGATAATTATCTGTCGAATGTCTTTGGAGATTATATGAGACTACCACCAGAAAATCAGAGAACGGCTCATCATGAAACGGTATTTATTGATCCAGATAATTCATATAAAAAATATAAAGATATTTACTATTTAACTAATAAGGAGGACAAATAAGTGATTACAGCATTGATTATTGCCGGTGGCGTTGGAAAAAGAATGGGGCAAGACATTCCTAAACAATTTATTACAATCGAAGGGAAACCGATAATCATTTATACTCTTGAATCTTTCGAACAGCATCCCATGGTTGACCGAGTATTGGTCGTATGTAAACACGGTTGGGAAGAAACGTTATGGGGCTATATTAAGGAATATGGACTAAAAAAAGTTCAGTGGATTATTTCTGGAGGATCGAAGGGACAAGAATCCATCAACAATGGTGTTCAATTCCTTAAAGACTACTCTGAAGAGAACGATACAATTATTATTCACGATGGGATCCGTCCATTAGTCGATGAAATCGTTTTGTCTGATGTCATCGTTAAATGTCAAGAGCATGGTAACGGTGTAACTTCACTTCCGTATAATGAACAAATTTTCTTGAAAGATACAGAAGAAACGACAAAGCAATATATTGATCGAAATACATTACGTCGAGTTTCAACACCTCAGGCTTATCAATTCGGTAAATTGAACTGGGCATATGATAAAGCCATTAAGGAAGATATCGGAATGACGGATTCTTCTTATACAAATACTATGATGGTTGAACTTGGTGAAACTCTGTATTTCGCAGCAGGTTCGGATAAAAATATCAAATTGACGACTAAAGATGATTTAGAACTCTTTAAAGCATATTTGAAAATGAAGGATTAGAGGTGGAAGTGTGTTATTAGAAAATGAAATCTATTTAGCGGAGTTAGATAAGATTAATCATGCGAAAAACGATTGGAACAAGATCGATAACCACTCCTTTTTGATTATTGGTGCAACTGGAATGATTGGTTCATATATGATCGACGTTTTGATGAATCGAAATGTGAAATACAAATCGAATATACATGTCTATGCAATGGGAAGAAGCCTGCAACGTTTGGAAAAACGCTTTTCTATGTATTTAAACACTCCTTTTTTTCATATGGTGGAGGGTGACGTAACTCAGCCGATTAGTCTTAGCAAAGACGTAGATTATATTTTCCACGGAGCTAGTAATACACATCCAAGAGCATATTCTTCAGATCCCATTGGTACAATTATGACCAATTTAATGGGAACACAGCAGGTATTGGAATTTGCAGTTAATACTAAACCGAAACGAATAGCCTTTCTATCAACCGTTGAAATCTATGGTGAAAATAGAGGAGACGTGGAGAAGTTCACTGAAGATTATTGTGGCTATATTGATTGCAATACTTTAAGAGCCGGCTACCCAGAGGGAAAACGAGCTAGTGAAAGTCTGTGTCAAGCATATATTGCTAAGCATGATTTAGATATTGTTATCCCTCGTATTTGTCGTACCTTTGGACCTACGATGTTGCTGAATGATTCAAAAGCGTCCTCTCAATTTATTATGAATGCTGTGAATAATGAGGATATTGTTTTGAAAAGTGAAGGAAATCAATATTTTTCTTATGCGTATGTCGGAGATGTAGTGTATAGTTTACTTTACCTATTGGCGCATGGAGGAAATGGTGAAGCTTATAATATTGCAGTCCCAGAGTTTGATATGCATCTTAAAGATTTGGCTCAAAATTTAGCAAATATAAATCAGAAAGAAATCATTCTTGATTTACCAGACGAAGAAGAGCGCAAGGGTTTTTCAAAAGCAAGCCAAGCTATCTTAGCTTCAAATAAAATTGAATCCATCGGATGGAAACCTTTATTTGGCTTGAATGAAGCTTTAAAAAATACAGTAGAATTAATCAGAAATGAGCTAGTCTAATGTGCGAGATAAGTATTATTGTTCCAGTATATAACGTAGAGAAATATTTAAATAAATGTGTGGATTCCATTTTAAATCAAACGTTTAAAGATTTTGAATTAATATTAGTTGATGATGGATCTCCGGATAATTCAGGAGCAATTTGTGATCAATATGCTAAGAAAGATTCTCGTGTCAAAGTAATTCATAAATTAAATGGCGGATTAAGTGATGCAAGAAACGCTGGGATTGATGTAGCTAATGGAAAGTATCTTGGTTTTATTGATAGTGATGATTATATTGCAAAGGATATGTTTGAACTTCTTTATACCAACATTGTTAAAGAAGATGCAAACTTGTCAATTTGTGGAATCTATCATGTATATGAAGGAAAAGAACCTGAAAAAAAAGCTGAGAAGTACATGGTTCTTAATCAAGATGAAGCAACTGTACTCATTTTTCACGGTAATCAAATTTCAGACCACGCAGTTAATAAATTATACAGCAGATCGATATTTTCTGAATTGAGATACCCTCTTGGAAAATATCATGAAGATTCATTTACTATAGTCGGTATTCTTGATCAGTGCGAAAGAATAGTCGTGGATACAAAGCAGAGGTATTATTATTACCATCGAGATGACAGTATTACTAGTCAAACTTTCTCAAAAAAACATTTAGAATATATAACAGCCTGGGAACAGAATGAAAGAAAAGTAGCAGGTCGTTCGAAAGAAATTGAAGATGCTGCTCATCAACGTGTGTGTTTTGCTAATTTCTTGGTATTAGATAAAATTGTCAATGCAGACATGGAAAAATCAGTTCCAGAAATTAATACTATAGTGAATTATCTGAAAACAAACTATATGTTCATTATGAAGAATAAAATTTTTACGAGAAATAGAAAACTAGCGCTTAGTATGTTGATGATAAGCTTATCATTTTATAAACTACTATCTAAATTTCAAAATGGAGTAATTAACAAAAAAAATAAATAGGTGGTTTGAAATGAAAAAGTTGACAATTACAGAGGTTCAAGGACGAAGTTTAGATATTCTTAGTTATATTGATGAAATCTGTAGGGGAAATGACTTAAAGTATTCAATCTTCTATGGAAGTTTGATTGGCGTTGAAAGACATTCTGGTTTTATTCCATGGGATGATGACATTGATATTGTTATGATAAGAGATGATTATGATCAATTAATGAAGTTATTATCGAAAGAGTCTTCAAAATTTAAATTATTAAGCTTTGAAACTTCAACTAATTATCGCTATCCATTTGCAAAATTGGTTGATACGGAAACAACTGCCAAATCTAAACAATTTTTTAGTTATGAAGATCCCGAGTTTGGTGTGTTTGTTGATATTTTTCCAATTGATGGTATCCCGAAAAATAAAGAAGAGCAAGATAAATATCAACTAGAATGTGAATCATACCGAATAAATATGATGGATACACTTGGTTTAGCGTATGCTAGGTCGTATTCTTTAATAAAATCTCTTGGTAAATTAATTATTAAGTCATTGTATCATAAGAAGTTAAAAAAAATTGGTGATGACAATTATTGGAGAATAAAATACAGTGAAGCAACTAGAAGGTATGATGTTAACCGGTCAGATTACTGTGGGTACTTAGAGTTCATAAATATAAATTGGGGAGTATTTCCAACAGATTGGTTTAAAGAGTTTGAAGATGTTGAATTTGAGGGAAGAAAATTTTTGGCTATAAAAAACAGAAGTGATTTTTTGACGCTAAGATACGGTAATTATATGAAGA
>NZ_NIBK01000001.1:2226504-2228310 GCF_002174375.1 Enterococcus sp. 12F9_DIV0723 | reverse complement strand
GAGGATCGCGAATATGAGAGCTTCAGGCTATATTTTTTTTGTATTAATTTCATTTTGTTCTACTTTTTTTTACTACCAAAAATCGATGCTGACATCAATTATACTTACTATCTTTTCATTGACTATAGTTCATTTTGCAAGAAGACAAACGATTAACAAAAAAATGGTCTACTTTCAAACTGTCTCTTATACACATCTAGATGTGTATAAGAGACAGATCTTAAACTCTCATGTGTATTCAATTCCAATTGTTCGATATATAAATAAAAAGTTTCCTTCTATTAGAATAATCGTTTGGTATAGTAATCCTGTATCAAAGGATACACCAATAAGATTTTATAAAGAACTTGATTGTGAAATTTGGAGCTTTGACAAAGATGATTGCCAGAAATATCATTTGAGAAGTAATAATCAGTTTATTGATCATGAGATGTTTAACAATTTAAGTAATGAGATCAAGTATGATCTAAGCTTTGTTGGATTGGACAAAGGAAGGTTAAGGCAATTACTTGACTTGAAATGTAAGTTTAACGAAAAAAATATTTCAACTTATTTATATATTGTCAATTCTAATAAAAATTCTAGTGACTCTTATGATTATGAGGATAGGATATCTTATAAAGAGCTATTAAATATCGAAGCAAATTCGAGAGCTTTATTGGATATTGTTCAACCAGAGCAAAAAGGACAAACTTTAAGACCGATTGAGGCGCTTTTTTTCAAGAAAAAAATTGTTACCAATAATTATTCGATTTTAGAAACTGATTTCTATAATTATAAAAATATTTTTGTTCTCGGCAGAGACAATATTGAGAGCATTGAAGAATTCTTAAAATCGGATTATGAAGATATTTCTTCTGATGTCTTGGAAAAATATACTGTAAAAGGTTGGATAAGCAATTTCTTCCTTTAGAAAGTTGATGTGTAATAAATGAACCTTAAAGCAAAAGCAGTTATTAAAAATCTTTACTACACTGTTGCCGCTAATTTCGCAACATTAGCAATATCGATATTATTGAACTTATTTGTTCCAAAGTTACTAGGAGTTAAAGAATATAGTTATTGGCAACTATATGTTTTTTATTCTTCATATGTTGGCTTTTTACATTTTGGTTGGGTAGATGGAATTTATTTGAAAATCGGTGGTAGCGAATATGAGGATTTAGATAAAAAAAGTTTAGGATCACAGTTTTGGTATTTGATGATAATGGAAATAATAATTTCTACTTTTGTAATCATCGGATCCATTATATTCGGACCAACTTCAAACAAATCCTTAATTCTAATTCTCACAGCCGTTGTTTCTGTTGTTACAATTGCAAAGACATTTGTCCTGTATATATTACAGTCTACTAATAGAATCAAGGAATATGCGCAATTATCTAGAGGAGATAGATATTTATATGTATCTTTTATTGTGGTCTATTTTTTTCTAGGAGGAAGAAATTTCTATTGGTTAATTATTTTGGATATAATTTCTAAACTTATCATTACGATTTGGGGCGTAGTGAGAATTTCAGATATGATTTTTGTAAATAGGCTCAATAGGATTAAAGCTGAATTCTCAAATATTCTAGAAAATATTAATATTGGTAGTAAACTGATGCTAAGTAGCATAGCTGGAATGTTAATTATCGGCTCAATTCGCTTCTTTGTTGAAAAACGATGGACAATTGAAACGTTTGGTAAACTATCATTTACTTTGAGCATCTCAAACATGTTTATGACCTTTATTAACGCAGTGGGAGTAGTAATGTTTCCACTCCTAAGAAGAACTAATCAAAATAAATTGCCTCATTTATATAT
>NZ_NIBK01000001.1:2219762-2221166 GCF_002174375.1 Enterococcus sp. 12F9_DIV0723 | reverse complement strand
GTGTTTATTTTTAAGGAGAATAGTAAAATGACAGAAAAAATTGCAATATTGCTTCCTTGTTATAATGAGGCAATGACAATTAAAAAGGTAATTAATGATTTTCAAAGAGAACTACCTGATGCAAATATTTATGTTTATGATAACAATTCAACAGATGATACTTTTCAAATTGCAATTGAAGAAGGTGCAATCGTAAGAAAAGAACCAAGACAAGGTAAAGGTAATGTAATACGTCAGATGTTTTTTGATATTGATGCAGATTTTTATCTAATGGTAGATGGAGATGATACTTATCCTGCTGAAGCCTGTCATGAATTGTTGAAGACTTTAAAGGAATGTCTGTCTCTTATACACATCTTTACAAAGCTGATATAAAAGATGTAATGACTGGTTATAGAGGATTTAATAGACAATTTGTTAAAAGCTTTCCAGTAATGAGCAGCGGCTGCTGTCTCTTATACACATCTAGATGTGTATAAGAGACAGGGTTATTGGGGATAGATTATCAAATGGAACATATTATAATGAAAATAAGAGAGCTTTTCATGACTTTGGAAATAATTTAGTTAAAAATTCTATTAATAAGCTTTACAAAGCTGATATAAAAGATGTAATGACTGGTTATAGAGGATTTAATAGACAATTTGTTAAAAGCTTTCCAGTAATGAGCAGCGGATTTCAAATTGAGACTGAATTCACTATTCATGCTTTGGATAAAAGATTTAAGTTAGTTGAGATACCTATAGACTACAGAGATCGGCCCGAAGGTAGTGAATCAAAGTTAGATACTTTTTCTGATGGATTTAAAGTATTAGTGACTATTTTTAAAATGTGTAAAGATTATAAGCCGCTTTTCTTTTTTACTATGTGGTTTTTGTTATTTTTCATATTAGGCTTGATAGTTGGAGGTCCAGTCATCTTTGAATTTTTAAAAACTGGGTATATTTACAAAATACCTTCTGCAATTCTTGCAACGGGCTTAATGACCTTTTCAATGCTGTTACTTGTTACGGGACTTATTTTGGATACAGTTGTTACTGCAGATAAAAAAATGTATGAGTTGAAACTATACGATGTATATTCAAAAAAAGAATAAAAAGTAGTTGAACATCGTGTATTGAAGGTGAGTGCTTGAGGGTTCTAACTCTTTAGCACTTTTTTAGTAATAGTATTGTATGATTTAGATTTTTTCTTTAAATAACTACCAATTGGAGGAGGATCGCGAATATGAGCTGTCTCTTATACACATCTAGATGTGTATAAGAGACAGGAATACAATGAGAGTTTAATTTATATGGGGATTCTATTTCCTATGGTCATATATGAAGGAAGAATGTCCCTGTTACTAAATACTTACTTGAAAACTTTAAGAAAGGAAAAAACTATATTAATAGTAAATGTCTC
>NZ_NIBK01000001.1:2218183-2219662 GCF_002174375.1 Enterococcus sp. 12F9_DIV0723 | reverse complement strand
TACTTACTTGAAAACTTTAAGAAAGGAAAAAACTATATTAATAGTAAATGTCTCGACTCTGACGATTACTTTATTGTTATCATTTTTTGTAGTTTTCTACGTAGGTAATTTATACTTAACAGTTGGTCTGATAATTTTCTCTCTGGCATTACGTTGTATTTTAGCAGAGACATTTTTAAATACATTTTTGGATGAAAAGCTATTTGTGTCCCAGGTATTAGAAACTCTGCTAACGATAGTGTTTATTCTTAGTAATTTATTCTTTAGTAACTGGAAAAGTTTTCTCGTATACTTTGTGGCATTTGCAATATATATTCTCATTAACAAAAGGAGTATACTGAAATCATTTCGTGATTTTCGTGATTTATTAGCATCCTAATATTGAGGAGTGGAAATATGAAAAAATATTTAATCACTGGAGGCGCCGGATTCATCGGGTCTACACTAGCAAATTACCTATCTAAAGAAAATTCAGTAATCGTAATTGACGATCTATCTATGGGAAAAGAAGAAAACTTAACCAAGGGTTCAAGCCTCAAATTTATTAATGGTTCTGTTACTGACGAAAAACTAATGAAAGACATTCTTTCTAACAATAAGTTTGACTACATTTTCCATCTAGCAGCAATCGCTAGTGTAGCGGATTCAGTTGAACGTCCAGTTGAAACGCATCGAATTAACTTTGAGAGTGTTTTGATATTGTTAGAATTGATTAGAAAATACCAAAAAGATTTGAAGCGCTTGGTTTTCAGTTCATCAGCAGCAGTATACGGAGATGAGCCAACATTACCTAAGAAAGAAGAATCGATCATTCGGCCGTTGACGCCATATGCGATTGATAAATTTGCAGCAGAGCAATATGTGCTGGATTACAATCATCTTTATGGGATAAATACAAGCGCGGTACGTTTTTTTAATGTGTATGGACCAAATCAGAATCCTGAATCTCCGTACAGTGGAGTGATTTCGATTTTAGTTGATCGTTACAAAAGAATGCAAAGAGGAGAAGAAGGGGCGTTTACGCTGTTTGGCGACGGCTCGCAATCTCGTGATTTCGTTTTTATTGAGGATGTCATTCAAGCACTCTTACTTGTAGCTAACAAGGAAGAAGCATTAGGAAAACAATTTAATGTTGGTACAGGATACGCTATCAAATTAAACGAACTGATTCAGGTAATTGATAAGATACTAAAAATTAAACTTCCGATTGAATATCTGGCTGAAAGAGATGGTGATATCAAAGACTCCATTTCTGATATTTCTCGCTTAAAAGAACTTGGGTTTACTTCTCATTTTACATTTGATGTGGGCATAAAAAAATATTTGATCTCTGAGGGTTTGCTAAGGTGAATTATTTCATTAACGAATAAAATACTGCTATTTCCGATTAGTAATTAGCGGATTGGCAGTTTTTTAGTTAATATAGAAAAATTACGTGGGATGTTTCAAGTTATCAATTATTTATACAATATCTATGGG
>NZ_NIBK01000001.1:2204791-2214241 GCF_002174375.1 Enterococcus sp. 12F9_DIV0723 | reverse complement strand
GTATAATGGTTTAAGTTATGACATGAAGTAAGGAGGAGTTGTTTTTTGTCTGAGGATCAAAACCAACACTCAGAAGAAGGATCTTTTAAAGAGCAGATTATGCGGGCTTTAGAAGAGGGCAGAAAAAATCGTGAGACAGCGTCTCCACCAAAAAAAAGCACGAGACCTGAAGCTTCGAAAGCAAAAAAAGATACTCACGATGATGATGATTTGGCTTCATCCTATGAGCGCTTATTTGGCAATAGACAAAATAAGAAAGATACATCTCCCTCTGCGCAGAAGACTGAACCGACTGAGAAAGAAATTAAAAAAGAAGAAACGAAAAATAAAGCAGAAAAAGCTGAAACGAGCCCATCAAATAATGAGAAAAAATCAGGGGTACGTAAAGCAAGCACCGCTTCATCTCAAAGCATAGTTGATGAAGAAAAAGCGATTGAAAAGAAAGATCAAAAGACAGACCCTTCGAAAAAGGACACAATAACAACTTCAACGAAACATCCAAACTCTAAAAAGAGTTCGACGAAAGTAATTTCATCTATAACGGATAACCCGAAAGTTGAAAAAGAGTCAACACAGGATAAAGAGGTTGAAGAAGAACCGTCGATTTTCCATCGAATCGGTGAGAAATTTGATGAACTTCGTCATATGGACGAAGAATTTGAAGGGGACCTAAGTGAGGAGAGCAACTTGAAACGAGCAGAACGTCGCAAAGAGGATCGAGTCGTCCGTAAAATTGTTTATATATTGACGATCGGTATTTTGATCGTTGCCGGGATTTTAGCCATCTCAGGATATAATTACGTGAGCGCTGGCTTAAAACCATTAGATAGAAATGACAAGAAACTAGTACAGGTTGAAGTGCCAAGCGGCTCATCGAATCGCCAAATCGGGGATATCTTAGAAGATGGAGATGTTATCCGAGATGGTATGGTCTTTAACTTCTATACAAAATTTAAGAATTTGACGAATTTCCAAGCGGGCTATTACCAATTTTCACCAAATATGACTTTGGATCAAATTAGTAAAGAGTTGCAACAAGGCGGTAGCGCAGAACCATTGGATGATGCATCGAAATTGACGGTTCCAGAAGGTTACGATGTTGATAAAATTGCTAGTCTGATTGCTAAGAAGACGGACTTCAAGAAGGAAGACTTCATCAAAGTAATGAAAGATGAAAAATTCTTTGACCAATTGAAGAATCAGTACCCAGAGTTGTTAACAGACGCAGGAAACGCCAAGGATGTACGTTATCGATTAGAGGGATACTTGTTCCCAGCAACCTATAATGTTCACAAAAATAGAAGTCTGGAAGATTTAGTTACTCAAATGGTGGATACAACGAACCAAGTATTGACGCCTTACTATAGTAAGATCAAAGAAAAAGGATTGAATGTACAAGAAGTAATGACGCTGGCTTCCTTAGTTGAAAAAGAAGGGGTTACACAATCCGACCGCAAGAAAATTGCGCAAGTCTTCTTTAACCGAATCGATCAACAGATGCCATTGCAATCGGATATCTCAATTCTTTATGCATTAGGTGAACACAAAGAAGTAGTAACGATCAAAGATACACAGGTGGATTCACCGTATAACCTATACACGAACGCTGGTTATGGTCCTGGTCCATTTGATAATCCGAGTCAAGAAGCGATCCTTGCTGTTCTTGATCCAACGGAGAATGATTACATTTATTTTGTTGCAGATATTTCGACTGGAAAAGTGTATTATGCGAAAACGTACGAAGAGCATATGGAGCTGGTCGAAAAATATGTGAATAAAGAGAAATAAACAATTTACATTATAGTCATTACGTGGTAATCTTTTGTGGATTAAATCTATAAAAGATTACCTTTCGTAATTTTGTTGATTGAAGGAGAAGAAAAATGGTAGAAAAGACTTATCCGATGACTCTAGAAGGAAAAGAAAAACTAGAGCAGGAATTAGAACAATTGAAGACAGTAAAACGTGGCGAAATCATTGAAAGAATTAAAATCGCTCGAAGCTTTGGCGACTTATCTGAAAACTCTGAGTATGAATCTGCGAAGGATGAACAAGCCTTTGTGGAAGGTCGTATCAATACATTAGAAAATATGATTCGCTTCGCTCAAATCATTGACAATGAAAATGTTGATTCTGATGAAATCTCAATCGGGAAAACGGTGACATTCGTTGAATTGCCGGATGACGAAGAAGAGGAATACACGATTGTTGGGAAAGCGGAAGCAGATCCTTTAACTGGGAAGATCTCAAATGATTCCCCCATTGCTCAAGCATTAATTGGAAAAGTCGTTGGAGATGTCGTAACGATTGCGACGCCTGGCGGCAATATGCAAGTTAAAATTGTGAATGTAAAACAGAACTAAAAACACGAAAGAGGCGCTGGTCGCCTCTTTTCTTTTACGTTCGGAAGAAAAAGGTTGCGACCTTAGACCGATAGTATTCAGCGTATAAAAAAAGTAGAATAAGGTATAAATTAAAAATAAGTTGGGAGGAAAGATAAATGAAAAGTCCATGGCGCTTTTTCATTGTCATTGAAGCCTTACTTGCAATTTTCTTATTGTGGCAACTATCTTCAAATCCAGCGATGCTGATCATGTTGCTTTTTGGGGTATTAAATATCTATTGGGCGATGCATAAGCATCGGCGTGGGAAATTTCAGTTGATTTTAGGTTCTGTCATCTTGATCATTTGTCTGGTGAATAGTCCTGCAACGTGGCTGATGTTGATTTTTGCTGTGATCTTTCTTGGCCTTAAAGGCTTTGAGATTGCTGGTATTTCTATACCGAATCATTCCCTAAAGAATAAGAAAAGCATAGTAATGGTAGAAACGACAGATCCAACGAGCCATAATGGTGAGCGGAAAAAACAGAACTGGATCGGCAACGATCGAATTGGAACACAGGTTTTTGAATGGGACGATATTAACGTAGCGATTTTAGCTGGCGATACGATTGTTGATTTAGGCAATACATTGTTACCAAAAGAAGACAGTGTCGTAATCGTTCGTAAAGGATTTGGCCGCACGCGAATTTTAGTTCCCTATGGGATCGGAATTCTTTTTGAGCATGCGACATTATACGGAAAAGTGGATTTTGATGAAGATACACAAGTTCTTCGGAATGAAACGATTAAGATCTATAGTGAGGATTATGATGAAAGCCCCCGAAGATTGAAGATAGTGACCAATACATTGGTTGGGGACGTCGAGGTGATTCGTGTATGATGGGAAAATATTCTCGGTTACAAATATCCCTTTATTCAGGACTCATCTCTTTTTTATTGATTCTTACAACGCTGTTCTTATACATGTACGCGATCGGGAAAAAGCAAATGTTTGCGCAATTATTTGTCGCACGAATTTTTTATATTCCATTGTTCTTTCATATACTTGTGATTTCTCTGACAGTAAGTGCAGTGGTTTATTTTTTAGTGACTATTTTAGAAAAGCGCCAATTAGGAAAGATTGAAGGGAAATTACAAAGTCTGGCTTCTGGAAACTATGATCAGCCATCTTTGGATGTGGCGATCTCACAAAATAAGGAAATGCTTTTAGTGGACCATGACATCAGACGGATCAAAGAAAAGCTGGTGAGTATGTCACGAGAGCTGCAGCAGCTAAGCAGTCTGCCGCAGATGGTCGATGGCACTGCTAAGGAGAAAATACTAGAAGAAGAGCGGCATCGTCTCGCAAGGGAACTTCATGATTCGGTCTCTCAACAGCTTTTTGCGGCGATGATGATGATGTCTGCGTTAAATGAGCAATCTCAACATTCAGAAGAGCTAGAGCCTTATAAGAAGCAGTTAGCCATGGTAGCAGATATCATCAATGCGGCACAATCAGAAATGCGGGCGTTGCTGCTTCATCTGCGACCAATCAGCTTGGAAGGCAAGAGCCTGCGTCAAGGAATCGAGCAATTATTAAAAGAACTGCAAACAAAAATTCAGATTCAATTGAAATGGGACGTGCAAGACATTCAAGTTTCCCCTAGTATTGAAGATCAATTATTTAGAGTAGTTCAAGAGCTGTTATCAAATACATTGCGGCATGCCAAAGCGAATGAACTAGAAGTGTATTTAAAGATTGTTGGACAGAATATTCTGTTGCGCGTGATCGATGACGGTGTTGGGTTTGAGGAAAAGGATGAACATGCAGGAAGCTACGGATTACGCAATATTCGTGAGCGGATTGCTGGAGTTGGCGGCTCCACTAAGATTATTAGCTTTAAGGGCCAAGGAACCAGCATTGAGATAAAAGTTCCAGTTGTAAAGGAAACGTCGCCAGCAGTAGAATGATAAAGTAAAGGCAAGCGCCAGTTTGAAGTGTTTGATGTTATTAAAAAGGTGCTGTAAATGCCGATCATATTAAAATAGAAGCTAGGAGGCAGAAGATGATACGAGTGTTATTAGTTGATGATCATGAAATGGTTCGTTTGGGTGTTTCTTCCTACCTATCCATTCAATCAGATGTAGAAGTAGTAGGGGAGGCTGAGAATGGTGAGGAGGGCTATGAGAAGGCGATGGCGCTTCGACCAGACGTGATCTTGATGGATCTAGTCATGGAGGTCATGGATGGAATTGAATCAACGAAGAAGATTTTGAAGGAATGGCCTGAGGCACGAATTTTGATTGTGACTAGCTTTATAGATGATGAAAAAGTGTATCCTGCCATTGAAGCGGGAGCATCGGGGTATTTATTGAAAACCTCTACCGCGCATGAAATTGCTAATGCCATTCGCAAAACCTACAATGGGGAGCGTGTGCTGGAACCTGAAGTGACGACAAAAATGATGGAGCAATTATCGAATCGAAATCGACATGTTCTTCATGAGGAATTGACGAATCGTGAACAGGAAATTTTATTGTTGATCGCTCAGGGAATGAGCAATCAAGAAATCGCAGATGAACTTTTCATTACATTGAAGACAGTGAAGACGCATGTGTCAAATATTTTAGCGAAATTGGAAGTCGAAGATCGTACACAAGCTGCTATATATGCCTTTAAACACGGGTTGATAAAATAGAGAGTCATTCTCTGTTTTATTAACCCGCTCTTTGTTATACTGAGAATGGGAGTTTTAATAACAAAATCAAGGTTTTTTATAAGAAATTACACTAGCAATACATGAGGAGAGACTATGAAACAAAGTTTTGTCATTATTGGTTTAGGGAGATTCGGCGGAAGTATTTGCCGCACATTAGTTGAATCAGGGCAAGAAGTCTTAGCAATCGACAGTAGTGAAGACCGTGTGAATGAGTACATGAACATTGCGACTCATGCGGTGGTCGCTAATGCACAGGACGAGATGACGTTGCGTTCTTTAGGCATCCGGAATTTTGACCATGTGATTGTCGCAATTGGTGAGGATATCCAAGCGAGTATCTTAGTTACTCTCATGGTGAAGGAGATGGGTGTTCCAAACATTCTAGCAAAGGCCCAAAATGAATACCATGCTCGCGTGCTGGATAAAATCGGTGCGGACCGCGTGGTTCACCCTGAGCGTGATATGGGTCAACGGATCGCCCATAATCTCGTGTCTAAAAATATTTTGGATTACCTTGAGCTTTCTGATGAGTTCTCTCTGGCGGAAGTCAATGTGACCAATCGAAAGTTTTACGGGAAGACATTGGAGGAACTAGATTTTCGCCAGCGCTTTGGCTTGAACGTTGTAGCGATCCGGCGGGATAAACAAGACCCAATCGTGACACCTTCGGCAGAAGAAGTCGTACAAAAAGATGATCATTTAGTAGTGATTGGCCGCGATGAAGATGTCGATTACCTCGATGAGAAAATGAATGGATAGGAGACATTTAGATGAAATTAACGATAACACCCAAAGCACAAGAATGGTTCAAAAAGGAACTTGAATTAGCAGATGGTCAAGGAATCAAATTTTATGGAAAAGTTTATGGGAAAACACAAGTCCATGATGGCTTTTCAGTAGGAATGTCTGTTGACACACCAGAAAGTCCACTTGTGAAAACAAAAGGAGACGATCAGCTCTTTTATATTGAAGAATCCGACGAATGGTTTTTCAAAGGGTATGATCTGGTGGTTGATTACGATACTGAACTGGACGAACCAAAGTATGATTTTAAGTAAGTTTAGGAGTGGATCGAATGATATCAGTGATTGTTCCTTGTTTTAACGAAGAGGAAGCGATTCCTCTTTTTTTTGTAGAAATGGAAGAAGTGAAAAAGAAAGTTTCTTATGATTTCGAATATATATTTATTAATGACGGTTCTGAGGACCAAACGTTGAACGTATTACGAAAGTTAGCTAGAGAATATAGTTTTGTAAGATACCTTTCTTTCTCTAGAAATTTTGGCAAGGAGGCAGCTCTATATGCTGGTTTACAGGCTGCTAAAGGGAAACTTGTGGCTGTAATGGACGTGGATCTGCAAGACCCGCCGGAATTATTGCCGCAGATGATCGAAATGATTGAAACCACAGATGTTGACTGTGTAGGGACTCGTCGTGCTGATCGTAAAGGAGAACCAGCAATTCGTAGTTTCTTCGCGAAGAAATTCTATCAGTTGATTAATCGCATCAGTGAGACAGAGATGGTGGATGGTGCCCGTGATTATCGCTTAATGACGCGACAAATGGTGGATGCCGTATTGGAACTGACGGAGCATAATCGTTTTTCTAAGGGATTATTCAGCTGGGTTGGTTTTAAGACGGAGTATATCTCGTTTGAAAATCAGGAGCGTGTGGCTGGAGAAACATCGTGGTCTTTTTGGAATTTATTCAATTATTCAATTGATGGTATTGTCAATTTTTCGGATGCTCCGTTGAATATTGCTTCATTTGTCGGCGCATTTTCATGTGTAGTATCGGGAATTGCAATGCTGTTCATCATTGTGAGGGCCTTATTGTTTGGTGATCCTACTGCTGGCTGGCCTTCCTTGGTAACGATTATTCTTTTTATCGGTGGGGTACAATTGCTTTGCATCGGAATAATTGGTAAATATATTGGTAAAATTTTTATGGAAACAAAAAAGCGTCCTGTTTATATAATCAAGGAGACAGAAAAAAAGCTGGAGAAATAAGCTCTAGTCAGCCTGTTGACAAAAGACGTCCCAAACTCGCAAGTTGAGTTTGGGACGTTTTTTTATCAATACCCGCGATCTAATTCTACTTGATTTACAGAGAGCTCTTTAGAGGCCACGTAACTTTTTAAATTTGCTAAAAAGATGTCCATGAATTTGCGTTGAAAGTCTACGGTCATTCCTGAGATATGAGGCGTGATTAAGACGTTTTCCATTTTCCATAAGGGATTATCGGTTGGTAAGGGTTCTTCCTCAAAAACATCGAGGGCAGCAAAAGCGAAGTCTTTATTCTCGAGTGCTTGAGTCAATTCTTTGGTATGGACAGTGTCTCCGCGACCGACATTGATAAAAACAGCGGTTTTTTTCATGTTTTCAAAAATATCGTTGTTAAAAATGTGATAGGTCTCATGGGTGCCTGGCAAGATACCCACGACGATGTCCATTTCATGAACGATTTTGGCTAAGTTTTTGATCGAATAGGTTTCGACAAATCCGTTTGCAGGATGGCCAGTAGTATTAATGCCGTAGACATTTACTCCGAGACTGCGAATGGATTTAGAAAGCTGCTGTCCAATGTGACCAGTGCCCACGACCAACAGATTTTTACCGGAGAGTTGATCATAGTGAATCGATTCTTGCCCCCAGATTTTCTTTTCTTGGTTTTTGACAGATTGTTTTAACCCGCGATAATAGCCGAGCAAGACGCCAATAATATGTTCACTGATTGAAAGGGCGTGGATGCCGCTGCCATTTGATAATAAAATATTTTGATTGGAGAACTCCTTTAATGGAAGATAATCGACTCCTGCTGAGATCGACTGCACCCATTTTAATTGACTAGAAGAACGTAAGGACTCAGCCAGTTCTTTCGACCAGCCTACGGAGACTTCGACAGAGGATACCTCTTCATCTGTCAATTCTGTTTTGACTTGGTAATCTGGAGCAATCGCTTGAATGTTGTCAATAAATTCATCGCGAAAGGTTCGTTGTAAAAAGATAATTGGTTTTGTCATAAGAATCTCCTCTTTTCGATTTTTTCTAGGAATCTTCGCTTCATTCTAACAAAAATAGCAGAAAAAAACTGCTTACAGACTCGTAAGCAGTTACTTAGTAGGCAACTCGATTTTAGGAAAATACTGAGTAATACGTAAAAAGATGAATAAGCTGATAAAAGTAATCAAGATACTTGAATCAAAATTTGGCTGGAAGGGCAATATAAGGGTAGCCAATATCGTAGGGATCGTGGCGCAAAAGATCATTGTTTTGAAGCATTCAAAAAATGTGATTCGTCGTAAGCGTAATTTAGCGACGATCATCCCTGCGATAGCTGCGAAGAGCAGGGTGACAAATAAATTGATAAAGGATGGGTATACACCGGCTAAGAGCATAACGAGCGGCGTCCAAACAGGCATCTTCAAATCTTTTAGGCCGGTCCGTAATTTGTCACCAGTCAGTCCTTTTAGCGGTTCTTGTTTATAGGAGAATTTCAAAACATTATCACCAAACATAGCGGAGCTGACACCGCCGTAGTCAGGTAAGACGACTAAAGCCTGATCTTTTAGCATTCCGATACTGAAATAATTTCCAACGAGGTCCTTCTCGACGTCTTGCTGGGTGCGTTTGCCTTCAGGATCGAAAGTCAAAATGATAGAGTTTGTTTGATAAATGAATCCTTTTTCTGGTTTCGTTGTTTTGATCTCGCCATCTTCCACCTTAAAATCTGGAATTTTGTCTACGATTTTCAAACTGTCTGCTTTAATTTGATTCATTACTTGCAATGCTTGATAGACAGTTGGAATTGCTAGAAGGAGACTTAACCCGATGAGGTAGACGATAGACTTCCAAAAGGGGGTAGTTCTGGCATTTTTTAGATCCTCGAAACGAAAAAGTGATCCTTTGATTAATTGACGAAAAGTCATGTGATCGCTCCAATCTTTATATACAAGAGCCATTGTAGCGAAGTAAGCTTGAAATAACAAGATGAACTCTAAAAATGTAGAAAGAAAAAAAGAAAGAATTGACTATTAATAGCAGCTTCGCTATCTTACAATAGGTAGAGAAGAATAAGAAAGTGAGTCCTCATGAAAATTTATCGGATATTTAGAAATTATTTAGAACAAAAAAACCTTTGGGAAGTATTCATTTACTTGTTTTTCGGCGGATTAGCAACGATTGTAAACATCGTCAGCTTCACATTGGCTTATCAAGCATTTCATCTGAGCTGGCCGATCTCAAATGCGATTTCTTGGATATGTTCGGTTCTTTTTGCTTTTGTAACAAATAAAATCTGGGTCTTTCATTCAAAAACAGAAGGCATTTTAGCCTTGAGCTGGGAATTTGGGAAGTTCTTTTTGGCACGGGTGGTTTCTTTTGGAATGGATATGGCTTGCATGTATCTGT
>NZ_NIBK01000001.1:1971153-2204691 GCF_002174375.1 Enterococcus sp. 12F9_DIV0723 | reverse complement strand
TAAATCAGGAAGTATGGGACAATTGGAATTATTACTGTCTCTTATACACATCTAGATGTGTATAAGAGACAGATTAATAGCAGCTTCGCTATCTTACAATAGGTAGAGAAGAATAAGAAAGTGAGTCCTCATGATGTCTCTTATACACATCTAGATGTGTATAAGTACAATAGGTAGAGAAGAATAAGAAAGTGAGTCCTCATGAAAATTTATCGGATATTTAGAAATTATTTAGAACAAAAAAACCTTTGGGAAGTATTCATTTACTTGTTTTTCGGCGGATTAGCAACGATTGTAAACATCGTCAGCTTCACATTGGCTTATCAAGCATTTCATCTGAGCTGGCCGATCTCAAATGCGATTTCTTGGATATGTTCGGTTCTTTTTGCTTTTGTAACAAATAAAATCTGGGTCTTTCATTCAAAAACAGAAGGCATTTTAGCCTTGAGCTGGGAATTTGGGAAGTTCTTTTTGGCACGGGTGGTTTCTTTTGGAATGGATATGGCTTGCATGTATCTGTTTATCGACATGCTGCATACAGGCAATTTGGTCGCTAAAATCATTACGCAAGTGGTCGTCGTAATCGCCAATTACATTTTCAGCAAGGTGTTCATCTTCAAAAAGGTTGAAATTATTGAAGATGAGGAAACGAATTCTTCGTCACACTAGGCATATGTTTTGAAGAACCGTGCATTGTTTGTTACTATTTTTATGTAAGAAAATTTAAGGAGGAATTTGAATTATGGCTTATACTTTACCAGATTTACCTTATGGCTACGACGCGTTGGAGCCTTATATTGATGTTGAAACGATGCACTTGCATCATGACAAGCACCATAACACCTACGTAACCAACTTAAACGCTGCAATTGAGAAATATCCTGAATTAGCAGAACAATCAGTAGAAGAGTTAGTATCTAACTTGAATGAACTTCCTGAAGACATTCGTACGGCTGTTCGTAATAACGGTGGAGGACATGCCAACCACAGTTTCTTCTGGAAAATTATGGCACCTAATGCAGGTGGCGAACCTACTGGCGCAATCAAAGAAGCAATTGACGACGCTTTCGGCAGCTTTGAAAAAATGAAAGAAGAATTCAAAACAGCAGCTACTGGTCGTTTTGGTTCTGGCTGGGCTTGGCTAGTGATGGCAAATGGCAAATTGGAAATCACCTCAACACCTAACCAAGATAGCCCATTAACAGACGGTAAAACACCGATTATCGGTTTAGACGTTTGGGAGCATGCGTACTACTTAAAATACAAAAATGTTCGTCCTGACTACATCGCAGCTTTCTGGGATGTTGTAAACTGGGATCAAGCAAACGAAAATTTAGCAGCTGCTAAATAAACTAGCGAAGCAATGAAACGGGAAAAACTGGTTTAATCAGTTTTTCCCGTTTTTTTGATTTGTTAAATTCCTCCTCTCCTTCTGAAAAAATTCATAATTTTGTGATATAAATCAGGAAGTATGGGACAATTGGAATTATTATTTTTTTAAGTTTCTATTATATGAAATTAATTATTTTTGCGAGTGGTTGAACCCACGGCGAAACTATGAGAAAATGGAAAAACGTAAAAAACGTTGATAGAGGTGTGCTATGAGTCGGGGAAAGAAAATTTTCATAGGGTTATTGGTTTTGCTGAACTTGTTTATTGGCGGAATCACTTATTACGCTGTTCAAGTGACCAATGATGCCAGTAAAATGGTTGACAATATCCGTCAAACCGTGAAGCGAACAAGCTTGAAGAGAAAAGACGGAGAGCAGCCCAATATCGATAACGCAGAGCCTTTCTCCATTTTGCTCGCCGGAGTTGACACAGGTGACCTTGGTCGTTCAGATCAAGGCCGTTCAGATAGTATGATGGTGGTTACCATCAATCCGAAACAAAAGAAATCAACAATCGTCAGTTTGGACCGAGATATTTTAGCAAATATTGTCGGATATGGCACGGATGATAAGCTAAATCACGCATATGCCTTCGGTGGTGTTAAGATGTCGATGGACACGATCGAGACATTGCTAGACATTCCGATCGATCATTATGTCTCCATTAATATGCGCGGCTTGAAAGATCTGATCGATGCCGTTGGCGGAGTTGAAGTGAATAATAAAATTGATTTTACTTTGGACGGGATTCATGTTCCTAAGGGAAAACAAAAGCTGAATGGTGAAACGGGATTAGCCTATGCGCGTATGCGCTACGAAGATCCAGAAGGAGACGTAGGCAGACAGCGTCGTCAACGAGAAGTAGTCACGAAGATTTTACGCAAGGCGATGTCTATCAACGGTGTCGGGAATTATAAGAAAATCCTTAAAGCTGTTGAAAAGAACATGAAGACGGATCTGAGCTGGGATGACATGATGGATATTGGAACCAATTACTTGCCGGCTTTTGACACCATCAAGCAGAAACAACTGGTTGGTAAGAGTCAAATGATCGATGAAATCTATTATCAAATTCTAGGGACCCGCGAATTATTGGATATTCAAAATGTGTTGAAGAAACAGTTGGGCAAACCAACTGCGGAAACATTGCCGAACCTAAAAGAACAAAATGCCGACAGCTTGTTCTACGATGATTCTGATGGAAAAGCCAGTGAGGACACGAGCCAATTCGCACCAGGATATGACAACCCGAACAACTATGATACGAGCGGTGTATACGGAGATTCCTCAAATACGGGAAATGGCTATCCGCAGCAAAATGACGGATCGATTCAAAACAATCCAGGCAACACCGATCAAAATCAAAATGACCAGGGCTATACAGACCCAAATCAGGGGTATGGCGGAGCGACGGACCCGAATGCAGCACAGCAAAGTGATGCGTACGGACAGCCGGCAGCAGGATATTAATGCAATTAAAAGGCGTGACCATTTTCGGTCACGCCTTTTTCTTATTTTTTCGATAGTTTTACGACCACTTCACAACGAGCTGTTTGCGGAAACATGTCCACCGATTGTAAATAGTCGACCCGGTATATTTTCGCCAGACTGACGAGGTCTCGTGCCAGTGTCGATACATTGCACGAAATATAAACCATTTGGGGGCTAGGGGCCATTTGAATTGCTTTTAACAAGTGATCATCCAAGCCTGTGCGAGGTGGATCAACGATGATCGCATCTGGTGCAAAGCCTTCCTTCAACCACTTAGGTAATAAGCTTTCTGCCGTACCTACCTCATAGCGAGTATTTGTGAGCGCCATTGCTTCAGCGTTCTTCTTCGCGTCCTCAATGGCTTGCGGAATGATGTCCATTCCGCGAACTTCTTTTGCTTGTTTCGCTAAAGAAAGTCCGATCGTTCCTACGCCACAATAGGCGTCTACGATTGTTTTTGGTGTGGATAAATCCAATGCATCAATGGCTTCTTGATACAGAATTTTTGTTTGCTGAGGATTCAACTGGAAGAAGGCACGAGGAGAAAGCTCAAAGCTCACCTCATTTATTTTTTCAGTGATGACTTCTTTTCCCCAAAGATGTGTTGTCTCATCTCCCATGATTACCGATGTTTTCTTGTCTTGGACATTTTGCATGATTGATACGACTTCTGGCAGGCGACTGGTGATC
Organism: Enterococcus sp. 12F9_DIV0723; assembly: GCF_002174375.1. Taxonomy (NCBI): domain Bacteria; kingdom Bacillati; phylum Bacillota; class Bacilli; order Lactobacillales; family Enterococcaceae; genus Enterococcus; species Enterococcus sp. 12F9_DIV0723. The sequence continues at coordinate 2,201,119 of NZ_NIBK01000001.1, read as the reverse complement.
TCGCGGATCAATGCATTTCCTTGCGGCAATTTTTTTGTTTTTGTGATCAAGACCAATTGAACCTCACCAGTTTCAATGCCGATCCGTACCATCAATGTACGGAGGATGCCTGAGTTGGTTCGTTCATCATAGATCGGCATATCGTATTTGGTTAATAAGTTCGTGACAGTGTTGATTACTTTTTGAGTCGTTGGTTCTTGGACTAAGCACTCTTTAATAGGAACAAGCTGATGCGATTCTGCTTGATAAAGGCCAGCCTCAACTTGATTTGTTTTTCTGTTTTTACGCAATTGGAATTGTGCCTTGTTGCGGTAATGCCAAGGATCATCCATACCGATCGTTTCTCTCAAGTCAAAGTGCTGATAGCCCTCAGGCTTGTATTTTTCTAGTGATTGCCGCAATAAATCTTTTTTAAAGTCTAATTGTTTACTATAGACGAGGTGTTGCAGCTGGCAGCCGCCGCATTCTTCGTACACTGGGCAAGGAGGGGTCGTACGGTCAGGACTTTTTTTCGTAATTTTTACTAATCGTGCCTCAGCAAAACGAGGAGTAGCCTTCGTGATTTGCGCGACAACAGTTTCGCCAGGTAGCGCACCTGTAACGAAAATAATCAAGCGTTTATAATAAGCAATTCCTTCGCCATTAATGCCAAGGCGCTTAATTTTTAACGTTAAAGTTTGTTTGGGTGTAAGTTGAACAGCCATAATGAGCCTCTTTCTTAAATTAGTATTTTCGGCGCAATTCATTTTAGCATATTTTTATCGGTAGGTTGATTATCTATGATAGAATTAATTTTTGTGAAGGCAGTTTGAGCGTTGAGAATACTATACATACATGAATCGTAGCGAGATAAGGGGGAGTTCGTATGCTGACGGTAGTGAAGATCAGTCAGGGCCGCGGCCCATTTTATAAAGTAGAGTTTTCAAACGGGGAAAAATTACGCTTATCTGAAGATACAGTCGTTCGTCACCGGCTGCTGAAGGGGCAGGAGCTAGAAGAGAAAACGTTAAACGAGATCAAACAAGAAGGCAAAGAAGATCTTGGGTTTCAGATGGCGTTAAATTATTTGAGTTATCAATTGCGCACGGAAAAGGAAATCCGTACTTATTTAAAGGACAATGAGATTGAAAGCGAGGACCGGCATAAAATCGTCGCGCGACTGAAGGAACTGAATTTGGTGGATGATCTTGTTTACAGTGAAAGTTACATTCGCACACAGATGCGTCTAGGAGACAAAGGCCCGCGTATTTTACAGCAAAAGTTGAAGCAAAAAGGTGTGAAAGAGCCCGAGATTGAACAAGCATTGTATCTCTATGAATCCAATGATCAGTTTCAGGTAGCCCTGCATACAGCTCAAAAGGCTTTAAGAAAATACCATCACAGCAGTCAGCGGGAAGTTCGGCAGAAAATCCAGCAATTACTAATGACTAAAGGCTTCAACAGTGACATTAGCAAAGGGGTATTGGCTGAACTGGATTTTTCGGACATCCAAGAGCAAGAAACAGATGCGTTAACGATGCAAGGAAATAAATTATGGCGAAAGAATCAGCGGTTTGAACCAGCAAAGCGTCGGCAAAAGGTCAAACAAAGCCTCTATCAGAAAGGGTTTCAATTAGATCAGATAGATGCCTTTATCCAAGGGAAAGAGGATGAACATGAGTAAGCGTTGGGAACAATGGTCCGATTCAGAGGTCAATCAATTCCAAGAAGATTTTCTTACTTGGTATCAACAGGAAAAACGAAATCTTCCTTGGCGGTATAATCAAGATCCTTACCGTATTTGGATTTCGGAAATCATGCTGCAGCAAACGCGAGTGGATACAGTGATTGATTATTTTTATCGGTTTATGGATCAGTTTCCGACGATCCAAGATTTAGCGAATGCACCAGAGGATAAGCTTCTGAAAGTATGGGAAGGGTTAGGCTACTATTCCCGTGCGCGGAATCTGCAAGCTGCCGCAAAACAAATCATGGAAGAATTTAACGGAAACTTTCCGACAACGGTGGAAGACATCCGTACATTGAAGGGCGTGGGACCTTATACCGCTGGGGCCATCAGCAGTATCGCTTTTGAGATTCCTGAACCAGCGATTGATGGGAATGTGATGCGGGTAGTCAGTCGTTTGTTTTGTATTGAAGCGGATATCGCCAAAGCCAGCAGTCGCAATACGTTTGATGAGGCAATGCGAAAAATCATCAGTCACGATCATCCTGGAGATTTCAATCAAGCAATGATGGATCTTGGCTCCAGTATCTGTACGCCAACCAGTCCACAATGTGAAATTTGCCCGATTCAACAATACTGTCAGGCATATAGTGAGAATCGACAGACAGATTTTCCAGTGAAATCAAAGAAGCAAAAACCTAAAGATGTGTATTACGTGGCAGGGATCATTGAAAATAACCAGCAAGAGATCTTTCTTCAGCAACGCCTAAAAACAGGCTTGTTAGCTAGTATGTGGTTATTTCCATTAGAAGAAATCAGTGCTGCGAGATTCAAAGAGCTTCAGGAGCAATACGATGCGAGCCATTGGGATCTATTTTCAAGTTCACTGGTCGCTGAAGACAGTCCTGATTTTTTCTCGGGACAAGAGGTTGTGTGGCAGAAAAAAGTAGTTGGGCAAGTGAAACATGTATTCAGCCATTTGCGTTGGCATATTCTAGTCTTTTATGGAAGAAACACGTCTCAGCTGACATTAGAGGGACAGTGGGTAAATCCGAAAGAATTTCCAAACTATGTTTTTCCAAAACCACAGCAAAAAATGTTGGAAGTTTTTGAAAATAATGTATCTGACGACAAAGATTAGTAGGCAATCTTTCATTTTATTGCTATAATAATTCTGATGTCGGTGTGATAACACCCAAACAAATGCGAAATTAGTTTCGCTGAGGGAAGGGTAGCTATGGGAGTTCCAAAAGAAGGAGAGTTTGTGACGATCAAAAGTTACAAACACGACGGCAGTTTGCATCGAACGTGGCGCGATACCATGGTATTAAAAACAAGCGAGTGTTCACTGATCGGCTTGAATGACCACACATTGGTCACAGAATCAGATGGCAGAAGATGGGTCACTCGTGAACCAGCGATCGTTTATTTCCATCAGAAATACTGGTTCAACATAATAGCAATGATTCGAGAGAAGGGAGTTTCTTATTATTGTAATCTAGCATCACCTTATGTATTAGATGACGAGGCACTAAAGTACATTGATTATGATTTAGATGTCAAAGTTTTTCCGGACGGCGAGAAACGTCTATTGGACGTGGATGAATATGAAGCCCATAGTCAGCAAATGCATTACTCAAAAGAAATTGATTATATTCTTAAGGAAAATGTCAAAATCTTAGTGGACTGGATCAACAATGAAAAGGGGCCTTTTTCTCAAGGCTATATTGATATTTGGTATGATCGTTACAAGCAATTGTCGCGGAAGTAGAAAGAAAAGGCTATACCAAACGCTTGGTATAGCCTTTTTTGCATGAATAGCAGTCGTCAGCTTTGATGCACAGGTATGTCTCAAAGAACCTTTTTCATATGTACATGATCGATGCCTGCGTCTTGGAAAATTTCTCCGTAGGCCTGATAGCCTAACTTTTGATAAAAAGCCTCAGCGGTTAATTGCGCACCTAGCTCGATTGTTGTAAATCCTTGCTGTTTCGCAAATACTTCAGCTTCAGCAACGATTGCAGCTCCAAGATTCTTCCCTCGATAGTCTTTCAAAACAGCCATGCGTTGTAATTTAAAAGTGTGACGATCTAATGGCAGCAAACGTACCGTGGCGGCAGCTTTTTCTTCTTCCGTATAAAGGACAAAGTGAACGGCGTAGGCTTCGTTTTCATCTATTTCTAGATTTGCGGGAACGCCTTGCTCTTGGACAAATACTTTTTGGCGGATGCGGACCGCATCGAGATAAATGTCGCTCATAGTATCCTTAGTAATTAAAATTTTCATAATGGCACCTTCCTCAAGGGGATTTTTCTCCACATGATGTATACTATAAACTAAATCTAGAAAAAGGAGTAGATGAATGTTTGAGAAAATTAAAAATTCAAAATTAATGTTCTGGTCAGTGGAACTGTTGGTCATAGCGACCTTGATCCTGGTGTCCTCACAGATTGATTTTGTTTTTCAACCGATCGGTACGTTTTTTACAACACTTTTTGCACCGATTCTCATTGCCGGCTTTTTGTATTATTTATTAAATCCATTAGTAAACTTGCTAGTGAAGATGGGTGTAAAACGATTGATCGCGATCGCGTTGATCTTTCTATTATTGATCGGCATTATCGTGTTGATCTTCATGAGCGTCATTCCGAATTTGGTGGAACAGTTGATCTCGCTGGCAAAAAATATCCCCAGCTTTGTCGACAACATGCAGCACTGGCTGCAAGATGCAGCGAATAATGCGACACGATTCCCGCTGTTCAGAGAATTAGATGTAGATAAATACATCAGCAATCTGGATGTTTCAGCCGGGACCATTATTCAGCAAACCTTGACGGGTGTGACGAACAGCTTAGCATCAATCATTGGAAAAATTACCACGGTCGTTTTATTACTGATCACCGTACCATTTATTTTGTTTTACATGTTGAAGGATGGAGAAAAACTTGTTCCGAATATCGAACGGGTCTTCCCAGAAAAACAGCGGGATAATATCAAGGGGTTGCTTGAACAACTAAATAAGACCTTGTCTGATTACATCAGTGGACAAGCAATCGAATGTTTGTTTGTCGGCACATTCACTTTCTTAGGGTATTTGCTGATTGGCGTGGATTATGCGTTCTTGTTTGGCGTGATTGCCGGCTTGACGAATTTGATTCCTTATTTAGGTCCCTATCTAGGGCTTGCGCCTGCATTGATTTACACCTTCTTTAATTCACCAACCCAAGCGTTGCTTTGTATCGTTGTTGTACTGATCGTTCAACAAGTCGACGGAAATGTCATTTACCCAAATGTTATCGGGAAATCTTTGAACATCCATCCATTGACGATCATCTTGATTTTATTAGTAGCAGGGAATTTGGCCGGTATTTTAGGTGTATTCCTGGGCGTGCCTGTCTATGCGATTTTACGAACACTGGTTGTGTTTGTAGTGAAAATAGTAAAACAAGGCAAGCAAGAAGAACGAGAAAAAGAGTTTCTAAATTAACTTACCGTGTTGTTTGTTTGATAAATATTGCATTAAAACAAGCGATGTGATACGATTTTAACGTGGCCTTTGTGCCACTTTTTTTACACTTTAAATTAAGGAGCGAATGCAATTATGAATGCTGACCCCGATAGTCAGTCGTTAATTTTACAGTTAGGTTTATTAGTAATTTTAACGTTAATCAACGGATTTTTAGCTGCGGCTGAAATTGCGGTGGTGTCGGTCAATAAAAACCGAGTAGAACAAAAGGCAGAAGAAGGAAACCTAAAATCAAAAAAATTATTAGAGGTCATCCATAGCCCAAATAATTTTTTATCAACGATTCAGGTGGGAATTACATTAGTAAACATCTTGTCAGGGGCCTCTTTAGCTGATAGTTTATCTGCTCGATTAGCACCTTTTATAGGCGGCGGTGCGGCTGCACGTACAATTGCTGCGGTAATCGTTATGCTGTTATTGACCTATGTTTCAATTGTATTTGGTGAATTATATCCGAAACGAATTGCTATGACGAAGACGGAAGAGGTTGCACAATTCACCTCTGGCGTTGTTCGAAAATTAGGCGTCATTACAAAACCCTTCGTTTGGTTATTAACGGCTTCGACCAATTTATTGGCCAAAATAACGCCGATGACATTTGATGACGAAGATACGAAAATGACCCGCGATGAAATGCGCTATATGTTGGAAAACGAAGGCGTACTGGACAATGATGAAATCGAGATGCTTCAAGGTGTCTTCTCACTGGATACAAAAGTTGCTCGTGAAGTAATGGTTCCCAGAACGGATTCCTTTATGATCGATATCAATGATCCGGTACTTGAGAACATTGATGAGATTTTAAATGAGAGCTATTCTAGAATTCCGGTTTATGATGAAGACAAAGACAAAGTAGTCGGAATCCTGCATACCAAAACATTATTAAAAGCGGCACGTCAATTTGGCTTTGAAAATGTCAATCTTCAAAAAATCCTCCAAGAACCATTATTCGTTCCTGAGACGATTTTTATTGATGACCTTCTTTATGAATTGAAGAAAACGCAAAATCAAATGTCTATCCTTCTTGACGAATATGGCGGAATGGTCGGCTTAGTGACTTTAGAAGACCTATTAGAGGAAATCGTCGGAGAAATCGATGATGAGTCTGACGAGGTTGAAAAACTCTATGAAAAAGTCGGCGACAATGAATATTTGATCAATGGGAAGATGTTGATCGATGAGTTCAATGAAGAGTTTGATTTGAACTTGCATATGAGTGATGTCGATACAATGGCGGGCTATTTGATCACAGCATTAGGAACGATTCCTGACGAAGGAGAGAAGCTTTCTTTCGATGTAGACGATCTGACGCTGATTTCTGAAGAAATGGAAGGATCAAGAGTCTTGACACTGCGTGCGATTTTCCATCCTGATGAACATGAAAATGTCGAACCAGAAGAGGAACGTCGTCTGTTTACTAAAGACTTCGAAGACGATGAGCCTCGACGTTAATAAGCAAAGCTTTTAGAAAACATTCTGCCGCGCAGAGTGTTTTCTTTTTGCAGTTTAAGTGAAGCTGCTAGTCAAAAATGGACAGCATAGGTTTGCCTCTTTAAAAGCAGTCAGTCCGCCAGCTAGAAAAGTAAATCAACTTTCCATCAGAGTAAATTCCATGCTATACTGATTGGGTTGAAATTTGAATGATAATTCGAAAAATGAATGGAGCAATAGAATGAATAACCCTAATTTAAAACAACAAGTAGATAGTCGTCGAACCTTTGCGATCATTTCCCATCCGGATGCTGGGAAAACGACGATCACTGAACAACTACTTTTATTTGGCGGTGCGATTCGTCAAGCAGGAACGGTAAAAGGAAAGAAAACCGGGAACTTCGCAAAATCAGACTGGATGGACATTGAAAAGCAGCGTGGAATCTCTGTAACTAGTTCAGTTATGCAATTTGATTTTGATGGAAAACGCGTAAATATATTGGACACACCCGGTCACGAAGACTTTTCAGAAGACACGTATCGTACACTGATGGCGGTAGACAGTGCCGTAATGGTCATTGATAGTGCCAAAGGGATCGAGGCTCAGACAAAGAAACTCTTCCAAGTTGTCAAACGTCGGGGAATTCCGATTTTTACCTTTATTAACAAATTGGATCGTGACGGACGCGAGCCGCTAGAATTGTTAGAGGAATTGGAAGAATTGTTGGAGATCGAATCGTATCCAATGAATTGGCCGATTGGTATGGGAAAAGGCTTGGAAGGAATCTACGACATACACAATGAGCGCATCGAGTTCTACCGTCCAGAACAATACGAAGGGGAACGCTACGTTAAATTAACCAATGGTGAGATTGCGGGAGATCATCCGTTAAAAGAAAAATCTATTTATGAAGATGTATTAGGCGAAGTCGAGCTTGTTCGCGAAGCCGGGGACCAATTTAATCTTGAGAAAATTCAGCAAGGGAATCAAACACCTGTCTTCTTTGGTTCAGCTTTGACGAACTTCGGAGTCGAAACATTCCTTGAAACCTTTGTTGATCTGGCACCAAAACCTCACGCCCACAAAACTGAAGAAGGCGAACCTATCTCTCCGTATGAAGAAGAGTTCTCTGGTTTTGTCTTTAAGATCCAAGCAAATATGAATCCGAATCATCGAGATCGAATCGCGTTTGTACGGGTATGTTCAGGAACTTTTGAGCGCGGAATGGATGTCACTCTTGGACGTACAAGCAAGAAAATGAAACTAAGCAACGTGACACAATTTATGGCTGACGCTCGCGAAAATGTGGAAGAAGCTGTCGCTGGGGACATCATCGGGGTCTATGATACTGGAAACTACCAAATCGGAGACACGATCTATGAAGGAAAATTGAAAGTAGCCTATGAAGAACTGCCTTCCTTCACGCCGGAACTATTCATGAAGGTGACTGCAAAAAATGTCATGAAGCAAAAATCCTTCCATAAAGGGATCTACCAACTGGTACAAGAAGGTGCGATTCAATTATATAAAACGTATTTGACAGACGAATACATCATCGGTGCGGTTGGACAACTGCAATTTGAAGTCTTCCAACACCGTATGCTGAATGAATATAATGCGGAAGTTGTTATGACGCCAATGGGAAATAAAATTGCTCGTTGGATCGATCCAGAACAATTAGACGAACGCATGAGCTCAAGCCGTAATATTTTGGCGAAAGACCGTTTTGACCAACCGCTTTTCTTGTTTGAAAATCAATTTGCGATGCGCTGGTTCGCGGATAAATACCCAGAAGTAGAATTGAAGAGCTTGATGTAAAATGCGAGAAGAAAGGGACCTTGATGCAGAAGTTTAAAAGCGACACAGCGATTTATTTAAAGCGGCTCAAACAACCAAGCACTATGATCTTGCTGGTCGTCTTGATCGGGATGACCGTGTTTCGTTTCGTTTTGAGTGCCAAGGCCCCTTACTTTATTAATCTGTATGCCGGCTATGACGATCAGTTATTTATTCGGTACGGTCAAGAGCTGCTAAAGGGAAATTGGCTAGGAGGGTATTCGACGAAGACGTTATCCAAAGGGATTTCCTACTCTCTTTTTATCGTCTTGGGCAACAAGTTACATGTATCTTACGGTGCTTTCCTTGGTCTTTTCAATGTACTGGCAAGTAGTGTAGCTGCTTTAGCCTTACGCCCTTTGATACGCAATCGCTGGATTTTGACAGGTATTTATACCTTCTTTTTATATTCTCCAGTTTCACTTACGAGTGAATACAGTACGCGGATCTATCGGAATACACTTGTTGTTCCGGCAGTTTTGTTAGTCATTGGCTGTTTGGTGGGATTGTATTTTAGAAGAAATGGACAAGTGCGTTCCTTCGCCAGTTGGGGAGTAGGATTGGCCCTGATTTTTCCTTTTTACTGGTATATTCGTGAAGACTCCTTATGGTTGTTGCCAATCGTAACTGTAGGGATGATCGTTATTGCAGGTTCTGTTATTTTTGAAAATGATCCGAATTTCAAGCTAAAAACTCTTCGCAGCTCCATTAAGAAGTTTTATTTTACGAAAAAGCAATTAGTAAAATTAATCCTTTGTTTACTGCCTTTTGTCACTCTTTTTTCAGTGACAAGCGGGCTAAAATATATGAATAAAGAAAATTACGGGATTGCTGCGGTCAATGATCGGACAGGGGGTGCTTTCGGTCTTGTATCAAAGCAGCTCATTCGAATGGATGACGGAACTGACCTGAATCAAACGAATAGCAAAGTTTGGGTGTCGAGAAAGGCGCTTGAGAAGGCAGAATCCGTTTCACCTGCACTTCAGTCCATTAAGAAAAATATTGATTGGATTTATAACGGGAGCCCGTGGAGTGGTGGAGAAGATATCTCAGGAGACATTATCTTTTGGGCGCTGCGTGACGCGGCGAATCAAGCCGGCTACTATAAAGATGGAAAGAAAACAGAAGCGTTTTGGGAAAAAGTAGCTTCTGAATTATCGACTGCCTATGAAAAGGGCACGCTAAAAGAAAAAAGGGAGATCTATCTAACCGGTACGGGAGATGGAAAACTACTAAAGGATTTGCCGCTTGTCGGTGAATTTATGAAGAGTGGATTTGAGTACAATGTCTTTTATAAGGATTATGGACAGGGATCAGATGGAACGCTCGGACCTAAAGAAGATGTCTCAGAGGCAGAAAAGCTATTGAGACTTTCATTCTCAGAGAACTGGCAGGACATAAATGTGCCGCGAACTGAACCAATAACGCTTACCGCAACTGCCAAATTCTCAAACCGAATCATTCAAGTTTATAGAGACCTTACACCGTTGTGGTTATTGTTCTGCTTCGCGGGATTTTTAATTATTTGTGTGGGCAGTCTTTTTTCTAAAGCACAGTTAAAAACATTCAGAGGAATGCTGCTGATTCTTTTGGGACTGGCACTTTCTTATTTGATTTTTCTGATCGGTGTATCCTGGTTTTGTTCATGGGCGCCAGAGCGGAAAGAGATGTTTATGATGATCTATACAGGGGCAGGGGGTCCAGTCATCCAATGGATCGAGGTTTTGGCTTTTGTAGGGATTTTTCAATTGCCAATCATCGCTAATAAAGTAAATAAAAAATAGTTGAAGCATTTTCGCTTCAACTATTTTTTTGTTATTGACATTTCGATTAGGCCGGGAGATTCAAGATAGGAAATATTTGCAAAATCATAGGTTCCTTCATCCAATTTTCGCTTAAAATAATTATGTACGAAGTCTACTTCCGATGGCAAGATATTGCGATTGTCGTTTTTTAAAACAATCTCAGCATGCTTATAAGCATCGGTATAAATGACGGTAGTATTTCCTATAGTATAAATTTTTATCATATTCGCATCAGTGTTCTCCAGCTGATTATACACGAGTTGTGAATGACTATTCGTCACATTGATAAGTTTCATCCCGAAACACCTTCTTCCTAAAACCTTACTTCATAGTGTAATTATATAAGAAAGATTAAGAAAAAAGAAGGATGTTGCTCATTTTAATTAGAAGATTTAGAAAATTTGCATAAAAGAATAGGACCCTCGTATCTGACGAGGGTCCTAAAGTGTTATTTTTTATCTTCTTTTGCTAAACGTTCAGGTTTAGAAGTGATGACGATATGATCTTCCTTATCAAGTTTCGCTTTTAGCTCTGTAATGGTTGGATGATCTAAATAGAATTCGGCGATCCCATCTTCGATATTTTCTTGGATCGTACGACGAAGTGGGCGAGCACCCATTGCAGGATCGTAGCCAAGATCAACCAATTTCTCTTTCACATTATTTGGTACTTCAATGTGCAATTTTTGTGAAGCTAAAAGTTCATTTACATCATCTAACATCAATGAAACGATCTTCATAAGATTTTCTTTTGACAGCGAACTGAATTCGATGATCCCATCAAAACGGTTCAAGAATTCTGGCGCAAAGAAATCTTTCAATTGTCCCAATACAGAACGAGTAACACCGTCTCGAGCGGCACCAAAACCGACATTTGCTTCGATTTTACCAGTACCAGCATTACTTGTCATAATAATGATCGTATCCTTGAAGCTGACAGTCCGACCTTGTGAGTCCGTTAAACGGCCGTCATCAAGAATTTGTAAGAACATATGAAGAACATCTGGATGTGCCTTTTCAACTTCATCCAATAAAATCAAACTGTATGGATGACGTCGAACTTGTTCCGTTAATTGACCAGCTTCTTCATACCCAACATAGCCTGGAGGTGAACCAATCAATTTAGACACACTGTGTTTTTCCATATACTCACTCATATCAAAACGAATCATAGAGTCGAATGATCCAAAAAGCTCTTCTGCTAACTGACGAGCCAATTCTGTTTTACCGACACCTGTTGGTCCAACGAATAAGAAGGAACCAATCGGACGATTTTTTTTGTTTAAACCTACACGATTACGGCGAATGGCTTTCGCAACTTTTTCTACCGCTTCATCTTGTCCAATGACGTGTTGTTTCAAATCACTTGCAAGATTTTTCAATTGTGTTTGTTCTTTTTCTTTTAATTCACCGACAGGGATGCCTGTACGTTTCTCAACGATTTTCTCCATGTCCTTTTCAGTGATAACCGGTGTTTCTTCATCTGTTATCTGACGGTCTTTCATTTTTTGCAATTTGTTGATTTGGTCGCGGTAGTAAGCAGCTTTTTCAAAGTCTTCTTCTTGAGAAGCTTGTGATTTTTGTTGCTCGGCTTCGGCCAATTTTTTATCGATCATTTTTGGATCAACAATTTGAATCGTTAAGTTTTTCTTCGACCCTGTTTCATCCAGCAAATCAATTGCTTTGTCAGGTAAAAAGCGGTCTTGGATGTAACGATTTGATAACTCAGCCGCAGCTTTGATGGCATCATCCGTATATTTTACATGATGATAATCTTCGTAACGTGGTTGCAGACCTTTGAGGATCTCAATGGTTTCTTGAACAGAAGGCTCTTCCACGCGAACGGGTTGCATCCGACGTTCCAATGCAGCATCTTTTTCAATGATGCGGTATTCATTTAATGTGGTTGCACCGACCATTTGTAATTCTCCGCGAGCTAAAGCAGGCTTCAAAATATTCCCAGCATCCATATTGCCGTCTCCAGCAGCGCCGGCACCGACGATCTCATGAACTTCATCAATAAATAGGATGATGTTTTCAGCTTGACGAATCTCTTCGATCAATTTTTGCATCCGTTCTTCGAATTGTCCCCGAATACCTGTACCTTGCACAAGAGAAGCGACATCTAAACGAATGACTTCTTTGTCCATTAATTTTTGCGGAACATCGCCATCGACGATTTTTTGTGCCAATCCTTCAACGACCGCTGTTTTACCAACACCGGGTTCGCCAATTAATACGGGATTGTTTTTTGTCCGACGATTCAAGATTTCAATGACTCGTTGGATCTCGTCATCACGACCGACTACGGGATCAATGTTTCCTTCACGTGCTTGTCCAGTAATATTGATACCATATTCATCCAATAGACCGCCGCCGCCATTTCCGCGAGGGGGTTGATTATTCATTCCATTTCCACCGCCAAATTGGGTTGGTGGTGTTTGATCTGCAGCTCCTTGTCGTTGTTGCATTTGTTGGGACATGGAACGGAACAAATCGTCTAAACTTCCAAAACCAAAAGGATCATTTCCTGCCATCTGTGGCGCACCTCCAGCTTGATTCTTTAATTTTTGATAACAACTCTGGCAATAATCTAGTTGCTTTCGTTGACCATTGACATTTGCATATAAATGAATCGTTGCTTCATTTTCATGACAATTTTGGCAAAGCATCTTTTTCACCCTTTCAATAGTTGATGTTTCTTCCATTGTACATCGAGTAAGCGAATCTCGTAAAAAGATACGCTGGTCAATTGTTTGACTATCACTGACCTTAGACACAATTATAACGAGATTTTTGATAAAAGCAAACAGTTTGTTTTCATTTTTAGCATTCGAACGCATCGAGTGCTAAAAAAATCGTTGCTGGTCTTTTTTAGGACGCTCCTTTGTTATGTAAAAAAAATGAAAACGGAAGAAATGGGGAAGTTGGACGGGTATAGCACATATTTTAAGAAAGGGCATACATTTTGCTTGAATAAATCGACTAAAATTGTTGTATCCACTGCAAAAAAATGGTAATCTAAGAAAATGAAGGGCCCAAAATGATGGACGTTATCATTAAAGCCCTAACATAAAAAAACATTTTTTTTTATAAAGGAGAACGGTCAATATGGAAAAAAAAGATTTTCACGTAGTAGCAGAAACAGGGATTCATGCACGTCCCGCAACTTTATTAGTGCAAGCTGCAAGCAAATTTAACTCTGATATTAACTTAGAGTATAAAGGAAAATCAGTTAACCTTAAATCAATCATGGGCGTTATGTCTCTAGGTGTTGGCCAAGGTTCTGACGTGACTATCTCTGCTGAAGGTGCTGACGAAAAAGAAGCAATGGAAGCAATCGTAGAAACAATGAAGAAAGAAGGATTATCTGAATAATGGTTGAATTACTAAAAGGTATTGCCGCTAGTGACGGAGTAGCCGTTGCAAAAGCTTATCTGCTAGTACAACCGGATTTATCTTTCAAACAAAATAATGTAGAAGACACTGCTGCCGAAGAAAAGCGTTTAGACGACGCTTTGGCGGCTTCTTCTGCTGAATTAGAAAAAATTCGGGATAAAGCAGCAAAAAGCTTAGGTGAAGAAGAAGCACAAGTTTTTGATGCTCATTTGATGGTTCTTTCAGACCCAGAAATGATTGGTCAAATCAAACAACATATACAAGATAATAAAGTGAACGCTGAAAGTTCACTTAAAGAAGTAACCGATATGTATATCGGCATGTTCGAGGCGATGGATGATAACGCTTATATGCAAGAACGTGCGGCAGATATCCGTGACGTTACGAAACGTGTAATGGCACATCTTTTGGGTGTGACTTTACCAGATCCATCAATGATCGATGAAGAAGTTGTCGTTGTTGCGCATGACTTGACTCCAAGTGATACTGCACAATTGGATAAAAACTTTGTAAAAGCCTTTGTTACTGATATCGGTGGACGTACGTCTCACTCAGCAATCATGGCTCGTTCATTAGAAATTCCAGCAATTGTTGGAACAAAAGAAATCACTGCCAAAGCAAAAGAGGGTGTTTTACTTGCGGTCAATGGGATCACAGGTGAAACAATCGTTAATCCAACTGAAGAAGAAGCGGCTGAATACAAAAAAGCTGGCGAAGCTTATGCAACGCAAAAAGCTGAATGGGAAAAATTAAAAGACGCTGAAACAGTGACTGCTGATGGTAAGCATTTTGAATTAGCTGCGAATATCGGAACACCTAAAGACCTAGAAGGTGTTCACAATAATGGCGCTGAAGCGATTGGGCTGTACCGTACAGAATTCTTATACATGGACTCATCTGATTTCCCAACAGAAGACGATCAATTTGAAGCTTATAAAGCCGTTTTAGAAGGCATGGGCGACAAACCAGTCGTTGTTCGTACAATGGATATCGGTGGGGACAAAGAACTTCCTTACTTGACGTTGCCTCATGAAATGAACCCATTCTTGGGCTACCGTGCATTGCGCATCAGTTTATCTGAATTGGGCGATGACATGTTCCGTACACAGTTACGTGCATTGTTGCGTGCGTCTGTTCATGGCAACTTGCGTATTATGTTCCCAATGGTTGCAACATTGAAAGAGTTCCGTGCAGCGAAGAAAATGTTCAACGAAGAAAAAGAAAAACTTGTTAATGAAGGCGTGAAGGTTTCTGACACGATCCAAGTCGGAATCATGATCGAAATCCCTGCAGCGGCTGTTTTAGCTGACAAGTTTGCCAAAGAAGTTGATTTCTTCAGTATTGGTACGAACGACTTGATTCAATACACAATGGCGGCTGACCGTATGAACGAACGCGTTTCTTACTTATATCAACCATATAACCCATCAATCTTACGTTTGATCAAAAACGTGATCGATGCAGCGCATGCTGAAGGTAAATGGGCTGGTATGTGTGGCGAAATGGCTGGCGATCAAACAGCAGTTCCGTTATTAATGGGTATGGGATTAGATGAGTTCTCTATGAGTGCGACATCTATTCTTAGAACACGCAGCTTAATGAAACGTTTAACAACGGATAAAATGGCTGAACTATCTGAAAAAGCATTAAAAGAATGCGATACAATGGAAGAAGTTCAAGCATTAGTTGAAGAATACGTAAAATAAAGCAAAATTCAAAACCGTCGTCCACTTGGACGGCGGTTTTTTTATGCGTAACAGCTAAAAATAATTCATACTTTCTGTGTGGACTTTCTGCATATTCCTTAAAATCAGACCATAGGTTGAGAAAAAGGTCAGACGCTTATGATATAATTGATTTGTTTTTGAGGAGGCGGGTTATGAAAGTATTACTTTATTTTGAAGGACAAAATGTTATTGGAAAATCCGGAATCGGCAGAGCCTTAAGTCATCAAAGAAGAGCACTGGATGCGGTGGGGATCGAGTACACATTAGATCCAAATTCGACCGATTATGATTTATTACATGTAAATACATATGGACCTAAAAGTCTCTATTTAGTTAAAAAAGCGAAAAAAATGGGCAAGAAAGTGATTTATCATGCGCATTCTACGGAAGAGGATTTCCGAAATTCGTTTATCGGCTCAAATCAGTTGGCACCTTTCGTAAAAAAATGGTTAGTGGCTTTGTATGAGCAGTCCGATCACCTGATTACACCGACACCTTATTCAAAAAAGCTGTTGCAACAATATGGTTTGACCCAGCCGATCGCTGCCATTTCAAATGGAATCGATCTAAAACGGTATTATCCAGATGAATACAAAGAAGCGGCTTTTCGCCGACATTTTCATTTATCGGAAACACAAAAAGTAGTGATTTGTGTGGGATTGTTTTTCGAGCGTAAGGGAATCATTGATTTTGTGGAGATTGCTAAAAAAATGCCCGAATACACATTTATCTGGTTTGGCAGTGTTCCGATGCTTTCTATACCAAGAGAAATTCGCAAAATCGTCAAAAAAGATCATCCTGAAAATGTTCTTTTTCCTGGTTATATCAATGGCGATCTGATTGAGGGAGCTTACTCAGGGGCGGATTTGTTTTTCTTTCCTTCTTACGAAGAAACAGAAGGGATCGTTGTTTTAGAGGCGTTAGCCAGTCAACAGCAGATCTTATTAAGGGATATCCCTGTCTATGAAGGCTGGATGGAGAATCGTGTAAACTGTTATATGGGAACTACGAATCAGGAATTTGAGGGATTGATCCGACAATTGGTCAATCATCAATTGCCAAATCTTGCACTGACAGGATTTAAAACTGCGCAGGAAAAAAGTATTACGCAGATCGGGAAAGAACTAAAAGCGGTGTATCAAAAAGTTTTAGGTGTTCCCTATGATCATCAAGTCTATGGAAGAATCGCAAAGTAGTTTGGAGGAATTGACGTGCGAATTGGTTTTTTTACAGACACCTATTTTCCCCAAGTAAGCGGGGTTGCAACATCTATTAGAACGTTGAAAGATCAGCTTGAGGAACAGGGCCATGAAGTATTTATATTTACGACAACTGATCCTGACGCCGATGAGTTTGAAAAAGATATCGTCCGAATGCCGAGTGTGCCCTTTGTATCCTTTACGGATCGACGGATCGTTGTACGGGGCATTTGGTTTGCGTATCAAATCGCGAAAGAATTGAACTTGGATATCATCCATACCCATACAGAATTTGGTGCGGGCTTCTTAGGCAAATTGGTGGCGAACCGGTTGCGAATCCCAGTGGTTCATACGTACCACACGATGTATGAGGACTATCTTCATTATATTGCCAATGGAAAAGTGGTTCGGCCGACACATGTGAAGCACTTTATAAAAATGTTTGTTAATCATTCTACAGGAGTCGTTTGCCCAAGTAAGCGGGTGGTGGATACTCTGCAGCGTTATGAGGTGGAGATCCCTATGCGGATTATTCCGACGGGGATCGACGTGAAGCATTTTGTTCGGCCGGATATTACCAAAGAGCAAACGGATCAATTGCGGCAGAACTTAGGAATTCAAGAGAACGAGCTGATGATTTTATCTCTCAGCCGTATTTCCTATGAAAAAAATATCCATGTCATCGTGCAGCAATTTACTGAGATTCTTATGAGTTTTCCGAAGGCGCGTCTTGTTATTGTTGGTAAGGGCCCTTATCGTGAAGATCTAGAAGAATTGGCGAGTGAACTCGGTATTGAGGAGTATGTTCAGTTTACCGGAGAAGTTCCTCATGAGGAAGTAGCGTATTATTACCACGCAGCGGATTACTTTGTCAGCGCGTCAACCTCAGAAACACAAGGGCTGACCTACGCTGAGGCGATTGCTTCCGGTACGCAATGTATCGTGGAAGGAAACGATTATTTAGAGCAATTATTGGACCATGAATCTTTAGGGATCACGTTTGAACGAGACAACGACTTTAGTGATTGCTTTGTTCGTTACGCGCAGCAACAGATCCCGGTAGATCCGGAAGTACAAAAAAATAAACTGATTGAGATCTCTGCCGAACGCTTTGGAAGTGAGATTCTTAAATTCTATCAAGAAATGATTCTTTATTATGAACAAAATCATGTGGAAGTAAGGTCTCCCGCGCATACAGTTCAAAAAATGCGTGTCCGGATCAACTCCCTCAGAAATAGCGAAGATAAATAAAGCTGAAATCCATCTCTTCATGTATACTGGAGATGGATTATTTTTTATTTTGGAGGTAAAGCAGATGAAAATAGGATTTATCGGTACTGGCGTGATGGGAAAATCGATTGTAAAGCATTTTTTAGCAGCAGGACACGAGGTCGCTGTATACAATCGTACAAAAAGCAAAACGGATGAATTAGTTGCACACGGTGCAATTTGGCAAGATACGCCAGCAGAGGTGACGAATGCCAGCGAGATTATTTTTTCTATGGTAGGCTATCCTAGCGATGTTGAAGAAATCTATTATGGAGCGAAGGGTATTTTTTCAGCAGAGGTCGCTGAAAAGATCTTAATTGATTTGACGACGTCGACACCGACCTTGGCAGAAAAAATTTATCAAACAGCTAAAGAAAAAGACGCAGCTTCATTAGATGCTCCTGTTTCGGGCGGTGATTTAGGTGCCCAGAACGGAACGTTGACAATCATGGTCGGCGGCGATCGCGGGGTGTATGACCGGGTGATACCGTTATTTGAAATAATGGGAAAAAGTTATTCCCTTCAAGGTGAAGCTGGTGCGGGACAACATACGAAAATGGCGAACCAAATCATGATTGCCGGAACAATGACCGGCATGACAGAAATGCTTGTCTATGCGAAAGCAGCCAATTTAGACGTTTCGAAAGTGTTAGAAACCTTAGGCGGCGGTGCTGCTCAAAACTGGTCCATGTCGAATTACGCGCCGCGTATTTTGAAGTCGGACTATTCGCCAGGCTTCTTTGTAAAACACTTTATCAAAGACTTGAAAATCGCCTTAGACGAAGCTGAAAAAATGGACCTTGATTTACCAGCAACTAAATTAGCCACAGAGCTATATGAACGCTTGGCAGACCAAGGATTCGAAAATGATGGGACGCAAGCGTTGATTAAATTGTGGTGGTCTGAATCTTAAGTTAGATTTAGTAAAAAAATCATAAATTTATTGATGAAAATCAATGCAAGATACGGTTGGATTTGATACAATAAGACAGAATTGAGAAGAAGGGGGGCATCTAGATGAAACATTCACAATTAGTTGCCATTATTAAACGCTTGGAAGCAATGACTGAATCAACGGATAATGAAGTACAATTGCGTCGTTTTGAAAAAGAAGGCGTAGAAAAATGTACTGTAACTTATGATAATACAACAGAAACATTTGAGCTGACTGAAAGCGACAGCAAACAATCTTATCAATTTGATAACATCGACATTGTTGCGATGGAAATTTATGATTTGATTCAATAAAACGGGGAATCCCGTTTTTTTTTGCGCTTTTTTTAGGAGCTGCACCGAACATTCAATGACAATTTTATGAGAAAATCCTATTTTTTGTCCAAACTCAGATCATATCTTTTGAACTAATGAACGTTTAGGAAGAATATATTGTGAGGGAGGCATGATTATGTTAGACAAAGAAGTATACAATCAATTATTTAAACCATCTTTTTCTAAAAAAACAGAAGTTACTTTTTGGGATGGTTCAGTGAAGGAATATGGAAATCCCGAAGAGGATACCGTCTTCAAGATTCTTTTTAACGAAAAAATTCCAGTGAAGGAATTAATGAACAATGCATCTCTCGCGTTAGGCGAAGCATACATGGAAAAGAAAATCGAAATTGAAGGCGATCTTCAGGCCTTGATCTACGATGTTTACAATCAATCAAATGGCTTTTTCCATAACACTAATTTCAAAAAGTGGATGCCAAAGGAAAAGCATACAAAAAAACAATCGGCACATGATATTCATAGCCATTATGATTTAGGAAATGATTTTTATGAATTGTGGTTGGATCGCACCTTGACCTATTCGTGCGCTTTTTTTGAAACGCCGGAAGATTCTTTGGAGCAAGCACAAATCAATAAAGTGCATCATATTTTAGATAAATTATTTATTCAGCCGGGTGAAACATTGTTAGATATTGGTTGCGGTTGGGGAACGTTGATCTTAACCGCGGCTAAAGAGTACAAAGTGAAGGCTAAGGGGATCACGCTTAGTGAAGAACAGTATCAACACATTCAAGAAATCATTAAAGAGGAACATTTGGAAGAGAGCGTTTCTGTTGAATTGATGGACTATCGTGACTTGAAAGGGACCTTTGATCACATCACGAGTGTAGGAATGTTCGAGCACGTGGGTGCGGAAAATCTGCAAGAGTATTTTAAAGTCGTTGAAGGTCACCTAGCACCGAATGGGACAGCATTGATTCATGGAATCAGCCGTCAACAAGGCGGGGCAAAAAATGCGTGGATCAATCAATACATCTTCCCAGGCGGATATATTCCAGGCGTTACTGAATTGGTAGGACACATTACTGAAAATGACTTGCAGCTAATTGACCTTGAAAGCTTGCGTCGGGATTATCAATTAACATTAGAGCACTGGACTAAAAACTTCCATGAAGTAGCAGATAAAGTGATCGAGCAAAAAGATGAAGCTTTTTATCGAATGTGGGATCTTTATTTGCAAGCCTGTGCAGCGTCATTTCAAGCGAGCAATATTGATGTCATTCAATATTTGCTGGTTCATCCAAATAATAATGCAATTCCTATGCATAGAAATGTTTAATAAGCGGGCTTCCCGCTTATTTTTTTTATTTCGACCAACAAAAGCATTTTACGAGTGGATGAAGTCTGTAAATTTCGAAGAAGGGGACAATCGACAAGCGTCGTGTCATTATTTTCGAGCAAAAGAAAATTTTTGAGCAGCCACAGTTAAATGATTGGGCTGATAGCAGCGCTTCTTGGAAAAGAGAAATTGATTAAGGACCTCTTTTTTTTGAAAATATGATTTGATTATCAAAGTATTTCTGTTATTATTCAAGAATCGAAGCCCCCTAGTGATAATCATTAATTTTTGATTAACTGAAAAAATGTAGTTGCATTCAGAAAAAAAATAAGATATAGTTTGAACATCAAATGATTTGATAATCAAACTAATTAGGTGAGGACATGGAAAAAAACTGGGAAGAATTAAATACCTATTTAGTTTCTATTTTCAACGACGTTTTGTCGATTGAAGAAAACGAACTAAAAAAATCAAAATTCAGCGATTTGACGATTACAGAGATGCACACCATCGATGCGATCGGGATGTACAAAAAAAAGACGACGACGGAAGTTGCTAGAGAACTGTTAGTTACCGTTGGAACATTGACGACATCCATCAATCGTTTAGTGAAAAAGGGCTATGTAGAACGGATTCGGAGCGAGGATGATCGTCGAGTCGTTAAACTGGGTTTGACGAAAACGGGACGCTTAGTCTTTCGAGTTCATCAACACTTTCACTTGGAGATGGTGAAAAGTGCCATCAAAGACTTGAATACAGAAGAGCAAGAAGTTTTTCGAAAAGCTCTAGCGAATCTATATAGTTATTTAGAGGAGATCAAATGAGTATGAGCTTCGGAAAGATCATTGCAACAGCACGCTACTTACCTGAAAGAGTCGTTACCAATGATGACTTAGCTGAATGGATGGAAACGTCTGATGAATGGATTCAATCGAGAACGGGAATCAAACAGCGGCATATAGCGGAAGTAGAAAATACTTCTGATATGTGCGCGCAGGTTGCGAAGAAACTGATTAGCAAGGCAACGATCGATCCAATGAGTTTGGATTTCATTATTGTTGCGACGATGTCTCCTGACTATACTTCGCCCTCGGTCGCTTGTCAGGTTCAAGGACAGATCGGGGCAAAGCAGGCGATGGCGTTTGATGTAACTGCTGCCTGTGCAGGTTTTGTGTACGCGGTAGCAACTGCCGAAAATTTTATTCGCGGTGGGATGAAGCGGGGAATCGTGATTGGCGGAGAAAAGATTTCTAAGCTGTTAGATTGGCAAGATCGTTCATCCGCTGTTCTTTTCGGTGATGGCGCTGCCGGTATTTTACTTGAGGCAAATGAAGAACCTTCTATTATAAAGCAGATGCTGCGGTCAGATGGTGAACGTGCCAGTTCTTTGACTTCAGGTTTCCGTAAAAACAGTAACATTTTCCATGAAGAACCAGAAACGAATACGGCCTTGGCAATGGACGGCCGCGGTATCTGGAATTTCGCACTAAACGACGTCACCAAAAGTTTGAAAGAATTTATCGGTGACGAGTCAGTTGATTATTATTTGCTGCATCAAGCAAACAAACGAATCATTGAGAAAATCGCTCGTAAAATGAACGAGCCGATTGAAAAGTTCCCTATGAATTTAATGAATTATGGGAATACTTCAGCGGCGAGCATCCCAATTTTATTGGATGAACTCGTTGAAGCAAATGTTTTATCTTTAAACAGCAATCAAAAAGTGGTATTGACAGGCTACGGCGGCGGATTATCGTGGGGCAACCTGCTTATCCAGCTATAAGCTTGTTAAAAATATAAAAATCAAAACATAAAATTATCGGAGGAAACAACTTATGACATTCGAAAAAATTCAAGACATCATCGTAGAAGAGCTAGGAGTAGAAAAAGAAGCAGTTAAAATGGAAACAAACATCCAAGAAGATCTTGAAGCGGACAGCTTGGACCTATTCCAAATTATCAATGAAATCGAAGACGAATTTGATGTGAAGATCGAAACAGAAGATGGCATCACAACTGTTAAAGATTTAGTTGAATACGTTGAAAAACAACAAAACGCTTAATAAATAAAATTCTGGGAAAAGGCTAGGCGTGAGGCCTGGCCTTTCCTGTTATTAGGAGACGATCATGAAAACAGCATTCTTGTTCAGCGGGCAGGGCGCTCAATATGTCGGAATGGGCAAAGAGTTGTACCAGCAAGAAAAAGTCGTAAAAGAAACATTTGAAGAAGCCAGTGATTTACTTGGTTTTTCGATGGAGGAGCTATGCTTCGAAGAAAACGACCAGATCAATGAAACAAAATTTACTCAGCCAGCTATACTGACTGTCAGTACAGCTTTTTTACGAGTGTTGACTGAGAAAGGGTTTCAAGCAGATGCAGTCGCAGGGTTGAGTTTAGGTGAATATACAGCGTTGGTCGCCTCGGGTGCTTTGACATTTGAAGATGCGGTACAACTGGTTCACAAACGCGGACAATTCATGAGTGAGGCTGCGCCAACAGGCAGCGGGAAAATGGTAGCAGTAATGAATACTGCGTCAGAAGTAATTGAAGAGTGCTGTAGAGAAGCTTCTTCCATCGGAATTGTTTCACCAGCAAACTATAATACTCCGCAACAAATCGTAATTGGCGGTGAAGTCGCCGCAGTTGAAAAAGCGGAAGAATTATTGCAAGCGGCTGGAACAAAACGCATGATCCCACTAAACGTTAGCGGCCCGTTTCACACAGCCTTGTTAGAGCCAGCGAGTAAACGACTAAACGAGGTATTGCAAACGATCGTCTTCGGGGAAATGCACCTGCCAGTGATCTCGAATACCACTGCAAAAATAATGCCGCAAGAAGACATTGTCTCTTTGTTGACGAGACAAGTGATGTCTCCTGTCCGTTTTAGCGACAGCGTTGTAACGATGAAGGAGCTAGGTATCTCACGAGCGGTCGAGATTGGGCCAGGAAAAACATTGTCTGGATTCATTAAAAAAATCGATCGTTCATTGGCGACTAGTCGGGTAGAAGATGAGAAAACCTTACAGGCTACGATCGACTTCTTAGGACAATAGCGTCACTTCATTCTTTGGCGAAGGCAATAGAAGCGACAGAAATTTAAACATCCAGATACGAATAAATTTCTAACTACGACATGGGAGGTTCGAATGGAACTTACGAATAAAACAGTGTTTATCACCGGCAGCAGCCGGGGGATCGGCTGGGGAATTGCGAAAGCATTTGCTCAAGCAGGTGCAAATATCGTATTGAATGGACGAAAAGAGATCCCTGCGGAAAAAGTCGCGGAGATCGAAGCGTTCAACGTGAAATGCATCAGCATTTGCGGAGATATCAGCTCCTTTGAGGATGCTGGGCACATGATCAAGGAATGCGAAGACACGCTAGGTACGATCGATATTTTGATCAATAATGCGGGCATCACAAAGGACCAATTGCTTTTACGTATGAAGCCGGAGGATTTTGATGCCGTTATGGATATTAATCTGAAGGGGACCTTCAACATGACGCAGCAAGTATTGAAAAAAATGATGAAGAAACGTGCAGGCGCGATCATCAATCTTTCAAGTGTCGTTGGCTTGATCGGGAATGTTGGACAATGCAATTACGCGGCGAGTAAAGCAGGTGTTCTCGGCTTCACGAAAGCTGTAGCCAGAGAAGTCGCGCCTCGCGGCATTACCTGTAATGCTATTGCTCCTGGATTTATCAAAACAGATATGACAAATGAATTGAACGATAAAGTAAAAGAACAAATGGAAGGACAAATTCCGCTAAAAAGCTTCGGGACGGTAGAAGATGTTGCTAATGCAGCCCTATTTCTAGCTCAAAGCGAATACATCACGGGACAGGTATTGAACGTTGATGGCGGAATGGTCATGTAAAGAAAGGACGGATGAAAATGAATCGTGTCGTAATTACAGGCTTTGGTGTTGCTTCACCAATCGGGAACGATGAAGAAACATTTTTAACTAATCTAAAAGAAGGAAATCATGGGTTTGGCCCAATCACCCGTTTTGATGCAAGTGAAACAGGGATTACAGTCGCCGCAGAAGTAAAAGAGTTTCCTTTAGAAAAATATTTTGTCAAAAAAGATACAAAGAGAATGGAAACTTATTCCTTATATGCTATTTATTCTGCGCTGGAAGCATTGAAGATGAGCGGTATCAACACGGATGAAGAGGATATGGAGCGCTTTGGCGTAATGATCGGATCAGGTGTTGGCGGTCTCGGATCAATCCAGGATCAAGTACTCAAAATGGATGCTAAAGGTCCCGGACGTGTATCGCCAATGTTCGTACCGTTAGCGATTGTAAATATGGCAGCCGGAAATGTTGCTTTACGGATCGGGGCAAAAGGTATTTGTACCAGTACTGTGACAGCCTGCGCAAGCGGCACGCATTCGATCGGGGAAGCCTTCCGAAATATCAAACACGGATATTCTGATGTGATCATTGCTGGTGGTGCAGAATCTTGTATCAATAAAATTGGTATTTCTGGGTTTGCTTCATTAACTGCCTTGAGTACCTCTGAAGATCCAGCACGAGCATCGATCCCATTTGATAAAGACCGCAATGGGTTTGTTATGGGTGAGGGAGCCGGTGTCCTAGTTTTAGAATCCTTGGAGCACGCTCAAAATCGCGGTGCTGAAATTCTTGGAGAAGTCGTTGGATACGGCGCAACCTGTGACGCGTACCATATGACTGCACCTTCTCCAGATGGCGAAGGCGCGGCACGAGCAATCAAAGAGGCAATCAAAGAAGCAGGAATTACTCCTGATGAAGTCAACTATGTAAATGCACATGGCACTAGTACACAAGCAAATGACAAAGCGGAAAGCAAAGCAATCGAATCGGCATTGACTGAGAATGCATTTGTCAGCAGTACGAAGTCATTGACCGGGCACTTGCTTGGCGGAGCCGGCGGTGTAGAAGCTGTCGCGTCATTAATGGCTATTCAGCACCAATTTATTCCGCCAACCGCGAATATCCAAGAAGTAGATCCAGAAATCAAAGCAAATGTTGTTGTGAATGAAGCAAAAGAGACAGCAGTCAATTACGCTGTAAGTAACTCTCTCGGTTTCGGCGGTCACAATGCTGTGATTTGCTTGAAGCGCTGGGAGGATTAAGAATGGAAATCAAAGAAGTCAAAGAACTAATGAGTCAATTCAACGATTCGAGCCTCACTGAATTCGATTTACGTGAAGGCAGTTTTGAATTGTATATGAATAAAAATCAAACAAGTCGCCAAGTTTCAGCGCCTGTACAAAAAGAAGAGCAGCCAGCAGAGACCGTCGCTGCCCCTTCTAACCAGACAACTGCTGAACCTACAGCATCAGAAAGTGGCGCAACTGCTGAAAGCAAAAGCGGCGGACAAGTTATCACTTCCCCCATTGTAGGGATCGTTTACTTGCAGCCTTCGCCAGAACAAGAAGCATTTAAATCTGTTGGAGAAGCGGTAAGTCAAGGGGACACTGTCTGCATCATTGAAGCGATGAAGCTGTTGAATGAGATCACCAGTGAATTCGATGGGACGATCACCGAGATCTTGGTGGAAAATGAAGACGTTGTTGAATATGGACAGCCTTTGTTCCGCATCGGATAAAAAAGGTAAAACGACAAGTATGAAGAAACGAGGAGGAACGACATGTTAACAGTTGAAGAAATCAAAGAGATTATTCCGCATCGTTACCCGATGCTATTGATCGATCGTGTAGAGGAATTAGAAGCAGGGAAAAGCATCAAAGCGAAGAAAAACGTTTCTGTGAACGAACCCTTTTTCCAAGGACACTTTCCTCATGAACCTGTGATGCCCGGTGTTCTAATCGTGGAAGCGATGGCTCAAGCAGGTGCAGTTGCTTTATTGTCAATGGATGAATTTAAAGGGAAAACGGCTTATTTTGGCGGAATTGATAAAGCAAAATTCCGTAAGAAAGTGGTTCCAGGAGATACCTTAGTTTTAGAAGTAGAATTAACAAAAGTACGTTCGGCAGCAGGCTGCGGAAAAGGCATCGCATATGTCGATGGCAAAAAAGTAGCCGAGGCAGAGCTAACGTTTATGATTGGATAGAGGCCTATGTTTTCAAAAATTTTAATCGCTAATCGAGGCGAAATCGCTGTACGGATCATTCGTGCCTGTCGTGAATTAGGAATCCAGACAGTCGCTGTATACTCCGAGGCGGATAAAGAAGCGTTACACACAGAAATGGCCGATGAAGCGATTTGTATCGGACCTGCTCGTTCAAGTGAATCCTACTTAAATATGCAAGGCATCCTAAGTGCTGCGATCGTGACAAATGCAGAGGCGATCCATCCGGGTTTCGGCTTTTTATCTGAAAATAGTTTGTTTGCGACAATGTGT
The DNA here is from genome assembly GCF_002174375.1 of Enterococcus sp. 12F9_DIV0723. Taxonomy (NCBI): domain Bacteria; kingdom Bacillati; phylum Bacillota; class Bacilli; order Lactobacillales; family Enterococcaceae; genus Enterococcus; species Enterococcus sp. 12F9_DIV0723. The sequence goes on along the minus strand of NZ_NIBK01000001.1, from coordinate 2,174,337 downwards.
GAAGAATGCAACATCAAATTTATTGGTCCTAGTGAAAAAACAATTGATGCGATGGGAAACAAGATCCACGCACGTCAATTGATGCAAAAAGCAGGTGTTCCTGTTATTCCAGGCAGCGACGGCTCGATCGATAGTTTGGAAGAAGCCGAAAAACTAGCTGAAGAAATTGGCTACCCGGTGATGCTGAAGGCAGCGGCTGGCGGCGGCGGAAAAGGGATTCGTAAAGTTCCGACAAAGAGTGAATTAGAAAAGCACTTTTTATCAGCCAAGTCAGAAGCAAAAGCGGCTTTTGGTGATGATTCGATGTACATGGAAAAAATCATTTATCCAGCACGTCATATTGAAGTACAGATTTTAGGGGATCAGCAAGGCAATGTGATTCATTTAGGAGAACGAGACTGTTCCTTGCAGCGGAACAATCAAAAGGTTTTGGAAGAGGCTCCTTCAGTCGTTATCGGTGAGGAAAATCGGAAGATGCTGGGAGATATCGCTGTCAAAGCCGGAAAAGCGGTTAACTATGAAAGTGCAGGGACGATTGAATTTCTTCGAGACGAAGAGGGTCATTTCTACTTTATGGAGATGAACACACGGATTCAAGTTGAGCATCCGATCACTGAAATGGTGACGGGCATTGATATTGTAAAAAAACAAATCAAAATTGCAGCAGGGGAACCGTTAGGACTAGAACAATCGGATGTTACCTTCCATGGACATTCAATCGAATGCCGAATCAACGCGGAAAATCCGGCGTTCAATTTTGCTCCTTCGCCCGGTAAAATCAAAACGCTGCTATTGCCTAGTGGTGGTTTAGGGTTGAGAGTAGATAGCGCGATGTATAGCGGTGTATCCATTCCGCCATACTATGATTCCATGATCGCGAAAATCATCGTGCACGGTGACGATCGCTTTGATGCCTTGATGAAGATGCAACGTGCATTAGGAGAATTCGTGTCAGATGGCGTTATCACGAATGTGGAGTTCCAAATGGATCTGATCAGCCATCCAAGTGTACTTTTTGGCGATTATGATACCAGCTTTTTACAAAAAACATTTTTACCTGAGTGGCAACAAAGCGAGTAGGAGGAATTTAAGTGGGACTTTTTAATAAGAAAAAAAACTACATTCGGATCAATCCTAACCGCGACACTATGCCAGCAACGAAACCTGCTGTACCAGACGATATGTGGGCGAAATGTCCAAATTGTAAACGTACATTGTATAAAAAAGAAATCGGTGCTGAAAAAGTTTGTCCTCATTGCGGTTACAGCTTTCGCATAAGCGCTTGGGAACGATTAGCATTGACGATCGATGAAAAGAGCTTTGTTGATTGGGACAATCAATTGGAACAAAAAAATCCGATTGATTTTCCTGATTATTTGACCAAAATCGACAATATGAAAGAAAAGACCGGCCTTGATGAAGCGGTCTTAACTGGAAAAGCGACGATCAATGGTCAAGAAGTGGCGATCGGTGTCATGGATGCAAATTTCATCATGGGCAGTATGGGAACAGTGGTTGGCGAAAAAATCACTCGCCTTTTTGAAAAGGCGGTTGCTGAAAAATTGCCCGTCGTCCTTTTTACTGCTTCGGGAGGCGCTCGAATGCAAGAGGGGATCTTCTCACTGATGCAAATGGCAAAAATCTCGGCGGCAGTGAAGCGTCACAGTAATGCCGGATTACTCTACATTACGGTATTGACAGATCCGACGACTGGCGGTGTTACTGCCAGCTTTGCGATGGAAGGCGACATTATTTTAGCTGAACCGCAAACTTTGGTAGGATTCGCTGGTAGACGAGTAATCGAACAGACGATTCGTCAACAATTGCCTGAGGATTTTCAAAAAGCAGAATTTCTTTTGCAACATGGATTTATAGATCAAATCATCCCAAGAATGATGCTGAAAGATCGTTTGTCGGAATTCGTCGCATTTCATCAAGAGAAAGGCTGGTGTGACTAATGGGTCTTACTGCTGGAGAGATTGTTAAACTGGCGAGGCACCAAGATCGGTTGACCAGTCTGGATTATTTTGAGAAAATTTTTACCGACTTTCAAGAACTGCACGGCGATCGTCTCTTTGGTGATGATCCTGCCATCATTGGAGGAATTGCCAAACTTGCAGGGAAGCCGGTAACCGTCATTGGTATTCAAAAGGGAAATGATTTGAAAGAAAATATGGCGCGTAATTTTGGTCAACCCAATCCTGAGGGCTATCGCAAGGCACTGCGGTTAATGAAGCAAGCGGAGAAATTCAAACGTCCCGTGATTTGTTTCGTAAATACACCGGGGGCATTCTGCGGCGTGGAAGCTGAAGAACGTGGAGAAGGCGAGGCCATCGCCCGAAACCTGATGGAAATGTCCGATTTAAAGGTTCCGATCATTTCGATCGTCACTGGAGAAGGTGGCAGCGGCGGCGCATTAGCGTTGGCGTTAGCGGATGAGGTTTGGATGATGGAATATAGTATCTACGCGATTCTTTCGCCAGAGGGCTTTGCTTCGATTCTTTGGAAAGACGGCAAGCGCGCAGATGAAGCGGCTGAACTAATGAAGATAACCGCCGCTGAATTATTGGATCTGGCTGTCATTGACCGCGTGATTCCTGAAACGTTGAAAGGAAACAAACTCAGCGAAGAAAAAATCATCCGTATGATGAAGAAGTCATTGATTGAAAAAATCACAGAGCTTTCGAGCTATACGACAGAAGAATTAATTGAAAAACGATACCAGCGTTTCCGTAAATTTTAAGGTGTGCGCAGAAATAAAAAGTCAGAAGTTTGATCCCCGTGATCAGATTTTCTGGCTTTTTATTGTTTAAAGTCAGTGATAGAGAAGTGTCTGCTAGAAATATTTATTCATAATATCTTTAATATTTATACAATAAAATGCTTGTTTTATGAAAATTTCATGCTATAATAAATTCATTGAAAAAACCATTCAAAAAATAGGAGGAATTAGGATGAAAAAGATTACCGGCTTAGTAATGGCATTATCAGCACTATTTATTTTTGCAGCATGCGGCGGAGGTGGCAATAACACTTCAGACTCGTCTAATGCGAAATCAGAGGATCAGTTAGCAGCAATCAAAAAAGCAGGCGTGCTAAAAGTTGCGACGTCAGCAGATTACGCGCCTTTTGAATTCCATACAATGGTAGATGGAAAAGATAAGATCGTCGGTGCAGATATCGATTTGGTCAATGAAGTAGCTAAAGAATTAGGCGTTAAAGCGGAAGTTTCAGATATGAGCTTTAATACAGTTTTAGCATCCTTGAAAGAAGGCAAATCAGACATCGCGATTTCCGCTATTTCTGCGACAGAAGAACGGAAAAAACAATTCGACTTCACAGATAACTATTACAATCCACCACAAGTTGTGATTATCAATAAAAAGAATCAAGATAAATTGACAAGCTTGGATGCATTGAAAGGCAAAAATGTCGGTGCACAAAAAGGGTCGATTCAAGAAGACGTTGTAAAAACACAAATCAAAGACGCAAAATTGGTCTCAATCGAAAAAGTTCCAAACATGGTTATTGAAGTAAACAGCGGATCATTGGATGCGATGGTCGTTGAAAAAACGATTGCTGAATCGTATGTACAGCAAAATCCTGATTTAATGATTGCGAATATTGATTTGAAGGCCAATGAAGATGAAGCCTTCGCGATCGCTTTGCCAAAAGGCAGTGACGAATTGCAAACCGAAATCAATAAGATCATTAAAAAATTAAATGATGAAGGCAAAATTGATGAGTATGTGAAACAAAATCATGAATTAGCCGAAAAATCAGCAGAAGAATAGAGGAAACATGTTTTGGACTTTTCTTTCTTGAGTAAATATTTATCGTACTTTGTTTCAGGAGCGAGCATCACGGTCATTATCTCATTGGCGACTGTCTGTCTGGGTACACTGATCGGACTAGCAATGGCTTTGCTGAAGCTTTCTAAACACAAACCATTGAATTGGTTTGCGAACATTTACATTGAAGTGCTTCGCGGCACACCTATGTTGTTGCAGATTACGATCGGATTTTTGATTTTACAAGGCTTTTTCCCATCGAATGATTTAAATGTTGGGGTCTTGTCTGTCAGCATCAATCGTTTGTTCCCGGGTATGATCGTACTTTCCTTGAACTCTGGGGCTTACGTTGCAGAGATTATCCGTGGGGGGATCACAGCAGTGAATTTTGGGCAAACAGAAGCTGCTCATTCACTAGGGTTACGCCCTGCGCAAACCATGCGGTACGTGATTTTACCGCAAGCCTTGAGAAACATTTTGCCGCCTTTAGGTAACGAATTCATCACGTTGATCAAGGATTCTTCTTTGCTTGCCACGATCGGGATCAACGAATTGATGGGTTCTGCGCAAATCGTGGTATCAAATTCCTATATTCCTTTAGAACCGCTGATCGTCGCAGCCGCATTGTATTTCGTGATGACCTTCATCACGTCTCGACTGCTTAATCTGTGGGAAAGAAAACTTGGAAAAGGTTACCAACGATAAGGAGCAGAGGTGAAAATAATGGCAGAAGCATTGATTCAAATTGAACATTTAAATAAGAAATTTGGCGATAACGAGGTATTGAAAGACATTTCCGCAGAGATTACGCCTGGAGAAGTCGTTGTCATCATTGGACCATCTGGTTCAGGGAAAAGTACGTTTTTACGTTGCGTCAATTTATTAGAAGTTCCTACATCGGGTACGATTCGGTTTGAAGGAACGGATATTACAGATAAGAAAAATGATATTTTCAAAACACGTGAAAAAATGGGAATGGTGTTCCAGCAATTTAACCTCTTTCCCAATATGACGGTCCTGGACAATATCACATTGTCGCCGATCAAGGTAAAGGGCTTGGCAAAAGCGGAAGCGGAAAAAATCGCAAAGGAATTGCTTGAAAAGGTCGGTTTGTCTGAAAAGGCGGATGCATACCCTCATTCTTTATCAGGGGGGCAGCAGCAGCGGATCGCTATCGCAAGAGCTTTGGCGATGCAACCGGACGTGATGCTGTTTGATGAACCAACATCTGCACTTGATCCTGAAATGGTCGGGGATGTTTTAGAAGTGATGCAGCAATTGGCAAAAGAAGGCATGACCATGATGATCGTGACACACGAGATGGGGTTCGCTAAAGAAGTTGGCGACCGCGTGATCTTTATGGATGGCGGAGTGATCGTTGAGGAAGGCACGCCAGAAGAAGTGTTTGACCATACTCAAAATTCTCGCACCATCGACTTTTTATCAAAAGTATTATAAAATTCTTGAGACTAGGCGGATAAAGCCTAGTCTTTTTTTAAACCTTTGTACCCAAATGTAGAGTTTTCAACGTATTTGCGTTATAATCAGGTTTTGTAGATGTATAAAACAAAGATATGCAAAATAAGGATATAGGAGTTGCCATGTTAGACAAATACAAACCTACGTGGATGGTCGAAGCCATTTATCAAATAACCCCAGAACAATTAAAGGCACATGGATTCAAAGCCGTACTGACAGATCTAGATAACACGTTGATCGCTTGGAACAACCCTAATGGAACGAAAGAGTTGATTGATTGGTTAAAGATGATGGACGAGGCGGGCATCCCTGTCGTTGTTGTTTCAAATAACAAGGCTAGTCGTGTAGCAAAAGCTCTTGAAAGCTTTAAATTGGACTTTGTCTCTCGAGCAATGAAGCCTTTTTCGTTAGGAATTATCAATGCGCAGAAACAATTAGGCGTTTCAAAAGAGGAGATCGTCATGATCGGTGATCAAGTGATGACCGATATTCGCGGAGCAAGTGCAGCGGGTATTCGGAGTATTCTTGTGCGTCCGATCCTCGATACGGATGGTTGGAATACCCGGATCAATCGCTTTTTTGAACGTCGTGTGATGCACATTTTATTACGCAAAGATCCTGAGATGAAATGGAAGAGTGAACTATAAATGGAAGAAGAATTATTTTGTATCGGCTGCGGCGCGAAGATCCAGACAGAACACCCAAATGAATTGGGCTATACACCGCAATCGGCTTTAGAAAAAGGATTGGAAAACGGCGAAGTATACTGCCAACGTTGTTTCCGTCTTCGTCATTACAATGAGATCCAAGATGTTTCGTTAACAGACGATGATTTCTTGCGCTTGCTGAATGAACTTGGCAAAGCAGATGCTTTGATTGTTAATGTAGTGGATATTTTTGATTTCAATGGTTCATTGATACCTGGTCTACATCGATTTGTCGGAGACAATCCTGTCTTATTAGTAGGAAACAAGGTCGATTTGCTGCCTAAATCATTGAAACGCGGAAAATTAACCCAATGGATGCGTGAACGTGCACATGAAGAAGGACTACGCCCTGTCGATATCTTATTGACCAGTGCACGGAAACCAAATGAAATGACGGAACTGCTAGAGAAAATCGAAGAATACCGCGACGGACGCGATGTGTATGTTGTTGGTGTCACCAATGTTGGAAAGTCTACATTGATCAACCAAATCATCAAGCAAACGGCGGGTGTTCAAGACTTGATCACCACCTCGCAATTTCCGGGTACAACGTTGGATAAGATCGAGATTCCATTGGATGATGGTCAATTTATGTTTGATACACCAGGGATCATCCACCGCCATCAAATGGCCCATTATCTTGGAAAGAAAGACTTGAAGATCATTGCACCCCACAAAGAAATCAAGCCAAAGGTCTATCAGTTGAATGCTGGTCAGACACTGTTTTTAGGCGGTTTGGCTCGTTTTGATTTCATTCAGGGTGATCGTGCGTCTTTCATTACGTATGTTTCCAATGACATTGAACCGCATCGGACAAAGCTGGAGAAGGCGGATGCTTTTTATGAGAAGCATGTAGGCGGCTTGCTGCAACCACCACGTCCTGATGAAGTAGAGGATTTCCCAGCGCTTGTTCGTTTTGAGTTCTCGATCAAAGAAAAAACAGACATTGTTTTTGCTGGGCTAGGCTGGGTCACTGTATCAAAACCAGCAGTAGTTGCCGGCTGGGCGCCAAAAGGGGTTGATGTGCTGACCCGAAAAGCGCTGATTTAAAAAAATTATTATCCAATTAAGGGGAGTATCAATGGAATTAAGAGGAAAACAAAAACGGTTTTTACGTAGTCAGGCCCATCACCTACAACCGATTTTCCAAATCGGTAAAAATGGGATCAATGAGGCAGTGATCGTTCAAATCAATGAAGCTTTGGAAAAAAGAGAATTGATCAAAATCAATTTATTGCAAAATACCGATGAGATCGCAGAAGATGTGGCACATGTATTGGAAGAAAAAATCCATTGTGACATCGTTCAGATTATTGGTCGTGTATTGGTTTTATACAAAGCGTCAAGCAAAGAAAAATATCAAAAAATATCAAAAGAGGTTAAAAGTATTTAAGCTTCTTTTTCAGAAAACAAGGGGGAATAACGGGTGTACCAAGATGTCTTAACAATTCCAAAAGTTGAACCAATGACGGATACTACTATGCCGAAAAAGCAGGTAGGACTGTTGGGTGGGAATTTTAATCCGATTCATCACGCGCACTTAATGATCGCGGAGCAGGTCGGGCAAAAGTTGGGATTCGATGAAGTGCATCTGCTACCAAGTTACCTGCCTCCACACGTGGATGAAAAGAAAACGATCGATAGCAAACATCGGTTGGCCATGGTCCAACGTGCGATCGAAGACAATGCTTTTTTGTCGGTTGATACAAGGGAATTGGCACGAAAGGGTAAAAGCTATACGATCGATACAATGCTGGAATTGACAACAGAAAATCCTGACACAGAGTATTATTTTATTATCGGCGGCGATGAGGTAGCGTATTTACCAAAATGGCATCGAATCGAGGAATTGGTGCGGCTTGTGAACTTTGTTGGCGTGAAGCGTGCAGGGTTTGCGTTAGAAAGTCCCTATCCGATTATTTGGGTGGACGTTCCTGAGATTCAGTTGTCGTCGTCGTATATCCGAAAACAAGTAAAACAGGGATGTTCGATTCGTTATCTTGTGCCTGACCGGGTTCGGGAATATATATCGGAAGAAGGATTGTATCTGGATGAAATATAGTAGAACCTATACAGCCATGGAACGGGAAGCATTGATGCAGGCCGTTCAGATGCGAATGAGTGAGCGTCGTTTCCAACATGTATTAGGTGTGGAGGAGACCGCGATTGCTTTAGCAGAGCGTTTCGGAGCTTCACTAGAAAAAGCGAGCATTGCTGCGTTGACCCATGACTATGCAAAAGAACGCTCGGATGAAGAATTTGAATTGGCAATTGATCAAGGAGACTATGAAGAGAAGGCGGAGCTGTTAAAGTACGGCAACGCGATCTGGCATGGGCTTGTTGGAGCGGATTTTGTTCGTCAGGAGTTAAAGATCTCCGATGACGAAATTCTGACTGCGATTCGTCTTCATACGACGGGAGCGGCAGAAATGTCTTTGCTGGATAAGATCATCTATGTGGCAGATTATATTGAACCGGGCAGAAATTTTCCCGGGGTCGAAGATGCACGCGTGATCGCATTTAGTGACTTGGATCAAGCTGTTGCATTTGAGACAAAGCACACGTTGGCTCATCTAATTGAGTCAGAAACACCAGTTTATCCCAAAACGATTGAAACCTACAATCGCTGGGTCGCTGGTATACACTAAGTAATTAATGGTTTCGTTTGAATTATAAGGAGGAGAATTATCATAGATAGTAAGAATATGTTAGAAATCGCCGTGAAGGCAGCCGATGCAAAACGTGCGGTTGATATCGTGGCATTGGATGTTTCTCAAGTTTCATTGTTGGCGGATTATTTCTTGATTTGTTCCGCAAATTCTGATCGTCAAATCAATGCGATCGTTGATGAAGTTGTAGACAAGGAAGAAGAAGCACACGTTGAAGTGAAGCGTGTAGAAGGAAAAGATGGCGGAAAATGGGTCTTGATCGACTTAGGCGATGTGATCGTCCATGTGTTTAGTACATCAGAGCGTGAATTTTATAATTTAGAAAAATTATGGTCGGATGCACCACTTGAAAACATCGAGGCGTGGTTGGATTAATGGCGTATGAAACCTTTGCTTTTGTTTATGATGAGGTAATGGATGATTCTTTGTATCAGCAATGGTTGGATTTTTCATTGCGCCATTTCCCCGTCGCGACGAATCAAATTTTGGAGCTGGCGTGCGGAACAGGTGCGTTAGCTGTGGAATTTGCTCAAAAGGGTTTTGATGTGACTGGGTTAGACCTATCAGAGGAAATGCTGACATTGGCTAGTGACCGTGGGCTTCAAGCGGGTGTCTCAGTTAATTGGATTGCTGGAGACATGCTGGATCTAACGGATATTGGCGAATATCAAGCAGTCACTTGTTTTTCTGATTCGCTGTGCTACATGCCAGATGCCGTACAGGTCAAGCAGGTATTTGAAGGGGTCTATCAGTTATTGAAAGATTCAGGAACATTTATTTTTGATGTTCATTCTACCCATCAAGTGGATGACGTATTTCCTGAGTATAGCTTTCATGATCAGACAGAGGAATTTGCTTTTCTTTGGGATAGCTATCCGGGGGATTCGAGCCACAGTATTGAGCACTTTTTGACATTCTTTGTAAAAAGAGACGGTGAACTTTTTGAGCGTTTCGATGAATTGCACAAGGAGCGGACGTATCCGCTAGAAACGTACAAAAAAATGTTGACTGAAGTTGGGTTTAAAACAGAAGTCTTTGCAGATTTTACAGATGAAGAACCAAACGAAACAAGCAAACGCTGGTTTTTTGTATGTCAGAAATAACCGAGAGAGATCTCGGTTTTTTTTGACAATTCATTTGGTGAAAGGCTGGATCAAAATACGACTATAGTAAATGAAGGGGGGATGGAGATGCGAAGTTGTGGAATCGTGGTAGAATACAATCCATTTCATAATGGGCATCGGTATCATGCGGAAAAGGCGCGTGAATTGAGCGGAGCAGATGTCGTTGTCGCGGTGATGAGCGGCAATTTTTTGCAGCGGGGCGAACCGGCGATCATGGACAAATGGGCGCGGGCCCAAGCAGCATTGGAAAACGGGGTTGATCTGGTGGTTGAATTGCCGTTTTCTTGGGCGGTTCAGTCTGCGGATTATTTCGCAAAAGGAAGCATCAAGTTATTGCATGCTTTGAAGTGTGATGCATTATGCTTCGGCACAGACAGCGAGTCTGATTTTGATTATGCGGATTATGGCCGGTTCTTTATTGAGGAGAAAGCAAGCATCGATCGATTGTTCCATGAATTGCCGATTGGCTGGAGCTATCCGGAAAAAATGGCGGAAGTCGTTTCGCAGCTGTATCCGAAGGCCAAGAATTTTCCACCTAATCATATCCTCGGATTAAGTTACGCGAAGGAAAATGCGCAATACAAGCAGCCGATGGCGATTTTCCCGTTAGCAAGAAAAGATCAAGGCTACCACGAGGAGGCGTTGGTCGAAAATACCTTCGCTAGTGCTACGGGCATTCGACAGGCGGTTTTGGCGGATGAAGACGTCTCTTCTTTTGTCCCCGCGGCCACTTTAGAAGAATTGAACAAAACACGCGTTTCCTGGGCCGATTTTTGGCCGTACTTAGAGTATCAATTGCGGGCCGATTCTTTAGACAGCCTTCGTGGGATCTATCAGATGCGTGAAGGGCTGGAGCATCGTTTAGTTGAGCAAAAAGTAAAAGATTTTTCGGAATATTTGCAGGCCATCAGCACGAAGCGATACACGCAACCGCGTCTGCAACGCCTATTGACCTACGTTCTGCTGCAAGTCAAAGAAGAAGAAATCCGAGCGGAGCAGGAACGATCCATGCTGCATATCTTGGGCTTTACTGAAAAAGGGCAGGCGTATTTGAATAAAAGAAAAAAAGAATTTTCCTTGCCAGTAGCGGCCAAGATCGGACAGAAAGAGAAAGAGCAGCATTTTTTGACGTATCGAGCGGATCAAGTGTATCAACTGATTCACCCAATGGAACAGACGATCGGGCGATTTCCGATTCGCCTCTAAAAAAAACTTTTCAAAGTGCAGGTGAGTCGTTATAATGAGAAAGTATGAAATTAACGAAAGAGAAGTGAAAACATGGGACGTAAATGGGCGAATATCGTAGCAAAGAAAACTGCGAAGGATGCAAACAACAGTAAAATTTACGCTAAATTTGGAATCGAGATCTACGCGGCAGCAAAATCAGGTGAGCCTGATCCTCACGCCAATCAAAAATTGCGTTTCGTTATTGAACGGGCGAAAACGTACAATGTACCAAAACATATTATTGATCGAGCTATTGAAAAAGCGAAAGGTTCTGGCGATGAAACATTCCAAGAACTCCGTTATGAAGGCTTTGGTCCAAATGGATCAATGGTTATCGTAGATGCGTTGACGAACAACGTGAATCGGACAGCTTCAGATGTACGTGCCGCTTTTGGTAAAAATGGCGGAAACATGGGTGTGTCTGGTGCGGTTGCGTATATGTTCGACAACACGGCTTTGTTTGGTTTTGCCGGCGAAGATGCAGATGAAGTGTTGGAATACTTGATGGACAAAGAAATCGACGTTCGCGATGTTGTAGATGAAGAAGGACAAATCATCGTTTACGGCGAACCTGAAGACTTCAATGCGATTCAAGAAGCCTTGAAGGAAAAAGGCATTTCAGAATTCTCTGTTGCGGAAATGCAAATGATCCCGCAAAGTGAAGTCACCTTGACGGGAGAAGACCTAGAGAAATTTGAAAAAATGATCGATGTGTTGGATGAATTGGAAGATGTTCAACAAATTTATCATAACGTTGAATTAGAAGACTAAGAAATAGCCGCTTAAATCTTTTTAGATTTAAGCGGCTGTTTTTTTGTTTAGTCTAAAGCTTCTTGTCGATAGAGTGTTTCGGGAATCATTTCTAGTAATGGGCTTCTTTGACTGATAACGAGCAGGTTCAATTCGTGCATGGCCCGCGTGCAGACTGTATATAGGATCAATTTGTCCTGCTCTGTATGGTAATTTTCAGGAGAAATATTCCAAGCAAATACACGGTCAAATTCTAACCCCTTTGCCAAATAGGTCGGAATGATGATCAAACTCTTCTTCATGAAGTCTTCCTCATCCGTTAGCAGTTGAACCTGTGATTGCTGTTCAGGAGACAATTGATTGTACAGATCCTGACATTCCTCCACCGTTTTTGCGATGATGGCGGTTCGCCAATATTTTGCCATCTCTGCGGTTTCCTCGATTTGACGGATCAAGCCATCGACCATTTGTCGGGTTTCATTCGCATAATAAACTTTTGGCAGATCACCGACACGAGCAGTCAATTCCACCCGATTTTCCTGCGTTAAGAACTGATTGGCAAAATGAGTGATTTCTTCAGTGGATCGATAGCTGGTCGTCAATTCAAAATGGGTCAACGCTTGATCTGGGAAAATCTGTCCTAGCGAATGGACCATACTTTCATTTCCGAAAACCTTCTGATTCAAATCCCCACATAAGGTATAGGTTGCTTTTGGATACAGGTGACGCAGCAAAGCGACTTGAGCAGGTGAAAAATCCTGCATCTCATCAATAAAAATAAATCGCGCTTTTTGTTTCACCTCTAAAGGATGGATCGACTTCATCAACAGGAACATTAAGGTGCCGTCTTCCAGGCTAATATCTTTTTTCTTGAAATCTCCCAGTAGTTCCTCGAGCATGGCTGTCCAATTCTCGTGAGTCAACTCGTATTTTTCCAGCAAGTGTTTAGGCACACTTTGTAAAAAATGCAGGTATTGCTTGGCGTAATTCACGAAACCATAACGCGTGATCTGTCTGCGGATAGGACGCATTTTTTTGCGCACGACTTTTTGTGCCATCTGACGACGCAGGCGGCGCTCGGCTTTTTCAGAATCTTCCATATCAGGATTATTGACGAACAACGCATCGACTAATTCATCGGCCTCTTTTTTGACCCAGTCTTTTTTCATTTCGTCTTTTTCTAAGCCGCCGATTTTTTTCAAAAGTTTGGTTTGCAAAAGCTGCATCCGTTGATACATCGGTAACTCTGGATTGGCTTCTTGGTACCAGTTGCGAATTTGTTTTTTAGAGATCAAAACCTCTTGTTTTAGTTTGAGATCACGAAATAGCGGACCGAATTCTGTGATTCGTTCGACGTAACGATAAAGTTCCTGAACAACGGCAAAACTGCTTTTTGCGCGGAGGACCCGATCATCCTGACCAGAAAGAAAGACTTCTTCATGACTTTCCTCTGTGTGGATTTGATAGGTAGGAAGCAACGCGCTTAAAAAGGTTTTGAAGGTTTCGGTTGGAATCCCGCTTTCACCAAGAGAAGGTAAGACGGTCGAAATATAGTCAGAAAAAATATGGTTTGGAGAAAACAAAAGGACTTGTTCGTTGTCCAACCATTTTCGGTTATGATAAAGCAGGTAAGCGACACGTTGAAGCAGCGCAGATGTTTTTCCGCTGCCGGCGATCCCTTCAACAACTAATACTTTGCTTCTGGTGTCACGAATGATCTCGTTTTGCGAGCGTTGGATCGTCGCTACGATGTTCTTCATATGATTCGAAGAAGCCTCATCTAAAATTTCTAACAGAAAGTCATCATTGATGGCTTCGGAGGTATCGACCATGGAAAGGATTTGCCCTTCCCGAATTTTAAATTGTCGTTTCAATAGTAATTCGATAGGGATAATGGCATCGTGGGCTTCATATTCAGTCTGTCCCAGAGTTCCTTCATAATAAAGGTTGGCAATAGGTGCCCGCCAGTCGATGACCACTGTTTCCTCCTTCGTGTCTCGTAAAGAAGCAATTCCTAAATAAAGTGTTTCCTGTTCCTGATCTTCTTTGAAATCGATTCGCGCGAAGTAGGGATTGTTTCCCATTAATTTTAAAACTTTTTGGCGCTTTTCTTGTGAAGCAAATGTTTGATAGCGAACAAGTAATTCCGCTTCATGCTGTCTTGTTTCGGCCATTGTATCGGCTAATGCTTCGAAAGAGCCGCCTTGAATTCTTTGACCCGCATTTTCTAACATGTCAGAATCAAATTTTGATTTCGTCTCTTTCTTTTGGTTGTCCAAAAAAGCAATTTCTTGTTGGATCAAAGCGCTTGTTTGATGGACGTGCTCTTGTTCATATTCTCTTGCAGTCATTGAGCATCCCCCTTTGTTTTTCCCTCAACTGTTTATAACAGCATAATAGTATAGCACATAAGGGCAAAGAGACGCAAAAGGCTGATTTCACTAGAAATGAAATCAGCCTTTAATTTGAAGCACGCTCAACGCTTCTTTGGAAAATCGAAGAGGATATTTAATGGATCAAAGCGTTCCGTCGTGTGCACGCTTGATTTGAGCAAGATCAATCTTTTTCATTTTATACATTTCTTGTGTCGCTCGTCGCGCCTTTTCTGGATCGGGATCATTGGTCCAGTCAAGCAAGTCTTGATTGACCGTTTGCCAATAAATCCCATAGCGGTCTTCCATCCAGCCGCATGCCCACTCGTTTCCTTCTGGAGTGATCGCCTCCCAGGCGTGGTCGATGTCGGATTGGTCTTTAAAATAGAAGTAAAAGGAATTGCCCATCGTAAAATCAAAGTCTTGTTCATCGGGGCTATCCATTATGATCAAGTCTTGCCCGCGAAGTTGAAAGCCAGAGGCCCGCAACCGTTCTTCTTTTCCCTTGATGACAAACGTTTGTTTTCCTCCGAAGGCCGCGATCCATTCATCAATCGCCGCCTGTGCCAAGCCATAATTGTCGTTGCCGAACAAGATACAGGGAACGATCGTCTGTAAATTTTCCCCTAAACGAACTTGCCAAGAGAAGCCATACCGATCCGTCGTCCAGCCAAACATGCCTAGCTCGGGATAGTCGGTCAGCGGCATCAATGTTTTTCCATCACGGTTCAACTGCTGCCATACCGTCGTGAGCTGTTCTTCATTTTCACAGTTGACGACATAAGAGATTGCTGGTGTCGGCTTGAATGTATCGCCGCCGTTCAATAATAGAAATTCGCAACCGGCCAATTCTACTGTCGCGGTCAATAAATCCCCGATCGTCCCATGTTCATCAGTGATGAAGTGCGTTTCGTTGAGGATGGTGCTATCCTCAAAAATGCCTGTATAAAACAGTGCCGCTTCATGGATATGTCCATCAAACCATAAACAACACCCAAATTGCTGTTCCATGTGTAAGCTCTCCTTTCTTTAACTATAAAGATTTATATGCCAATTGACACCGTAGGAATCTTTGACCATCCCGTAAAGCTCTGCCCAAAATGTTTTTTCAAGAGGCAATAAAATAGCGCCGTTTTCAGAGAGCTTCATAAAAATCTCCGAGGCTTCTTCCGCGGTCTCTGCATCATAAACTAAGGCTACGTTATTTCCGATAGCGATCGGAGGCGCCATCCCTTTAGGACTGTCAGAGATCATGACGTTCGTACCGTTAATTTTCAAGTTCGCGTTGAGGACCAACTCTTTGATGGCTTCATCAACAGGATGTTCTTCATCATGGGGCATTTGACCAAATGTCATAATATTTGCAGGTTCCGTGTGAAAGACTTCTTCATAAAAGGCAATGGCATCAGCTGCTTGATCGTCAAAATGTAAGTAGATATCCATGTTCGTTCCTCCATTCTTATGCTCTCACTTTACCACGAAGAAAGGGCTATCAATAACATTTTGTCTTGTAAAAAGGGAACACTTTATCGTTTTTATAAAAATGAGTTATACTCGGCTTGTTTTAAAATTGGAGCAGGGAAATCATCTAGTGAGATTTGGGAAAGATTTGAAAATTAAAGATTACTTTAAACGTCCATTCATTGGGAGTTGTGATAAAATAAGTCGGAAGAAATAAAAAATAAAGGAGCGGTTTGCAATGCCATTCGTACACATCGAGCTAAAAGAAGGACGATCTGAAGAGCAATTGACTAAAATGGTGGAGGAAGTTACTGAAGCAGTTTCAAGAACTGCCGGCGCACCAAAAGAGAATATCCATGTGATCATCAATGAAATGCAAAAAGACAGATATGCCCAAGGCGGCAAATGGAAATAATAACAAAGATAATGCTTGCAATTCAAATCAATACGTGTTTATAATTACCTTGTAATTGATTGATGAAGAAAGACTTCTGAACTTGAAAGCTGTTTATCAGAGAGGAAAAGCATGGCTGAGACTTTTCCATACAAGCGCAAGGAATGACCACTTTCTGAGACTTCTGCACAAATGCAGAGGCGGACAGCGCCGTTATCGCTTGTGAGGAGCAGAAAACTCTGCTCAAAGATTAGGTGGAACCACGTTTATTCGTCCTAGTACCGTTACGGTACTAGGACTTTTTTTTATCAATCAAAACAAATAAGGGGGACCTATAGGATGGTAAAAATTTCATTTCCAGATGGATCAGCGAAAGAGTTTGACAAAGGCATTACCGGTTTAGAAATTGCAAAAAGTATTTCTAGTTCATTAGCTAAAAAAGCGTTGGCTGTTGTAGTAAACGGCGAACTTGAAGATTTAAATCGACCAATTGAAGAGGATGCAACGTTAAAAATCGTGACAGAAAGTGACGAAGAAGCATTAGCGTTGGTTCGTCATTCAAGTGCGCATCTAATGGCGCAAGCGATCCGTCGTTTATTCCCGAATATGCATTTCGGCGTAGGTCCAGCGATCGAGTCTGGATTCTATTACGACACAGACAATGGAGATGGCGATCAACTCAGCGAAGAAGATTTCCCAGCGATTGAAAAAGAAATGAAGAAGATCATCAAAGAAAACTTACCGATCGAACGCAAAGTCATGAGTCGTCAAGAGGCCTTAGATTTCTTCAGCTACGACCCTTATAAGGTAGAATTAATTTCTGATCTTCCAGAAGACGAAGTGATTACGGCTTATACACAAGGCGAATTTACAGACTTATGCCGCGGACCGCACGTACCATCAACAGGAAAAATCAAAATCGTGAAACTACTTTCAGTGGCAGGTGCTTACTGGCGCGGAAATTCTGATAACAAAATGATGCAACGTATTTACGGGACTGCTTTCTTCAAACAAGACGAATTGGATCATTTCTTGAAAATGCGTGAAGAAGCAAAAGAACGTGACCACCGTAAACTAGGAAAAGAATTAGACCTGTTTATGATCTCGCAAGAAGTAGGTTCAGGACTGCCTTTCTGGTTGCCAAAAGGTGCAACGATTCGCCGTATCATCGAACGTTACATCGTGGACAAAGAAATCTCAATGGGGTATGAGCACGTCTATACACCTGTTTTGGCAGATACTGGTTTGTACAAGACATCTGGTCACTGGGATCATTATAAAGATGACATGTTCCCGATCATGGACATGGGTGAGGGTGAAGAATCCTTAGTATTACGTCCAATGAACTGCCCACACCACATGATGATCTACAAAAACCATATTCATTCTTACCGTGAATTGCCTATTCGTTTAGCAGAACTTGGCATGGACCATCGTTATGAAAAATCAGGTGCATTGTCAGGCTTGCAGCGTGTTCGTGAAATGACGATGAACGACGCACATATCTTTGTTCGTCCAGATCAAATCAAAGAAGAATTCCGTCGTACATTAGACTTGATTTTAGAAGTTTACAAAGACTTCGGGTTCGAAGATTACCGTTTCCGTTTAAGCTACCGTGACCCTGAAAACACAGAAAAATACTTTGATGACGATGAAATGTGGGAAACTTCTCAAGGCTTGTTAAAAGAAGTAATGGATGAATCAGGCTTTGATTATTTTGAAGCGGATGGCGAAGCAGCGTTCTACGGTCCTAAACTAGATGTTCAAGTATTGACAGCTATTGGAACAGAAGAAACACTTTCAACGATCCAATTCGACTTCTTATTACCTGAACGTTTTGACTTAACTTACATTGGCGAAGATGGCAAAGAACACCGCCCAGTCGTTGTTCACCGCAGTGTCGTTTCAACAATGGAACGCTTCACAGCTTACTTGATCGAACAATATAAAGGAGCATTCCCAACATGGTTGGCTCCAGAGCAAGTCGCGATCTTACCAGTTTCTCCTGAACACCATGGCGACTACGCGTATGAAGTAAAAGATCGCTTGATTCGCGAAGGGGTTCGTGTGGAAGTAGATGACCGCAATGAAAAACTTGGCTACAAGATCCGTCAGGCGCAAACACAAAAAATTCCTTACCTATTAGTAATTGGCGACAAGGAAGTCAATGATGCAACGGTCAACGTTCGTCGCTACGGAAGCGAAGAACAAGAAGTGCAAGACTTGAATGTCTTTGTCGATGCTATTAAGGACGATATCGATAATTTGAGCCGCAGCTAAAAAACAGAAAAAGTTCAAAAGATGCAACCTGTCTTTTGAACTTTTTTTTGTGGAATAAATGCTGGAGACAGTTATTTATTTAAAGGACGGCGCAGTAAATATTTTAATCGCTTAAAAAAACAAAAAAAGAAGGGTAGATATTTTTAAAAAACCATAGATTTTTGCTTTCTTGAGAGGTATTTTGGAAGAGAGGAAACAAAAAGCATAACAAAATGAAAGCGCATTTTTATAATGGATAGAATGGAGTGGGTGAACAAATGGAATCAAAGCGATTAGGAACGCGGCAATTGCTAAATATGAAACGAGGGACTTTAGAAAAACGAGTAGTCAAAAACTATGAGGAAACGAAGGATCAGGCTTCTTTAGTCGAATATGCAGTGGCGATCATGATTCGAAACGCGTTGATCCTAGAGGACTTCTCTTGTTTGTTTCACGAGCTGCTGCGAGAGGTATTCTTGACCTCTGTTCCCTGCGAGACAATGCGTCGATTTTTACCACTTTTTGAAGCACTGTTTAGCCAAAGTGACTGGCAGCAGGTGATTCAACGATTGTTTGCTACAGAAAAGGATTACTATGAGACCACCAAAGAGGCTCGTTTATATAAAGATTGCTTGAAAGACAAAGACCCCACTCGAAGGGACGCATTGGCGAGTCATTCATTTGTGCTCCATATGTTTTTTAAAGATGAACGTGGGAAGAAGTATGCCTTGATTTTGAAAAATGCGCATCCAACGAGGGATATGGAGGACATCCGAGGGGCGCTCCAATTGCTGACCATGTTGACGATCTTTGAGACCAACGGCATCCGAAAATTCACAGAGGTCTTGGATTTTGATCGGTATGGTCAAGTGGTCGACTTACAGTATCGAGCTTCTGAAGAGGACACTTCAGAGGACACTTCTCCAGAGGAGCCTGAGAAGAAAAAAATAGAGGAGGCAAAGGATACTGCGAAAAGTCGCACAGTTCCTACTTTGGGGCAAGTAGGGAAAAACAGCCTCCCTGTCGATAAACAGGTCGAGCTAAAGCAAAAGTGTGAGAAAAGCAATCCGGTGAATAACCAAAGCAAGACGTCTGATCAGTTTTTGATTATTCAACGAACGCATCATCCCGATACCTACATTCCTATTCCGAATGGGAAGAAACGAAATCAGTTGACCTATGACGAGATCCAACGTATCAGGGATGAGTATTTTGCAAACGTGGAAGAGAAGAAGCGTGAGAAGGTCGCGATAGGAACGGCTAGTGCTGAAGAACTTGAGAAATGGACGAAAGGTGCAGAGAAGAAAACAAGACGATCGTTGTTCGAACGTTTTTTTAACTGAAGCGCTGCGTAACTAACCGCTTTTTTTAGTCAATTTTTAGGTTTCTTGAGAGGGACTCGATTCATTTGTGGAAAACTTTTTAAAGAAAATGCGTAATACTCACTGTTTAATTCGCCATAGTTTTCCACAGGCAGGCAGGTAAAAGAATGTTTCACAGAAAATGAGGGTTATATTATTTTAAAAACCATTTCCTAAGCTGATAATTTTGCTTGCTTAAAATTTCTTCATGCGTCCGTGAAACACTGTGTCACATTTGGGAAGGAAAGTTTAAAGTTTTTAAACTATCGTAAAGGTCATAGGAATAATCCTTTTGAAAAAGTCCTTTTTCGGCTACAATAAGACAAGTAACTGTCAAAGTGGAAGGAAAAGATGAATGAAATTTACGAATCCATTTAAAAAACTATTTGAAAAATTAAAGCTTGCGGATGAAAAAGGACGCAATCAAAACAAAAGTCATATTCCTTTTCGTTTGAATTTCCTATTTTTTGTCATTTTCGGATTGTTTGTTATTTTAGTGACAAGATTAGGCTACCTTCAGATCGTTGAAGGCGACAAAATGAAGGCTGAAATGAAAGCCTCAACGACCATTACTGTAAAAGAGAATGCTCCTCGTGGCGTAATATACGATGCCAAGGGAACGGCATTAGTCAATAATGTTCCGAATCCAGCGATCACGTTTACCCGAGGGAATAGTATGAAGGCGTCAGATATTCTGAAGCTGGCGACCGAACTCAATAAATTGATTGATGTAACAGCGGATGAAAATCTGACTGAGCGAGATAAAAAAGATTATTGGTTAGCAGATGAGGATCATTTGAAAGAAGCCGAAGAACGGTTATCCTTTAAAGAGAAAAACCTTGATACTACCAATGAGTATCAAAAATTGGTTGATAAAGTTACGGACAGCGAGATTCAATTAAATGAAGAGCAGCTAAAAGTTGCGACGATTTTTAAACGAATGAATAGCGCCTCTGAACTCAGCACGGTTTTTGTCAAGAATGAAGGAGTATCCGATGAAGAATTGGCTGTCGTTGCCGAACACGCCTCAGATTTACCTGGGGTGTCTACAGGGACAGACTGGGATCGCTCGTATAACGATGCGTTGGACGGTTCTTTGAGAAGTATTTTAGGAAATATTACTACTGAAAAAGAAGGCTTGCCTGCGGAAGTGGCGGATGAATATTTGAAAAAGGGCTACGCGCGAAACGATCGTGTCGGAAAGAGCTATTTAGAAAAAGAATATGAATCTGATCTGCAAGGGAAAAAGGGCGAGTACAAAGTTACCTTAAATCAACAAGGAAACATTGAGAAGCAACAGGAAATCAAAAAAGGCGAAAAGGGATCAAACATCGTCTTGACGATCAATTCCGATTTCCAGAAAAAAGTCGATGATATTTTACGGAAGCATTACCAAGGATTAGTAGATAGCGGAGTCGCCAAGTATTCACCGGGTGCTTATGCTGTCGCTATGAATCCAAATACCGGCGAAATTTATGCAATGTCAGGATTGTCTCATGACACCAACAGCAAAACGCTGCAAGAAAACACGCTAGGGACGATCACCAATGCCTTTGTTCCCGGGTCTGTCGTGAAGGGCGGAACGGTTACGGCGGGCTATGAAACCGGCGTGATCAGCGGAAACGATACCTTGATCGACCAGCCGATCAAATTGTCCGGTACGTCATTAAAAGGCTCTATTTACAATAAAGCAATAGGGAATCAGATACCTTTAAACACAGTCAAGGCACTGGAATGGTCATCAAATGCGTACATGATGCAGCTTGTCCTGCGAATGTTAGGTGTGCAGTACCAGCAAAACATGACCCTGCCAGAAATTGCTTCGACAAAAGAATCGTATAACAAACTGAGAAATGCATTTGCTGAATATGGGATGGGTGTAAAAACACAAATCGATTTACCAAATGAGGCGACGGGGGTCGTGAATACTGAGTTTGGGAAAGAGAATGGCCCTGGAGGCGGGAACCTATTGGACCTTTCCTTTGGACAATACGATACGTATACGCCGATCCAGTTGGCGCAGTATGCTGCGACTGTCGCAAATGGCGGGACGCGTATCTCTCCTCACGTTGTCAAAGGCATCTATGGGAATACCGATAGCGGCGGTTTAGGGGAACTTCAAAAAGAAATCACTGGTAAAAAATTGAACCAAGTGAATATTTCCACTGATCAAATGGGGATCATCCGCGAAGGATTTTACCAAGCTGTTCATGGCAATGACCCTTACACAACGGCACGTGATCTAGCTTCTGCTAAGATCGACCCTGCTGCAAAAACGGGGACCGCAGAAACGGTACCTGAAGGGAATCCAAATGTAAGTACGATCAACAGCAATATCGTGGCATATGCACCTTACGACAAACCGCAGATCGCCATCAGTGTGATGTTGCCGAATTTAGATGAAGAACATGACGATACGAATAAGGCCATCGCAAAAGACATAATAAATGCATTTGCGGACACATATGGCGTACAATAAAGCGAGGGGACATTTATCCCTTGGCTTTTTTTGTTCGGCTGCTTTATGGAGGCTATTTTTTTACTATGGCCATTTTAGTTTAACGAGCAAATGAATGGTTTCGCAAAAACTCGAGTAGTAAGTAAAAAATAAATAGATATTTTTATATTTAGGAGTGAAAATTATGACAGTTTATAATTTCGAAGTAAAACAGACAGACGGAACAGAGAAATCTTTAGCAGATTACAAAGGCGATGTTTTATTGATCGTCAATACGGCAACGGGCTGCGGCTTTACCCCACAATACGAAGGTCTGCAAAACTTATACGACCGCTACAAGGACAAAGGATTTGAAATCTTAGATTTTCCCTGCAACCAATTTGGCAATCAAGCGCCAGGGACAGATGTGGAAGTAGCTGAATTTTGTCAGTTAAATTATCAGACCACGTTCCAAACATTCGGCAAGATCGATGTCAACGGTGAGAAGGAAGATCCTTTGTACAGCTATTTGAAGAGTGCGCAAGGTGGTTTACTTAACAAAGCCATTAAATGGAATTTCACAAAATTTCTTGTTGATCGTGAAGGAAACGTGATTAAACGCTACGCGTCCCAAACAAAGCCGGAAGATATTGCGAAGGACATTGAAGCCCAATTATAAAATCGTCAAGTAGAACTACTTAACAAAATTCGCAAAAAGACTAGTCAAAAAAATAAAAAGATGGTATGATATCAAAGTCTGAGAAATATCTTGGAAAACTGACTGCAACGAGGGAGGGAAAATCATGCGCGTAAATATCACTTTAGAATGTACTTCTTGTAAAGAACGTAACTACCTAACAAACAAAAACAAACGTAACAACCCTGATCGTTTGGAAAAAATGAAATATTGCCCACGCGAACGTAAAGTTACTTTGCATAAAGAAGTAAAATAATTACACTGATGAGTCAGCAATCTACAATGATTGCTGACTTTTTTTATATAATCCTCGCCTCTTTTTACAAATCTACATAAAATCTTCATAGATTCCTAAACAAAAGCTAACCTTCCAGTGATAAAACTAGTTATTAAGTAAAGCAATGAGAAAGGAAGGATCAGATGCGCAACGTGCCACCGATTTTAAAGCCAATTGCCCTTTTGACGTTGTCAATTTTGATTGCAACGACTACAGGAATCTTAAATAATTCTAGTTATCGTCAAGTGAAGTCACCGACACCGACCACTGAAACGACTTCACAGACCAGTGATTCTTCTCGAGAATCCAACAGTGTTCCGAATGAATCCAGCACGGTCACTACCGAAGGCTCATCAAGTCAGGTAGTCCCTGAGACCAACAGCTCGGGTCAAGAAAGCTCTGCTGCGACGAATCAAAGGGAGTTCAACGGGGATTCAAAAGAGGAGACCCCTGTCGCTCCGCAGCCTTCTTCAACGGAAGAGTCGCAAACGACACCAACACAACAGCAGCCAGCGGCGAATCAACAACCGGCGGGTTCAGAAGCAGGTGAAAATCAATGACCATTTTGTTAGATATTATTAACGGGTTGAATAAATTTCTTGGGTTTTTAGATATTAGCCCCAAATATTCAAACCGTGCCTATACCTTATTAAGCATCATACCCACGGTCTATATTTTAAGAATCGTGTATGGGCTTTGGTTGAATCAGAATTATTTACAATTAGTGATCTATGGATTGGTTTTCCTTGGATTGGTCTATTTCTTTGTTTTAAATTTCTTTTACTACTTTTTAGATAAAAACGTAAAAGGAGATATCACGCAGCTATTTGTTAAATACTTGCCTGATGATGCCTTTAATATTCAAAACGAACAGCCGAAGAAAACGAAAAAGGCATTTGAACACGCGAAGGAATTGCCTGTGGATTTTGAGGAAGACTACCAATTAAAGCTAGTCGAAAACATTCAATCGTTAATTGATGAAAAAGAGATCAAGACAAGAGACCTGACTAAAGAAGAGGGATTCTTGATCGATGAAAATACGCTTTATCCCTACTATTATGTCAAGCAAATCAATGGGGATACCTATCAATTGCAGATCGGCAGAAATTACCGCGAGCTGGAAGCGATCGGAACGATCCGCCAAGCGGAACCATTGAATCCCATAGGGCTGTTTATCGTAGGCGGGGATTTTGTCAAAGGCGGGGTCCGTTACCATGAACCGTATCGCTTGAAATTTCTAATTAAAACACAAGCGCCGACAACTTCAAATACACGAACACGTCGAAGCAAAAAATAAATGCCGTCTGGTCTAAGAGTCTTCTAACAGGAAAGCTCTTAGCCAGATCGGCATTTTTTATTTTAAGGTATCACGAATGTTTTCAACCATTTTGGTATAGGCGATAGGCCCATTGTATAACCAGCTAGAATTGCCATCAAATTCAAATAGCTGCTTGTTTTTGACAGCCGGAATGTTTTCCCACAGAGGGTCTTTGAACATAGCTGCACCGGAATCGCTGTTGACTAAGAAGAGATAGTCGGCATCTAGTTGCGAGAGGCTTTCTGAGGAAACTTGCGAAAAGTCAGCAGTGGCTTTTTCACTCACGTCTTTTGTCAGCTTGGGCACTTCAAAGCCTAATTCCTTGTAAAGCAGCTGCCCGCTTGAACGTGTATCAGCCACCATGAATGCGGAGTTGTTGGTCACCCATAAAACTGCCGCCGATTTGCCTTCGATCTTATCCTTCAGCTCGTCTTTTGTCTTAGTGACAAGGGCATCGTAGTTTTTCTCTACTTCTTTCGCTTGGTCCTTTTTATCTAAAACGTTCCCGATGTCTTCCAATTGATCACGCCAAGTCACGTTGTCGCCATTTTTTACGACATAGGTTGGGGCGATTTTGGCGTACTCTTTGTATTTTCCGCCTTCAAGAGACCCATTGGAACCAATCAACAATAGATCAGGTTCAAATTTTAAAACATCTTCATAGGGCAGGTCATAGTTGATAGTGGGAATGCCTTTCAGGTCATCCTGTAGATAGTGCTGAATCCGACCTTCACCAACGGTCCATTGAGCCACCGGCTTTTCATCCAGCGCCACAAGATAATCCTCGAGGTACGAAGCGATGATTTTTTTTGGTTTCTTGGGAATTTCTACCTTATGATCTTGCGCATCGGTCAGGGTCCGAACGTCAGTTGTGCTATCTTTACTGTCGCTGCTTTGCCCGCAAGCAGCGAAACTGAATAGTGCGAGAAGCGAAACAGTTCCTAAAACGATTTTTTTATACATTTGAAAACTCCTTCAAATTTAATTGAGAAATATTCTCAATTAACATTATTACCGAAAGCACAAAGGGTGTCAACACTCATTTTTCTTTAATAGACAGTTGACGATGGTGGAAAATAGCGTCATAATTGAGAACGATTATCAGAGAAATGAGGAAGATCTATGACAAACTTACAGACAACTGATCTTTCAATCGGCTACGACAAAAAAATTGTTGTGAACGATATCACAGTAGAAATACCGAAAGGGCAGATCACCAGTCTTATTGGCCCGAATGGAAGTGGAAAATCAACTTTCTTGAAAGCGTTGGCGCGAATTCTCGAGCCTGCGAAGGGAGAGGTGTTTATCGATGGGGAGAACGTTCAACGGTTGGATACCAAAACGGTTGCTCAAAAAATAGCATCCTTGTCACAAAGTACCAATCAAATCAGCGGATTGACTGTCGAGGAAATCGTCGCTTATGGCAGGTTTCCTTATCAAAAGGGCTTCTCAGGCTTAAAGGAACAGGACCATCAATTGATTGCTTGGGCGTTGCAGGCGACTAATTTAATGGATCTAAAAGACCGGACGCTGACCACCTTGTCCGGCGGGCAGCAGCAGCGCGTCTGGATCGCGATGGCGCTGGCTCAAGACACAGATATCTTGATTTTGGATGAGCCGATCACCTTCTTAGATCCGGCGCATCAATTAGAGATTTTAGAATTGCTGCAGGAAATCAATCGTCAAGGAAAAACGATCTTGATGACGATCCATGATTTAAATCATGCTTCGCGTTTTTCTGATTATTTATTAGGAATGAAGAAGGGGGAGCTGGTCTTTCAAGGAACCCCAAAAGAGATGTTCACGGCGGACACATTGCTCAATCTTTTTGATATCCAAGCGACCTTCGCGACGCTGCCCAACAGTGATAAACCGTTAGTGATCGCCTATGATTTAGTAAAGGAGCATTGAGGGATGACTAAACGACAGTATTTTTTTCCAATTGTAGTGATCGTGCTTCTCGCCGCGATGTTTTTGTCTTTGCGGTATGGCGCAGTCACCAGCAAATGGTCAGATGTCACACAGGCGTTATTTCAATTTGATCCGAGTAACCAAGGAGAACAGCTGGTTCGTTATCTGCGTTTGCCGAGAATGATCGGAGCGGTGCTGGTTGGAGCGGCCTTTGCGATCTCAGGCGCGTTGATCCAGGGGATCACTTCCAACCCGATTGCGGATTCAGGCTTGTTGGGGATCAATTCAGGTGCAGGCTTGGGGCTGGCATTGGTCTTTGCGATCACTGGCAATCCTTCTCCTGCTGCTGGCGTGATCGGTTCCTTTATTGGTGCCTCTGTTTCGATCGTGCTGATCTATCTTGTTTCTTCTAGAGTATCCTTCGGGTTGTCGCCGATCAAGATCGTGTTGCTGGGAGCCGCACTGAGTTCTTTCTTTGCGGCGATCAGTCAAAGCATCAGCTTGTTGTTTGATTTGAATCAGGATATGACGTTTTGGTTCATCGGAGGGACCGCCAATCTTACATGGCCGCAGCTGCAGACGATTTTTCCATTGATTTTGATCGGGATTCTCGGAGCTTTTGCCATCAGTCCTCAAGTTACCTTATTGAGTATGGGGGATGAAACGGCGATCTCCTTGGGGAAAAAACCAAGTCGTATCCGTCAGTTGAGCATGCTGCTGGTTCTATTGTTGGCAGGAAGCTCGGTGGCGTTAGTCGGAACGATCAGTTTTATCGGGTTGATCGTTCCCCATGTTGTCCGTTATTTTGTCGGACACGATTATCGGTACGTCATTCCAGCTTCGGGGTTGTTCGGCGCACTCTTTTTTGTAGTCGCGGACAGCTTTTCTCGATTGATCGCTCCTCCTTTGGAAACGCCAACGGGTGTGATCATTACAATCATCGGCGTGCCGTTTTTACTTTTACAAATTAGAAGGGGAAGCTTATGAGGAAAAGAATAGGATGGCTAAGCTTGTTTCTTCTGCTTGTTACGGGAATCGTTTTAAGTCTTGTGGTGGGAACGATTCCTCTGACGGTGACGGATCTCTTGCAGGCGTTTCAAGGGACGGCTTCGGCAAGTCGGCAGCTGATTATTTTTGATTTTCGTTTTCCTCGACTGCTGGTTTCGATCTTAGCGGGTATGGGGCTGGCTGTGTCGGGATACATCTTTCAGACCATCACCCACAACGAGTTGGCAGACCCGGGGATTTTAGGGATCAATGCCGGAGCGGGGTTGACGGTTTTGATTTATCTAGGCTTTTTTGCGACTGGAGAAAGTCGCTGGTACCTGCCAGTGATTGCCTGTGGAGGAAGCTTTCTTGCCACTGCGCTGGTGTATTATTTCGGCAGACAGTCGGGAAGAGTCACGCCGAATCGGCTGCTGCTGTCAGGGGTGGCTGTCAATGCTGGGATCTCGGCATTGACGGTGATCGGAACGATCCGTGTCTCGAAGGACAATTATCAATTTGTAACGGCCTGGCTTGCGGGGACGATCTGGGGAACCACCTGGCATCATGTGTTTTTATTGCTCCCGTGGCTAATCATTTTGATTCCTTTGATTCTGTTAAAAGGGCGTTCGTTGGAGGTTTTGGAGCTGGGGGATGACATCGCTGTCGGATTAGGCGTCAAATTAAAACGGACCCAATTGTTCTTTTTAGTCTGTGGGGTTTGTTTGGCGGCGGTAAGTGTCTCTGTTGCTGGAAGTATCAGCTTTATCGGATTAATCGCGCCTCACATCGCCCGTCAGTTGACGGGAAGGAAAAACAATCAAACCTTGATGATGGCCGCTTTGATCGGCGGGATTTTATTGCTGTTCAGTGATGTCTTAGCGCGTGTCCTGCTACCCAATGGCGAGATGGCCGCAGGGATCATCGTTTCATTGATCGGTGCGCCGTATTTTATTATACAATTGCTGAAAAAGAGCAAGTAAGGAGAATCCAGATGAATTGGACGACGATATGGAGTCATGCACATCGCGGGATTGCCGGACACAGCCCATCAGAAAGGGCGGTTCATTTAACATTGCGGCAAATTGCTCCAGTAAAGAGCCTTCGTTTTGTGTTTGCGAATACCTATGGCAGTCATACCCAGCAGATTCAAGAGCTGACGGTGATCACCAATGAGCAGCAGCAGCGTATTCCTGATTTTTCTCTTTCCCCTGGTGAGGTAGTGACGACAGCGCCCGTGACGATCGACTCTTCAGCAAGAAAATGGCAGCTTCATTATCGAACGAATAGGAGTGAGAGCGGCTTTCCGGCAATCGACGCGGACTTTTTAGCAAGCCCTGAGTCAGCCGATTTTTGTTCAGGACTCGCGGCAATCGAAGCAGTGGTCGAAGGCACCTGTGTCCTTGCCTTGGGGGATTCCTTGACCGAGGGGGCAACTTGGACGACTCCCTTGCAGCGCACGTTGCGAAAGCAGAATATTTTTCTCGTCAATCAAGGAATCAATGGCAGTCGCTTGCTAGAGGCGGCCAGCGATCAGCCTACAACGGAAACGCAGCGGCTGTTTTACGGGTTCGCCGCGATGCAGCGGTTGCGTGCTAGTTTGGCGAGTCATCGGAATGTAAGTAAAGTGATTTTGTCCATAGGGATAAACGACTTGATCAACGGCGCGCTCACGTTGGCTTCCTTCCAAAAAGGGATCGATGATTTGATTCAGCTTTGTCAGGAGCAAAATTGCGCGTATCAGCTATGCACCTTGATGCCCTGCTTAGGGTATCCTGGAATGGATCAAAGAAAAGAAGCGGTGCGCCAAGAGATCAATCGCTGGCTGTTGGCAAATTATACCGATGTGTGGGATTTTTCAAGCATGGTTGAAAACGGTCAAGGCCAGCTAAATCCAATGTATGACAGCGGGGATCATTTGCATGTGAATGCAATCGCCGGCTTGACGATCGCACGGCAAATTTCTAGTGATTTTGTTAAAGGGGTGTAATCCCCTTTTTATTTTGTGCTGAGTTTGTTAGTATTTCTAGATAAGAAGGTGAATGAATGGAAAAAGAAAAACTACGGCAGCGTGCCATCACACGTTTGCAGGTCCTTGCGACGAAGGAAGAAAGACAGGCGCAAATCGAGCGGATCTACGAGCAGTTTTTCCGCAGCGACAGTTGGAAAACGGCCAACAGTATCGGGGTCACGATGGCGACATCCTTTGAGTTTCCTACCGCGTTAGTGATCCAACGGGCGCTTGAAGCGGGGAAACGAGTCGCTGTTCCCAAGTCTTTGCCTAAAGGTGAAATGGTCTTTCACTGGATTACGTCAGATTCGTCCTTTTACACGACCAATTTTGGTGTTGATGAACCCGCTCACGACGCAGTCGCTGAATCTCATGAGCTAGATCTATTGATCGTTCCCGGGCTAGTATTCAATCGGGCGGGGTATCGAATTGGCTTCGGCGGCGGGTACTATGATCGGTATTTGGCGGAGTATACAGGAAAGACGTGCAGCTTCGTCTTTGCGGAGCAATTGATGGAAGAGTGGCAGACCGAGTCCTTCGATCAGTCCATTCAGCAATTATTTCTTGCCTAGTTCGTTCCATTGAGAATCACAAAATGAGAGAGGTTGGTATATGAAAAGAGAGAAACCTTATGTAATGTATACCCTTTTTGCAATCAATACGGTTGTTTTTTTAATGCAATACCTGCTGCCTGGATTAGCGATCGAAAATCAATTGGGGATGTTTTCTCCGTCCATCGTTTTCCAGCATCAATATTGGCGGTTTGTGACCCCGATGTTCATCCATTTCGGCTTGACGCATTTTGCCTTGAATGGGGTCGTCCTCTATTATATGGGTCAGCAATGTGAAGCGATTTTTGGTCATGTCCGTTTCGCGATCGTTTACTTGTTGAGCGGCGTGATGGGGAACTTCGCAAGCTTCGCCTTCAATCAGCCGACCACCTTGTCAGGCGGCGCGAGCACGGCGATCTTTGGCTTGTTTGGTGCTTTTTTGGTCATCGGAATGCACTATCGCGACAACGGAGCCGTCCAAGCACTAACACGGCAATTTGCTTTGTTTATTTTGATGAACCTCGTCTTCGGGTTATTTGATTCAACGATCGATATTTGGGGACATCTAGGAGGAATCATCGGAGGGGCGCTGACAGGCTGGACTGTTGCTGTGCCACACGCCCAAGACCGTTTTTCTACTCGAGCACGGGTGACGTCCGGGATGTTCTTCATTTTTGCGATCGTCCTGTTTGTCTTTTTCGGGCTAAGAAAATTTAATCTATTTCTATGAGGACTGGCGGGCAGAAATGTCCGCTTTTTTTATGAAAGAAGGCGTAGTGTATGAGATATCTAGCATTGTTTCGCGGGATTAATGTAGGTGGAAAAAATAGTGTCAAGATGCAGGAATTGAGAGAACTGTTCTTAGAGCTGGGCTTCAAAGACGTTCGCAGCTATATCCAAAGCGGGAATATCGTCTTTTCCAGTGACAGTGAATTGGAAAAAATTTCAGAGGACGTGAGCGCAGGCTTTTTAGAACGGTTCGGTTTTTCTGTACCTGTCATTTATCGCAGAGCGGAAGAAATGTCTTCGCTGGTACAAAAGCTTCCCTTTACAAAAGAAGAGATCGCGGCAGCGGAAAGTACAGACCCAAAGGTAGCCCATCTCTATGTTTATTTTTCCGGTTCAGACATGGGAAAGCAAACGCTGACAGACGTGGGGGAAACTGTGGTGATTGCAGCGAAGGATGGCTATTATTTAACAGAAAAGAGTATTCGTTTTTCAAAATTGGTATCAAGATTGCAGCGTCTATCGGACGATCTGACCGCACGAAATTGGAGGACGATCGTCAAATTGGCAGCGATGCTGGAGGAATGAGCAGGCTTCGATTTGCGAGGGAGGACACAATGCTATAAAATGGAACAGGAATTGTCCTTTAAGAAGAAAGAAACAAGGAAAATAAAAATCGGACTATAAAAAAGGAAGATTTTTCTGTATAATATTAGGGATGTGGTTTGGTGGAAAGTTTATACGATGTGCAGCAGCTGCTAAAACAATTCGGGATCTATGTTTACGTAGGCAAGCGGATCTACGATATTGAATTGATGCAGATCGAATTAAAAAATTTATATGAAAGTCGCGTGATTGATCGTGACACGTATTTACGAGGTTGGGCCATTTTAAAACGAGAACATCACATTGAAGAAAGTCGAGAAGGTGACTAGAGTGGATAAAAAATTATTAGGTATTGACCTAGGCGGGACAACCGTAAAATTCGCTATCTTAACAGAAGCTGGCGAAATTCAGCAAAAATGGAGTATTGAGACAAACATTTTAGATGACGGTTCGCATATCGTGCCGAACATCATTGATTCAATCAACCATCATTTGTCTTTATATGGAATGACACCAGAGCAATTTGAAGGAATCGGCATGGGAACACCCGGCAGCGTCGATATCGAGGCGGGAACAGTCATCGGTGCCTATAATTTGAACTGGACCACCTTGCAGCAAGTAAAACGTGAAATCGAAAAAGGAACAAAGATCAAATTCAGTATCGACAATGACGCCAATGTGGCAGCATTGGGCGAACGCTGGAAAGGTGCTGGCGACAACGAACCTGACGTGATCTTCATCACATTAGGAACAGGTGTTGGCGGCGGGATCGTTATGAACGGTCAATTGCTTCACGGAATCGCTGGCTGTGCCGGTGAGATCGGACACGTCACAGTGGACCCTAACGGTTTTGAGTGTACGTGTGGCAAGCGCGGCTGTCTGGAAACTGTAGCAAGCGCAACCGGCGTGGTACGTGTAGCACGTCAATTGGCGGAGGAATACGCAGGCGGCTCACAATTAAAAGCGCGTCTAGACAATGGGGAAGACATTACAAGTAAAGATGTTTTCGAGTTGGCTGAAAAAGAGGGCGATGACCTTGCATTAATGGTCGTTGATAAAGTGACATTTTATCTAGGTCTGGCTTGTGGGAATCTTGGAAATACACTGAACCCATCAACGATCGTTATCGGCGGCGGCGTTTCTGCGGCAGGCGAATTCTTGCGCAGCCGCGTAGAGAACTATTTCAAAGAGTTCACGTTCCCGCAGGTTCGTGAAAGCACGAAAATCAAGTTAGCAGAATTGGGCAATGAAGCCGGAGTCATCGGCGCTGCTTCATTAGCTAAATAGATAAAAAGGGTAGAGGGGAATCAAGTTATGTCAATTTGGTGGAAAATCAATATCGTATTAATCGCGGTACTTGTTTTATTTGGTCTGTATGAGCTGGTCGTTCGAATCATGATGCGACGTTCCGCAAAAATCATCACGCAAGAAGAATTTCAAGCAGGAATGCGTAAAGCGCAAATCATTGATGTCCGTGAACGAGATGAATTCAACGCAAAGCATATTTTAGGCGCGCGCAGCTTCCCATTCAGTATGTTTAAAGAAACGTATGCCTCTTTGCGAAAGGATCAACCGATTTATATTTATGATCAAAACAAAGCAGTCAGTGCCCGTGCGGCAAATCTGCTTCGCAAAAAAGGATACACAGATCTGTACATTCTTAAAGGCGGTATTCAAGAGTGGACTGGGAAAGTGAAACAGAAAAAAGTGGATTAACAACAAACGGCTGACCAAGTGTCCAGCCGTTTTTTCACGTTTATCAGTGGTAGAGGATACGGCTGATTCAATTGACGAGGCATTGTTTTATGCTTATTATGGAAGTTGAGAAACTTCTCATGTAAGTATCTTGAAAAGTTTGCTGTATAGAAACATCAAATAAATGTCTGTAAAAAGCACTGCGGACAATTTATCAACAGGTTAGGAGAGAATTATGAGTATAAAATTGGTTGCGATAGATTTAGACGGAACATTGCTGAATGACCACCACGAGATCAATCAGCCTGTAGTGGCGAGCATCAAGGCAGCTCGAGAAGCAGGGATTTATGTCGTTCTTTCAACCGGCCGCCCGTTATCCGGTACAAGAGCACAACTCGAGGTTCTAGGACTAAATCAGCTGGATGATTACATCATTACCTACAATGGTGCGTTAGTATTGAACACCAATACTTGGGATGTGGTAGCTGAACACAATTTAACGCGAGAAGATTATTTGGAAATTGACTGCCTGGCCCGGTCACTCGATGTGCATTTGCATCTTGCAGATAAAGAGTCGATGTACACAGCCAACCGCGACATCAGTCCTTACACGATTTTAGAGTCGTATTTAGTAAATATGCCGCTTCATTATCGGACACCTGAAGAAATCGCGAAGAACGTGCTGGCCGTAAAAATGATGATGATCGATGATCCAGAGATTTTAGGCGAGGCCTTCAAAAAAATTCCAAAAGAATTATTTGAAAAATATACGATTGTTCGAAGCACACCGTACTTCATTGAAGTATTGAATGCAAATGCCAGCAAAGGCATGGCATTGAAAGAGTTGAGTGAACATTTAGGCCTTGAGCCTTCAGAAGTGATGGCCATCGGGGATGCAGAGAATGATCTGTCTATGATCGAATTCGCCGGCACGGGCGTGGCGATGGGAAATGCCAGTGAGACGGTGAAGGCCGCTGCGGATTACACAGTAGCAACGAATTTGGAAGACGGCGTAAAGGAAGCATTTGAGCGCTGGGTATTAAAATAAGTCATACAGCTTCTGATGATTCCGTCATCAGAAGCTTTTTTAATTTGCTTATTTCCCCATTTTTCACTACTCTAAAAGAAAGGAATCTATCGAAAAATGAGGAATGTGTATGAAAAGAATCGCAATTATCGGGGCAGGCCCTTACGGCTTGATCGTTTTGGACCGTCTGATCAAGCAAGCACCCAAAGAAGAAAAAGTAGAACTGCTGCTATTTGATCCTGATGGCCCCGGAGGAAATATCTGGCGCAAAAATCAAAGTGATCAAGTAATCATGAATACCGTCATGCAGCATGTCACCTTGTTTTCTGAAGACGAAGGCCCAAATTTAGCAGAGTGGAACAAGACAGAAGCGCCGGAGTATCTCTCTTCTTTTGATCAAGTGGACTCTTTTTCAGCAGAGAGGGCACTTGGAAAGAATGATTATTGCCAACGGCGGTACTATGGTGTCTACCAAAGCTGGTTTTTCGACCAGCAACAGAAGCATTTACCAGAAAATGTTACGGTTACTTTAATCAAAGAGCGGGTGGTTGATCTGACTGAGGAGGAGACGGGGATTTCGTTGACAGCAGATCGTGTCTATCACGTCTCTGATGTGGTCCTGGCAACGGGACATTCCGCAAATTCCCTCAATGAGGAGGAAGCGGAAAATAAAGCTTACGCGCAAGCACACGGACTCTTTTACCAAGAACCGGGGAATCCCTCCGACACCCCGCTTGAGGAGCTTCCTACAAGTGATTGTGTGATCCTTCGAGGGTTAGGATTAAGCTTTTTTGATTATATTGCTTTGTTTGTCGCTAAATGGGGCGGCCGCTTCATGGAAGAACAAACGGGATTGAACTATGAACCTACGGGAAAAGAGCAGCAGCTGATCGTTGGTTCAGGCAGAGGGTTGCCTTACCATGCGCGTCCCGATAATCAAAAGGAGCCTGGCGAAGATGCGCAGCCGCAGCTATTGACTCAACCGTTCATGGAAGCCTTTGACGGCGGCGTGGAGGCTCTGGTTGATTTATTACGAAAAGAAGCCGAATTGGCGTATTATGAAATAAAATTAGCCGACACGGCAATCGATGAAACGACCTTTTTACGGGAATACCGCAAAGGCGATCGGAAAGCTGTTTTAACGAAGTATCGAATTCCTGATGCGCTTCGATTGGACTGGTCCTCGCTTTTTGATCCGGCAAAAGAAGTCTCAGCGACAGAATTTCCAGCGTTTATCCAAACCTATTTAAAAAAAGACATTGAAGAAGCGGAGTTGGGCAATGAAACAGGCGCCATCGCCAAGGCGATAGATACGTACAAAGAAGTGCAGGAGCCCTTCAACGATATGCTGGATCAAGAAAGATTTTCACCAAAGGACTACTATGAAAAATTTTTCGGCCGCTTCAATCGGAACTACAGTTTCTTGACGATCGGTGCGCCCGTGATTCGCCAAAAGCAGTTATTGGCATTGGTGGAAGCCGGCGTGGTGACATTTTTAGCGCCTGAGATGGTGGTGGAAAGAAAGAACAAAAAATTTATTACCTACAGTAAGAAGGACCCTGAGCGGACATTTGTCGGAAGCAGCTTGATCGAGGCGCGGTTGCCTGCAACGAGCTTCACACGCACGAAAAATCCGCTGCTGATCCAAATGCGTGAAAAAGGCTATTCGGCGCCACATCAAATAAGCTTTGACGGGAAAGACCATCCGACCGGAGCGATCAAGGTTCAACGCCAGACACATCAACTCATCACTCAAAGCGGGCGGGTCATGTCTTGTATTTATTGCTACGGCATCCCGTTGGAAGGCTTGGACTGGCTGAATGCGACCTCGCCACGTCCTAAAAGCGACGACCGCATTTTCAAATTAGCGAATCGCATCACACGATCAATCTATAAATAGAAAAAAGAAAGCCGATTTGGCTTTCTTTTTTTTAACGAGCGATCCGTTTTCTACGTGCTTTTTTACGATTTTCATCGATTTTTGTTTCTTTTTCTTCGATCGGGTCGATCACTTTCTTTTTCACACCCATCACCACGCCTGCAACTACTACCGCCGCAGCAAAAGTACCAGTAACGAATCCTGAAGCAAATTTACGCATCGTTTCATCACTCCTTTCTCAGTTATAAGGAATGTACTTCCCACAGAGAAATACATTAGCTTTTCACATTAGACGTCCATAAACTGTCGCTTTCGATCAGGTTCTTTTACCGAGAAAAATCTCTAAAGGAGCCTCTAAAGAATCAAAAAAGCCAGCGCTCTTTTAACAAAAGAGAACGTCTTCTTCCATACCTCCATTATGAAGCAAAATCAAAAAAATAGAAAGTTTAATGAATGGGAGATTCGCTTGCATTTATTTAGTAAACAAACTATAATTTGTTTACTAAATAAAAATGACAGGAGACAATCAAATGGCAATTTTAGTTTTAGGCGGTGCAGGATATATCGGTTCTCATACAGTGGATAAGCTGGTTTCTCAAAATTATGAGGTTGTCGTAGTAGATAATTTATTAACGGGGCATCGCAAGGCAGTCCATCCAAAAGCTACATTCTATGAAGGCGATTGCCGCGACAAGACGTTTATGCGAGACGTTTTTACGAAAGAATCGATCGAAGGGGTCGTTCATTTTGCCGCAAGCTCGTTAGTTGGCGAGTCAGTGGAAAAGCCATTGAAATATTTTAACAACAATGTGGTGGGCATGGAAAGCTTATTGGAAGTGATGGAAGAATCCAAAGTGAAAAACATCGTCTTTTCTTCTACAGCAGCGACCTATGGTGAACCCGGTGTCTCGCCGATCACAGAAGAAGTAGCCACAAATCCAACCAACCCTTATGGCGAAAGCAAGCTGATGATGGAAAAAATGATGAAATGGTGCGACAACGCCTATGGGATGCGGTATGTGGCATTACGCTATTTCAACGTCGCTGGCGCAAAAGCCGATGCAAGCATTGGTGAAGACCATGATCCGGAAACGCATTTGGTACCGATCATTTTACAGGTGGCATTGGGCCAGAGAGACCATTTGACGATCTTTGGCGAGGATTATGATACGCCGGACGGTACATGTATCCGTGACTATGTGCAAGTAGAAGATTTAGCGGCTGCTCATATTTTAGCGCTAGAATATTTAAACGCTGGAAATCCAAGTAATTTCTTCAACCTCGGTTCAAACAATGGCTATTCCGTCAAAGAAATGCTGGATGCCGCTCGCGAAGTGACCGGAAAAGAAATTGCCGCGGAGGTTGGTCCACGTCGAGCAGGAGATCCAAGTCGTTTGGTGGCTTCAAGCGAGAAAGTCAAAGAAACATTGGGCTGGAATCCAGAATATACAGATATCAAAGCGATCATTGAGACCGCGTGGAACTGGCATGTCAGTCATCCACATGGCTATGAAGACTAGGAGGAAGTCACGTGTCGATCAGTCAAACAATTAGAGATTTTACCACATTAGCTATTCAGTCAGGCGGATGGATGGAGATGGATCGTTTCTATTTAGAAAACCGTGTCATCGCCATGATCGGTGAGGAGTCCCTTGCCAAAGCGGAACTTCGCAGTGTTTCAACAAGCGCTGTTACGCTAGTCGATCGCCTGTTGATCCAAGCAGAGAACAATCAACTAATCACAGACCACCAGGCGGAGCGAGATATGCTAGAGGCACAATTGATGGACCTGATGACACCGCCGCCGTCTGTCGTGAATGCGTATTTTGCTCAGTATTATTCGAAAGATCCTGTCCAAGCGACAGATTATTTCTTTAAACTCAGCAAAGACAACGACTACATCAAAACGCGGGAGATCGCGCGGAACATCATTTTTCCTGCGAAAACGGAATATGGCGAGCTAGAGATCACGATCAATTTGTCAAAACCAGAAAAAGACCCAAAATGGATCGCCGCGGAACGGAAGCTGAAGAAAGTCGGGTATCCGGAATGCATGCTGTGTATGGAAAATGAAGGCTACAAGGGCCGATTGAACTACCCGGCACGAACCAATCACCGGATCATTCGAATGAATCTCGATGGCGAAAGCTGGGGATTCCAATATTCGCCGTACGCTTATTATGACGAACACTGCATTATTTTGTCAGAGGAGCATCGCCCGATGAAAATCACAAAGGCGACCTTCCAGCGATTGTTAAAAATTACAGAAGTCCTGCCTCATTATTTTGTGGGATCAAATGCCGACCTGCCAATCGTTGGCGGATCGATTCTCTCTCATGACCATTACCAAGGCGGACGTCACACATTCCCTATGGCGGTGGCTGATATGGAACGAATGATTGAATTGTCAGCTTTTCCAACTGTTACGGCAGGAATCGTCAAGTGGCCAATGTCTGTGATCCGTTTGCAAGGGAAGAGCCAGCGTGACTTAGTTGAAGCCGCTCAAATGATTTTTGAGAAGTGGCAAGTGTATTCGGATGATGCCTTGCAGATTACAGCAGCATCAGAAGATGGCACGCCGCATCATACGATTACTCCGATCGCGCGCCGAAAAGAGGGGCTTTTTGAAATCGATTTGGTTTTGCGGGACAACAATGTTTCTGAGGAATTTCCAGAGGGTATTTTCCACCCGCATCCTGATGTACAGCACATCAAGAAGGAAAACGTCGGATTGATTGAAGTGATGGGTCTTGCTGTGTTGCCGCCACGTTTGGAACCAGAGCTTAAAGAAGTAGAAAAGTATTTATTGAATGAGGCGAATGAAATCGCCGAGTATCATATGGCGTGGGCGGATGAATTAAAACGCGTCAATACGATCACCCAAGAAAATGTTACAGAAGTCGTTCAAAAAGCAGTTGGCGCTGCGTTTGCCCGTGTATTAGAAGATGCGGGTGTCTTTAAACGAGACGTTGAAGGACAAGAAGGCTTTACCCGCTTTATCAATACGTTGTAGAAGGGAGCCGCGATGGCAACTATTCGAGATATTGCA
Source organism: Enterococcus sp. 12F9_DIV0723 (assembly GCF_002174375.1). Classification (NCBI taxonomy): domain Bacteria; kingdom Bacillati; phylum Bacillota; class Bacilli; order Lactobacillales; family Enterococcaceae; genus Enterococcus; species Enterococcus sp. 12F9_DIV0723. Next base: position 2,135,575 of record NZ_NIBK01000001.1, on the reverse strand, counting down.
AAGCTGGCTGGTGTGTCACCGGCCACCGTTTCCCGTGTATTAAATTACGATCAAGAATTATCCGTCGCTCACGAAACGAAGCAGCGTATCTTTGAGGTGGCGGAGGAATTGAACTACACCAAGCACAAACGCGCCAACAAAATAAGCAAATCGGTGATTCGGCTGGTCCAGTGGTACGATGAGGCCGAAGAGCTTGCGGATCTTTATTATTTATCCATTCGATTAGGCATCGAAAAAAAAGCCGAAGAATTAAACATTCAGATTCGGCGAGAGGCGCTGACAGAATTATCAGATGCTCAGGTTACGGGAACGATCGCTCTGGGAAAGTTTGATGCAGAGCAGATACGACAGTTGAAGAATTTAGATGAGAATTTATTGTTTGTGGATTTCGATGGAATGAGTCAAGGAATCAATTCGCTCGTCGTCGATTTTGATCAAAGCGTGGATCTGGTGATTGATTCATTTGTCCAACGCGGGCATCAAAAAATAGGTATTCTTTCTGGCGAAGAGCAGACCAAGCATCATTTTCAGCCGATCGAGGACCCGCGGCTGCGTGCATTTAAAACAAAGATGCAGCAAATCAATTTGTACAAGCCGGAATTTACGATGACGGCCGCCTTTTCAATGGAAGCTGGGAAAGCCGCGATGACGACTTTTTTAGCTGACAACCAAGAGTTTCCAAATGCCTTGTTTGCTTCAAGTGACGCTCTGGCTGTAGGAGCGATGCAAGCGATCCAAGAATTTGGACTGCGGGTCCCAGAGGACATCTCGGTGATCGGGTTCAACGATGTCAGTGTTGCAAAGTATGTTTCTCCCGCATTGTCGACGGTGAAGGTAGAGACAGAGTGGATGGGGGAATTGGCGGTAATGACCGTCTTGGAGTTAGCTAGAGAGGGTGCGCCTGTCCCAAGAAAGATCATGCTGGGGACAAAGCTGATTCAACGAGATTCGACCAACTAGGGTTTCATCAAATTTGCTTCAACGAAATGGCTATTACAAATGGAAAGTCAAACGCCTTTTTACTATCTTTTTAGAAAGTAAAATAGCTGTTTGGCTTTTCATTTGTAAAGTTTTTTGTTAAAAGACTTTTCAAATGTTTTTTGCTGTTTAAAAATCTAAGGAAAGCAAATCGGGTTTGTGTTAAAATATGGCTATCTTAAATGCGAGGAAATGAACTTTTATGAAATTACTAGTGATGGATACATCGAATCAAACATTAGCCGTAGCGGTCTTAGAAGACGAGAAAGTACTGGCACACTTTCAATTGAACCGAAAAATGAATCACAGCTTGACTTTGATGCCAGCGATCGAATCGGTCATGCAGGCAAGTGGACTGACGCCCGCTGATTTGGATCGAATCGTTGTAGCAAAGGGACCAGGTTCTTACACAGGTATCCGAATCGCGGTAACGACTGCGAAAACACTGGCAGAAACATTGAAAATCCAGTTGACGACTGTGTCGAGTCTGGCAGTTATCGCAGGAAATGTTCAAACTGAAAAAGTTATTATTCCTCTGATCGACGCCCGCCGGAACAACGTGTACGCAGGCGCCTATCGCTGGGAACAAGGAAAATTAGTCTCTGTTATGGCGGATCAGCATATGTCATTGACAGACTTATTGCAGAAGATTCAGGAACCGGCATTTTTTGTCGGTGAGACAGCTAAGTTTAAACAAGAAATTAACGCCGCATGGCCGACTGCGGAGGTTTCTGAAGCAGACGAGCAAAATCTTCCAAGCGGGATCGTACTTGGAAAATTAGGCTTTCTCGCAAAACCCGTTGACGATATTCATGGATTGGTACCAGAATATCTGAAGCGCGTGGAGGCGGAAGAAAAATGGCTAGAGACACATCAACCTGAGGATGAGGACTATGTTGAAAAAATTTAGCGGGTTCGTTAAGACGATTTTGTACGGGAAACAATATCCTTTTACTTCAAAGTACGTGAAGTTGAAGGAGGAGGAATACCTGCTGCGAAAAATTAACGACCAGGACATCAAAGAGCTGATTGCCTTGGAGCGAGATGTTTATTTTGGCGAGACGCCATGGACGAAAAGTGCATTTTTGTCAGAGATCCACTCACCGATCCCGCATCTATATATTTGTATTGTAACGAAGAAAGAGGAGCTTGCCGGCTTTATCGGCAGCCGCTTGATCGGAAATGATACGCATATTACGAACATCGCAGTTGGAACATCTTTTCAAAATCGCGGGATCGGAATGCTGTTGATTGACGAAGTAGAAAAATTCGCTATAATGAACGATTGTGAAACACTCTCGCTGGAGGTGCGTTTAAGCAATACAGATGCGCAGCGATTGTATCGTCGGTTGGGTTTTTCTGCCCGGAACATTCGCAGAAACTATTACACCGAGAATAATGAAGATGCGCTGGATATGATCAAGCGGTTGGAAGTGGGATAAAGATGAACGAGTTAGCAAACGTATATTGGGAAATCAGCCAGGCGGCCTATACATTTGATTCGCCGTGGTCAGCAGACCAATTTGCCAGTGATATGATGCAACCTCATAGCCATTATTTCACTGAAGGAACGGAAGTCCTCGCATTCTTGGGCTTTCATCAGGTATGTGATGAAATCGAGATTACCAATATTGCTGCGAAAGTAAAAGGTCAAGGTCTCGGACGTCGCTTGATGACACGTCTGATCACCCACGCAGCAGCAGAAAATATAGCGAGTATTTTTTTAGAGGTGCGTGCTTCGAACCAAGAGGCGCGTCTTTTTTATGAAACATTTGGCTTTCAAGAAATAGGAAAGCGGAAAAATTATTATCAGCACCCCCAAGAGGATGCAGTGCTGATGGCTTTGAAAGTAGGAAATGCAGATGAATGAAACGGAATTGATTCTAGCGATCGAGAGCAGCTGCGACGAAACCAGTGTCGCAGTGATTGAAAATGGCGAAACCATTCTATCAAATATTGTGGCTTCGCAAATAAAAAGTCACAAACGTTTTGGCGGTGTCGTGCCTGAAGTTGCCAGCCGGCATCACGTGGAGCAGATTACGATTTGTATCGAAGAAGCGCTGAGTGAAGCAGGCGTTGAAGCGAGCGACCTTCGAGCCGTAGCGGTTACTTATGGACCAGGGCTAGTCGGCGCGCTGTTGATCGGATTAAGTGCAGCGAAAGCTTTTGCTTGGGCGAATGGTTTGCCTTTGCTCCCGATCAATCACATGGCGGGACACATTTATGCTGCCCGTTTGGTCGAACCACTGGTGTTTCCTTTGATGGCTTTGCTTGTTAGCGGAGGACATACCGAGCTTGTCTATATGAAGGAAGACGGGTCTTTTGAGATCATTGGTGAAACACGCGATGATGCTGCTGGGGAAGCCTACGATAAAGTAGGGCGTGTACTAGGATTAAGTTACCCGAGCGGAAAAGAGATAGATGAATTGGCGCATCAAGGAGAAGACACCTATGACTTCCCCCGTGCAATGCTGAAGGAAGATAATTTTGATTTCAGCTTTAGCGGCTTGAAAAGTGCATTTATCAATTTGACTCACAATGCAGAACAACGCGGCGAAGTGCTGGATCATCAAAATCTAGCAGCAAGCTTTCAAGCAAGTGTGGTGGAGGTGCTTGTTTCAAAAACGATCAGAGCCTGCAAAACGTACCCAGTCAAGCAATTGATTGTAGCTGGTGGCGTGGCGGCGAATAAAGGCCTTCGCGAGCAGATGGCTGCGGCGATCGAGAAAGAGCTGCCTGATGTGAAATTGATCGTGCCGCCGCTGCGCTTATGTGGTGACAACGCCGCGATGATTGGTGCTGCTGCACATGTGGAATTACAAAAACACCACTTTGCTGGGATGAGCTTGAATGCCAATCCAAGTTTGGCTTTTCAGCATATCTAGATTTTCTAAGTCAAGCTTTTCCATAGAAAAGGATTTGGATCAAGGAGCAGGCAGTCCATCTAGTCTTTCAATAGAGAAAAAATCAGTCAGTGAAGTTCAAATGAAAAGTCTTTTTAAAAAATACTTTACAAATGTAAAGCCAAACCGTTTTTTACTTTCGATTTGAAAAGTAAAAACAGGTTTGGCTTTTTTTATAGATAGAGGAATAATCAAGGTGTTTTAGCGATCGTTAATGATTATAGCGAAGTTGATAATTTTTTTAAAGCGTCGTTGCAAGTGCAGTGACCTGTAAATTAAATCGAATCAAACTGTCCCAAGTGAAATAGAAGTAAGGCTCCCTCAAAAATGCTTGAGGAGGCTTTTTTTATGGAAGATGCTCAGAATGTGGTTGTAATTTCATATTTATTCAGTTATCATGAATAAAAATAATGTTTATCAGATGATATCGAATGAATATTCAAAAATGGAGGAGTTAAGATGGAAAATATTTTTCAAGGGAAAAGCTTTTTGAAAGAGATTGATTTTACTAAAGATGAATTGCTCTACTTGATTGATTTCGCCGCACATTTAAAAGAATTGAAGCAAAAGAATTTGCCGCATACTTATTTAGCGGGAAAGAACATTGCCTTATTGTTTGAAAAAACATCCACACGAACACGGGCCGCCTTCACAACAGCTGCTATCGACTTAGGCGCGCATCCTGAATATTTAGGGAAAAATGATATCCAATTAGGGAAGAAAGAGTCCGTCGAAGATACGGCGAAGGTTTTAGGAAGTATGTTTGATGGGATCGAGTACCGCGGCTTCTCTCAGGAGGCGGTGGAAGCATTAGCCGAACATTCAGGCGTCCCGGTATGGAATGGATTGACAGATGAATGGCACCCGACGCAAATGCTGGCTGACTTCTTAACGATAAAAGAACATTTTGGCACATTAGAAGGATTGACGTTAGCTTATGTAGGCGATGGGCGCAACAATGTCGCAAATTCGCTGCTGATCACCAGTGCGATCTTAGGGGTGAATATCTCGATCGTCACACCAGAGAAGCTATTTCCTGAACAACAATTGATTCGTCTTGCTGAGCAGTATGCCGAAGCATCGGGAGCGAAAGTTCTTGTCACGGCTGATTCAGATCAAGGCGTGGCACAAGCAGATATTATTTACACGGATGTTTGGGTATCCATGGGTGAGGAAGAGGCTTTTGAGGAGCGTATTGAGTTATTGCTGCCGTATCAAGTCAATCAAGAATTGATGGAAAAAACACAAAAAGCAGAAACGATTTTTCTGCATTGTTTGCCAGCGTTTCATGATATAGAAACCGAAGTAGCAAAAAAAATCAAAGAAAACTACGGGTTGGCTGAAATGGAAGTGACGGACGAAGTCTTTCGCGGAAAGAACGCCTACCAATTTCAACAAGCTGAAAATCGGATGCATACCATCAAAGCGGTGATGGCTGCCACTTTAGGAAATCTATTTATTCCTAAAGCATAAAATCTCCCTCTCGACTAGTCAGATGACGATTTTTCTGTTAATATGAATGCCAGATAAATCATTCATCAATGAAAAAAGAGAAGTCTATGGTCTGTTTTTCAGCGAGTTCGGGTAGGTGGGAGCCGAATAGACAAAAATAGAGGGCGCACTTTTGAGATGAAACGGCAGCTACCGTTATAGCCTAAGCTGGTCGCATGCGACAATAAGAGTGGTACCGCGGGAATTCTCGTCTCTGATGTATTTTATACATCAGGGACTTTTTTTGTGAGCATCACTTTGAATGGTTAACGAATACGATGTCTTAATGATCGATCCAGACTTATTTTTGTGAATAGATCCAAGCATACAGAATATATTAGGGGGAATTTTGGATGAATAATAAAGAAATCGTCGCACAAGCTGTTTTTGAAGTAGTGAAAGAAAATCTCACGTTGCCGGAAGTAGAACGTTTATTGGAAAATCCTAAATCAGTTGACCACGGAGATGTGGCATTTCCAACATTCGCCTTGGCGAAAGTGTTTCGTAAAGCGCCGCAGCAAATTGCGGCAGAGCTAGCTGAACAAATCAATCCTGATGCTTTTGAAAAGATTGAGGTCGTAGGTCCGTATCTAAACTTCTTTATGAAAAAGGAAGTTATTTCAAGCATGGTCTTGAAACAAATCGCTAAAGAAGCACATCATTTTGGGGACAGCAATATTGGAAATGAAGGCAACGTAACGATCGATATGTCTTCTCCAAATATCGCTAAACCTATTTCAATGGGACACTTGCGCTCCACTGTGATCGGAAATTCCATCAGTTTGATCTTGGGCAAGATCGGGTATAACCCAATCAAAATCAATCATCTTGGTGACTGGGGCACACAATTCGGTAAATTGATCGTAGCCTATAAAAAATGGGGTTCAGAGGAGAAAGTGAAAGCTGAACCGATCAATGAATTGCTGCGTCTATATGTAGAATTCCACGAAAAAGCAGAAGAAGAGCCTGAACTAAACGATGAAGCACGCGCTTGGTTCAAAAAATTAGAAGAAAACGACGAAGAAGCATTAGATTTATGGACATGGTTCCGCAGCGAGTCGCTAAAAGAATTTAATAAGATCTACGGAATGCTGGAAGTTGATTTTGATTCTTACAATGGAGAAGCTTTCTACAACGATAAGATGGATGAAGTTGTAACGATGCTGGAAGAAAAGCACCTGCTGCAAACTAATGAAGGGGCAGAGATCGTAGACCTTGAAAAATATGACTTGAATCCAGCCTTGATCAAAAAATCAGATGGCGCGACATTGTATATTACGCGTGACTTGGCAGCCGCTCTTTACCGTAAACGTGAATACAATTTTGTTAAGTCCCTCTATGTGGTGGGAAATGAACAAAGTGGTCATTTTAAACAATTAAAGGCTGTTTTAAAAGAAATGGATTTTGATTGGTCAGATGAAATGATCCATGTACCATTTGGTTTGATCACTAAGGATGGCAAAAAATTATCTACCCGTAAAGGCAAGATCGTTCTATTAGAAGAAGTGCTGAATGAAGCAAATAGTCTTGCTTTGAACCAAATTCAAGAAAAAAATCCGGATCTTCCAAATAAAGAGGAAGTGGCACACCAAGTGGGCGTTGGCGCTGTGATTTTCCACGACTTAAAGAATGACCGCTTAAACAACTTCGACTTCAGTTTGGAAGAAGTGGTTCGTTTTGAAGGGGAAACAGGCCCATACGTACAATACACACATGCGCGTGCAATGACTGTTTTGGAAAAAGGAAACTTCACCATTGATACGGAGGCTGTTTATGCCTTGAATGATAAAGATAGCTGGGAAATCATCAAGCTGCTGCAAAGCTATCCAGAAATAGTCATGCAAGCGGCGGACCAATACGAACCATCCGTGATCGCAAAGCACTCGATTCGATTGGCTCAAGCATTTAATAAATACTACGCTCACACAAAAATTCTAGTAGAAGACGATCAAAAAGAGGCACGACTTGCATTGGTCCACGCGGTGACTGTCATTTTGAAAGAAGATCTTCGTCTATTAGGTGTTCATGCCCCAAATAAAATGTAATTTTTCATCTCTCCAGATGAGACAGTACCGTTAAAATGAATGATGAACGAATAAAAAAGCCAAACACTCTTTTTCTTTCTAACTTGAAAGTAAAAAGTCGTTTGGCTTTTTTTGTCACGTAGTTATCTAAAATAAGGGTCCATTTGATCTAGCTAAAAATGGAGGTGTTCGTCGGATCTTGTAAAAAAGCAGTGACTTGTTGAGCGTCTTCAGCAGTTCTAGAAATAATAATGATCGTGTCGAAGCTGGCCATCGTTGCGACGATCAACTCACTAGAAAGATCGTCTAATACGGAAGCTAACAAGTGCGCATTGTCTGGCAATGTGCTGACGATCGTCATGAATTGAACCGTATCGACTTTGACGATGACTTCTGTGGTCATCCGAATCAACCGTTTGATGTCGTCATCATCCGTAGAAACCTGTTGTTCTTGAAACAATTCAAAACGCGGCTTTCCAGATTCATCAATGGTCTTTACGATTTTTAGATCGCGGATATCACGCGAAATAGTCGCTTGAGTCGCTGAAACCTGGTGGTGCTGCAGGTGATCCATCAATTCATTTTGATTGCGAATAGGATTTTCTGTAATGATTTTTTTAATTAATTCATGTCGGTCTTTTTTGCGCATAAAAAAACTCCTTAGTTATATGTAATGAAGGAACGTTTCTAAAGCTTTCCAGCTCCAGCAGCCTATAAGCCGCAAGAAGAGGGATGTTCAGAAAAAAACTTTAGAAAAGAGCATCGATAAAATGATAATTATGCACTCAGTATAGCAGAAAAAGCTTTTTTAATCAGTATTCCTTTATAAATATTAATTCATGAAGTACTAAATAAAAAAGATTGATTTATCAAAAAGAGTCTTGTATAATTACTAATTGTGTGTGGGCGACTATGCACATAAAATCCACATTCTGACTTGATTTGTAAGGCGGTGCTGCTTGTCAGTTCCTTATAAAGAAGAGAGCAGGAGAGGAAAACAAAAAACCAATTGGAGGAAACACAAATGTCAGTATTGTCTATGAAACAATTACTAGAAGCCGGCGTACACTTTGGTCACCAAACACGTCGCTGGAACCCAAAAATGAAGAAATATATCTTCACAGAAAGAAACGGAATCTACATCATTGACTTGCAAAAAACAGTCAAATTAGTAGATGCAGCTTACGACTACATGAAAGATGTTGCTGAAGACGGCGGCGTTGCATTGTTCGTAGGTACAAAAAAACAAGCTCAAGAAGCAATCAAAGAAGAAGCTGTCCGCGCTGGTCAATACTATGTAAACCACCGTTGGTTAGGCGGAACTTTAACTAACTGGGACACTATCCAAAAACGTATTGCTCGTTTGAAACAAATCAATGCAATGGAACAAGACGGTACTTTTGAAGTATTGCCTAAAAAAGAAGTTGTTGGTTTGAATAAAGAACGTGAACGTTTAGAAAAATTCTTAGGCGGTATCGCTGATATGCCTCGCATCCCTGATGTTATGTATATCGTTGATCCTCGTAAAGAACGTATCGCTGTTCAAGAAGCACACAAATTAAACATTCCAATCGTTGCTATGGTTGATACAAACTGCGACCCAGATGAAATCGACGTAGTAATCCCTTCAAACGATGATGCGATTCGTGCCGTGAAATTAATCACTGCTAAAATGGCTGATGCGTTCATCGAAGGTAATCAAGGTGAAGATCAAGTAGCTGAAGAAGACTTCGTAGCTGAAGATGGCGGACAAGCCACTTCAATCGAAGAAATCGTTGATGTAGTGGAAGGCGACAACGCTTCTACTGAATCAGCTGAATAATTTCGTAGCATATGCTGCTTCAAAGTAAATATATTCCTTTGAAGCAGCTTTTTTAGAAAAACTAAGGAGGCCCTTAAAATGGCAGACGTAACAGCTAAAATGGTAAAAGAACTACGCGACATGACCGGCGTAGGTATGATGGATGCAAAACGTGCATTAGTAGAAGTAGAAGGCGACATTGAAAAAGCTGTTGATCTTTTACGTGAAAAAGGTATGGCTAAAGCAGCGAAGAAAAATGACCGTATTGCCGCTGAAGGTTTGGCTTCAGTTGCGATCCACGGAAATACTGCTGCAATCGTAGAAGTGAACTCTGAAACAGACTTTGTTTCTAAAAATGAAATGTTCCAAGACCTAGTAAAAGAAATCGCAGCATTAGTTGCTGAACACAAACCAGCTGACATGGATGCAGCAATGAAATTAACAAACGCTAAAGGCGAAACGTTAGAAGCTGCTCTAATCGAAGCAACACAAGTAATCGGTGAAAGAATCAACTTCCGTCGTTTTGAAGTTGTTGAAAAAGACGATAACGCAGCATTTGGCGGCTATTTACACATGGGCGGACGTATTGCTGTTTTAGCTCTATTAAACGGTACAACTGACGAATCTGTTGCAAAAGACGTTGCGATGCACGTTGCTGCAATCAACCCTCGTTACGTAAACGAAAGCCAAATCCCTGATTCAGAATTAGAACACGAAAAAGCTGTTCTAACTGAACAAGCATTGAATGAAGGCAAACCAGCAAACATCGTTGAAAAAATGGTGATTGGCCGTTTGAACAAATTCAAAGCAGAAATCGCTTTGGTTGACCAACCATTCGTTAAAGATCCTGACATGACTGTTGAAAAATATGTATCTTCTAAAGGTGCGACAGTTGAAAGCTTCGTTCGTTTCGAAGTTGGCGAAGGTATCGAAAAACGTGAAGATAACTTTGTTGAAGAAGTTATGAACCAAATCAAAAAATAATTCTGTTTTTAAAACAGTCGGGAACGCACGAACGATGTGCGCTCCCTTTTTTTAAGCAAATTCAAATTTGGCTCGCTTCAAAGACAGAGTATGCTAAAATATCATTAGAGTGACAGTGGAGGTATTGAGATGAATGAACCAAAGTATAAACGTGTAGTATTGAAACTAAGTGGAGAAGCCTTAGCAGGGGATGAAAAATTTGGGATCAATCCACCCGTGATCAAGGAAATCGTTGAAGAAATCAAAGAAGTTCATGATCTAGGAATCGAGATGGCCATCATCGTCGGCGGCGGAAACATTTGGCGTGGACAGATTGGTGCCCAAATGGGAATGGAACGTGCACAAGCAGATTATATGGGAATGTTAGCGACTGTAATGAATGCATTAGCGTTGCAGGATGCATTGGAAAATATTGATGTACCGACTCGTGTTCAAACATCGATTGAAATGCGTCAGATCGCAGAACCATATATTCGTCGTAAAGCAGAACGCCACCTTGAAAAAGGCCGGATCGTGATCTTTGCAGGTGGAACGGGGAATCCTTACTTCTCAACGGATACAACTGCGGCATTGAGAGCAGCAGAAGTCAATGCTGACGTCATCTTGATGGCAAAAAATAATGTCGATGGTGTTTATTCAGCTGATCCAAAACTTGATGAAAATGCGGTGAAATTTGAAGAATTGACGCATTTGGATGTCATTTCTAAAGGCTTGCAAGTGATGGATTCAACTGCTAGCTCGTTAAGCATGGACAATGATATTCCGCTTGTTGTCTTTAATTTGAATGAACAAGGAAATATTAAACGTGTTGTACTCGGTGAAAACATCGGTACGACTGTGAGGGGGAAATAGCATGGCAGATGAAGTAATGAACGCAGCAAAAGACAAAATGAAAAAGGCACAAGAAGCCTTGCAACGTCAATTAGGTCAAATTCGTGCAGGACGCGCGAACGCAAGCCTGCTTGATCGCATCACTGTTGATTATTATGGTGTGCCGACACCTGTGAACCAAATGGCTTCCATCACGATTCCAGAAGCCCGCGTCTTAATGGTGACACCATTTGACAAAAATATGATCACTGACGTGGAAAAAGCGATCATGGCGAGCGATATTGGCTTAAATCCAGCGAATGACGGAAATGTCATTCGTCTAGTGATTCCACAATTAACGGAAGAACGTCGTAAAGAATTAGCGAAAGAAGTAAAGAAAGAGTCTGAAGGTGCGAAAGTCGCTGTTCGTAACATTCGTCGTGATGCGATGGATGAGTACAAAAAGCAACAAAAAAATGGCGATTTGACAGAAGACGATTTGCGCAGTGTTGAAAAAGACATCCAAGCGTTGACGGATGACAACATCAAAGCGATCGATTCGATCGTGGCTGAAAAAGAAAAAGAATTGTTAGAAGTTTAATTTTCAAAAACCTGAAGAGTCTTTCTTCAGGTTTTTTGTTGTGTACATAGACAGAGTACTAGCTGGAAATTCATTGAAAAACCCTAAAGGTATTTAATTTTCATAGGAATACCCGCATTTTATTGTTATAATGGCAGATGACTTTTCAAAAGTATTTTTAATTTGTTAACTCAATAAAGGAGGAAAAAAACATGGTGTTACGATTTTTTCCACAAAAGCAAAAATACACACCAGAGGAATCGTCCTTCGTTTTCGATCCAGAAGGAGCTGTCCCAAAACACATTGCGGTTATCATGGACGGCAATGGCCGATGGGCGCAAAACCGCCGTTTGCCGCGGATCGCTGGTCATAAAGAGGGTATGGAAACAGTAAAAAAAATTACAAAGCATGCCAATCGGTTGGGTGTAAAGGTTTTGACACTCTATGCTTTTTCAACGGAAAATTGGAAACGTCCTGAAGAAGAAGTGAGCTTTTTGATGCAGCTGCCGGTAGATTTTTTTGATACATTTGTGCCAGAATTAATCGAAGAAAATGTCCAAGTCCACGTAATGGGCTACGAAGAATACTTGCCTTCACATACGCAAGACGCAGTGAAGCGTGCCATCGAACAAACTGCGCAAAACGACGGGCTTGTTTTAAATTTTGCCTTGAATTATGGGAGCCGCGCGGAGATCATTACGGCAATTAAACAGATGGCAAATGAGGTCAAAGAGGATGAATTGGACATCGAAACCATTGATGATGATGTCGTAGGCGAACATCTAATGACCGGTTTTCTGCCAAAAGAATTAAGAGATCCCGAGCTGGTTGTTCGAACAAGCGGTGAAGAGCGGATCAGCAACTTTTTATTGTGGCAGTTGGCGTACAGCGAATTGTACTTCACAAAAGCACTATGGCCAGATTTTGATGGCGACCATTTAGAGGCAGCGATCGCTTCCTTTCAGCAAAGAAATCGTCGTTTTGGCGGATTGAATAAGGATATTCGTACCACGTGATCATTCAGCTCTTTAGCTGAAGAAGGTACCGTGGTAAACAAATTATTATTTTAATAGAAACAAGGGGGATGAACAATGAGGCAGCGAGTCATTACAGCGGTCGTCGCATTAGCGATCTTTATACCGATCTTGTACGTTGGCGGGATCGCCGTAGAATTAGCGGCAGCAGTACTAGCTGGGGTAGGTGTCTATGAGCTATTTCGAATGAAGGGTCTTGCGATCCTAAGTTTTGAAGGAGTACTTTCTATTTTAGGCGCAGTCTTTTTAGTTTTACCAGCGGAACGCTGGATGCCATTTTTAAGTGGTTCTAACAGCAACTTTTTATTATTTTATTTAACAGTGATGATTATCCTAGGATTTTCTGTTGTGTCTAAAAATACCTACACGATCGATGAAGCGGGTTTTCCGGTCGTCGCTAGTTTATATGTAGGTGTTGGGTTTCAGAATCTAGTCACGGCTCGTGCGGATGGTCTGCCTATTCTGCTTTTCGCATTCTTTGTTGTTTGGGCAACAGATATTGGGGCATATATGGTAGGACGCCAAATAGGAAAGCATAAACTTTGGCCGGATATTTCACCAAACAAGACGATTGAAGGCGCGCTTGGAGGGATTGCCAGCGCAGTGGTCGTCGCTGTTGTTTTCTTTTTAGTCCAACCAAATATATTCCAGCACAATTTAGTGACGATGATCCTCTTTACAATTGTATTCTCAGTTGTGGGTCAATTTGGCGATCTTGTTGAATCAGCAATCAAACGTCATTACGGAGTAAAAGACTCAGGAAACATCTTGCCAGGACACGGTGGGATTTTAGACCGGTTCGACAGCATGTTGTTTGTTTTTCCGATGATGCACTTATTAGGGGTATTTTAAAAAGAGCGGAGACGCTCTTTTTTTTCGTGCTTGAATATATGAAACGATTCAAAGAAGCTCAGTTGTTAATAATCCCGCAAGGCAAAAAATAAAAAGCTGTAAATGATTTGATAAGCAAGTCTTGAGTTATTCACGGACTTTTTTTAAATTTTCTATGAAATGATTGGGAAAGGAATATCTTTTTGACAGACTATGATAAACTATTTCTAAGAAACTAGTGAAGGTAGGAAAATTATGCGTACGATTATTACATTTTTAATCGTTTTTGGTGTCCTGGTGATCGTTCACGAATTTGGACATTTTTTCTTTGCGAAACGTTCAGGTATTTTAGTTCGAGAATTTTCAATCGGTATGGGACCAAAACTGATTGCTCATATGGGAAAAGACGGGACCACTTATACATTGCGTTTATTGCCAATTGGCGGATACGTACGAATGGCTGGACTGGAAGACGAAGAGACCGAATTAAGTCCGGGTATGCCGTTATCAGTTGAGCTGACACCGAAAAATGAAGTAAAACGAATCAACGTCAGCAAAAAGATCCAATTGCCTAACAGCATCCCGATGGAGCTTATTTCAGCCGACTTGGTGGATGATTTGACGATCAAAGGCTACATCAATGGTGATGAAAGCCGAGAGACTACGTATCAGGTGCAACATGATGCGACAGTCATTGAAGAAAATGGGACAGAAGTTCGGATCGCTCCGAGAGATGTTCAATTTCAATCAGCGAAATTAGGCTCGCGTATTTTGACCAATTTTGCAGGACCAATGAATAATTTCATTTTGACGATCCTGCTGTTTATTGTACTGGCCTTTTTACAAGGCGGGGTGGCTGACTATAGCACTAACCAAATCGGGACGGTTCAGGCAGACAGCCCCGCAGCTGTTGCCGGGGTTAAAGATCACGATGCGATCGTATCTGTGGACGGCAAAAAGATTTCTTCTTGGGATGATCTGACGGACACTGTCACGAAAAAACCAGGAAAAGAGTTAGCTGTTGTCATTGAACAAGACGGCAAAGAAAAAACCGTGCAAATGACACCGAAAAGTGTAGAGAGTAATGGACAAAAGGTCGGTCAGATCGGTGTGAGCCCCTTCATGAAGACTGGGGTTGGCGATAAGATCGTTGGAGGATTCACTCAATCTTGGGATTTAATGAAACGTATTTTTGGCGCTCTAGGCTCACTTTTTACTGGCTTTAGTCTGGATAAGCTTGGCGGACCTGTGATGATGTATCAAATGTCAGCAGAAGCGTCACGTGCCGGAGTTAAAACAGTCATTTACTTAATGGCGCTGCTTTCAGTCAATTTGGGTATCGTCAACTTGCTGCCGATCCCAGCTTTCGATGGCGGGAAGATCCTACTGAATATCATTGAGGGACTTCGAGGGAAACCACTCGATCCAGACAAAGAAGGACTGATCACCATGATCGGCTTTGGTTTTATCATGCTTTTGATGATTTTGGTCACATGGAATGACATTCAACGTTTCTTTTTTTAAATGAAAGGATCGAAATTTTTTCGATCCTTTTTCTAATGCAATCATAAAAAAAAACAGGTATACTGAAACATACTTGAAAAAGTGAAGGAGATGTCCTTTTGTCTAAAAATCGTGAATTATTTGAAAATTTACTACGACAAATTGAATTGGCAGAGTCGGATCAGCAACACCCAATGATCCAAGCGTCAGAGATCAAGGAAGTGATCGTTCACGAAAAGTCTCGTGTGTGGGAGTTTTTCATCCAGACACCGCAAATTCTACCAGCAAAGCTATTTTATACGTTCTATCAAAAGCTGCAACTTGCCTTTCAATCTATAGCGAAAGTGAAAGTACATATTGTTCCGGAAGAGAATCAGTTTGAAGAGGAACTGTTGCAGAATTATTGGCAATTGGCCTTAGGAGAACAGGATTGCGATACCCCGCTAGTGAAGCAGGTATTAAGCAAGCCCTTGCCGTTGATCCAAGGAAAACGGATCGTTTTATTGATAGATAACGAAACCGTTATTCCATTTTTGAGACAGCAATATCTGCCATTAATTGAAGAAAATCTAGTCTCTTATGGATTCCCACATCTGCGGGTAGATCCAGAAGTAGATAAAGAACAGGCAGATAAGAAGTTACAGGAATTTGAAGTACGAAAACAAGAGCAGGCCCAAGCCATGCAAGAACAAGCGGCAGCCAGCTTAGCGCAATATGAATCAAAGAAAAAAGAACAGAAGGAACAAGCCGCTCATTTTGACGGTCCGATCCAAATGGGGCGCAACATTCCCTCAGACGAAGCAATTACACCAATGGGCAACATTATTGAAGAAGAACGACGCATTACTATTGAAGGGTTTATTTTCGATAAAGAAGTTCGTGAATTACGCTCAAAACGTAAAATCTTGATTTTGAAAATGACAGACTACACCTCTTCTTTTGTGGTGAAAAAATTCTCTAATGGTGAGAAAGACGAGGCGATCTTTGAGGCAATCGCTAATAAGAGCTGGATTCGTGTTCGAGGAAGTGTGCAAGAGGACACGTTTATGCGAGACCTTGTTATGAATGCGCAGGATATCCAGGAAGTGAAGCATCCTGAACGTCAAGATACAGCGACTGAAAAACGATCAGAATTGCATTTGCATACCAATATGAGCACCATGGATGCCATCAACAGCGCCAGCGATTTAGTCGCTCAAGCAGGAAAATGGGGACATCGAGCAATCGCCATCACCGATCATGGCGGCGCACAGTCGTTCCCGGATGCCCATGCGGCAGGAAAAAAAGCAGGCGTAAAGATTCTTTACGGCGTGGAAGCAAATGTCGTATCTGACGGTGTTCCGATTGCTTATAATGATGCACATGAATCGTTAACGGATGCCACCTATGTCGTATTCGACGTAGAAACCACCGGGTTGTCTGCCGTCTACGATACGATCATCGAGTTAGCCGCAGTTAAAATGCACAAAGGAAATGTCGTTGAGACCTTTGAGGAATTCATTGATCCAGGACATCCGTTGTCAGAAACGACCATCAACTTGACGGGGATCACGGACGAAATGGTTCGAGGATCTAAGCCAGAAAAAGAAGTCATGGAATTGTTTGAAAAATTCTGTGAGGGCGCGATTTTAGTCGCCCATAACGCAACCTTCGATATCGGCTTTATCAACACGACGTATGTTCGCCATGATATGCCGGAAACACCAAATCCAGTTATTGACACGTTAGAGCTGGCACGTTTCTTATATCCTGAATTTAAGCGTTTCGGTTTAGGGGTTCTAACAAAGAAATTTGGTGTGAATCTGGAGCAACATCACCGAGCAGTGTATGATGCGGAGGCGACAGGCCATTTAGCATGGATCTTTGTCAAAGAAGCGATTGAAAAGCATGAGATGACTTATCATGATCAATTGAATGACCATGTTGGTGAAGGCGATTCTTACAAACGCGCCCGCCCTTTCCATGCGACGATCTTGGCAAAAAATCAAGCAGGATTGAAAGACCTATTCAAATTGATCTCTATGTCCAACATTGAATATTTTGAACGGGTACCGCGAATTCCACGCTCTCAATTAAATAAATTACGAGAAAATTTATTGATAGGGTCTGCTTGTTCGCAAGGTGAGATCTTTGAAGCAATGATGCAAAAGGGAGTCGAAGAGGCGAAGAATCGCGCGGCGTTCTACGATTATATTGAAGTTATGCCCAAAGCAGTTTATGCACCGTTGATTGAACAAGAACTGGTGAAAAATGAAGCGGACTTAGAAGATATCTTGCGGAATTTGATCCAAATCGGAAAAGATCTTAATAAGACGGTCGTGGCAACAGGGGATGTCCATTACTTGAATAAAGAAGATGCGATCTATCGGAAAATCTTGATTAGTTCGATGGGGGGCGCAAACCCGCTGAATCGTCATAGCTTACCGGATGTCCATTTCCGAACGACGGATGAAATGCTGCAGGCGTTTAGTTTCTTAGGTCCTCAATTAGCTAAAGAAATCGTCGTTGATGGACCCAACGCGATCGTAGACACCTGCGAAGAGATTGTTCCAGTTAAGGACGATCTATATACACCGAAGATCCCTGGTTCGGAAGAAGAAATCAAAAAATTAAGTTATGACCGTGCGCGGGAATTGTACGGTGATCCGTTGCCAGAGATCATTGAAAAGCGGTTGGAAAAAGAATTGACTTCAATCATTGGGAACGGGTTCTCGGTTATCTATTTGATCGCTCAAAAATTGGTTCATAAGAGTAATGCGGATGGGTACTTAGTTGGTTCTCGTGGTTCCGTGGGCTCTAGTTTTGTGGCTACCATGACAGGGATCACTGAGGTGAATCCTTTGCCGCCTCATTATTATTGCCCTGAATGCCAATACTCTGAATTCTTTGAGGATGGTTCTTACGGGTCTGGCTTCGATATGCCTGAAAAGGCGTGTCCGAAGTGTGGCGCGCGCTTGAATAAGGATGGCCATGATATTCCTTTTGAAACATTCTTAGGTTTCCATGGAGATAAAGTTCCCGATATTGATTTGAACTTCTCTGGTGATTATCAACCTGAGGCCCATAACTACACGAAAGTTCTGTTTGGGGAAGAGTATGTGTATCGTGCAGGTACGATCGGTACGGTCGCTGATAAAACAGCCTTTGGATTTGTTAAAGGGTATGAACGAGATCACAATTTGCATTTTCGGAATGCGGAGGTTGATCGGTTGGCAAAGGGCGCTACAGGCGTCAAACGTACGACAGGTCAGCATCCGGGCGGCATCATCGTAATTCCGGATTATATGGATGTGTATGATTTTACACCGATCCAATACCCGGCGGATGATCGGAATTCAGAATGGAAGACGACACACTTTGACTTCCACTCGATCCATGACAATGTATTGAAGCTTGATATCCTGGGCCACGATGACCCAACGGTTATTCGGATGCTGCAAGAATTATCAGGTATTGATCCGAAAACGATCCCGACAGACGATCCTGAAGTAATGAAGATTTTTGCCGGCCCGCAAGTCTTGGGTGTTGAATCTGATCAGATTTACTCTAAAACTGGGACACTAGGTATTCCTGAGTTTGGAACACGTTTCGTTCGGGGAATGTTAGAAGAAACGGGACCAACGACGTTTGCTGAGTTATTGCAGATTTCTGGATTGTCTCATGGTACGGACGTATGGTTAGGAAACGCTGAAGAATTGATCAGCCGCGGCGAAGCCAACTTGGCAGAAGTTATCGGCTGTCGTGACGATATCATGGTTTATTTAATCCATGCAGGACTTGATAGCGGAATGGCCTTCAAGATCATGGAAACAGTGCGTAAAGGGCAATGGAATAAAATTGACGACGAACTTCGTGAGACCTATCTGACAGCGATGAAAGAGAACAATGTGCCGGACTGGTACATTGATTCCTGTTCGAAGATCAAGTATATGTTCCCGAAAGCCCATGCGGCCGCCTACGTACTGATGGCGCTGCGGGTGGCTTATTTCAAAGTCTATTATCCGATCCTTTATTATTGTGCATATTTTTCTGTTCGTGCGGACGATTTCGATCTCGTTGCGATGGCAAAAGGGAAAGATGCAGTCAAAGCGGCGATGAAAGCTATCACTGACAAAGGAATGGATGCGTCAACGAAAGAAAAGAACCAATTGACTGTCTTGGAATTATGCAACGAGATGCTGGAGCGGGACTTCCACTTTGGCATGATCGACCTGTATAAATCAGACGCTCAAGATTTTGTCATTGACGGGGATACCTTGATCGCACCGTTCCGTGCTGTGCCTGGTCTTGGTCTGAACGTGGCAAAACAAATCGTTGAAGCTCGTAAGGATGGCATTTTCCTCTCTAAAGAAGATTTAGCCTCGCGCGGGAAGGTATCCAAAACATTGATCGAATACATGGATACTCATGGTGTATTGAAAGATTTGCCTGATGAGAATCAGCTTTCATTGTTCGATATGTAAAGAAAAAGATAAATTCAACCTTTGAATGAAAGAAAATTCCAGCGTGAAAATGATGCGGTTGAATTTTCAGTAGATTTATGCTACTATAACAATGTAATCATAGACTGATGGTGAGTGAGCGGATTTTTCGCTCACTCTTTTTAATGGATTAAAGGAGGCTGACAGTTTGAGCAGTGTAGTCGAAACAGTGACTGACTTAGTAACACCAATTTTGGATGAACAAAACTTCGAACTAGTCGAAGTAGAGTTTATTAAAGAAGGAAAAAGCTGGTTTTTAAGAGTATTTATTGATAAAGAGGGCGGTATTGACATTGAAGAATGTGCCTTCGTCAGTGAAAAACTCAGCGATAAATTAGATTCGATCGATCCTGATCCAATCCCTCAAGCTTATTTTTTAGAGGTTTCTTCGCCAGGGGCCGAACGTCCATTGAAAAAAGAAGAAGATTACCAAAACGCGATGGGGCAATACATCAATGTTTCCCTTTATCAAAACATTGATGGAGAAAAGCAGTATCAAGGCTTTTTGAAGGAATTGACTGAAGATGAATTGACATTGACAGTGAAAATTAAAACGCGCACCAAAGACATGGTCTTTGAGCGGAAAAATATCGCGAAAGCCCGTTTTGCGATCGAATTTTAATTAATAAAATGGTATGCGTACGAGATTCTCTGGAATTTTTACGTTAGAAAAATCCATACGTTATTAACGAGCTAGCCTTTATATTTAGTAAGCGAACTAAATAATATGTATAGCGAATTTTAAGAATAGATATATTAGTAGGAGGAAAGTTAAAATGAGTAAAGAAATGCTGAATGCGTTGGATACTCTAGAAGCAGAAAAAGGTGTTTCGAAGGAAATCGTGATCGACGCGTTGGAAGCAGCATTAGTATCTGCTTACAAACGTCATTATGGTCAATCTCAAAACGTTGAAGTGGAATTCAACGAAAAAAAGGGAGACATTCATGTTTACGCCGTGAAAGAAGTTACGGAAGAAGTAATGGATTCACAATTGGAAGTTTCACTGAAAGATGCGATGGAAATCAACCCAGCGTATGAAATCGGTGATACGATCCGTTTTGAAGTAACACCCAAAGACTTCGGTCGAATTGCTGCTCAAACAGCCAAGCAAGTAATCTTGCAACGTGTTCGTGAAGCAGAACGCAGCATTATCTATAACGAGTACAGCGCCTATGAAAAAGATATCATGCAAGGTGTAGTAGAACGTCAAGACAATCGTTACATCTATGTGAATTTAGGGAAGATCGAAGCTGTTCTTTCAAAGCAAGATCAAATGCCGAATGAACATTACAAACCACATGACCGTATCAAAGTGTATGTTTCTCGTGTAGAAAATACATCAAAAGGACCACAAGTTTTTGTAAGCCGTAGTCATCCAGATTTACTGCGTCGTTTATTTGAACAAGAGATTCCTGAAGTTTATGATGGAATCGTGGAGATCGTCAGCATCGCACGCGAAGCTGGAGATCGTGCAAAAGTGGCTGTTCGTTCTACAGACCCTAACATTGATCCAGTCGGAACCTGTGTTGGGCCAAAAGGACAACGTGTTCAAGCTATTGTAAATGAATTAAAAGGCGAGAATATGGATATTGTTGAATGGAACGAAGACCCAGCGGTATTTATCGCAAACTCTTTAAATCCAGCACAAGTTGAAGATGTCATCTTTGATATCGACAATCCAAAAGTTTGTACCGTCGTAGTTCCGGATTACCAATTGTCATTGGCTATCGGTAAGCGCGGTCAGAATGCGCGTCTTGCTGCTAAGTTGACCGCTCATAAGATTGATATCAAATCTGAATCGGACATGGAAGAATTTTATGCAAACTATGACGAAACAGAAGTAGAAGAAATCGTAACTGAGGTAGAAGAAATCACTTCTGAAGTGGAAGCAATCGAAACGGAAGTAGAAGACATCGAATCAGAAGCGGAAGTTACAGTCGATGAGATGATCGAAGACGAAGAAAATATCTCTTCCGATCAAACGGACCAATAATTCATTAGGAGGACAGCAAATGAAAAAAAGAAAAGTTCCTTTGCGAAAATCGGTTGTATCCGGTGAAATGTTCCCCAAAAAAGAATTGATTCGTATCGCCAAGTCCAAAGAAGGAGAAGTTTCGATTGATCCTTCCGGCAAAAAACCGGGACGAGGTGCCTACGTTGCGTTAGAACCGACGGAAGTCGAGGAAGCGTGGAAAAAGCACATCTTAGATCGGACATTGGGAACCGAATTGAGTGATGATTTTTATCAAGAATTGCTTGATTATGTGAAACACCAAAAAGCCAGAAAAGAGCTCTTCGGCAATGAATAAACAGAAGGCCTTGAACATGTTAGGCCTTGCAATGCGTGCAGGCAAACTGATCACAGGAGAAGAAATGACAATCAATGAGATCCGGAAACACAAAGTGGCTCTCGTGATTGTTACCACTGATGCGAGTGAAAATACTCAAAAGAAAGTATCAGATAAAAGTAAGTACTATCAAGCGGCATATGTTGTCGAATTTACGCAAGGAGAGATTTTAGGTGCGATTGGCAAACCTCGCAAAGTTATCGGGGTTTTAGACCAAGGGTTCGCCAACAAAATTATGACGTTAATAACAGGTTAGGAAGGTGATTGCATGGGAAAAAAAAGAGTATACGAATTTGCCAAAGAAGTGAATCAATCGAGTAAGGATGTTGTAGAAAAGGCACAAACTTTAGGGATTGATGTGAATAATCATATGGGTTCATTATCCGGGGATGATGAATCAAAATTGAAACAAGCTTTTTCTAGCAAGCCGAAACCAACTACTCAAGCAAAACCATCAGCTAACCAGCACGAAAAACCAAAATTCCATGGAAAGAGCTCGAAGAACAACCCAAATTTCCAGAATAGAAAAGGGAATAAAGACTTGACACAAAATAATAGACAGAACAACTCAGCGAACGTAAACCGTTCAAACCAAGGACAACAACGTCCAACTCAAAGCAATACAAACAATGCGCAGCGTCAAAACCAAGGCCAACGTCCGGCACAAGGTAGTGCGAACAATGCACAACGCCAAAACCAAGGCCAACGTCCGGCACAAGGTAGTGCAAACAATGCACAACGCCAAAACCAAGGCCAACGTCCGGCACAAGGTAATGCGAACAATGCACAACGCCAAAACCAAGGCCAACGTCCGGCGCAAGGCAGTGCAAATAATGCACAACGCCAAAATCAAGGTCAACGTCCGGCACAAGGCAGCGCAAACAACGCACAACGCCAAAATCAAGGCCAACGTCCAGCACAAGGTAGTGCAAACAATGCACAACGCCAACGTCCGGCACAAGGCAGTGCAAATAATGCGCAACGTCAAAATCAAGGCCAACGTCCGGCACAAGGCAGCAATCAAGGCCAAGGACAAGCGCAACGTTCAAACCAAGGCGGATCAGGATCAACTCAAAGCAACAACCAAAACCGCAATAAAAATAACTATGGTAACCAAAACCGCAACAACAGTTTTGGCGGCAATCAAAACCGTAATAAAAACAGATTCAACAAAAAAGGAAAAAAAGGCAAACAGCAACAAAGCAACAAACCTGCTGTACCGCCACGTAAATTCCGTGAATTGCCAGAAGTATTGGAATATACAGAAGGCATGAACGTAGCGGATATCGCTAAAAAAATCTATCGCGAACCAGCTGAGATCATCAAGAAATTATTCATGATGGGTGTGATGGTCAACCAAAACCAACCATTGGATAAAGATACGATCGAACTGTTAGCTACTGATTACGGGATTGAACCCCAAGAAAAAATCACGATTGATATTGCGGATATTGACCGTTTCTTTGATGCGGAAGACGCAAACGAAGAAAATCTAGTTTCTCGTCCACCAGTAGTTACGATCATGGGGCACGTTGACCATGGTAAAACGACGTTGCTTGATACATTACGTCATTCACGCGTAACAAGCGGCGAAGCAGGCGGTATCACGCAGCATATCGGAGCGTACCAAATCGATATTAACGGAAAACCGATCACATTCTTGGATACACCAGGGCATGCGGCGTTTACAAGTATGCGTGCTCGTGGAGCGAGTATCACCGATATCACGATCTTAGTCGTTGCGGCTGATGATGGTGTGATGCCGCAAACGATCGAAGCGATCAACCACGCGAAAGCGGCGAAAGTGCCGATCATCGTAGCGGTAAACAAGATCGATAAACCAGGTGCGAACCCACAACACGTGATGCAAGAATTAAGCGAATATGAATTGATTCCTGAAGCATGGGGCGGCGATACGATCTTTGTTGAGATCTCAGCGAAGTTCAACCAAAACATCGATGAACTATTAGAAATGATTCTGTTAGTTGCTGAAGTGGAAGATTTGAAAGCTGATCCGACACAACACGGAATCGGAACAGTTATCGAAGCTCGTCTAGATAAAGGTAAAGGACCCGTTGCAACGCTATTGGTTCAACAAGGGACGATGAACGTCGGAGACCCAATCGTTGTCGGGAACACGTATGGTCGTGTTCGTGTGATGACAAATGATATTGGTCGTCGTGAAAAATCTGCAGGACCTGCGACACCAGTGGAAATCACTGGGTTGAACGATGTTCCGCAGGCAGGCGATCGTTTTGCGATCTTCGATGACGAAAAAACAGCTCGTGCTGCAGGGGAAGAGCGTGCGAAACGTGCATTGCTTGAACATCGCAGTGCCAGTGCCCGCGTCACCTTAGACAACTTGTTTGAATCCCTTAAAGAAGGCGAATTGAAAGAAGTTAATGTCATCATCAAAGCAGACGTTCAAGGTTCGGCTGAAGCATTAGCGGCATCATTGAACAAAATCGATGTTGAAGGCGTACGTGTGAAGATCGTCCATTCTGCTGTTGGTGCCATCAACGAAAGTGATGTTACCTTAGCTGCAGCAAGTAACGCGATCATCATTGGATTTAACGTTCGTCCGACACCGCAAGCAAAACAACAAGCAACTGCTGAAGAAGTAGATATTCGATTACACCGGATCATTTATAAAGCAATCGAAGAAATCGAAACAGCGATGAAAGGGATGCTTGATCCTGAATACGAAGAAAAAATCACTGGTCAAATGACCGTTCGTGAAACGTACAAAGTTTCTAAAGTCGGAACCATTGCTGGTTGTTACGTTACTGAAGGCTCGATCCAACGGGACAGCGGCGTCCGTATCATCCGTGACGGTATCGTTATCCTTGAAGGCAAACTTGCAAGTCTGAAACGTTTCAAAGATGACGTGAAGGAAGTCAAGATGGGCTTTGAATGTGGTGCGATGATCGAAAACTTCAACGACGTCAAAGTGGACGATGTTATTGAAGGCTTTGTAATGGAAGAAATCAAACCAAAATAATCTCTGTTTTCTGCTAGCTTGCGTTACCTAGCAGAGCGGAAAAACTAACAAAACGAACAAAGGAGCAATCGATATGCCAAATTATCGCGATCGTCGTCTCGCTCAAGAAATTCTGAAAGAAGTCAACGACGTCTTACGGAAGAAAGTTCGTGATCCGCGGGTCCAAGACGTGAACATCACCGATGTTCACGTCACTGGAGACTTGCAGCAAGCGACGATTTATTACAGTTTATTGTCTGATAAAGCATCAGATAAAGAAAAAGCGCAAGAAGGATTGACGAAAGCAAGCGGCTTGTTCCGTCGTGAATTGGGCCATGCTTTGTCTATCTATAAGACACCGGAATTGTTTTTTGAATTGGACGAATCCGTTGAATACGGTTCTAAAATTGATCAAATGATCCGCAACTTAAATAAAGAATAAATTTGTTAGAACCTGGAAAATTTTTTCGGGTTCTTTTTTGCAATATTGAGTAAATCCTGTTACAGTGTATGATGTTTGTTAGTAATCCTTTTGCTGGATATTGTCAAGGAGGCAAAGTCTAAAATGACTACAGAGTTTGAAGAACGGATGAAGGCTCTTCATAAGGAGTTTGAAAATTTAAGTCCGGAAGAGCGTAAAGCCGTGAAACAAAAAATTAAACGAATCAGTGTTTTGACTTCACGCAAGTTGGAACGAATGAAGCATGAATTGTTACGTATGGAAACGAAACGGGCCCAGCTTTCATTAGATGGTGAATCGAAAGAATTAACGGAGCTTGAGGACCGTATTATCAATAAAAAAAGAGAGTTTTTAAAATTATTATTCAAGGCAAAAGAGAATTGTTCCAAGAGGTGAGTGAATGGGCTTAATTGAGATCATCATCATTTTAGCCATTGCCATAACCTTATCGAATGTTTTAGCAAAAGTTTTTCCGTCTTTTCCGATGTTTATGATTCAGATCATTGTTGGGATCATTCTTGGCTTCACCGAAGTCGGCAATTCCATCAACTTTGAACCAGAAGTATTTTTAGTAATGATCATCGCGCCGCTGTTGTTTCGTGAAGGCGAGACGGCAGATATCCCATCGATCTTGAAGCATTTCAAATTGATCTTGGTTCTTGCGTTTGGCGGCGTGATTTTCACGTTGTTTGGTCTAGGCTATGTGTTGCACGGGATTATTCCTACGATCCCTCTCGCCGCCTGTTTAGCGTTTGGGGCGTCGTTAGGACCAACAGATGCTGTTGCAGTCAATTCTCTGGCTAAGCGTCTAAACATCCCTGAATCGGTCATGCACGTCTTGGAGGGCGAGGGTCTGATCAATGATGCGACGGGTGTAACGGCCTTTCAGTTTGCCGTGGCGGCGTTGCTGACAGGCCAGTTTTCTGCCGCGGATGCGTCGATTTCCTTATTGGAATCGAGTATTGTCGGCGTGCTGGTTGGATTAATGATTATTTGGATCAAAAATGAAATCATCAAGATCATTGAACGAATTTCGGCCCAGGATGTCTCAGCGTATTTATTGATTGAATTGATTTTGCCCTTTGCGGCGTATTTCATTGCAGAGCTGTTTCACGCTTCAGGGATCATCGCAGCGGTCGTGACAGGCGTACTTCAGGCCACGGGATTCCGTCGGGTCAATTTATTCGAAGCGCAGTTGTCCAATGTAACAGAAATTTCATGGAACACCATCAGCTTCATGCTGAATGCATTAGTATTTATCTTTTTAGGAATTGAGCTGTCACAAGTATTTTCACCTGTGTGGAATAGCAGAAATTATTCGAATTTCCATCTTTTGGAAATCGTATTGATGCTGACAGTACTTCTCTTTGTTCTTCGTTTCTTATTTGTCAGCAGTTTTTATTTCTTTACACAAGGCTGGAAGAAAAGTCATGAGCAGTTAAGAGATCGATTATTACTGACTTTTGGCGGAGTAAAAGGGACCGTCAGCATTGCGACGATTTTTATTTTACCAACGTCTATCAACGGCATGGATTTTCCTGAACGTTCATTGCTGCTATTCATTACGGCAAGTGTGACGTTTTTGACCTTGATCATCGGCATGATCTTGTTGCCGATCCTCTCTGAAGGGGAGGTCGTTCCTCCTACCGATCCAAAATTAATGTTGATTCTTCGAGAAGTCACCAGTGAGCTATATGGCGACTTAGATACGAAAAAGCTTAGTGAGAAAGAACGCTTTGCTTTGTTGGCCGTTATTGCGAATTATCAAGGACGGATTCAGCAAGTCTTCAATAATTCAATGCCCGAAAGTGCGCAGCAAGAATTTCAGGAGATTCAAGCGTTGATCATTTCCGTCGAACGGGATGGGTTGGATGAAAGCTTTAGAAGGCATCAAATCGATTCGGGTGCCTATCGTCTGTATTCTCGTTTTATCTCGAATGTTTCGGAATCTGTGACCACTCAAATGCTGTCTCTGCTTAGTTTTTGGTTGATTTTTGTGCGGCGGATCATCCGCGTGATCATGCATCCGAAAATGTTTTGGGAACGGCGTCAAAAGCGGAAAGAAACTGTGGACAACCAGGATATTTCCTCATTGAGAAAAATATTTATTCGCAATAGTGAAGCAATATTAGACAGTTTGGAAAACTTGAGAGATGTGTACGACGAAGAATTGATTGATTTCTTCGTTGATGAGCGAAAAAATTTGATGCATCAGGTGAGCGGACATGGGTTGTTCGGAACGTATTTGATCCAACAGGACCCGTTGTACGCGAAGGAACTGATCCGCGGGTTTTACTTGGAAAGAAAGATCATTGATGAATTCGAGGCGGAGGATGAGATCACCAATATCGCGGCGAATAATTACCGCCATCAAGTGAATCAGTTGGAGTCTTATGCGATGCAGCAGCCCTCAGAACCAAGTATTACTTTTGCGATCAATCGTCGACGACAAAAGAAAAAAGCAAAAGAGAAGCATTATTAAGCTCAACCGTCATTTAGCGATGACGGTTTTTTTGCGTTTCAAATGAAAAGCAAATCCTGTTTTTCCTTTTCAAATGTAAAGTTATCGGGTCGAATACCTTTCATTTGGAAAGGAGTTAGAGAAAATCCTTTTCATTTGTAAAAGCAGATAAGCTGTTCAAATGTCTTTGTGAAGTGTTTTTCTCGCAGCAGGTCTTTATGGGTAGAAAACCTGTTTGCTGCGGTCACGACTTGCCAATTCTGAGATCAGCTATGCTATAATGGGAACGTTGATTATAGAAGGAAATGAGGAAACAGCGATGGACGGTATTTTACCGTTATGGAAAGAGCGCGGTATGACGAGTCATGACTGTGTCTTTAAATTAAGAAAAATCTTACAAACAAAAAAAGTCGGTCACGGAGGAACATTAGATCCTGACGTGGATGGTGTCCTGCCGATCTGTATTGGAAAAGGAACGAAGGTAATTGAATACCTGCAAGACAGCGGAAAGATTTATGAGGGAGAAATTACTCTAGGCTTTTCCACTACTACGGAGGATCGCAGTGGCGAAATCGTAGAGAAAAAAGCGGTAGAGGCTCCGTTGACCGCTGAGGAAATCGATCAAATGATGGCGACTTTTATCGGTACCATCACACAAATACCGCCAATGTATTCTGCCGTCAAAGTTAATGGGAAACGCTTGTACGAGTATGCTCGCGCAGGCGAAGCTGTAGAGCGTCCAACACGTGAAGCAGTCATCGACCAGTTTCAGCGAACGACCACGCCAGTATACGATGCCGAGAACCACACGCAAAGCTGGCGCTTCCAAGTGACCTGTGGAAAAGGGACCTACGTGCGGACTCTGGCTGTCGATCTTGGTTCAAATCTTGGATACCCGGCACATATGTCTGACCTGACTCGGCTAGCGAGCGGCGGATTTTCAGCAGGACAGGCAGTCACATTGGCAAAAGTCAGTGAACTGATGGAAGAGGGACGCATCGATCAGGCCTTGCAGCCGATCGAAGAGGCGATGAAAGACTTTCCAAGAATTGACTTGAGCGACGAGGCGTGGCAAAAAGTGAAAAACGGGCAGGTCTTGCCTTTAAAAGCATTCGGCTTAAAAAGCATGCCCGATGAGCTGATCGCTTTTTTCTATCGAAATCAATTAGTTAGTTTATATAAACAGCATCCAGAAAAAGCAGGGCTTTTAAAGCCAAGTAAAGTGATTCGAAATGAGGTATAGCACATGGAAATCGTAAAGCTGCGTCATCCGTATAAACCAGAAGAAATTCCCGCGGGAGACTGCGTATTGGTACTGGGTTTTTTTGATGGCGTGCATAAAGGACATCAAGAAGTCATCAATAGAGGAAAACAAATCGCGCAGGAGAGACAATTGAAGCTTGCTGTAATGACCTTCAACCAGCATCCTGCGGTCGTATTTCAGCAGGTTCAAAGCAAGCCGATCCAATATCTTTCTACATTGAAGCAAAAGGAAAAGCGGATGGCGAAATTAGGCGTGGACGTATTGTATGAGGTAGCCTTCACCTCGTCATTTGCAGCTTTGAAGCCGCAAGCATTTGTGGATCAATACATTGTAGGGCTCCACGCGAAAGTAGCTGTTTCAGGATTTGATTATAATTTTGGGAAAGATCAAACAGCGGATGCTAAAAACTTGCCTAAATATGCGAAGGATCGGTTTGATTCTATTATTGTGGCTAAAAAAACCGAAGAAAATGAATCAGAAAAAATCAGCTCTTCGCGGATTCGACGCTTGCTTTCTGAAGGGCGTCTAGATGAAGCGAATCATTTATTGGGCTACGTGTATGAAACGACAGGAACGGTGATACACGGAGAAGCACGCGGCAGAACGTTAGGCTATCCTACAGCGAATATCCAGGTTCCAGAGGATGTGAAGCTGCCAAAGGAAGGCGTCTACGTGAACCAGATCAAAGTCGGCGACCAGTGGTATCCGGCAATGGGGTCTATCGGACACAACGATACCTTCGGGACCAACCGGATGCTGACAGTTGAGATCAATATTTTGGATTTTAACGAAGATATTTACGGGGAAAAGGTCGTTGTTCGCTGGTACCATATGCTGCGGGGACAAGTGGCCTTTGAATCAGCAGAAGGTCTGATTCGTCAGTTGGAGCAAGATGAACAAGCGACCAGAGACTATTTTGAACATTGAGCAGGGAGTCAACTGTAAAGTATTTTTGACTAGCACTTACTATATGTAAAGCCAAACACCTTTTTACTTTTCAAATGGAAAGTAAAAGGGCGTTTGGCTTTTTATTTGGAAAATCAGACTCTTTTGACCTCTGGGTATCCTGAAGACGAGAGAATTTGATATCATAAAGTAAAAAGGAGTGTTTCGATGGAAAATCGGTGGTATATCCGCGCGTATCAGAAAGCGGATGAGGAGGCGCTGTTCTCAATGATGAAAAGAGAGACCGATTGGGAGGCGTATTGCTTTGGCGAGGGAAGAAAAAAGTATACACGGGCGTTGCAGACTTCTTTGACCTATCTTCTTTTTGAGGAAGAAAAACTTTGCGGCTATGCACGGTGTCGGGAGGATGATGGGTTCGGCGTGTATGTTTATGATCTGCTGGTTGATGCCTCCTGCCGAGGGAAACACTTTGGGCGCTATTTAATGGAGCAAGTGTGCAAAGAGTATCCAGAGCAGACGGTCTATGTCATGAGCGATGTCGATCCGTATTATGAAAAGCAAGGCTATCAAAAAGAAGGAACGATCTTTATAGTTACCCCCCGTGGATAATTTTTTTACGCCTCTATCCCTAAAGCCTATGCCGCAACAATAAAATTCATTGAAGCAAACGGGTATGAGATCGCAGGTCCTGTTCGAGAAAATTATATTGATGGCATTTGGAACAAAGACAGTGAGTCTGAATGGCTGACAGAAGTTCAGATTCCTGTAAAGAAAATCGACTAGATAAATCACTTTTTTCATTATATTTACAAATGCGATGGCGATGAACAATTGTTTGTCGCCATTTTTCATGGTAATATGGCCTTGCTTATAACGTTTTATAACACAAAAGGAGGAGAGTAAAAAATGGCAAAGGATCGTTTTGTAAAGGTTTATTCTCAAGGAAAATTGGATGCACTCACAATTTTTGTTGATCGGGAGACAGGTGTGAATTACCTATTCAATAAGGTGGGGTACGCTGGTGGTTTAACGCCCTTGCTAGATCAAGAGGGCAAGCCAGTAATCACTGCAATCAATGAAGTAGAAAAGCAATAGAGAGCACTGGGGAACAAGCCCGGGCGTCATTCTTATGCTAGACTTTTAATAGAAAGATAAAACGGTCGGTCATGACAAGGAACCTGAATAAGAATGTCTCTTCAAGGTTTCCTAATTTGTATGGAAACAAGATCACTTAAATCTTGAGTCATTTTTTGATAGGAAGAGAGCCATTGGATATGTGCCGGTACTTGAAATCTTTTTATGACAAGGAGGAATGAAGATGCACGCTTGGGAAGCTATTCAAAAATCAGTGGATCATATTGAAGACCATATCAAAGAAGACGTAACGATCGAAGAATTGGCAAAAGTGTCTTATTTATCGATGTATTATTTTCAAAAATTGTTTAACCGCTTAGTCGGAAAAACGGTACATGAATACATCAAGGCACGAAGAGTCGCAAAGGCAAAACCGCTCTTAAAGGAAACGAATAGGCGAATTGCTGATATTGCTCTTGAGTATGGGTTCAATAGTCACGAGACATTTACGCGAGCCTTCAAAGAGCTGTACGGGGTAACACCTGAAGCCTATCGTAAGAATAAACTGTTACTAACGGACTTTTTGAAGCCGGATCTCTCGATTCATTATACAGTGGTCGATGAACATGTTCCGCTGATGGTGGATGACATGGTATTGGAAATCACGCAACGGCAGATCGATGAACAGGAATACTACACAGGGGTATCGAAGCAAGTCGATTCGAAAGAGATGACTCAGGTGGGTGTCAATACGCTGATCGAATTATGGGATGCCTTTCACGAGAAAAAGGCATCAATCCCCAACTTAGTTTCAGAGGGCGTAGAGATTGATTATTTTACCTCCGATACTACACCCGGGAAGGTTCGGTATTTTGTGGGCGGCAGATCGGATAGTAGCAGGATCGATGCCTTCCATTTACTTAGTATAGAGCCGGGCACTTATTATGTATGTGCTTTCGAAGCCGAAAACTTTAAATATTTAGTAGAAGATGCGCTGTATAAGGCAAACCGATATTTCTTTGATACATGGCTCAAAAAACAGGGGATCGAGATGGAGGACATGGAGCCTTTCTTGATTCAAAAATATATAAATGTGACGGATGAACCAAAAATCGAAATCTGGATCAAACCGACAAAAACATCAGTAAAGGACTAACAAAAACCTTCGGATCTTTTTAATGATCCGAAGGTTTTATTGTCTTTTTTCTTTGCTTAATGAGACGGATTGTTCCTTTTGAAGGATATAACCCCAGAAGATCCCCGTTAATTGCGTGATCAAAAAAAGAGCGATCAGCGGGATTGCGGTCGTGAAGGGCGATGAGGAATGGTAAAGGCTGATCAGGGGGCTCTTAAAAAGAATCAAGCCACAGCTCAATAGAATATTGATGATATTGCCGAAAATCAATAGCATAAGCTGCTGTGTTAGTTTTGCATAAAAGCCGACCGCTACTGTGAGCAATAAGAACAAAAAGATTCCTACGATTGAATCAAATAAATAATCTATAGCCAATGACAAATGGGTGTAAGGAATCAGGTAAAACAAAAAGGGTAGGCGCATAACGAGTTTCTTTTGCATCACATCCAGCCTCCATAAAACTCTTAGTATGGTTATTTTATGACTGATAAATGGTCAATTCAATGAAGAATCGGAAATTAGCATAAATTATGAAAGTTATTTTATGTGGCTATCAATAAACCGTTACCTGTTTAGAAGAGAACTCTCGCCTTTATTAAATGAATCCTTTTCTTCGCAGACGGAATGAAGAATCCCTCCCGTATCCAGACCGCAAATAGAACAAACGATTAGAGTTGAAAAGAGCTTCCCCTTTGGCAGTACGGGAAAAGAGTGAAGAAATATTTTTTCTTTACTATCTGAGTGATTGTGATAATATGATTAGAAATGGAGGGGTTATATGAATAAATTGCAAGATCGATTTAACAAAAATGTGTATGAAATTGCCGTCTCTTTGATTCGTCAATTTGATGAGAAAGTGTCGGGAATTCCGAATATGCTGAAGCTCACACTGGGAGAACCGGATTTCAACACCCCTGAGCATGTAAAAGAAGCAGGGCAGCAAGCGATTAAAGACAATTTCAGTCATTATACCGGGATGTCCGGGTTGATCGATGTTCGGGAAGCAGCGAGCCGCTTCATGTCTGAAAAATATGCGGTTCATTACGAACCAACAACAGAAGTTCTAGTAACGGTGGGAGCGACAGAAGCATTATCTGCTAGTCTGCTGTCGATTTTAGAAGCCGGCGACAAAGTATTGCTGCCTGCACCCACTTACCCTGGCTACGAGCCGCTGATTCTATTAGCAGGGGCAGAACCTGTCTATATTGACACGCGGGAAACCGGATTTGTTCTCACACCGGAGCAGATCGATCGGGCGATGGAGGAGCACGGCGACAAAGTCAAGGCCATCATCATTACGTCACCATCCAATCCTACGGGGGTTGCGTACAATGAAGCAGAAGTATCTGCACTGAGCGAAACATTGAAAAAATATCCGATTTTTGTCATCAGTGATGAAATCTATAGTGAATTGAATTACGAAGCAGCACACGTTTCATTTGGGAAATACTTGCGGGACCAAACGATTTTGATCAATGGTCTTTCAAAATCACACGCCATGACTGGCTGGAGAATTGGCTTTATCTTCGCTCCGGCAGAGCTGGTTGAGCAGATCATCAAAGTTCATCAATATTTAGTTACGGCCGCTTCGACGATCTCGCAAAAAGCAGCCGTCCGAGCCCTAGTTCAAGGGATCTCAGATGCTGAAGTGATGAGAGAAGAGTACCGTGAACGCCGTGATTTTGTTTATCAAGCTATGACGAAATTAGGCTTTGAGGTCGCTCGTCCTTCGGGTGCCTTCTATATCTTTGCCAAGATTCCTGCGGGACAGCAACAGGATTCCATGGCGTTTTGCGTAGAACTAGCAGAAAAAAATCAACTTGCGATCATTCCAGGGATTGCTTTTGGACCAGAGGGCGAGGGCTATGTCCGAATCAGTTATGCCGCTTCAATGGAAACCTTGGTGGAGGCCATGAATCGCTTAGCTGCCTATATCGAAAAATAAAAAGAACGATCAAATCTGAAAAAGATTTGATCGTTCTTTTTATTTGTTCAAGTAATTGAATAATCCGCTGATCGTTTTGTCTTCCAAGCTGATTTCTTTTCCATCGACTGTTGCTTCCACAACATGATAATAGTCAGGAAGATCAGGCACTTCTTTTAATTGAGCAGCCACAAAATCATTGGCACTGGCATAGGTTTTTTCTTTTTTTGCATCGTTCATTTCATAAGTAATCACTAACATTGTTTTTGCTTCTCTCATGTGTAATTTTCATTGCAAAGTTATTGTACACCAAAGCTAATATAAAGTAAGTTATTTTGTCTTTACCTAATATTTACAGTTCTTTACGGATCATTTACATCTCTTCAACAAGATATTTACGTTCCATTGGTAAAGTAATCATGTACTAAAGATAAGGAATACGACGCAGTCAAACCGGTCGGTTTCTTAAAAAGGAATGCAGTATCTATTATAAGGAGTGTACAGGATGAAAAAAATTATTTTGGCATTGGCTTTTTCAGGAATTCTATTAGCTGGGTGTGGAACCAGCAATGCAACGAAGGATTCTGGTTCAACAAAAGAGGAGACAGCGAAAATTACCGCGGTGGGCTCGACGGCATTACAACCGTTAGTTGACGCGGCTCAAGAAAGCTATACTCAAAATCACCCCAATGTTCAAATTTCTGTTCAAGGCGGCGGCAGCGGGACTGGATTGAGCCAAGTTGAAAGCGGCTCAGTAGAAATCGGAAATTCAGACGTGTTCGCTGAAGAAAAAGACGGTGTCGATGCAAGCAAACTTGTCGACCACAAAGTAGCGGTCGTTGGTTTTGTGCCAGTCGTTAACAAAGATGTAGGCGTGAAAAACGTGACGAAGCAACAATTGATCGATATCTTCACAGGAAAAATAAAAAATTGGAACGAACTTGGCGGAAAAGATGAAACCATCCAAGTAGTGAACCGTGCATCAGGCAGTGGTACTCGTGCCACTTTTGAAAAATGGGGCTTAGACGGAAAAGAACCGATTCAATCACAAGAACAGGATTCATCGGGAACGGTGAAAAAAATCGTGGCGCAAACACCCGGTTCAATCAGTTATCTTGCCTTATCATATGTAGATGACAGCTTACAAGCGTTAGAATTAGACGGTGTCACAGCGAATGAGAAAAACATCACCACGAACAAATGGCCAATCTGGTCTTACGAACACATGTATACAAAAGGAAAACCTGAAAAAGCATTAGCAGATTTCTTGAAATACATGACTAGCGATGAGGTTCAATCAGGTCCAGTCAAAGAATTAGGCTACCTGCCAATTACTTCAATGAAGGTAGAACGTACTTCAGACGGCACAGTCAAATAATTCTCTTTCTAAGAGTGAGAGAGCAAGCAGTACCCCTTCCCCTAAATAGTTGCTATAAAAAGAAAAACGCCCATTTACTTTCTTTATTGAAAGTAAATGGGCGTTTCGCTTTTCATTTGTAAAGTGAGCAGCAATAATTCTTTTCACGTGTTACTTATTAGGAAGCGTAATCGTGAAGGTCGAGCCAAGTTTCGGGTGGCTTTCTACGGCGACTGTGCCACCAAGGATCTCGCTGTACTCTTTGACGATGGCTAATCCTAATCCAGTGCCGCCAGAGTTTCTAGCGCGCGCCTTATCTACCCTATAAAAGCGTTCGAAAATACGTTTTTGATCGTCTTTTGACATGCCGATGCCGTGGTCAGTGACCGTTAGGACCAACTCATCTGCTAGACGATAGCTTAGCGTGATGTCACTATTTTCTGGTGAATACTGCACCGCATTTTCTAACAGATTTTTGATGATCGGTTGGAAGAAGGTCAAACGTGTCTGGTAGAAGCAATTCTCCGCGCCGTCAATCGTTACGGTGATCTGTTTGTTCTTCAAAAGATGCTGATACAACCCAATTTGCTGTTGTAAGAAATAATGAAGCTCGATCGTTTGGCGATCCTCTGACAAGTCTTCGCTGTCCTTAGATAATTCAATAATGTCTTGGATCAATCGCTGCAAACGTTTCGCATCATTTTGCATGATCGTTAAAAATTCTTCGGTTAATTCAGGGTCGTCCTTCGCCCCATCCAATAATGTTTCCGTAAAACCTAATAAAGAAGTTACAGGTGTTTTCAACTCATGAGAAACATTTCCGACAAAATCGCGTTGAATTTTTTCCAAACGTCGAACATGAGTCAAATCGTAGACGGTTCCCATGATTTGATCGCCTTTGATCTCATTTTCAATGTAGCGCAAGCGGATATCCAAGTTCATCGAGGTAGGCAGCTTTGCGGAAATTTCTTGATGTACCTGGTTTTTATCCACCAACACCTGTTGGATCAATTGGATAAAGCGATTGTCTTCAATGACTTGCCAATAATAATGGTGGGCAGCACCGCCAATCTGCAATAATTCTTCCATCGCCGGATTCACCATGACAAAACGGCCGTCCATATCAATAATAAAGACACCGATCGTCAATTCATGGAAGAGGGTAGAAAATTGCTCCTCTGTAGAAGTGTAAGCGGCATAGGTTTCATTCAATTGTTCACTGATCTGATTGACCGTCACATAAAGTTCTTGCCATTGTGTCGAATTCTGCATCACGTAGTTGCTCTTTTCAGGCTCCTTCAGCATACGCTGCAAAACAGGCAGCACCGTTTCGATCGGACGGTTGCGTTGATAGATCAGGTAGCAAATGATCAAATAAATAAAAACATAAAATAAAAGCAAGATAATAAAAATCGTACGCTGAAAATTACGTGTTTTCGGTTGAAAAGCGGAGGTTCGTTTTGCGACCCGTAGGATTCCGACGGTTTGATCTTCTGAACGAATGGGCTGTGCAGTATAAAGCAATTCTGTTTTTAACGTCGTACTGTAACGAACGGAAGAACCGACAGCGTTGCTGTTTAAAACAATTTTTACCTCTGGACGATTCTCACGGCTCCCTGAAAGTGTAGGCTCCGTACTGTCAAAAAGGATTTTTCCTTGCGCGTCCAGTAAAGTAATTCGATCGTGGGCTTCCTTAGAGAACGTTTCAATGGCTGCCCGATTTGTCTCAGAATCCAGCTGATTCAAATCCAACCGATGGATGATCAATTCACCATTGCTCGTCAGAAATTCTTCCTGCTGCTCTAGCAATTCCTTGGTGTAAAAATGATTGGCTAATTTCCAACTGCCGAAAAAGAGCAGGCACAGAAGGACTAGCGGGACAAAATAGTCAAGGTATTTCCGCTTCATTGGACTGGCACCTGGAACTTGTACCCGAACCCACGAACCGTTTGCAAGTATTGAGGATGCTTCGGATCGACCTCGATTTTTTCTCGCAGATGCGACACATGGACATCGACGATTCGGCTTTGACCAGAAAAATCATATTGCCAAATTCTGTCCAACAGTGTATCACGGTCAATGACCCGCTCCTTGCGCTTCATGAAATAGACCAGCAGTTCGAATTCCTTAGGCGTCAATTCGATTTTCGTACCTCGTACAGTGACTTGATAATTTGAAAGATCGGCCTTGATTTCACCAGCGGTCAAAAATTCGTGTTCCTCCTTTTCTTGACGCGGTTCGACGCGGCGAAAGATCGCCTTCATGCGAGCCAATACTTCACGTGGAGAAAAGGGTTTGGTCAAATAATCATCTGCGCCGATCTCTAATCCAAGAATTCGATCAATGGCGTCATCTTTGGCAGTCAGCATCAAAATGGGGGTATCGATCTTTTCCTGCCGTAATTTTTTGGCGATTTCCAACCCATCCATTGAGGGGAGCATCACGTCCAAAATAATAAAATCAAATTTTTCATTCAAGGCCAGCTCATAACCGTCTTTTCCATCCTCAGCGGTGGTTACCCCATAGCCTTCTTTTTCCAGATTGAAGTTCAATAACTTTACGATTGAAGGTTCATCGTCTACGACTAGTACACGTTTCATAAGTGTCTCCTTTTTTTAAAAACTTTTCATTTGTGAAAGACTATTTCCACACCTGAATAAATGGTATAATGGGAAGGCAGTTTTGTCACCTATTATCTATTAATTTGATGGGAGAATCAATGATGTTAGGTATAAGCGCTTGTTTAGGCGGCGTAGCTTGTCGTTATGACGGCGGATCGAATGAGATCACGGCGTTAAAAAACTTTGTTGAAAAAGGGCAAGCAGTCCTGATTTGTCCAGAAGTTCTAGGTGGTTTGCCCACACCCCGTTGTCCGGCTGAGATACAAGGCGGCGATGGCTTTGCTGTGTGGAAAGGGCAGGCGGAAGTTTACGATACTGAGGGGACCGATCTGACGGAAGCCTTTAAGCAAGGAGCCATCACCGCTTTTGAAGAACTAAAGAAGTTGCAAATCACGGCATTGGTGCTAAAAGAAAGAAGTCCTTCTTGCGGCAGTCGTTTGATCTACGATGGCAGTTTTTCCGGCAATCGGATCGAGGGTGTCGGTGTGGCAACAGCGTATTTTATCCAACAAGGATTACCCGTTTATTCTGAAGAAAATTGGCAAGAAATGAGGATGACGTAATGGAGATCGAAAAAACGAATCGCATGAACGCGTTATTTGAATTCTACGCGACGCTTTTGACTGAAAAGCAGATGAATTATATGGAATTGTATTACGCCGACGATTTTTCACTAGGTGAGATCGCCGAGGAATATCAGGTGAGTCGACAGGCGGTTTATGATAATATCAAAAGAACAGAAAAAATCTTGGAAGATTACGAGCGTAAATTGCATTTGTTTTCTGATTATATCGTCAGAGAAGAGCAGTTAGACAAATTGGAAGTGTATGTGACGGAGCATTATCCAAAGGATGAGTTTTTAGCCGAAGCAATCACAGGCTTGCAAGATTTAGATGAATAGAAGTGCCTCTCGTTTTTAGGTTGGAGCACTGATCGAATGAGTTATCCGAATAAAAAGATGAGCAGAAGACGCAGACAAGAAATTTCTTGAGGGAAATGTGTATTTTAAGAGGAGAAAGGAAAATCATTAATGGCATTTGAAAGTTTAACGCAGCGCTTGCAAGCTGCGATGGGAAAACTACGTAAAAAAGGAAAAATCACAGAAGCTGACGTAACCGAAATGATGCGTGAGATTCGTTTGGCGTTATTAGAAGCCGACGTTAACTTGCAAGTAGTGAAGCAGTTTACGAAAGAAGTGCGGACGCGTGCGTTAGGAGCGGAAGTATTAGACAGCTTATCGCCCGCGCAGCAAATCGTCAAAATCGTAGACGAAGAATTAACGAAGACTTTAGGATCAGAAGCCGTTGGTATTGAAAAATCACCGAAGATCCCAACTGTGATCATGATGGCGGGTCTGCAAGGGGCAGGGAAAACGACCTTTGCCGGAAAACTAGCCAATCAACTGATCAAAAATGAAAAAGCGCGTCCGTTGATGATCGCAGGAGATATTTATCGTCCAGCCGCGATCGACCAATTAAAAGTATTGGGTCAACAATTAAATGTTCCAGTCTTTGATATGGGGACGGATGTGAGCCCTGTCGAGATCGTACGCCA
The DNA here is from genome assembly GCF_002174375.1 of Enterococcus sp. 12F9_DIV0723. Taxonomy (NCBI): domain Bacteria; kingdom Bacillati; phylum Bacillota; class Bacilli; order Lactobacillales; family Enterococcaceae; genus Enterococcus; species Enterococcus sp. 12F9_DIV0723. Next base: position 2,096,070 of record NZ_NIBK01000001.1, on the reverse strand, counting down.
AGGGATGGAACAAGCCCGTGAAAACAAAAACGATTATGTGTTGATCGATACGGCCGGTCGTCTGCATATTGATGAAGCACTGATGGACGAATTAAAACAAATCAAAGAAATCGCGCAGCCGAATGAAATTCTTTTAGTTGTCGATGCCATGACCGGACAAGATGCGGTCAATGTGGCTCAAAGCTTCAACGAACAATTAGGAATCACCGGGGTCGTTATTACGAAGTTGGACGGCGATACTCGTGGTGGTGCGGCGCTATCGATTCGTGCAGTCACAGGCGCACCGATCAAATTTATCGGGTCTGGTGAAAAGCTGACGGATCTAGAAGTCTTCCATCCAGATCGGATGTCTAGTCGAATCTTGGGTATGGGGGACATGCTGACTCTGATCGAGAAGGCCCAACAAGATTACGATGAGAAAAAAGCCGAAGAATTGGCTCGGAAGATGAAGGAAAATACCTTCGACTTCAATGATTTTATTGAACAATTGGATCAAGTAATGGGTATGGGACCTATTGAAGACTTGTTGAAGATGATCCCCGGCATGAGTCAAATGCCCGGTATCGAAAACATCAAAGTAGACCCGAAGGATGTAGAGCGTAAAAAGGCAATGGTGTATTCAATGACCCTTGCTGAACGAGAAAATCCTGATTTGTTGAACCCAAGCCGCCGCCGCAGAATCGCTGCCGGTTCAGGAAACTCCGTTGTGGAAGTCAACCGGATGATCAAGCAATTTAAAGAATCGCGGAAAATGATGCAGCAAATGAGTAAAGGCAGTATGCCAGCCGGAATGGATCAAATGTTCGGCTCCGGGATCAAAGGCAAAATGGGTAAAATGGCGATGAATCGCATGGTCAAGAAAAACAAAAAGAAAAAGAAAAAACGTAAATAATAAAAATAGCGTCTGTCTCAAAAAATGAGGCAGACGCTATTTTTATAAGAAGAAACGCCAATGATAAAGGAAGAATACGCCAGCAAGACTAAGAAGTACATAGATCAATGGTTCTTGTCGTGGGAACGAATGGATTTCCTTCGGCATTTTTTTGACCAGAAGCTGGTAAATTTTCCAGAGTAGGAAGCCCAGCAAAGCTCCTAGCGTATTCATTAATAAATCATCAATATCAGTTGCTCGTCGATTAAACAATTGAAGAAACTCGATCAACAACGAAAACTCAAAACCTAAAAGAACAGTGCCCGATAGCTTACGAGACTGTTTCCAAATTAGAGGCACTAAAAACCCAAAAGGCATGAACATGATAATATTCAAGATGTTCTGTATGCCGAATCCAGATGAGAAAAGAAGGACGTTTATTTCTTCTGGTCGGATCACTTCCGGGTAGCTAAGGAGATCTTCGAGTGTACCGATGCCTGTAACGGATACGACTAAATAGAGATAGAAGATAAATGTCCAACGCCAAATCATAGATGTTAGTAGAATACTTTCCTGTTTCCGCCTCAAAACAAAATATTGATAGATCAGACAGGGAAGGAAGACACAGGCAATTTGATACATAGGAAATAGAATAGCCAAGTCACTCACCCCTTTCGATGAGCGACTTTTTCAAGAGTCTTCACTGAACGACTCGTCACTTCTTGGAAAAAGACGACCAATGCACAAATACAGCCGACGATAAGAAAGACTAGGATGTTTGACGTGATTGGAAGCATGATTGAATTTTCAATATGATTGATTCGATTGTTCAAATAGATGATCCAGGGATTAAAGACATTGAGACTAAGAATGAAAGAGGTAAATAGTGTCATTATTGCCCAAATCGGCCAGCGAGATTCCTTGTGAAGCAAGTAAGCATTGTCGTTTTCCAAAGATAAGGTCTGATATTTTCGATAAGCCCAAAGCAGCAAAAGAAATCCAAGAGCGATCATCATCAGATTTACCAACAGATCACCGCCAGTTTTTCCAACAGAATCGACAAAAAGAGTTCTTGGAAGCGGATCGTCAAAGGTGCCCCGCCAAAGTGTTAGGATGTCACCAAAAGAGTAAATGGCATTTGGCAACCAGCTTCTTAAAAATAGAAAGACAACAAATGTCAATGGCCCGAAAAACGCATTCCCCACCATTGAGCCGATAAAGGCACTCGCACAAAACAAAAAGAATAGTAAAGAAAAATTGCTAAGGACGGATGTAAATAATTGTCCCAGCGTGGCATTCATATAAGGCGCTGGAATCAATGTATGGATCAGTAGCGCGTATAGAAACTGACCAACCAGTGTGGCTAGCAGAAAAGGCGCGGCAACAAACTGTATTTTTTTTCGGAATAAGTCCTTGCGGGACGTTCCTAATGAAAAAAGAAATTGGTTGAAGCCGGTTTTTTGATCGACAAAGAAAAGCAAGAAGCCCATCAATGGAACGATCAGCAACAGAGCGCTATTGAAATAGGTGGCAAAGTTTGATTGATAAGGAACGGCCTTAGAATAGTCGGAAGCGGTGACTATTTTCGGGTACGATTCATACGACCGATAAAAAATCAGTTGCGCATTTTGATATTCCTTATAAGAAGAAAAAGGAACGTTGTCCTCCTTCTCATCGTCCCAATAGGTGATCTCATGACGATGCTTCTCAAAATTTTCTTTTCCGTGGGGATCATTGTAGACACTTTTCCACTGATTGTTTTCAATCACTACGTTAAAAACGCCAACACCGATCACTAGCAAACACGCAGCAAGCAATACTTTTTTATAGCGCTCCGCAAAAATAGAACGAATCATTTCAATAGCCCCTTTCTACGTGGTTTTAAATTTGCTTCGAAAAGATCTTCCAAGGTCAAAGGCAGCTCCTCGTATACAAGAGGGTCCTGTTCCTTGATTGCCTCTTCAAGTTCTATTGAAAAGTCCTCAAAGACGACAGTGACGACGCGTCCTTGAAAATCGATCAGCTTAGAATGCTCCTTTACTATAGAAGGAACTTTTTTTGTTCTGAACACTAGCTGAAGCTTCTTGGCTTTTTGCCGCATATCTTCTAAACGATAATCTTTAATGATCGAATGCTCTTTTAAAAGGAGGACACGATCGATCAAGCTTTCCAACTCTAATAAATTATGAGAAGAAATCAACGCGGTGCGGGAATGCTCACTTAAATGTTCCATCAGCAAACCGATGATTTCTTTTTTTACAATAATATCCAATCCATCAAAGGGTTCATCTAGTAATAAATAGTGTGCGTTTGAACTTACGGCTAAAATGATCTGATACAAGGCTTGCTGCCCTTTAGAAAGCTGCCGATAGTTTTTGGATAAGACAAAGGTGTGCTTGTTCACCAGCTCTGTAAATAATGCTGTATCAAAGTTCGGATATGCTAATTGATAAAAGGCTGAAATTTTTCTAAGAGAATACGTACGTAGGAAATTTTCTTTTTCATCAATGAAAAAAAGTTCTTGCTTCATTTCTGGATATTCAAAAATGGAGCGCTGGTCAATGGTAATATCGCCGGCATCTGGAAGATAGTGCCCAGCCATCACACGTAAAAGGGTCGTCTTTCCAGAGCCGTTGCGACCAACAAGTCCTACGATTTCATGTTTAGCTAATTCAAGCGTAATATTTTTTAAAACCACACGCTGATCCATGTCTTTATTTATATTCTCGATTATCAAGATGACGAACCTCCTAAGCTTTCTTCTGATTCTTTGACCCAGTGTATTAACTCTTCTTGCGAGATCTGTAAATGATGGGCTTCGATGATGAGTTCATTCAGTGTCTGCTTCAGCTCTTGGACACGAAGCTCATCACGGGGACTTTCTTCGATGGCACGAACAAATGTCCCTTTGCCTTTGACCGTGACAAGGACGCGTTCATTTTCTAAGACTTTATAGGCTTTACTAATGGTATTTGGATTCATCAATAGCTGCTTCGCCATTTCTCGAACAGAAGGAATTTTGTCTCCGGGCTGTAAGATTCCGTGTAAAATATCTTCCTTGATCCCTAAAACCAGCTGCTCATAGTAAGCGCGGCTGCTATTTTTATCAATACGCACCATTTTATCACCACTTTCATGTAGGGTGTCTTCGTGTGTACTAGTATACATAGTACACTAATAATAAGCAATGACTTTTTTTGAGTTTCTGCTATACTGAAGGGGAGCGTATGTTCGTGTTGAAATAAAAAGTAGGAGTGAGGACGATGTATCGATGTCAATGGTCTGGAAATAATGAAAATATGCAGGTGTATCATGACACAGTGTGGGGTGTACCAGAATATGAGGATCAGCGCCTTTTTCGCAAGTTGATTTTAGACATGAATCAAGCAGGGTTGAGTTGGCAAACGATTTTGAACAAAATGGAAAATTTTGATCAAGCCTATGACCAGTTCGATATTGAAAAAGTAGCACGTTATGATGAAGAGAAAGTGGCATCACTGATGCAAGATGCAGGAATCATCCGCAATCGTCGGAAAATAGAAGCGGCGATCATCAATGCACAGAAAGTGTTGGAGATGCAGGCAGAAGGTCTCAGCTTTTCTGATTATTTATGGGGCTTCGTCGATCACCAAGTCGTTGATAATAAAATCAGCGCGGTGTCAGAAATACCTGCTAAAACCGAATTGTCCGATACGATCGCAAAGGACTTGAAAAAAAGAGGGTTCAAATTCGTCGGAAGTACGACGATCTATGCCTTTTTGCAAGCAGTGGGAATCGTTAATGACCATGAAACGGCTTGTTTCCGCTATCAGGAGCTAAGCAAGAAAGTGTAACTACGCGACGCTGATTGGTACAATGAGGAGACAAAAGAGAAGAGGTGCAGTCGTGGCAAGAGCAGTATTTTACGGAGCGATCAGTTTAGATGGCTACCTAGCAGATAAGGAAGATAGACTCGAATGGTTGTATCACCAAGAAGGCGGGGAACACATTCCCTATGATTCCTTCTATCAAACGGTGGACTATACGATGATGGGCCGCCGAACCTATGACGTGGTAAAGCGCGATGCTGAAATGGAAACCATTTACCCGGAGAAAGAGAATTATATTTTTAGTCATTCAAAAATCAGCGTGGACGATAACATGCAGGTAGTTGATGAAGATCCAGTAGCCTTTATCCAAAATCTCCCAGCAGATAAAACCGTTTGGGTCGTTGGCGGCGGTGCGTTGTTACAGCCGGTGATCGAAGCAGGTCTTATTGATGAATGGTGGATTCAAATCGTACCGATTCTACTTGGTGAAGGTATTCCGTTGTTTTTACCACAAACGAATCAGCAAAAACTGCGTCTGATTGAAACAGAGCAGTTTGGTCAATTTGCGCAATTGCACTTAAAGAAATAAGAAATGGTCGGTAGACAATTACCGCCAAGAAAAAAGCCGAACGATTCTCTACTATCCTTTTGCATAGTAAGAGGTCGCTTTGGCTTTTTTTAACGGAAAATTTCTCAATAGATTTTTTCGTCACGCTCATTTACAGCAGCTTCAAATGCTGCTTGGTGAGGGAGGACTCGCTTTTCTTTTTCAGGGAATGTTTGATCGTAGGCTGCTAGGCCATCCGGATCAGGATACATTCCTTCTGAGAAAATTATGGTGCCATGCACGTGATCAAGTGCGCCTTCTTTTAAAGGAAGAGCCATGATCCCGGTGTAAAACTGTCCATCGGGCATAGAAATGTTGTATTTCTTTGATCCAACAAAACCATAGGGGTGGTAGTGGTAAGGAAAGCCGGCAATAACGATTGCCTCATACCCAAGATTTTTTGCCTCAGCGATGGCGTGCTCAATCAGCATACGACCATAGCCTTGCCGGTGATACTCAGGTGCGATACTGACTGGACCAAAGGAAATCACCGGATAGTTTGTACCAGTCTCATCGACGACTTTTGCCTTGCTGAAAAAAATGCTGCCAATGATTTTTTCATCTATCTCAATGACAAAGGTCAGTTCTGGAATAAAATCCGGGTGCTTGCGGAGCATGTGAGCAATGTAGTGTTCCTCAGCGCCGGGGACATATAGGTTCCAAAAAGCCTCCCGTGTGATTTCTTCTACGATTCGATAATCCTTTTCTTCCTCTAATCGGATAGTAACAGTCAAAACATTTCCTCCAATCTCTTTTCTCACTTTAGTATAGCATGGCAGACGTCCTATAAAGAGTAAAAAACGACTGCAACATTCATTCAATAATGAAAGCTGTAGTCGTTGTTGTTACGAATTCTATTTAACCAACTTGTTGAAGAATTCGATGTATTTATCTGTAATTGTCTTGAAGAATTCTACCGTTCCATCAGCGATATGACCATCGTTATCTACTAAGTTCATAATGCCGCCAATGTAGGCTTCAGGTTGCTGCAACGTTGGAACATCCAAGAAAACTAATGATTGACGTAAGGCATGGTTTGCACCGAATCCACCAGGGCCGCCAGGAGATACTGTTACTACTAGACCAGGCTTGCCGCCCCAAACACTGCTGCCCATTGGACGAGAGCCAACATCTAGCGCATTTTTCAATGCTGCTGGAACTGAACGGTTGTATTCAGGTGTGACAAAGAATAATCCATCGACTTCGCCAACCTCTTTACGGAAACGATCCCAGGCTTCAGGAACAGCCCCTTCAACTTCAAGATCTTCATTGTAGAAAGGCAGGTCATCGATCTTAATGAAGGTTGATTCAAACCCTTCAGGTAATAATTCTGCAAATTTTTTCGCAACCATTTTGTTGTAAGAATCTTTACGCAGGCTGCCGACTAAAATACCAATTTTTTTTGTCATGATAATTCCTCCTCATTCGATATAGCATTACGTTTGTTATCGTATGAATCTATCTTACAAAAAATAAGTAAAAGGTGCAAAAGATATGCTTTGAAAGAAAAATTAGACTGTAAAGAAAAAACTCTTTACAGCTACTCAAAAGCGTGTTAGACTACATCTTGTGATTAATTATATGGAGGTGTAGTTATACAATGGCAGTTAAAATTCGCTTGAAACGTATGGGTTCTAAAAAGAAACCTTTCTACCGTATCGTTGTTGCTGATTCTCGTTCTCCTCGTGATGGACGTTTTATCGAAACTGTGGGTACTTACAATCCTTTGAAAAACCCAGCAGAAGTCGTATTAAAAGAAGAAGATGTTTTAAACTGGTTACAAAAAGGTGCACAACCTTCTGATACAGTTCGTAACATTCTTTCTAAAGAAGGCATCATGCAAAAACACCACGACGCTAAATTCGCTAAGAAGTAAGGAGGGTCAATCATGCAAGATTTAACGAACCTTGTGTTGACCATTGTTCACCCTTTGGTGACAAAACCTGATGAAGTGAAGTTAGAGATCGAGGAGTCTAAAGATTTCTTGGAGTACAACTTAACAGTTGCACCTGAGGACATTGGCAGAATCATCGGAAAACAAGGCCGAGTAGCCAAAGCGATCCGCACGATCGTGTACAGCGTTCGGACGAATGGCCCGAAAAAAGTTCGTCTCAACATCGTGGATGGTAAATAAAGTTAGAACACTCGAGTCGGTTTGATTCGAGTGTTTTTTTGTTAAAAGTACGGTAAAATTAGGGTGGAGGTGTTTCATGATGAAAAAATTTTTGTTCTTGTTTAGCGCGCTATTTGTTTTAGCAGCCTGTAATTCAGGAAATAATGATTCAAACGATAGCACCACGAAATCGACTGCCACAGCAACTACAAAAAGCAGCACATCACATTCGACGGCAAGCAGCTCAAGTACGAGTAATCAGTCGTCGGCCAATTCAACGACAAAGACACAAGCTAGTTCAACAAAAACGGATTCGTCTCACAGCGATCATGCCATGTCTGCACTAGATGAATTGAAGGCCAATTATCCTAACGATCGTTTTCCTGATCCTGCTTCTTTTAGTGGAGGAAAGCCCGTCGGTATTATGGCTTCTGAGGAGCAAGGGACTTTGAAGGTGACGTATTATGCCGTTGCTGAGGAGACGCCTTTTAATGATCCCGCTTTAAGTGGACAAACGCCCATCGCACAATTCCAACGCCATACGTTTGATTCAAAAGAAACGGCACAAAATGAAGTTGGTCAGACCTATGACCCGAACGGACAGCAAGTCGATCTCGGTCATAACATCACAGGATACCAAAGTGCCGGTGCTGGTTCTGTCTATTTAGGCTGGAAGGAAGGCAACTGGAGCCTGACTGTACGCGGAAATAATTTGGAACAAGAAGATCCTGTTCCATTGGCAAAACAAACAGTGGACTATTTAGAAGGAGCATTCTTACCGGTTCCTCATGACGCAGGGCAAATCACCTTAAGAGTATCACCCGGAGAGTTTCAAACAAATACAGTCGTTTGGCAGAATAACCAGACTGTCTATACGATCATGAACGGTGATGCAATGACTAGTTTGAAAATGGCTGTATCAATGGCAAAATAGATAAAACAGAAAGAGGAAACTACGTGACTAATTATTATAAAGTTGGAAAAATCGTCAATACACATGGCATCCGCGGAGAAGTCCGGGTCATTTCTACGACAGACTTTACGGAAGAACGGTATCAAGTCGGAGAAACGCTTTACTTGTTCCGCGACGACCAAGATGTTCTGACCCTGACGATCGCCAGCTATCGCAGACACAAGAATTTTGATTTATTGAGCTTTGAAGGGTACCCAAATATCAATGATGTCGAAGCTTTTCGTGACGGTATTCTAAAAATCTCTGAGAAACAGCTAGGGGCACTCAACGAACACGAATATTATTATCATGAGATCATCGGATTGACGGTCGTAGATGATGAAGAGAATGAAATTGGTAAAATCACCGAGATTTTATCTCCTGGCGCAAACGACGTCTGGGTAGTCAAACGCAAAGGCCAAAAAGATGCGTTGATTCCCTACATTGAATCCGTGGTAAAAGACATTGATCTCACTGAAGGTGTCGTGCATGTCGAGATCCCAGAAGGGTTGTTGGACGATGCGAATTGATGTCTTAACACTTTTTCCAAAAATGATCGAAGAACCTTTAGGTGAATCAATCATTGGGAAAGCTGTTGAAAAAGAGTTATTAGAGATCAATGTTCATGATTTTCGCCAATACTCAGATAATAAACACAAACAAGTGGATGATTATCCTTATGGCGGCGGAGCAGGAATGCTTTTGAAAGTCCAACCGATTTACGAGAATCTAAAAGCGATCGAGGAAGAGTCAGGAAATAAAAAGAAACGCGTGATTTTACTTGATCCAGCGGGAAAACCCTTCAATCAAAAAATGGCAGAGGAATTTTCTCAGGAAGAGCAGCTCGTGTTTATTTGTGGACACTATGAAGGCTATGATGAACGGATTCGGTCACTGGTGACAGATGAAGTTTCACTAGGAGATTATGTTCTGACTGGCGGTGAACTTGGGGCAATGGTCATGATCGATGCCACGGTACGCCTCTTGCCGGATGTTTTAGGGAATCAAACATCTGCAAAAACAGATTCGCATTCGACTGGACTATTGGAGCATCCGCAATACACACGTCCCGCGGAATTTGAGGGGATGGGCGTGCCAGAGGTTCTGATGAATGGCAACCATCGTTTGATCGAGGAATGGCAATTGAAGGAGTCTTTACGACGGACGTATTTGCGCCGACCAGATATGCTGGAAAAAGTAACTCTGACACCAGAAATGGAAACATTTTTAGCAGAAATTAAACAAGAAGAATAATTTCTGGGGAAGCCTTTTAGAAATAAGAGGCTTCCTTTTTTGACCTAAAGCACTAAGAATGAGAAGCGCGGGAAGTTCCTTGTTTCTATGCCGTCGAATCATTTAGCCATGTATACTGCTCAAAATTAAAGTTCCTCTGACAAGAATTTTGTCTTTACAGATAGAACTTCCTCTGTTAGAATATTCAGGTGAGTGTAAAACTCATCTATTATACGATGTTCCGCTGGGGCTTCTGTCCTAAGAATGTTTGGAATAAGGAGAATGATAAATATGAATCCATTGATTCAAGAACTAACTCAAGAACAATTACGTACGGATATCCCAGCATTCCGTCCTGGGGACACTGTTCGTGTTCACGCGAAAGTTGTCGAAGGAACTCGCGAACGTATCCAGTTATTCGAAGGCGTTGTAATCAAACGTCGTGGAGCTGGCATCAGCGAAACTTACACTGTACGTAAAATCTCTAACGGTGTTGGTGTGGAACGTACGTACCCACTACACACACCACGTGTTGCGAAAATCGAAGTTGTTCGTTACGGTAAAGTGCGTCGTGCAAAACTTTACTACCTACGTGCATTACACGGAAAAGCAGCTCGTATCAAAGAAATCCGTCGTTAATTCGAAAGATGTCTTTCGAACCCTTGAGAAATCAAGGGTTTTTTTTATACCAAAAGAGCGGCCTAATTCTATAGGACCGCTCTCTTTTTAGCTATTTATCTGGCTGTTGCCCCTCATGAGCAGGCCATTGACAGTCTGTTAGCTGCATTTTTGTAAAAACCGCTTTAAATGAAGAGTCTTCGGGGGAGCAAGCATAGATGCCAAAGCGCACTTTACCATTTCCATTGATCAGATGGCAGATACGCATCTGCTGAAAGTTTTCCCCATCCACAGAGCATTCAATGCGATAATCATCTTCTCGTCGGCTCAATCGGTACCACATGGAATGGATAGAGGCCTCTATTTCTGTTGTCGCCCAATCGGAATACCCGTTATTCGTCACGACGCTTCCTAAATGCTGATAGGAGTCGTTCTCATATTCGATAGAGCCCTTTAACCAATTTTCGCTGTCTAAATACAGAACGATCCCACATTGATCAAAGCGATGATGACTTTCTGAAAACTCTGTTTTTACAATAAAACTGAAGTATTTTTCTTCGGTTTCCATTTGGAAAACAGGGGCATTGTCGTTTTGAAAATGATAATAGGTATTTTGCCAAAGGTCTGTGTGAGGCTTTGTGACGACCTCAATCCCCTCTGTTAACAAGGTGAAGCTTTCTGGGAAACGCGTCCAGTTAAAATTTTTTAAATCCATCAAATCGAAGCCCTCCTGACAGTTGTCTTATTAAAAGGGTAGCAAAAATCGACACGATTCGCTAAGAAAAAGTTTATGCAAAGTAAGAGAAATCAACCACATCGAGACAAAACTTTGCAAACAATCCGCTAAATGCTATTCTAAGTAAATGGAGAACGGTTATTGGGAAGGGTGGAATGTATGAAGAAAACACGTGTACTCTATTTAGAAGTTGCGGAGAAAATAAAAGAGGATATTTTTTCTGGAAGGTATCCAGTTGGAACGATGCTGCCGACCGAAACGGAGCTGGAGCAGCTTTTTAATGTAAGTAAGATCACCGTGAGAAAAGCGATTGAGCTACTGGCAGCAGATGAATATGTAGAGAAGAAAAGCGGAAAAGGGACGACTGTTTTGAGTGAGCGCCCTTATAATAAATTATCGAAAGCGATCAGCTTTACTCAGATTTTGGAAAATTCGAACTTAGCAGTCAAAAAGGTGATTTTGGATGTAAAGAAAGTAGCGTTGACGGATAAGGACAACGCGTTTAAGTATTTCGGCTCAGAGGCGATTTGCTTTCAACGGATGTATTCGCTAGATGGGAAACCGTACATTTATTTTACGCATTATTTGCCTACGGGATTGAAAAGGGTTACTAAAGAAGCGCTCGAGCAGGAATCACTGTATAGAATCCTCTATCAAAATGAGTTGGATATTGAACGGTTTATGGATGATTTTGTGGCGATTGCCTTGACGCCAGAAGAGCAGACGCTTCTTCAAACAGAGGAACAGCTTGCGTTGAAAAGAATTCGAAAATCCTACGATTACAATGGAAAAGTGATTGAGTATTCAGAGGGGCTTTATAATACCTCTGATCATGCATACCAAATTGAATACGAGACATAAAACTGTGATGATTGTTCATCACAGTTTTTTTAATCGGATTAAAATCGCGAATATTCTTGTTAAAATGAAGGGTTAAGCGCGGTTGTTTTAGTTATATTCATTCAATATTTATAGAAATAAAATAAAAAATAAACTGGAAAAGCGTTTACAGCAAAAACTGGATATGGTACTATTCGTTTGTAAACATTATAACGTTATAAACGGAGGTTAAAAAATGGACAGATTAGTAAATTCGATTGAACAGAAATTGATGCCCTTTGCGAACAAGATTGGAACGCAGCGACACATGATGGCGATCAGGAAAGGAATCGTCGCAACGATGCCGTTGACGATCGTCGGATCATTCTTCACGATCTTTTTAAACTTTCCAATTCCTTCAGTTGCTGCAATGATTGAACCGTATTTAGCAATTTTAGATATTCCTTTTCGTTATACAGTAGGTATTTTGGCACTTTATGCAACATTTGGGATCGCATCTCAATTGGCGAAGAGCTATAAGGTCGATTCTCTGACAGCGGGCATCTTGTCTGTGATGGCTTTTCTCGTAACAGCGGCTCCGCCGATTCGAGTATTTGACAATGTGGAGGGTGTCATTGATGCAGGACGGTACTTGAACATTGCCAATCTTGGCGCGGCTTCATTGTTTGGGGCAATTGTGACAGCACTCATTTCTGTTGAAATCTATCGTATTTTTATCGAAAAGAACATCACGATCAAAATGCCGGATGGGGTTCCGCCAGAGGTAACGAACTCATTTATGGCATTGATTCCTGGGGGCGCGATCTTAGTTCTATTTTGGGTGATTCGACACATGATCGGATTTGATATCAATGGGTTCTTGAGTAATTTATTAATGCCGTTTAAAGATGTGTTAGCTGGGAATAGTTTGTTTGGTGGTTTGTTGACTGTATTCTTGATTTGTTTCTTCTGGGTGTTAGGGATTCATGGACCAGCGATCATGGGACCGGTTATTCGTCCATTCTGGGAATTATCGATTGCTGAAAATATGGAAGCTTTTGCGGATGGTGCAAGTGCAACTGCAATGCCAAATATCTTTACGGAACAATTCTTACAATGGTTTATCTGGATTGGTGGCGCGGGGACGACCTTGGCATTAGTCGTATTCTTTATGTTCTCAAAATCGAAATACTTAAAGAGTTTAGGACGTCTATCTTTCTTGCCAGGCTTATTCAATATTAATGAACCGATGATTTTTGGGGCGCCGATCGTCATGAACCCGTTATTGGGAATTCCATTTATCGTAGCACCGTTAGTGACAACAACCCTTTCTTATTTCTTAACCATTTCAGGGGTGATTCCAATGATGGTTGCTCGTTATGGCTTCACCATTCCAGCACCGATCGCCGCTTGGATGAGTACGGATTGGAGTATTGCCGCAGCAATTCTGGTTATTGTAAACTTCCTGATCTCCATGGCTATCTATTATCCGTTCTTCAAAGTGTTTGAAAAGCAGCAATTGGCACGTGAAGCGGCAGAATTGGAAGCTGAAGAGAAAGCGAAAAAAGAAAAAGCTGCAAACTTACAAGGTGCAACTTCGAATTAGAAAAGAATTATTCTATCGTAGAAAGGAGAGAGGATGGTCAAAGGACTATCCTCTTCGGTGATACTATGAACTTTATTTATTTGATCCTTCTTTTTCTAGCGAGTCATATTTATCTGGAAAAGGGAAAACTACCAGCAAAACTTGAACAGATGAAACTTCGCTACATTTTACTTGGTTCATTGGCAACTATCCTGTTTGCTGTAGTGCTAGGTGTAGCGCTGAATATTGCGTCTTTCTTAGTAATGACAGTCACTGTTTGTACAGCGTCATTGATTGCGTACAAATACCGGTCAAAAATCGATGAGATGGAAAGAGGAAAAAGTGTATGAAACGTGTATTAGGAATTTCGGTTTATCCGGATCATAGTGATATCAACCAGGATAAAGCGTACATTGAATTGGCCCATAAGTATGGCTTTGGTCGTATTTTTATGAGTATGCTGGAAGTCACTGAAGGCAAAGAGGTCGTAAAAAAGAAATTTAAAGAACTAATTTTCTTTGCGAAGGACTTAGGCTATGAAACGATCTTAGATGTTGCACCGAATATTTTTGAAGAACTAGGAATCTCTTATGATGACATGAGTTTCTTCCATGAATTAGGAGCAGACGGGATTCGTCTAGACTTGGGATTTGATGGAAACAAAGAGGCGATGCTCACGTACAATCCCTTTGGTGTAGCCATCGAATTGAATATGAGTAATGATGTGGCCTACTTAGATAACATTCTGACCTATGAAGCCAATACGCCTTATTTGTATGGGTGCCATAATTTTTACCCTCAAGAAGGAACCGCACTGCCTTTTGATTTCTTTGTAAAATGCAGTGAGCGTTTCAAAGCTAAGGGTATACGAACGGCAGCTTTTGTGACTTCACAAGTAGGAACGATCGGCCCATGGGACATCAATGATGGGTTGCCGACTCTAGAGATGCACCGCCATTTACCAGTGGAAGCTGCGACAAAACACTTATTTGCGACAAAATTGATTGATGATGTGATCATCGGAAATGCCTATGCCTCAGAAGAAGAGTTGAAGGCAATGGGCGACGTCGATCGTTACCAAACAGAATTTTCTGTCGAATTTGTTGCAGGAATCAATGATGTAGAAAAGCAGATCGTATTAAATGAACAACATTACCGTCGTGGGGATATTACGGATCAAATGGTTCGCTCAACATTCGTTCGTAAAAAATACGGTCAAGAAGCAAATGCTCCCCATGACAATGAGATTGAATTTCAACCGGGAGACATCGTGATCGGAAACGATGACTTTGGCAAATACAAGAATGAGCTGCAAGTGGTGCTAAGCGCCCATAAAGATTCACGCAAAAATAAAGTCGGACAGATTGTTGCAGATGAGCAACTCTTATTACCGTTTATTCATCCTTGGTCAAAATTCAAATTTACAGAAAAGTAGGAACGCGAAATGTTGGATTTAGTTGTACGGAATGGCAAAACGATTGACGGAAAGAAAATGGAAATTGGTATTTCTGATGGCAAAATAGTCACAGTAACAGAAAAAATTGATCAAGAGACCCGCAAAGAAATTGTTTTGACAGACGATCAATATATTTCTGCCGGATGGATCGATGATCATGTTCATTGCTACGAAAAAATGACACTGTATTATGATTATCCAGACGAAGTTGGCGTCAAACGAGGTGTAACGACAGTGATCGACGCTGGAACGACAGGTGCTGAAAACATTGGTGACTTTTACGAGTTAGCAAAAAAATCTAAAACCAATGTTTATGCATTGCTGAATATCTCGAAATGGGGGATCGTTGAGCAGGATGAATTAGCCGACTTAACGAAAGTCCAACGGGATGCAGTAAGGACAGCGATAGAAAAATTCCCCGAATTTATCGTTGGGTTAAAAGCTCGCATGAGTAAAACGGTGATTGGTTCAAGCGGCATCGAGCCTCTTCGGTTAGCAAAGCAATTTCAACATGAATACGGCGAGTTGCCGCTGATGGTACATGTCGGTTCCGCACCACCTGAATTGTCCGAAATTCTGGATCTGATGGAAAAAGGTGATGTGCTGACCCACTGCTTTAATGGAAAAGAAAATGGTATTTTTGATCGAGAGAAACAGCAAATCAAGGATTTTGTATGGGATGCATATACGAAAGGCATTGTTTTTGATATAGGTCATGGGACAGACAGCTTTAATTTTGACGTGGCGAAACAAGCGTTGCGTGAAGGAATGAAGAGCACGTCTATTAGTTCAGATATTTATGTGCGAAATAGGGAGAATGGGCCGGTTTACGATTTAGCAACGACGATGGAAAAACTTTTCGTGGTAGGGTATTCTTGGGAAGAGATCCTTACGCAAGTGACAGAAAGACCTGCTGAAAATTTCCATTTAACTACTAAAGGGAAATTAGTTGTGGGCTATGATGCAGATATGACGATCTTTACGATCAAACATTCAGAAAAAGAACTGATCGATTCCAATGGAAACACGCGTAAGGCGAGTCAGGAGATTCTTCCTATGGAAACGATCATTGGAGGTCAGGTCTATGACAATTAATTTCGACAAACTTGGATTAAAAGAAGTCATCAATGCTTCTGGGCGCATGACGATTTTAGGCGTTTCAAAGGTATCTGAGTCCGTAATGGCTGCTCAACGGTTTGGCGGCGAGCATTTTTTTGAAATGGCGGATCTAAGCGAAAAAACCGGCGCGTATATCGCAAACCTTTTGGATGTGGAGGATGCACAGATCGTTTCTTCTGCTTCAGCGGGAATTGCTCAGAGTATTGCGGCAGTGATCGGTCAAGGAACGGTCTATCATGCCTACCATCCTTACACGAAAAAAATCACGAAGCGGGAAGTCATCTTGCCTAAAGGACACAATGTGGATTACGGGACGCCTGTTGAAGTCATGGTAGAACAAGGCGGCGGAAAAGTTGTCGAAGCTGGTTATGCCAACATGTGTTCAGCCGAGCATCTGGAAATGATGATCAGCGAAAACACCGCGGCTATTCTCTATATAAAAAGCCATCACACGGTTCAAAAAAGTATGATGAGTGTGGAAGAGGCGGCGGAAGTTGCGAAGAGAAATCACGTGCCATTGATCGTGGATGCGGCTGCTGAGGAAGATTTATTCTTCTATTATAAAGCAGGTGCTGACCTAGTTATTTATTCTGGGGCAAAAGCGATCGAAGGACCGAGTGCCGGCTTAGTGATCGGAAAAAAAGCACCGATTGAATGGGTTCGCCTTCAGGGGAAGGGAATCGGCAGAGCGATGAAGATCGGCAAGGACAATATCCTTGGTTTTACGCAGGCGATCGAAGACTATTTAACAAACGGCAGCGAATCGGGTAAATCAATGCAGGCACGATTAGAACCATTTACGAAAGCAATCAATCAAATCAATCATCTAACCGCCACGGTCGTTCAAGATAGTGCCGGACGAGATATTTATCGAGCAAGTGTTCACGTATCGGGAGAGCATTCAGCGAAGGATGTAATCGCAGCGTTGAAAAAGGAATCACCAGCGGTCTACACGAGAGAATATCAAGCCAACAATGGCATCATTGAATTTGATATTCGCTCGGTGAACGAAGAAGAAATGAATAAAATTGTGGCGCGTTTGCACGATATCATGGAATAAGAGGGGATCAGGAAATGTCAGTAGAACCAAATTATTTAGAGGATCGAATTTGTTTAAATGTTTTGGCGAATTCTGTTGAGAATGCCAAAGCTTGCTATGAAGCGGCGGAAGGACACGTGGTTTTAGGCGTACTGTCGAAAAATTACGAGAGTGATGAAGCAGCCATCAAAGATATGAAAAAATATCAGGAGGCAACGAACAATGCCCTGTCTGTTGGTCTAGGTGCTGGGGACCCGAATCAGAGTCAAATGGTCTCGCGTATTTCTGGAGAGCTTCAGCCGCAACACGTGAATCAGGTATTTACTGGCGTGGGGACCTCAAGAGCGCTGTTGGGTCAAGAAGAAACGATCATCAATGGATTGGTTTCGCCAACAGGAAAAGTCGGCTATGTCAATATCGCGACAGGACCTCTAAGTTCAAAAGGGCCAGAAGGCGTCGTGCCGATCGAAACAGCGATCACGTTGCTTCAAGATATGGGTGGTAGTTCAATCAAATACTTCCCAATGAAAGGATTGGCCCATAAAGAAGAATTTAAAGCAGTTGCGGAGGCGTGCGCCAAACATGATTTCTATTTGGAGCCTACTGGCGGTATAGACTTAGAAAATTTTGAAGAAATCCTTCAAATCGCTGTTGATGCAGGTGTTAAGAAAATTATTCCGCATGTCTACAGTTCGATCATTGATTCTGAAACAGGAGACACACGTCCTGAAGACGTAAAACGATTGCTTGAAATGTGTAAAAAAACATTGGCTTAAAGAAGGAGCAGAAACGATGAAATTTGCGGCTTTTGGTGAAGTGATGCTGCGATTGTCACCACCGGAGTATTTATTGTTAGATCAGACGAATGAATTGCGGATGGATTATACTGGGACGGGTGTCAATATTATGGCTAATTTGGCGCAATTTGGCTACGATTCTTCGTTAGTGACCGTGCTTCCTGAGAACCGTCTGGGACAGGTCGCTAAATCAGCGTTGGCAAAGTATGGAATCAAAACAGAGCTGTTGTCATTCGCCCATCATCATATCGGCAGCTACTTTGCTGAAAATGGGTATGGACAGCGGCCCACACACGTTACGTATCAAAATCGTCACCATAGTTCCTTTGGTGTCAGTGATCACACAGCCTATAACTTTGAGAAGGTGGCGGCTGAAAATGATCTGATCCATATTTGTGGAATTTCTTTGAGCTTGACCGATGCTACTCGGGATGCCGCACATACATTAGCACAAGAGGCTGCTAAGGCAGGAAAAAAAGTCTGCTTTGACTTTAATTTCCGTCCCAGTCTGAACACAGAACCGAATAAATTGGCTTTTATGAAAGAACAGTACGAGAAAATCTTGCCTTATTGCGCTATTGTTTTTGGCAGTACGAGAGATTTGCTGGACCTGTTACAAGTCCCAAAAACGGGATCAGAGGATGAGATGATTTGGCAATTTATGGAAAAATACGCGATTGACTGGTTTGCCGGGACACGAAGAACGACTGCGGACAGTCGCAAACAAATGCAAGGATTTTTATATACTCGTAAAGAGCGTGCAGTCAGTGCTGTGAGAGACCTGGTTGCTTTGGATCGGATTGGCGCTGGCGATGCTTATGCAGCAGGAATCTTAACGGGATATGCTGAAAACTGGTCCTTAGTCGAGACAGTTGAGTTTGCAACAATGAATGCGGTGTTGGCGCATACGATCCATGGTGATGTGCCGTTGACAACAAAAGAACAGGTTTTCACAGTATTAAAAAATCCTGAAATCGATTTGATCCGATAAACACGAAGTGAATCGTCGGGAAAAGAATGAGTGGCATTTTTGCCAGTCATTCTTTTTTTTTCCTATTAGAAGGATAAAGAAGAAATTTTAGGCTTTTCTAAGGATATTACAGTTTTTTTCCGTAATGATGCGGAAGTTTTAATGTTGAACCGTAACCGTTTACATTCTATTCTTGGAGTGTACTAAGAACGAGAGATAACAAAAATAGGAGCGTGTGTAAGATGAAAAAAGCATTGATTATTTGTGCAGCAGGAATGTCTTCTTCAATGATGGCAACCAAAACAACGGATTACTTTAAACAGAATGGAAAGGACATTTTTGTGGATGCCGTTTCAGCAACAGAAGGCGACAATATGATAAAAACGAGTGATTTTGATTTATTCCTGATCAGTCCTCAAACAACCATGTTTTTGGATAAATTTGTTAAGCTAGGAGATACCGTCGGTAAGCCTGTAGTAAGCATCCCATTTCAAGCGTATGTCCCGATTCCTACTGGGATACAGAAAATGGCTGAGGTTATCGAGGAAAATATTTAGCTGGGAGAGAGTAAGATGAAACAGAAGGAAAAAGCTTTGTTGAATCGTTTGATCGATCATAAGAATGAATTTGTGACCAGCAAAGACTTAGCTTCTGAATTGTCGCTATCCGATCGTACGGTTAGAAATTATTTGCAAGATTTAAAAGTGCTGGTGGAAAAAAATGGAGGAGAAATTCTAGCAAAGCAGGGGCAAGGCTATCAATTGAGAATTGTTCATAAAATGGTTTTCGATTTATTTTTGAGTCACGAGAACTTAGTAGATCCCTTTTATAGAAATGCGAGTGAATTTTCCGAAGTGGAGGATCGGCAAAAATATATTTTGAATAAGCTATTACTTGAGGATCGAGTAATTGTTATAGATGATCTAGCGGAAGAACTTTTTATTAGTCGGTCGAGTTTAGCGAAAGATATCCAAGAAATAAAAGAGAAATTACAGGAATATTCTCTCGTGATCGTGTCAAAACACGGCAAAGGTTTCTGGGTAGAAGGTGAAGAAAGAAACAAACGACACTTTATCATGGATACACTTTTTGGCAAAACGTATGCCAACTCAATGAAGGAATATTTAGGAAACAGTCATTTTTTTAATGAAATCACGTTTGAAGAATTGACGATCATTATTTTAGATGAGACGCGAGAGGCCAAGCTAAAAGTTTCTGATGTGGTGATCCAAAATTTGGTCTTGCATCTTTCTTTAGGAATCAAACGTATGCGTGAAGGCTTTGAGATCAAAGATTTAGGACTGCAGCAAGATTTATTAGGACGAATAGAGTACCAAGTGGCGGAAAAAATCGTTGAACGAATTGAAACGGTCACCAATGTGGTGTTTCCGATCGAAGAGGTGTCTTATCTAACGATCCATCTGATGGCGAAATCCAACCACGAGGCAACAACAGAGAACCAAGAGCTTTCTTATGAATTAGACAACGTCATCCAAAGCATTTCTCAAGTGATCGGCTATCCGCTAATGGAAGACTATCAGTTAAAAAGCGGGTTGCTGGGGCATTTAGGTCCTTTGCTGATTCGATTAAATCGCGGAATCACCTTAGACAATCCTTTAACGACAGAAATCAAAGAAGGCAATCCAGAAGCATTTGAATTAACGAAGCATTATTTTGCTGAAATGCCGATGCTGAAAAAGTTTGTTATTAGTGAGGACGAATGGGCCTATCTTGCGCTCCATTTGCTGGCAGCTTTAGAAAAGGTCAAAGATACACATAAAGTGCGGGCGTTGATCATCTGTGCAACAGGGTATGGCAGCGCACAATTGTTGAAGAACCGAGTCTCGAACGAGTTTGGCAAACATATAACGGTCGTCAATGTGAAAGGCTACTATGAAATCAACGAAGCGACGTTGAAGGGCATTGATTTGATCATCTCTTCTGTGGATCTATCAACCATGGTCTTTAAAGTTCCTGTGTTGCATGTCAGTGTCTTTCTAAATGATGAAGATGTCCATAAAATACGTAAATTATTGGATCGTCTGATTTCACGCCCTACAAGGATCGAAGAAACCCATCGCTTGCCGCTTAATGAGCGGAAACGCTATTTTGAAACGCAATTATCAGAACAATTTTTCAAAAGATACGAAACAGCACCCACGAAGGAAAGTGTCGTGGATGATTTATTAAATGTGTTAAGTGTGAATGAAGAAGCAAACTATCCAATAAAAATGAAGCAGCAGATTTCGCAACGGGAGATGATGGGACAGATCGTGTTTAGTGACACCGTGGTCGTTCCCCATCCAGCGATTCCAGTAGGAGTGTCGACGAAGATTGCTGTTGCCTTGATTCCTGACGGGATGACGTGGGATGAGAAGGAAACGGTGAATTTTGTTTTTCTGATCTCGCCTTCATATATTGAAAATGAGGGGATCACGGTTGTGACAAAAGCAATTGTTCAGTTGGTCGATCGGCTGGATATCCAGCAGGCAATTTTAGCTGAACCAACATTTGAAAATTTTAGTAATGAACTTATAAAGATTATTTGATAAGGAGGGAGCCATGTGGCTGAACAAATGAATAGTGAAGAATTACAGGTAGCCGCTTTTGAAATTATTCTTCACAGCGGAAATGCACGAACGGTCATTCATGACGCATTCGCTTCGATGCGCAAAAAAGAAGATGAGAAAGCGAAGGAACAATTGGAGGAAGCCAACGAGCAGCTTTTGAAGGCGCATAAAGCTCAGACACAGCTTCTGAAAGAGTATGCCGGCGGGAAAAAAATTGAAATGGAAATAATCATGGTCCATGCACAAGATCACCTGATGACGACAATGACGTTGTTGGAAGTCGCCAATGAGATGCGCTATTTGTATCAGCAGCGCACGGAATGAACGGAGGGACACTATGAATGAGGATAAGAAAAAATTGCACATGGAAAAGCAGCAATTTAGTTTAAAAAATATGTACTTTAACCGTTATTTGATCGTGCGGTATTTGACAGCACTGTTCTTTTTTATCAATCTTTACTGGCTGATCTGTCTGTCATTGTCAAAAAGTATCTGGCTCTGGCTCCCGTTAGCGTTGATCGTCGGAGTGATCCCAGTAGCTGCGGAACAGTTTCAATTGTATCGCAAGCATCAAAATAATGTGCCGAATACAGACCGCTACTTCCTCATTCAAGGAATACTCAACCTCGTTTTGATGTTTGTAACCGTAACGCCGTTGTTTTCTGGATTCTTTCCTTTTATGAATGATGATGGGCAAGGACGTATGTTTATTTCTGTATTAATGGCTAGCGGATTACTCCTGTGTGTGTTCGTTCGGAGACGCTTAAAAAGAATTCGTACCAATCGTGACAAGCATTATGATCGCATTCAGCAATACGAAAAAGCAGTACAATAAAGAGAGGAGCACAATGAATGTTTAATTTCTTGCAGAAGTATTTAATGGGACCGATGGGTAAAATTGCCCAGTTAAAAATTGTCCGTGCCGTTATGGCGGCTGGGATGGCATCGATTCCCTTCACGATCGTAGGGTCCATGTTTTTAGTTTTAAATGTTTTGCCCGTATCTTTTCCATTTTTAGAGGGATTTTTTAACGCGACATTTTTTAAAATAAGTGATCTCTATATGATCGCCAACACAATGACTATGGGAATTCTTTCCGTTTATTTTGCAATCGTTTTCGCGTATGAGTTAACCTCTATTGAAAGAGATGAACAAAACATCAATGTCAATCCATTGATGGGCGCGTTATTATCAGTATTTGCCTTCTTTATGTGTATACCAGAATTAATTCTCGACGGCGGGAAAATTAGCTTAGTTTCTTCAATGACGGATACAGAAACAATCGTCAGCGGGATTCGTATGGGAGCCTTTGTGGATAGACTGGGGACTTCCGGTATCTTTACGGGAATCATCATGTCGATCATCGCTGTTGAATTGTACTGTATGTGTGTAAAGAGAAATTGGATCATTAAAATGCCGGACGTAGTGCCGCCAGGTGTGTCACGTTCCTTTACAGCATTGATCCCAACATTCGTCATTGCGTTTGTCGTAATGATCATCAATGGCGGTTTAGTTGCTCTTGGAACAGATATCTTCAAAATGATCGCGATCCCATTCAGCTTCGTAACCAATTTGACAAATACATGGCTTGGAATCATGGTCATTTATTTCTTGATCCATGCACTTTGGATCGTTGGGATTCACGGGGCAAACATCATTACGTCTTTCTTAACACCGATCGTGCTGGCAAATATGGCAGCAAATGCAAACGGTGCCAACTTCCCGCTCGCTGGTGAATTTAACAATTCGTATGTTACTGTTGGGGGATCTGGGGCAACACTAGGGTTGATTATCTTTATCGCCTTTATGGCTAAATCGGACCAATTGAAAGTTTTAGGAAAAGCATCGTTGGTTCCAGGGATTTTCAACATCAATGAACCAATCATTTTCGGGATGCCGATCGTCTACAATCCTTATCTCGCGATCCCATTCTTTTTAGCACCTATGGCCTCAGCGTCACTTGCGTATTTCGCAATCAAATTAGAGATCGTTCGACCAATGCTGGCTCAAATGCCATGGCCGTCACCAGTAGGACTCGGTGCCTTTGTTGGTAGCGGGGGCGACTGGAAAGCAGCGGTATTGGCAGTGCTATGTGCGGTATTGGCCTTTGCGATCTGGTTCCCATTCATCAAGTTTTATGACAACAAATTACTTGAAGAAGAAAAAGTAAAAGCAGCAGAACTTGCCGCAAATCAAGCATAATCACTTGTTGCAGAAGCAGCGTGTAAAGATCCTTGGTGAACCAGGGGTCTTTTTTTATTTCAATTTTTAGTACAGAATTTTTAAAACTGGTGCGCGTCTGCCCCATACTTCTGATACAATAATTATAGACAGACGAAAGCGCTATTTTTAGTGAGAGTTAAATTAGGAGATTGACTATAAAAAGGAAGGAAGTGAAAGGATAACTATTTGTGAAATAAACTACAAATAGAATTTCCGAAAGTATGAATCGTAAAGCATTATGGGTTTCGCAAACGGGGGTATTATTAGCATTATTGATCGTTGTCCAGGCGGTGACATCGGGATTAGGCAACACGTTGGTAACAGGTTCTCTCGTAAATTTGATTTTGATTGTTTCTGTCACAACAGGAGGCTTGGCGAGCGGCTTGACCATCGCTTTATTGTCACCGATCTTCGCGTTTATCTTTGGCATCGGTCCAGCATTTCCACAAATCGTTTTCTGTATCGCTATTGGGAATGCGGTCTTAGTGACGATCTGGCATGTCCTCGCAGGCTTCAATACGAAGCAGACAATCACGAATTTTGTCCTGGCGACGGTTGTCGGCGCGGTCGCAAAGTTTGGTGTATTGTATCTGACGATCGTGCAATTTGTCGTTCCTGTTTTGCTTAAAATGCCGGCTCCTAAAGCCGCAATGGTATCTGGGGCATTTTCAGTGCCGCAATTGATCACAGCGTTGATTGGCGGCGGGTTGTCCATTTTAGTCGTTCCAGTCCTTTCGAAGGCGTTGCATCGTCAAAGAGTTCGGTAGAAGAAAAGAAGCCTTGATCGATAACTTATCGATCAAAGCTTCTTTTTTTTTATGCATTCACGTCCATGCGGTCGCGATAGCTAGTGTGGAGAATGTGGTGTGCTTTTAAGCTGCCCGGCTTTTCTAAAAACTCCTGATAGATTTTTTGGACGATCGGGCTTTCGTTTGATTTGCGTAAGCCTTTGTCTTTGTCTTCTGAGTATAACGCAGCGGCACGTTTTGTTTTTAAATCAACAAAGTTGCGTACAGAGGCTGGCTGGACAGGTTGACCACCGCCATTGATACAGCCGCCAGGACAACCCATGATCTCGACAAAGTGATAGAATTTTTCGCCAGATTCGATTCGTTCTAACAATTTCTTCGCGTTCCCAATGCCAGAGGCGACTGCAACATTGATGGTTGCGCCGCTCATTTCATAAGTCGCTTCTTTGATCCCCTTCATGCCGCGCACTTCTGTGAATTCTACTTGTTCCAAGGAATGACCGGCCAATGTTTCAGCGGCTGTTCTTAATGCCGCCTCCATCACTCCGCCTGTGGCGCCGAAGATATAGCCTGCACCGGTCGCTTCACCTAATGGATTGTCAAAAGCTTCGTCTTCTAATTCTACGAAACGGACACCGGCTTTATCGATCATACGTGCCAGTTCACGGGTCGTTAATGCGACATCACAATCCGAGTAACCAGCGGCATCTTCGTCCTCCCGTGTGACTTCAAATTTCTTCGCGGTACAAGGCATGATTCCTACCACAAAGATATCCTTTGGATCAATGCCTTCTTTTTCGGCGTACCAAGTTTTCGCCAACGCGCCAAACATCTGCTGCGGCGATTTACAGGTCGACAGGTTCGGGATCAATTCTGGATGATACGATTCACAGTATTTGACCCAACCTGGTGAACAAGAGGTAAACATTGGGAAGGGGCCATTGTTTCCGACACGTTCTAGGAACTCATTGGCTTCCTCCATGATCGTAAAGTCCGCTGCGACGTTGGTATCAAAGACGCGATCAAACCCGATTCGCCGCAAGGCTGCCACCATTTTGCCTTCGACATTCGTACCGATCGGCATGTTGAAGGCTTCGCCTAATGTGACTCGAATCGAAGGAGCAGTCTGTACGATCACGTGTTTAGTAGGATCTTCTAACGCATCCCAAACTTCTTGGGTCTGATCTTTTTCGTGGATCGCACCTGTTGGACAAACGACGATGCACTGACCACAGGAAATACAAGGAACGTCCCCTAGATTTTGCTCGTAGGCACTTCCAATGTGGGTGCTGAAGCCGCGATCATTTGGCCCGATCACACCGACAGCCTGCCATTTTGAGCATGCGGCGACGCAGCGGCGGCAAAGAATACATTTATTGTTGTTTCGGACCATATGCACGGCACTGTCATCAAATTCGTATTCGCAGTTTTCACCGTTGAAGTAATCTTCATCCGCGACGTTGAATTCTTTACATAGCTTTTGCAGCTCACAATTGCCGCTGCGGATACAGGAAAGGCATTTCCGTTCGTGGGTCGATAAAATCAATTCCAAGGTAACTCTGCGAGAATCAAAGACTTTCTTGGAATTGGTCGTGATTTCCATCCCTTCAGTGACTGGGTACACACAAGCCGTTACAAGACTGCGGGCACCTTTCACTTCAACGACGCACATACGACAGGCGCCGATTTCGTTGATTTCTTTTAGAAAGCAGAGGGTAGGGATCTCAATATTGTTGATTCGTGCTGCTTCGAGAATGGTCGATCCTTCTGGAGCAGTACAGATTTTTCCGTTAATAGTAATCATAACTTCTTTCACTTGCTCCACCTCCTATATGACTGTGATTGCATCATAGCGACAAGTATCAATACACAAGCCGCATTTCGTACAGATCGACTGATCAATTTCATGCACTTGTTTCACTTCGCCGCTGATGGCACTGACTGGGCATCCTTTGGCACAGGCACGGCAGCCGGTACATTTATCCGGTACGATCCGGTACTGAATCAAGTTTTTACAGACACCAGAAGGACAGCGTCGTTCTTCGACATGTGCTAAGTATTCCTCTTTGAAATAGCGGAAGGTGGAGAGTACAGGATTCGGAGCTGTTTGCCCAAGCCCGCAGAGTGAGTTTTCTTGAATATGGTGGCAAAGCTCTTCCATTCGATCTAAATCATCCAGCGTTGCTTTTCCCATCGTGATTTTATCAAGGATCTCCAATAGCCGTTTTGTTCCGACGCGACAAGGCACGCATTTTCCGCAGCTTTCTTCTACTGTAAATTCTAAGAAGAACTTTGCGATGTCCACCATGCAGTTGTCTTCGTCCATCACGATCAAGCCGCCAGAACCCATCATTGAACCGATCTTTTTCAGATTTTCATAATCGATCGGCACATCATAATGCTCTTGTGGAATACAGCCGCCAGAAGGGCCGCCTGTCTGAGCAGCTTTGAATTTCTTCCCGTTAGGAATACCACCGCCGATGTCTTCTACGATCTCTTTAAGTGTGGTTCCCATCGGAATCTCAACAAGACCGGTGTTTTGGATTTTGCCGCCAAGGGCAAAGACCTTGGTTCCTCTTGATTGTTCTGTTCCGAAACCGGCAAACCATTCTGGTCCTTTAAGGATGATTTGAGGAATGTTCGCCAATGTCTCCACATTATTAACGATCGTTGGTTTTCCGAATAAGCCTTTGACTGCTGGAAATGGCGGTCGTGGACGCGGCTCTCCACGGTGGCCTTCGATACTTTCTAATAAGGCCGTTTCTTCGCCGCAAACGAAAGCACCCGCACCTAAACGCAGATCCAAATCAAATGAAAAATCACTGCCGAAGATGTGCTGCCCTAGAACGCCTTCCTTTCGAGCTTGATCGATCGCGATTCGTAAACGATTCACAGCGATCGGATATTCTGCGCGCACGTAGATATAGCCTTGGTTGGCGCCAATCGTGTAGCCTGCGATCGCCATCGCTTCAATGACCGCATGAGGATCTCCCTCTAAGACGGATCGGTCCATGAATGCTCCCGGGTCGCCTTCATCGGCATTACAAATCACATATTTTTGATCCGATTGACTGGCCTTGGCAAAAGACCATTTCATGAATGTTGGGAAGCCGGCACCGCCGCGTCCCCGCAGTCCAGAGGTTTCCAATGTTTGCAGCACCTCGTCACGAGAATACGTATTTACCACGGCAGCCAAGGCTTGGTACCCGTCAAATGCAATGTATTCTTCAATTTTCTCTGGATCGATCCGACCGCAATTTCTCAAAGCAACACGCTTTTGCTTGTGGTAGAAGGGCGTATCCATTAGTTTATTGATGATTTCCTTAGTATCTGCATCATGATAAAGCAATTTCTCGACCAAGTTGCCTTTAATCAAATGTTCCGAAACGATTTTCTTCGCGTGCTTTGGCTGAACTTGATGGTAGAAGACCGCTTCTGGATAGATGATCACGATCGGTCCTTGGGCGCATAAGCCGAAGCAGCCGGTTTTTACGATATTTACTTTCTCCGTTAATTGGTTTTTCGCCAATTCTTCTTTTAGTGCATCGACAAAATCGCCGCTTTTAGAGGAGATACAGCCGGTACCCGCGCAGACGAGGATTTCTTTCTCATACTCATTTTCTGAGACCGCATCTTCATCTAACCGCATCATGACCGCGTGACGATACGTGTCTCGAAGTTCTTTTAACGCATTCCAATCTCTCATATTTTTACTCCTGACTCTTGAGGCTTCGTCTGACAACAACAAAATTCCAAAATTCTTTTTAACAACAATAGAAAGGGAATCTTTGGAAAAGGCAGTTCATGATCATTCTTTCTTTTGATACGTAACCAAGACTTTATCGGCTTTTTTCTTTGTCAAACGACCATAGACTTCTTCATTCACCGTCAATACAGGTGCGAGTCCGCAGGCGCCGATACACCGGCAAGATTCTAAAGTAAACTTGCGATCGGCAGTTGTTTCCCCGGGATCAATAGCCAGATCCGTCGCATAAGAATCTAAAATGTCGCCGGCACCTTTAACGTAGCAGGCGGTTCCCATACAGACACTGATGGTATAGTCGCCTTTAGGCACAAAGGTAAACTGTGCGTAGAAGGTCGCTGTGCTATAAAGTTCTTCCATAGGAATAGCTAATTCTGTAGAAAGCCTTTTCATTATTTCGATAGGCAAGTACCCATAAATTCGTTGTGCCTCTTGCAGGGCGGGCATCTGGGCACCGCGTTGTCCTTTTAAGTTCTCGATGCTGGATTGAAATTCTTGGTGTTGACTTTCTGTTTCAATAAATTCAAACACTGCTTCAGTATTCATCTGTTTTTATGTCCTCCTTTCTTGCCTCAATTATTCTAAATAATTACAAAGTAACTCCAAAAAAATTATTCTATTTAAAATAAGTATATCAAAAAAAGGTACAAGTTTGTGATTAATTATACAAATGAGAATGAGAACTGTTCTCGAAGTAGAATAGTTAGATGGAAAATAATGAGAAGCGTGTCCCATTCGATTTCTGGCGTCGAATAGTCATTTTCAAAACGTTATAAAAAAAGAAAAGGATATGCTAGAACGTTCATTTTAAGCTATTCGTTAAAGATGATGGGTGTTTAGTTAGTTATTTTAATTTTTATGAGCAGAAGGTTCTAATCAAAGAACGTGCAATGAATGCTTTAGGACACACATTCTAAGATAAGAATGGCTGTTGCTATGGCGAGAAAATAGAGGATGCCCGTCGGTCTTCGTAAAAAAGCGGCAAAAAATAGTTGACATGGGACGCGTCCCATCGTTTATAGTGAATACAGGATCTATAAGGAGGGGAGTTCATTGGTAACTATCCGAGATATCGCTAAGATGGCAGACGTTTCGAAGACCACCGTCTCACGAGTGATCAATAACCATCAATATGTTTCAGAAGAGATTCGGGAAAAGGTCCAACGTGTGATTGAAGAGACAGGGTATGTGGTCAACGGCAATGCGATCAAGCTAAGCAATGGCAAAAATTATACCTTGGGTGTGACGCTGCCCTATAATAGCTCCTGTTATGATTGTCTCGTGAACAGCTTGTTGTTTCATGCTAGAGAAAAAGGCTACCAGGTGCTTCTATTGCCCACCTACTATGATGAGCAAACAGAGAATGATTACTATGCTTTACTGGAAAAGCGAATGATCGACGGCTTGATTTTGGTTTCGCGGGCGAAAGATCTAGGAAACTGGAAAAAGCTCAAGTCTAGAGGCAGGATCATTTCTACAGAAAAAGTAGCTGAACCAAAAATACCGATGATCTATCCCAATCGAAAAAGTGCCTATGAACAGGTGTTTAAGGAACTTTCGCAAGAAGGCGTCTCTAAAGTCACCTTCACGAATAAACGGCCTTTATCGCAAAGTACCAGTGATCGCGACAAGGCGGAATGTTATGAACGCTACTTTGGCGAGGTCAGTGAAGGAACCAATTTTTTTACTGGCATAGAGGGCTATGAGGAAGGGTATCATTGGGCGAAAGAAACGTATAAAAAGTTGCCGCTTCCTGAAGTGATCTATGCGAACGCCGATGATACCGCGGCTGGGATCATTCATGGGCTGCAAGAGTTAGGCTTCACTCACAAAAAGGAGTTCCGGCTTATTGGGGGAGGAAATTTACCCTATAGTCAGCTTCTGGAATTCACAACGATTGATTTTTTACCTGATGAGATTGGCCCGAAAGTCATTGATTACCTCTTATCGGATCAAGAAACAATAGATCTAGCGCTGGAACCGCGGGTCATAAGAAGATAGACGAAGGTTTGAAAAAGAAAGGATTGTTTAAATATGCATATTGAACATGTAGCAATTTGGACCAAGGATTTAGAAAAAATGAAAACATTTTACGAAACGTATTTTCAAGTCAGCAGTACAGAACGTTATCATAATAAGAAGACCGGGTTTATGTCGTATTTTCTCAGCTTCGATTCTGGCAGCCGGTTGGAATTAACCTCCAAGCAGCATCTATCGAATCGTGTGGCTGATAGCTTGGGCTATACTCATTTGGCGATCTCTGTTGGAGGAAAAGAAGATGTCGACCGGTTTGTTGAACAATTTCTTGCGGACGGCTTTCCATTATTGAACGGCCCAAGAACTACAGGCGATGGGTATTATGAAGCGGTCATTCAAGATCCAGAAGGAAATTTGATTGAATTAACAACGGATTAAAGGATAGGGGAGTGTCTCGTATTTTTCGAGAGACTTTCTGTTTGGAAAGTAAATGCCGTTTTTTCTTTTGATTTGAAAAGAAAATCCTTTAAAAACTTTACAAATGAAACGTTTGAATAGATCTTAGACAGAGAAGGCAGCGTCCAATAGGCACGCTATCTTTTTTTTTGCTTGCGTAGATTTTCTAAAAAATAAGTCATTTAGGATTGACTCACACGCTACGTGGGACTCTATACTATAGGTAAGCTAGCAAAACAAGAAGGAGAGCAGACAGATGTTTAAAATTGGAGAATTCTCAAAACTATCAAATACGACCGTTCGGACACTGGATCATTATGCCGCGTTGGGCTTACTGACGCCGAAAAAAATTGACGAGCAAACCAACTATCGCTATTATTCCGCAGGTCAGTTGTCCCGCTTGAATCAAATCAAACTGCTGCAGCAAACAGGATTGCCTTTAAAAACGATTAAAGAGATTATTGAAATGAATGATTTAGAGTTTTTAGAACAACATTACAAGCTACAGGAAGTGCGGGTGCAGGAAGAGTTATCAGAGCTTGTGAAGAAACAGCGCATGATCGCACTTCTCCAGCAGCAAATGAAAGAAGGAAAAAAAATGTTAAACTACCCTGTCGTAGTAAAAGAAATCCCAGAACGAACGATCTTAAGTGTGCGGGAAGTCATCGCTGATTATTCGCTGGAGGGTGACCTGTGGCAAAAGCTGCAGCACAAGATGGAAGCCGCCAAAGCAAAAATGACGCAGCCGCCAATGAATATGACTGTCTTTCATGATGTGGAATACGTTGAGAAAAATGCGGATGTAGAGGTTCAAACAACGGTCGTAGATGAAGCTGGAAACGCTGGGCGTGTTGACTATAGGAAGGAGCCAGCTTTTACGCTGGCATCTGTAACTTTCAGCGGCAGCTTTGATCAAATGCCAAAGGTCACACAAACCATTGGGGAATGGCTAGAGGCGAATGGGTATTCGATCGTCGGACCAATGATCAATATCAGCCATGTCTCTCCGGCAGAAGATCCAAATCCAGACAATTGGGTCACCGAATCTGGCTTTGTCGTAGCTAAGGATTAAACAGGCGCGCATGGCGGATTTAAGCAACGCTCAAAAGAACAAGTAAGTCAAAAAAAGGAAGTTCGGAATGGTCCATTATCCGCTCTTCCTTTTACTTATTCATTTAAGTAAGCCAATTGCTTGATCAAGGTATTCATCCGGTATTCTTCGATCTTCTTGCCTAACGCAGTTAAATTTTTAACAGAAGGAACATCCTCCACAACAAATAGCCGTTCCTTGGGTATCGCTGGGGTTGAAAAATTCGTGACGTAAAGATCGGAGCGTAGCGATTCCGGTGACTCATTGGAATAAATTTTTTCAGGACGAATATCCAGAGCGACTTTCTCTTGGTAATGCTTCTTTAAATAGTAGGCCAAGAGCTGGGCATGCTTTGCGCCCAAATCGCTGCAGATCTCTGTCGTGACGGGTTTTCTAATGGCGTCTAATTGTTCGGGCAAATCTTCCCAGTAAATGAATAACTTGAATAAGATCAGATGATAAAACATAGAGTACCAAGGAAACTGAGTCTTTGCTTCTTGATCGCGCAGTGTTTTTTCGAGGACTCTGCTAAAAACAGAGAAATCTCTTTGAACATTCAAACTATTGTAAAGGTCTCGGTTGTAGGCAATGTATTTCTCATAAGAATAAGCTTTGTAAGACGCGTAGACAGATTTTAGCAATTGCAGGCAGTTCTCTCGACTCGTGTCAGATATGCCTACGTTTAACGCGTCGATAATAAGATCGAGAATATGGTTGCACAGCCGTTCGATGCGCAGCGTCTCCTCAGCATTGTCCCAAGCGAAATCATACCAAAAAATGGTTTGGCACAGATCATCCCGTTCCTTTTCTGTCAACGGTTCTCGAAATTGAGCGACTAATTCATTTAGCGGTTGTTCAAACGCTTCGAAGTGGGCGATCGAGAGTTCGTTTTGTCTAAGATGATTGAAAAATCCTTGTTCTTGCCGAATCAGTGAAACCGCCAATAAAAAGGCGCATTCAGTCTTTTGATAAAAATTCAAACTTAAACCAAATTGGTCGTCCAGTTGATCAACGGCTTTAAGAATCCTCTGCTGATCCATTTCAAACGGCCATTCATAGCAATCATAGACTTCCATAAAATAACCCGCCATGAAAAAGCGAACTTGTCCCTCATCCTCTCCAACAAGCTCCAAGTGGTTTCGATCGATCTCCAATCCGCGCATTTGCAGCCCTTCATTTAATTTCACGATCCGTCTGTATAAACTTGAAGAACTAAGAAATAATTCTTTTTCAAGATCGGTACGCAATTTCCCCGGTTGAAAAAAAAGCACTTCTAAAAGTTGAAAGGAGGGGGATTCCTTTAGAATATCTGAAAAAATCTCGTGTACAGTGTGGTTGTCTTTTTCGGTGAGATGGAACTCACCAGAACTGTTTTTTTCGATTTGAACAATGTCGCTCCATTGGTCTTCAATTTCTTGACAATCATTGATGATCGTTTTAGGAACGGCGTCTACTCGTGCAGCCAATTTTTTCACGGATACATAATTATTTGCAATTCGCAGCAGTTCAATTAATTCAATTTGACGATTTTTAGTAGAAGATAATGCATGTCTCATGGGAAACCTTCTTTCAATCAATTGATAATATTAGTATAAATCAAAAAAAGTTCACTGAAAATAATAAACATAAAATTATAAGCAAACTATTTTTTAATAAATAGAGATAGTATTGTGAAATCATCTGTGTCATGCTTGTAGTATCAAGGAATGAACGAGGAGAAAGCTATGACTAAAACAGTTGATACCTTTTTAGCAACTAGCTACCGCTTTAGGAGTGCTTTTGGTGATCCCTCTGCTTGTCGGTTATAATGGAAAAAGAGGCTACTCCCCCAATTGGGTCAAGTGGGGATTCTATTTGTTTTATCCCAGCCATTTACTGATTTTTTCCTTGATCAAAATTTGGAGCTAGAAAGTAGGAGGGAAAAATGGATTTTTCGATTCGTGAAATGCGCGCAGAGGAATATCCTCTATTGAAGGAATTCTTGTATCAAGCAATTTTCCAACGGGATGAGAATGCGTTGATTCCCAGATCCGTACTCAATGACCCTTCGATTGCTGTTTATATCCGCGATTTTGGTAAGGAAGAGGACGACCTGTGCTTATGTGCGGAGGTTGAGATGAATGTTATCGGTGCTGTTTGGGTAAGAAACATCGAAGGCTTTGGTTCGATCGATGCCGGTACGCCTGAATTTGCGATTTCTCTTTATCCGACATATCGAGGATATGGTATCGGAACAGAATTGATGCGGAGAATGCTGGAAAAATTAGAAAAAGCGGGATATAAACAAGCATCATTGGCTGTTCAAAAAGAGAACGCCGCGAAGAATATGTATTTGCGTCTCGGGTTTGAAATTTGTGATGAGAATGAAGAAGAATTCATTATGGTCTATAGGTTTGGGTGATTGACTTTCTGAAGCGATTCAGAACGTGTAAAAAGAGGATGCCAGTCAAAAAGGGAGAGAATAACAATGACAAAAAAGCTTATGTTAAGTGTGTTTTTAACGATGGTCGTCGGGTTAGCAGGGTGTTCTGCCCAGCCAAATGAGACTAGTGAGTCGACCACAACCTCACAGGAAACGAAGCAAACGAAAGATCACCAATCAAATAGTGAAGCGAGTGGCGATCCCAATGTAAAGGTGAGCGTCGAGGAGGCGATCGGTGCTTATCAGGAGACGTATCCAGACAGTGACATCACATCGATCGAATTGGACACGTCTTTTGGAACGTATCTCTATAAGATCGAAGGCGTCGGCGATAAAAAAGAGTATGAGCTGCACGTAGACGCGGAGACCAAAAAAGTTTCCAAGGAACACGAAGAAACGCTGGATAGAGACGAGCAAGAGGGCGTAAAAAGAAACGAAGACAAAGTAGATGTAACGAATCTCTTGAGCATTAAAAAAGTTTCTGAAATTGCCGCTGATCATGTGGGAAAAGGGAAGGCGGCTGAGTGGACGTTAGAGCAGGAACTTGGCACGACGTATTGGGAAGTCAAGATAGTGGATGGACAGGCTGAGACAGAGGTCAAGGTAGATGCGCACTCTGGCAAAATTTTAGAGACAGAATCAGGCGATTAAGTAGAAGAAGGGCACTTTAAAAGATCCGAAGAACGGCAGTATCGTTCTTCGGATCTTTTTTGGTTTGGAGGACACCTGCTAAGGAATACGCTCTCTTAAAAAGCAATAGTAAAGCAAATAGAAAGCAAATAGTAAAAATACATTTCAAATGTAAAGTATTTTTCGCATTTACTTTCTATATGAAAAGTTTTTTGCTCATTTACTTTCCATTCACAGGAGAACTTTGAAGTTATCCGTTGGCTTCTTCCTTCAGGCTATCTAGGGTGATTAAGGTGTGTGTTTCACCAACACCTCGAACCTGCTTTACTTTCGTCGATAAAAAAGTTTCCAATCCAGGAATATCCGCCGCCTCGATCTTCAGTAAATAATCATAGGCACCTGTTACTTTATGGCATTCCAAAACAGAAGGATATTTAGTGAGGGCATTCTTGAAATTACTGGTGTTTCCTGTACGGTCTATTTTCACTAAGGTAAAAGCAAGGATCGAGCGTCCGCAGCTTCTTCGGTCCTTTTTGATCGTGTATTGCTGGATCGTCCCGTTGCTTTCCAATTTCCGTATTCGCTCCGTTACGGCGGGTGCGGTCAAGCCCGCCAATTCACTGATCTGTCGGGCAGACATCCGACTATCTTTTTTTAAAATATCAAGTATTTCCAAATCATGCTTATCCATCTGATTGCTCCTTTTTGTTCGTTTTGTTCACTTACTATGCTATCAAACAAAGGGGCAAAGTACGAATTCAATTTAATAGAGATATTTAAAAAATAAGCGAACCTTTTTTAGAAAAAATACAAATGGACAGTCGTCTTCGCTGCGGAAAAATAGGATGGGCAGAAACTTTAATAGTAGGTTAATGTTTCTTATACATTCGGGAAACCCTCCTTCTTTATAGTTGAGATAGAAAGAATGGAAGCGGGTAGGAGTGAGCGGAGATGTTTGGAAAAATCATAAAAAATGATGTACGGGAAAGTAAGCTGATCACGGCTGTGCTGACGATTTTCATTACGGCAGCCGCACTGTTTGTTGCGTTAGCGTCGATATTAAGTGTGAATTTGGCCGGGTCGATTGATACATTGATGGAAAAATCGCAATCTCCTCATTATATGCAGATGCATACAGGAGAGATAGATAGCGAGCGCTTGGCAAGCTTTGTAAAAACACAGGGGAATGTAGAAAACTATGAGGTCACTGAATTTCTAAATCTCAACGGTTCGGACATTGAACTGGGCGGGCACAGTTTCGCGGACAGTGTGGAAGACAATGGACTCGCTGTCCAAAGTACAAAGCTCGATTATTTATTGGATATGAACAATCAGCCAATTCAGCCAAAGCCCGGAGAATTGTATGTTCCGGTAGCCTTCAAAAAGCAAGGAATCGTCAAACTCGGAGATTCTGCGACGATTGCCGGAGAAGCCTTTACCGTCAGTGGTTTTCTTCGGGATGGGATCATGAATTCTCAAATGGCTGGGTCGAAGCGTCTGCTGGTTCATCAAAAGGAATACGACGCGCTGTTTTCTAAAGGAAAGCTAGAGTACATCCTCCAATTCCGTTTAAAGGACCCTAGTAAGCTGAATCAGTTTGAGGCGGATTATAAAAAAGCGGGACTAGAGGTCAATGGGCCAAGCGGCAGCCATCGCTTATTTAAATTAGGCAACGCGATGTCTGATGGCGTGATGATCGGCATCCTTTTAGTGATCAGCTTATTGATTGTTTTGATGACGTTTATGTGTATGCGATTCACACTATTAGCAAAGATCGAAGAGGATTACAGGGAAATTGGTGTAATGAAAGCCATCGGATTGACCGTCACAGATATCAAGAGAATCTATTTAGCGAAATATGCAGCAATCTCAGTGAGCGGCAGCGTATTTGGTTACCTGCTTTCCATTCCGGCCAGCTATCTTCTATTGAAAAATATCAAACTTTTTATGGGAGAGAGCAGCAACGAAGGGTTGAGTTGGATAATGGCGGTCGTTGGAGCAGGTGTGGTGATGGCATCAATGATTCTTTATGTATCTGTTCTCTTGAATCGCTTTAAAAAAGTGTCCGCAGTAGAGGCACTGCGCTTCAGCGGGGAAAATGAGAAGATCCATACCAAAACACGGGGAAGCCTGCAAAAATTTTTATTTTTATCTCCCAATGTTCGAATCGGACTTATTGACAGTTTGAATCGAAAAGCGCTCTATGGCACGATGCTGCTTGTTTTTATCCTAGCGACCTTCATAATGATCGTTCCGGCGTTGGTGTATCATACGACGGCTTCTGAAGCATTCATTGAAAGTATCGGTTTTGGGCGAGGTATTGATATCAGTACCAGCTTGTATCAATCAACGAATACAGACGGAAATCAGAAAAAAATCGAGACCTATCTGGCGCAGGATACCGATGTAGCAGGCTTCAGTAAACTTGTTACGAAAAACATTCAGGTCAAAGAAAAAAATAAAGCAGACAGTGTTCTCGCTGTTGAGTTAGGCGAACATCAAAAATTTCCAGTGAACTATCTGAAGGGAAGAGCACCTAGAACGAAAAAGGAGATTGCCTTATCGACCATCAATGCCGACGAGTACAACAAGAAAACAGGAGATTCGATGGTTTTGGTGGTCGATGGGAAAGAAGAGACGGTCACCGTGTGCGGCATCTACGCCAATCTTTTCAATGGAGGAAAGACGGCGAAGGCTACGTTTGACGATACGACAGCACCTACTATTTGGACGGACATCTCCATCAAATTGAAACACCCAGAAACAGTCCCCAAAAAGCTGGAGCAATACAAACGAGACCTGCCTTTCGCTAAAATGAACAATGCAGAAAAATTTCGTGACCAAACCTTCGGCGCGACGATCCAATCGCTTTTTTTCGTTTCGATCGGGGCCTTGGCTGTCGCACTACTCGTCACCTCATTGATTACAGCGCTATTCATAAAGCTTTTATTAGCGAAAGACAAAAGGGAGATCGCGATTTTGAAGGCCACGGGTTTCACCAACCAAGCGATCGGAAAACAATACCTTTCCCGCAGTCTGATCACACTTTTTTGCGGAGTAGGACTTGGCACGCTCTTCGCGATGACGGCAGGCACGGCGATGTCCGGTTTTGTTTCCGCCTTGCTAGGAGGTGTCACTATCCAACTTACGGGGAGCGGATTGATCTACCTAGGTTGTCCGTTACTGATGCTGATGGTCACAACGGTCACAACAAAAATAGTCACGGCACACGCAGGAAAAATCAGCCTTGCTGAGAATCTTAAAAACTAAAAAAGGATGTGGAGAAGCATGGCTATGCTTATTGAAGGAACAGCGATCACGAAACATTTTGGCGGTGAGGATCAAGCCGCTGTCTTGAATAGACTTACGATCAACATACCTAAAGGACAATTTATTTCGATCATGGGTCCTTCCGGTTCTGGAAAATCCACGCTGCTGTATGCACTCAGTGGGATGGATACGATTGATTCAGGTACGGTGCGTTTTGAGCAGCAGCGACTCGATCAATTAAAAGAGGAACAGCTTGCGGAGGTGCGCAGAAAACAAATGGGGTTTGTCTTTCAGCAGCCAACGTTCCTGAAGCATCTTTCGTTGATCGACAACATTATTTTACCTAGCCTCAGTAAAAAGAAGCCGATGAAGGTGCTAGTCGATCAAGCAGAACAGTTAATGGAACGTGTGGGAATTCTTGAATTGAAGGATCGAAAAATCACACAAGTGTCTGGTGGACAACTGCAACGAGCGGGAATTTGTCGTGCCTTGATGCATGCCCCCAGCGTTGTCTTTGGCGATGAACCGACGGGCGCGCTGAATTCAACAGCCGCACAGGAAATCATGGATATTTTGCTTCACATCAACGAACAAGGCACGACCGTCGTGCTCGTTACTCATGATGTGAAGGTCGCGGCTCAGAGCGAGCAAGTGTTCTTCATGGAAGATGGTCAGATCAATGAGGAAGTGTATTTAGGGAAATACATTGGACAAAACCTAGAGAAACGAATGGAAATAATCAATTCGTATATGTTGGCAGCCGAGGGGGGAGAATCGCCGACTGTTCTTCAGAAGGGGTATGGTAAAATTAATAGAAAGGATGAAGAAGTCTAAGGGGGCGCATTCGACAGATGGCATACAATATTTTACATGTGGATGATGAAAAGGAAATCATCAAATTACTGAAAATGTACTTAAAAAGTGAAGACATGGTTCATTTTGAGGCAGACAATGGACGTGAAGCGCTGGCTATTTTAGCTACGACTGACATGGATTTGGTGATTGTGGATATCATGATGCCGGAAATAGATGGGTTTGAATTGATTCGCACACTTAGAAAGAGCAGCAATATCCCTATCCTAGTCCTTTCCGCACGAATCGAGGCTTCCGATCGCATCTTTGGTTTGGAGCTCGGTGCCGATGATTATTTGACCAAACCCTTTGATCCTCACGAAGCGATTGCTCGAGTGAAGGCGCTTTTAAGAAGATACCATGACTTAGGTGTTTCAAGCCACGCTCAAAATATGCGTTTAACAGTGGGCACTCTCGAATTGGACACAAATGCTTGTATTGGGTACGCCGAAGGACAACGCATCGAGCTGACAGCCGTAGAATTCCGCGTGCTGAAACTGTTGATGGAACAGCCTGGGCGCGTATTCACCAAGGAACAGCTTTATGAACAAGGGTGGCAAGACCCTTTGACCGGGGACAATAATGTTCGCGTAATGATGAGTAAGCTTCGAGATAAAATCGGCACTGAGCGCATCAAAACGATACGAGGATTGGGGTATCGATTGGAGGCCGTTCATGAAACAACTTAGAAATGCTATCATGCGTGCCTTCATTTTGTACTTTTTAGGACTGTCGATCGTCGGAGATATAACGAACGAGTTGATCACAGAACTGGATAGCTGGGTCTTTGGTGCCGAGTATCAAGTGATTACACCAATGATCGCTGCAATGCTGCAAATCCTGATGGTGCTCTTGTTTTCTTTTTTATTTTACCGCAGCTTGAACAAGAAAATCGAGAAAGAGAGTCAACGGCTGGCAAAAAAGCAAAGCACCTTATTTGCCAATATTGCCCACGATTTGAAGACGCCCTTGACTAGCATCACAGGGTTTTCCAAAGCGCTGAATGAGGATATCGTAGAACCAGAGGAAATCAAAGAGGTCACAAGCATTATTCATCAAAAATCGGTCACGGCGAATGAACTCTTAGACCTGATGTTTCAATACACCAAATTAAACTCGGCTGACTTTCATTTAAACAAGCAAACCTACGCAGTGAATTTGTTATTGAAAGAAACCGTAGCCGCGTATTATGATGTGATCGAAAAGCACCAGATCGACTTCACCTTTGACATTCCTGAGGAGCCGGTCATACGAGAAATAGATCAGCTTGAGATGCGAAGGGTGTTCTCCAATCTTTTGATCAACGCCTGCAAGCACAACCCAATAAAAACAACGTTAGCGATAACGATGGTAAATAAAGGAAACAAAGCGGAGATCATCTTTGCGGACAACGGAACTGAGATCCCTCAAAAGGATCGAGCGCAGCTCTTTCACCCATTCGTCAGCGAAAATGAAGCGGAACGATCGTTTCAAGGCAGCGGATTGGGGCTGGCAATTGTCAAAACGATCATTGACAAGCATGGATTTACGATCGACCTGCTTGATGACGATGAATACACCAAGAAATTTGTGCTTACGGTCTGATTAAATAAGAATAAGCTGAAACTTAAAAATGAGATAGGAGATCAAGATGAAACAGTACATTGCCTTATTGCGAGGAATCAATATCAGCGGCAAAAATAAAATTTCTATGGCGTTGTTAAAGGAAGCTTTTGAAAAGAAGGGCTTCTCCGAGGTAAAGACATACATCAATAGCGGAAACGTTCTTTTTTCAAGTGACGATCGGGATCAAGAACGATTGATCCGTGCCTGTGAAGCCTTGATTGTCGAGGAGTTCGATTTAACTATTCCAGTTGTAGTAGTCGAGGTCGAGGAGTTGCGCCGTTTGCTGGAAGAAGCGCCTGAATGGTGGAATCAAGAGAAGGAAACGATCTACTATGTTATTTTTATGATCCCTCCCATGACGGTATCGCAGGTTTTTGAAGCAGTAGGAGAAATAAAGCCTGAGTATGAAAAAATCGCTCATTCTGACAACGTGATTTTCTGGTCGGCACCGCGGAAAACATTTAATAAAGCACGCTGGTCAAAAATCGCGAGTTCCTCAGTGAATCCCCACGTGACGATCCGCAATGCAAATACGGTCAATAAGCTGCTGCATCTAAGTACAATAAAATAGCCTTTTCGCGCAATCAACTAAAAAGCCAAACGCTCGTATACTTTTCATTTGTAAAGTATAAAGACGTTTGGCTTTTCGTTTGTAAAGTATTTAGTGGAAATGCTTTACATTTAGTCGATGGGGTTAAATGAGGGGAAGAAGCTCATTTTGGATAAAATCAATTCGATCAAAGACGTTTTCTTTGAAGAGTGCGGTGATCGCAACGACAAGCTGCTTCTCATGATCGATGTACAACACGTTTCCGCCATCTCCCATAGCTGCCACAATTGGTTTAGAGGAATCCAAGACCCACCATAGATAACCGTAATCCAACTGTTCTTGCTCCCAATGGCTGTGAGGCTGCTGCATCTGCTTTAACCAATGGTGAGGAACGATCTGCTGCTTGTTCCAGCTTCCTTTGTTTAAAATCAATTGCCCAAGGGTAATCAAATCTCGCGTGGATAATGTTAGCCCCCAGCCTGCGGCATTGAGCCCCGTGTGGTCAGCGACCCAACCGTTTGATGTCAGTGATTGATTAAAGAGCGTTTGTTCCTTCGCGGTTTTTAACTGAATCGAAGGGCCAACAGTTATTCCTATTGGGTCGAACAATTCTTTCTGCGCAAACGCTAAGACACTTTGATGTGTCCTGCGAGTCAGCAGGGCCGACAAGAGATCAGGACCAATCAACGGTGTATAGTAAA
The DNA here is from genome assembly GCF_002174375.1 of Enterococcus sp. 12F9_DIV0723. Lineage (NCBI taxonomy): Bacteria > Bacillati > Bacillota > Bacilli > Lactobacillales > Enterococcaceae > Enterococcus > Enterococcus sp. 12F9_DIV0723. The sequence goes on along the minus strand of NZ_NIBK01000001.1, from coordinate 2,054,488 downwards.
ACTGGCCCAAAGGCTGTTTGCCGCCTAGTTGTTTTAGGGTGAATGTGGTCCAATCCTTGCTCATAAAATACTTGATATAGGCAAGAGGACCAGGACGGTACGCATAAGGGACCGTCATCGTCAGTAAATTTTCCAGTGTGATTTTTTTGATAGACTCATTTTTCGTTGTGAATTCTGGAAAATAATCCAAGAGCGGTTCTTCAAGCGTATCGATAAATCCCTGTTCCTGAGCGATACCCAGCAGCAAAGAAAGAATACTCTTCGTTATGGAATAAATATGGATCTTGCTGGTTTCTGTGCAGCCGTTGAAATAGTCCTCGTATAGCCGCTGTTTATTTTTTTGCACAATGATCCCTGTGATGTTGGTATGATCCTGGTTTATTTTTTGCTGGATTTCTTCAAATTTTTCTTCGTTCATTGGTTTCCTCCATTTCCGAAGGCGCCTTCTATCTCTAGAGTAAGGGGATTTAAAATCATAATCAAGTGTTATTTTAAAAATAATGAAACTGCTCATTTTTTATTTTTAATATACTAGATGAAGAAGGGAAGATATTCTCTTTTTTTTCAGGAAAATTGTCTGTTTTAATCGGGAATTTTTAAAATGAAAAAGAAAGCTCGTGTTGAAAGCGCTTATCAAACTGTGTACAATGTCACTAACGAAGGGGGTTGGGGTAATGGGTAGAAAGGACAGTGTGTATACTTTTTTATGTGAACAAACAGAAATTTTTCTTCAAGATACAGGCATACCAAAATTAGAGTCCACCAGCATTTCAGAGGCAACAGGAATCGCTCGCTATAACGTAAGTCGTGATTTAAATCGATTAGCAGAGGAAGGAAAAGTCCTCAAGCTTTCTGGCAGGCCCGTTCGATTTTTGACGAAGGAGCTGATCGAAGCAGCGATCGGTAAAGGAAGTTCCTTGAAGGCATCTTTGACAGTGGAAGAAGTTCGAGAATTACTGGAAAATAAAGATTCCTGTCCTGGGGACTACCCTTTTACGGAGCTGATTGGGTATGACGGCTCGTTGGAAAATGCGGTGCGACAGGCGAAGGCAGCACTGCTTTATCCACCCTTTGGACTGCATTCGTTGCTGACGGGACCCTCTGGCTCAGGAAAGACGACATTTGCACGATTTATGTACCAATACGCAAAACATGCCGGAAAGCTGCAGGATGATTCTCCTTATATCGTATTCAACTGTGCGGATTATTCCAATAACCAGCATCTGCTATTGGATCATCTTTTTGGTCATGTTAAGCATGCCTTTACTGGAGCAGAGACCGATAAGGATGGACTGATCGCCGCAGCGAACAATGGCATTCTTTTCTTGGATGAGATTCATCGGTTGCCGCCAGAAGGACAAGAGATGCTGTTTTCGATCATGGACCGCGGGGAATATTATCGCCTGGGGGAATCCTCCAACCCTCGAAAGGTTCGTGTGCTGATTATTGGCGCTACGACTGAGGCGATCGAAGGGAATATCCTGTCTACTTTTTTACGTCGTATTCCATTGAAAATTTTTATGCCAAGTGTAAAGGAACGAGGATTGGCTGAAAAAATCAAACTGATTTATTTTTGTTTTAAGCAAGAAGCTAAAAAGACCGAGCGCAAACTGCAAGTAAACGAAGATGTGATCCGCTTCTTTTTACAATACGATCCAGTCGGAAATATCGGACAAATGAAGAATGATATTCAATTGTTGTGTGCCAATGCGTTAGTCGACAGTATCTCCAATCACTCCCAGGTCATTCAAGTAAAACTGTCCCATCTATCGACCTATTTGATCGACCAGTTCTATTATGCCCATTCTTCTGAGATCAATGCTGAGATGCGAGAAAAACTGAAACTGCTGCAAATTGACGAATTTGTTTTCACACCTGAAGAGGAGCGAGATTCGGACCCGTTTCTCTTAGTAGATGAGGAAGAAAGTGTGTCCCACGATGTTTTGGAGACGTACCACAAGTATCTGGAAGGGAAAGGCTCGCTTTCTCCCCTCAAGTCGATCATACAGGGCAAAGCACAGCAGTTAGCAGAAAAGCAAGGCAATCAGCAGCAGGCCATTTTCAAAATCGTTTCTCGTAAAAATTATGAAATCACCGTCAATATTTTAAAACGTGTGGCGCAGAAGAAGCATTATCACTTAGACGACAGCAACATCAAAAGCTTGGCTTTGCATCTGGATACCTTGATCGAAAAAATCACGGAGGGCTATTCCTTTAGAGACAATTCTTTTTTAGAACATAAAAAACCGAACGAATTGGCTATGGAAAAAGAAATCGAAATGGCTGAGCAGATTTGTCGAGAAATCTCTGATCAATTAGAAGTTCAATTGCCTGAGAGTGAAAAATATTTTATTTCTTTGTATTTAAAGGCAATGAATGAAAAGTATACAGAGAAGAAAATTGGTGTTTTGATCTTGATGCACGGGACCACCGCGGCGACAGATCTGGCGAACACGGCCAATCAATTGTTAAATGTCGAGCACGCAGTCGGATTGAATATGCCGCTGTCGCAATCCGTTGGCGATACCTTGGAAAAGGCCACTTCTTTGGTACAAAAGATCGATCAAGGCAAAGGTGTCGTGATTCTTAGCGATATGGGGTCGCTCAATATGTTCGGCGATATTATCACGAAGAAAACAGGCATCCCCACACAAACGATCAAGATGGTGACGACACCAATGGTCATTGAAGCGACGCGTAAATCCCTGCTGCCAAAAATGTCCATCATCAAGCTGTCTGAAGACATCGTCGAACAAAGCGCATATATTGGGAACAGCGTAGAAGACTTTCAAGACAAAGCGATGCAAGACGATCCCAATCCCTTCACTGATGATCGACGAAGCAAGATCATCTGTATTTTAGAGGAGAGCTTGATATTTTTAGATGGGGCGACGATCTATGATTTGTTAGAGATCGAAGCGAAGAAAATCGCAGATAGCTATAGCATTGAAAACTTCGAGGATTTTTGGATCAAGTTTCTTTTCCATACAAGCAACATGATCGAACGGTCGATTCGCAAGGAGCAATTTTTACGGGAGGATGCGGAGGAAATCATCCAAAGCGATCCGGCGTTGTACAGCTACTTAAAGGAACTTCTTATCCCTTTAGAAAATCGGTACGCGATCGTGATTGAAGACAGCGAGATCAGTTATATGATGGAACTGATCGAAGTCAACACAAGCTTGATGTATTGACAGCACACTAAATTTTAATTGACAGCACACTAACTAAATAAGTTGTTCATTCAAAAGCATCAAATCATTTCCGTCTGTTTAACGTTGATTTGATGCTTTTTTTCTATTGTTCAGTAAATTGGCACGCTTATTGCTATATAAAAGCGAGGAGGTGGAAGAATGATCGGTGTATTACTATTGACCCACGGAGAGCTTGCCGCCGGATATCTCTCCGCATTGAGACTAATTACAGGAGAGGCGGAGAATATCGACACATTGGGTCTTTATCATGAGACGAGTATCGAAGCATACAAAGAAGAGGTTGCAGAGAAAATGCTGGAGTTGGAGCAGGGGCAAGGGGTTTTGGTCTTTTGTGACATTTTTGGTGCTAGTCCTTACAATGTGACTGCTCAAAACTACCAGACGCTGAAAGGCAAAGTAGACTATCGTTCTGTAACAGGGGTGAATCTGCCGATGGTGATCGAAGCTGTATGCAGCAGAGAGACGATGGATTTAGACGAATTAACAACCTATATCCAGACAGTCGGAAAAGACGGCATCAAAGAACTTTTTGAAAATTATGGGAAGGATGAATAACATGAGCGAAATCGTATTAACACGAATTGACGATCGATTGATACACGGACAGGTAATGACAGCGTGGGTGAAGAAAACACGAGCAAATCAAATTTTGATTATTGACGAAGAAGTCGCAAAAGATGATTTTATGAGTGAGATATTGAAAATGTCTGCTCCTTCAGGCATCGACATCATCGTAAAAGGATTGGAGGATGCGGTTACCTTTTTGAAAGCACAGGAGTCAGAAAATAAACGCCTGATTATTTTAGTGAAAGCACCAGTCACCATTGATGCGCTGGTCAAAAACGACATCGCGATCGATAAGCTGGTTGTCGGCGGTATGGGGGCGAAAGCCAATCGACGCGTCCTTTATAAAAACATTTCGGCATCGGATGAGGAACGTACAACCTTCAAACAACTGATCGATCAAGGGATTCCAGTCGTGATTCACATTATTCCCGATCAAAAAGAAACTGATTTGTCGAAATATTTATAAGCAAGCATTCGTTCATTACTAGGAAAAAGGAGGAAAAAAAATGCTTTTATCCGCAATTTTAGTTGCTATTATTTCAACGGTTTGTAATTGGTGGCCGAGTCATTTGATTACGCGCTCGTGGTTGTATCCGATCTGGTCGGGATTCTTGGTTGCTTTGGCTATGGGTGAGCCATTGATAGGGATGCAGGCAGCAGCGTATATCAACTTGGCGTATCTCGGTTGGATCACTGCGGGAGGAACGATGCCGGGGAACTTGCCGGTGGCCGCTGTTTTTGGAACAGCGATGACGATTTTATCAGGGGCAGACCCAAGTTTGGCAGTCACTTTTGCTGTACCGTTTAGTCTATTCGGTATTCTGACCTTCCAGTTGACGATGTCGATCAATGCGTTATGGGTCCATCGTGCAGAGAAATTTTTGGATAACGGAAATATTCGCGCGATGCGCATGATGAATTATGTACCTTCGGGAATTTTGAATTTTATCATTACGGGAGTGCCTGCGTTTATCTTGGTTTACTTTGGTGCAGAGCCGATGAAAAATCTTTTGAACATGATTCCTGATTCCTTTGTAGATGCGATGCAAGTCGTCGGGGCAATCATGCCTGCATTAGGGATCGCCATGCTGATCAGCTTTATGGGAAATAAAAAGATCATGCCCTTCTTCTTCTTCGGCTTCATATTGGCAGTTTATTTGAAATTGGACGTTATGGCAGTAACAGCGATCGCTGCCATCATGGGCTTTGTGTTCTACAATACTGGATTTCTTGACATGAAACCTGCTGGAAGGGAGCAATCATAAATGGAAGCAAAATTAACGAGAAAAGAATTACTAAAAAACTGGGCGCTGACCTATTCGAGTGAAACGGCTTATAACTATGAACGATTGCAGGCGTTAGGCCAAGCAAATGCGATGGTGCCAGTCATTCGGAAGCTGTATCCGGAAGACAAAGAACGGCAAGTGAAAGAATTGAAGAAATATTTTGTGTTCTATAATACGGAACCGTCCTTTATTGGAACGATGATTCCAGGTGTTGCGGCCGCAATGGAGGAGCAGCGTGCCAATGGCGCGGAAGACATCACAGATGAAACGATCAATTCGCTTCGGACAGGGCTGATGGGGCCTATCGCAGGGATCGGCGATACAGTCAGTCAAGGGATCGTTTATCCGATTTTAGCTGGTATTGCTTGTTCACTGGCAATTGACGGCAGTTATGTCGGGCCGATCTTCTTTGAGATTGCCTACAAGATTTGTTTGATCGGCTTTGGCTGGAACATGTACCGCTTAGGTTATCAAAAAGGGAAATCCTTCATCTTAACAATGCTGCGTGAAGGCACGATCGCTCGTTTGACGGAGATTTTCAGTATGGTGGGATTGATGGTGGTGGGATGTATGACTGCCTCCCGAGTGAATATTGAGATTCCGTTGATTTTGAATATCAAGGGCGTCAAATTAGGGATTCAAGAGCAGGTCATCAATGCCTTGATGCCAGGGCTCGTTCCATTGGGGATCACCATGCTGGTCTACTGGCTGGTACGGAAAAAAGTAAATATCAATTTGATTATTTTGATCATTTTTGTTCTGGGAATCTCCCTATCGTATCTAGGCGTTTTAGGGATTCCAAAATAAGTGGGAGTGAAGGAAAACATGAAGGCAGTTGAGTTAAAAGCAATCGATCAGTTGGAACTCGTTGAAAAAGAAAAGCCCGTGCCGAAAAAGGGCGAAGTGTTGGTCCAGGTCATGGCTTGCGGGATTTGCGGTTCTGACATCCCGCGGGTATACGTGACGGGTTCGTATCATTTCCCAACAGTATTGGGGCACGAATTTGCCGGAAAAATTGTTGCTGTCGGAGAAGAAGTCAGTCAAGAATATTTAGGAAAAAAGGCAGCAGTATTTCCACTGCTGCCCTGCAACGAATGTGAATTCTGCCAATCGGGCTATTACGCACAATGTAAAAAGTACAATTACTTTGGCTCAAGAACAGATGGCGGGTTTGAAGAATACTTAGCTGTTCCATTATTTAATCTAGTTCTTTTAGAAGATCACGTGAGCTATGAAGAAGGGGCAATGGTAGAGCCTGCGACGGTTGCCCAGCACGTGATTAATAAGGCCGAGCTGAATGTTGGCGACACTATTGTTATATACGGAGCAGGGCCGATTGGTGTAATGGTCGCTCAGTGGGCACAAATCAATGGTGCTGGGAAGGTATTGCTGGTGGATATTGATCCGACTAAAGTCGCTTTTGCTCGTGAATTAGGTTTTACGGATGTCTGTAATAGTCAAGAGCAGGATGCGGAAGCTTTTATTTTAGAAACTTTAGCTGGCAAACTAGCCGATGTCGCAATCGAAGCAACGGGTTCCAGTGCAGCTTTTGATCAATGCGCAAAATCGATTCGGACATTTGGTCGGGTGGTCTTATTGGGTAATCCTCATTCAGACATGGTGATGAAACAGAAAACCTACGATCAGTTTATGCGTAAGGAAGGCACGATCGTTGGGATGTTCAATAGTATCTATGAACATTTTCCCAAAAATGAATGGCAGGTTACAGCTCAAGCGATAGCGAACAAACAATTGAATTTGAAGCCATTGGTCACTCATAAAGTTCTGATTGAGGATTTGATTTCAGCGTTCGATATGATTCATGAGAAAAAAGAATTTTACAATAAGGTGTTGATGGTGAATGAGAAGTTATGGTGAGTCAAGTAAAGCTGTAATGGACGAATTGAGCCTGCTGCTAGGAAAAGTTTCTAATGAGGAAATCGAGGCCTATGTAGAGGCATTGCTCGGTGCGCGAGAGGTGTTCTTTGTTGGTGTTGGAAGAGTTCGATTGTCTTTAGAGGCTGCGGTGAAGCGTCTGACTCATTTAGGAATTTCCTGTCATATGGTAGGTGATCTGAATGAGCCGCCGATTACGAGTGACGATCTTTTGGTTGTCGGCAGCGGCTCAGGAGAGTCAGTCATTCCGCTGGAAATAGCGAAAAAGGCTAAAAGCTATCAGGCAACGATCGTCCACCTGACTTCTAGTCCAGAGAGTTCGATTGCGCAGTTGGCCGATTCAGTGGTTACATTTGAAAGTCCATCTAAAAGCAATCAAACCTTTATGTCGATTCAGCCAATGACGACGGTCTTTGAACAAGGACTTTTGATATTTCACGATGTATTGGCATTACGATTGATGGAAGAAAAACAGATGACGATGGAGGCATTAAAGAGCCGCCATGCAAATCTAGAATAGAGGGAAGCTGAAAAATGAGTGAAGAAAAGAAGGTTGCATTTATCACGGGGGCCGCTGGCGGGTTGGGTACAGCAGTCGTCACGAAATTACTTGCTAAAGGATTCACAGTGTTAGTAAATGACAATAATAGCGAGAATGTCCAAGCTTTGCTAGACCAGTTTAAAAACAAAGAGATCCATGCCTACTGCTTCGATGCAACAGACGAAGACGCGTGGCTGCGTACGGTCGCTGACATCAGCGAAAAATATGGCAAGGTAGATGTGCTGTTCAATAACGCAGGCATCTTTAAAATCGAGACGATCGAGGAGACAAGCGTAGAGCTTTGGAAGAAGACGATGGATGTGAACGCATTAAGTATTTTCTTAGGTGTAAAAACAATGTCGCCACTGTTGGGTGAAGGCAGTAGTGTCATCAATACGAGTTCCATCGCGTCCTTTTTAGGATCGAAAAATCGAATTGCCTATGCTGCGTCAAAAGGTGCGGTATCCGCATTGACAAAAGCAGCAGCAATTGAGTTTGCGCCGCGGGGCATTCGGGTAAATTCAGTACATCCCGCCTACATCAAAACACAGATGGCGGCACATGCAGCAGAGGCTACTGAACGGACGATGGAAGAGATGGGCAGCCGAATTCCTTTGTATCAACGCATCAGTACAGCAGATGAGGTGGCAGATGTCGTAGTTTTCCTAGCTTCAGAAGCATCCCGGTTCATGACGGGGTCAGAAGTGGTAGTGGATGGCGGACAATCTGTAAACTAAAGAATTTACGAGGAAAGAGGAACCGAAAATGGTAAAAATTGCCCCATCATTAATGTGTATGAACATTAGTAAATTTGCAGAACAAATTAATTGCTTAAATCAAACGGTGGATTATTACCATATCGATATTATGGATGGGCATTATGTCAGTAATATGACATTGTCCCCTTGGTTTATTGAACAATTAAACAACCACACGACGATTCCGATGGACGCGCATTTAATGGTCACCAATCCAATCGATTACGTAGAACCATTGCTTGATCTTGGTGTGGAAGTGATCAGTATTCATGCCGAATTTTTGAATGGTCATGCGTTTCGATTGAGTGAAACAATCAAAAAACGAGGGAAAAAACTAGGCGTTGTTCTAAATCCAGAAACCCCCTTGAATCTGATTTTTGATTACATCCATTTGATTGATATCGTGACCGTAATGACTGTTGATCCAGGCTTTGCTGGACAAACATTTATATCGGAGAGTTTGGAGAAAGTCAAAAAATTAACGGTCTATCGAAAAGAAAATAATCTTAGGTTTGACATTCAAATCGATGGTTCGTGCAATGAAAAAACCTATCAAACAATGATTGAAGCCGGAGCAGATATGTTGATCGTAGGAACAAGCGGTCTATTCAATCTGAACGAATCCATTGAAAAATCAGTGGAGATTATGCAAGGACACCTTGATGTAGCCGTAAGCAAAACGTAAGATGAACACTAGAAATTTGTGAGAATATCCTAAAAAAGACCTCGTAATGCTCCATCATTGACGAAACAGAAAATCACGTTTCTGATATATCCCATAAAGGGAGGTACAGCAACGTTTGAAGCATTAGTCAATGGGGAACGGAGATCTTTTTTAGCGGTGAAGTGTTGATCAAAAAGCGTATTCGCAGAACCTAATCTAGTACAATCAACTGTTAAGCCTTTTAATAAAAAACCGTGCATTTGAAAAGTAAAAAAAGAATTTACTTTACAAATGGAAAGTTATTTGTTGTTTGACTTTTCATTTGTAAAGTATCTTTTTGAACACGAATCTGTAGATCAGTCAAAAAACACACTAATCTGCACAAAAAACCAGCCAACGGAATCGTTGGCTGGTTTAGTGATTAACGTTTTATGAAATGATGCGGGATGCAGCGTTTCTCATGCTTGTTGAAATAGAAAGCTTCAAAGGCCTTCTTTCCACATTCCGCTAAATGATGATCAATGGTGGAAAAGCCCATCACTTCACTAATCAATTGTTTTTCTCGCCCAATGACCAACGGCTTTTTCCCGTCATAATTCTGCAAGATCGTGGCTGCGATATCGTCGCCAAAGGTCAAGATCCCGTCTACCTTTTGTTTCTCAAAAAAGCGCGCACCTTGAACCCCATCCTCCGCCATGATGCAATCCCAAAAAATATTGGCTTCGTCAAAATCAGGGTAACTCTCCTTCGCTATCCGAATAGAGAGCTTTGAGTTGTGGCTGATATTTTTACTGCGCCCCAAAGTCATTCCTGGTCGTTTGATCCCCTGTTCCTTCATATAAGAAAAAGCTTCCTTCAATGAATTTTTCAGGTTGATATAGACAGTGCTGACATCCGCATCTGGAACCTCTTCACAGAAAATAATCGGACCGTATTGAAAATAGTCAAAAAAGGCCTCGATCGGGTTTGACTTGGTCGTGACGATCAAGCCATCGAATGAACGCGTGGCAAACTCAGCCAAATAAGTCTTCTCCAACTCTTGATTGTAATTTGTGGGCAGCAAACTGATCTGATAGCCATGATCAAAAGCGGCCTGCATGATGCCGCTAAGCATCTGATCGTAGTATTCATGATTGACAAAGGGCAAGATCACGCCAATATTTTTGGTTTTTCCATAACTTAAATTTTGAGCAGAGCGGTTAGGGACATAGTTCAACTCCTGCATGACCGCCAATACGCGAGCACGCTTTTCGTCATCGACGTAGGGATGATTATTGATGACGCGTGAGATCGTAGAGACGGAGTAACCAGTGATTTTTGCGATATCGCGGATATTTGCCATGGGGGACACACCTCTTCACGTTTGATTAAGCGACTAAATGCTCTTTTAAATATTCAATAACGGCAGGGCCAAATTGATAAAATGTATAGCGGCGATCCCGATAAAAGAAGCTGACGATCGGGCTGCCCATTAATTCGTTGATATATAAATGCTTGATTTCTGTTAGTTGAAGGTTTTGGATCGTCGGACGTCTAAACCCTCGGCTTCTGAAAAGTCTTAGCTGGTCTTCAGAAAAATGCAGGGAAACTTGAAAATGTTCTTGTGTATTTTCTTGCTGAACGGTCACATACGTATTCATAAAAAATTCCTCCTTTTTCTTTACAAGGGAAGTATAAGTTATGAAACGAGTTTCAGAGCAAGCGTTTTAGTTCATTTTTTTTAAAATAGTGACAGCTGCTCTCGTTTGTCTTCAAATTCGTGTAAATACTGAAACACGTCATCTGTCCTCCAAAGGATAGCATGTTTTTCGCATGTTTCAATAAAAAGTTTCATGAGCTGTTCATGATTCGGACTATTACAGACATAGCTATCACCAAAAGCATACTGGTATTTTTTCTTCATTCCGGGAAAATGCTTGTCTAATTGCTGATAGAAATAGTCACGATTCCCCGCCCGCAACGTCACGCCAAATCCGAAACACAGAATCCCTTTGACGCCTGCTTGGATACAATAGTCTAGTAGTCCACGCAAATTCTCCTCGGTATCATTGATGAAGGGTAAGATAGGGGATAACCAGACGACTGTGGGGACACCGACTTCTTTAAAGGCCATCAATGTTTCAAAACGTTCTTTCGTTGTAGAAACATATGGCTCCAAAATTTTACAAACTGTCTCATCGTAAGTCGTCAAAGTCATTTCGACTACCGCTTTCGTTTTTTTATTGATGGAAGACAATAAGTCCAGATCACGTAAAATTCGATTGGACTTCGTCTGGATGGCCACACCGAATTCATAGGTATCGATCAATTCTAATGCGCCACGAGTGATGTTTAGTCGGGATTCCAACTGGATATACGGGTCTGTCATCGCGCCAGTTCCGATCATGCACGGTTTTCGGCGCCGTTGCAGCTCCTGTTCTAAAATTTCTAAAGCATGGGCCTTTACTTCGATATCCTCAAAAGGATGATTGATCTGATAGCAATCGCTGCGACTGTCGCAATAGATACAGCCATGCGTGCACCCGCGAAAAAGGTTCAAGCCGTTCTTCGCGGACAAGATCGATTTATATTCTTTATAATGCATCGTGGACCTCCCGAAAACCAGAATTAAGAACAAATGTTCGTATATCTATTATCCCATATTTTTTAGCTGTTAACAATCAAAAGTATCGGTATAATAAGGAATGGAGGTGTTTTTATTGCTGAAAATCGGTGAGTTTTCTCGCTTAGGACAAGTATCGATTCGCACGCTGCGTCATTATGATGAAATCGGATTGCTCCACCCCCAGTTAGTCGAAGAGGACTCTGGGTATCGTTATTATTCAGTAAAGCAGCTAGAGCGGCTCGCACAGATCGTTTTATTACGAGAATTGACCTTCTCATTAAAAGAAATCCAGCAGCTGCTTCAGGAGGACGCGACGAAATTTACTGCGGCGCTGGAAAAAAAGGAGCAGGAAATCGAACAGGAGATTCGACGGGATCGTTTTCGCCAGCAGCAGATCCATCAAATGATGCAGCGGATGCAGCATACCGAGGAATACCCAGTAACACTTAAAAAAATTCCTGCCTGTTCTATCGTCAGCCTAAGAAGGACAGTCAAAAGTTTCTACCATGAAGGATTGCTTTGGGAAGAGTTTCTGACGTTGTTAATTAGTCAAAGCGTTACTTTACCGACAGCAGCGGATCAGTTTTTGACGATTTTCCATGACGAGGAATATTTGGAAGAGTGGGTAGAAATAGAAGTCGCCATTGTTTCCGATCACCCTGTTCAGCCGCCATTGCAAAAAAGACAGCTTTCCGAATTAAATCCTGCCGCGATCATAATGGTTGAGGGAAACTATCATCAATTACCAGAGGCGTATCGCTCCTTTGCTGGATGGCTAGAGGAGCATCCTGAATATGAACTGCTGAAAGCACCTCGGCAAATTTGTCATGTGGGTCCTGAACACACGGCTAATCCTGAAGACTATCTAACAGAACTACAATTGCCATTGATTCCTCTTGACTCTCACCTAACGTGAGGCTGTATCTTCATATCAGAGGTCGCGACTCTAAAAAAGTCTAGGAGGAGTCATCATGAAAATTAACGAGATCGGTAAAGTAAAACAAACAGAATCAGGTGTCTATTTGGAGCTGTCTCCTGAATATCAGGAAGGGCTGATCGGATTGTCTGACTTTAGTCATTTGTATGTTCTGTATTGGTTTCATCACCTCGATATTCCTGAATTAAGGGGAACGACGGTTGGCAAGCCGTATGTTCACGGACCAGAAAAATTAGGAACCTTTGCGACTAGGGGACCAGTCAGACCGAACCCTATCGCTTTATCAGCCGCGAAAATCATTAAAATAGAAGAAAACCTTGTTTATCTTGAGTATCTTGATGCGGAAAATGATAGTCCGATTCTGGATATCAAGCCTTATACGGCCAGTTCAGATGTAATTGAAAATTTTGAAGGGCCTGCTTGGTGCAGTCATTGGCCGCAAAGCTATGAACGTTCAGGTGAGTTTGATTGGTCAGCGGAATTCAATTTTACAGAATAATGCGAGAAGTCTCAGAAATGAGGCTTCTTTTTTTGGATTTTGATAAAACAATTATTCGTGATGTTTCATCGTTGATAAATTAATAAATTGATGCTATATTAACGAATGTAAGTGATACAGATTTTAAGGAGATGTAATACAGTGAGTAAAAAAGGTGCAGAAATCATTGTTAATAGTTTAGAAAACCATAACGTGCCATTTATCTTCGGAATTCCCGGTGCCAAGATCGACGGCGTATTTGATACATTAGAGGATCATGGGCCACAATTGATCCTAGCTCGTCATGAACAAAATGCGGCGTTTATGGCACAAGCCATTGGGCGTTTGACGGGAGAACCGGGTGTAGTGATCGCCACGAGCGGTCCCGGTGCAAGCAATTTAGCGACTGGACTAGTGACGGCTACAGCAGAAGGAGACCCTGTTCTTGCATTAGCAGGACAAGTAAAACGTTCAGATCTTTCTAAGCTGACTCATCAAAGCATGAAAAATACAGAATTATTCGCACCTATTACAAAATATAGTTCAGAGATTCAAGATCCTGAAATGCTATCGGAAAATATCGCGAACGCCTACCGTATCGCTAAGACCGCCAAAAAAGGTGCAAGCTTCTTATCCATTCCTCAAGATGTGACGGATGGCGAAGTGAAGGGTGAAGCAATCAAACCAATGTCAGCCCCAATTTTAGGGTCTGCCTCTGATGAGGATATCGATGATTTGGTGAAACGAATCCATGAGGCAAAGCTGCCCGCTTTGTTAGTCGGAATGCGCGCTTCAGGTGAAAAGGAAACAGCAGCGATTCGCAAACTTGTTGAAAAAACAGGGCTGCCAGTTGTTGAAACCTTCCAAGGAGCGGGAATTATTTCTCGGGAACTAGAAGATCATTTCTTCGGCCGTGTCGGACTTTTCCGCAATCAGCCGGGAGACATGCTGTTAAAACGCAGCGACTTAGTTTTAGCAATCGGCTATGACCCAATCGAGTACGAAGCGCGAAACTGGAATGCTGAAAAAGATGCGCGTATTGTGGTAATAGATGAAGTACCGATGGAAATTGACCAATACATGCAGCCAGAAGTAGAATTGGTCGGCAGTATCGCCAAAACGATCGATCGATTAGGAGATGCCATTTCAACGTATCAATTATCAGACGATGCACAACACTATCTTTCAACGCTGCAAGAAAAATTAACGAATGGCAGACAAAAGAGTGAAACGACGGAGGGGCGTGTGCATCCACTAGAAGTCATTGATACGCTGCAAAAAAATGTCACCGATGAGATGACGGTCACGGTGGATGTCGGTAGTCATTACATTTGGATGGCTCGTCATTTCCGCAGCTATGAACCACGCCACTTGTTATTCAGTAACGGGATGCAAACACTGGGTGTAGCCTTACCATGGGCGATTTCCTCCGCATTGGTTCGTCCGAATACACAAATTTTCTCTGTTTCTGGAGACGGCGGATTCTTATTCTCCGCTCAAGAGCTTGAAACAGCGGTGCGTTTAAAACAAAAAATCATCCACTTGATCTGGAACGATGGCAGCTACAATATGGTAGAGTTCCAAGAAGAAATGAAATACGATCGTTCTGCGGGTGTCCACTTTGGACCCGTTGATTTTGTAAAATATGCCGAAGCCTTTGGCGCAAAAGGATTACGGGCGACATCACAAGCCGAATTAGAAGCCGCGATCCAAGAAGGCTTGGCAACAGACGGTCCTGTGATCATCGACATCCCGATTGATTATTCAGATAATAAGGAATTAGGAAAAACCATTTTACCCGATCAATTTTATTAAGAAATCCGTAGATACGCGACAGTCAGAAGAGAGATAGAAGGGGATTGTACATGACAGTGAAGACAAAAAGTTATATCTACCAACACGGTACACTCGGTGGATTGATGCAAGATTTGATGGATGGTACTGAAAAAATCGGCGCCTTGTCCAACTATGGCGATTTTGGCTTGGGCACACTTGAAGGATCAAATGGAGAAGTGCTTTTTCTAGACGGAGTGATTTATCATACAGATGAAACAGGGAAGGTAAGACGACTGACCGGCGACGAATGGACACCTTATGCAGCAGTGACTCGTTTTGATTCAGATCAAGAATTTTCACTTGAAGCAGTGTCTGATGAGCAAGTGAAAGCAGAAGTCCTAAAAAAAATCAGCCACAATTTATTTGCGGCTGTTAAGATAGAGGGAACGTTCAAGCACATGCATGTGCGAGTTGCCCCAAAACAGGAGAAACCGTATCCGAGATTCGTAGAGATCGCTCGCAACCAGCCTGAATTTGAAGCAGATAACCTGCGGGGTACCATTGTCGGGTTCTTTACACCAGAGCTGTTCCACGGTGCGGCCTCTGGGGGGTTCCATTTACATTTTATTAGTGACGATGAAACCTTCGGCGGCCATGTATTGGATTTTGAATTAGCCGATGGACGCATTGAATTAATGGAATTAGCGGAATTCCGTCAACATTTCCCAACAGAAAATGCAGATTACTTAAACAATGAAATCAAACTAGATGAAATCGCAAAAGACATTTCAGAAGCAGAATAAAAAAAGTACAGAACAAGAATCAGAATTTCTCTGACCATTGTTCTGTACTTTTTTGTTTTGTTTAAACGCCTAATAGTGGAGCAGGATTAACAAATCCAGACCACAATGCAGTGGAGACACCAAAGTGTAAATGCACACCCGTAGAATTACCAGTTGTTCCCATGCCGCCTAATACTTGTCCAGCGTTAACCTCTGAGCCTACGCCGACACTTGGGGCTGAAACCATATGCATATAGTATGAATAGTACCCATCCGCATGCTGGATCACTACGTGGTTCCCAGCGGACCAATGAAATCCTGACTCAACCACTTTTCCACCTTTAGAAGCCATGATCGGTGTTCCCGCGGCACCGGCAAAATCGACGCCATCATGTTGAGAACCAGATGCACCTGTTGGATCTTGGCGCTGACCAAATGGGCTTGTTACTACTAAGCCGATGGATAGAGGAGAAGCCCAGCCGCTGCTTGTTGCAGCAGGAGCTGCTGGTTTTTCTTCACTAGCGCTTGGTGTTGCTGCTGGTTCTACCGGGTTTGTAGTAACCCGAGTGGCACTCGTATCCGTAACAGTCTGAGCTTGTTCTTCTTGTTGTTTTGCTTGTTCTTCTTGCTTCTGTGCTTCCAATTGCGCGATCTCAGCTTCTTGCTTTTGTTTAGCCGTCTCTGCAGCAGCCGCTTGCTTTTCAGCTTCTTCCGCCGCTTTTTGCGCTTCTTCTGCCGCTTTTTGCGCTTGTTTTTCAGCTTCCGCTTGCGCTTTTTCACGGGCTTCCGCTTCTTTTTTACGTTGTTCTTCTAATGCTTTCAACGCTGCTTGTCGTTTCTTTTCAGCGTCTTCTTTTTGCTTTTCAAATTTCTCTTTTTCGCTCTTTTCTGTAGCGATACTTGCTTGGATATCATTGATTTTTACTTGCTGATCTAACTTGGCTTTTACAAGCTGTTCTTGCTTGCCTTTTAGTTCAGCAGTTTTTTTATTGATTACTTGCAGGCGCTGCTCGGCTTCTTTTTCAAGCTTTTGAAGCTCTGCCTTGTCTTTAGTCTGCTGTTCCATGATATTTTTACTAGCTGTTAAAATGGTTGAAACAGCCATAGTTTTCTTCACAGCATCGCCAACAGATTTCGCATTGATCACGACGTCAACGATTGATGCAGAATCGTGTTTTGTCTGCACGTCACGCGCTTGGTTTCTGATTTGTTCGTCACGTTTTTGGATTTTTTCTTGAAGAATAGCGATTTTAGCAGTTAAGTCGCTTAATTTCTTTTCTTCAGTCGTCTTTTCTTTTAAGACTGCGTTGACTTCTTTTTCTATTGCGGCAACTTCTTGCTCTAACGCCGCTTTTTGATCCTCTACAGATTGTTCAGTTTGTTGCAGTTCAGAGATTTTTTTATCCTGATCAGCAATTTTTTGATCGTATTCATCTGCTAAGACGCTTATTGGAGCAGTAGTCAATGTCAAGGCACACAAAGTCAGTGCCGTATATTTTTTCAACTTAATCAATGGTTTCCCTCACTTTTTTCATCTTTCGGATTCAATTATATAAGAAGATATGAGTAAAAAGTTTAAAGTAGTTGATTCTTCATGCAACCGTATATTTTGTAATACGAATGAAATATTAATTAGAAGAATTAAGGCTTTATACTCTTGACAAATCGTAAATAAGACGAATGAAATCGTTCTAATGGCTTAAATAAAGGCTATTTTTAAAAATAGCGTTCTTCCTGTGGTTAGGGTAGAATAAACCAAAAGTTCCTTATTTTCTAATGTTACTCGATGAATGAGGAATTATTATTGGAGGAAAAGACTATGAGTTGGAAAAATCAAGAAGCAAAAGAAGAGGCGTATAAATTATTATTGATGCAGCAAAAAGCATTACTGGAAGGGGAAACAGATCTGATTGCGAATCTGGCAAACTCATCAGCTTTATTGAACCAGACATTGCAAGAAACAGTTTTCGTTGGATATTATTTGTTCAAAGAAGGCGAACTGATTCTGGGACCTTTTCAAGGAAATGTCTCATGTGTGCATATTGCAATGGGAAAAGGGGTTTGCGGAGAGTCTGCTGAGAAGAATCAAACACTGATCGTCGAAAATGTAATGACGCATAAAAACTACATTGCTTGTGATTCTGCGGCGCAATCAGAAATTGTTGTTCCTATGAAGAAAGGGGATCAGTTGATTGGAGTGCTGGATTTGGATAGCTCTGAAGTAGGAATGTATGATCAAATCGATCAATTTTATTTAGAACAATATGTGGCGTTATTGTTAGAAAATGTGGAATAAAATTACGTTCGTTGCTTTAAAAAGAGGCTTATTTAATAAATAACACCTTTAAAATGGTTTTTTACTCCACTTAATGCTACTATATAAGTGTAGTATAAAACATGAATGAGGTGGTTGAATGAATAAAGAAGCGATTATTGTTGGAGAAAGCTATGAATCTGTCTCTTATACACATCTAGATGTGTATAAGAGACAGGTAAATGAAATTATTAAAAGTATTTCATTTTACGCCAATGGTGTTATAATGTTTCTTGACTCGATTGTTAAACAAATGATGGTTAGGAGGACACAATGATGTTAGATTTGAACCAAATGGCTGAGATATGCCGAAAAGAGGACTATTTAGACGCTTCTTTATATAGGAAACATAATGTAAAAAAAGGACTGCGGGATCTTGATGGTAAAGGCGTTTTAGCTGGTTTGACCAATATCTCCACGATTCATCCGCAAATTATGGATGGAGACAAAGTCATCTCTAAATATGGAGAATTGCGCTATCGCGGTATTGATATCAATGAGCTGGTGAACGGGTTTGTATCCGAAGGGCGTTTAGGGTTCGAAGAAATCAGTTATTTGTTATTATTTGGCTCGCTTCCGACCCAAGAGGAGTTAGTGGAATTCAATACTTTAGTAGGTAAAAGACGAACACTCCCAACCAACTTTGTACGTGATGTTATCATGAAAGCACCTTCGCATAATATTATGAATATGATGTCTCGAAGCGTTCTGACATTAGGATGTTATGATCAGAAAACGGATGACGTCAGCATTGAGAACGTATTAGATCAATCATTGTCGTTGATCGCTACATTTCCGATGATCGCGGTCTATTCCTATCATGCTTATAATCATTACACTAAAGGGGAGAGCATGTACATTCATCGTCCAGATGAGAGCTTGAGTACAGCAGAAGCCATTCTAACTATGCTGCGTCCTGATAAAAAATACACATTTCAAGAAGCACAAACGCTGGATATGGCATTGGTTTTACATATGGAACATGGCGGGGGAAATAATTCGACGTTTACGACTCGTGTAGTTACTTCTAGTGGTACAGATACCTATTCAACCATCGCAGCGGCATTAGGGTCTTTAAAAGGACCAAAGCACGGTGGCGCAAACATCAAAGTGACCCGTATGATGGAAGATTTAAAAGCGACTATCAATGATTGTGAAGACGAGAACGAGATACGCGACTACTTAGAAAGAATCTTAAATAAAGAAGCCTTTGACAAACAAGGATTGATTTACGGAATGGGCCATGCTATTTACGCGGAATCCGATCCGCGGGCAGAAATATTCAAACGCTATGTGGAAAAATTAGCAGCTGAGAAAGGATCAGAAGCTTCAGCTGAGTTTAATTTGTACCGCAAAGTAGAGCGGTTAGCTCCTGAGATCATTTCTGAAAAGCGTAAAGTTTATAAAGGCGTTAGTGCCAATATCGATTTCTTCAGCGGGTTTGTTTATCATATGTTAGATTTGCCGCCAGAATTGTATACCCCTATGTTTGCGATTGCTCGAATCGTAGGGTGGTCGGCGCACCGCATTGAAGAATTGGTCAACGTTCAGAAAATTATACGTCCGGCATATATGGAAGTCTCTACAGATCAAAACTATCAGACAATCAACGAACGTTAAAAAAATTCCGCCAAGAGTTATTTTGGCGGAATTTTTTTATTCGGTGATCAATCCTAACTCAACACAGGCATTCCAGATGCCATTGTCTGATACGGAAGAGGTGATATGGGCAGCTTTTTCCTTTAGTGCTGGCGCTGCGTTTCCCATAGCAACAGGAAACCCGACTGCTTCAAACATAGTGAAGTCATTTTCTTCGTCTCCAAATGCTAAAGCTTGTTCAGCTGTGATCCGCATGGACGCGCATATTTTATGGATACCTTCTGCCTTTGTGCCGGTTTTTAGATGAATATTGGCTGCGACAGGCGCTACCTTTTCAGCAATTAACGGGGAATGTGGATCTAGTTTAAAGTCTATTTCTTCTGTCCAAGGAACAATCAATTGAAGAACGTTCTCAGGTAAAGGATCATTTTCCTTTAGAAAAGTTTTTTCTGCGGGATGGTCTCCATGATATTTATTACTTTCATAGCAATAGATGCCACCAGAAGTCTCAATTAAAAATTCGATGTCTTGCTCTCGAAGATGGTCGACGAGCTGGGTCAGTAACGTTGGCGGGATACTATTTTCATGGATCATTTGGCCACGATAATGGACGCAATTGCCGTTCGAGGAAATAATGCTGTCTACACCAAGTGTTTCGGCTAATTGAGTGATCGTCTGATAATGACGGCCGGAAGCGATGACCGGTTCAATATTCTTTTCTTTTAATTTTTTCAAAGCAAGTTTTGCTGAATCGGGGACGCGCTCAGCGAAAGGCAAGTGATGGGGCAGATGATTATCTGCTAAAGTACCATCAATATCAAAAAAAGCAACACGATAAGTTTCCATTTCAACACTCCTAAATGAATTCGATTACACTAAGTATAAAAGAAAACGTTGAAAACATCATTACAATTTTGAAGGAAAGTGCATTTGGTTTCATTGTAAGATAAACTCTCAAGACCAAAACGAACGATCAAGAATGCGCTTTTATTTTCTATTATATGAAAGAATAACTGCCAGCGGCGGTGTTTTTAGAGTAGTTCCTTTCCATTCGGTACGAAATTCGCTAAAATGAGTAAAAAGACAGTTGGAGAAGCACGGATGAAAAAAATCACGATTAAAGAGGTTGCCGAAGAAGCTGGTGTCTCAAAAACAACAATCTCTCGATATTTAAATAATAACTTTGGAAATATGTCAAAAGAGACAAAAGAAAAAATCGCTGAGGTCATTCAACGGCTGAATTATCGGCCCAGTCGACAAGCACAGGCGTTGAAATCAAAGCACAGCTATTTAATTGGTGTAGTCGTAGCCGATATTTCTAATATGTATTCGTCATTGCTCCTAAAAGGCATCGGTGAAGTATTGGAACGAAGTGGCTACCAAATGATCATTATGGATGCCGCAAATTCAGTGGAACAGGAAAAGCATCTTTTAGAAAAACTAGTGGATCAGAGTGTTGAAGGGATTATTTTGCAGCCGTCCTCTCGCCAGTCAGCCAACTATGCGTATATCTCAGAGCGGAACATTCCTCTTTTATTAGTCGATCGGCAAACAGAGCCGGAACAATGGTCATCCGTTTTAACGAACAATAGCGCTGCGACCAAAGAGATTTTAGAAAGAGCATTGGCGCAGGGCTACGAAAAAGTGGTCGTTGTGAGTGAGCCGATCAAAGATGTCAGCACGCGGGAATTGCGTTACGAGACAGTAAACAAGGTCGTAAAAGCTGCTGGAAAAGAGTGCCGATTGCTAGAAATCCAGCATGAAGATCAATTAAGCCGCGACTTAGCAGAGATTCTGAGCAATGATCAGACACGAACACTGCTCTTTGCATCAAACGGACGTACACTAATGGATGTCCTATCTTGGTTGATCCATCAAGGAATAAACATTCCTGAACAAGTAGGCGTGACAGGATTCGATGACTGGAATTTGACTGAACTTGTTGGGCCGGGGATCACGAGTGTTGAGCAGCCATCCAGAAAAATCGGAGAAGCGGCAGCGGAACACCTGCTTGAAAAACTTGCACAACCTTCAATGGAAACGGAAGAGGTCATCGTTCCGTCAACTATACGTTGGAGAAAATCTGTTTAGAACGTTATTAAATGAAATAAACAAAACAAAAATAAGCGCCACATGGAAACCGGTTTCCGTGTGGCGCTTATTTTTTTATAGCTCGGCAATGTTTTTTAATTATGAAACCGTTGACAATTCATGGAAACCGGTTTACTATTTTTTATAGAAACCGGTTAACTAACTGAAGGGAAGGGTATTATGAGTGATAATAAATTAGTGCTTAATTTTTTAGTTTTTTCCGATAAAGTAGAAAGCGGAGTTCTTCAAAGCGACTTGTTGCAGGAATCAGCAGATTTAGGATTTCAACAAGTAGAAGTTCGACGTGAGTATTTTAAGGATCTTGAAAATGAGATTCATGTTATTCAATCTGAAGCACAGCGATTAGGGCTGACGTTGTTTTACAGTGTCCCTGATGACATTTATGTAAATGGAGCCCTGAATCCTAAATTAATGGCTTATTTAAAAGAAGCAAAACAAATGGGAGTGAAGCATATTAAATGGAACATCGGAGACTTTGATGGAGAGCTTCATGAACAAGAATTGAAAGCGCTTGTTGACGAGGGAATAGAAATATCTATCGAAAATGATCAAACGCAGACCTCCGGCACGATAAAGGCAATCGATGCTTACATGAAGGCTGTGACAAATGCTGGAATAGCGATCGGTTATGTGTACGACTTAGGGAACTGGCGCTTTGTCGGTGAGAATGAAGTACGAGCTGCCGAAACATTGAGAAACTATGTTCATTATATTCATGTAAAGGATGTTCGATACAAGGGGCATCAGCCGCAAGCTGCTGGTCTAGATCATGGTGAAATTGACTGGCGAAATGTGCTAAAACAACTGCCGCAGAATGTTCCAGTTGCCATTGAATATCCAACGACCGAAAATGCGGAAATAGTAGAAGCAAAAGAATTATTGGAGGGTGAATTTTAATGACAGATCAACAAACAAAAATCGATCCTGAAACATTTGCGTATCATTTTATGGAAACGATTCATCGACCTGAGATCGATAAGGAAAATATGGAAACTGCTGCGAAGGAAGCATTAGCAGCGTATTTAACTGGATATTACCTCATTCAAAAATTTAACCACATGGAAAATGATTTCTTTGTGGAGGACCATGCAAAACCAGTGTCAAAATATCAACGTATTTTAAGCGAGTTGAATAAATACTAGGAGGTGAACAAGCATGGGGAGTGCGATAACTGGGATTTTACTAGCAGTAACCTTTATCATTTTTGTTTTATACGCGATGAAAGGTGGAAACTTAACCGTTGGCTTCTTCGTAATGGCAATTTTGTGGACGATCATCGGAATGGTACCCTTTAACACCGCTGTAAAGGAAATATTTACTGAACCGGTTCTGAATTATGGGAAGACAGCAGCCTATATTATCTTTGGTTCTTGGTTTGGCCGAGTCTTAGTAGATACTGGAATTGCAGGAAGTATCAGTCGGAGAACAGAAAAGGTTGGGAAAAAGAGTCCCGTATTGGCAACAATTCTGATCGCTCTTGTAATCGCTTTAATTTTTACGAGTTCTTACGGTGTTGGGTCAGCCATCGCTGTGGGGGTCATCTTATTTCCGATCATGTTCTCGATCGGCGTACCAAAGAATATTGCCGTTTCGATTTTTACGCTTGCCATTGGTGCTGCAATGTACGTAAACAATGTACTGTTTGTCCAATTTCAGGTGTTCTTTCCTAAAGTAGAATGGGGACCTCATTATCAGCGCTTCGGCTTCGTTGCAATGGGTGTCCAGATGATCATCTTGATCTTGTTCATTTTATTTAATGCGAAGAAAATTCGTAACGGGAAACCTGAGATCGTAGAAAGTGATACGGAAGAAGAAATTGTAGATGTTCCAATGTGGACCTACATTTTGCCAGTAATGCCTGTAGCACTAAGTATCTTTGCCAAATGGGATGCCGTACCGGCCCTTCTTCTTTCAACGATTATCGCATTTGCGGCGACTGGAAATATGAAACGCTACAGCAAATTTGTCACGATGATGAATGAAACCGCTAAACATGCGATTAGTGATATTGCAGGATTATTGATTATGTTGTTCGTCTTAACGATGTTCCAATCTGCAGCGGTACATGCGATGTCTGGATTTACCAGTGTTTTCCAAGCAATCATACCTGATAGCAAACTTGTGATGATCATTATTATCGCCATCATCGCCCCGCTATCTTACTTCCGTGGTCCGTTGATGCTTTATGGAGCAGGGGCTGCCACCGCAGCGATCTTAGTTGGAACAGGGATGTTTGACCAATATTTCTTGTATGGGTTATTAGTTGTTCCATCCATGATGGGTGTGTCTGCGTGTATCACGCAATCTTGGAATTTATGGTCTGTACAATACGCGGGATTGGATACAAAAACATTTTTACTCACTGGCTTGCCATGGGCGTGGGCCGCAACGGTATTGAATTTGATTGCTGCGTATATCTTACTTTAACGAAAAATACATTAAATTGAAAAAGGAGTAGTGAACATGAGTGAATTTTTAACGATTGGTGAACCGATTGCTTTGTTTGGATCAGAGGAAGTAGACAAGTCTTTGAAGGATGCGTGTCATTTTCAAAAATTTTTAGCTGGAGCGGAGGTTAATGTGGCTGTTGGGGTTTCTCGTTTAGGACATAGCAGTGAATACATTACACAAGTGGGAAAAGATCCCTTTGGTGAATTTATCATTGACCGTTTGCACGAAAATGAGATCGGTACTGATTATATCTCAGAAAGTGCTGATTTTTGGACAGCTTTCCAATTGAAGGATCGTGTCAGCGAAGGCGATCCAAGTATTTTCTATTTCCGCAAGGGTTCAGCAGCGGCACATTTCGACCAATCCGTATTAGATACGATTGATTTTTCGGATGTTAAGATGGCCCACTTGTCGGGGATTTTCCCGGCGATCTCGAAGGAAGCGCGTGAAGCTTTCCGTTATTTGATCCGTTTATTGGAAAAAAATCACATCCGTACAACTTTTGATCCGAACTTACGCCCTCAACTGTGGGTAAGTACAGAGGAAATGGTAGAAACAATCAATGAACTGGCTGCTCATGCGGAAATTGTTTTGCCTGGCATCAATGAAGGTGAAATTCTGATGGGCAGTCGTGATCCAGAAGCCATTGCAGATTTTTATTTAAACAATGGCGAAGCGACACAAACTGTGATTGTTAAATTAGGAACGGAAGGCGCCTATGTTAAGCAAAAAGACGGCACACAATTCACAGTTCCAGGTTTTAAGGTTGCTAAGGTAGTAGACACAGTCGGTGCAGGAGATGGGTTCGCTGTCGGATTGATTACTGCTTTAATAGAAGAAAAAACGTTGAAGGAAGCAGTAGTGCGAGCAAACGCGATCGGAGCGATGGCAGTCCAATCACCCGGCGATAACGATGGCTACCCAACACAGCAAGAGCTGGAAGCTTTTTTACAACAACAGGAAGTGAACGCATGAAATTACAAGCAGCAATCGACCGTGTTCCGCTAGATGACGCAATTGCATTAGCGAAACAATTAAATGGAAAGACAGATATTTTAGAGATGGGAACATCACTCGTCAAAGATTATGGGAATTTGGCGATTGAGAAATTGAGTGCGGTCTTAACAGAATCGCTTCTACTGGTAGATAGCAAAACTATTGATGAAGGTGCTTATGAGTTTCGTCAGGCTTTTCGTTATGGTGGAGAGATCGTCACTGTGATGGGGGCAGCATCTGTAGATACCTTAAAGGCCTGTTATGACGTAACTCAAAAAGAAAACAAAACAATGATGATCGATTTACTTGAAGTGACCGATGAGAAAATTGAACAGATCAAAGACTTTCCAGAAGCGATCTATGCATTGCATCATTCGGTTGACCGAAAAGATCAGTTTGATGCGGCGGCAAGCGTAGGAGCCTTTCGCCAAAAGTATCCGAGTATCAAGCGATTGGCGATCGCTGGCGGAATTGACTTGAAACAGGCTGAAACTTTGGCTGAGCAAGGGATTATAGAAGTCATTATCGTAGGATCAAAAATAACAAAAGCGGAAGATCCGCTCAAAGCAGTAAATGAATTTATGGGAGCTGTTCACAAATGAAAACAATCAAAACGATTATGGAAGAAATCAACCAAGTAATGGCGTTAGTAGATGAAACGGAATTGGAGGAAGCATTACCGCTGTTTCAGAAAGACAAACGAATCTTCGTCATAGGTGCTGGTCGCAGCGGATTTCAAGCGAAGGGATTTGCGATGCGCTTGATGCATATTGGCTATACGGATTACGTAATGGGGGAAACCATCACTCCTTCTATTCAAAAAGGGGACACGTGGGTTGCGATCTCCGGCTCGGGTACGACAAAGGGAATTGTCGCAGATACAGAAATAGCGAAGAAATTAGGTCTGGATATTGTTGCATTGACTAGCGATAAGAATTCGCCATTAGCCAAGCTTGCAGATCAAGTGATCGTGGTTCCGGGTGCTACAAAAACGGGTGCTGGAATCAGCTCCGTCCAATTATTGTCGAGCCTATTTGATCAGACCGTGCACATTACGTTGGATGCCTTGACCTTAAAACTCGCGCAGCGGGACCAAACATCAAATGAAGATGCCCTTCATGAACATGTCAATGTCGAGTAGGTCGATCAAATGAAAAAGGTGGATGTATTAAACCGGATAGAAAAAGCAGGAATCGTTGCAGTGGTTAGAGAAGCATCGAAGGAACAGGCTCTTCAAGCGGCGGAAGCTGTCATTAAAGGCGGGATCAAAGGAATCGAGGCCACATTTTCTGTCCCTCATGCGGATCAAGTGATTGCAGAGCTGAAAAAGAATCATGAATCGGAAACTGCCGTTATTATCGGTGCTGGAACGGTTCTTGAGGCAGTCACTGCGCGCTTAGCGATCTTGGCTGGAGCGGAGTTTATTGTCAGCCCCTGTTTCGATCAAGAGACAGCGGAATTGTGTAATTTGTACCAAATCCCTTACATGCCAGGCTGCATGACAATTACGGAGATGCGACAGGCAATGAGAAGCGGAGCTGAGATCGTCAAATTGTTCCCAGCAACTAGCTTCACGCCACAAATGATTCAATCAGCGAAGGGCCCGTTACCACAAGTAACCATTATGCCGACTGGCGGAATCAATTTGGATAATTTGTCAGAGTGGAAGCAAGCAGGAGCACTCGTTGTGGGTGTGGGCGGCAATTTATTTAAAGGTGTAGCAGCCAATGATTTTAACTTGGTGACAAAAACTGCGGAAGAATATATGAAAAGATGGGACGAACAATAATCCTCGCTTGAAAATAGTTTTCTTAGTCCTTCTAGAGACCAGGAAAACTATTTTTTTGTTATATGAATAGGTGTCTTGACTATTTAATAAAAATTCGCTGTATTTTTATCTAGCAATGAAGAAATTTCTAAAAAATTCCTATCTATTTATTTTGTAAATAAAAATTAATAATTCTGTTTTTTTATTTTTTAGAAACCCTGTAGCGATGAGGTGAAATGTGCTATTATTTATTCAACAAATCATTTTATTCTTTAGGGGAGGAAAATATGAAGAATTTTGCAGAAAATTTGTTAAGGGCAATTGAATCAAAAAAGGAGCGCATGATTGAGATCCGACGTTATTTACATGCGCACCCGGAGTTATCTTTTAAGGAACAGAAGACGGCTGCATACATCACGGATTTTTATCAAGACTTGGAATGTACAGTGAAAAAGAATGTTGGCGGTTACGGGGTGGTCGTGGAGATCGACAGCGGCAAACCAGGGAAAAATCTTGCTTTGCGCGCGGATTTTGACGCATTGCCGATCCAAGAGGAAACGGGGCTCCCGTTTTCATCTGAAAATCCTGGAGTCATGCACGCTTGTGGTCACGATGCTCACACTGCTTATATGCTGATTTTGGCAGAAAGCTTGATTGAACTGAAGGATCAATTGACAGGAAAAGTAACGATTCTGCATCAACCTGCGGAAGAAACACCACCAGGGGGAGCGATTCAAATGATCAAAGATGGCTGCCTTGAAGGGGTAGATCATGTGATTGGGTGTCATGTGATGTCAGGCTTTGATCTTGGCACGGTCTATTATCATGCCGGTCCTACTCAAACGGGGCGTGCGACCTTCAAATTGAAAGTGCAAGGAAAAGGAAGTCACGGCTCTATGCCTAACGCCGGGATTGATGCGGTTTTAGTCGGCAGCCAAATTGTCGTAAACTTGCAAAGCATCGTAAGTCGTCGCGTGAACCCATTCGATATGACGACATTGACAGTGGGATCTTTTGATGGAAAGGGATCTGCCAATGTCTTAAAGGATGCCGTTTATTTGGAAGGGGACATTCGCATGATGAACGAAGCCAGTCGTCCTATTATCAAAGAGGCCTTCGAGAGTGTCGTCAAAGGGGTTTGCGAAGCTTATGGCGCGACTTTTGATTTGGATTATGCAGATGATTATCCTGTTTTAACGAATGATCAAAAACTGACTGAATTTGTTGCGAATAGTTTACAAGAGCACTCATTTTCTGAATTAAAAGCAGTTGTTGACAGCGGCCCGATCGCTCCATCAGAGGATTTTGCCTATTATTGCCAAGAACGGCCAAGCTGCTTCTTTTATATTGGTGCGACTGGAGAGGGACAAGTTTCTTATCCCCATCACCATCCGAAATTTGATATTGATGAAGACTCTATGCTGATTGCTGCGAAGTCGATGGGAACGATCGTGTCAGATTATTTTGGTCAGGAGAGCTAATATGAAAGAAAAGAAGCTGTTTTATGGATGGAAGGTCGTTTTTGGGTGTGTTTGTATTACCGCGACGATTGTTCCGATGGTTATGTCTTTAGCCAATGTCTACTTATTATCAGTGACCGACGATTTAGGGATTTCCCGTAGTGCATTTACCCTGGTCAACACGATCACGCAATCAATGGGGATCATTTTTTCACCTTTTGTAGCGAAAAAATTAGCGACGGGAAATTTGAAGAAAATACAAACGATCGCCTTGCTGTTTTTCATTGCGGCGTATTTCAGTTTTTCTTTTGCTACTGCGGCATGGCAATTGTACTTGCTGGCGATTGTATTAGGAATTGCGTATACGAGCAGTACTTTGATCCCAGTCAGTATGATCATCACCAACTGGTTTGAAGAAAAGCGCGGCTTAGCGATGAGTATCGCTATGGCGGGGATTGGTCTGGGCGGATTTATTTTCAGCCCGGTACTAAGCTATTTATTAGCAAACTTCGGCTGGCGGGCATCTTACCGGATGATCGCGTTCCTTTTGCTGATCATCACGCTTCCAATTTCATTATTTGTTTTGAAGAAGAGTCCTGCCGAGATGGGCTTAAAGGCTTATGGTGCAAGCAACCTAGCTAGTCCGACAGAAAAAACGGAACAAAAGACGTCATTGAACATCCAACAGTTAATCAAACAACCGATCTTTTTGATGTTGGTTATTGGAATTTTTTGTAACGGGCTGTTGAATTCCGGTTCATTAGGACAATTTCCTCCTGCTTTAGAAGAAATGCACGGAGTCGTGGTGAAATCTTCCATCATTTCCTTGTATTCGTTGGTAGGGATTTTTGGTAAATTGATTTTAGGCTGGATCGATGATCGCTTTGGTACGGTGAAAAGTACCATTTTCGGTTGTGGGTTCATGACGCTGGCATTTATTTTATTGTTAAATGGTCATCAACTGGTGATGATTTATTTAATGGCTTTCTGTTTTGGATTGGGGACTCCGATCGGGACAGTCTCGCCTCCATTGATCACTGCGCGTATTTATGGAAGAGAGCACTACGCAGAAGTCTATGGGATCATTAGCAGTATTACCCAAGTCGGATTGACACTCGGCTCATTGATGATCGCCACTATTTATGATCAGACTGGTTCTTATCAACTAGGATGGCAGCTCTTGATTGCGTTGACAGTCATCACTATGGTGACGTGGATTTTCTCTATGAAAATGGCGAGAGGAAAGAGCGGCGTTTTAGAAACAAAATAATTCTTATAGAATGAAGCAACCCTCGAACACAGTCCTTACGTGTTCGAGGGTTTTTTGTTAATCAATTTGAATGACCTTTACGCCCGCATTCCTAATTTCATTTACTATATTTTGCGAAGAAAATTTGTCCGTAATCAAGTAATCAAAAACTGAGATATCAGCGATTTTAAATTTTGAGGTCAATCCAATTTTTCGATGATCCGCAACTAAAATTTTACATTTGATGGTTTTATTGATCATCATTTCATTGATGGTAGATTCGTTTAGGATCTTTGTAGTTACGCCATTTTCTAAACTGACGCCGCTGCAGCCGATCACACAGACATCCGCATTCATCGAAGAAATGGTGTGCAGAGCAATATCTCCAACGAGTGCTTCTTTTGGAAAACGCATTTCCCCACCTGTCAATATGTAGTTGCAGTTGTCTTTATGGGGAGAGTAATTAACTTTTACATTATTTGTCACGACGGTTAAATGATTCGAATGGATAAAATCGAGTGTTTTTAGTGCAGTCGAGCTTGAGTTGATAAACAGAGTGTCGTAATCACTCACGTATTTACTAGCTTCTCTGGCGATCGCCTGCTTGATACGCTCTGGGCCAGACTGATCAAAGTCCGTTTTGTTCTCATAATTGTAAGAACAGTAACCATAGTTTCGAATAATCTCATTTTTTTCTTCCAATAAATTTAAATCTCTTCGAACTGTACTGATGGATACGTCTAAGGCTTTTGCCAATTCATCAGTCGTCATTTGTTCGGTCAATTGCAGTAGTTCCAAAATATTCTTTTGACGTTTATTGATATTGATGAGCGAGTTCTTCATTATTTGACCTCCTAAAGGAATGTTCCGTTGAATAAATGATTGTGTTTAGCGAAAAGTTCATTTAAAATTCTTTAACCGCTTACATTATACTAAGAAAATCATTAAAAATGGATAGAAAATCATATAAACTGTAGAAAGTCATATAAAAGGGTTTTCATAACGTCGAATACGCTTTAAGATTTAATTGTAAGTCATATCAAATTTATGTGAGGAGCAATTATAATGGGCAAAACAGTCAATGACGTAACGAAAGAAAGCTGGGTATTAGATACTTTTCCTGAGTGGGGTACCTATTTAAATGAAGAGATTGAAGCAGAAAAAGTGAAGGAAGGCACCTTCGCAATGTGGTGGTTAGGCTGTACAGGCATCTGGCTAAAGAGTCATGAAGGAACCAATATTCTATGTGATCTGTGGTGTGGTACTGGAAAAAGAAGTCACGGAAACGGCATGATGAAAAAGGGGCATCAGATGATGCGCATGAGCGGTGTTCAGAAGATGCAACCAAATTTACGGACACAGCCCTTTGTGATTGATCCATTTGAAGTGAAAAATGTGGACGCACTGGTAGTGACCCATATTCACTCGGATCACCTTGACATCAATACCGCTGCTGCGGTGCATCAAAATTGTCCAGAGGCTAAATTTGTAGGGCCTAAGGAAGTTGTCAATACGTGGCTAAAATGGGGAATTCCAAAAGAGAAAACGGTGATCGTTAAGCCAGGGGATGAAATCAAGATCAAAGATATCAACGTGGTTGCCTTAGAAGCTTTTGACCGGACCGCTTTGGTTACTTGTGAAGATCCAGAGGTCACTTTAAAAGGAAAGATGCCTCAAGACATGGATGAAATTGCGGTGAACTACTTGTTTGAAACCTCTGGAGGCAGTCTTTATCATGCAGGAGATTCTCACTATTCAAATATGTTCGCGAAGCATGGGAACGAGTATAAAATTGATGTTTGTTTGGGAGCCTACGGGGAAAATCCAAGAGGTATCACAGATAAGGTAACGTCGGTCGATATGCTGCGGATGGCGGAATCTTTAAATGCGAAGGTAGTTATTCCTGTTCACTATGACATCTGGGCGAACTTCATGGCCGATCCAAAGGAAATCACAGAAATTTGGAAATTTAAAAAGGATCGATTGAAGTACGCGTTTAAACCGTACATTTGGCAAGTAGGGGGAAAGTTTACGTATCCGACAAATAAAGATGATCTTGAATTTAATTTCTATCGCGGCTTTGAAGATGCCTTTTCCGTAGAAAATGACACCCCATTCCCATCATTATTATAAAAAGAAAGGAGACTCTCATGCTTAACTATTTTTATGACAACGGATTGATCAACTATTCCGACAAAGAGATCACGGATTGGCGAGAAGCGATTGCGGAAAGCTGCCAATTATTATTGGATAAAAAAATCATCGATCAAACGTACGTAGACGAAATCATTCGATGTGTCGAAGAACATGGGCCGTACATTGTTATTGTGCCAGAGGTCGCTATGCCGCATTCCTCAGAAGAAAGCGAAGGCGTCTTCGGAACAGCGATCTCATTTACGAAAATGAAGCATTCGGTGTCCTTTGAAAGTGCCGACGAAGAAAAATCTGCGGTCTTATTTTTCACTTTAGCAGCCAAAAATCCAGAAGAGCATATGGAAAACATTCAAAATTTGTCTGAATTATTGATGACGGAAGGGCTGATCGAACGGTTAGCAGAAACACAATCAATCGAGGAGTACAAAGCTGTGATGAAAGAGTTTAACGTATAGGAGGAAAAAGGAATGGGTGACTTTTTGTTAAGTATTTGGACATATTTTGCGACAAACATTTTGACACAGCCGGCGTACCTGATTGGATTTATTGTGTTGCTGGGGTACATTTTGTTAAAACGACCATTATATGAATGTGTCGCGGGTTTTCTGAAGGCGACCGTTGGGTACTTTATTTTGACGGTTGGTTCAGGCGGCTTAGTCAACAACTTCCGACCAATCTTAGTTGGATTAAAAGAACGGTTTAACTTGAATGCGATGGTAACCGATCCTTATTTCGGACAAAATGCGGTGGATGCCGGATTGATGGAAACCTTTGGTCGAACCTTTGGCGATGTCATGATTCTGCTCTTGATCGCCTTTGTCATGAATATTTTGCTGGTTCGTTTCCAAAAATACACGAAGCTGCGTTCTGTTTTTACGACAGGAAATGTGCAGATTCAACAGTCGGCGACAGCCTTTTGGATTCTCCTGTTTTGCTTTCCTGATTTAGGCAGAGTGCAGGTATTGATTTTCATGGGATTGATCCTAGGCTGTTATTGGGCAGTCGCTTCCAATTTAACTGTAGGAATTACGCAGGAGCTGACCGAGGGCGCTGGTTTTGCCGTGGCCCATCAGCAAATGTTTGGAATTTTCATCTTCGCAAAATTAGCGGAGTGGATGAAGAAACGCGATGAAAAGAAACACAAGTCTGAAAAAATGGACAAAAAACTTGAGGATATCGAACTGCCAGGGTTCTTATCGATATTCAATGAGAACATGGTGGCGACTTCGTTACTGATGCTGTTCTTCTTTGGAATCATTCTATTAGTATTAGGGCAGGATTACCTTGTACAGGCGAAGTTTATGGAGGAAGGACAAAGTTTCTTATTTTACATTATGACGACCTCGCTGAATTTCGCCGTGTATCTAGCGATTTTACAATTAGGCGTGCGGACCTTCGTGGACGAATTGACACAGTCTTTCCAAGGGATATCCAACACGATCTTACCTGGTGCGGTGCCAGGGATCGACGTGGCAGCGACCTTTGGGTTTGGTTCGCCAAACGCTGTAACGATCGGCTTCCTGTTTGGTGCTTTAGGACAATTCTTAATGATCGGGTTATTGATCTTATTAAAATCACCAACGATCGTCATTGCCGGATTTATTCCATTGTTCTTTGACAATGCGGTCATTGCCGTCTTTGCGAATAACCGCGGCGGATTTAAAGCGGCTTGTCTATTTCCCTTCTTATCAGGGATCATCCAAGTGGGTGGTTCGGCATTATTTGCCACATGGATCGGTATGTCAAAATACGGCGGCTACATTGGAATGTTCGACTGGGCAACTGCTTGGCCGGTGTTCGCCGTGATCATGAAGGTTCTCGGATATGTCGGAATCGCAGTGGTAGTAATTGGGCTCCTGATCATTCCGCAATTGCAATACCGCAAGAATCCGGATGGCTACTTCATGATTGTAGAGGATTACGAACAGTATGCAGAAAAATATCAAGAACAACAGTAATCAGTTAAGACAAATAAGGAGGAAATTATAATGAGAATATTAGTATCTTGCGCGAATGGCTCTGGAACAAGCTTGATGATGATGAGAAGTGTGGAAAAGGCGATGAAGGAATTAAGTGTCCCTATTACAAAAATCCACCATTGTGCGATCTCAGAAGGAAAAAGCTCTGCAACGCAATACGATGTGGTTTTTACACCTGTAAACTTTCTTAATATGTTCACTCAAGCGGAGAAAAAGGGCGTGACGGTTATCGGCATCAAAAATGTCATGTCAGCGAAGGAAATTGGTGAAAAATTTTCGGAATCAGCATTGTATCAAAAAACTAAGTAAAAGAGGAATTCAAGATGAGCAGACCGAACTTACAGATTGCATTGGATCATAACGATTTGGAACATGCGTTGGCAGACGTTTTTAATGTTGGCGCGATCGTTGATATTATTGAAGTGGGAACGATTTTGTGTTTACAGGAAGGGCAAAAAGCCATTCGCTGCATTCGCGGGATGTACCCTGAAAAGAAATTAGTCGCGGATACGAAATGTGCGGATGCTGGCGGAACCGTGGCGAAAAATGTCGCGGATGCAGGTGCAGATTTCATGACAGTGATTTGCTGCGCGACGATCCCGACAATGGAAGCCGCAAAAAAAGAAGTAGAAGAATTGCAAGTTGAATTGTATGGTGATTGGACCTATGAACAAGCAGCGGCGTGGCGTGAGATCGGCATCAAACAAGCGATCTACCATCAAAGTCGGGATGCCTTGCTCTTTGGTGAAACATGGGGAGAGAAGGATTTATCCAAAGTGAAAAAACTGATCGACATGGGATTTAACGTTTCCGTTACTGGCGGATTGGATGTGGATACCTTGAAGCTGTTTGAGGGGATCGATGTTTATACCTTTATTACAGGGCGTGGCATTACCGCAGCGAATGATCCAGTGCAGGCCGCTCAAGACTTCAAAGATGAGATCATTCGTATTTGGGGGCAATAATATGGCTCAAATCGGTATTTATGAGAAAGCTTTGCCTAAGGATCTTTCATGGAAAGAACGGTTTGCCTTGGTGAAGGACATGGGATTTGATTTTATTGAGCTGTCGATCGATGAGACTGACGAACGGCTAGCGCGTTTAAATTGGACTGAAAAGGAAATCCAAACGCTGAGAAATGAGATGTTCGAAGCGGATGTTCGAATCAACTCTATTTGTTTAAGCGCCCATCGCCGCTTTCCCTTTGGTTCCCATGATTTGGAAAAACAGCGAATGGCTCACGAGATCATGCAAAAAGCGATTCACCTGGCGCATCAGTTGAGTATCAAAGTGATCCAAGTTGCTGGTTATGATGTCTATTATGAAGAAAAGTCAATGAATTCGAGGGAAGATTTCATTGAAGGAATGAAGGAAAGTGTGAAGGAAGCTTCTAAATACGGCATTATTCTCTCCATCGAGATCATGGATGATCCTTTTATGAATTCTATTTCAAAATTTCTAGAAATCAAAAAGCAGATCCACTCGCCTTATCTGCAAGTCTATCCCGATCTGGGGAACCTGTCGGCTTGGCCGGAAAATGATCCAGCGTACGAGTTGGAAAAGGGGATCGACTGCATCACGTCGATCCATTTAAAGGATACGTACCCTGTAACGGAGGAATCCACTGGGCAATTTCGGGATGTTCCCTTTGGCAAAGGCTGTGTTGATTTTCTCGGATTGTTAAAAAATCTAAAACGATTGGATTATGACGGGACCTTTTTGATCGAAATGTGGAGTGAAAAAAGCCAAGATTTTCGAGCTGAGATCCAACAGGCAAAAACCTATCTATATTCAAAACTAAAGGAGGCAGGGTATGATGTCGCGTGAAGAAATAATCAACGCAATGAAGCAACGCGTTTTTGAAGCGAATGTGGAACTGCCTCAATACGGGCTAGTGAAGCTGACGTGGGGCAATGTCAGTGAAATCAATCGTGAGTTGGGCGTTATTGTTATCAAGCCCAGCGGTGTAAAGTACGAAAACATGCAGGCAGATCAAATGGTCGTGACAGATTTAACAGGAAAGGTGCTTGATGCCCAGAGCTTAAATCCGTCATCCGACTTGCCGACCCACGTCGTCTTGTATCAGGCTTTCGAGGAAGTGAAGGCGATCGTTCACACACATTCGACCCATTCGGTGATGTGGGCGCAAGCGGGACGTGACTTGCCTGCATATGGCACGACACATGCAGATGCTTTTTATGGAACCATCCCCTGTACACGCCAGTTAACGGAGACTGAAGTCAAAGAGGCTTATGAAATCAATACGGGACATGTGATCGTTGAAACCTTTAACGAGAGAAAGCTGAAGGCAAGCGAAGTGCCGGGTGTCTTGGTGTATGGGCATGGACCATTTACGTGGGGTGACTCGCCAATGAAAGCAGTCGAAAATAGCTTGATCTTAGATGAGATTTGCTTGATGGCAAAAGAAAATGAGAAGATCAATCCCGATATTTGTGAGATTCCTCAATATTTATTAGACAAACATTATTACCGTAAACACGGTGCCCACGCCTATTATGGACAAGGGTGATCCTTGAAAAAATGCACAAATTAGGATAATGAAAAAGAAAGTCAAAAGGTGAAATACTTTCCATTTGAAAAGTATTTCTTGATTTGACTTTCTTTTTGCATTGTTTTCTTGCTAAATACTTTCCAAATGAAACGTCATCTGTTTTTGAAAAGTTTTTTGAACAGGCGTTGCTCTCTCTTTTCGCTCAAGCGATAAAAGACATTAAAAACACTGATCGCTAAGACAAACACAACCGCGATGACCAGTCCCCATACAGAGAGATGTGGGAAAAATTGTTCTATCAGCGCATGAGTCGCTGCGATTCCTCCCAATAATCCTGCCAAGGAGACAAAAAACCAGGCGGTTGCTCGATCGAAAAAGAGCAGCATTTGCCTCATTTGCTGTTGACTGAGTGCGGCATGACGCATGATGGTCAGTGCACGTTTTTTTTCTAAGGATAGTTTCCAAAGCGGCAGCAGCCAATACCAGGGTGAGACTTTTTTATATTCTGAATTTTGTTCCGTAAGAATGTCGATAGTATTGGCTTGTTCCTTCATTTCAAGACATCCCTGAAAAAGTGGAAACGTAAAAAGCAGCCAGTTGCCAAAAAAAGAAAAGAATAGCATTAAATTGTCCATTTGAAGCACCTCCTAGCAGGGGCAACTATTATTCATAAAGAATGCTGTCCTTATAAATACCGTCACCCCAGATCTCGGCTTCCGAAAGAGTCGTTTCAATCAGCTCGATGGGTTGCTGGCTCACTAAAATCATGGCGCATCGATAATCAGCGAAGGGCTGGTACAAAGGCATTAAGATTGTTTGTCCGACCAATGCTTTATCAATATCGCTGACTTTGAATGCGACATGGGGTTCCTTTTGGATCAAGGGATCAAGAGTAGAGTTTGGTCCGAAAGCATGTAGCTCAATCGGCAAAGAGAGGTCATTCTTTTTATCCAATGAGTACATATCAAAGAGCGGACTGTATTTTACATCCGGGTGGTTCTTAAGTTGTTCTAGAGGGACAGGTTTTCCAATATGGTGAAAAGATAAGTGAGCATCGTTCATTGTCATTCCTCATTTCTTGAAAAATAGTGTACCAGAAGACGGAGAAATAGAAAAAGGATAACCAATCGCATCTCAGGAATCACCATTGACAAGCAGCCGCTTCTTTGCTATTTTTATAACAATCGATGAAACGCAGTGAGAAAGAAAGTAGAGTAATTACATTTGCCAAAGAGAGTTCCCGTCTGGTGAAAGGGAATGCAGATTGATTAGTTGAAAATGGCTTTTGAGCGGATTTCCCGAACGTTTAAGGGAATACGGATGCCCCCGTTAGCAAGGCACAGTCTCCAAAATATCCATTTTGGGTACTGATTGAGGTAAAGTCTGCGAGGATTTTACGTATAAAGGTGGTAACGCATGTTAAATGCCCTTAGCAATTTTTTGCTGAGGGTA
The DNA here is from genome assembly GCF_002174375.1 of Enterococcus sp. 12F9_DIV0723. NCBI lineage: Bacteria > Bacillati > Bacillota > Bacilli > Lactobacillales > Enterococcaceae > Enterococcus > Enterococcus sp. 12F9_DIV0723. Next base: position 2,016,937 of record NZ_NIBK01000001.1, on the reverse strand, counting down.
TTTTTTTGTGTCTGCACTCAAGCGATTGCGTGGATTCGAGGAACAATGTTTAAAAAATCAAGTTGGAAGGTGGAAAAGTTATGGCAGGTTTTTTAGTAGTTCAAACGGATTTTGGTTTGCAGGATGGTGCGGTGAACGCAATGTACGGGGTGGCGTATCAAGTGGAGGCCTCATTGACGATCAACAATTTAACCCATGAGATCGAGCCCTACAATATCCACGATGCAAGCTATCGGTTGTTACAGGCAGTGACCTACTGGCCGGCGGGAACGGTTTTTGTGTCAGTGGTTGATCCTGGTGTGGGCTCAACGCGACGCAGTGTGGTTGCAGAATTGCAGGGTGGACAATATGTGATTACCCCTGACAATGGCACATTGACCTATCTGGCACAATATGTGGGAATCAAAGAAGTCCGTCAAATTGATGAGGAAACGCAGCGTTTGCCGGGGTCATCAGAAAGCCACACGTTCCATGGGCGTGATGTCTATGTTTACAATGGCGCACGACTTGCCAGCGGAAAAGTACGCTTCACAGAATTGGGTTCGGTTATTCCAACGAATGAGCTCTTAACGTTCCCATTGATCGCACCGATGCAGAATGAAAATAAGATCGCTGGGACGATCGATATCACAGATATTCGTTTTGGTTCGCTATGGACGAACATTCCCGTGGACTTTTTCAAAAAATGGCATGTTGAATATGGACAAAGCCTGCTAGTAAAAATATACTATCAAGGTGTGGTACGTTATCAAGATGACGTCGTCTTCGGACGGTCCTTCGCACAAGTGGCGCCAAAAGAAGCGGTATTGTATATCAATTCATTATTAAATGTAGGGTTAGGGATCAATTTGGATTCATTTTCTACAGTGTACAAGATCGGAACGGGAAATGATTGGACGATCGAGTTCACGAAGATTTAGCAATCATAAATGCAGTATGTTTTAGTTTAATAGAAGAAAAAAATGAGAGTAACAAAAAGGAGTAGGACAAATGAATAATAAATTTACAGTAAAACACATTGTCGCGATTGGTATTGGTGCAGCAGTCTTCTTTATTTTGAAGCGTTTCGTGACGATTCCAACAGGTATTCCAAATACAGACATTGCAACAGCATACCCATTTTTGGCTTTGTTGGGTGTCGTATATGGTCCGGTCGTAGCTGGTCTGGCTGGCTTTATCGGACACGCATTGGGTGATTTGACCACTTACGGTGCTTGGTGGTCTTGGATCGTAGCCTCAGGAGTCCTTGGCGTTTTCTTCGGTCTGCTTGCGAAGCGTATCCCGATCGAACAAGGAATATTTGGCAAGAAGCAAGTCACGACATTTTTAATCGGAGAAACGATCGCTAATTTGATCACCTGGATCATCATTGCACCGATCGGAGATATTCTGATCTACGCGGAAGCACCGAGCAAGGTCTTTACTCAAGGCGTCGTAGCGGGAATCACGAACTCCGTAGTTACAGGGATCATCGGATTTATTTTATTGAAGGCTTACGCACAGACGAAAACGAAAAAAGGCAGTCTGAATAAAGAAGCCTAGAACGTGAGGGCATAGAATGATCGAGTTTCGTGAGTTTACATTTCAATATGATAGCCAAGCAGAGCCGACATTGAAAACTATCAATCTGACCATCGAACAAGGGGAAAAAGTGTTGATCATGGGGCCAAGCGGTTCTGGGAAATCAACGTTAGGAAAATGCTTGAATGGGATCATTCCGCAGAATGAGAAGGGGAGCTTCACTGGAAGTTTGACGATCAACGGTAAGACCTTCAGTGAGGCGTCGATCTATGACCTTTCGTTAGATGTGGGAACAGTATTGCAAGATACCGATAGTCAGTTTGTCGGTCTGACCGTCGCAGAAGACATCGCGTTTTCTTTGGAGAATGAGATGGTAGAACAAGTAGATATGCGAAAGGCCGTTAATTATTGGGCTGAAAAAACCGATCTGGCGACACAGTTGGAAAAACGACCGCAGGATCTTTCTGGTGGACAGAAGCAGCGCGTAACGATGGCGGGGGTTCTGATTGATGAAACGCCGATCCTGCTGTTTGATGAACCTTTAGCCAATCTCGATCCTCAGACTGGGTATGAGGCGATCCAAATGATCGATCAATTGTACCAATCGCAAAAGTTTACTACGATCATTATTGAGCATCGGCTAGAAGAAGTATTGGCCGCGCCCATTGATCGAGTGATTTTGATGGATGAGGGGACGATCATTGCGGATATGACACCGACCGATTTGTTGAAGAGCGATCTTCTGGCAGCCTATGGCATCCGCGAACCTTTGTATATCACAGCGTTAAAACGAGCGGGGATCTCGCTTGCGGATATTCCAGATTTAACACAAGTGGATCAATTGGTCTCACCGGAAATCTCCGCGGCTTTAGCACGATCACGGGGAACATTCAAGGAAGCTTCGCAAAAAGAGCAGCCGCTGCTGTCATTAAAGCAGGTTTCTTTTGGTTTCGGGCAGGAGCCGGTCATCAAAATGATCGATGTTACACTTTACGAGGGAGAGATGGTCAGCTTAGTCGGACACAACGGGGCTGGAAAATCCACATTGTCTAATTTGATCACAGGATTCTACCCATTGCAGACGGGGGAATTGCTTTGGAAGGGCGAGTCGATCGCGAAGGAGAGTATCAAAGAGCGGGCGGATAAAATCGGCTACGTTCTGCAAAACAGCAATCAAATGCTGTCTAAGAACATGATTTTTGAAGAAGTCGCTTTGGGGCTGGAAAATCGTGGGGTTGACCCCGAGCGTATCCAAGAAAAAGTCTTTGATACATTAAAGGTCTGCGGACTTTATGAATTTCGCAATTGGCCGGTCTCAGCCTTGAGCCACGGACAAAAACGACGTGTGGCAATCGCCGCAATTTTAGTGCTGGAGCCTGAATTGCTGATTCTCGATGAACCTACAGCGGGGCAAGATTATTACCATTACAATGAAATGATGCTGTTTTTGCGCAAATTAAATCAACGAGGGATCACTATTCTGATGATCACTCACGATATGCATTTGATGCTGGAGCACACTGAAAGAACCCTTGTTTTGAAAGAAGGGCAGATTCTCGCAGACGAAACACCTGCAAAGGTATTGTCTTCGGCGGATTTAGTGGCTTCTGCCAGTTTGCGCGAGACGAGCCTGTATCGTTTGGCTGAAAATAATCAGTTGCCGGATGCCACAGGGTTCGTGTCGGCATTTATCCAACATGAGGAGGGACCTTATGGCGGACAGTAATCTAATCGGCTATTTGCCGAAACATACACCGATCCACCAACTGAGCGGCTTTACGAAATTGCTGTGCTTCTTGATGATCTCAGTGGTAGGAATGATTTCCTATGACACGCGATTTTTAATTGTATTGGCGGTCTTTTCCGTCATTCTATTCAGAACAGCAAAAATCAGTTATCGAGAGATCTCATTCGTCGTGAAATTCATCGCGTTCTTCTCCATCTTGAATTTGTTGACCGTTTATCTGTTCGCGCCGGAATATGGGGTAACGATCTACGGAACGCGCCACGTGATTTTTGATGGCATTGGCAGGTACACGCTCACGCAAGAACAATTGTTTTATGAATTCAATTTGCTGATAAAATATTTTGTAACGATTCCGCCGGGTCTGATATTCATTTTGACCACAAACCCTAGTGAGTTGGCTTCCAGCATTCATCGGGTGGGCGGTTCTTACAAGATCGCATATGCTTTTTCCTTGGCGTTACGCTACATTCCAGACATCCAAGAAGATTTCCGAACGATCTCAAAAGCGCAACAGGCTCGAGGAAACGAACTTTCCAAGAAAGCGTCATTGATGAAACGTGTCCGAGGGAATTTGACGATCGCGATTCCATTGATTTTTTCAAGTCTGGAACGAATCGAGACGATTTCTTCTGCGATGGAGCTTCGACGCTTCGGAAAGAAAAAGGGACGAACCTGGCTATTGGCTAAGCCATTGAAGCGCAAGGACTACATCGCCTTGTTCCTCGTGCTTCTGCTCTGTTCAGCGGGTATTTTATTATTAGTAGTCAATGGAGGACGGTTTTATAATCCGTTTCGCTAAAAGAAGAAGTACTCGAAGCTTTATTGAAAGGCTACAAAAAGTACAAGCAGATAGTTTCCTATAAGCTGATTTCACTGATTATTGAGTAATTTTTTAGCACACAAAAAAAGCTCTTGGCCTGCAAGCCGAGAGCTTCTTTTGTTATCTATTGTTCATGATCTTAGTTGTTCAACAAAAGACCAACGGATTTATTCAGTGCGATTCGCAATTCCAGGGATAAATTTTAAACAGTAAAGCGCACATAGTCCGACCACGATGTAAATAATTTTAGCAAGGATCGCTGTGCTTCCACCAGATATTGCTGCAACTAAATCATATTCAAAAAGACCTACTAATAACCAATTAATGCCACCGACAATCAACAATATAAGCGCGATAATATCTAGATATTTCATCTGTAAACCCTCCCTTCTGATTGGTTCAACAGTACCACAGTTACTAGAAGCGCCATATTCATATGCTCATAATAGAAATTTTTTTATTTTATAAGACAAAAAACCGCAGAAAAGTTATGAGAGACTGCTGTTGTCCCTTAGCATAAAAGGTTTTTTTCTCATTCATAGCAAAAAAAGGGTGGAGGCGCTGCTGTTTTTTATGAGGTCACGAGAAAGAAAAAATCTTTTATTTAATAAAACGTACTTTTTTTAAGAAATGAAATGTTCGGCTGTCTTCGCGGGTATAATGGGGGTAAGAAAAGATACGAATGAAAGGGAGCGACGAAAATGCTGAATCCATTTATCAATGCTGGTTTGGAGGTTGCTTTAAAGGAGCTATTTCGCGGGAACCCTGAAACGGAGCAAGTCTATCCAGCAACCGCAACAGATGTCTCCAAAGAACGATTGATTGTGTATGTTTCTCCCCATCAGCTGCAATTTTTCTTCGTAGAACTAGAACAAGAGGTGCTGCAGGAAGTTGAAGAATAACGTATTAGAAAGAGCAACGAAGGCGTGTTTAAAGTAAAGAGACCTCATACAAGAGCCGAACGACCTAGCCGTTGTTTGGCTCTTGTTTCGTAAATAATCCAAAATAAAAAACGATCTGATCCCGAGTAGCAAAGGATCTGAATCGTTTTGAAATGGATCGAACTCTTTAATGGAGACGGCGGGAGTCGAACCCGCGTCCAAACACATCGACACCTAAAAATCTACGCTCATAGTCATACTATTTAAATTTCACTTTGCCCTCTGCCGCATGACAGGCCGCGGACATTGCTAGTCTGATAGGCTCTTTATCAACTTACAGACGGAAAGTTGATACGTATCCCACTTAGAATAGGACCCTTACTCGAGCACATGGGCGATACCGAGAGGATCTACGCTAACTGTTTTTAGGCAGCTAAAGCGTAAGAGTTATTGTTGTTTTTAGCAGTTATATTTAACTGTAACGTTTTTACGTAGACGTAACCTACGAAGCGCAATTCAGGCTCAAACTATGCCTGTCGAATCCGTAACGTCCCCTTTATGAATAATTTTACTGCAAGAGAAAGTATACCATCCCGTTATAAAAAATGCAAAGATGTAAATGATTCAAAAGGAATTTTTCAGATTCCTGTGAAAAAATTGAAGAAAAAACAAATTGTTAATGAAGATACGGGTAAGGTAATGGTTGAAAAAAATGAAATAGAGTATACTTATAATGAGAATCAGACGATATCAGGGGGTTAATGTATGAATATTTTAATGATCGAAGACAACGAGTCCGTTTCTGAGATGATGCAGATGTTTTTTTTGAACGAAGGTTGGGAAGCAGAATTTAAATACGACGGAAAAGAAGGGCTAGATACCTTTAAAGCGGACCCTGAAAAATGGGATATGATCACGCTTGATCTGAATTTACCAGGGATGGACGGCATGGAAGTCGGTCGTGAGATCCGTAAAGTTTCTAAAACAGTGCCGATCATCATGCTGACAGCAAGAGATTCTGAAAGTGATCAAGTCATTGGATTGGAAATGGGCGCGGACGACTATGTCACGAAGCCGTTCTCACCGCTGACATTGATTGCACGAATCAAGGCGTTGCACCGTCGCAGTGAATTGACGTCAGAGCCGCAAAAAGAGTCCGCGACATCAAGCGACAGCTTTGATATCCAGACGGATCATTTCAAAATGAATTTAAAAACTCGGGAAGCGTATTTAGATGATCAGCCGATTGAAGGGCTGACACCGAAAGAATTCGACTTACTGTATACGATGGCGAAAAAGCCGCGGCAAGTATTTACCCGTGAACAATTGCTTGAGCTGGTTTGGGATTATCAGTACTTTGGTGACGAGCGTACAGTGGATGCGCATATCAAGAAATTGCGTCAAAAAATTGAGAAGGTCGGTGCACAAGTCATCCAAACTGTTTGGGGCGTAGGCTACAAATTTGATGACACCGAGGTTGGTCGATGAAATACCTTTACCAACAATTGCTGGCTTTTGGCGGGTTGATCCTATTGATTTTGCTGACGCTGGGGCTGTCGTTTACGCAGTTCACTCGCAAGACGCTGGAGGACAATAACTACAAGGAATTGCTGGGCTATGCGGAATCGATGGAGAAGAATAACAATTCTTTGAGTCGAGACATTCGTTTTGAAGGCATGTCCAGCAATGAAATCTTCCAATTTGCGATCGGCGTGACTGAATCAAGTCTTAATCAACAGGATGTTTCCTTTGTTTTTATCGATAAGGATCGGAACGTGCAATACCCTGAGAAATCGGGGAAAGTCAATCAGCATCTGGTAAGTGACGAACAATGGAAGGCATTGAAGGTCGGGCAGCAGCAGAAAGAGACGAGTTCAAAAAATGTCATGGGGCAGAATCAAACAACGTCCTATGCCATGGTGCCGTTTTTTACAAACGGTGAATTTTTCGGTGTTCTACTGGTGAGTCAGCCGGCGATGAATGTCGAGTCGAGTGTCAACTCGATCGTGACCGATTTGTTCAAGGCGTTTATCATCGCCTCGATCATTGCCATCATAGTTAGTTATTTCTTTGCCACGCAGCAGGTGAAGCGGATCAATCGGATGCGCTCGGCAACAAAAGAAGTGGCATCAGGAAACTTTGACGTGATCGTTCCGAACCGAAATCGCGATGAGTTTGATGACTTGGCGGATGATTTCAATCAAATGACGGTCTCTTTAAAGGCGTCACAGGAGGAAATCGAACGTCAGGAAGAACGTCGGAAGCAATTCATGGCGGATGCGTCTCATGAGATGCGCACCCCGTTGACGACGATCAATGGGTTATTGGAAGGATTGCAATACAATGCGATTCCTGAGAACCAGAAAGAGAAGGCCATCAAACTGATGCAAAACGAAACGTCTCGACTGATCCGATTGGTCAATGAAAATCTGGACTATGAAAAAATACGCACCAACCAGATCAGTGTTGTGTTGCAGAAATTCAACGCGACGGAGGCCGTCTCTACACTGGTTTCTCAATTGCATGGGAAAGCGGAGGCTTCGGGAGATGAATTGATCTTACAGGCGGATACGCCGATCGATGTGTATGCAGATTATGATCGGTTTGTTCAGGTGCTGGTAAATCTGATCCAAAATGCGATCCAGTTTACCACGAATGGAACGATCACTGTGGCCATCAAGAAGCTGGAAAAGGCGACAGAGATCAGTATTGCAGATACCGGGATCGGAATGACGGAGGACCAGGTGAAAAATATTTGGGATCGTTATTACAAAGCCGATCCGTCACGGAAAAATACAAAATACGGGGAATCGGGGTTAGGATTATCCATCGTACAAGAGCTTGTTCGCCTCCACAATGGAACGATCGAAGTGGTGAGTGCTTTGGACAAGGGGACGACGTTTACGGTGGTCTTTCCAGATAAACCTGAGGACACGGATCAAAATGAAGAGAAAAAAGAATCGTCACCCGCTTAATGGGAGACGATTCTTTTTTTGTTTGTAGGGATGTTTCTCTACAGAATAGCTAAGATGATAAAGTTCATGATGAATAAAATATCTACGACCCAAAGAATAGGCGAAATTTCTTTTGTTTTTCCTTTGATCACTTTAACGATGGTGTAGAAAATGAAGCCGGCAGCGATCCCGTAAGAGATGCTGTAGCATAAACCCATAAAGACACTGGCAAAGAAAGCAGGAACCGCTTCTTCTAAGTCTAACCAGTTGATATCAGCGAAAGAAGCCAGCATCATGACACCGACCAAGATCAATGCAGGAGCAGTTGCTTGCGCCGGAACTACGGCGATCAGTGGTGAGAACAAGCTGCTTAGGGCAAAGAGAAGTGCAACGACGATCGACGTCAGACCCGTCCGTCCGCCAGCACCGATCCCGGCAGCCGATTCAACATACGTTGTCGTGTTTGATGTTCCAAAAATCGCACCGATAGATGTTGCGATCGCATCTGCGAATAAGGCTTTGTCCATTTTTGTTTTAAAGCCGCGAGAGTCATTTTCAAGTGCGTTTTCGTCTTCTTTTGAGAAGATTCCTGTCCGACGGCCCGTACCGATGAAGGTCCCGATCGTATCGAAAGTATCAGAAAGACTGAAGGCCAAGATCGTCATTAACACTTGCGGTAATTTTGCAGAATTTGAAAACAGAGAACCCATACCTTCAGAACCAAAAGCGGCACCAAAGGTCGTCCCTAATTCTTGGATCGAGCTGCCTAATGAATTGGCGTGCCAATCAATTGCGCCTAATTGAACCACACCCATAGGAATTCCTAATAAGGTCGTGACCACGATCCCAATCAAGATCGCGCCACGAACGTTTTTTACGACTAAAATAGTTGTCAGCACCAAGCCGATCACGGCTAACAAGATCGGTGCATTGTTGAAGTTTGCTAACGCAGGAACGATTCCGCTGTTGATAGCAACATTGGTCGCTTTGCCGCCTTCAACAACACTGCTGGTAATAGCAGAAGAATCAGCACTAAAGGAAAGAAGTCCCGCATTTTTAATCCCCACATAAGCGACAAAGATCCCGATCCCACCGCCGATTGCGTGCTGCATACTTTCTGGAATCGCATGGATGATCAGTTTACGAATCTTTGTAACAGTGATCAAAATATTAATGATCCCGCAGATAAACACCATTGCTAACGCTTGTTGCCACGAATAACCTAGTCCGAAAACGACGGTATAGGTGAAGAACGCATTCAATCCCATACCGGGTGCTTGTGCGTAAGGAACATTGGCAAATAGTCCCATGACTAACGTGCCGATGACCGAAGCGATGATCGTTGCCAAAAATACTGCTTGGAAAGGCATCCCTGAAGCAGACAAGATGGTCGGATTCACGAATAAAATATAACTCATGGCAAAGAATGTAGTGATTCCTGCCATTACTTCAGTGGAAATGTTGGTACCGTGCTCTTTCAATTTAAAGAATTTCTCCATTATAATTAAACGCTCCTTAAGAATAAGTTCATTATATCGGCAAAAACCGAATACTTTTTTAGTATAATGAAGGAACGATCGACTTTCAATCATAACTTTTAGTAAAGAACAAATTTAAAGGCGAATGTTCGTGTTTAACGGACATTCGCCTTTTTGAAGGAAGTATTTATCAGATAGAAGGAGAGGATCAATACGCAAAGAGAGAGAAAGATATAAGAAACAGCTTTGAAAAGCGAGACGAAGAATAAATCCAGCAATGTCGTAGAAGACAATTCAAACGAAAGAGAGGAACGGATCGAATAGGCAATGCCGCTCGTCCCATTGCTTAACACAAAGTTGGGCAATTCTTTCATCTGGTTTAACGCCTGATGGTAGAACGATTGCAGAATCATTTGGTAAAGTGGTTCAAAAAGAGTAAACAGCAAAACGAGACAAATCGTAGCGATCATCAAACCGATGAAGAATTCCAAGCCAATCGCATAGAATATCTTCTTTTTCGGAAGGGGCTCTTTTTTTTGTTGGTGTACTCTGTAGCCAAAGAAGGCCAGCAAGAGTACAAAAAGAATAAGCCCACTGATCAGCAGGCGGTCAGAAAAATACCGCTGCAATTGATCAATTTCTTTTGTTGTAAATAATTGAATTTGATTGGAGGAATCTAATTGATACAAGACCAATTTCAACATACTGAAGCTCGTCAGCACAAAGAGAGCGACCAGACAGATCACCCAAGAAAGTGAAAATTGCAGACGATGCCGTTTAATTGTTGAAAGTGTCGTTGAAATAAGTTCCATAGAATGCCACCTCTTAAGAATAAGTATAAAATCCTAATTTGAAAGAAGTATGAATTCTATCGGAAGAAATACGTGCAGATAAAAGAACCCCCTTCACATCTAGGTGAAGGGGGTCCGAATTCAACTTATTGTTGTGGAGTTTGTTCTTGGTATTGCTTGTATGTCTCGGTTTTGTAAAGATCCTGTGTGGATTTCTTTCCGTGCTGATCAAAGATGCTGGTTGATTTGTCACCTAGTTTATTTTCGATTTTTTCCATCTTATTCAATCCGTCTTTGTAATCAAATTGAGAGGCATCGATTGGTTTCAAACCACTAGCTGAATAGAAGCGGAGCAGGTCGCCATTGTTGATATTGTCTGACGTATGCAATTGCTTGGAGACAGCTTCTTTCCAACCGTCAGCTTGTCTTTGAAGGATCTCGCTAGGTTCAGAGATCGGCATGCCGTTTTTATTGTCATACAAGTTTCCGCTGTAGTACGTGTAGTTCGGTGTCACATAATCCCCATCACGGAAGGCAACGATTTGGCTGTTGTCTTTAGACAACAAATCTTGTCCTAGCTGGATGTATTTGCTCGTGTCTGTTCCTAACAGATGAAGCAACGTTGGCAAGGCATCGACTTCACCACCATAGGTATGGTTGATGCCGCCTTTTTCTTGACCAGGAATGTGAACCATATAAGGCACACGCTGCATTTGTGCGTTGTCAAAGTTTGACCACGTTTCTTTAGACTTGCCTAGTAACGGTGCCAGATCAGGATTTCTTGAATTCGAGATCCCGTAGTGGTCGCCGTACATAACAATGATCGAATTATCATACAAACCAGAAGCTTTTAGATAATTGAAGAATTCTTCGACAGCTTTATCTAAATAGTTCGCTGTGGCAAAGTAGCCGTTGATTGTTTCATCGCTCGTGTTTGCCATAGGGAATCCAGCTTCGTCATTCTTGAATTCACTGTATGGATAGTGGTTCGATACGGCGATAAATTTTGAGTAAAATGGCTGTTGCAGACGTTCCAAGTACTTCACAGATTGTTGGAAGAAGGGTTTGTCATGCAAGCCATATTGGAATGAATTTTCGTCATTCACATCATAGTAAGAAGAATCAAAGAAATAGTCGTAGCCGAGATTTTTATACGTTTCTGAACGGTTCCAGAAGCTTCCTGAGTTCCCATGGAATGCCGCACTCGTATAGCCTTCTGTCTGCTTCAAGATATCTGGAGCTGCTTGGAAGGTGTTTTTACCGCCTAATTGCGAGAACAGCGAGCCTTGGTTCAGCCCAAACAATGAATTTTCCATCAAGGTCTCAGCATCGGAGGTTTTTCCGGCTTTTACTTGGTGGAAGAAATTGTCAAAGGCAAACGTGCTGTTGCTATGGAAAATACTGTTCAAGAACGGTGTGACTTCATGTTCTTGTCCGTTTTCATCCTTCAATTTGTAGTCGATCACAAATTGCTGCAGGCTTTCTAAGTGGATCGTGATCACGTTGCGTCCTTTAGCAAGTCCAAAATACTCGCTATTCGGTGCCGCATGATGTTCTTTCACATAATTCTCAACTTCTTTTAAGTCATTCGGACTTGCTTCGGCGCGGACTTGGTTGGTCTTATACGTTTGGATACCGTCATAAACAGTGAAGGCATTAACACCAAGATATTTGATCAAATAGTCGCGAGAGAAGGTACGAGTCAGTAATTCTGGACGATCTGCTTCGGCTAAGAAAAGATTTCCTGAGAAGATCATGATCGAAAGAGCCGTCATTGCGAAGGCCATTCGTGCACGAACAGGACGTTCTTCTTCTTTGATCTTTTTACGCCACAATAGAATCGGTAAAATCACGATATCGATCAGGTATAAAAGATCAAACGGACGAAAGAGTCGAACCGCGCTTTCACCTAGACCGCTGGCAACTTTCCCAGCGCCTAAAAAGGTGTTGACGGTGATGAAGTCGGTAAATTCACGATAATATACGACGTTAGCAAACAACAAAATACTTGCCAGTGCGTAAATGATCATCATCGTTAAATAGGATGCTTTCGAACGTCGAACATATAAAGCGATCGACAGTAGAAACATTGTCGATGCGATCGGATTAATAAAAAGGATGAAATACTGTGTCAGACTTTCGATCCCTAAATTGAATTCAAATAAGTATGCAAAAATACTTTTCGCCCATAATAAGAATGTCAGTAACGCATAAAAGCCGAGACGTTTATTCAAAAATGCAGGAGCTTTTAGTTTTTTCAATAGTAACTTCCTTTCTGCCGCAAAAAAAGCGGAATGTTCACTTGTTAACAGTTTACTCGCTTCCATCAACCCAGTCAATTCATATTAAAAAGAGAGCAATGATGCTTAAAGAAAACTTTATAAGCGAAAAATACAAATTTTTTTTGCTATACTAGATAAGAAAGCAGGGATGAGAGTGAAAATTGAAGTAACAAACTATGGAATCAAACGAATTCGACAAGGCAATCCATTAATCAAAGAGGAAGATTTAGCAAAGAAACCAAAGGAGCTTCCTTTAGAGTGGGTCGAGTTTGTTGATCATAAGCAAGCCTACGTTGCTACCGGATACTTGGGAAAACAAAACAAAGGGATTGGCTGGGTCCTTGACCAAACGAGACGGCCCATCGATCGCTCTTTTATAAAGGAAGTCTTTCTTCAAGCCATTCAAATGCGGCAAGCTTTTTTTTCAGATGAAGGAACGAACGCATTTCGTTTATTTAATGGCGAAGGGGACGGCTTTGGCGGTGTCACCGTGGATTACTATGCGGACTATTTGGTGATCTCTTGGTACAACGAAACCATCTATCATTTTCAAAAGCTGATCGTTGACAGCTTGCTGGAGGCGTATCCTCATGCAAAGGGCGTCGTTGAAAAAATCCGCTTCAAGAGCGAATTGAAGGAGAGTCGCTGGCTGGCGGGAGAAAAACCGGAGGAACCGTTATTAGTAGTGGAAAATGGCGTTTCATATGCCGTATACTTAGATGAAGGCTATATGACTGGAATCTTCTTGGATCAAAAAGACGTGCGCGGGCGTTTGACGGAGGGTCTAGCAGCAGGACAAAGGGTCTTGAATATGTTCAGCTATACGGGGGCCTTTTCTGTAGCGGCAGCGTATGGCGGCGCGCTTGAAACGACCAGTGTTGACTTGGCGCAGCGGAGTTTGCCAAAAACGCAGGAACAATTCGAAGTAAACGGACTGCCGTTAGAACAACAGAAAATTAGAGTAATGGACACTTTTGATTATTTCCGCTATGCATTAAGAAACAACTTACGTTATAATTTGATTATCTTGGATCCGCCAAGCTTTGCTCGGAATAAGAAAAAAACATTTTCTGTTGCGAAGGATTACGGACGGTTGATCGAAGACAGCGTGGACATTCTCTCAGATGAAGGAATGATCATCGCTTCCACCAATGCGGCGAATTTACCGATCAAAAAGTTTAAGCAGTCGATCGAAACGGCTCTGAAGAACAAAAAGGTCGCGTATCAATTAGTAGAAACGCACCGGCTGCCGGCTGATTTTCCTAGCGGCAACTTCGAAGAGAGCGATTATTTAAAGGTATTGTTTTATCAAATAAGCAAGGCGTAGCGAACGCGCCCGATGGTTGTTCGTGAAGCTGAGATCAGAAAAAAATGTCATAAAGAAGAAACTGACAAAGGGACTTTACGAATAAAAAAATTGGAAAGCGGGATGGGATGCTTATGATGGATATTCAAGTAAGAGAGGTGCGCTTTGATGCAGGAAAACCTAAAATCTGCGTGCCGATTGTTGGAAAGACTTTCGAGGAAATCATCGAACAAGCGAATGAAGCGAAGAAGATCGCTGAAGTGATCGAATGGCGCGCTGATTATTATGAAGACGTGTTGGACGACGACAAGCTGAACTCTACGCTGTTGGCTTTACGGGACGAGATCAGGAACATTCCCTTGATCTTCAATTTGAGAATGGCAGAATCTGGCGGAGAGATCGACATTACTCTCAATCAGTATCGCCATGTCAACGAGTTCGCGGTATCTTCACGCGCGATCGATTTAACGGATGTAGAAGTATCGATCATCGACCAATTGTCTACGACCTTCATTAAATGGATGCAGGCATTGGATGTGCGGGTCATCTTAAGTTATTACAATTTTGAAGAAACGCCAGAAGACGCAGTGATCCTGTTCCGTTTGAATTTGATGGAGCATTGGGGTGCGGACATCGCAAAAGTAGTGGTCCAACCGCAAAATGAAGCGGATGTTCTACGTCAGATGGAGATCGTCATGAAGGCCCAGACCTTCGTTTCACTGCCAGTGGTATCGGTCTCGTTGGGACGATTGGGCAAGTTTTCGCAGGTCAGCGGATCATTAGACGGGTCTTGCATGACTTACGGCTGTTTAGAAAACCATCCTTCTCCTGATGCACAGATCGAGGTAGAGAAATTGGCTTTGATGATCGACGTACTGAGATAATGTTTACTCATTGAACAAAATCAAAAAGAAAGCGGATCGCTGCGAAACTATCGATTTGGATAGTCAACGAGCGATTCGCTTTCTTTTTGTAAAGAATTTCCTGAAAAAACTTTACACTTGCTACTTCGTGGTTACTTCATGACATCAATGTCAAAAACCTCAATTTTGTCTAGACCACCGTAAATTTCATACCAAGGCTTAGCATATTTGCTTAAGATATCATTTAATTCATTGATATTTTCACGGCCTTGCGTATCCAGCCAATCGATCAAAGCATCTTTGCCGCCATCAGCATATACTTGAACACCGTCGCGCCAAGTTGCACGACCTCCGAGGATGCCGCAGTAATTTGCGCCATGCTCGCCAGCGAAAGTCAGTTCTTCACGGAAAACGTCCGCAGGCACACCCGCGCTTAAATAGATAAAAGGTCGTGTCGCTGCTTCTCCCGCTTCTTTGAAGTAGGCGGCCGCCTCTTCTTGTGTGTAAACGACAGGATCATTGTCTTTATTAAAGCCTTCGACATACTTGAAGAGAACGGGAACTTCTACTTTTAAGACATCGATATGGTATTTATCCTTCGTGAATTCTTTAATGGTGTCGATCACCTTTTGTGGTTTGATCTCTGCGAATTCAGGGGAGTGATCGTCAGTGATTTTCGTATCGTAGACGATCGGTTCAACGAATACAGGAATGTCTGCCGCAAGGGCTTCTGTCCCTAAACGTTCTAAGAAAGCGTGCTTGATGTCCAAAATTTCTTTTGGTTCGTCTGGATCATAATAGACGAGAACCTTCGCTGCATCCGCGCCTTTTTCTAATAAGCGATCCAACGATTCGTTTGGCAACAATTCTGGGAGACGACCGGGGGTATTGGCATCGTAGCCGGTTTTTTCATAAGACAGAATCAATCCGCAGCTTGGGTCTTTTGCTTGGATGCCCTTGAAGCCATATTGTTCGTCTAGCAGGATCGCGCTAACGTGTTTCGTCAATTCTTGCGAGACGAGCTCTTTGAATTCGTAAACTTGATCCATTGAGAACTTGTCTTCACCGACAGCCGTTTGCATCATCTTTTTCATAGAGCCTCGTTGATCGATCGCTAAGGCCGCAATGACACCTTGATCATTTGACAATTGTTGCATCTTCTCAAACTTTCCTCTTGAAATTCTTTTCATGATGACTACATCCTTTCTCGTACAAATTCAGTGTAGAACTTTTAAGAAAAAAGACCAAACAAAACGACCGATTTGTCTCATTTTCGCTTTTTTGCTAGACTTTAGAAAACAAATGAAGTGAGGGATTGATTTGGCTAAGAAGAAAATTCAAAAGACCAATGCGATTCGTTTAGTGGAGCAAAAGAAAATTGCTTATAAGGAACATGAATACGCATGGAGCGAGGATGACTTAGGGGCAGGGCATGTCTCTGAACAGGTCGCGATCGCTCCTGCGCGCATCTTTAAAACACTGGTGGCTGTTGGAAACAAAACAGGTCCTGTCGTGGCGGTCATTCCCAGCGATCATGAATTGGACTTGAAAAAAATTGCGAAGGCCAGCGGCAACAAAAAAGTAGAGATGCTTCATCTGAGGGATCTGGAGGCAACGACAGGGTACATTCGCGGCGGCTGTTCACCGATCGGGATGAAGAAGCTGTTTCCAACTTTTGTGGACGCTTCAGCGGAAAATTTTGAGGCGATCGCCATCTCTGCGGGGCGCAGAGGGCTGCAAATGGAAATTGCCCCCGACGCCATCGTGGAGCTGACGCGAGGACAATTTACTGAACTGACACATTAACCAAATGCGTGATAGGCAGCATTTGTACCTGCCACATAGCCGGTACAAAAAGCCGTCGTAATGTTATACCCGCCTGTATACCCATTGACATCTAGCACTTCCCCGGCAAAATACAGACCGGGGATTTTTTTGCTGGCTAATTCCTTTGGATTGACCTCTTTTAGCTCAACGCCACCGCCGGTCACGAAGGATTTTTCCAAGCCGAACGTCTTGTTGGCGGTCATCGTCCAGTTCTTACAATAAGAAACAAAGGTCTCTATATCCTCTTTTGATGTTTGCGCATACGTTTGTTCGCTGATCCCGACCTGTTCTAAGAAGAAGAGCAGCAAGCGCTCTGGTAAAAAGCCGGATAAGGCATTTTTTAAGTGTTTCGTAGAGGATACGGCGCGTTCGCGAATGTCCGCCATTAAGTCAGAGGCAGAGGTTTCAGGGAAACAATCAAGTGTTAAGGCTGCTGTTTCTTGTGTGCGCAATAATTGGTTCACAAAGCTGGAGCAGCGTAGAGCGGCGGGGCCTGAGACACCGAAATGCGTAAAGAGCAGATCCATCTCATGGCTGGTCACGCGCTTGTTTTTAGCGTCGAGCACAGAGAGCCGAACGTCTTGCAGTGAAAGACCTTGCAGCGTTTTTTCTTCGACGAAAGTATCCGTCAGAAAGATCGGAGACTCAGTCGGGTATAGCGGCGTGACATGATGCCCGACACTCTTAGCAAAGCGATAGCCGTCGCCTTGTGAGCCGGTGGAAGGATATGTGATGCCTCCCGTCGTAATGATCACGCTTTTAGCGGAGTAATCGCCTTCTGAAGTACGGACACCCTGAATGGCAGCACCGTCACTGATGATTTTTTCAACGGGTTCTTTAAAGTGCAGGGAGACGTTTAATGTTTCCAGCTCTTCTTTTAATGTATTGACGATGGTGGCAGATTTGTCCGAGACAGGGAAGATACGCCCGTGATCCTCTTCTTTCAAAGCGACCCCGCGTTCACTGAAGAAACGCATGACGTCTTGGTTGTCGAATTGCGAAAACGTACTATATAAAAAGCGCCCGTTACCGGGAATATGGACGATCAAATCATCCACGGATCGATTATTGGTCACGTTGCAGCGTCCGCCGCCCGTCATCAATAATTTTTTTCCAAGTCGTTTATTCTTCTCAAAAAGAGCCACCTGAGCCCCATTCATTGCGGCAGTGATTGCGGCCATCATCCCAGAAGGGCCGCCGCCGATCACGATGACATCGAATTTTTTACTCATTTAGTTATCCTCATTTATCTGTAAATTTATAGTTTCTATCTTACTTTAAATCCGAACGATTGACATTCAACTTGCAGTGTATCATGAATTTCTTTCCACTTTTATTAAAAAATGATGTAAACTATGAGTATTAACTGTGAGGAGGAATTTGATGGAAGTAAAAGAATATGTTGAACAGGTTCAGAAAAACTTAGAGGCAAAAGATCCGAATCAGGAAGAATTTTTACAAGCGGTGGAAGAATTTTTACCAACGGTGATCCCGTTTCTTGAAGAGCATCCAGAATATGTAGAGAAAAATATTTTAGGCATGATACTGGAGCCGGAACGTATGGTCCAATTTCGTGTGCCTTGGCAAGACGATGAAGGAAATTGGCAAGTCAATCGCGGCTACCGTGTCCAATTTAACTCAGCGATCGGCCCATATAAGGGTGGTCTGCGTTTCCACCCAAGCGTAAACTTAAGTATTTTAAAATTCTTAGGTTTTGAACAAATCTTTAAAAATAGTTTGACTGGCTTGCCGATCGGCGGCGGTAAAGGCGGATCGGATTTTGATCCAAAAGGAAAATCTGATTCAGAAGTGATGCGCTATTGTCAAAGCTTCATGACGGAATTGTCGAAGCATATCGGACCAAATCTGGACGTACCAGCAGGGGACATCGGTGTCGGCGGACGCGAGATCGGTTATTTGTTCGGTCAATACAAGCGTCTGCGTGAATACGACATGGGCGTGCTGACGGGTAAACCTTTAGGCTTTAATGGCAGCCTTGGACGGACGGAAGCGACAGGCTACGGGGCCGTTTACTTTGTGAAGCATCTATTGGAAGACCGCAACGATTCTTTCGAGGGCAAAAAGGTCCTTGTTTCAGGAAGCGGGAACGTGGCGATCTATGCGATTGAAAAGGCACAGGAATTAGGTGCAACGGCGATCACGTGTTCAGACTCGAATGGCTATATCTATGATAAAGACGGCATTGACGTGGCCTTATTGAAAGACATCAAGGAAGTGCGTCGTGAGCGTTTGACTGAATATGCAAAAGAGCGTCCAAATGCGGAATACCATGAAGGTTCTGTTTGGGCATTTGAAACAGAAGCAGACATCGCGCTGCCATGTGCGACACAAAATGAGATCGATGATGAAAAAGCGGAGATCTTAGTGAAAAATGGTGTGAAAGTGGTCGCTGAAGGCGCGAATATGCCTAGTACGAACGGTGCAGTGAAATTGTATCATGAAAATGGCGTGCTTTACGGACCAGGAAAAGCAGCGAATGCTGGGGGCGTAGCAGTATCTGCTCTAGAAATGAGCCAAAACTCGCAACGTTTGGCTTGGACCAAAGATGAGGTCGACGGAAAATTAGACGACATCATGAAAAATATTTATGAAACGTGCCGCGATACCGCAGCAAAATATGCTGATAAAGATAATTTTGCAGCGGGGGCAAATATAGCTGGTTTTGAGAAAGTCGCTGCTGCGATGTTGGCGCAAGGAACTGTCTAATATTTAATGGTTTACGCTTGAAAAATAGTCAAAAGAAACGTAAAGTATAGATTGTTATGAACTGACTTTCAAGGAGGAAAAACAATGGCACACATACATTTCGATTATTCGAAAGTAGCACCATTCGTGAGCGAACATGAAATGGACTACATCAAATCTGAAGTAGCTCTAGCTCACAAAGAATTACGCGAAGGAACTGGCGCAGGAAATGATTTCCTAGGCTGGATCGACCTTCCAGTAAACTATGACAAAGATGAATTTGCTCGTATCAAAAAAGCAGCTGAAAAAATTCAATCTGATTCTGAAGTATTAGTCGTAATCGGAATCGGTGGTTCATACCTTGGAGCTCGTGCAGCAATCGAATTCTTACACCAAACGTTCTTCAACGTGTTAGACAAAGAAGATCGCAAAGCACCACAAGTATTCTTTGCAGGAAACTCAATCAGCTCAACATATATCGCTGACTTGATCGAAGTGATCGGCGACCGTGATTTCTCAGTTAATGTGATTTCTAAATCAGGAACGACGACTGAGCCAGCAATCGCATTCCGTGTCTTCAAAGAATTATTGATCAAAAAATACGGTGAAGAAGAAGCAAACAAACGTATTTATGCGACAACAGATAAAGCCCGCGGCGCAGTTAAAGTTGAAGCAGACGCAGCAGGTTGGGAAAGCTTTGTCATTCCTGATGATGTTGGCGGACGTTTCTCTGTATTAACAGCAGTGGGTCTATTACCAATCGCAGCCAGCGGCGCAGACATCGACGCCTTGATGAAGGGTGCAGCGGATGCTCGCGAAGCTTACTCAAGCGAAAACTTAGATGAAAACGAAGCGTATCAATATGCCGCTCTTCGTAATATTCTATACCGTAAAGGGAAAGTGACTGAAATCTTGGTCAACTACGAACCAGGTATGCAATATTTCAACGAATGGTGGAAACAATTATACGGCGAATCAGAAGGAAAAGACTTGAAGGGGATCTACCCATCAAGTGCCAACTTCTCAACAGACTTGCATTCATTTGGACAATACATCCAAGAAGGCCGCCGCAACATCTTTGAAACGATCGTGAAAGTGGAAAACCCTCGTAAATCAGTGGCGATCCCTTCACAAGAATCTGACTTAGATGGCTTAGGCTACTTAGAAGGCAAAGACGTTGACTTCGTAAACTCTAAAGCGTACCAAGGAACGTTATTAGCACATACAGATGGCGGTGTTCCGAACTTCGTATTGAACATCCCTACAATGGATGCTTACACTCTAGGCTACGCAATGTACTTCTTCGAAATCGCAGTGGGTATCTCTGGCTACTTGCTAGGTGTGAACCCATTCAACCAACCAGGCGTGGAAGCATACAAGAAAAACATGTTTGCTTTGCTTGGCAAACCAGGATTTGAAGAGTTAGCAAAAGAATTGAACGATCGTCTGTAATCCATTAAGGAAGAGACGCACGTTAAATGAAACTAAAAAGCACCGCCGCTATCGGGATACGTCCGGACAGCGGCGGTGTTTTTGCGCAGCTCAATAATAATTAGAACAGTTCCTCACAAAGAAAGGACTGCTTTTTTTCCAGAAATTAAAATTTTAGCAAAAGAAATGGTTTTATATTTGTCGCAAATCAAGAGGGATCTGGGTGGGAAAAGAGGCGCTTTTGATTGGTATACTAAAAATAATGTGCGACTAATCAAAAATAATGATTAAAAGCATAAGTATCGCACAATGAAATCGTTTTTAAACAAATAAAGATAAATAGAAAATGAACGTAAGATTAAAAATAACCACAGTTGTTTAAGTTGATGTTTTACGAATTTTCTAACTATTGTGACATCTCCCTTGATACAAAAGCAAAAAAAGTAATAAAAAACGTTTTCAATTTTTTCTCATTGTGTTATTATAAAAACGTAGAATTAAAGGGGGATTTATTATGGAAACTATTGAAATTGGTCTTACTTATCAATGCCGAGCGATCGGAATAGAGAAAGAAGTTATAGGCGCGGTCGAACAACTCTACAATAATACCGTTTTGATCAATGTCGTGACATGTGATGCAGCAGATCGCGCGACAGTCATCGAACTACAAAATCGCTTATTAGTGAAATACGAAGATATCTTAAGCTGTATCGAGATCGAATGTACAGCATAATCGTTTGCAAATATGTGAAAGAATTATTTTGACAGGAAGGAGACCCGAATCATTTTTTGATTGGGGTCTTTTTTTGAAACAAAAAAACTGTGAAGAGACTTTCAGGAAGGCTCTTCACAGTCGATTTGCTTAATTGAATTGTAGAATACTGGCAGTTTTTCCTTTTATATCGTCTCCGTAGTGGGACAAAAGGCGAAGGTCATCTGTCAGAAGCCCATTGACGTGCAGGTATGGGTAAACAGATGCTTGTTGCTTGGAATGGATCGACCAGACATATACTTGTTTCTTTTGGTGCTGCAAATTCCGAATGAGCTCACCATTCGCAGTCCGTGCTTCGATGTTCACGAAATCCAAGTTGTTCTTTGGTGCGCCTAAGAGATCAAAGGGTAAGATGTAGCCGACCTTCCAAGTAGGGAATCGTTCCTTTAGCTGGTTGGCGATGTCTAGATCCATACTTTGCAATTGATGATCCGCGAGCTGCTCTTTTAAAGGCAGCAGTTGTTGAAGGATCGTCGCCTTCGTTTTATCGGTGACCTTCAACTCGATCAGAAGTTTCTGGTTGATCTCGTTTGCCGCCGCCAGATAGTCGGAAAATAGCGGGATGTCGCTTGTATACCCGTTCTCTTCTAAAGTGAGCTCCTTTAGTTCTGCCCAAGTCGCCTCGTCGACACGAAGCTTCTTATGGGCGAGAGCCTGCAGGTCCTCATCGTGCATCACGACCAATTGGTGATCTGCGGTTTCCTGTACGTCCATTTCAACAAGATCAGGATGGTACTGGCTGCTCGTCTTTTGCAGCGCGGCGATGGAATTTTGGACACCGTTTCGTCCTGAGACGCCCCGATGAGAAATCGACATGGGCGTATTCGGGCGTTGCGTCGTGAAGGATTGCATGTATTGCAGCGTATAAAGACCGAGACAAGCAAAGACTGTCAAACTCAACCAGACGATGGAGGCCTTGTTCGGGGCTTCCTTTTCCACGACATTCTTGTCGGAGGCCGCTAAATAAAGGAAAAAGAGCGCCCAAAGGGAATTTTGGACCACGCGATAAAGCAGCAGCAGGCACATCGCACCGCTTTGACTGACTAATAGACGCGTCAGACCAATAAAACCGAGCTTAACGAGCAGGCTCGTTGCTAAGAATGCGAACGGGATCAGGAAAAAAATGAGCAACTGTTTGACTGGTCGCTTTTTCGTTTTTTCCCGACTGAGCTGAATACTTTCCTTGAGCGTCAGTCCCCGTTTCAAATATCGTGGCACCAAGATCACCCGATAAAGACCATAGAGCAGCAGCACGTATAAAAGCAGCAGCACAGGTAAAATTTTCCAGCGATACAGGAACAGAAAAGAAAGGACATCTGCTGGAAGCGGCCGCCACACTAGCAGCAACTGATAAAAACGAAAGAAAAAGAGGGGTGACAGCACGAGCCAAAACAGAAAGCTGACAAATGCCCCCTTCAGAGAAAAATTCTGAAATAGTTTTTCATTGGATTGCAGTTGACTGAAAAAGTTTCCATAAAGGAAAACCAAGGCTAAAAAAAGCACGAAATAAAATGGGTGATAAAGCGAATTCAATAGGCTTTGCCTAAAAAATAAAAAGAGACTCTCCGATAAAAAAGGGAGACCAAAGGCAAGCAGTAAAAAATTATAAATAGAGAACGTACTAAAAAAATGCGTGATCCGTCGACGTAAATAAGTCATAGTTCCTCCTGTGGTTCGATAAGCAAATATGCGATATAAAATAAAATCCTGTAAAAGTGATTGTTTGCGAATTTTTTATGGTTGGGTTTTCCCAACAGCTAAAGAAAGTATCCCTTATTATTATCGAACTTTCAAATGAAAAATGTGTGAATTTTTCTGCTGGAAAAGTCAGAATTTCCAACTATGCCTAAAGAAGGAGGGATTTTCGCAAAAAAAAAAGCCCACTAAAATTAGTGGACGAGTAGGTGAGAGAGTAACGTGCCGCCTTGCAGCAAAGCCAAGCTGTATAAAAAGATGGAGGCAGGTTTTGCTAAAAAGATGATCGCACTGTATTTTTTAAAGGACATATTCGTTAAACTAGCCATCAAACAGAGGGCATCGTCTGGTGCGACTGGCAAGAAAATCGCGAGTGCGAACCATTTGTCGAAGCGCGGATCATCCAGCCAATGCTGGTATTTCTGGTAGATCTTGTCGCTGACAAGATGCATGATCAGAGGCTTGCCGTAATGTCTGCCCATTAAGAATAAAATCAAGGAACCGATCACGATTCCGATGTAGTTGTAAGCAAATCCCCAATAAGGGCCGAAGATCAAGACGCCAGCCGCAAGACTGATGCCCCCCGGAATGATCGGGATCACCACTTGGATGATTTGGATCAATACGAAGATGAGCGGTCCGGCAATTGGTGACAGCCCGACAAGTTGTCGCAGTGAATTCATATCGTTGAATACGCCTAAGCGATAAAAATAGACAGATAAACTGATCGTTATAGCAATTCCCATTATCGAAATAAGGTTTAATAGTCTCCTGGATTGAACGACACTCATTTAATTCATCCCCTTTGTCTTTCTAAAATGAAGTATAAAGGATAAATTCACAAAATGCATACGTCTGAGGTTGTAATTTGTAAATTTCCTGTGAAACTTAAAATTTACTTAGAAATTAGCTGAGAACGCTTGCATTCTTTTATGAATAAAAAGCAGGAAATAGACTCCTGCTCCTTCGAGTTACTTTGTTCTAAAGTTCGAGCGTGTCCGTTTTAGCGCCCGTTCGATCAGGTTCGTGAACATGAAGCCGATGGCGATCGCTCCCGAAGTAACCAAAACAGTCACGACTTTCTCCATGGATTCAGTGAACTCCTGATTCATCATATGACGAACGGCCATATAGGCGGGGCCCCCCGGAACCAACGGAACCAAACTCGGAACGTTAAAAACGATCACCGGCATGTGCATCATACGAGAGAAAAAAATACTAATAAGACCGATCATCAAGGCGCCTAAAAAATTCGAGATCCCAATATTTTGATGAAAATACGTTTGCAAGATCCAAAAAGTCATCCAACCAGCTGCACCAGTCAGGCCGCAAGCTAAAAAAGCACGGCGCGGAATATTTGTGATAACGCTGAAGGCGATCGTACTGAACATGCTAAAAAGAAAATTGATAAGAAAATTCATGAGAGACCTCCAAGTATAGTTCGTTCTATTAAAAAAAATTAAACGCGACGATGATACCGCCGCCGATCGCACCAGCAATGAACAAAGCTTCTGTCCCACGGGCAACGCCGCTGATCAAATGGCCCGCCATGATATCGCGAAAGGCGTTTGTGATAGCCAGTCCGGGCACGAGGGGCATGATGGACCCAATGATCAAACTGTTGACCTCAAGTGCAGCGGAAGAAGAGACCGCCAATAGGGATAAGCTGCCGATGACCAATGCGGCAACGAAATCATTTAAAAATTTCATATGCAGCTGATTGCCGAAAAACGTATGGACGGCAAAGCCAATCATTCCGATGACAAAGGTCGGAAGAAAATCAAACCAAGTCCCATTCAAAATGATCATAAGTGTGCTGCTGACGACACCAGCCGCAATGATTTTCCACAGGTATGGAAAATCCGGTGTAACTGAATCGACTTCCTCTAAATAAAGATAGAAGTCTGGCAAAGAAAGTTCCCCATCAGCGAATTGGCGCGAGCCCTGGTTGACCGCGGTCACTTTTTCTAGATTGATGGATTGCGGTGTGATTTGAACCACTTGGCTGTTTTGCTCCGAAGGGAATCCGACGATCAAGCCCGTCGCGGTCACATACGTTTGTATATCATCAAGACCTGCATTGAGAGCGATTCGTTTCATCGTGTCTTCCACTCGATAAACTTCTGAGCCGGATTCCATCATGATCTTCCCAGCTTTCAAGCAAGTATTTAAAACAAGTTGTGCGTAGTTTTGCTGTTCCATTCAGTTCCTCCCCTTTACTATTTCTATACTATAGTAGATAAAATAAATAAATTAGACAAGAAAAAGAATAATCACTGTCTCTTATACACATCTAGATGTGTATAAAAACGAAGGATAACACTTCATATTTGAAGAAATATCCACTAAATTTAGATAACATCTTGCATAAGGGTTGCAAAACTAATCAGTTTTTGATTAAAATAAAATGACGATAAAAATAATAACATTCTGGGAGGAATCAAAATGAGAAGAAAAGTTTACACAAAAGACCAGATTCTAAAGGCTGCCTATGAAGTTGTCGAAAATGAAGGTTTTTCTGGATTTACTGCACGTAACATCGCCAAAAAAATGGGAATCAGTACGCAACCGATCTATTTAGAATTTAAAAATATGAGTGATCTTAAGAACACATTGTTAGATGAGATCTGCAATCACCTATATTATGATATTTTCCCAGAAGTTCGTACAGGTGATACCATCATCGACTTAGGCTTGAATTATGTTTATTTTGCAAAAGAGCAAGGCAATTTGTACAATGCGCTGTACGTTCAAGAATACGGCGGAGGGAAGAAAATGCACGACTTTTCTTACAACTACTTCCATCAATTGATGCTTGAGCATCCTAAGTACAGCCAATTATCTGAAAAACGCATCAACGCATTGCATGTAGGAACGTGGATCTGTGTGACGGGGATCGCGACACTGATGTCTTCTGGCATCATTGAACCGACGCAAGATGAAATCGTTCATTTGATCAATCGTACGATCAACAATATCTTAGAAGAAGAAGACACTTCTGTATTAGATTCATTATAAAATCTTGACATTTAAACGAAAAAAGGTAAGATAAATGATGCGGAAGGTTGGCAGAGTGGTAATGCACCGGACTCGAAATCCGGCGAGCCGCAGTAATGTGGTGCACGGGTTCAAATCCCGTACCTTCCTTTTATCTTACCTGTAAGCGCGGCTTTTACCGCGCTTTTTTTGTGCGCTGTTTTCAATTTTTTGTATCAGCAAGTCTCGTCTTGCTGGAGAGACTCTGTGTATTCCTGCAGCAGAGGGGCAAAATATTTTTCTTCGGCGGCTTTGCGCGCTTCAGCGGCTTCTTCGAGTGTTTTGAAGGTTCCTAGATAATATCTTTTGCCTTGGCAATCGATCCTCGCTTCATAATGATTGGATTTTTTATTGATCGTGACACCGCGAACGCCTGTTTTACTGGATCTTGAGGGCTTGTTCGTGAGTCGGGAACGATTGTCTCGCTGAGGATTGTTCTTTTTTGCTTTGCTAGTGTCTTTTTTAGTCTTTTTCTTCGGAGCGGCTTCTGAAGGCGGCAACGTGTGCCCATGGGCTCTAAGAAACGCTCCATAGGTGTCGTAGGTAGTTCTGATAGCTTTATAGTGTTTGAATTCGTTGGGCTGCGGGATGCGCTTATGTTCCGCAATGAAGGCGTCCAGTCTCTTCGCTAATTTCTCCTCTAAGGGTTGCGTTTTCCGTCCGGGAGTATTGGGCGGGAATCCTTGGCTGTGAAGAAAGGCGTTATAGGAACCGAATTTTCGGACGATGGTCGTGTTCTGACCGAATTCTGTTGACGTTGGCGTACGTCCGTGTCTAGTAACGAAGACATTCAATTTGTCGATCAACGCCTCTTTAGAAGCGGGATGGTTTCTTGAATCGAGGTAAAGAGAGGCGTAGCCACAGCCTTTGATAAAGTTGATGTACGATCCATAGTATTTATACACGTGACTGGCGAAGCCGAATTCGACGGATTTAGGCGTGCGCTTATTTTTATTTACAAATTCGTGAAGTCGTTTCTCTAGTTCACTTTTTGTCGGATGTGCAATGATTCTCGTTTTGCCAAAGCCTTGGCTTTCGAGGAACGCTGTATACGAGCCAAAAAATTTATGTATGATGCCATAATGACCGAACTCCTTTACTTTTGGGACCCGACCATTTTCTGTTACAAAGCTAGTTAGTTTCTGTATCAAATACTCTCTTGTGATTGCCACGGATGTGTCCTTCTTTCTTTTTTATTTTAAAAACGTTATTTTATCGAATGCTGATCGACTGGCTTTTTGCTATAAGAAGACGATAGCACAAATAACCAGAGAAGACGTTGCCAACTTTTTTCTGATTTTTAATAGAAAAAAATAGTTCTTTTATTAGGTCGGCTAGTTGAAAGGAGCGCTGAATTCGCGAATCGGTACTTTTACGCGTCTTCTGCTATACTGAATAAAAGGTTTCTAAAAGGAGTGAAGGAAAATGGAAGAAACAGTATTCTTTAATTTGGGGAATGCTCTTGCTGCTAAACGGGACCCTAAAGAGCTGATGAAAGAGGCTCAGATCGTCAAAGACAACCGTGATCCCCTTGGGAAATTGGTGATCGTCGAAGGCGAGGGAAAGGAAGCCCTTATTTTGTTCGACTTAGCCGATCAAGAGGCGCCTTCTGAAAAGACCGAACCATTCAAAGTGAAAAAAATTATTGATTGATTTGACCTGTCCTCGTTGAAAAACGGGGGCTTTTTTTGTCGGAAATCACCCCTTTTTACAATTTTTTTCACCTAATTATTGTTATTGATTAAGACGATTAGGGTTGATGGGACAACAAATAGGGGAAAACTATTTTTATCTATTTTTTTTATTAAAAAAGTTGATAATGAAATATTTTAGGTTTTGATTTATCGTTGGGAGGTAGATATCTCGGACAGATAAGGAAGGAGGAAAAAGAATGGGTACACAAGAGTTGACGCGGCAAAAATTGTTTGCGCTTTCTCGAAAAACATTGGAGAAACGAATCCGCAGCTATTACTTTCAAACAAACGATGGCAAGGCCACCATCGAGATGCTGATCACGCTGCAGGTTCGCGAAGAATTGACGAAGACAGATTTTCATATGGTACTGCGGTCACTGGTTCAGCGTATTTTTCTCAAGACACGTTCAACCGCCGCCATGCGCCGCTATTATCTTTATTTTTCTGATTATTTTACTAAGCAAGATTGGCACTTATTAACGGTGAAATTATTTCCCGTATTATCCTATAGCGAAGAAGACGAAGGACTTTCAGGACAAACGGTTTATGCCGCTTTAGCAGGAGCAGCCGAATCATGACAAGAAAAAAGGGAAGGAGTGTGACACTTAAAGAGAGAGGAGAAAACAGATGCACGTAACAACAACATTAGATGCGACATTCGCGCGAGGCGATGGCAAAAACCATCATTTTCGCTTAAAGGATTTTGATACAAGCAAAACCGCGGAAGACGTGAAAGCGTCTTTGACGAAATTAACGAAATTGGACTTATTTGAAAAAGACGGTGTTCGTCTGTTCAAGGAAGTTTTAGGCGCGAAGGTGATTCTCAAAAAGGTGACACCGATTTTTGATTCAGGCGCAAAAACAAAAAGAAAACCAAAGGCAAAAGATCCGTTGACACAGTTGATGGAAGCAGCCGGTGTGACGTCACAGGAAATCGCACCAGAAACAAGACCGGCTTCTGTACCGGAGAAACGTGAGAGACAAGGAAAAGCATCGGCATCCGCTCCAACAGCGATCGCCAACAGTCGAATCCCAGAAGATCTGTCCATTGTCGAAGAGCGGCCAAAACCGGGCTGGCTGATCCAGAAGATATCACTTCCAGCAGGTGCCGATCCGCGGGAGCTCACGGAACAGCAGGCGTTTATGCTGATCCTGGCGTGCTTGCCGCCGCATGCCTCCTTAGAGGACGTAGATGTGGATGATACTACGAATCCCGTCAGACTCCTCGTAACCGCCAGAGTGGAGGAGCCGCAGGAAATCAGTATTTCTGCAAATAAGGACTCGCCAATAAAGAAGCCTAAGAAAAAACGAAAGCGGTTACTCGATCGCGTACGTCGACGAGAATACGCATAAAGATGGCCCACGCTCATGAAAAGTCCAACGTTGGCAGGAGCGGGGGAGCCGCAGAAAGTATTCTTGAGAGTAAAGCTTATTTAGGCTGGTTAGAAAGGCTTGATACAGGCAAATCATTCGACGCAGACCGCTTTTTTCTCTATGCTTAAAGAAAAAAGATTTGAGGGATCGTCGATGATTCAGCTAAATGTAGAAATAGAGCAACACGTGACTACTGTTCGCTTTGGTGAACGAGGGGTAATGAACATTTATCGTGACTTGAAAGAACTGCCGAAACCTGAAGAAACCGAACTGCTGCTGTATTTTAAAGGACGTGAACCGCAGGCGATCGACTACAGTCCAACGATCGATCCTGCGTCTCTAAAAAAAGCGGATAGTCTGGTGAAGATCTCGGTGCCGTGGGAAGTAGAAGGTCGTGACTTAGCCCAGCAGATGTTGGATGTGTGGCAGGAGAACGCGCTGAAAACGGCCGGGTTATTTGAGACGCAGAAAATTGCTTCTAATCATTTTCCAACAGTGTTAGAACAGCAAAAAGAGCTCTTTGCTATTCTGGCAGCCTTTGGCTATGAAAACCAAAAAATCAAAGCCAAACCTGCGAAGGCGCAGCATCGTTGGAATAAAAAGGTCAGTGAAATTTCTTTTTATGTGGATCACAAGGATTCAAAGGCTGAGGTGATTTGGCAAAAGCGCAATGAAATGCTGGTGAAGGCTGGTGCGAAGCTGACGCGGGAGATCCCTCTAAAAAAGGATGGCTCGATCGGATTTGACGGGCGTTTTGGGGAAAAGCTGAGGGCCGATCACGCAAAGCAATTCTCAGAGTTTACGACGACGGAAGATATCATTTTTAAAAGTGTGAATGAGACAGGACTCTTTCTTTACTTTGGCGGAACCAATGGGTGGCTGGTTCTGAAGGACAAAGATGGAAAGACGATCGACGAATACACAGTAGTGAATTAGTTCGAAAGGGGCGGCTTCTTTAAGAGGCTGCTCTTTTTTTGTAGTTGAAAAGGCCGCGCATTAAGGCGTACTATCGAAGAAAAGGGTAAAGGAGCGGTTCTTATGAAACTGGCAGTAATTTACTACAGCAAGACTGGGCAGACAAAGGAGATGGCGGAGACTATCGTAGCAGGAATGGAAAAGGCAGGCTGTGAAGGACGGCTCTTTTCAGTGGAGGAGCCTGTGGATGCCGCTTATTTGAAGGAATCCGCAGGCATTGTTTTTGGGTCCCCCACCTATATGGCGACGAGCCACTGGCGCATGACGCGTTGGCTGCTGGAGGAAAGCAAGGGGATTTCCTTTGCTGGCAAGCTTGGCGGAGGATTCGCGACTGCTCATTATGCGCAAGGGGGAAGCGACACTGCGATTCTTTCAATGCTTGGGATCTTGCTGGTAAAGGGGATGCTGGTGTATTCCAGCGGTTCAGCCTTCGGACAGCCCTTTATCCATCATGGACCGGTGGCGTTGGATGCCGTGGGGGATCATTATGAGGAATCGAAGGCGGTCTTTGAGGTCTTTGGGCAGCGCTTTGCTGAAAAGGCCATCGAATTATTCGAAAAATAAAAAACTATGGAAGAGAATCAAAGGATTCTTCCCATAGTTTTTATAAATCTAGGTATTTCGTCAAATAGTCTGCCATACCGTCTTCGGTATTCGGCTTTTCGGTAATGTCATTCGCAACAGATTTCAATTGATCAGTTCCGTTTGCCATCGATACGCCCCAGCCGGCAAATTTCAACATATCGACGTCATTGTGTTCATCGCCGAAAGCAATGATGTCTTTTTGATTCATGCCGAGAGTGTCGATCACACGCTTCAATCCGTGTGCTTTGTGAATGCCCTTAGCTACGACTTCCAAAATAGGATTTGGCCCGCCCCAAGTATTCACTTCTACCTCGTGTCCATACTGCTGCTTCAATTCTTCAGAAACGCTGCCGACATTTTCAGGCTGGCTTCGTAACAAAACAGAGGTTGGATTGGTCTGCAAGGTATTGACGGTCAACAAATTCTCGTTCGTAGCAAAGTCGCTGGCGAAGAAATGCTGATCAAAGAAGTTCAAGTCGTCAATAAAGAACGTGTCGCGATTTTCCGCGGCGATAAAGTCCAATTTTAAGTTTTTCTTTTCCGACATCAGATCAAACACGATGCTCCGATTGAAGGATGTTTCTTGCTCGCCGATCCATGATTTTTCTGGCAGGTGAACGAGAGCGCCGTTAAAGTTGATCATCGGCGTAGTAAGCTGCAATTCTTGATAAAAGTTTTTACTCATGCGATAAGGGCGTCCTGTGGCGATCACAACGGAGTGACCATCCTCAATCGCGCGGCGCAGAGTTTTGGCGGTTTTATCAGTAATTTTTGAATCTTGATTCAGTGTCGTTCCATCTAAATCAATCGCGATCAATTTTTTCATAAAATCCCCTACTTCGTATTAGTGTATTTATTCTTTCGCTGAAGAATAAGAATCGTTCTAAGCGTATATTTCATTCTGTAAAATGAAACAGAAAGCTTGTTTTCAATTTGTTTCAGTCTAGCACATCCATTAGAAAACGCAACCGGGGCGCTTAAAATTGATGAAAGTATTAACATTTTGTCCCGTTTGATGAGGGAAGAGAAAAGTTTTTTCTGTCTGATTCTGCTATAGTATAGAAATGAAAGAGGTAAGAAAGGGGATACAGAAGATGAAAATCAATTGGCGAAGAAATCTCTTGATTTCATGGATCGGTTGTTTTTTTACTGGTGCGAGCTTCAGTTTAGTTATGCCTTTTTTGCCAGTCTACATTGAAGAATTAGGAACACCCAAGTCGCAAGTAGATTTGTTTGCTGGACTAGCGATTTCAGTGACCGCGTTCTCTGCTGCGATCGTGGCACCTTTGTGGGGAAATTTGGCAGACCGCAAAGGCAGGCGGTTGATGATGGTCCGTGCCGCTGCTGGAATGACGATCACCATGGGCTCGTTAGCCTTCGTCTCAAATGTTTACTGGCTGTTGATCATGCGCTTCATGACTGGCGTATTGTCGGGGTATATGCCGAACGCGACGGCCTTGATCGCTTCACAGGCACCTAAGCAAAAGAGCGGCTGGGCGCTGGGGACATTGGCTACTGGCGGGGTCGCCGGGAATCTGATCGGTCCGTTGATCGGCGGTCTACTGGCACAATGGTTTGGATTGCGAAATGTCTTTATCATTACGGGGATCATTTTGCTGATTTGTACGATTTTGACAGTCACGATGGTCAAGGAAGACTTTCAACCAATCGAAAAAGCAGATGTTATCAGCATGAACGAATTGCGCAAACGAATCAACTACATGCCGATTTTGATCGGATTATTCATTAGTTCATTGATCTTGCAGGTGGGTGTCACCAGCATCAGCCCTATCTTGACGTTGTACATTTGTGACCTGAGCGGCAGCAGCAGTAATGCCCTTGTAATCAGCGGGATGATCGTTTCAGTAGCTGGCGTATCGGCGATCGCGTCCTCACCAACATTAGGAAAAATCGGCGACCGCATCGGAAATCACAAGGTATTATTGGCGGGTCTCGTCTTGTCGCTGGTCTGCTTCATTCCGATGGCCTTTGTTAAAACACCCTTCCAGCTCGGCGTATTGCGCTTTTTCTTAGGCTTCTCAACCGGTGCGCTGATGCCGTCGATCAATACGTTGATCAGCAAAATCAGTCCGCCAGAAGGCGTGAGTCGTATCTTCAGCTATAATCAAATGTTCAATAATTTCGGACAAGTCATCGGGCCGATGCTAGGTTCGACGGTGGCGCATTCTCTCGGCTATCCCGCCGTCTTCTTAGTAACGAGCGCCTGTGTATTGGGCAACATTATCTTAAGTACCTTCAACTTCCGAAAATTGCTGTTAACAAATACTAAAATTTAGCTTTTGACTAGTAATTTTACTGAGACTGTCCAATTTAGGGCAGTCTTTTTTTTGTAAAATATGGACAAAACCTGCTAATTTTTAGAGATGCATCCTAAGAGGGTGTGCGGGTGCTATACTTTAACTTGAGGACTATAAAAATTCTGGATGTATCAAAATGGGAGTGGGAAGCGATGAATAAAAAAAAGTGGTACCATCTTTTTTAGAAATCCGGCTACCAATGGATAGGCGGTGTAATTTTTCTGCTTTTTACGGATTTTCACTATAACCAATTGGTTTCGGCTGTTTGGTTCATAGTCGCAGGGATCAATTTGTATAGAGGTTTTCAGTGGTATCGAGTAGATCGTTAGGTTCTTTGTTCACATCGTTATAGGAATGATATCAGCGTCGCTTCATTCTAAACTGAAAAGCAAGCTGATTAATGGAGCGGATAAGAGATGAAACACCGCTTATAACTTTCACTAACTCTAAATTTGAAATAAACAAAAAACCAGTTACAATAAAGTAACTGGTTTTGTTTAGGCATTGCTTTTTTTAGGAGACACAAAACGCGCAGCGATAAGCGCGATCACGCCGACAATAAGTGAAATAATCGTAGATAATTCGAAGTTATAAGAACCGCTTTGCAAGGCGCCGCCTAAATAACAAACGGCTTGTCCAATTGCGAAAGCCCAAAATAATGTCACTAAATATTTCATCCAGAGCACCTCTTTTCGCAGGGAATTCTAGGTTCAGTTTAGCATTTTTTTTGAAAATGTAAAGAAAAGACTGATGAAAGAAACTAGAAAAAAAGCGAACGATTATTTTTAAGTATAGAAAGCCATTCTAGCAGTTATTGTTCTATTGTATAGTATGATAGACTGACAGAAGAAAGAGAATACCAGTTCTCCTTTCCTTAGCACTATGGGAAAGCAATGACACAAATACGAAGTAGGAGGAACTCATGCAAATCCCACAACTTTATACGAAAACTTCCTATTCTTTATTGAAAAGTACGTTAACGATCAGCGACTATGTGGCGTCAGCGAAAGCGCGCGGGTATACTGCTGTCGCGATCACTGATGAAAATGTGTTATACGGTGCGGTGGAGTTTTTCCAAGCGTGCAAAAAAAATCAAATGATAGGGATCATCGGGCTGGAATTGGATTTTTATTATGGGGAATCCACGGAGCGCGTGGTGCTTTATGCCAAGAATGTGGCTGGGTATCAGGAATTGATGCGTTTATCCAGTACGCGTATGATGGCAGAAAAACCGTTACCTTTGCAGGAATATAACTTAAACGGGGAAAATCTAATCACCGTTCTTCCAGTAGACGCACTATCTAATCCAATGGACGCTATTTTTTCAGCCTTCGGGGAAATAGGCGAGGGTCAAAGGTATTTAGGCATTTCGCCTGCCACAAACCTGTCGTCGCTGCCGAAAAGCTTGCCGAAAATCGCGATCCATGAAGTCGCCTATTTGGACACGACGCAAGCTTTTGCGATCAAGGTCATGAATCATATTCAAAACGGGAATCAAATTCCGCGGGAAGAACTGACCAATCAGCTCGGAGACAATTATCTGCTGGAGATGCAGACACTGGCGGACAGCTTCGAGGAGGAAGAAGCGGTGAGGCATGCGCAGCAATTAGTCGAGCAGTGTCAATTTGAGTTGCCGCTGCATCAAAAATTATTGCCTCATTATCCGGTTCCTACACAGCAGACGGCAGACGCCTATCTGCAAGAGCTTTGCTGGCAAAAGCTGCCGGAACGAATCGCCGATGTTACCGATGACTATCGCCAACGTCTGACCCGTGAATTGGGCATCATCCATAATATGGGGTTCGATGACTATTTCTTGATCGTTTGGGACGTGATGGACTATGTCCATCGCAGCAAAATCGTGTCGGGTGCCGGTCGTGGATCAGCAGCAGGCTCCTTGGTCGCATACGTCTTGAGCATCACGGATGTTGATCCGATCAAGTATGACCTATTGTTTGAACGTTTTTTGAATCCCGAACGAAACAGCATGCCGGATATCGATTTGGATATTCCTGATAACCGCCGGAGTCAGGTGCTGCATTACGTCCACGAAAAATATGGGCATTTCCATGTCTCGCAAATCGCGACATTTGGAACGATGGCAGCGAAAATGGTGCTGCGGGATGTAGGTCGTGTGTTCGGCTTATCCCAAAGTGAAGCCAATCGCTGGTCCAAAGCCATTCCGAGTCAGTTGAAAATTACCTTGCGAGAGGCCTATGACAAATCCGAACCGCTAAAACGATTGGTCGCCAGCGATGAACGCAGTGACCTGCTTTTCCAAACGGCTCTGACGCTGGAGGGCTTGCCTCGACACGTATCGACGCACGCAGGGGGAGTCGTGATCAGTGATGTGAATTTGATGTCCGTCGTGCCATTGCAAAACGGGTCTGAAGATATCCTGCTGACACAATTCACCATGACAGACGTTGAAGCGATTGGGCTTTTGAAAATGGATTTCTTAGGCCTGCGAAACCTCTCGATCATTGACAATGCGCAGCAAAATATTCGACGAGTCTACCGTGAGGAATTGAATTTAAAAAATGTCCCATTAGACGACCCGGAGACCTTGGCCTTGTTCCAACGAGGAGAAACTAGCGGTGTGTTCCAATTTGAATCGGCTGGTATCCGCAAAGTGCTGCGCAATCTCCATCCGACCTCATTTGAGGATATCGTGGCGGTCAACGCATTGTATCGACCAGGACCGATGCAAATCATCGACCAATTCATTGCACGAAAAAATGGACGAGAACAAGTAACCTATCCAGATGTTTCTGTTGAAAAGATTTTGGCGCCGACCTACGGGTTTATCGTCTATCAAGAGCAGATCATGCAAGTCGCGGCTCAGATGGCGGGCTTTACTCTAGGGGAAGCCGACATCTTGCGTCGTGCCGTCAGTAAGAAGAAAAAAGACCTGTTAGATGAAGAAAGACGTCATTTTGTCAGTGGTGCCGTTTCCCGCGGACACAGTCAAAAAAGTGCGGAAGAAGTCTATGATTATATCGAGCGCTTTGCTAATTACGGCTTCAACCGTTCCCATTCTGTCGCGTATTCCTTTATCGGTTATCAAATGGCCTACATGAAGGTCCATTATCCGGGGGCTTTTTACACGGCGCTCATGCAGTCGGTGCGAAACGACCCTAAGAAGCTGCGGGAGTATATCGCAGAAGCGAATCGAGCAGGGGTCAAATTATTGCCGCCAGACATCAACCGCAGCAGCTACAGCTTTACTCTAGTAGAGAAGGACGTGATCCGATTCGGGCTGGATGCCATCAAGGGCATGCGACGGGATTTTGTCAGCGACGTCATCACCACTCGGAAAGAGGAGGGGACCTTCAAGTCACTGGACGATTTCCTGCTGCGAATCGAAACCCGCTGGCTGAAGAATGAATACGTAGCCCCGTTGATCTATGTAGGCGCCTTTGACGCACTCCATGCCAATCGAAAAGAGTTAGCAGATGGGCTGGAAGGCAAGATCCAAAACGTGCAATACAGCGGCGGGAGTATGTCCTTGCTGGATGTCATGAGTTTGAAGGAGCGTCCTTCCGACGATTTCTCATTGGCAGAACGTCTGGATTACGAGGAACAATACCTCGGGTTGTATGTTTCCGGCCACCCGACTGAAAACTACCCGAAACTATTGAAGCAAAAGGATCTGCTGCCGATCACGGAGCTCACGGTGGGAAATCACGGAAAGATTCTCTTCTATTTAAAAGATATCCGTGAGATCCGCACCAAAAAAGGGGAGCAAATGGCATTTCTAACAGGGAATGACCAAAGCGGCGAAATCTCCTTGACCATTTTTCCGCAACCTTATCGACGCCTCCGCAACGAACTAGAGCTGGAAAAGGTCTATTATGTGCAAGGCAAAGTCGAACGCAGCCGGTATGACCAGGCACTTCAACTGTTAGTAGAAGAGTTGGTATTGGCCCAGACAGCAGAAGATGCGATCAGCGACCGGACCCTCTATTTGAGAGTGCAGGCGGAGCAAGATTCGCCTGAAATCCAACAAGGAATTGCCGAAAGATTGCAATTGGTCCCCGGAAAAGTGCCCGTAGTGATCTATTATGAAAAAAGCAAACGGAAGATTGTGCTGGATAAAAAGTTTTGGGTGGGGGTTAATGACACCCTCTTAAATGCTTTAAGTGACATATTAGGGGAACAAAACGTCGTAATAAGATGATTTCTTGTAACTTTCAAAAACTTTTTTCAAAATACGCGCTTTTCCCATAGACATCCCAAGACTTTTGGGATGTTTTTTGGTAGAATGTACCATGAATTACACGATGTATGTTTTTTGAGAATACTTATGAGGTGAGAAAATGAAACGCATTGGAATTTTAACAAGTGGAGGAGACGCTCCCGGAATGAACGCTGCTGTTCGTGCAGTGGTTCGTAAAGCGATTTTTGAAGGCATGGAAGTTTATGGCATCAATTATGGTTTTGCCGGTTTAGTCGCTGGTGATATCCGTCGTTTAGACGTTGCAGATGTCGGCGATAAGATCCAACGAGGCGGAACTTTCTTATATTCAGCTCGTTACCCAGAATTTGCTACAGAAGAAGGGCAATTAAAAGGGATCGAACAATTAAAAAAATTCGGTATCGAAGGCCTAGTTGTTGTCGGTGGTGACGGTTCTTATCACGGAGCGATGGCGTTAACAAAACACGGCTATCCAGCGGTTGGTATCCCAGGAACGATCGATAATGACATTCCAGGAACAGACTTTACTGTCGGGTTCGATACAGCGATCAACACCGTGCTAGAATCTGTCGACCGTATTCGTGATACAGCGACTTCACACGTTCGTACGTTCGTTATCGAGGTTATGGGACGTAATGCAGGCGATATCGCTTTATGGTCAGGTGTTGCTGGTGGTGCTGACGAAATCGTCATTCCAGAACACGAATTCGACATGGCGAAAATCGCGAAGAAAATCCAAGCAGGCCGCGACCGCGGGAAGAAACATTGCTTGATCATCCTTGCTGAAGGTGTGATGGGCGGAAATGAATTCGCGGATAAATTAGCGGAATACGGCGACTTCCATACACGTGTCAGTGTATTAGGTCACGTTGTTCGTGGCGGCGCTCCAAGTGCACGCGACCGTGTATTGGCAAGCAAATTTGGTTCATACGCTGTTGACTTGCTCTTAGAAGGCAAAGGCGGATTGTGTATTGGTATCAAGGACAATGAAGTGGTTGCTGCTGATATCGTCGACGCATTAGAAAACAAAAAACACAAACCAGATCTTTCTTTATATGATCTAAACAACGAAATCTCATTTTAATCTCGTTAATAATAGTGAAAGCTATATATTATAAACAATCAAGAATGGAGCGTATTACGTAATGAAAAAGACGAAGATCGTTAGTACATTAGGACCAGCAAGCAACACGGTTGAAACAATCTCAGAATTAATTGAAGCTGGTGCTAACGTGTTCCGTTTCAACTTCTCACACGGAGATCACGAAGAACAATTATCACGTATGCACATGGTTCATGAAGCAATTGAAAAAACTGGTAAAGACGTTGGTATTCTTTTAGATACAAAAGGTGCTGAAATCCGTACAACTGTTCAAGATACAACAGAAGCAGACTATGGTCGTGCTGGATATATCGAATTTAACGTAGGCGACAAAACACGTATCTCAATGGATTCTGAATTGAAAGGTACAAAAGAAAAAATCGCTGTTACTTACCCTGGCCTATTCGACGATGCACATATCGGCGGACACATCTTATTCGATGATGGCTTGATCGACATGGAAATCGTTGACAAAGACGATGCAAACCGTGAATTGATCATGGTCGTTAAAAATGCAGGTATGCTAGGTTCTCGTAAAGGGGTAAACGCTCCTGGAATCTCAATCAACTTACCTGGTATCACTGAAAAAGATGCAGACGATATCCGTTTTGGTTTAGATAACGACATCAACTTCATCGCTGCAAGTTTTGTACGTAAAGCACAAGACGTTCTTGATATTCGCGAAATTTTAGAAGAAAAAAATATGACACACGTGCATATCTTCCCTAAAATCGAATCACAAGAAGGAATCGACAACATCGATGAAATCATCAAAGTTTCTGATGGTATCATGATCGCTCGTGGAGACATGGGTGTTGAAATCGCTCCTGAATTAGTACCAATGGTTCAAAAACGAATCATCAAAAAATGTAACTATGCAGGCAAACCGGTTATTACAGCCACTCAAATGTTAGAATCAATGCAAGAAAACCCACGTCCAACACGTGCGGAAGCATCTGACGTTGCCAACGCTGTATTTGACGGAACAGACGCTACAATGCTTTCTGGTGAATCTGCAAATGGTAAATACCCAGTTGAAGCTGTTGGCACAATGGCTCGTATCGACATGGAAGCAGAAGCTGCTTTGTCAGAACTAGGTTCATTCCAAATCAACGAATTCGACAAATCAAATGTGACTGAAACAATTGGTTTATCTGTTGCACGCGCTGCGAAAAACTTAGGCGTTAAAACAATCGTTGCTGCTACTGAATCAGGCCATACAGCTCGTATGATCTCTAAATACCGTCCAGATGCTGACATCTTGGCTGTCACATTCGACGAACATACAAAACGCAGCTTGATGGTTAACTGGGGTGTCTTCCCAACAGTTGCTGAAAAACCAACAACAACTGACGAAATGTTCGACTTAGCTGCTCAAAAAGCTGTTGACTTAGGTTTCGCATCAGAAGGCGACTTGATCCTGATCACTGCTGGTGTACCAGTTGGTGAACGTGGAACAACCAACGTTATGAAAGTTCAAATGATCGGTTCTAAATTATTACAAGCACAAGGAATCGGCGAATCAACAGTCGTTGCCCATGCAGTCGTAGCAAAATCTGCTGACGAAGCAATCAAAAATGCAAAAGACGGTATGGTCTTAGTTGTACCAACAACTGACAAAGACTACATGCCAGCGATTGAAAAAGCTGCTGCATTGATCGTTGAAGATGGCGGCTTGACTTCACACGCTGCAGTTGTCGGTATCGCTCAAGATATCCCTGTGATCGTGGGTGCGAAAGACGCAACTTCAACAGTTGTTGACGGCGAATTAGTCACTGTTGACCCTCGTCGCGGTATCGTTTACCGTGGACAAACTACAGCCATCTAAACCATTAGATCGTTGTTTTTAAAAGAACTGTGGGGACTGCGACATATTTATGTCACAGTCCTTTTCTATGAAGAATACAGAGGATGGCGCATTGTCGATATTTCTATGATACCTATAAGCTCAGCTAGCTCAGTAATAAGGTGAGAATTTTTCTGACGTAAAATTCTTTTTGTTTTCGTACGCATACCATTTTTCTAATCACGCTAAAGCGTGAAGAAAAACTGGCAAAGCTGACCAAGCTCATGAAGCTTTTCGAGGTGTCCAGCTTTCTGAGCTAGCTTTATCGACATTAAGCGAAAATTTATATAAATCTGAGAAACGATTTTTATAAATTTTAGTCTTAATGCTCAAAAGCTGACCAAGCTCATAAAGCTTTTAAGGGTGTCAAGAAAATTTCATTGACAAAGGTTTTTTCCACCTGTATAATATCGATTGTTGCTTAGAGGTGATGAATGATGAAATGGTCGATTGGCGAATTGCGCCGCTATAAAGAAGAAGCACTAAATTTTTCAGAAACGATCAATGTGAATGAGGCTTTGACAGCCCGGGATAACGAGGTCTTAGCAGTAGCTCCGGTTGCTGTAGAAGGAATCTTATCTGTCGGAAAAAATGAATATATTTTACATTATCGTTTGAAAACTGTTGTAACTGTTCCTTCAGCCCGCTCCTTGGAACCAGTTGATCTGCCACTTGATCTTTCAGTGGACGAAGTATTCATGACACGGGAGCAATGGTCTTCTATGGAAGAAGAACGGGATGAAGAGATCCTTGTCCTAGACACGGATACGATCGACTTGACCGATTCTATCGAAGACAACATTTTATTAGCGATTCCGATGCAAGTTTTTTCTGAAGAAGAATTACGCACGACTGATTTGCCGAAAGGAAACGATTGGGAAGTCGTCAGTGAAGAAGACTACTTACAGAAAAAAGAAGAGGTCGCTGAAACAATTGATCCTCGTCTTGCGAAATTATCTGAGCTGTTCAACGAATCAGAAGATGACAAGTAAGATTGGAATAAAACGTATCACTAATGATACTTCATTTTATAAGGAGGTGTAACACCCAATGGCAGTACCAGCTAGAAAAACATCAAAAGCTAAAAAGAACAAACGTCGTACTCACTACAAATTGACCATTAAAGGATTAAACGAATGTCCTAACTGTGGCGAAATGAAG
Source organism: Enterococcus sp. 12F9_DIV0723 (assembly GCF_002174375.1). Lineage (NCBI taxonomy): Bacteria > Bacillati > Bacillota > Bacilli > Lactobacillales > Enterococcaceae > Enterococcus > Enterococcus sp. 12F9_DIV0723. The sequence goes on along the minus strand of NZ_NIBK01000001.1, from coordinate 1,975,574 downwards.
AAGAGCCATCACGTATGTGCCAACTGCGGCTACTATGATGGAAAAGATGTTATGTCTAAAGAAGCATAAGCACTTTTTAATAGAGAAAGTCAAAACCTCAAGACTAACCATGGAGTCTTGAGGTTTTTTTCTTAGATTTTCAAGCGTCAAGCGCAGGCGATGCGAAAAGAACAGTCCACTCATTGGGCATTCTGATCAGCACCGTCTTTACTGGGTGAAAAGCCCGGACTTGTCAAATTTCGTTAAAGCCTTGGAAAAACATGGTGAAAAAAGACAAATAAAGCTTGCTTTTCTCAAAAAAACACTATTCATTTTCCATTCTCACTTTCTTAGGATATAATGAGAAACGTATTGAATAAATAAGTTGACTATACACAGTTCCAATAAAGAGATCATTGTTTATAAGAATTGTTCGAATAGTCGCGCATTTGACCTGTGGAATCATTCAGTGAGTTTTCGTGGAGAAGCCATAGGGAGGATCACTCTTATTTTTTCCAATGGGAATTACAGCATGAACTAGGAGGATAACTATGTCAAAACAACAATTCGGCGTCGTAGGTATGGCCGTGATGGGAAAAAATCTAGCCTTGAATATTGAAAGCCGCGGATATTCTGTCGCTTTGTTCAACCGGACTGGGTCTAAAACTGAAGCGGTAGTCGCAGAGCACCCTGACCGTAACTTAAAAGCAACATTCTCGATCGAGGAGTTTGTAGAAGCGATCGAGAAACCACGTCGTATCCTTTTGATGGTGCAAGCAGGTCCAGCAACCGACGCAACTATCCAATCGTTGTTGCCGCATTTAGATAAAGGCGATATTTTGATCGACGGAGGGAACACCTTCTTCCAAGACACCATTCGTCGGAATGAAGAATTGTCGACTTCAGGAATCAATTTCATCGGTACAGGCGTTTCCGGTGGGGAAAAAGGCGCACTCGAAGGCCCTTCAATGATGCCGGGCGGACAAAGAGAAGCCTACGATTTGGTTGCGCCGATCTTTGAACAAATCGCTGCGAAAGCAGAAGATGGCGAACCATGCGTTACGTATATCGGTGAAAACGGTGCGGGACATTATGTAAAAATGGTGCACAACGGTATCGAATACGGGGATATGCAATTGATCGCTGAATCCTATGATTTGATGAAACATTTGCTAGGTCTTTCTGTTGACGAGATGGCAGAAGTTTTCTCAGAATGGAACAAAGGCGAACTAGACAGCTATCTGATCGAGATCACTGCGGACATTTTGACGCGCAAAGACGATGAAGGATCAGACGAGCCGATCGTTGATATGATCAAAGATGCTGCAGGAAATAAAGGTACCGGTAAATGGACATCACAAAGCGCCTTAGATTTAGGTGTGCCGCTGCCATTGATCACAGAATCTGTTTTTGCTCGTTTCATTTCTGCCTATAAAGAAGAACGTGTCGAAGCCAGCAAAGTTCTTTCTGGACCAGCTCCTTATAAATACGAAGGCGATAAGAAAGAATTAATCGAAAAAATCCGTGAAGCCTTGTATTTCAGTAAAATCATGAGCTATGCGCAAGGGTTCTCTCAATTACGTGTTGCATCAAAAGAATACGACTGGGATTTGCCATTCGGCGATATCGCGAAAATCTGGCGTGCCGGCTGTATCATTCGTGCGCGTTTCTTGCAAAAGATTACAGATGCTTACGACAAAGATGCCGATCTTGCGAACTTGATGCTAGATGACTACTTTAAAGAAATCACTGAAAAATACCAACAAGCCGTTCGTGAAGTTGTGGCGATCGCTGTTCAAGCAGGGGTCCCTGTACCAACATTCTCATCTGCTATTACGTATTATGATTCTTACCGTGCGGAACGTTTGCCAGCAAACTTAATCCAAGCACAACGGGATTACTTCGGTGCCCACACCTATGAACGGATGGATAAAGAAGGAATTTATCACTATAGTTGGTACCACGAAGAATAGCAAAAGTTATTTATAACATTTAGTGATAACTAGCTATAGCTTTTTGACAGGTTTAGCCCTATAATAATAGAGGTTTAATGAAATTCAACTTGGAAAGGAACTAAAAAAATGAGTAATATTCTGATCATTGAAGATGAGAAAAATCTAGCTCGTTTTGTCGAACTAGAATTGAAACACGAAGGCTATGATACAGAAGTTCATTATAATGGTAGAACAGGACTCGAAGCCGCTTTAGAAAGTGACTGGGATGCAATCTTACTTGACTTGATGCTTCCTGAATTGAATGGTCTGGAAGTTTGCCGCCGTGTTCGTCAGGTGAAAAACACACCGATCATCATGATGACAGCCCGTGACTCTGTGATCGACCGCGTTTCTGGATTAGATCACGGTGCCGACGACTATATCGTCAAACCTTTTGCGATCGAAGAATTATTGGCGCGTTTACGTGCGTTGCTTCGTCGAATTGATATCGAAGGCGATAAGAATGTTGCTAAACAAACGACGATCACTTATCGTGACTTAACGATCGAAAAAGAAAATCGTGTCGTACGTCGCGGAAATGAAATCATTGAATTGACCAAACGTGAATACGAATTGCTATTGACGCTTATGGAAAATGTCAACGTTGTTCTTGCCCGGGATGTTTTACTTAACAAAGTTTGGGGTTACGAAACAGAAGTAGAAACCAATGTAGTGGATGTATACATTCGTTACTTGCGGAATAAAATTGACGTACCAGGCGAAGACAGCTATATTCAAACCGTCCGTGGTACTGGTTACGTTATGCGCTCATGAGAAAATTTATCAAGAAACAAAGAGAACTGAAGGGGCCCTCACTCACCATCAAGTGGGCCTTTACAAGTTCTTTCTTTATATTCGTCGTTTTTACGATCTTCGCTGTGATCACGTATAAATCCTCCGTGAATTTGATCGTCACTAAAGAAAGAACAAACGTCGAGCGAACGATCTCTGAAGTGACTTCTCGTCTGGCAAATGCGGATGAAGAGCTGACACTTGTCAATACGTATCGGACATTGACGGAAACAGACGCGCAAGACAATGCGATGTACGATCAAAACATGACATTAGAAGGCAACATGATGCGCATTGATGATTTTATTTCTGAACTCGGTCAGCGTCAATTGTCTCTGGATATCTACAATCTAGATAAGAAACTGATCTTTAAAACTCAAAAGGATTACCAGCCCTTAGTTCAAACAAAGCACAAGGCGCCTACGATCGTCACCGTGGATGAAAAGAACGGCTTTTTATCCGTAGAGCCGATTTATTCTAAAAAGACTCGGGAAAAGATTGGTTATGCTCAAGTCTTTTATGAGCTGTCTGATTTTTACGAGATGCGCAGCAAACTGCTGCTGACGCTGATCGTCCTGGAGATCGTTTCGCTATTGTTGAGCAGCTTTTTAGGGTTCCTGTTATCTTCCTATTTCTTAAAACCTGTGAAGATTTTACGAGACACCATGGAAATCATTCGACAAGACCCTCAAGCCGAGGTGCATGTGCCTGAAATTACAACCAATGATGAGTTATCTGATCTGGCGGTGATTTTCAACGATGTGATTGATCGCATCCGCATGTACATCGAGCAGCAGGAACAATTTGTTGAGGACGTCTCTCATGAATTGAGGACACCTGTGGCAGTCATCGAAGGCCATTTGAATATGCTGAATCGCTGGGGCAAAGACGATCCGGAAATTTTGGATGAATCGATCCAAGCCAGCTTACAAGAACTGGTTCGTATGAAGAGTCTTGTGCAGGAGATGCTTGACCTGTCTCGGGCAGAACAAGTCGATGTCTATTATGGGAACGAAACGTCGAAAGCAAAAGAAGTGACGAACCAAGTATTCAATAACTTCAAATTACTGTATCCTGAATTTACATTTACCTTGGACGACGATCTAGATGGTGAGAAGATCCTCAAGATTTACCGCAATCATTTGGAGCAAATCATGATTATCATTCTAGACAACGCTGTAAAATACTCCACAGATCGAAAAGAAGTTCATCTTTCTGTTTCATCTACTCTAAACAAGTTTGAAATCGCGATACAAGATTTCGGTGAAGGAATTCCTGACGAGGACATTGACAAAGTCTTTAACCGTTTTTATCGCGTCGATAAAGCACGCGCGCGGACCAAAGGTGGGAATGGGCTGGGACTGTCGATCGCCCATAAACTTTTAGAGAGCTACAAAGGAAGTATCAGTGTCGAAAGTTCAGTTGGTAAGGGAACTATTTTTAGAATTTTTATCCCAATGATGGAAGAAAAAACAGCCGAGTAATACTTGGCTGTTTTTTTATGCGAAAGTTGTAAAGAAATTCAAGATAAGATAGCGTTATTTTTGTTTTAAAATCGAACGTTATTTTGGAGTTTCAAATGAACGTTCGAAAAATAAAAAAGATTGAAAAAAATCACAAAAAATAGTTGCATTAATGGTTGAAGATTGCTATATC
>NZ_NIBK01000001.1:1965852-1968205 GCF_002174375.1 Enterococcus sp. 12F9_DIV0723 | reverse complement strand
GTCTCAACGAGAGACTCGGTGAAATTTTAGTACCTGTGAAGATGCAGGTTACCCGCGACAGGACGGAAAGACCCCATGGAGCTTTACTGCAGTTTGATATTGAGTGTTTGTACCACATGTACAGGATAGGTAGGAGCCGTAGAAGTCGGGACGCTAGTTTCGACAGAGGCGCTGGTGGGATACTACCCCTGTGTTATGACCACTCTAACCCGCACCACTAATCGTGGTGGGAGACAGTGTCAGATGGGCAGTTTGACTGGGGCGGTCGCCTCCTAAAGAGTAACGGAGGCGCCCAAAGGTTCCCTCAGAATGGTTGGAAATCATTCGCAGAGTGTAAAGGCACAAGGGAGCTTGACTGCGAGACCTACAAGTCGAGCAGGGACGAAAGTCGGGCTTAGTGATCCGGTGGTTCCGCATGGAAGGGCCATCGCTCAACGGATAAAAGCTACCCTGGGGATAACAGGCTTATCTCCCCCAAGAGTCCACATCGACGGGGAGGTTTGGCACCTCGATGTCGGCTCGTCGCATCCTGGGGCTGTAGTCGGTCCCAAGGGTTGGGCTGTTCGCCCATTAAAGCGGCACGCGAGCTGGGTTCAGAACGTCGTGAGACAGTTCGGTCCCTATCCGTCGCGGGCGTTGGAAATTTGAGAGGATCTGTCCTTAGTACGAGAGGACCGGGATGGACTTACCGCTGGTGTACCAGTTGTCTCGCCAGAGGCATCGCTGGGTAGCTATGTAGGGAAGGGATAAACGCTGAAAGCATCTAAGTGTGAAGCCCACCTCAAGATGAGATTTCCCATTTCTTTAAGAAAGTAAGATCCCTGAGAGATGATCAGGTAGATAGGTCAGGAGTGGAAGTGCAGTGATGTACGGAGCGGACTGATACTAATCGATCGAGGACTTAACCAAAAAAATGATTCACGGTAGTTTAACCGTTTCTGATCCAGTTTTGAGTGAACGACGTTTACTCAAGTAAAGCATAGTGTGGTGGCGATAGCGGGAAGGATACACCTGTTCCCATGTCGAACACAGAAGTTAAGCTTCTTAGCGCCGATTGTAGTGAGGGGTTGCCCCTTGTGAGATTAGGACGTCGCCACGCGTTGTTATTCCGGCATAGCTCAGTTGGTAGTAGCGCATGACTGTTAATCATGATGTCGTAGGTTCGAGTCCTACTGCCGGAGTTTCTCATAAGAGAAATAAGAGTATTGGGCCTTTGTGCTCCTATCTTGGAGAGTTGTCCGAGTGGCCGAAGGAGCATGATTGGAAATCATGTAGGCGGGTATTCCTGTCTCAAGGGTTCGAATCCCTTACTCTCCGTAATATCTTTTTTACTGGCCCGTTGGTCAAGCGGTTAAGACACCGCCCTTTCACGGCGGTAACACGGGTTCGATTCCCGTACGGGTCATTTAATTAAATACCATGGGGGTTTAGCTCAGCTGGGAGAGCATCTGCCTTACAAGCAGAGGGTCAGCGGTTCGAACCCGTTAACCCCCATTCGGTTCCGTGGTGTAGGGGTTAACATGCCTGCCTGTCACGCAGGAGATCGCGGGTTCAAATCCCGTCGGGACCGTTTTGTTTAATTAAAAACTTTAAACTATTTATATATGGCGCGGTAGCTCAGTTGGTAGAGCAACGGATTGAAGCTCCGTGTGTCGGCAGTTCGATTCTGTCCCGCGCCACCATGGAGGAGTAGCGAAGTGGCTAAACGCGACGGACTGTAAATCCGTTCCTTAGGGTTCAGTGGTTCGAATCCACTCTCCTCCATTTGTTTCAGGGGCATAGTTTAAAGGTAGAACAGCGGTCTCCAAAACCGTTAGTGTGGGTTCAATTCCTGCTGCCCCTGTTCTTTTATTAATATGGCGATCGTGGCGAAGTGGTTAACGCACCGGATTGTGGCTCCGGCATTCGTGGGTTCGATTCCCATCGTTCGCCCTTGTAATTATTGGGGTATAGCCAAGCGGTAAGGCAAGGGACTTTGACTCCCTCATGCGTTGGTTCGAATCCAGCTACCCCAGTTTTCTTAGAAAAGTTTCAGGAAACTCTCTTGAAAAATACTTGTTCTAAGGGGAAAACAATAGTATAATGGCGGTATAGCCAAGTGGTAAGGCAGAGGTCTGCAAAACCTTCATCACCGGTTCAAATCCGGTTACCGCCTTAGTACTAGAATATTTATTGACATGCCGGCGTGGCGGAATTGGCAGACGCGCTGGACTCAAAATCCAGTGCCCTCACGGGCGTGCCGGTTCGACCCCGGCCGCCGGTATAAAGAGCTAAGATGTTATTTCATCTTAGTTTTTTATTTGAAATTAAATAGCACCATGGCGATCGTGGCGAAGTGGTTAACGCACCGGAT
>NZ_NIBK01000001.1:1957374-1961873 GCF_002174375.1 Enterococcus sp. 12F9_DIV0723 | reverse complement strand
GAAATTAAATAGCACCATGGCGATCGTGGCGAAGTGGTTAACGCACCGGATTGTGGCTCCGGCACTCGTGGGTTCGATTCCCATCGTTCGCCCTAACGAAAGACTTAGCAGAAATGTTGAGTCTTTTTTTGTTATCGAAAGAAAGAGATCAAGAGAACGAATCAGAGATATTTTGGTTGAAAAACACCTCTGATGGACCAATCATGGACCAGCTCGTTATTTCTTAAAGCAAATCATTCAAGCGATCCGCCATTTCTTGTTGTCTATTAGGAAATAAATGTCCATAAACATCAATGGTCGTTGTAATACTTGAATGTCCCATTCTCTCTTTGATCGTCACTAATTCTTCTTTATTATCGATCAACAAAGCCACGTGGGAATGGCGGAAATCGTGAATTCTGATCTTTTTCAAATCCCGATGATGGCGATAAATCACATCCATTTTCTTGCGAACGTGAAATCTTGTTGTTTCCATCAATTTAAATTGAAAGACTTGTGTTGTGTTTCCGTGTGGAAGGTCGAACTTATTGATGAACAATACCTCTTGTTCTTTTTTCCAAAATTTCAGCATATTTGCGAGTTTTGAATGAATACTGATTCTGCGGATCGAGCTTTTTGTTTTCGGTGTTGATACAACCGTCTGTCCTTTGATTTGTGAGACATTTTTATTGATGATGATCTCACGGCGATTAAAATCAATATCATTCCAAGTTAGAGCAAGCAGCTCACCAATTCGCATTCCTGTAAAGAAGAGAGTATAGAAAATTAATTCAAAACAGTTTTCTTTTGAATTTTCTTCTTTCAGATAATCTAAGAACTGTGAAAATTCATCGGGTGTCCAGAACTCCATCTCTTTCTTTTCAATTCGAAGATTTTTGATTTTAAAACAAGGATTAGTTTCAATGATTTCTTCATCAACAGCTACATCAAATATTTTCTTTAAAAGCAGAATAATTTTGTTGATCGTGTTGTAACTTAGTTTGCTGTTGTCAATGAGCTCTTCTCGAAATTCTCGGATGTGTGATCTGGAAATATTTCTGACATCCGCATTTTTGAAATAAGGGAGAAGATGGCTTTTGAAATTTGCTTGCTTTGAATAATTGTAAGATGGTTTATGCTCATGTTTAGTTTGTTCAAAGAACAATTCGGCGAGTTGTTCGAAAGTGATAGTATTACGATCTTTCATCAATTTTGTTGTATCACTTTGTCTAAGCTCGCTCTCAATCATTTTCGCTTTTGCTAATGTGTCGATTCCATATAATTTTTTCCGAATCCGTTTGCCTGTTATTGGATCTACTCCAAAGGACACATCAACCTTGTATTTTCCTTTTACCTTGCTTATTGTCATTGTTGAAAACCTCCTAAGTTCTTTAGAAGCTTTTCAGAATGTGGTATACTCAACTTGTCTAGGGCGGAGTATGCATCGACAGAATCAGTTTCTTCTGTTATGTGTGCTTTGCTTTTTTCTTTTTGTTCCTTTTTAAAAAAGAAGGATCGTTCAAAAATACGAATTTGATCTTTATAAGGGTCTGGATCGTCCTTGATGATTTCAATCAATGTTTTTTGTCTTTTATTCAATTCCGCATTTTCAATAATTTGTTCAAGTAGTCTGGCATTCAAATGAGTGTCAACAATCGAGAGAAATTTGAGTGTGGGAGCTACATTGTTGATTATCCACGAGGCACTTCTTGCATACGATACCGCTTTGACATCCAAAGGTAAAGATATTTTTCTAGCCGCTCCTATCAAACGCTTCCAGTTGCGATCCATTTCAACATCTTTTTCCGTTTTAGGACGATCGTAAAAGCACAGGTGAGTATTCAATAGTCTGTATATGACATCCTCTATATCATGGTGTTTCAATAATTCTTTCGCTAATTTGTCAGCTTTTTCATGTCGGAATCGTAGCTCATAGCGATTGACAATTTCTGCTTCATCCAATTTAATTCCTTTTTTGCGTTTTTGTTCGTAATTTTTTTGATAAAAGCAGAAATGAACCAGACTTTTTTTGGAACCGAAATAGATAGTCGTTCCGTTTGACTCATTATTAGAAATATCTTTTGAGGAAATCACTTCAGCGACTTTAAATTTTGACCAGAATTCCTCTCGTTCGATTTTTTCTTTGATCTCATCTAGATCAATCACACCAACTGAATCATCTAACGCCAAATCAATTCGAGTAAAATTTCCCTGATATTTAAAAACCTTTTTGAAAAAATCAAACCATGTTTCTTTTCTCGATTTGAGCCATCCACCTAACATTGTACAGCCTTGCCCAGATAGCTCTAAAAGTACTCCCTTTTCTCGATTCGTATGAGACCTTAAGAGATTGATGATATTTAAGAGGGAGAGTCGATCATCGTAGCCCAGAGGTGCGCTATCGTGAAATTCAAAATGATTATTTGCGATTCCTAATATTTCCGTAATAACCCACTCGGATTCTAAAGTAGAGAAGTGGATGGAAAGATAATCTATTTTTCCTTTAAGAGGTTCATCACCTTCAAGGTTGTGAAAGAAGTCGAATAGTGTTTCTAAATTGCTTTGAGATAATTTACGTGTGCCAGCTTCTGCTTTAGAGAGCATAGAACGTGAAATACCAATTTCTTTTGCTAATTCTTTTTGTGATAATCGATGAAGCAGTCTAGATTCTTTGATGGCTTCTCCAACTTCTAGTGAATCTAATTTTTCCATTTAATACCTCCGTAATAAGAGTGTGACTGAACAGTTGAAAAAAGTGACAGACAAATTGTTGATGTAACAGTGTTGAGGGGAGTGGTAAGACATAATTATTTAGTGCTAGCCCCCTGTTAGAATATGGGGCTTGAAGCAGCAAAGCTTCTAGGGTATCGAAATCGCTGTAACAAAGCTTGCGGTTGCTGGCGCAACCGCGCTTTGCCACAGCGTTTCGACACCTATATTAGTCTGATTCCAGTGGATCGATACCAATCAGCTCTTCGATCGCATGATTCGGTACAACTCCAAGTCTGCGATTTTTATAGTAAGAGAAGCCTTTGCTGACTAACAACTGCTTCGAATCGTGGATGATCTTTGCTGCATGATAGTTTGAATAACCTGCTCGAATGAGATCCTTTTTTGAGACGAGTTTTGCCATAGATTCACCACCTTTTTAGTGTTACTAACTAACACTATTAATGTTTGTCTTTAGTATATCAGGCATAATCCATTTTGTAAACACTAATAATGTTAGTGTTGTTTACAACCAACATATTAAATGTTACTATTGTGTAGTAGAAACGATATGTAACTCTTTCAAACAAACTTAAAGGGGTTAAAAAGATGTCTAACGAAGAGAAAAATTTAGATAAAAAAATTGGAAAAAATATTAAACGTATTCGAAATGATCGAAAAATCACTCAAAAGGAACTTGCCGAATCTTTAGGGATCATCGAACAAACAGTTTCTAAAATCGAGCGCGGTGTTTTTTCGCCTTCATTCGCCACATTGCTTAGGATATGTGAGATTTTAGATACGACACCTAATGAGCTCCTTTTAGAAGATAGTGACTGGAAAGACTGGAAGACTGAACAATTAGAGCAATTAGATTATTCCATTAACGGATTGTCTGACAAAATTAGTATCGTTGAAGATCAATGGGCAAGAGCGGATTTAGAGAGAACCGCCGGAAATAAGGATGGGGAAAGATTTCATCTTGATACGATCATTGGAATGTACGCTTGGACGAATGATCACTATCGCGAGATTGCTGATTTTTTATATCAGAAGGATTTGAAGAAATACATGGATAAAATGTCTGCTGAAGTTAGAAAAAATAAAATCAGTAACTTAAATCTTTTGGATTAAGGAGTGCTTGATATGTTGGAAAATAAGTTAGGAATTACCGATCAAATAGAACTTGCAAAGGCAGAAGAGAAATTGAGTAAGCTAAAAGCGAAGTATCTATTTGAAACCGGGAAAATCAATAAATTAGAAGTTGGAACATTCCAAGGATTATCTGAAATCCATTATTATTTATTTTCTGAGATTTATGATTTTGCCGGAAAGATTAGAGATGTCAATATTGCCAAAGGAAATTTTCGTTTCGCACCAGTGATGTATTTAAAAGCAGCACTAGAAAATATTGATCAGATGTCTGAAAAAACCTTTGAAGAAATTATTGCGAAGTATGTTGAAATGAATATCGCCCATCCATTCAGAGAAGGTAATGGACGAAGTATGCGAATTTGGCTGGATTTGATTTTGAAAAAAAATCTAGGAAAAGTTGTTGACTGGAGTTTGGTCGATAAAGAAAAATATCTTTCAGCAATGGAACGCAGTCCGGTGAATGATCTGGAGATACGATATTTGTTGGAGGGTTCGTTGACAGATAAAGTGGATGATCGAAAGATTTTCATGAAGGGGATAGATGCTAGTTACTTTTATGAGGGGTATATGGAGTATAGAATAGAAGAAGTTTAGTTTACTAGTTTAAGTTTCGATAAAGACAATATTTACTGTTATAGGATTCAGTATAGGATCTG
>NZ_NIBK01000001.1:1954811-1956899 GCF_002174375.1 Enterococcus sp. 12F9_DIV0723 | reverse complement strand
ATTTTCTGGAGTTGGTGGACTAACTTTTGGTTTTCACAATAAAATTAATCGAAATAGATTTGTAAAAGATGATAGATTTGATGTAGTTTTTGCAAATGAGTTTGATACTTTTGCCGCTGAGGCATTTCGAAAGAATTTTCCAGACATCCCAATGATTGAAGAGGATGTTTCAGAGATAGACATTGAATACTTAGAAAAGATGTATCTGAATATTAATAATGTAGATTTAATTATTGGTGGTCCCCCTTGTCAATCCTTTAGCACAGTTGGGAAAAGACAGTATGATAATAGGGCAAAGATGTATAAAGAGTATAGACGTATTCTTTCAATACTAAAACCTAAAATGTTTGTTTTTGAGAATGTGTTAGGACTATTAACTATGAAAAACGATGAAGGTAATCCTGTGATAAATGATGTAATTGAGAGTTTTAGTAACATTGGTGATCCTTCTTCCGATTTAGGCTACAATATTCAGAAAAAAGTGTTGAATTCTCAAGATTTTGGTGTTCCTCAAAGTAGAGAGCGCGTTTTCCTCGTTGGTATAAGAAAAGATCTAAAAATTGAAAAAGCTTGGACATTTCCCAAATCTATTACTAATGGAAAAACCGTCTCCGTTAAGGAAGCTATTAGTGATCTTCCTGAATTAGTGAATGGTTCAGGGACAAATAAATACCTAAAAAAACCAGAAAGTAAGTATCAGTATTTGATGCGAGGAAATCAGAAAATACTAAATAATCATGTAAATGGATATTCAGGTGAAAAATTACAAAAAATAATGGAAGTAGTGATTGAAGGAGAAGGAAGACCTTATATCAACAAATTAGTTGAAGAAAAAAAATTGTCAGAAGACTTTTATCTAACCTCTGGATATCATAATAGCTATGGAAGGTTGTGGTGGGAAAAGCCTTCTACGACGATAACAAACAACCTTTCCACTCCATCGTCTTTAAGATGCATACATCCAAAACAAAACAGAGCCCTTACTTCTAGAGAGGGTGCAAGATTACAATCTTTTCCAGATGATTTTGTATTTATAGGCTCAAAGGAAAAAATTAATTCTCAAATAGGAAATGCAGTCCCGCCATTGTTGAGTATACATCTTTCAAATAGCATCTATGAATTTTTTAAAAATAATTTCGAACAATAGTGAAAGAAAAGGGAGATAATAAATGGAATCGATATCAAACATAGAATTCAAATTTTCTTACTTGGCCTTAAAATTGCTTGGAAAGAACTTGTACTCTAATGCATGGGTTGCCCTATCAGAACTTGTGGCAAACGGTTTAGATGCAAAGGCAGATAGTGTTTATCTGTACATTGATATGCGTCAAAAAAGAAAAGCAGTGATTGAAGTTTTTGATAATGGGGAAGGAATGTCTTATAAAAATCTGAGTGAGAACTATGTAAGAATAGGTAGGAATAGAAGATTCGATCAAGGAAACCCTGATGATGTAATGGGACGTAAGGGAATTGGCAAACTTGCTGCGCTTTTTTTAAGTAGGCACTATTATATCTCTTCAAAAACAAAAGATTCATCCCTATTGACTTATGAGATGGATTTTTCAGTTGAAAAAGAAAATGAAAATGATCAAAACCCGGAGATGAAACTAGCAAGTGGGATAGATTTTGATAACAAAAATTTTTTTGATTTTGAAAATGGAACAATGGTTAGGATGGAAGATGTTGATTTAAAAGGATATGCAGATGTCTCAATCGATTCATTAAACAATGTATTGGCAGACTTCTTTTCAATTGATAATCTTTCAAAGAGTAATATTTATTTGAAAATTGTTGAGTCCGATGATGAAGTTGATAAAAAATTTGTACAAGTTAAGAAGAAAATACCATTTGGAAATATGGTGGAGATAGCTTGTTTTGACGACGAAACATATGAAAGGTTAAGTGAAGAATATGAAGGAAACATCTATAAACTCCCGTACAAAAAATTTGATTCAAAATTCTTTGAAGGCGTAACAAAAATTAAGGAAGAAAAATTAGAAAAAAAAGAATTCTTTATTCCAAACTCTGAGGAAAAAAGTAAAATTGGTGAAATTAAAGGGTGGCTAGGAATCCACTCGAGTATAAGTC
>NZ_NIBK01000001.1:1832840-1951227 GCF_002174375.1 Enterococcus sp. 12F9_DIV0723 | reverse complement strand
ATCATGGACCATTTCATCAAAATTTTTACTTTTTTATCAAATTCAAAAGCACTGAAACATTGATATGACAATGTTTCTATTTCAAACAAACAGTTTTTGTCCAACTCAAAATCCAGTGCCCTCACGGGCGTGCCGGTTCGACCCCGGCCGCCGGTATAAAGAGCTAAGATGTTATTTCATCTTAGTTTTTTATTTGAAATTAAATAGCACCATGGCGATCGTGGCGAAGTGGTTAACGCACCGGATTGTGGCTCCGGCACTCGTGGGTTCGATTCCCATCGTTCGCCCTAGCGAAAGACTTAGCAGAAATGTTGAGTCTTTTTTTGTTGTCCAGAATAGGGGATTTGTCTGTTTCATCTTGGAGGCTGCTTGAGTGAATAGAAGGGGAGGATGATCACAAAAACGGCGCTTCTCTCTTAAATAGAGAAAACGCCGTTTCTATAGAGGAGATTATCCTTTGAAGTTATACAATGGACGAATCACTTCATGTATTTCCATTGTTTCATCTAAATGCGTGAGGAGCTGTTTTTTAGATTTATAGGCTTTGGGCGCCTCGTCTAAGGTCTTTTTTGACACAGAAGTCGTCCAAACGTGCCGCATCATGTGCTGGTAATTCTCCAGATTGATCGAAGCTCTAGCTTGTGTCCGGCTCATCATGCGACCAGCACCATGAGGACCAGACTGATTCCATTCTGGATTGCCTTTGCCGACCCCAAGGAGGGAGCCGTCTTTCATGTTTAATGGAACGATCATTTTTTCATTCTTTCTAGCCGAAGCGGCTCCCTTGCGCAAGATCATCTGATCGGTATCAATGTAGTTATGGGGACTGTCAAAGCTCTCAATGATCTGCTTTTCCCATTTCATTGCTTTTAAAATCGTCAGCGCCATGGTTTGTCGATTGAAGGCAGCGTATTGTTGCGCGACCTTCATATCTGCTAAATAGTTTGCCAAATCATTTTCTGCAATGAAAGAAAATTCGTAAGGAATCTCCAATTCATTCAGTACATCGGCGAGGGATTGCTTCTCTAGACTAGTGCCGGCAGCTTTTAGTTGTGCGTGTATCTCTTGGCGTGCGTCAGTGAGCTTTTGATAGGCGATCTCTTGGTGATAGTCTGCAATTTCTTTTCCTAAAATTCGACTGCCACTGTGAATGACCAGATATATCCCGTCCTTGCCTTCGTTGACCTCGATAAAATGATTGCCACCGCCTAATGTTCCGATACTTCGCAATGCAGCACCCCGATGGACAGGTGCAAGCACGTGCTCCAAATTGAAAGCATATTGGGGTTTGCTGTGGGAGTGATGGCCGCTGGGAATCCGATTTCGAATGACCCGATCGAGTTTATCAAAATTTTGTTTGATCCCTTTTTTGATTTTTGTCACATGGACGCCGCAGCCAATGTCGACCCCCACCAAGCTAGGAGCTACTTTATCCGTTACCGTCATCGTCATTCCAATGACACAGCTCGCGCCGCTGTGGGTGTCCGGCATCACTCGAATCTTTTGGTCTTGTGTAAAGGGTTGATTACAAAGAGTCATAAGTTGCCCTCTTGTACTTTCTGTCAGTGCCTCTGTGTATACAGTAGCAGAGGTGTATTTTCCTTTTATTATTTTCACTATTAATCCTCTCATAGAGGAATCGAATTGTTCCTCTGGTTTAGTTTATTCTTCTTGGTATCCTTTCTTATTCCACTCATAGGAAGCACCTCCGTCGATTATTTATTAAAATCCATACAAAAAAACTGTCAACCGAATGATTGACAGTTTGCTAAATACGCTTTATTTACGAATAAGCAGAGAGTCGGTTGAAAAAGTCCCTCTATTCGAGTAAAACGACACAGCTAGATCAATCATTTGTAGGTTGTTTACTTGGTTAGTCTTAATCATTGCGCTCTCTCCCTTCGTTAGTTTTCATTTCATCCTATCATTTTAAAACACAGGGTGTCAAGGTGTTTTGTTTTACAGTATTTCGTATCATTTGTTTGGTCTATAAATTCTATTCAATCTTTTTTGTCACTGGAATCAATACTTCAAATACCTGATCCTCAGGATGCTCCGATGTGGCTTCATCTTGCCAGAGTAATTCCCAGATATCTCCATTTAAAATCAAGTGATGTTCCTTTAAATAGTTTTTAAAACGATTATTAAAGGTATTGATATAATGAATCTCATCTTTGATAAAACCAGAAACATACTCACCAGCGGGGCGTTTGATGACGCGATGTTCATCATATAGGTGTATTCGGTCTTCAGGGATTTTCACGAGGGCACGATACGGCGCATCATGAAAGTTCTCTTCGTAGAACGCCGCACCGTCGACTAAAAAGCCGATGGGGTAACCGCTAAACAGATCGCTGCTCTCTACGTAGGAATAAAACCGTCCATATACTTGAAAGGAATCAATATCATCGAAATTTTCAATAGTATCAGAAATAACAAAGGACTCTGCTTCACGGTAGGAACAAGTGATAGACTCCAAGTCAAAGTTTTTTAACGTCGTATACCGTTCGATATAGCTGTCTAGAGTTCCGCGAATGCCCTTTAACTTGTTGATTTGTTCGTCGACTTTTTGTTTTTGCCGCATGAATCCATCTAAAACATAATCCACGTTTCGATTCTTCAAAAAGGCATGAATCTCCTCTAATGAAACATCGAGGTTTTTTAATAAGAGAATGACGTCTAATTCAAAATACTGATCAATGCTGTAATAACGATACCCATTTTCGCCAATTTTTACTGGTTTGAAAAGATGGATCTGATCGTAATAAATCAGCGTTCGTCGACTGATGCCTGCGTATTTTGCTAGTTCACTGATCGTTAAATATTTTTTCATAGAAATCCTCATTTCTTGCTTGACTGTGACGTTACGTTACACTTTATTCTAACATAGGAGAAGGAGGGAAAAAAAGATGAAACTATTCAAAATCTTTTTCAAAGAGTATCAAACGATGTTCTTGGGCACCTTCATCTTAATGATCGTGCAGGCGGTTGGAACACTTATGATTCCTTACTATGTTGCTGAAATTATTGATGAAGGTATTTTAACGCAAGATCAAGGAGCGATTTGGCGAAATGGCGGATTGATGCTGGGGATCGCTGTGTTGACGGGGATCGTGTCGATTATCGCAAGTTATTATTCAGCGATTTTGGCTGGACGCTTCGGCTATTTTCTGCGGAAGCAGCTAGTCAGCAAAACACAGCAGTTGTCCATGGCTGAAATGGATGAATTCGGGACCCCCACGTTACTTGCTCGAACAACCAGTGACATTACAAATATTCAACAAATTTTAATGATGGTCTTCCAAATGATTATTCCTGCGCCGTTGATCTGCTTGGCGTCGATTGTTTTGACAGGAATGATCTCGTGGCGCTTTGTCTGGATACCGATCGCATCGATCGTTTTATTTTCGATCGTTTCGTTTATCGTTATCAAGAAGGCTGTTCCTCTTGCAGATGTGATGCAGCAGCGGATGGACAAGATGATGCAGATTCTAAGAGAATTTTATACAGGTGTGCGAGTGATTCGCGCATTCAATAAAACGGATTTTGAAAAAGAACGTACAGACAAAACATTCTTTAACTATTCTGATGTTATGATCCGTGTCAATAAATTATTTGCTGTTTTGAATCCGACAGTGAACTTAGTCATGGGCTTAGGAATGACTGCTGTCTTAGCATTTGGCGGATTATTAGTTGTTCAAGGAAATGTACCGATCGGCAGTCTGACTGCGATCAGTGAGTATACGATCTTGAGCTTATGGTTCTTGACGATGGCAGCGATGGTGATCGTAATGATCCCGAAGGCGTTGGCTTCTTTGGAGCGTATCGGTGAAGTTTTGGATAAAGAAGAAGAAATCGTCGATGGTCCGAAGACCTCGTTTGCTAGAGTAACGGATACGCCGATTGCTGTTTTCGATCACGTTGATTTCACGTATAGCGGTGCGGAAGAAGCCGTCTTATCCGACATCACGTTTGACATTCCAAAAGGGGTGACGGCGATTGTCGGGGGAACAGGATCAGGTAAAAGTACGATTGCAAAAGCCCTTTTACGTCTACGAGATACGACCAAGGGTGAGATTCGTTTCTTGGATGAACCGATTCAAGGGGTGACACAAGAAGCCCTCAGAGATCGAATCAGCTATGTCCCGCAGAAAGCATTTTTATTTAGCGGCACGGTCAGGGACAATTTCCTCTTTGGAAATCCTGAGGCAACTGAAAAAGAAATGCAGGCGGCTGCAAAAGCTGCTCAGGCAGAAGACTTTATTCATCAGTTAGATGGACAATATGATGCGTTTGTCGCTCAAAAGGGGAATAATTTCTCTGGGGGACAAAAGCAACGGTTGAGTATTGCCAGAGCCTTGATCAAGCCAGCAGATCTTTATTTCTTTGACGATAGTTTCTCAGCACTGGATTATCAAACAGACGCGAAATTACGGAAGGCCTTGAAAACGTATTTGTCCGAGGCGGCGATCGTGATCGTTGCGCAGCGTCTTTCAACGATTAAAGATGCGGATCAGATCATTGTTTTAGAAGAAGGACGAATCGTGGGGAAAGGCACCCATGAAGAGCTGCTGACAACCTGCGGCGTGTATCAAGAATTTGCCAAATCTCAAGGAATGGAGGAGAAAAAGCATGAGCATCAAGCAAGTTGAGGAAAAAGAAGTGGTAACTGAAACACCAAAAGAGCTTAAAAAGACCAGCATTCGTCTGTTGAAGCTCTTGATGGAACAAAAAGGTCGATTTGTCATAATTGTTTCTTCGGCAGTTTTTTTCGCGGCTTTGATGGCGATCACTCCGCTGATTTTAGGTCAGGGATTGGATGCGATCATCTCCTTGATCCAAACAGGTCAGGTAACAGTCGAGAGCTTATTTAATGCACTGGTCCGTCCAGTGGCACTGCTCTTTTTGTCATGGCTAGGCGTCTCCTTGTTTTCATTGCTGCAAGAATACACTATGGCAAGTGTGGCTGAAACGTTAACACTGCGACTGAGAAAGCTGTTAACGGAAAAGCTTAACCGCTTGCCGATGAATTTCTTTGATCAGTATAAAACGGGGGATGTGTTGACACGAGCGACACTTGATTTAGACAAAGTATCTGAGGTTCTGCAAGTAGGGTTGATGCAAATGATCTCCGCTGTCCTGTCGATCGTGATTGGTTTAGGCTTGATGATTTATTTAAGCCCGCTGCTTACCTTGGGGATAGTGATCATTCTACTGATCAGTCTCTTTTTGACAAACCGTCTGGCTCATAAAAACCAAGAATATTTTTCAGAGAATCAAGTTGCTTTAGGAGCGGTGGGAACGAAAGCCGAAGAGGATTACTCAGGAAACTTG
Organism: Enterococcus sp. 12F9_DIV0723; assembly: GCF_002174375.1. Lineage (NCBI taxonomy): Bacteria > Bacillati > Bacillota > Bacilli > Lactobacillales > Enterococcaceae > Enterococcus > Enterococcus sp. 12F9_DIV0723. The sequence continues at coordinate 1,945,893 of NZ_NIBK01000001.1, read as the reverse complement.
CTGATCAAGTCTTACAATCGACAAAAAGAAACGATGGAAGATTTGGATGCATTGAACGAAGCGCAATTCCAAGCCTTCAAAAAAGCACAGTTCGTCAGCTTCGCGATCAATCCTTTGATTCGGCTGATCAACCAGCTAGGCTTTGTGACGAGTGCGGTCGTTGGCGGTATCATGGTGATCAACGGCCAATTATCGATTGGTTTGGTCCAGGCCTATTTACAATACGTCAATCAGGTCTCAGAACCAATCACGCAGGTTTCTTATGTGATCAACAGTTTGCAAAGTGCATTTGCTGCACTGGAGCGAATCTTTGAGATTTTAGATCAAGAGGAAGAAAAGGAAGACGCGATCCACATTCCTGTTCCAGAAACGCTGCGGGGTGAAGTAAACTTCAAGCATGTTTCCTTTGGGTATTCTTCGGACCGTTTGCTCATGGAAGATGTGAATTTCAAAGTGAAGCCGAAGCAGATGGTCGCTATCGTAGGACCGACCGGCGCTGGAAAAACAACGATGATCAACTTGTTGATGCGTTTTTACGAATTAACCGGCGGTCAGATCGAAGTTGATGGAAAAGACGTCAGTCATTTTTCACGAGCGGCCATTCGACAAAAATTCGGAATGGTGCTGCAGGATACTTGGCTGTTTGAAGGAACTGTGGCAAATAATATTGCATACGGCAATCCTGATGCCACCAGACAAGAGGTGGTCCAGGCGGCGAAAGATGCTCAATGCCACCATTTTATTCGTACGTTGCCTAACGGGTATGACACCATCATTTCTTCAGACGGCAGTCAGATTTCCCAAGGACAGCAACAGCTGCTGACGATTGCACGGGCCATTTTAGCCGATCCGCAATTACTGATTCTGGACGAAGCGACATCAAGTGTCGATACACGGACAGAAGGGATGATTCAGCAGGCTATGGATCAGTTAACGGCAGAGCGAACAAGCTTCGTCATTGCCCACCGTTTATCGACCATCAAAAACGCGGATTTGATTTTAGTCATGAAAGACGGGGCGATCATTGAACAAGGCAGTCATCGCAGTTTAATGGAAAAAGGCGATTTTTATGCCGCTCTTTATGATAGTCAATTCGCCGCTTAAGCTCGACACCTCGTGTCGGGCTTTTCGTTTGTAAAGTCAAAGGAACAATGACTTTTCATTTGTAAACTTTAAATGGGTTTGGCTTTACAAATGAAAAGTATCCAGGTTAAAACCCTAAAACAATTTAATTAGAAAATATTCTGAAAATTCATTGACTTTTAATCTTATGAACTGTATAGTATAAAAAAATGATTAAGATATTATTAGAAAAACGAGGAGCCGATTTTTATGCGCAAGAGTAAATACAATAATTTCGATGGCATCGTCTTATTAATTATTGAGTTGAGGACTTAGAACGCGGGAGAGTATGAACCGTTCGTTTGAGTCCTGTTTGCGTTACAAATGGGATTCTTGCAAGAGCATCCCATTTTATTGATGGGATGCTCTTTTTTTGATGGCAGGGGAGATGTGACTATGAGAAGTGATCAGATTAAAAAAGGAATTGATGCAGCACCGGCTAGAAGCTTATTGTATGCGACTGGCCAAGTAAAGAATATTCACGATATGGATAAACCGTTTATTGCGATTTGTAATTCATACATCGATATCGTTCCTGGACATGTTCACCTGCGCGAACTGGCAGATGTGGCAAAAGAAGCGATTCGTGAAGCCGGCGGGATTCCCTTCGAATTCAATACGATCGGTGTCGATGACGGCATCGCGATGGGACATATTGGGATGCGTTACTCCCTACCGAGTCGCGAATTGATCGCTGATGCAGCAGAGACAGTGATCAATGCTCATTGGTTTGACGGCGTGTTTTATATTCCGAATTGTGACAAGATTACGCCGGGAATGATTATGGCCGCTGTCCGGACGGACGTCCCTTCGATCTTTTGTTCTGGCGGGCCAATGAAGGCGGGAATCGATCCATTGGGACACCAAACAACGTTATCCTCGATGTTTGAAGCGGTAGGAACGTTCAAAGAAGGTAAAATGACCAAAGAGGATTTCCTATTCATGGAACAAAATGCCTGCCCGACCTGCGGTTCCTGTGCTGGGATGTTTACGGCGAACTCCATGAACTGTCTATTGGAAATATTGGGTCTTGCATTACCTGGAAATGGTACGATCTTGGCGGTTTCAGATGAACGCCGGGAGCTGGTAAGAGAATCTGCCAAGCACTTGATGAATCTTGTGAAGAAACAGATTAAGCCAAGAGACATCGTCACGAAAGAAGCGATTGACGACGCCTTCGCATTGGATATGGCGATGGGCGGTTCAACGAATACTGTTCTTCATACCTTAGCTATCGCCAATGAAGCCGAGATTGATTACGATCAGTCTGATATTAATGAGATTGCCAAAAGAGTTCCTTATCTTTCAAAAATTGCGCCGTCCTCCAGCTATTCGATGCACGACGTTCATGAAGCCGGCGGGGTTCCAGCGATCATCAACGAACTGGTCTCTATCGACGGAGCGATCCATTCAGACAGGATCACCGTTACCGGCAAAACGTTACGTGAGAATGTCGCTTCAGCGAAAATCAAGAACGAAGAAGTGATTCATCCGAAGACGGCACCTTATAGTGCGGTTGGCGGCCTGTCGATCTTATACGGGAATATCGCACCTGAAGGCAGCGTGATCAAAGTGGGCGGGGTAGACCCGAGTATCACTGTCTTTAAAGGAACAGCGATCTGCTTTAGTTCTCATGATGAAGCAGTGGCTGCCATCGATGATCACACTGTCACAAAAGGACATGTCGTTGTTATCCGATACGAAGGACCAAAAGGCGGTCCGGGAATGCCCGAAATGTTGGCACCAACATCTAGTATCGTCGGCCGCGGATTAGGAAAAGACGTTGCGCTGATCACAGACGGACGTTTTTCTGGAGCAACGCGGGGCATCGCTGTCGGACATATTTCACCAGAGGCAGCAGCCGGCGGACCCATCGCTCTGGTTCAAGATGGAGATGAGATTACGATTGATTTGACAGATCGTACATTGAACGTCGCTGTTTCAGAAGAAGAATTAGCAAAACGAAGAGAGCAATTAGTAAAATTCCAACCAAAAGTCAAAAAAGGCTGGTTGGCTCGTTACTCAGCGATGGTGACTTCCGCGCACACTGGCGGAGTCATGAAACTACCAGAGGAATAGGGGGATCGTGATGGAAGAAATGAAGCAAAAAGCAGACGCGGAAGAGCTGTATAGCGGCGCAGATCTATTGATCAAGTGTTTGGAAAATCAAGGAGTCGAATTGATTTTCGGGTATCCTGGCGGGTCCGTTTTACCGCTGTATGACTCCCTTTATGATGAATCGATTCCGAATATTCTTACACGGCACGAGCAAGGTGCCGTGCACGCCGCAGAGGGGTACGCGAAGGCGACAGGCAAACCTGGAGTAGTTATTGTAACCAGCGGACCTGGTGCGACCAATGTAGTCACGGGGATCGCAGACGCGATGATCGATTCGGTTCCTTTGGTCGTTATTACAGGTCAAGTAACCACACCCGGCATTGGAAAGGATGCCTTCCAAGAAGCGGATATGTTGGGGATCACCGTTCCCATTACCAAAAATAATTATCAGGTTCGAGACATTGAAGAGCTTCCCCGGATCATCAATGAAGCCTTTCATATTGCGACGACAGGAAGAAAAGGACCAGTGCTGATTGATTTGCCGAAAGACATTACGACATTGAAAGCCAATCCAGCCATTAATAAGGTCGTTCATTTAGAGAGTTACCAGCCGACGACAACACCCTCTATTTTACAAATCGAACGGCTGATGACGTTATTGAAACGAGCAAAAAAACCGCTGCTTCTTGTTGGGGGAGGTGTCGTTGCGGCAGATGGCGGCAACGAATTGCGACAATTGGTAGAAAAATACCGGCTGCCGACAGTAAGCACCTTGTTAGGGCTAGGCCTACTGCCGCATGATCATCCTAATTTTCTAGGTATGGGCGGCATGCATGGAACATATGCCGCAAATATGGCTATGATGGAATGCGATTTACTGATCAACATTGGCAGCCGGTTTGACGATCGTCTGGCCTGTTCATCTGAAGCATTCGCGCCTCATGCCAAAATTGCCCATATAGATGTTGATCCAGTAGAAATCGGAAAGATCATCAAAACAGATATCCCGATCGTCGGTGATGCAAAGATCGCGCTAAGTCAAATGCTGTCGACAGAGAGTGACGCGCCAGAATGCGAAGAGTGGCGGATGCTGTGTAAGGCACGGCAAGAAAAATACCCATTGAAATACACCTGGGATGAGAAAGTCATCAAGCCGCAAGAAGTCATCGAGATTGTTGGACGGATCACCGAAGGGCAAGCTTATGTGGCGACTGATGTAGGTCAGCATCAAATGTGGGTAGCGCAATTTTATCCATTCAAGTTTCCAAAACAATTAATCACCAGTGGCGGGTTAGGGACCATGGGGTATGGAATCCCAGCTGGCATTGGGACGAAATTTGGCAAACCAGAGGAATCAGTGGTCGTCTTTGTCGGAGATGGCGGCTTTCAAATGACCAATCAGGAATTCGCCATTTTGAATCAAAATAACTTGGATATTAAATTCATTTTGATGAACAACCAATCCCTAGGAATGGTTCGTCAGTGGCAAGAAAAATTCTTTAATGAACGCCGTTCGCAATCTGTTTTTCAAGAGCAACCGGATTTCATGAAGATGGCGGAAGCCTACGGGATAGGCAGTAAAAAAATTACTGATCCACATACGTTGGAAAAAGAATTGCAAGCAGCGTTTGCGACACCTGGCCCTATGCTGATCGAGGTGATGATTTGCACGAAAGAGCACGTATTGCCTATGATTCCGGCGGGTATGCCAAATGATCAGATGTTGGGGGGTAGATTAGATGAGACGAATGATCACAGCGATGGTTCACGATCAGGCGGGAGTACTGAGTCGCATCACCAGCGTGCTAAACCGCAGACAGGTAAATATGGATAGTGTCTCTGTCGGTCGAACGGAAAGAGACGGAGAGTCGCGCATGACGATCATTATCCAAGCGGACACTTTAGCAGACGTGGAACAAGTAACGAAGCAGCTAAATAAGCAAATCGATGTTGTGAAAGTCTCTGATGTAACGGATGAGCCTCATTTAGAAAGAGAATTGGCATTGGTCAAAGTCAGTGCGCCGGCTGCGATCCGTTCAGAGATTCAAGCGATGATCGATCCGTTTCGCGCAGATGTCGTGGATGTAGGATTAAAAACGATTGTCGTACAGGTCGCAGGCTCGACGGAAAAGGTCAATGCCTGTATCGATGTACTTCGACCGTATGGTATCAAGCAGTTAGCCCGAACAGGAGTAACTGGATTTAGCAGAGGTTAAACGCAAAATAAATTTCTTGTTTTGCTATTAATATAGTTTAATAAATTGGAGGAAAAATGATGGTTAAAGTTTATTATGATGATGCAGTAGCGAAGGATGCTTTAGAAGGAAAAACAATTGCTGTAGTGGGTTATGGGTCACAAGGACACGCTCATGCACAAAATCTACGTGACACGGGTCACCAAGTCGTGATCGGTGTGCGAGAAGGAAAATCCGCTGAGGCTGCTCGTGAAGATGGGTTTGATGTATTGTCAGTAGCTGACGCAGCTAAAAAAGCCGAAGTAGTCATGATTTTAGCTCCAGATGAGATCCAAGGTGCGCTCTATGAGAATGAAATCGCACCAAACTTAGAAGAAGGCGACGCGTTAGTTTTCGCCCATGGATTCAATATTCATTTTGATGTAATCAATCCGCCGAAAAACGTGGATGTCTTCTTAGTGGCACCTAAAGGCCCTGGGCATTTAGTTCGTCGGACGTTTACCGAAGGATTTGCCGTACCTGCCTTATTCGCGGTTTATCAAGACGCAACAGGAACTGCTCAAGAATTAGCGCTGTCTTATGCTAAAGGAATCGGTGCGACACGAGTAGGTGTCTTGGAAACAACCTTTAAAGAAGAAACTGAAACCGATCTGTTTGGTGAACAAGCCGTGTTATGTGGCGGGTTAACCAGTATGATCGAAGCAGGATTTGAAACCTTAGTAGAAGCGGGCTATCACCCTGAATTGGCATACTTCGAAGTCTGTCACGAAATGAAGCTAATCGTTGATTTGATCTATGAAGGCGGCTTTGGAAAAATGCGGAATTCTATCTCCAATACTGCGGAATACGGGGATTATGTTTCAGGACCTCGCGTTATTACGGATCAAGCAAAAGCAGGAATGAAGGAAGTCCTAACAGATATCCAAAATGGAAAATTTGCGCAAGGCTTTATTGATGATAACAAAAACGGCTTCCCAGAGTTTAAGAAGATGCGTAAAGAAAGTGCGGGTCATCAAATTGAAGAAGTAGGTGGCGAATTACGAAAAATGATGCCATTTGTCAGCCGTAAAGATTAGTGGGAGGTGCAGTGATGGATTTGATCAAAGACACCGAGGTTCGCAGTGCTTATCAATTACTGAAAAATTCGGTCAATCATACACCATTGCAATACGATCGTTACTTATCTGAAAAGTATCAGGCAACCGTTTTACTCAAGCGAGAAGATCTGCAAAAAGTTCGTTCGTTTAAATTACGCGGGGCCTATTACGCCATAAAAAAACTTCCAGAAGCGGAACTAAAAAAGGGTGTTGTTTGTGCAAGCGCGGGGAATCACGCACAGGGAGTGGCGTATACATGCCATGAATTAAGAACGAAAGCCGCGATTTTTATGCCGACTACGACACCACAGCAAAAAGTCTCGCAAGTAAATTTTTTTGGTGGCGAATTCGCAGATATTCATTTAGTTGGAGATACCTTTGATGCTTCTGCTTCTGCAGCAAGAGCGTATTGCGAAGAAAATGGCATGACCTTCATTGATCCCTTCAACGACAGGAACATCATTGCCGGTCAAGGAACACTGGCTTTAGAGATGATGACCGATGCAGAAAGTGAAGGCTATAAACCAGATTATGTCATTGCAGCAATCGGCGGCGGCGGCTTGATCAGCGGCGTATCATCGTATGTGAAAAATACATCTCCGATGACAAAAGTAATTGGTGTGGAGCCAAAAGGGGCTGCATCGATGCAGGCAGCTTTTGAAAAAGAGCAACCAGTGAAATTGGCAGAGATTGACAAATTCGTTGACGGTGCAGCCGTTCAATGTGTAGGTGAAATAACGTACCTCCACAGCAAAGAATATGTAGATGAGCTGATGTCGGTGGATGAGGGATTGATTTGCTCTACGATTCTTGATCTGTACGGCAAGCAGGCCATTGTAGTTGAACCCGCGGGTGCGTTGAGTGTTGCTGCTTTGGATTTAATGAAAGAAAAAATCAAAGGAAAAACAGTGATCTGTGTCATCAGCGGTGGAAACAACGACATTAATCGAATGGCAGAGATCGAGGAACGTTCGCTGATTTATCAGGGATTAAAACATTACTTTGTCGTGAATTTTCCGCAACGTCCGGGCGCACTCAAGGAGTTTGTGTCCGAGGTATTGGGTGAAGGAGACGACATCACTCGATTTGAATACACGAAAAAAAGCAATCGCGGGACCGGCCCAGTAGTGATCGGCGTGTTGTTGAAGAAGCCTGAGACACTGCCAAGCTTATTGAAGCGATTAAATGAATTTGATTCTACCTATATCGAGTTAAGTCAAAACAAAACACTGTACAATTTGCTCGTATAGATAAATGACCTCCAGAAGATCCCTTTTGGAGGTCGTTTTGTGTTCATTTTTAGGAAATCAACTGGTAATCGTCATTAAAGTAATCTTTATAAGCAAAATACCCGGCAATGATCGCTCCCAAACTTGTAGCAGAGAGCAGCATGAAGGTCACCATGATCTGATATTTGATGGCAAGGACGGGATCAAGGCCCGCAAATATCAAACCGGACATCATTCCCGGCAGACTCACAAGTCCTACCGTTTTAGCAGAATCGATCGTCGGCTGCATGGCCGTTTTGATACTTTGCTGCAAAATAGGCTTAGAGGCCAAGTTGATTGAAGCGCCTAAAGCTAATTTTTCTAATGTTTGTTGCCTCAAATCATGGAATTGGGTATTCAACGTGCGGTAACACAGACCAATCGCTACCATGGAATTGCTCGCAATCATTCCTGTAATAGGCACAATCTGCGAGGGAACAAATTTGATCGCTCCAGAAAAAATCAAGACACCCAGCGTCACATAGGTACTGATAAAAATAGCGGCAAAAGAATGGCGGTATTTCTTACGTGAACCAGGATTTCTCTTATGCGCATTCCAAGCCGCATTAAACACGATAAACAGGCTCATCGCCACTGTTAAGAAACCATTGTTTACTTGGAAAATGTATTTTAGCAAATAGCCTACTAGGATCAACTGAAGGATCGCCCGTATAATACTAAGAAAAATATCTTTAGATAGATGAAGCTTTTCTTTTGAGCTAATAAAGACAGCAATCAAAACCAAGGCAAAAGCGAGTACGAAGGAGAGGTCATTCACAGCTAAAGAATTCATTTTTTTAATCTCCCTTCTTGGAGGATCAGCAGTTCTTTTGCTGCCTGAATTTCGGATTCATCATGCGTCACCTGCATAATGGAGCAGCCTTGTTGCTGCAATTGCTGGACGAGTCGATGGATGATCCCTTTTGTCGATTCATCTAAACCGGTCGTCACTTCGTCGAGCAATAAAATTTTTGGTAAAAATAAAATGTTCCGAATCATCGCGACACGTTGGCGTTCACCGCCAGATAATTCAGTGATCTTTTTTGAGATATAGTTTGAGGGGAGATCAACTAAATTGAGGGTAGTTGCCATCTTCTCCTTATCTGGAAAAAGAGATCGGACGAAATAAGGGAAAGCTAAATTGTCTTCAACAGTATCACCGAACAAAGCAGGCTGTTGGAAGCAATAAGAAACTTGTTGACGATAGTCAGTATAGTCATAGGAACGTTGCTGCTTACCGCTGAAGAGCAGCTCCCCGTTCGTTGGCGATACTAACGAAGCGATCACGCGTAATAGGGTGCTCTTGCCACTTCCAGAGGGACCAGTGATCGTCAAAAAAGCACCTTCTTCTAAATTGAAGGAAAGGTGATCCAAAATGGTATTCTGTCCCGCTTGATAACTGACATCATGTAACTCTAAAAGTGCCATCTGATTATTGTTCCTCTCCAGCAGTATAAGGAATCACGACAAAAAGATCCGGCCGTTCATCGACTACTAATTGCTTCAAGGCGAATGCTGGGTGCCTAATGATCTGGCTCTCTTGATCAAACCGTTCAATAAAATAGTCTTTAATTTGATCATCGGTCCATTGTCTGGCAGGAAAGTGCCAATAGTGATCCTTCTCCTTAACAAACACAAAACCAACACTCCAAGCTTCCTTTACTTCATCTGGAATTTGAGCCAACAACGCTTGAAAATTTTCCATAACTTCTTACCTCCATAGTGACTTATCAGGATTCTTTTGTAAATGTACTCTATTATTAAACCAATAATCCATTTTTCTGTACACTCTTTGGTTTTTATTATAGCCTATAATCTCTCATCTAAAGCAAAGTATTTAGCAACAGAAACGATGAGAAGACCGAGTTATTCCTGTCCTCTTCATGACGAGAAACATATCATTTGGAGTTTGACCAATTCTGATGTATTATACTCTCGGATGGTTACTTACAAAAAGTAAAAGTGTAAATCTTTTTCATTTCATTCAAAATGATTTACACTGTATCCGTAAGAATTTTTTAGGAGGTTTGTTTATTATGGCAAAAGAACATTATGATAGAAGTAAACCACACGTTAATATTGGTACCATTGGTCACGTCGACCACGGTAAAACAACATTAACTGCAGCAATCACAACGGTATTAGGTAAGAAAGGTCTCGCAAACCCTCAAGACTACGCTAGTATCGATGCTGCACCCGAAGAACGTGAACGCGGAATCACTATCAATACCGCTCACGTAGAATACGAAACTGAAAAACGCCACTATGCCCATATCGACGCTCCAGGACACGCGGACTATGTTAAAAACATGATCACCGGTGCTGCTCAAATGGACGGTGCGATCTTAGTAGTATCAGCTACTGATGGCCCTATGCCTCAAACACGCGAACACATTCTATTATCACGTCAAGTAGGTGTAAAATACTTGATCGTCTTCTTGAACAAAGTAGACTTGGTTGATGACGACGAATTGATCGATTTAGTAGAGATGGAAGTTCGGGAATTGCTTACAGAATATGGTTTCCCAGGCGACGATATTCCTGTTCTTAAAGGTTCTGCTTTGAAAGCATTAGAAGGCGATCCTGAACAAGAACAAGTCATCCTTGACTTAATGGATACTGTTGACGAATATATTCCAACACCAGAACGTGATACTGACAAACCATTCTTGTTACCAGTCGAAGATGTGTTCTCAATCACAGGACGCGGAACTGTAGCTTCTGGTCGTATCGACCGTGGTGAAGTCAAAGTCGGTGATGAAATTGAAATCATCGGGATCAAACCTGAAGTTCAAAAAGCAATCGTAACAGGTCTTGAAATGTTCCGTAAAACATTGGATTACGGGGAAGCCGGCGATAACGTTGGTGTGCTTTTACGTGGGATTACTCGTGATGAAATCGAACGTGGTCAAGTGTTAGCTAAACCAGGTTCAATTACACCGCATACAAAATTCAGCGCAGAAGTATATGTATTGTCGAAAGAAGAAGGCGGACGTCATACACCATTCTTCAACAACTACCGTCCTCAATTCTACTTCCGTACGACGGACGTTACAGGTAATATCATGTTGCCAGAAGGCACTGAAATGGTTATGCCTGGCGATAACGTAACAATCGACGTTGATTTGATCCACCCAATCGCTGTAGAAAAAGGAACAACTTTCTCTATTCGTGAAGGCGGACGTACTGTTGGTTCAGGTATCGTTACTGAAATCGAAAAATAATTTAGACTTACTAAGCACGCAGCGTAAAAAGCTGCGTGCTTTTTTTATCATGCTGGGAAGTTTTCTTGCACCGATTTCAGCAAGTTGCTATGATAAATCAAAAAGGAGACCGCTATGGAAAAATTTTTTGCGAGTCCGATGGCTTATCGACAGGGAAAGAATGTTCTTTGGGCCCATATAGAGGATATTTTGTCTTTTGGAGAAAGAGGATTACTAGTAACGGATGCGTTTGTCTATCAAATGGTCGGAGAAGGGCTGATGAAGGAGCTGGTAAAGCAAGGGGGACAACTCACTGTCTGGTTAGTAGAAGAGGAACAGCCGACTCTGAGTTTTGATTATGTCATCGCTTTGGGTGGCGGAAGAGCGATCGATTTAGGAAAAGCATTGGCTTTTAATACGAAGAGCCGCTGCATTGTTGTCCCCACCTCAGCAGCAACCGATGCCCCTACTTCTCGAATTTCGGTGGAGTATCGAGAGGGATATTTTGAAAACTATGCCTATTATACTAAAAGCCCCGATTTGGTCCTGGTTGATACGGAGATCTTGATCCACAGTCCGGTCCACTTTTTAGCCGCGGGAATCGCAGACGGATTGTCAACGTCAATTGAAGCAAGAACAGTACGAGAAAATAATGGGAAGAATACCTTAGGAGCGGCACCTACCTTAGCAGCAGGAGCCATTGCGGAGAAGTGTCGCGAAGTGTTGTTGGAGCATGGGGAGGCAGCGTTAGAGGCCAATAAAAGACAAGAAATCACTCAATCCTTTGAAGCAGTAGTCGAGGCAAATATATTATTAAGCGGTATTGGGTTTGAATCAGGCGGATTGAGTATCGCCCATGCCTTGCACAATGCGATGGTCAGTTTGTGGGGGAGAGCGATAAAAGGCAGCCACGGACAAATCATCGCGTTGACAACGTTGCAGCAATTGCGAATCGAGGGACGCGAAGAGGAGCTTGCGCAATATCAAGCGTTATTCGAAAAGCTCGGGTTGCCGATCACCTATGAAGTGTTGGGCATTTTTCCCTCCGCGAATGAACTGAAAACAATCACCGATCTTGCATTTTCGCCAGAGGACGGGATTGTTCGCAGCGGATCACAAGCAACAAAAGAGGAAGTATATAGAGCGCTAATGATATTTAGAAAAACCCGTGAAATCTAACATGATTTCACGGGCCTTTTTTAAATATTCAAGACTTTGTTCAAGAAGTCTTGTGTTCTTGGGTTGTGGGGATTATTGAAGACTTGTTCTGGTGTCCCATCTTCTAAGATTTTTCCACCATCGGTAAAGATGACACGGTCAGCCACTTCTTTAGCAAAACCCATTTCATGGGTTACGATGACCATGGTCATACCTTGCAGTGCCAAGTCCTTCATAACCTTCAAAACATCGCCAACCATTTCTGGGTCAAGAGCGGAAGTCGGTTCATCAAACAGCATCACATCAGGATTCATCGCCAACGCACGAGCAATAGCCACACGTTGCTTTTGACCACCCGAAAGGCTATCTGGATAATCATCTTTCTTCTCAGCTAAACCTACTTGCTTCAGCAATTCAACACCGCGTTTTTGTGCTGCGTCTTTTGATTCACCCTTTAGATCAAGGGGAGCCAACGTAATGTTTTCCAAAACAGTCAGGTGAGGGAACAAGTTGAAATGCTGGAATACCATACCGATATGCTGACGCACCAAGTTGATATCTGTATGTTTGTCCGTCAGGTCTTGTCCGTCAATGATGATCTCGCCAGATGTCGGTTCTTCCAAATGGTTCATACAGCGTAAAAAGGTACTTTTCCCGGAACCAGATGGACCGATGATACATACGACTTCACCTTCACTGATAGTGATATTTAAGTCATTTAAAACAGTGTTGTCGCCGAATTTTTTAACTAAATGATTTACAACGATTTTATTGCCTGCATTCTTTTCCATCTATTTCACCTTCTTATCTAAACGATTCGCTAACTTAGTCAAGATCGTGATCAAGATTAAGTACATGATTGCAATGATCAAGTAAACGTAAGAGCTTTGTGTTGTACGTGCAACGATGATCTTACCGGTTTGCAGCAATTCTACCACGCCGATTGCTGAAATGATCGTCGTATCTTTCAAACTGATAACAAACTGATTGATGAAAGAAGGGATCATGATTTTTACAGCTTGCGGTAAAATAATTTTTTGCATTGTCCGATTGTACGACAAACCTAAACTACGTGAAGCTTCCATTTGACCGACCGGAACGGCATTGATACCGCCACGTACGATTTCCGCGATATATGCACTAGCATTTAAGGTTAAGGTGATGATCCCGGCTGCGAAGTCAGGAATTTTGATTCCTGTGATCCCTGGTAAGCCGAAGAAAATAAAGAAGGCCAGTACCATCATTGGAATACCACGGATAATATCGATATAAACACCCGCTAGCAAACGCAACCCACGTACAGGGGATACACGGAACAACCCAAAGATCACTCCTAAAACTAAGGCTAAAGCAAACGATACTAATGCTAATACGATTGTTTTCCATAAACCTTCTAACAACGATTTATAATTGTTTTTCAACAATCCGGTAATCGTGGATTCGTCCACCGCGTCTTTCTTTTCTTCCTGACCGGAGCCGATGTATTTATTGACGATTTCATCGTATTCACCGGTACGTTTCATTTCTTTCAATGCTTCAGTAAACATTTCGCGAAGTTCAGGATTTTCACCTTTCTTCACGGCAAAGCCATATTCTCCGCCGACTTCACGTTTAATTGGTGTTTTTAACGCTTGGCCTTGCTTCACAGCGTAGCCGATTACTGGATAATCGTCCATCATGGCGTCGATTGATCCAACTTTCAAAGCATCATACAACTGATCAGCGGCATCGAAGCTCTTGATCGTGTAGCCATACTCATCCTTATGTGCTTCTAAGAAATCAGCACTCTCAGTGCCCACTTTTGCGCCTACAGTTTTTCCTTTTAGATCTTTGTAGGCTTTAATATCGTTATCGTCTTTCGCAACGGCTAATTGAATGCCGCTTTGGAAGTAGGGGTCAGAAAAATCATAATTGGCTTTTCGTTCGTCCGTAATAGTCATTCCAGCGATCATACCATCTGCTTGACCAGATTCTAAGGCTTGCATCGCAGAAGAGAAGCCAATGAATTTCATATCTAATTTGAAGCCTTGAAGATCTGCGGCACGTTTCAACAAGTCGACATCGATTCCCTTGTACTCACCATCGCTGTCCTTATATTCAAAAGGAGCAAAGGCGGAATCACTGGCAATAACATAAACATCCTTTTTAGGTTCGATTTTCTTCATGTCACCAGATGCGGCTTTATCACCTGAACCGGTAGAGATGTATTTGCTGACGATTTTATCGTACTCGCCATTCGCTTTTAAGTCTTTTAAGCCTTTATTGAATTTTTCCAACAATTCTTTATTTTCACCTTTTTTAACGGCGAAACCGTAGGAACTGCCTTTTTCTGGATCACCAATTAATTTAAAGGGCTGGCCATTCGTTACAGCGTAGCCGAGAACAGGGTAGTCATCGAAGATAGCTTCCACATTCCCGTTAGTCAATGCATTATACATAGCGTCTGCGGCTTCGTACTGCTTGACCTCATAACCGTATTTATCTTTATTGTTATTTAAAAATGTGGCACTTTCTGTCCCAATTTTCGCAGCAACTGTTTTTCCTTTTAAGTCATCGTACCCTTTGATATCTTTGTTATCGTTTTTAACAGCCATTTGAATACCGCTGTCGAAATAAGGATCTGAAAAATCAAATGTTTTTTTGCGCTCATCCGTGATGCTCATTCCGGCAATCATACCGTCCAATTGATCAGACTGTACTCCTTGGATTGAACTGTCGAAGCCCAATGGACGCAGATCCACTTTAAAATTTTGATCTTTCGCAATTTGATTCAGTAAATCAACGTCGATCCCCACGTATTCACCATCTGAGTTTTGAAATTCAAACGGGGCGAAGGTTAAATCCGTCCCGATTTTATATGTTTTTTCCGCAGCATGTGTCTTGCTGGCAAAGCCAAGTGTGAATAGACTTGCCATTAAGAAAACAACAAATGGAATTAATTTGGTTTTTCTCATAATTATCCTCCTAATTACTTATCGTTTGTTTATTATATGTTAGTTTAAGGATAAAATACAAGTAGGTTCATTGTGAGATAGAAAAAAAGCGAAATATTCATAACATGGTATGTTAAAAAAGCTAACATGATGCTTTTTAAGAACTTCTTATGGTAAGAACAATAAATGGCGAAAATATGTTCGGTATGCTATAATTTTTGATGGAAAATAATTGCTTATTTAAATCAAAAAAGGGGGATTTTGTATGATTGAAAGAATGATGGACAATACGTTCGACCTTCATTCAAAATATCAGCCTGCTGGCGATCAGCCTGAGGCCATTTCACAATTAGCTGAAGGAGTCGTTGGCGGTAAAAAGGCACAAATCCTTTTAGGTGCTACCGGTACAGGGAAGACGTATACGATATCGAATGTTATAAAGGATGTAAATAAGCCCACTTTGATAATTGCCCACAATAAAACATTGGCTGGACAATTATACGGGGAATTTAAAGAATTCTTTCCTAACAACGCGGTGGAGTATTTCGTGAGTTACTATGATTATTATCAACCCGAGGCTTACGTGCCTTCTAGTGATACGTATATAGAAAAGGATTCAAGTATTAATGATGAGATCGATAAGCTGCGACATTCGGCAACAAGTTCATTGCTTGAAAGAAATGATGTCATCGTCGTCGCTTCCGTCTCATGTATCTTTGGTTTAGGTTCACCGAAGGAATACTTAGAGCAAGTAGTTTCATTACGCGTGGGGATGGAAATGGACCGAAATCAATTGCTGCGCAATTTGATTGATATTCAATTCGAGAGAAATGATATTGATTTTCAACGTGGTCGCTTTCGTGTTCGTGGGGATGTCGTGGAGATCTTCCCAGCATCACGTGACGAGCGCGCTTTACGTGTCGAATTTTTTGGAGACGAAATTGAGCGAATTCGAGAAGTTGACGCTTTGACGGGGGAAATCACAGGCGAAACAGAACATGTCGCCATTTTCCCCGCGACCCACTTTTTAACCAATGAAGGTCACATGGAAGTGGCAATCAGCAATATTCAAAAAGAGCTAGCTGAACGTTTAGAGGTTCTTCGCAACGAGAATAAACTGTTGGAAGCACAACGCTTGGAACAACGCACTAATTATGACATTGAGATGTTGCGGGAAATGGGGTATACCTCAGGGATCGAAAACTACTCACGTCATATGGATGGGCGTAAAGAAGGCGAGCCGCCCTATACCTTGATCGACTTCTTTCCAGAAGACTTCCTATTAGTAGTCGATGAATCCCATGTTACGATGCCTCAGGTCCGTGGAATGTACAACGGAGACCGTGCGCGTAAGCAGATGCTTGTAGATTATGGGTTTCGATTGCCTTCAGCCTTGGACAACCGTCCATTGCGCTTAGAGGAATTTGAAGAACGGGTGAACCAGATCGTTTATGTTTCAGCCACTCCAGGGCCTTATGAACACGAGCAGACGGATACAGTAGTAGAACAAATCATTCGTCCAACAGGTTTATTAGACCCAGTCATTGAAGTAAGACCGATCATGGGTCAAATTGATGACTTAGTTGGAGAAATCAACGAACGTTCAGAACGGAATGAACGAGTCTTTGTTACGACTTTGACAAAGAAAATGTCTGAAGATTTGACAGACTACTTCAAAGAGTTGGGGATTAAAGTCAAATACCTTCACAGCGATATAAAGACTTTGGAACGGACTGAAATTATACGGGACCTTCGTTTAGGAAAATTCGATGTGCTTGTCGGTATCAATCTTTTACGTGAAGGGCTTGATGTTCCTGAAGTTTCATTGGTTGCGATATTAGATGCCGACAAAGAAGGCTTCTTACGTAGTGAGCGGTCATTAGTACAAACGATCGGACGTGCTGCCCGTAATTCAGAAGGCAGAGTAATTATGTATGCCGATAAGATCACGGATTCAATGCAGCGGGCGATGGATGAGACATCCCGTCGTCGTGGAATTCAGCAGCAATATAACGAGGAACACGACATTGAGCCGAAGACGATCATTAAAGAGATTCGTGATTTGATCTCAATTAGTAAAGTCGCTGAGGAAACGGAAAAATACGATGCGACATCCTTTGAGGAACTATCAAAATCGGAACGTAAAGAACTGATTGCGAAGATGGAAGATGAAATGCGTGAAGCCGCCAAAACACTTGATTTTGAAACGGCTGCGACTTTACGTGATACGATTTTAGAACTCAAAGCAGCAGAATAGACAAAATTGATTCGTAAGAGTATTCTAATTCCACTTTTTGCACCGGTATTCAAGCGGTCGTAAAAAGTGGAATAGTAATATTAATAAATGAGAACATCCTCTTTTTGTTCAGAAGAAGTGGATGCAGTAAATTGAAATAGGAGAAATAAATGGCGAATGATAAGATAGTAATTCATGGAGCGCGTGCTCATAATTTAAAAAATGTTGATGTGACGATTCCTCGTGACAAAATGGTGGTTGTTACTGGTTTGTCTGGTTCTGGAAAAAGCTCACTGGCCTTTGATACGTTATACGCAGAAGGTCAGCGTCGCTATGTAGAAAGCTTATCTGCTTATGCACGTCAATTTTTGGGTCAAATGGATAAGCCTGATGTTGACAGCATTGACGGTCTAAGTCCCGCAATCTCTATTGACCAAAAAACCACAAGTAAAAATCCGCGGTCAACTGTTGGTACAGTAACTGAGATCAATGATTATCTACGTCTGCTTTATGCACGTGTGGGTCATCCTATTTGTCCAAATGATCATATTGAGATTACTTCACAATCCGTTGAACAAATGGTAGACAAGGTTTTAGAATTGCCGGAACGTACGAAAATTCAAATTTTAGCACCTGTTGTCGCTAAGAAAAAAGGGCAGCATAAAAAAGTATTTGAAATGATTCAACGGGAAGGGTACGTTCGGATGCGTGTCGATGGTGAGTTGTATGATGTTTCCGATGCACCCGAATTAACGAAAAATAAAAAGCATGACATTGAAATCATTATCGACCGAATCGTTGTCAAGGAAGGCATTCGCTCACGCTTGTTTGATTCCTTTGAAGCCGCTTTGCGGTTAGCAGAAGGCTACGCTGTGGTTGATGTTATTGGTGAAAAGGAAATGCTCTTCAGTGAACATTATGCTTGTCCTTATTGTGGCTTTACGGTTGGCGAACTTGAACCTCGACTGTTCTCATTTAACGCGCCATTTGGGGCTTGTCCTGATTGTGACGGACTAGGTGTGAAACTAGAAGTGGATATGGATCTTGTTATTCCAGATCCAAGCAAGACCTTGCGAGAAGGGGCGTTGATTCCGTGGAACCCAATCAGCTCACAGTACTATCCTCAAATGCTAGAGCAAGCTTGCCTAAGCTTCGGGATTGATATGGATACTGCCTTTGAAGATTTGCCCAAAGAGCACCAAGAGATTATTTTGAATGGTTCAAATGGCGAGAACTTTCATTTTCATTATGAAAATGATTTCGGCGGTGTACGGGATGTTGAAGTTCCTTTTGAAGGTATCATCAATAACATCAATCGTCGTTACGCGGAGACAAATAGTGATTTCACTCGTGATCAAATGCGTTTATATATGACAGAATTGACTTGCCAGACGTGTCACGGGTATCGTTTGAACCCTCAAGCTTTGTCTGTGCAAATCAATGGCGAGAATATCGGTCAAGTGAGCGAAGACTCGATCAATGGCGCACTGGACTTTTTTGAAACAGTTGCTTTAAGCGAACAAGAAAAGGTAATCGCTAAACCAATTTTAAAAGAAATCGGAGATCGTCTGAGCTTCCTGCGAAATGTGGGTCTGGATTATCTGACATTAAGTCGGGCTTCTGGGACTTTATCTGGTGGTGAAGCACAACGTATCCGTTTAGCTACTCAAATTGGTTCAAATTTATCTGGCGTTCTTTACATTTTAGATGAACCTTCCATCGGCCTGCATCAACGAGACAATGATCGATTGATTGATTCGCTGAAGAAGATGCGTGATCTAGGAAACACGTTGATCGTAGTCGAGCATGACGAAGATACGATGCGTGCAGCTGATTATCTAATTGATGTCGGTCCGGGCGCTGGCGATCAAGGTGGTGAAATTGTCGCTGCTGGTACTCCTCAAGAAGTTGAGAACAATCCAAACTCTTTGACGGGACAGTATTTATCTGGAAAACGGGAAATCGCTGTTCCAAAAGAACGACGTAAGGGCAACGGCAAAAAGATCAAGGTCACCGGAGCGACAGAGAATAATTTGAAGAACATCGATGTAGAGTTCCCACTAGGAAAATTTGTTGCAGTGACAGGGGTTTCCGGTTCAGGAAAATCAACGTTAGTCAACCAAATTCTCAAAAAGGCACTTGCTCAAAAATTGAATCGCAACTCTAATAAACCAGGAAAATACAAGAAAATCACTGGCTATAAAACGATTGAGAAGTTGGTAGATATTGATCAAAGCCCGATTGGACGAACGCCACGGAGTAATCCAGCGACCTATACAAGTGTATTTGATGATATTCGCGATTTGTTTGCACAAACAAATGAAGCGAAAATCCGCGGCTACAAAAAAGGACGTTTCAGCTTTAATGTCAAAGGCGGACGCTGTGAAGCTTGTCGTGGCGATGGGATCATCAAAATTGAAATGCACTTTTTACCAGACGTTTACGTGCCATGTGAAGTTTGTCATGGGAAACGCTATAACTCTGAAACGTTAGAAGTACATTATAAAGGAAAGAACATTGCCGATATCTTAGAAATGACGGTAGAAGATGCAGTCGAATTCTTTAAACATATTCCTAAAATCCATCGCAAACTACAAACAATCGTCGATGTTGGTTTGGGTTATGTCACTATGGGGCAACCGGCAACCACATTATCTGGCGGGGAAGCGCAACGGATGAAACTAGCTAGTGAGTTGCATAAGAATTCTAACGGGAAAAATTTCTATATTTTAGATGAACCCACAACTGGATTGCACACAGATGATATTGCACGTCTGTTAAAAGTTTTGGAACGATTTGTAGATGCTGGAAATACCGTTCTTGTTATTGAACATAACTTGGATGTGATCAAGTCAGCGGATTATGTGATCGATCTTGGGCCAGAAGGCGGCGATGGCGGAGGGACTGTTTTAGCTACAGGAACTCCAGAAGAAATCGCGGAAGTAGAAGAAAGTTATACCGGATATTACTTAAAGCGCGTCTTAAAAAATAAATAACTGATAAAGCGTGATGCAAGCAAAGGATTCTCCTTTGCTTGCATTTTTCTTTATGGTATGATTATCGTTGATTTAGAATGAGAAGGTGTAAGAGAATATGAATGAAAAACAAAAATTTGTTCCAATTTTGTTAGGAAGCGACATCAACGTTTATGGTATGTCACGTTCTTTTCATGAAGCCTATGGAATTGTTTCTGAGGCTTATGCCGGCTTGCAACTGGCGCCGACAAAATATAGTAAAATTGTAAATGTACACGTTGTACCAGGATTTGATAAAGATCCTGTATTTATTGAACGAATGCGTGAGTTAGGGAAAAATACGTATAACGACCCAAATACGAAATATTTACTGATTGCTTGTGGTGATGGGTATGCAGAGTTAGTTTCACAGCATAAAGAAGAACTTTCTGAGTGGTTTATCTGCCCTTATATTGATTTCGATTTGTTGCAACGTTTAATCAGTAAAGTGAGCTTTTATGAAATCTGCGAAAAATACGAGTTGCCTTATCCAAACACATTTATAATCACTGGAGATATGCTTGAGGCTGGAAAATTAAAACAAGATTTGCCGTTTGACTTTCCTGTCGCATTGAAGCCTGCGAATAGTGTGGAATGGCTGTCTGTGGACTTCGAAGGTCGTAAAAAAGCGTTTATTTTAGACACTCGAGATGAGTTTGATACTATCATAGAGCGTATTTATGAGGCGGGTTATACTAGTGAAATGATTGCTCAAGACTTTATTCCGGGTGATGACAGTCATATGCGTGTGTTAAATGCCTATGTTGATAAAGATCATCAAGTGCGCATGATGTGTTTAGGGCACCCTCTTTTAGAAGACCCTTCACCGGAAGCAATTGGGAATTATGTAGCAATCATGCCTGAATATAATGAAAAAATTTATCAGACGATTAAAGAGTTTTTAGAAAAAATCAATTACACTGGTTTTGCGAATTTCGATATGAAGTATGACCCGCGTGATGGCGATTACAAATTATTTGAAATTAATTTGCGTCAAGGACGCAGCAGTTTCTTTGTGACACTAAACGGATTTAATTTGGCGCAATATGTCACAGAGGATCGCGTATTTGAGAAACCATTTAATGAGACGATTTATGGTAAAGCTGATCCAGCAACTTCTATGTTATGGATGGGTGTACCAAAAGGTGTATTTGAAAAGTTTGCAAGGAATAATGCAGATAAAGAAAAGGCCTTAGAACTAATCAAAAAAGATCAATGGGGGACGACCGTCTTTTACAAAAAGGATATGTCTTTGATGCGATGGATTTTAATGAAGTATATGTTCAGTAAATATAAAGGACGGTTTGATTTATTCTTTAAAGAGAAAGAAGGATAAAGATGGAAAATTTTTTCAGTATTCTTGGCGGCATGGGAACAATGGCGACAGAAAGTTTTATTCGGATTTTAAATCAAAGGACTCAAGCCCACAATGACCAAGAGTATTTAAATTATGTGATGTTCAATCATGCGACCGTTCCGGATCGAACAGCGTATATTTTGGATCATAAGCAAGACAATCCTTTGCCATATTTATTAGACGATATAAAGAAGCAGAATGTATTAAAGCCTGACTTCATAGTTCTGACATGTAATACCGCCCATTATTTCTTTGATGAGCTGCAGGGAGCAACAGAAATTCCATTATTGCACATGCCCCGTGAAGCAGTAACAGAGGTGGAAAAGCATCATCAACCTGGTGAAAAGATTGCTGTTCTAGCCACCGAAGGAACTATAACGGCGAAGGTATATCAGAATGAGCTAGAAGCGAAGGGGTTTGAAGTTCTCGTTCCTGATAAAGAACTTCAAGGAAAAGTGAATCACTTGATTTATCAAGATGTGAAAGAAAATGATTTTATCAACAGTGAGCTTTACTTGGAAATTCTTTCAGATGTGTTTGAAAAATATGGTTGTCAAAATGCAGTCTTAGGGTGTACGGAACTTTCTTTAGTTCAAGAGCTGACAGAAGATGTCCCTTATTCCGTGATTGATGCACAATCGATATTAGCAGACCGAACAATTGAATTAGCATTAAAAAACAGATCTTCTATCTAGAAGATCTGTTTTTTTATCATGTTCAACTCTCTTATGAAAAGGTAAAGAATGACAAATAAGTAGCAAAGACACGCCTGGAATGTTATAATTTTTAAGAGGCAAAAGAGAATTGCCTTTTTTTAACGCTTAAATCAAACTTCGAAGTATTCAGTTTTTGTAAGAAGAAACGAGGGACTAAAAATTTTTATACAAGTATCTTAATTAGTGAGAGAGGAGTGACACAAATGACTGAAAGCTTACATTTGGTTGTCATTACAGGGATGAGTGGCGCAGGGAAAACAGTTGCCATTCAAAGTTTTGAGGATATGGGGTATTTCTGCGTGGATAATATGCCGCCAGGTTTGATCCCCAAATTCTGGGAGTTGATTCGAGAATCTGGAAAAGTTACAAAAATTGCTTTGGTAGTCGATTTAAGATCGCGCTCATTTTTCGAAGATATTCAAAATATGCTGATAGAAATTGAAAATACTGGATTCATTGATACAAGTATCTTGTTCTTGGATTGCTCAGATGAGGAGCTTGTTTCTCGCTATAAAGAAACACGACGTGCGCATCCTCTTGCGATGGATGGAATGGTTTCGGAAGGCATTCGTAAAGAAAGAGCCATCTTGGAGGACTTAAAGACGCGAGCGACGTTAATGATCGATACGACCGATTTGACTCCAAGACAATTACGAGAAAAAATCAATCAATCGTTTAAGCAGCAGGACGACGTTGGGTTTCACGTTGAAGTGGTTTCTTTTGGATTCAAATACGGACTGCCGATTGATGCCGATATAGTTATGGATGTTCGCTTTTTGCCGAATCCGCATTATATACCTGAGTTGCGTCCGCAAACAGGATTGGATAAGCCCGTTTATGACTATGTAATGTCCTTTCCTGAAACAGAGAGTTTTTACACAAACTTTGTCCGATTGGTCATGGATATCTTGCCAGGGTATATTAAAGAAGGAAAAAGTTCGTTAACAATTGCGATTGGGTGCACAGGTGGTCAGCATCGCTCCGTTGCATTGACAGAACGTGTTGGTAAAGCCATCAAGGATGCGAATTATAAGGTGAACATTACGCATCGCGACAAGGACAAGCGGAAAGAGACGGTGAATCGTTCATGAAAATGAAAACGTACCGTATCCGTAAACCAAAAATTGTTGTGATTGGCGGAGGCACAGGTCTTCCCGTTATTTTAAAAAGTTTGCGCAACCAAAGCGCGGACATTACAGCTGTAGTAACGGTTGCGGATGATGGAGGCAGCAGCGGTGAATTGCGCGACTCGATCGACATGGCTCCTCCAGGAGATTTAAGAAATGTATTGGCGGCGTTATCGGATATGCCGAAATTGTATGAAGACCTGTTTCAATATCGGTTTCATGAAGATGACAAATTTTTAGCAAACCATACAATTGGAAATCTATTGATCGCTGCTTTATCTGAAATGCGAAATAGTACCTATGAAGCAATCCAGTTACTTTCCATGATGATGCACGTGGATGGGCATATTTATCCCTCATCTGAAACGCCATTGGTCTTGCATGCTGATTTTGATGACGGGACGAGTGCAGTTGGGGAATCTAAAATTGCTCTTGACCGAAAGACGATCGAAAAAGTATACGTGACTGAAAAAAATGGTGAAAAGGCTGTTCATGCCGCACGCAAAGTTGTCCACGCGATCCATGAAGCCGATATGGTGGTCTTAGGTCCAGGTTCACTATTCACAAGCATCTTGCCCAATCTTGTCATTGAGGAGTTAGGTGAGGCTGTACGTACGACAAAAGCCGAGGTTGTTTATATCTGTAATATTATGACTCAAAAAGGCGAGACGGAACATTTTAGTGATGCAGATCATATTCGCGTACTGCATAAGCATCTCCAAAGTAACTTTATCAATACCGTTTTAGTCAATACTGAAAAGGTTCCTGAAGATTACATGGACCCTGAGATTTATGATGAATATTTAGTACAAGTTACTCATGATTTCAACGGCTTAAGAGAAGAAGGCTGTCGTGTTGTTTCCACTGACTTTTTGAAATTAAGAGACGGCGGTGTGTTCCACGACGGAGATAAAGTAGTGGATGAATTGTTCCGAATCGTTTTCGGAGCAAAGATTTAAAATAGAAAAGAAATAAGGAGGGCTCGTCATGTCTTTTGCAGCTGATGTAAAAAAAGAATTAACGAGTCTGACAGTCCAAAGAAATCTCGCGCAAGCGGAGCTGGCTGCGTTGATCCGCATGAACGGCTCGCTCAGCTTGAGCAATCATCAGTTTGTTTTAAATGTTCAAACGGAGAATGCGGCGATTGCTCGTCGGATATTTACGTTATTGAAAGAACATTATGATGTGCGTAGTGAGTTGCTGGTACGTCGGAAAATGAAGTTAAAGAAAAACAATGTCTATATCGTTAGACTAAAGCAAGAAACGCAGAAAATATTGTTGGATCTCGATATTATGGACGGGTTAATGTTTCAATCGCATATTGCCGATGAGATAAAGCAGTCGGACGAGAAAACGCGAGCCTATTTAAGAGGAGCCTTTTTAGCATCTGGCTCGGTGAATAATCCTGAAACAAGTCGGTACCATTTAGAAATTTCTTCCATTTACGAAGAACATAATCAAGATATATGTGATTTGCTAAATCAATTTGATTTGAATGCACGAACGCTCGAGCGGCGAAATGGATATATCACCTATCTAAAAGGCGCTGAGAAAATTGCCGACTTTTTAACATTGATAGGTGCAACGAATTCAATGCTCAAATTTGAAGACGTACGTATTGTGCGGGATATGCGAAATTCTGTGAACCGTCTCGTCAACTGTGAGACGGCTAATATGAATAAAACCATCGATGCGGCATCAAAACAGATCGAGAATATCCATTTTATTGAAACGACAGTCGGACTACAATCGTTACCCGAAAAGTTACAAGAAATCGCCGAATTAAGAATTCAAAACCCAGAAATCAGTTTAAAAGAGTTAGGCGAGATGATTCCCTCAGGAGCAATTTCTAAATCGGGAATCAATCACCGAATTCGTAAAATCAATGATTTCGCTGATAATTTGCGAAAAAAAACCGTTTGATTCTATTCAAACGGTTTTTTTCTTATTCAGCAATATAAGCTAGTAATGTTTTTTCATCAATCGATTCGTCAAAGATGTGTTCCTCTAAAACGATGGTTGGTACAAATTTGATGTTGGCTTGCTCAGCTTCGTTGCGAATCTCAATTTGCAAGTTTTGATTGGCTTGTTGAGTAAAATGCAAGGTTTCCTCAGCGTATTTGGCAACTGCTTCAAGCCCTAAATTCCCCCATGTTGCTTGAGTTTCAAATACTTGTTGAAGCTGTATTAAAGTCTTTTTAGGATCTGCACTAATATACTCGTGCATGATGTTCCCAGGTTGCAAACTAGTCTTATCTTTATCTAATAATTTGATTACTCGTTGAACCTTTTCTTCAGCTACTGCTGTATTCAGCGTATCATAGGATTCTTCAAACCACTGCTTACAATAGGGACACCGCAGATTAATAAATTCGATTAATCGTTTTGGCGCTGAATCTGAACCTATTTTGATGCCATTAAAATCATTCACTAAGTTTCCTTTTATAACAGAAATATCCATGTAAACAACACGTCCTTTCCTTTATTAGTGTACAAAATTTTAATGAGAAAACAAACTCTTTTCATACAAATAAGTAAAAAAGGTCCAACTCTTTATTGAAAATAAAAGTAGTTAGTTTATAATGAATCCGTTGTTATAAAGAGTATAAGAATGCCGATCCTTAATTATTGTAAAGAAATCGGAAATTTTTTATTCAAAAAGAAAGTTGTTTTATAAAGGAGGAGAATTATGCGTAAGAAAAAAACGATGGATGGAAACACAGCTGCTGCTTATATTTCCTATGCATTTACAGAGTTAGCCGCAATTTATCCAATCACTCCTAGCTCGACAATGGCTGAACTTGTGGATCAATGGGCTTCACAAGGGAAGAAGAATATATTTGGTCAACCAGTGTCAATCACTGAGATGCAATCGGAAGCAGGGGCTGCTGGTGTCGTCCATGGGGCGTTAAAAACAGGCGCATTGACAACGACGTATACCGCTTCACAGGGATTGTTGCTAATGATTCCGAATATGTATAAGATTGCTGGCGAATTGCTACCGGGTGTTTTTCATGTTGCTAGCCGTGCAGTAACTACAAATGCACTAAATATCTTTGGGGATCACGGCGATGTAATGGCTGCTCGTCAAACGGGTTTTGCTATGTTGCAAGAGAGCAGCGTCCAAGAAGTAATGGACCTGTCTGCTGTAGCTCACTTGGCTGCAATCGAAGGCAGCCTGCCATTTATGAACTTCTTTGACGGGTTCCGTACAAGTCATGAAATTCAAAAAATTGAAGTATTAGATTACGAAGAATTGGCACCCTTGATTGATCAAGAAAAATTGAAAGCATTCCGCAGGCGCAGTATGAATCCCAATCATCCAACGATCAGCGGGACAAACCAAAATCCGGATGTCCATTTTCAACAACGGGAAACGGTTAATCAATACTATGACGAATTACCTGCAATTGTTCAAAAATATATGTTTGAGATCAATAAACTACGTGGAACCAGCTATGATTTAGTTACCTATTATGGTGCAGAAGATGCTGAAGAAGTGATCGTAGCAATGGGCTCTGTCGCTCAAACGATCGAACAAACAGTAGACTACTTGAATGCAAACGGCCGTAAAGTAGGGTTTTTGAACATTCATTTGTATCGTCCATTCCCAACGGAAAACTTTTTAGAAAAATTGCCTGATACGGTGAAGTCGATCGCTGTTTTAGACCGCTCCAAAGAGCCGGGTGCAGATGGAGAACCACTTTTGTTGGATGTCCAAGGGGTGATGTATGAAGCGGATGTTCGTCCTAAGATTATTGGCGGTCGTTTTGGACTGGGTTCAAAGGATGTAACACCTGATCAAATAATCGCTGTGTATGATGAGCTGTTAAAAGATAAAAAAGAAGCGAAAAAAAGATTTACGATCGGTATTGTTGATGATGTCACTCATATGTCGCTGGCGACAAAAGGCCTTATCGATTTGACCAATCCAACCACTTTCCAAGCAAAATTCTGGGGATTTGGATCGGATGGAACAGTAGGTGCAAACAAGTCAGCGATTAAGATTATTGGAGATCACACGGATAAATATGCACAAGGGTACTTTAGCTATGACTCTAAAAAATCTGGTGGATTAACAGTTTCACATTTACGCTTTGGAGATACACCGATCCGGTCGACCTATCTAGTGGAAAGTGCGGATTTTATTGCCTGTCATACGCCTGCTTATATTCATACGTATGATCTATTAAAAGGGTTAAAACCAGGCGGCACCTTCTTAATGAATACGATGTGGAACGATAAACAGATTGATACGTTGCTTCCGGCGAAAATGAAACGCTACATCGCTGAAAACGACATTAAGTTTTATACTATCAACGCAGCAAAACTTGCGATGGATGTCGGGCTCGGATCGCGCATCAACACAGTTATGCAGACGGCATTTTTCAGTTTGACAGGCATTATTCCTTTTGATGAAGTATTAGGTATTTTGAAGGATGAGGCAGATAAGAGTTACCGTCGCAAATCGTTGGAGATTGTAGAAAAAAATATCGCAGCGATTGACCAAACGATTGAATTGCTGCATCAAGTGGATGTTCCGCAAACATGGAAAATACTTGAAGTTCCAAATCCTGTGCGCAAGTCTCCTGTTTCTCAATATGTGGAACAAATCGTAGAACCAATCAATTCTCAACAGGGAAATGATCTAACTGTTAACGATTTAGTAGCCAATGGCATGACGGATGGTACTATACCGATGGGGACAACCAAATTTGAGAAACGCGGGGTTGCCTTAGAGGTACCTCATTGGATCAGTGACCGTTGTACAATGTGCAACGAATGTTCATTTGTTTGTCCACATGCGGCGATTCGGCCATTTTTAGCAGATGATGACGAAATGGAAGAAGCGCCAGAAGGCTACATTGTTCGTGAAATGCGCGGTGCTGATGGCTTGAAATATCGCATCCAAGTATCTGTTGAAGATTGTACAGGCTGCGGCCTTTGCGTTGAAGCGTGTCCGGCAAAAGGGAAAGCATTAGTGATGAAACCATATGAAGAGGAAAAAGAGCAGGCGATCAACTGGGCGTTCTCTATGACGTTAAAACAAAAAGCCAATCCAGCGAAAACAAATTCTGTTTTAGGCTCTCAATTTAACCAACCGCTGCTTGAATTCTCAGGCGCCTGTGCAGGCTGTGGGGAAACCCCTTATGTTAAATTGATGACACAAATGTTTGGCGATCGAATGATGATCGCAAACGCAACAGGTTGTTCTTCTATATGGGGGGCTGCTGCTCCCGTAAGTCCATATACAACTAATGAGCAAGGTCAAGGCCCTGCATGGTCTAATTCCTTGTTTGAAGACAACGCTGAGTATGGATACGGAATGTTTTTAGCAAATCAGACACGACGGAAAGAATTAGCTGACAAAATGAATGAGGTACTAGACACGGTTTCCGTTGATTTACGAGAGTTGATGGAAGACTGGATGGACCACATGTTTGAATCGGAAGGAACGCAGCAGCGTGCGACGAAATTAACAGCAGCACTTGAAGCGGAGGACTTATCCGATCCTAAACTAGCAGATATCTACGAAAATCGAGATCTTTTTGTCAAAATCAGCCAATGGATGTTCGGTGGAGATGGCTGGGCGTATGATATTGGCTTTGGTGGGATCGACCATATTTTGGCAAGTGGTGCTGACGTGAACATCTTAGTAATGGATAATGAAGTCTATTCCAACACAGGTGGACAAACGTCCAAGGCAACGCCAGCTTCAGCTATTGCGAAGTTTTCTGCTGGTGGGAAATACCAATCAAAAAAAGACTTAGGTATGATGGCGATGACTTACGGCAATGTGTATGTGGCTCAAATTGCTTCTGGTGCAAACCAAATGCAAACCATCAAAGCGTTAGAG
Organism: Enterococcus sp. 12F9_DIV0723; assembly: GCF_002174375.1. Classification (NCBI taxonomy): domain Bacteria; kingdom Bacillati; phylum Bacillota; class Bacilli; order Lactobacillales; family Enterococcaceae; genus Enterococcus; species Enterococcus sp. 12F9_DIV0723. Next base: position 1,916,552 of record NZ_NIBK01000001.1, on the reverse strand, counting down.
GAAGCTGAAAAATTCCCTGGACCATCATTGATCATTGCTTATACGCCATGTATTAATCATGGTTTGCGTGGTGGAATGAGTAAAACACTGCAAGAAGCAAAAGAAGCAGTCAATTCAGGTTATTGGTCATTGTATCGTTACAATCCGTTACAACGTGAAAAAGGAAAAAATCCTATGACGTTGGATTATAAAAAACCAAATTTTGACGAGATGATTGGTTTCATGAAACAACAAACGCGATTCTCTGCTTTGGAAAGAATTCAACCAGACGATGCGCAACGTCTATACCATAAGACCGTTACTGATGCACAGACACGTTTTTATAACTATGCTCGTTTAGCAGGGCAAGAGGAAAAAATTCGTGCAAAATTAGAAGGATCAACTGTGGAGGTTGAGCAAGCAGCAGTCGCTGCAAAGCCAAAGCGTGAACGGAAAGTTGACCCAGAGGCGGAAGCTCGGCGTGCAGCCCGAAGAGCAGCTCGTGCAGAAAAACGGAATAAGTAAAATTAAAGAGTCTCAGGTTGCTGAGGCTCTTTTTCCTGCTTTATTTTATGCTAGACCTTTACCACTGTGGTATAATTGTAGAGAATTTTGGATAGAAAGAGAGGTTATCTATGCCTAGTCGTCTAATAGAATTATTCAGACCGGAATATTGGCTTAGCTTTTTTTCTGAGAATCTTTCAACATGGGATATCATCGTCAACCTTTTAGATATATTTGTAGTTTGGTTTTTGATTTATCGTTTGTTTGAACTTGTTCGCGGAACGAAGGTCGTCCAATTAATTAAAGGTGTGGCGATTTTTATCGGTATCCGAATCGTGGCTGAGTTTATAGGCTTGCATACATTGTCATGGTTGATGAATCAGATCATCACTTATGGTGTGATTGCAGCGATTGTTATTTTTCAGCCAGAAGTCAGACGAGGCTTGGAACATTTAGGTCGGAGTTCCTTCTTTAAAACAACAAAAAAAGAGGAACGCGATGACGAACGAATGATCTTGGCTTTTGACAAGGCGATTCAATACATGTCAAAAAGAAAAATCGGCGCGCTTGTAACGATTCAACGATTTACAGGATTAGAAGAATACATAGAAACAGGTATTCCTTTAGATGCTGATATTACCGGAGAGCTATTGATCAATATCTTTATACCGAACACCCCATTGCATGATGGTGCCGTTATCGTAAAAAATGGGAAGCTTGCAGTTGCTTCAGCCTATTTGCCGCTTTCTGATAGTATGTTGATACCAAAAGAATTTGGGACTCGTCACAGAGCCGCAGTTGGGATCAGCGAGGTCAGCGATGCCTTGACATTTATCGTCTCTGAAGAAACCGGCGGCGTCAGTATCACTTTAAACAATGATTTCTTACATGATTTATCACAAGAAGAATACTTAGCGGTGATGCGTAGAGAATTATTACCTGACGAAAAAAATGCTGGTAAAAAGAGCCTTTTACAAACCTTTTTAGAGGGTTTGACTAAAGGAGGCCAAAAATGAGAATCCGATTCAAAAAAAGCAATGTGCCTTATATGCTGATTTCCTTAGTGTTCAGCTTGATTTTGTTTTTTAATGTAAACAGTCAAAATTTCAGTCGTTTGATCTCTTCTGAAACAAGCTATGAGGAATCCATTCAAAATGTACCAATTACAGTGCTTTATGATTCAAACGAGTATTTTGTTCACGGTTTTTCTTCTAATGTGTCCGTAAAATTGAGTGGAGCAAACCGCATTCAATTGAACAAGGAAATGGATCCCGACACGCGAGATTTCAGCGTGGTCGCGGATTTAAAAAATTTAACCTCTGGGACACATGAAGTTCGCTTAAAAACGAGAAATCTTTCAAGCTCACTTTTTGCAACCATTGAACCGGAAACAATATCGATTACAGTCGAGAAAAAAGTAAAAAAACAATTTGATATATCGCCTATTTTAAGCAGCAATACCAGCAATAACGGATTAAAAGTAGGAGAAATGACGACACAGCCGCAAAAAGTGGAGATTACTACTGGTGAAGATACAATGAAAGAAATTGATCGTGTCGTAGCTTCTGTTGACAGCAATAAGTTGACTGCAAGTCAAGATAGCTTTCAAGCACCGGTTCAAGCATTGAATGCGAGTGGAGAAGCGTTGCCTATTCAATCAGATCCGCAGAATGTGACAGTCAATTTTGAAATTCAAACCCCAAGTAAAGAGGTTTCGCTTTATCCTATTCAAGAAGGTGATCTGCCTTCAGCGGTAGAAAGTGTAAAGATTGATTTGAATCGCACGAAGGCTACAATTACTGGCGCTCAGTCTGTAATTGATCAAATAGACAGTATCGGTATTCCAGTCGATGTAAGTCAGCTTCAAGGAACAGTGAAGAAGTTTATCGATATACCAGTATCTGGTGAATATCAAGTAAATCCTAAGACAGTAAGTGCGCAGGTGACACCTGCCTTTAAAAAATCACAAGAATCAGAAACAAGCAGTGCAAATCATCCTAGTTCGTCGACAGAAACGAGCACTCATCCGGCTGGTTCCAGCAAGTCTTCAACGACTTCGGAAACAACTAGTACTCAAAGTGACAGCGTTCAAGAAGAGTCGACCAATCAATCTACAAACTAGATGAAGAAGGGAAATATAATTAAATGGGTAAATATTTTGGAACAGATGGCGTACGCGGAATTGCGAATAAGGAACTAACACCTGAACTAGCGTTTAAATTGGGCCGTTGCGGCGGGTATGTATTGAGCCAGCATCATGAAAGCGAAGAGCGCCCTCGCGTGTTGGTAGGGCGAGACACTCGGATTTCTGGAGAATTGTTGGAAACAGCCTTAATTTCAGGGCTGTTGTCAATAGGGATCGAAGTTTTCCAATTAGGCGTTATTTCAACTCCAGGTGTCGCTTATTTAACAAGATTACAAAAAGCGTCAGCGGGAGTCATGATTTCGGCTTCACACAATCCTGCTGAAGATAATGGAATTAAGTTCTTCGGTGGAGATGGCTTCAAGCTAGTTGATGAACAAGAGGCTGAAATTGAAGCGTTGATTGATGCTGAAGAGGATACGCTGCCTCGTCCTTCTGCTGAGGGATTAGGAACACTCGATGAATTCCATGAAGGACTTTTGAAGTATTCACAATTTCTAGTTCAAACGATTTCTGGTGATCTTTCTGGATTGACCGTTTGTGTCGATGCAGCAAATGGGGCCACTTCAACAAGTGTGAATCGCTTATTTGCTGATTTAGAAACAGACTTTTATACTATGGGGACTTCTCCAAACGGCTTGAACATTAATGCGGGTGTAGGATCAACGCATCCAGAAACACTAGCGAAAATGGTCGTTGAGAAGGGCGCCGATGCTGGTTTAGCATTCGATGGTGATGGCGACCGAGTGATCGCAGTCGATGAATTAGGGAATATTATCGACGGCGATCGTATCATGTTTATCTGTGCGAAATATTTAGCAGGGCGCAAACGATTGAAAAAGGATACTGTCGTAACCACGGTTATGAGTAATCTTGGCTTCCATAAAGCAATCGAAGAGATTGGATTAGAAGATGTTATCACACAAGTTGGCGATCGTTACGTTGTCGAAGAGATGCGTAAAAATGATTATAACCTTGGGGGCGAACAATCAGGACACGTGTTGTTCTTAGATTACAATACGACTGGCGATGGCATGCTGACAGGAGTTCAATTGTTAAACATCATGAAGCAAACAGGGAAGAAACTTTCTGAATTAGCTTCAGAAGTAACGATTTATCCGCAAAAACTTGTTAATATTCGTGTGAGTGACAAGTATGGTGCGATGGACGTTCCTGCAATCAAGCAAGCTATTGAAGAAGCGGAAGCAGAAATGAACGGCGATGGCCGTATCTTAGTCCGCCCATCAGGAACGGAGCCTTTATTGCGAGTAATGGCTGAAGCACCTACAGACGAGAAAGTCGATTATTATGTAGAAAAAATTGCGGCAGTTGTACGTGAAGAGATTGGATTAGATTAAAACGAAAGCACTCGGTCGTGTTTAGACCGAGTGCTTTTTTTGTGTTTTTAAATATAAAAAAAGGTTGAGAGAATTCTCAACCTTTATAAAGCTATTCTACTGTTACTGATTTTGCCAAATTACGAGGCTTGTCAACATCATACCCGCGCAATAAGGTTGCATAGTAAGCAATCAGTTGTCCAGGAATCACAGAAACAAGAGGACGTAAGAATTGATGTACAACAGGTAAGATGATTTGATCGCCATCCTTGCTCAATTCTTCTGATACAATCACTAAGGTGTGTGCTCCGCGACTTTCAACTTCACGAAGATTTCCGCGCGTATGTGGTGCGGTCACTGCTTCAGTAATGATACCTATCACTGGAGTTCCTTCTTCTACAAGGGCGATAGTCCCGTGTTTCAATTCACCGGCAGCAAAGCCTTCTGCTTGGATATATGAAATTTCTTTCAATTTCAAAGCAACTTCCATTGAAACGTAATAATCTTCTGCACGTCCAATATAAAAGGCATTGCGAGTAGTTGCTAAATACGCCTCGGCAATCTCTTCGATCATTGCTTTTTCTGCGATCATGACATCCATAGCATTCGCAGCGATTCCCAATTCTTTTGTCAAATCAAATTCTTTTGCAGCAGAAATGCCTTTCGCTTCGCCAACTGCTTTCGCTAAAACAGTCAAAGCAGCGATTTGTGCAGTGTAAGCTTTAGTTGACGCAACAGCGATTTCTGGTCCCGCATGTAAAAGCATAGTGTAACTTGCTTCACGAGATAGGGTGGAGCCCGCTACATTCGTTACTGTAAGGGAAGGGTAGCCTAAGTCATTTGTCTTAACTAGCACTTGTCGACTATCCGCAGTTTCGCCACTTTGTGTCAGGTAAATGAAAAATGGTTTTTCTGAGAGCAAAGGCATGTTATACCCAAATTCGCTGGATAAATGGATTTCCACTGGAATGTTGGCTAAACCTTCAATGATTTGCTTGCTGGCCCAGCCAGCATTATTACTTGTGCCGCATGCAACGATATAAATTCGATCGCTTGCTAGTAAACTTTGCAGTAGTTCGTCTTCGATAACGACGGTTCCTGTTTCATCTGTGTATTCACTGATGATCCGACGCATCGTAGCAGGTTGTTCATCAATCTCTTTCAACATATAGTAAGGGTATGTGCCCTTTTCCATATCTGAAAGATCAATTTTTGCTTCGTAAGGGGCACGTTGAATTTCGTTGCCGTTCTCATCTTCAATCTCAACATGGTCTTTTGTGACAATAACCATTTCGCCATCATTGATTTCAACAAACTGATTTGTTTGTTCTAACATGGCCATCGCATCACTGCAGACAACGTTGAATCCGTCACCCAAACCGATGAGCAGAGGGCTCTTGTTTTTTGCCACATAGATTGTTTCACGGTCTTCTTTATCAATTAATCCAAACGCGTAAGAACCATGGATTTCTTTTAAGGCTAAACGTAAAGCTTCTTTAGTAGAAACCCCTTGATTTGCAAAGTGTTCAATTAAATGAACAACGATCTCAGTATCTGTTTCACCATAAAAAACATCGTCTGCTAAATATTTCTGCTTTAATTCGTCATAGTTTTCGATCACGCCATTATGGACCAATATGAATCGTTTGCTCTGTGACGTGTGGGGATGCGCATTTTCTTCGCTAGGCTCACCGTGTGTTGCCCAACGCGTATGACCAATCCCGATCGTTCCATGAACACCTTCATTGATTTTTTCTGCAAGTTCTTTGATTCGTCCTTGGGACTTTACTAAGAAGTCCTCCTTCTGATCTGCAACAAAAATGCCTGCTGAGTCATATCCACGATATTCCAATTTCTCCAAGCCGTTCACTAAAATATCTGTTGCTTGCTCATTTCCTACAATCCCTACAATTCCACACATAATGCTTTCCTACTTTCCTGTCATTATATGTTTCCGAGCTGTCTGATCACTTTTTTGTTCTTTTATCAAGTTTTTGTAATGATCTGTAGAGCACAGCTGCCCTGAAGCCACCCGCCGAATAATTCGATAAGCTTCTTCCTCGTCACCTTTAAAAAGGTCTGGCGCTATCTTATTGCTGTCTCTTATACACATCTAGATGTGTATAAGAGACAGATCTTATTGGTCTAACCAAGATTTTTTTGTTTTAATACCGGAAACAATGACTAATATAATATAAACAAAGAGGATAGTCAAATATTTTTTTATTTATATGTAATTGGTATATATGTAATTTGTGAAAAGTGAGAGCATACAGTAAATTTGCTTCTGCATTTCATCTCTCTTGATAATAAGGTAAAATAGAGAAGTATCATTCAAAAGCGCCGTTTTTTAGTTTGTTTGATATGTTTGCCAAGAAAGGCAGTCTCTTGTGAGTACCATTCTCACGGAACAATCGAGGAGGAAAGCAGAATGAATCAACCAAACAATTTAACAGTCGGTGAATTACGCAAGTTTTTAACAGAACTCGATAAAAATAAGGAAATCACTGATGAAACAAAAATTTTCTTAGATACTGGCTGGGATAGTATTCAAGAAATTAATCCGGACGCGTTAAGTATAGAAGACGCACAGGCATTTAAAATCGAGGACCCTTTAACGAAGGAGCTGTTCGGCGGCTATGCATTGCTGGAAAAAGCAGAGAAAATGAAAGGCGAAGGTCCTACCGAAAAGGTATTGATCATCAGAAATCTCTACTGATAGTTCAATGGTAGATCTTATCAAGTACGTTTCAAAGTACAAACTATAGAAAGTAGTATTATTATCGAGGAGGAAAAAGATGAATAAAAGACGTTGGATTGCAGTGGGTATAGCGGTAGTGTTAGTAATTTTCTCGGCACTATCTTCAACAATCAATAAAAAAGAAGCAAACAAGGAAGAGCTTAGCCAAGTAAATGAATTGTTGTATGGTACAGGAGAGCCTCAAGAAAAAGTAGAAGAGGCTGGATCAAGCAAGGACAAGATTGCTAAATTAGTAGTAGAAGGAGCAATCATTAATGACGGTACCAGCGGTTTGTTTTCAACTGGAGGCTACAATCATGCTTCTTTTATGCAACAATTAACTAAAATAAAAAATGATTCTGATGTAAAGGCGATCTTATTGGAGGTTAATTCTCCAGGCGGGGCCGTATATGAGACCGCAGAGATCACTCGAGCACTGAAGGAAATCCAAGAAGACAGAAAGATTCCAATTTATACTTCCATGGAGAGTCAGGCCGCTAGTGGAGGATATTACATCTCTGCTAATTCGGATCGCATTTTCGCTGCCGAAGATACAATGACCGGATCGATTGGGGTCATCATGTCTAGCATGAATTATTCAGGATTAATGGAAAAACTGGGTATCACTGATGCTACGATCAAGAGTGGTGCTCTAAAAGATATCGGTTCTACGTCACGACCTCAAACAAAAGAAGACAAAGAAGTACTCCAAGCATTTGTAGACAGCATGTATGGTCGCTTCGTCAAGGTAGTGGCAACGGGCCGCGGCATGGACGAGAAAAAAGTGAGAGAATTAGCCGATGGCAGAATTTACGATGGGGCTCAAGCAGTTGAAAATGGATTGGTGGATGCGATTGGTTACCCAGACGAAGCGCTGGCTGCTTTACGAAAAGATAAAAAGCTGGAAGATGCAAAGGTAATTTCGTATACCGATGGCAGCACGAATTTCATGAATACATGGTTAGGAAGCAGCCTAGCCGACCTTCAAGGGATTAAACCTTCACAAGAAGAAGTGATTGCCAATATCGTTGAGAGTATTGGTACGCCACAAGCGCCTAAAGCGATGTATCTCTATGGAGGTGAGTAGAGATGACTGAAGAGACAACACAAAGACCTGCGGTAGGTCCAGTAACACAGTTGCTTGAGAAGAAAAGACAAAGCCCTCAGTTTCATGACTATCCAAATTATTTTTATGCAGGTTTCTGGATTCGTTTTTTTGCCTATCTTGTAGATCTGATCTGTATTTCAGCCATTACAGGAATTGTCACACGCATACCAATCGCTGTATTCGGCTTAACCAAGAGTAATGAATTGCTTAGCGCTTATGGACTAACTGCAGTGATCCTCTATTTGGCTTATTTCATTTTGCTGACGAAGTTAAACCATGGGCAAACCATTGGGAAAATGATTTTTGGCATTCGTGTGATCTGCTTTATAGAAGAGCAGCTGTCGTGGAAAACTGTTTTAGTCCGTGAAGGAGCATGCCGATTTATTCTGCGAGGCTCGTTTTTTATGCTAGGTTATCTTGTCACGATTTTTACACCTACGAAACAGCACATCGGTGATTATTTTTCAGACACAAGTGTAGTAACATTAAATTTATTAACAGCTAGAGAGGATTTTAAGTAAGGATGAATCCGATAGATTTTCCAAACAATGATCACTATTATTTATCACTTGCGGAAGAAGCATTTTCAGCAGGTAATTATTCTAAAGCATTAGACAACTATAAGCGTGCGTATCAAGAAAACCCTTCACCAAAGCTGAATCGGTTAATCGCAAGTTTAGCTTTGGAGCAAGGAAACTTCTCCGAGGCGTTAGAATATGCGCAAGAGGAGTCAGACAGTTATCTTGAGACGCCGGAAACAATTGATTTATTTTTGCAGATTCAATTATATGCTCAGAATTTTTTCTCAGCGAGAGAATTCTTTTGGCGAGTGCAAAAAGGAGATCGTTTAACGAAAGAACAAAAGAATCTTTGGTTGATGCGAATCGATGACCAAGAGAGCTTTTATCAGCGTCAACAGCAGGCTCTCATGAAAGAATTAGAAAGAGAACTGAGCGAATTGCCTTCATTGATACCGATGGAGCAGTTGGTTTTAGTCAGAAAAGCGAAAGAACTTCCAGAGGAGCGTTTAAAAGTCGTTGCGGAGGCTTTTATGATCGACTCCGAAGTCGCACCTTTAGTACGCAGTTACTTATTTGAGAGTTTGGCTCGGGTCGGCGTGACTGAAAAAGTCCGCTACTTGACGATCTTAGATGAAATAATCGAGCTGTCTCCAGCAGACTCAGAGTTTGACGAGACTCTGCAATATCGGATCGAAGAAAAGCTAACTGAAAAATTAGAAGATGAAGATCCTGTCCTCTTGTCCAATCTCTTAGAGCAAGTCAAGTTGGAAATGGCCTTTGTCTATCCGATGCAACGCTCGTTCATGAAACCTGAGGCTTGGGCAGCGAGTTATTTATCAGAGTATTCCGTTCAATCAGAACCATTGGATGAAGGGATTGAATCTATTCGCCATAAGATTAAACAACGGATGTTCGATTATCATTAAAAACTGCCGAGAGTAAAAGCTTTATATTTACATTTCACAATCAGTAGTGTAATATTTAATGGTATGCAAAATGCAAGTATATTAGTATTCGGAGGGAACAAAAGTGACTGCAAATTTTGAAAAAACAGGCGCCAACGATGGTGTGTTAACTTTCTCAATTGAACAAACTGAGATTCAAAAAGGATTAACAAATGCATTCAACAAAGTAAAGAAAAATCTTAACGTACCTGGCTTCCGTAAAGGGAAAGTTTCTCGCCAAGTATTTAACCGTATGTACGGTGAAGAAGCGTTATATGAAGATGCTTTGAACGACGTATTACCAGTTGCTTATGAAGCAGCTGTAAAAGAAGCGGGAATTGATCCAGTTTCTCAACCAAAAATCGATGTAGACAGCATGGAAAAAGGCGAAACTTGGGTGATCAAAGCAGAAGTAACTGTAAAACCTGAAGTGAAGCTAGGCGACTACAAAGAATTAGAAGTTCCTAAACAAGAAGTAGAAGTATCAGATGCAGATGTAGATGCACGCTTGAAATCAGAACAAGAATCTCAAGCTGAATTAGTCATCAAAGAAGACGAAGCTGCTGAAAACGAAGATACTGCAGTAATTGACTTTGAAGGTTTCGTTGATGGCGAAGCGTTTGAAGGCGGCAAGGGTGAAAACTATTCACTTGAATTAGGTTCTGGTTCATTCATCCCAGGCTTTGAAGAACAATTAGTTGGTCACAAAGCAGGTGAAAACCTAGACGTAACAGTTACTTTCCCAGAAGACTACCAAGCAGAAGATCTTGCTGGTAAAGAAGCTGTATTCAAAGTAACTATCCATGAAGTAAAAGCAAAAGAATTACCTGAATTAGATGATGACTTCGCAAAAGACGTGGATGAAGAAGTAAATTCTTTAGATGAGTTAAAAACGAAGTACCGTGATGAATTGACAAAACAAAAAGAAGAAGCTGCGAAAGAAGCAAAAGACGAAGCTGCAATTAAGCAAGCCGTTGAAAATGCTGAAATCGTTGAACTTCCACATGTAATGGTGCACGACGAAGTTCACCGTTCAATGGATGAATTCTTAAACAATATGCAACGTCAAGGAATCTCTCCAGAAATGTATTATCAATTAACTGGTTCTACTGAAGAAGATCTTCATACACAATTTGAAGGTGAAGCTGAGAACCGCGTGAAAACAAATCTAGTGATGGAAGCAATCGTTGAAGCTGAAAAAATTGAAGCTTCTGAAGAAGACATCGCGAAAGAAATCAAAGATTTGGCTGAAATGTACCAAATGCCTGAAGACCAAATCAAACGTGTATTAACAGAAGATATGTTAGAACACGATATCAAAATGAAAAAAGCTGTAGAATTAGTAACAGGTACAGCAGTAGAAAAATAATCAACGAATGATTTTAAGCATGTAGCGCGTTTTGCGCTACATGCTTTTTTGTGTCTAAAGGCTGTAGATTGGGAGCCCATCAAGGGACAAAATTAGTTTTCTCTTTTTTATCGATAATTATAACGAATAACTTCAAAAAATCTCTTAAATTTGGTAAAATTGAATTATTAATGACTTTGGTTAATTGGTAATTTTATACTTTTCAAACTATTTGTGCTTTATACCTTAAGGAGGAGAAAATGAAGAAAAAAATTCTTGGATTAGGTTTTTTAACTATTTTGTGCTTAAATTTCTCAGTATCAGTCTTGGCTGAGGAAAATAAAATAGAGAGTAGTACTCAAACTACAGAAACAGTTCCTGTGGTTGATTCAAGCTCTGAGAACACACAAGAGAGAGACTCGGCGTCAACAGAATCGACAGAAAGTAGTTTGGAGCAAGACGCGGCAACCGAACAAACAGAAGAGGAGACAGCAGCTCCTGAGAGACAGATAGATACGCCGGAAGGAACGATGAACTTACCGACTGGACGCTCAGATCTTTATCCGTCGATTCAGCTATTTGCTTCATTGCCTTCAGTTTCAGCGACGAATACCAATACACCGAGTAAAAGCTTCGTAGATATTTCCTCCCATAACGGAAATATTTCTGTAGCGAATTTCCAAAAAATGATGAGTTATGGTGTTACCGGTGTGGTTGTAAAATTGACAGAAGCTACAAGTTACACAAATCCAAATGCACAATCTCAAATTAATAACGCCATGGCAGCTGGAATGAAAGTTTCGGCATACCATTACAGCTGGTTCACGAGTGATGCTCAGGCAGTAGCAGAAGCAAATTATTTTGCTGCGGCAGCGAAGAGATTTGGCTTGAGTGGCGGAACAGTCATGGTTAACGATATTGAAGAGCCTAAGATTTTAGGCAAAGGAAATCATACGAATAATTCACGAGCATTTGAAAATCGATTGAAATCACTAGGATATGGAAATGTTCGTCATTATGTTGGTTTGAATTGGTTGAATACGGGGAAAATCAATGCTGGAGTAATTGGAAATAAAAATATCTGGGTTGCTGCCTATCCGTATAATCTTTCGACAACGAATTTCTATACGCAATATGGTGCTTGGCAGTGGTCCTCTCAATTATCCTTCCCAGGCGTGAACGGGAATTTTGATATCAATGCTGATTACACCTCTACATTTAGTAATCCAACACCCAAGCCGCCAGCAAATAGTATCCAAATGTACCGTGTCTATAATCCTAATAGCGGAGAACATTTCTATACACAGAATGTTGCTGAAAAAAACAACTTGGTTTCTAAGGGCTGGAGATATGAAGGGATAGGTTGGAACGGACCGACCTCAGGCAATCCGGTGTACCGTTTATATAACCCGAATGCTGGAGACCATCATTACACACTTCATGCCTATGAGAAAGATAACTTAATCAAAAAAGGCTGGCGCTACGAAGGGATTTCTTGGTATTCCGGCGGGCCGAATGCCTTGCATCGCTTGTACAACCCAAATGCTAAAGCAGGCTCGCATCACTACACGTTGAATACAAACGAAAAAAATAACTTAGTGAAGCATGGCTGGAGATATGAAGGATTAGCTTGGTACGCAAAATAGATCAAAAGTTCTCGATTTTTCGAGAACTTTTTTCTTTAGAATTCCTTTCTAATTTCTTTTGGATTCTTTGTGTTTTCAACGCTTTATGTTATTATAGATAAAGACTGCAATCGTGGAAACACTTGTAGAGAAAGAAGCAAGAGGTGAAAGCCATGTATGAGAGCACAGGCGCAGGTGAAACAGTCCGCTGTTCATTTTGCGGAAAGACCCAAGAAGAAGTAAAAAAAGTTGTCGCGGGTCCAGGAGTATACATTTGTAATGAATGTATCGACCTTTGTAAAGAGATTATAGATGAAGAATTCCATGAAGAAGCGATTCGTGAATTTATTGATGTGCCAAAACCAAAAGAACTATTAGATGTGTTAAATCAATATGTGATCGGTCAAGATCGTGCGAAAAAGGCATTATCTGTTGCTGTGTATAATCATTACAAGCGGGTAAATACTGAAAACGACGGCATTGATGAAGTTGAATTGCAAAAGAGTAATATTTGTTTGATTGGGCCTACAGGGTCAGGTAAAACATTCTTAGCTCAAACATTGGCAAGAACCTTAAATGTGCCATTTGCTATTGCGGATGCAACGAGTTTGACTGAAGCCGGCTATGTCGGTGAAGATGTTGAAAATATTCTATTGAAGCTGTTGCAAGCTGCAGATTACAATGTTGAACGTGCTGAAAAAGGAATCATCTACATTGATGAAATCGATAAAATCACACGTAAAAGTGAAAATGTTTCGATTACTCGCGATGTTTCCGGCGAAGGTGTTCAACAAGCGCTCCTTAAAATTCTTGAAGGAACGGTTGCTAGTGTTCCGCCTCAAGGAGGACGTAAGCACCCTCATCAAGAATTTATCCAAATCGATACGACAAATATTCTATTTATCGTTGGCGGTGCCTTTGATGGTATTGAAACAATCGTCAAAAACCGTTTAGGCGAAAAAACGATTGGATTTGGTAAAAACAATAAAAAGATCAATGAAGAAGAAAGCATGATGCAAAAGATCATTCCTGAAGATCTTTTGAAATTCGGGCTGATCCCTGAATTCATTGGGCGTTTGCCAGTGACTACAGCGTTGGAAAAACTGACTACTGAAGATTTGGTTCGTATTTTGACTGAACCAAAAAATGCATTGGTCAAACAATACCAAAAGCTGCTTTCTTATGACGACACAGAATTAGACTTCGACGCGGATGCTTTAAGTGCTATTGCGGATAAAGCTATCTCTCGTAACACGGGAGCACGTGGATTGCGTTCTATCATTGAAGATGTCATGATGGATGTTATGTTCGATATTCCTTCAGATGAATCCATTGAAAAAGTTGTTGTGACAAAAGACTCTGTTGAAGGAACAGGAAAACCTATCATTGAGTACCACAACGACAAGAAAAAAGCAGGTTAGTAAGTGAGGGTTCACAAAGTCATTTGTGAACCCTTTTTGAAAGGCGTGAAAGAATGAAAGTCCATAATGCAGAGATCGTTATTAGTGCGGTCTCACCAAAACAATACCCTGAGACGGAACTGCCGGAGATCGCTTTGGCAGGTCGTTCAAATGTTGGGAAATCTTCTTTTATCAATACATTAATTGATCGTAAGAATTTAGCACGGACTTCCGGTAAACCCGGAAAGACCCAAACGTTAAATTTCTATCTGATTGAAGATGCGCTACATTTTGTAGACGTGCCTGGTTACGGATACGCAAAAGTTTCTAAAACGGAACGTGCAAAATGGGGAGAAATGATAGAGACCTATATTACCAGCCGTAAGCAATTACGCGCGGTGGTTTCTTTGGTAGATGTTCGTCATGATCCTAGTAAAGAAGACGTACAGATGTATGAATTTTTGAAGTACTATAATATCCCAGTAATCGTGGTTGCTACTAAAGCGGACAAAATCCCTCGTGGAAAGTGGAACAAGCACACGAGTGAAATCAAAAAGAAATTGGACTTTGATCCCGATGATACATTCATTCTTTTCTCTTCCGAAACAAAAAAAGGAAAAGAAGAGGCATGGCAAGCGATTGAAGCAGCAATTGAAAAGGACCAGGCTTAAGCCTGATCCTTTTTTTTATCATTCTGTTCAGTTTTTGGTTTTAAGAACTTTTGAATATCTTCATCTTTTTGCACATCTTTAGTAGGATCTACGACAAATGATTCAAACAACTTGTCTAAATCATCGGTTTTTTCAAATTTTAAGCCCATTTGAACACCTCCATTTTAGTTTTAACACAATCCATTATAGTATACAATTTTTTTCTCCTTAGTAATCAATTTCATAGGGTTTTTTAAATCTTTAAGATATACTTATAATAGAGAGATGAGAAAGGGGAAAGCAATGGAAAACAATCAGAAGATTTATAGTGTCAGTCAGCTTTATGATTTGAAGCAAGCCGATATCCAATCGAAAACCAATGATTGGTTAACGATGAGTCGCCTATTGCTGGAACCAGACATGATGATTATTAACGGGAAAGAGCAGGCGTTTGACTCGATTCAATTGAAACAAAAGATTGATGGTTTTGGTGAAAAAGAGGATTCCTGGCTTCAATTGAAAAATGCGGAAGAAGAAACCACGATCCATGTATTGGGAGATACGTTGTTTGAGAAGGCTATTCTTAAAGAAAAAAATTTCTATTTTTGGGAAACTGTTTATTTGGATTACTTAAAGACGCGATTGATAGAACATGGCTTCTTTTCATACATTCGGTCGTATGAAGAATATTTGTACCACAATACGAGTGATTTGTCTAAACGTCGATCATTTGAAACCGCTGAAGAGACGAACCTTCTGCCTAAAATGAAAGGGCTTAATGGAGATGTGGTCATAGATTGCAATGCATTTCCTGGATATGATGTCTTTTATAAAGGTGTATGCTTAACCGCGTGCTGGTGGCTGTTCCTAGGGGCGCCCTATAAAAAACTATTTGCAAAACAATTATTATTAGAGATCCAGCAGGTGGAACGAGTGGAGGCGCTTGGTGAGGGAGTTTTCTTCGAGCTATATAAAGATCCTTTCCAATGGAAGGAAGAAGCGAATCTAAGATTTCAGCAGCTATTTCGGGCGCAGTTGGGGATCTCGCAATTGTCTTATACGAACGGCGTCGGATTGTTGAAGCAGCCGTATATCGAGTTTGCTTTTGAGGATACTGTCGTTCAAACGGTGCAATACCAAAATGAGCAGTTTCAGCCAACCGAGAAAAGCGAGGCATCCTACTTTGTGACTCGTACCTATAATTTTTTAACCAATCAATACCGCGTCAATCGCATGAAGGGTGGATTGAATGCACTGGCATATTTTCCTTGGATCGACGATGAAAGTGAACGAATGATGAATTATCATATTCTCTACCCGGAGCTGACCTTGGACAAAGGATTGGCCGCGTTTGAATACTACATTCGTGATTCCATCGAATTTGAAATTCAAGATATGCGTTATAAAGATTACACCGCTGTTTTACAATTATTTATCCCTAAAAAAGCTTTTCTGGATTTTCCTTTAGAGGAATTAAAATCGGTATTGAAAGATATGACGATTCATCAGGTTAGCCGAAAAAATGATTCTTTGACTTTTTCTTTAGAGAAAGAGGCGAAGCACTTAACCGTTTCGTTTATTGATCAAAAGAAAGTTTCTGCGAAGAATCAATTAGACATTCTCGAGATTTAAACGAGCAGTGTTTAAAAAGTATTCATAGTTGTAGGAGAAGTTCTTGTTAGGATAGATAGTTTGAAAGTCATTCTTTAGT
Organism: Enterococcus sp. 12F9_DIV0723; assembly: GCF_002174375.1. NCBI lineage: Bacteria > Bacillati > Bacillota > Bacilli > Lactobacillales > Enterococcaceae > Enterococcus > Enterococcus sp. 12F9_DIV0723. The sequence goes on along the minus strand of NZ_NIBK01000001.1, from coordinate 1,900,542 downwards.
ATGAAAAAAGGAGAGGTTAGTTATGGATCTGAGATACGTCAAAATTATGAGTAGTTGTTTACTGATTGTCGGAATGATTTTTGCTTTGCCCCTTTCGTCACTAGAGATTCCTTTAGCCATTTTAGTTTTCTTTATTGGAATGATCCTTTTTACGATCAAACCCAAACCGCAACCTGTTCGCGTTCATAGAAAAGATCGTTGGATGTAATGAACATAAAAACCCCGCACTCTCATTGAGAATGCGGGGTTTTTGTATTTTTATTGTGCGACAGGTTTTTTAACTAAACCATAGATAACGCCTGAAACGATTGCGCCGATGGCAATGAACAGAAGGTATAACAATGGGTGGCTTAACAATAGAACCACGAAGATCCCACCATGAGGAGCAAGTAGTTTGATGCCGACAGCACCAACTAATCCGCCAGCTAAAGCAGATCCGACAACGAAACTTGGAATCACGCGAATTGGATCGGCAGCAGCAAAGGGAATGGCTCCTTCTGTAACGAAGGAAAGACCCATAACGATATTTGTTAGACCAGCATCCACTTGGCTCTTTTCAAATTTGTTTTTGAATAAGCGAGTGGCAACGAAAATAGCTAGAGGTGGAACCATCCCGCCAGCCATAACAGCGGCCATAACGATCGAACCGCCTTGTGCGACAGTAGAAGCTAGTGTTGCAGTACCGAATACATAAGCTGCTTTGTTGATAGGTCCGCCTAGATCGACAGCCATCATTCCGCCAAGTAGAGCACCTAACAAGATTGCATTTGAACCGCTAAGACCAGTTAAGAAACCATTTAAGCCATCATTGATTGCTTTCATTGGAATATTGACTAATAACATCAAGAAACCAGTAATCATCAAGCCAAAGAATGGGTAGAAGAGAATGGCTTTGATTCCTTCAAGTGACTTAGGCAAGTTCTTGAAGATTTTTTTCAAGAAAATAATGACATAACCAGCGACGAAACCACCGATCAATGCACCTAAGAACCCAGCACCACCAGCATTTGCTAAAGCACCAGCAGCAAAACCAGCGATGAGACCAGGACGATCAGCAATACTTGATGCGATAAATCCAGCAAGTACAGGAAGCATAAAGCCGAATGCTGCGCCGCCGATTTGGTTGAACCAGCTAGCTGCTTGGTTGTAATTCCCCAGGTTAGCAAGTTCTGATTGCGGAACACCCATAAATTGGTCGATCATGAATGACAACGCGATCATGATCCCGCCGCCGATAACGAATGGCAACATATGAGAAACACCGTTCATTAAATCTTTATAGATGCGTTGTCCGACAGTACCGTTATCACTTTTTTCTTCATTCGATGCGCTTTCTTCGCCGCTTCCACGGTAGATAGGCGCTTTGCCGCTTAATGCTAAATTGATCAATTCTTCCGGCTTACGAATCCCATCACTTACGGGACGATTCACCAATTCTTTTCCATTAAAACGATTCATTTCAACTTTTTTATCGGCTGCAACGATGACACCATCTGCTCGGGCGATTTCTTCATCCGTTAAACGATGTTTGATCCCTTCGGAGCCGTTTGTTTCAACTTTGATGTCTACGCCCATTTCTTTTGCTTTCTTTTTCAAAGCATCTTCAGCCATGTACGTATGTGCGATTCCGGTAGGGCAGGCTGTTACTGCGACGATGTACCGGCGATTGGTGTCTTTGATTTCTTCTTCTGCCGCCGCTTGCGCTTCGGCTTTTTCTTCCGCTTCTTTTGCTTTTTCTGCTTCTTCAAAAGTCGCTTGTACTTGATCTGGTGTTTCAGCAGATTTTAATTTAGCAACAAAGTCTGGATCGATCAAAAGTCTTGATAAGGCAGCCAATGCTTGCAAGTGCGTATCGTTCGCACCTTCTGGAGCGGCGATCATGAAGAACAGGTAAGTGGGTTGACCATCTAATGATTCATAATCAACACCATTTTTACTTTTTGCGAATAAAACAGTCGCTTCTTTTACAGCGCTATTTTTAGCATGGGGCATCGCGATCCCATCGCCTAAACCAGTTGAGGTTTGCGCTTCACGGTTTAAGATACCTTCTTTGTAAACAGCAATATCTGAGATTCGGCCAGCGTCGTACATTTTTTGAACCATTTCATCAATTGCAGCTTTTTTTGTAGTTGCTTGCAAGTCCATGATCATGGCATCTTTGATCAACAAATCTTTAATATCCATTATAATTCCTCCAAATTCTAAATTGATACATATTTTTCAACAGAAGGGAGATCCTATTACTTAACTTTAGTGATCTCTACTTCTGGTAATAATTCTTGAATAAATTCTGCAGTGGCTAGGTCATCTGAAAAGGTAGTTGCACTACCGCAAGCAACGCCCCATTTAAATGCTTCAACAGGATCTTGGCTCTTCGTATAGTTGCCGACGAAACCGGCGATCATGGAATCTCCTGCGCCAACAGAATTTTTAACGGAGCGTTTCAAAACGTTAGAACGATAAATTCCGTCTTTAGTAAAGAGCAACGCACCATCACCAGCCATAGAAACTAGCGCATGCTGCGCGCCTTCATCCAATAATCGTTGGCCGAATGGGTAGATATCCTCAACGGAGCTAAAGGTTGTTTGGTAAAGGTCGGCTAATTCATGGTTATTTGGTTTTACCAATAGAGGTCCTTTTTCTAACGCATCCATCAAGTCGGCCCCGGTGGTATCAATGACAAAAGAGGCGCCTTGAGACTTAATGATCTCGATCAATTCTTGATAAAAGCCGGTTGGAACACTCGCAGGCTTGCTGCCAGATAAAACAACAATGTCTTCGGGGGATAAATGAGCCAATACTTTTTTTAGTTCATTCATTTCTTCCGCAGAAACTACTGGGCCTTGACCGTTAATCTCTGTCTCGTCTTTGGCTTTTAATTTGATGTTGATCCGTGTGTCATCGCTAACAGGTGTGAAGTTTGTTTGGATGGTTTCTCGTTCCATCCATTCTTCGATGAAGCGTCCGGTAAAGCCGCCAAGAAATCCTAGCGCGGTCGAATCATTATCAATACGCTTCAAGATTCGGGAAACGTTGATCCCTTTTCCGCCGGGTAGCTTAAAATCAGTTTTCATTCGATTGACATCGCCAATCGTAAGTTTATCAACGTGAACGATATAGTCGATAGATGGGTTAAGTGTCACTGTATAAATCATACAGAAACCTCCTTCAGGGTAGTTTGTTCTGTGATTTGATCATGAATAACCAAAGGACAGGTATCTGTGAGGATTGAAGCTGCAGACAATGGAGCGACACTGACAAAGCTCGTTTGATTGAATTTACTATGGTCAACTAAAACAAAAGCTTCTTCAGATTGTTGAATGGCTGTCCGTTTAAGGATCGCTTCTTCAGGATCGGGCGTAGAAAATCCGCTATCGAGATGAATGCCATTCATTCCCATGAAGGCCTTATTGAACCGGTATTGTTTCAACTGCTCTAAGGCTTGGGAACCAACAACGGCATCTGTTGTCAATTTTATCCGACCGCCTAAAACGATGGTTGCGATTTGCAATTCAACGAGCCGGGCAGCAAGACCAACGGAATTTGTGACGACAGTGATTGCTCGGTTTGTCAAATAGGAAATCATCTCAGAAGTCGTGGTGCCAGCATCCAAATAAATGACGTCACCTTCAACGATACATTCTGCTGCTAGTTGAGCAACAAGTTTTTTTTGTTGAACGTTTTTGGATGATTTTTCCAAAATCCCTAATTCTTGTTCCAAATGTTGAGGTCGCTTTGCGCCGCCATGAACGCGTTCCAAAGTTCCCAAATCTTCCAACTCTTGCAAATCACGTCGTATAGTTGATTCAGAAGCGTCTAAATACTGGATCAACTCTTGTGATTTCACTAATCCATCACGTTCAAGCCATTCGATTATTTTACGGTGTCGTTCTTCTGTAAGCATTTTCAATCCTCCTTCATATGAAATACTATCACAATTATTTTCTTTTTTCAACCATAAACAGCCATAAACAGTCAAAAACATTTAAAATGGGTATTTAGGGCGTCATATTTTGAAGGATCTTTCACTTTCGGTATGATAGATATGGAGGTGAAGGTTATGAGAAAACAAACAATTTTACAAGGATTTGAATGGTATCTTCCTGCGGATGGAAATCACTGGAAAACACTGGCTGAAAAAGCAGAAGAATTACGCAACTTTGGTATCAATGCGATCTGGATGCCCCCGGCCTACAAAGGCTCAGAGGGTGCTAATGATGTAGGGTATGGAACTTATGATCTTTATGACCTGGGCGAATTTGATCAAAAGGGAAGTATCGCCACGAAGTATGGAACAAAAGAAGACTATTTGAGCAGTATTGCTGCATTAAAAGAAGCTGGCTTAAAGACTTATGCGGACATTGTATTTGATCATTTTATGGGGGCCGACGAAACGGAGGTTGTTTCGGCAGTATCTTACCACTTTGATGATCGAACCAAGCCAAGCTCTGGAGAAGAAGAAATCGAAGCGTGGACAAAGTTCACATTTCCTGGCCGCAAGGGGAAATACAACGACTATCAGTGGAATTGGAAAAATTTTTCTGGTGTCGATTACGACGCACGGGAAAAGGATCATGCGATCTTTAATTTCGCCGATAAGGGCTGGGAGCCAAAAGTAGATGATGAAAACGGCAACTTCGATTATTTGATGGGGTGCAACCTCGACATGGAAAATCCTGAGACCGTTGAGCAGTTGGACAAATGGGGAAAATGGTACCAAGAACTAACAGATATGGATGGGTATCGTTTAGACGCGGTCAAGCATATTCGTTTTGATTTATTTGTTGATTGGCTATTGCACCGCCGAGGGGAAAAGGGAGAAGACCTTTTCGTGGTAGGGGAATATTGGTCGGATGAATTGGATAAATTGCAGGATTATCTAGATTCATCCGGGAATTTGATTTCCCTTTTTGATGTTCCGCTGCATTTTAATCTTTTTCAAGCATCGTCTACGATGGGAGAGTTTGATATGCGTCAGATTTTCTCAGGGACATTGATCGAGACGCGTCCAGACTGGGCGGTCACATTTGTTGATAACCATGATACTCAGCCCGGTCAAAGTTTAGAATCCTGGGTTGAAGGTTGGTTCAAACTTCAGGCGTACAGCTTGATTTTGTTGAGAAATGAAGGAACACCCGTAGTTTTCTGGGGAGACTTATATGGAACAGAAAAAACGGAAGCCGTTGGTAACGGATTGAACCGCCTAATTAAATTACGCGATACAGCGAATTTTGGAAACCAAGCGGATTATTTTGATGACTCGAATGTCATTGGCTGGACCTTGACAGGAGCGTTTGACGATGAGGATTCTGGTGCTGCGGTTATTATGACCAATGCGACAGGCGGAGAGAAAGAAATGACGATCAGTGCTATCCATGAAGGCAAGACCTTCGTAGACCTGTTAGGCAACAACGACGCACGGGTGACCTTGGATGAAAATGGACAAGGTGTATTCCCTGTCAATGATGGTCAAGTTTCTGTGTACATCAACGAAAACTTAGCCAAAAAGTTGCAGGATTGATACAAAAATAAGAAGATCCGTATTTACCTATAAAATACAAATGAATAGTCAAACGATAATTTACTTAACAAATGAAAAGTAAAAAGTCGTTTGGCTTTTCATTTGTTAAGAATTTTATGGATTTACTTTCGATTCAATCGCTGATTGCTTTGTCTTGTTTCTTGGCAATTGCTGCATCGGATCGCTCACGAATTTGTTTCTTGATTTTCTGGGTATATCCTTCATCCGTTAAAATCATAAGCAAGTCACCAACTTTCATCACGGTATCTCCATGAGTGAGGATTTCAGAAGAGCCTCGCCGAATCGAGATCAACAGCATTTCTTTCGGCCAGTTAAAATCTCTTACCATGGTGCCATCTAAGGTGCTTTCTGCCGTTACGGGAAATTCAATGATCGTCTTGTTTCCTGTGATGCTTGGAAGGTGCCCTTTTAACAGCCGCTCAAGTAACGATTCATAAATCGGATTTCCGCCCAACAAATCATTCACTACATATGCAGTAAGGGAACACACAGCTAAAGGCATCAGATGAGTGATGTTTCCAACCATTTCTGTCACTAAAATAATTGCCGTCAGCGGAGCTTTCCCAATCGCTGTAAAATACCCAGCCATTGCAAAGATCGCGAAGTCTCGAATAAATTGGGCATCTAGTCCGGCCCACTGATGAAGCATTGTTCCATAAATTCCGCCAATCAACGCGCCTAATGTCAAAATAGGAAGAAAAATACCCCCAGGAAGATTCGCACCATAGGACACCATTGAAAAAATGAAGCGCAATAAAAATAGAAAAATCAATAAATTCAATGAAAGATTGCGTTCGCCAAGTGCTAGAACAATTGGATTCCCGCCTCCCAAATAATGCGGAAAAAAGAAGGCGATAGGAACGATCAATAAGAAAGGAACGATCCCATAAAGGTATTCTGGAAGATGAGTATGTTTATACCAACGCGGCAGAGACAACAAAACTAGTTGATAGACATAACCTAAAAGTCCCAGGAGAACACCCAGTCCAATTAACCACCCATATTCCTTCAACGGCAAAGACGGGACATTTGCGATAAACAGGACAGGTCTTAATCCAAAAAAGTTCAATGAAATTAAATTCGCTGTTAAGGCGGCAGTCAGAGATGTGAGCCAAATCAAAGGAGAGAAATGATGGTGGACCTCTTCAATTACGAAAAGCAATCCAGCAATTGGCGCGTTAAAGGCCGCACCTAGTCCAGCCGCAGCGCCGCTAGATATGAAAATCTTTTTTTCAGAAGTAGAGGCCTGCGTAATTTCGCTAAACCCTTGCCCAACCATCGCACCCAGTTGGATCGAAGGCCCTTCTCGACCTAAAAAGAGGCCTGAACCTACAGATAAGATCCCTCCGATAAATTTTTTCCACAAGACCGAAAACCAGCGCAACGAAATTTCTCCTTGAAGCGTTCCTTCTACTTGGGGGATACCGCTGCCTTTAATATCGGGTTCTGATTTGATCAAAAGCCCAACGATACACGCGAAGCTCAGCATTACGAGAATCCATGGGATCAGCCATAAAGGTTTTTCTCGGAACCATAGATAAAAGGTCACTATATGAGCCATCATTTTCTCGATTACGAGACGAAAAAGGCTGACGATAATACCGGCAATCCCTCCGATAAGAATGCCTTTCAAGATAAAAATAACTTTCGTGCTATCTAAACGTTTGATTTCATGTTCTTTTTTCATGCTGTACCTTCTTAAGATGATTGTTTTTTTATGCCATAAAAAGTATAATTTCTGTTTACACCATTAATTAATTTAGCGCGATTTCACATGAAAAACAAGTATGAATGAATGAATCCGTTTTTTTAAATTGTTGCTAGTGTCGCGAAACTTTCCGAGATGCTATAATAAAAAAGATTGAATAGAGAAAGGACGTTTTGCATGCCAAACAAACTGGACTTGTTAGCAGGACTAAACCCTAAACAAAAAGACGCGGTTCTTCATACAGAAGGCCCGCTATTGATCATGGCGGGAGCAGGAAGTGGAAAGACACGGGTCTTGACGCATCGCATCGCTTATTTAATAGAAGAAAAAAACGTGAACCCTTGGAATATTTTGGCGATCACCTTTACAAATAAGGCAGCTCGAGAGATGAAAGAGCGGGTCAATGGTATTCTTGGCAAAGGCGGCGAAGATGTCTGGGTATCAACGTTTCACTCAATGTGCGTGCGCATTTTGCGACGTGACGTGGATGCGATCGGTTATGATCGGAATTTTACGATTTTAGATGGTTCAGACCAGCAAACCTTAATGAAAAGAATCTTAAAAGAATTAAATATTGATCCAAAAAAATATGATCCTCGATCCATACTAGGTGCAATCAGCAATGCCAAAAATGAGTTGTTGACACCTGAAACCTATGCAGAACGCCAAGGCTCATTTTTCGAGGAAATTGTTGCGCGTTGTTATGATGCGTATCAGAAAGCGTTGCGGAACAATCAAAGCATGGACTTTGACGATTTGATCATGAACACGATCCGATTGTTTGAAGACAACGCAGAAGTGTTGACGTACTATCAAAACAAATTTCATTATTTGCATGTGGACGAGTATCAAGATACCAACCATGCACAATATACGCTAGTAAATATGCTGGCTGCTCGTTTCCGAAATTTATGTGTCGTGGGAGACGCGGATCAAAGTATTTATGGCTGGCGCGGCGCGGACATGCAGAACATTTTAGACTTTGAAAAAGACTATAACGATGCGACAGTTATTTTATTGGAACAAAATTATCGGTCAACCAAAAGTATTCTGGATGCGGCCAACCAGGTGATTCAAAATAACAGCAATCGCCGTGACAAAAACTTGTGGACGGACAATCAAGCAGGAGAACAAATCACGTATTATCGTGCGGATAGCGAGAGAGATGAAGCACAATTTATCGTGAGTAAGATCAAAGAGGAAATCCAAGCCAACAACCGCAGCTATAACGATTTTGCTGTATTGTATCGGACAAATGCGCAATCCCGTGTAATCGAGGATACCCTCGTGAAATCAAATGTGCCCTATACCATGGTTGGAGGTCATAAATTCTATGATCGTAAAGAAATCAAGGATATCATCGCCTATTTGAATATCATCAATAATCCTCGAGACGGCGTCAGCTTTGAACGAGTGATCAATACACCAAAGCGTGGGATCGGTGCAGCTTCTGTTGAGAAATTACGTAATTTTGCAGCGATGCATGATTGGTCGATGGTAGAAGCCTCGCAAAATGTCGATTTAGCCAATATTTCTGGAAAAGCTGGTCGAATGATCGGTGAATTCGGTACGATGATTTCGCAGTTTCAAGAAATGATCGCCTATTTACCTGTGACAGATCTTGTGGATCAAGTTTTAGAACGAACTGGCTACTTGGATGAATTGAAAAACCAGCGAACGCTTGAAGCAGAATCCCGTTTAGAAAACTTAGAGGAATTCCGTACTGTAACGAAAGAATTTGATAAGCGGAATGAGACGCAAGAAGACGATGCAGCAAATGCACCAGAAGAAAAATTGGCGATTTTCTTAAACGATTTGGCGTTAGTCTCCGATTTAGACGATTACCAAGAGGATAGCGCACAAGTAACATTGATGACCTTACACGCGGCTAAAGGCTTGGAGTTTCCAATTGTCTTTCTAATTGGGATGGAAGAAAAAATCTTCCCATTGTCTCGGTCTTTAATGGAAGAATCTGAATTAGAAGAAGAGCGTCGATTGGCTTATGTCGGGATCACCCGTGCGGAAGAAAGCCTGTATCTGACCAATGCATTTTCTCGGACGCTTTATGGGAAGACGCAATACAATCAGCCTTCTCGTTTTGTGGCAGAGATTGATGACAGCTTGTTAAATGCTGTGGGGATGCAGCCGCAGCCTAAAGCGACCTTTAGTAATCCTTTCAGTACAGCTACCACTCCTATGAAGCCTAAGTATCAGCATGCTACCCGAGAACCCAAAATGGATAAAACTGCCTCTGGCGGGGAGAACGAAAGCTGGAACCCTGGCGACAAAGTTCAACACAAAAAATGGGGTGTCGGTACTGTGGTGAAGGTCAGTGGGAATGCAAAAGATGTGGAGTTAGATATCGCGTTTCCTCAACAAGGGGTCAAACGATTGCTTGCCGCTTTTGCACCAATTGAAAAAATACAAAAATAATGATAGAAACCAATTTTAGGAGGGATATTCTTGGAAGCTATGACTTTTCAAGCAGCGGAAAAACGTTCAGCCGAACTTCGAGATGAACTAAATCAGTATTCCTATGAATATTATGTACAAGATCAACCCTCAGTGGAGGATTTTGTTTACGATAAGAAATATCAAGAACTTGTTGAAATCGAGACTGAATATCCTGATCTTATTACCCCGGAATCCCCCACACAACGCGTGGGTGGGAAAATTTTAGAGGGATTTGAAAAAGTGGTGCACGATATTCCTCTATACAGTTTGAATGATGTTTTTAACAAGGAAGAATTGATCGCCTTTGATGAACGTGTAAAAAAAGCAGTGGGACATCCGGTTTCCTATTGTGTGGAATTAAAAATAGACGGGTTATCGATCTCATTGAAATATGAGAATGGCGTGTTTGTTCAAGGGGCTACTCGTGGTGATGGCACTGTGGGCGAGAATATCACTGAAAATTTAAAAACGGTCAAGTCCATTCCTTTACGTCTGAAAGAACCCTTGTCCATTGAGGTTCGTGGGGAATGTTATATGCCTAAAGCCTCTTTTGTCAAACTCAATCAGCAACGAGAAGAGGAAGGAAAAGAAGTATTTGCCAATCCTCGAAACGCTGCTGCTGGAAGCTTACGGCAATTAGACACTCGTGTCGCAGCCAAAAGAAATTTGAGTACCTTTTTATACACACTGGCAGATTTTGGTCCATTAGAATCAACAACGCAGGATCATGCGCTCAATGAGATGTCTCGTTTAGGATTCCGAACAAATCCTGAGCACCGTGTCTGTGAGACTATTGATGAGGTTTGGGAATACATTGAGAATTTCCACGAAACAAGAGAGCAGCTGGATTATGAAATTGACGGTATCGTCATCAAAGTGAACGATTTTAGCATTCAAGATGATCTAGGTTTTACGGTGAAGGCACCACGTTGGGCAACGGCCTACAAGTTTCCACCAGAGGAAGCACAGACAACATTGTTGGACATTGATTGGACGATTGGTCGGACGGGTGTGCTGACACCTACAGCAATTATGACGCCGGTTCGTCTAGCCGGCACCACTGTTGGCCGGGCCAGTCTTCATAATAGTGATTATATCGAGAAGAAAGATATACGATTAAAGGACACTATTTTAGTATACAAAGCAGGGGATATTATCCCTGAGGTTTCTCGGGTGATTCTGGAGAAACGGCCATCTGACAGTGAACCCTACCCGATTCCGACGCATTGTCCGATCTGCGGCAGTGAACTGGTTCATTTAGATGAGGAAGTTGCTCTGCGATGTATCAATCCTAAATGTCCCGCACAAATCAAAGAGGGGCTCAGCCATTTTGTGTCTCGGAATGCGATGAATATTGAAGGATTAGGGCCTCGCGTGTTAGCACAAATGTTTGATAAAGGGTTGGTTTCAGACGTCGCCGACCTCTATTCTTTAGAGAAAGAGCAGTTACTCACATTAGAGAAGATCAAAGATAAATCTGCAGAGAATATCTTACAGGCCATTGACGCCAGCCGTGAAAACTCAGTGGAACGCTTAATTTTTGGCCTAGGAATTCGCCATGTTGGCTCAAAAGCCGCGGGTATATTGGCAGAGCATTTTGGCAGTCTTGAAGGTGTCAGTCAAGCGACGAAAGAAGAAATTGTAGGACTGAATACGATTGGAGAAACGATCGCGGACAGTTTAGTGACTTACTTTGAGAACGAAGAAGTACATGAATTGATGCAAGAGCTGAAAGATCGGCATGTAAACCTTGAGTACAAAGGCATCCGTGCTAGCCAATTAGCAGAAGTGGAGTCGCCATTTAAAGACAAAACGATCGTGCTGACTGGAAAACTCGTAGACTACACAAGGGAAGATGCAAAGGAAAAGATTCAAATGCTCGGTGGAAAAGTTACTGGCAGTGTATCTAAAAAAACAGATATCGTGGTAGCAGGAGAAGAAGCCGGAAGCAAGCTGACGAAAGCACAAAATCTTGGAATTGACATTTGGGATGAGAAACAAATGATTCAAGCAATCGAAGAAAGTCATACAGATTAAGTATTTTTGTCTAAATGACGATTGACGATTGGATTCACGAACGGGTATGATAAAAAGCGTTACATCTATTAGAAGCTGTTTTATTTGTGTTTTATTGATGAGAGCGATTTTTCGAAAAATTTCAGGAAAAAAACGTGAATTCTAATAGAGTTATGATAAAATGATTGAAAATTGACAAAAGAAAGAGGGATATTATGGCAATCAATGAAGAACAAGTGAAACATGTCGCGAAACTTGCGAAGCTTTCTTTTTCAGAAGATGAATTGACCGGTTTTACGGATCAATTAGGCAAAATAATCGACATGGTCGAACAACTTGGGGAAGTTGATACAGAAGGCGTGCCATTTACTTCCAATGTATTAGAAACGATCAACGTCATGCGCGAGGATGTAGCTGATCAAGGCTGGTCGCGTGATGAGTTAATGAAAAACGTTCCGGAACACGAAGATGGCTTTATCAAGGTTCCGGCGATCATTGACAATGGAGAGGCTGGTGCATAATGGAAAAATTATACGATAAATCAATCGAAGAATTACACACTCTTTTGGTTTCAAAAGAAATCACGGCAACGGACTTAACAAACGAAACATTTGACCGTATCAAAGAGACTGAAGAGAAAGTCGATGCGTTCATTACTTTAAATGAAGAAAAAGCATTAGAAATGGCTAAAGCGATCGATGCAAAAGGGATCTCTGATGAGAATGCCTTAGCGGGTATTCCAATCGGTATCAAAGATAACATCGTGACAAAAGGACTCTTGACGACCGCTGCATCGAAAATTTTATCTAATTTTGATCCTATTTATGATGCAACAGTCATGGAGAAGGTTTACAGCTCTGACTTGATTCCAGTAGGTAAACTCAACATGGATGAGTTTGCAATGGGAAGTTCGAGCGAAACATCTTACTTTAAGAAAACGAAAAATGCTTGGGATCAAACAAAGGTTCCCGGAGGTTCTTCAGGTGGTTCTGCCGCAGCAGTGGCTGCTGGAGAAGTCCCTGTTTCTTTAGGGAGTGATACGGGTGGTAGTATTCGCCAACCGGCAGCGTTTAATGGGGTTGTCGGATTAAAACCAACTTATGGACGTGTCTCTCGTTTTGGTCTGATTGCATTTGCTTCATCATTGGATCAAATTGGACCCTTTACCCGCACCGTGAAGGATAATGCGTTAGCGTTAAACGCGATTAGCGGCTACGACCCTAAAGATGGGACTTCCGCCGGTGTCTCTGTTCCTGATTTTGCTGCTGGTTTAACAGGAGATATTAAAGGAATGAAGATCGCTTTGCCAAAAGAATTTATGGCAGAGGGAATCGAACCGGGCGTCAAAGCAGCAATTACGAAAGCAGTAGAAACCTTTAAAGCATTAGGGGCAACTGTTGAAGAAGTTAGCCTGCCGCATTCAAAATATGGGGTAGAAGTCTATTACATCATCGCTTCATCCGAAGCAAGCTCTAATTTGCAACGCTTTGATGGTATTCGCTATGGGTTCCGTTCTGAAGACGTTCAAAACTTAGAAGATGTGTATGTCAACACTCGGACTGAAGGTTTTGGTGATGAAGTGAAGCGTCGGATCATGCTAGGAACATTCTCACTTTCTGCTGGATATTATGATGCATACTTTAAGAAAGCTGGACAAGTTCGGACATTGATCAAACAAGACTTTGATAAGGTCTTTGCAGATTACGATCTGATCATTGGTCCAACCTCACCAACTGTGGCATTTGGCATTGGTGAAAATATCAATGATCCGATCACGATGTATTTGAACGATATTTTGACGATCCCTGTGAACTTGGCAGGATTGCCAGGTATGTCTGTTCCTGCCGGATTCTCTGAAGGATTGCCGGTCGGCCTGCAAATCATCGGCAAGCATTTTGATGAGTCAACGATGTACAAAGCCGCCTATGCCTTTGAACAGGCAACGGATTTCCATAAGCAAAAACCAGTGATTTTAGGGGGGGACAAATAATGAACTTAGAGACAGTCATTGGACTTGAAGTCCATGTAGAATTAAAAACAAACTCTAAAATCTTTTCACCTGCGCCCGCTCACTTTGGTGCGGAAGCAAATACAAATACAAGTATCATCGATTGGGGCTATCCAGGTGTGCTGCCAGTTATGAATAAAGCAGCAATCGAATTTGGGATGAAAGCCGCCCTGGCGTTAAACTGTGAAATTTCAAAAAATATGCATTTTGACCGTAAAAACTATTTTTACCCAGATAATCCGAAGGCCTACCAAATTTCTCAATTTGATGAGCCGATCGGCCATGATGGCTGGATCGAGATCGATGTCAACGGGAAAAAGAAAAAGATTCGTATCGAACGCGTCCATTTAGAAGAAGATGCAGGTAAAAATATGCACGGTATCGGCGGCTATTCCTTTGTCGATCTAAACCGTCAAGGCACGCCGTTGATCGAAATCGTATCTGAAGCAGATATGCGTTCACCGGAAGAAGCAAATGCTTATTTAGAAGCATTACGTTCAATCATCCAATTCACTGGCGTTAGTGATGTGAAGATGGAAGAGGGTTCTATGCGTTGTGATGCCAATATCTCTCTACGCCCCTACGGACAAGAAGAATTTGGTACAAAAACAGAGTTGAAAAACTTGAACTCTATCAGTTTTGTTAAAAAAGGCTTGACCTTTGAAGTACAACGCCAAACAAAAGTATTGTTATCTGGCGGAACGATCCAACAAGAAACACGTCGCTATGACGAAGGAACGAACAAGACCATCTTGATGCGTGTCAAGGAGGGCTCTAGTGATTATCGTTATTTCCCTGAGCCAGATATTCCCCGCTTTGAAATCGATGACGAATGGATTGAAAAAGTTGGGAAAGCATTGCCTGAGATGCCCGCTTCGCGTCGCAAACGCTATGTGGAAGAACTTGGGTTGCCTGAATACGATTCTATGGTCTTAACGTTAAGTCGCGAAATGTCTGATTTCTTTGAAGAAACATTAGCAGAAGGCGCAGATGCGAAACAAGCATCCAACTGGTTAATGGGTGAAGTTTCAGCCTACTTGAATAGTGAAAAGCTGGAATTAGCGGATACTAAATTAACACCAAATAATTTAGCAGGTATGATCACGTTGATCTCTGATGGAACAATCAGTTCTAAGATCGCGAAGAAAGTCTTCCGTGAATTGATCCAAAACGGCGGCGAGGCCAAAGAAGTCGTTGAGGCGAAAGGACTTGTCCAATTATCTGATCCTGCACAATTACTTCCTATGATCAATGAAGTGCTTGATAACAACGAACAATCAGTTGAAGACTTTAAAAATGGGAAAGACCGAGCTGTTGGTTTCCTTGTTGGACAAATCATGAAAGCAACTAAAGGGAAAGCAAACCCTGGTGTTGTAAATAAATTACTTCAAGAGGAATTAGCGAAACGGTAAGGGGCTTGAACATGAGAAAAGCACGACTGATTTATAATCCAGTATCTGGAAAAGAGATCATGCGCAATAATTTGGCAGATATTTTGGATGCCATTGAAAAAGCAGGTTATGAAGCAAGTGCCTTTGCGACGACCCCTGAACCGAATTCAGCGAAAAATGAAGCGACTCGTGCCGCAAAAGCTGGTTTCGAACTAGTGGTTGCGGCAGGGGGCGACGGAACGATCAATGAGGTAGTCAATGGGATTGCCGGGTTAAAAAAACGGCCTAAAATGGCGATTATTCCTGCCGGAACAACAAATGATTATGCGCGCGCGTTAAAAGTGCCTCGAAACAATGTTAAGGCAGCTGCAGAAGTTATTCAAAAACAGCAAACAGTCAAGATGGATATTGGGAAAGCCGCGGAGACGTATTTTATCAATATCGCTGCTGGCGGCTCTCTAACGGAATTGACCTACGAGGTGCCATCTGAATTAAAAAGCATTTTTGGTTATTTAGCTTATTTGGCTAAAGGAGCTGAAATGCTTCCCCGTATTAAGCCAACAAAGATGCGCTTAGTCTATGAAGGCGGCGAATACGAAGGAAATGCATCGATGTTTTTCCTTGGGTTGACCAATTCTATCGGTGGCTTTGAGACGATTGCCCCCGACGCAAAATTGGATGACGGGAAATTCTCGTTGATCGTAGTGAAAACGGCGAATCTATTTGAAATCGTTCGTTTAATTACGCTTGTTTTGAATGGTGGAAAGCACGTCAATGACTCAAAAGTACTGTATGTTAAAACGAGTTTTTTAGATGCTAGTCTAATTGATACGGATAAAAAAATGATGATCAATTTAGATGGTGAATACGGCGGCGATGCGCCAATGCGTTTTGAAAATCTTCATCAGCACATTGAATTTTATGCCAACACGGATGAAATCAATGATGACGCAATTTTAGGTACGGGTGACCAAGACGATCAAAAACGCGAAGCAGGCATCGAGCTCGTGAAAGAATATGAAAAGATCCAAGACGAAGATCTAGAGAAATAAGACAAAAACGTTTCTGTCAAAATGGATAGAAACGTTTTTTGTTTGCAAGAGTATTCACTGTAAGAAAGTTATTAGTAGCTTATGCAACTCTTAAGATTATAACTCTCGGTGTTACCTTGCTTTTTCTAGTAGAATTCATTAGAATAGGTGAATCAGCCTTGAAGGAGAATATAATGACCACAGTAGAAAAAAATAAAACATATACGGTCTCAATCGACGATTTGTCCCATGAAGGACTCGGTGTCGCTCATATTGATGGCTATCCCCTGTTTATCGAAAATGCTTTACCAGATGAAGAAATGACAGTTAAAGCAGTTAAAGTTGGAAAGAAATTTGGTTACGGAAAAGTAATCGAACGATTCACTGCAAATCCTGAGCGTCAAGATGTAAAAGATTTAGACTTGTTGAGAAGCGGAATTGCACCGTTAAGTCACATGACTTATGACTATCAATTACGATTCAAGCAACAGCAAGTTGAAAAAGTATTGAAAACAATTGCAAAGTTGCCGGATTTGTCCGTTGCTCAAACGTTAGGAATGGATAACCCCTTTGAGTACCGCAATAAAGCACAGATTCCTGTACAAAAAGTCGACAATCAATTAATGACGGGTTTTTACCGTAAAAATTCACATAACTTACTACCGATTGAAGATTACTTGATCCAAGATCCAAAAATTGATCAAGCGATTCTAGCTGTTCGTGATATCTTACGACGTTTCAATGTGAAAGCTTATAATGAACGTGAAAATACGGGCTTTATCCGCCACATTATTATCCGTCGTGGGCACTACAGTCATGAAATGATGGTCATTCTGGTAACAAGAACCGAACGTTTCTTTAAAGGAATGGAAATCGCCGAAACGATCAAAAAAGAGTTGCCTGAAGTAGTTTCAGTGATCCAAAATGTAAATCCAGAAAAAACCAACGTGATCATGGGACGAGAAGAGAAGGTATTGTTTGGGAAGTCGACGATCAACGATACATTGTTAGGCAAGACATACCGCATCTCTCCTCAATCATTTTATCAAGTAAATACGCAGCAAACAGAAGTACTCTATCAAACAGCAATTGATTTTGCGGAGTTAAGTTCAGAAGATATCGTAGTAGATGCATACTGCGGAATTGGAACAATCGGTCTGTCACTAGCAGAAAAGGTGAAGCATGTTTATGGCGTTGAGGTTGTCCCTCAAGCAGTTGAAGATGCAAAAGCCAATGCAAAAATGAATGGTATCGAAAATGCGAACTATGAAATCGGAAAAGCTGAAAAAATTATGTCTCGCTGGGCACGAGAAGGGATCGAACCTTCTGTAATTTTTGTTGATCCGCCAAGAAAGGGACTAGATGAAAAATTCATTGAAGCATCTGTTGCGGTAAATCCTGAAAAAATCGTCTATATTTCTTGTAATCCAGCCACATTAGCTAGAGATTTGAGACGATATGAGGATCTTGGCTATCATGCTGTGAAAGTTCAGCCAGTGGACATATTCCCACAAACTTATCATGTGGAATCAGTGACTCTACTGGTAAAGGCGGTGTAAAAATGAATCAAAAAGAAAAAATGCTAGAATTAATAAAGAAGAAACAAGGCGGCGGTCGTTCGGAAAAAATGGAAAAACCGAAAAACGATCGTAAAAATATGCGTAAGGGACCAAAGATCTACAACAAGTAATTTTTTAGAAGGGAGCTTCTCCATTGGGAAATATCTGGATGCAGCGAGTAACGAAGCTTTATCAAAAATATGCACATTTAATGCGTGGGCGCTACGGTCGTTTCGATCAAATCAATAAAGCATTGTTGGTTTTATGGGCTATAATGATGATTTTAGATCGTTGGATCCCGTATTATATTGGAAACATTTTGGCAGTCGCGGCATTTGCACTCGTACTTTATCGATTTCTTTCAAAGAAAATCTATCCACGAAGCAATGAGAATCAGAAATTTATTCAATGGATTGCTCAAATGAAAGATGTTTTTAAAGGAAAAAAAGCTACCTATAGCTATTTTAAGTGTCCAGAGTGCAAACAGAAAATGCGTGCTCCAAAAGGACGAGGAAAAATCAAAGTGACATGTAAAAATTGTCATACGCAATTCACGAAAAAGGTCTAGTTTTTAAAACTAGGCTTTTTCTGATATCCTTACAACAAGAGGGTGAGAGAATGAAGTTGATTTTAGTTCGTCACGGAGAGAGTGAAGCCAATTTTCAAAATTACTGGACAGGTTGGTTAGATGTAGATTTGACCGAGAAGGGCATCGAACAAGCAAAAAATGCTGGCAAAAAAATAAAAGATGCAGACCTGTTCATTGATGTTGCGTACGAGTCCGTATTAAAACGTTCGATCAAAACAGCAAAAATGATCTTGCAGCAAGCGGATGCAAGTTTTGTTCCTGAATTTAAGACATGGCGCCTAAATGAGCGTCACTATGGTGCATTAGTTGGGAAAAATAAAGAGACTATCGCTCAGCATTTTGGAAAAGAACAAGTAAAAAAATGGCGAAGAGGGTTTGATGAAGTGCCGCCATTGACTAAGGACAATCATTTTGATCGCCGCTACGACCAATTAGATCCTCGACTGATACCGACAGGAGAAAGTCTGCATATGACGTTGAAGCGTGTAATCCCTCTCTGGCAGGAGTGTATCGCTCCAGATTTGCTGGATAATAAGACTGTTTTAGTTTGTGGTCACGGCAATAGCTTGCGTGCATTGGTTCAGTTTTTAGAAAATGTGCCAACAGATCAAGTGGATCAAATTGACATTCCTAACGCCGCTCCAATGGTTTACACGATGGACGCACAATTAAGAATTGTAAAAAAAGATATTTTATAAAATTATTATGTTTACTTAGAAAGGTTTACGATGAATTATATTTGGGATTTTGATGGGACACTGTATGATACATACCCGATTATGTTGAAGGCATTGATGAAAACTTTTAACGATTTTGATCTTCAAAAAGAACAAAAGCTTGTATACAAGAAAATAAAGGAAGAGTCTATTCGTCAAATGATTCTTGATTGGAAGTTGCCTGCACCGGAATTTGATAGAGTCTATCATGCTTATGAGGCGCAGGACAATAAAGATTCCTATCCTTTTGAAGAAACGAAAGACATGCTAAAAGAATTACAAGAAAAGGGCGGGCAACATTTCATTTTGACACACCGAACCGTGGACTCCACTTGGGATTTGTTGAAACGCGATGGGCTGGATTCTTTTATTGTGGATATTATTGGGAGTGACTCCGACTTTCCTAGAAAACCGGACCCGTCTTCCATTAAATATTTTTTAGATACTTACCAGCTATCCCCGGAAGAAACGGTAATGATCGGGGATCGAAAATTAGACGTAGAGGCTGGAAACAACGCAGGTGTACAAACCGTTTTCTTTGATATCGATCACTTCAATCAAGCAATTCATGCCACTTATTTTATAAATAATTTAAAAGAAATGGTACAAAAATTCTAAGCAAAAAGCTATAATTAAGATAAGCAAAAGAAATTTATTTGAGAATCATGCAGACATTAATAAATATTTGAAAATTGATGGATTATTTCTTATGAATGAGGAGTTATGAAATGGAATTACAGCGTGATCCGGAAGTCGTAGAGTCATTTAATTATGGACTTCCTCCAAAAGACCAAGTGGTCAAACAAAAATTATTGATTAATTTCAGTCCGTTGGAAGCAGTTGATCCAGGGTATCCGGCTGGAAATAGCATCATGGGTGTACGAATTGAATTCGTTATTCCCTTTGAGAAGTTCATTATCGGTGGGGTGTTTTCGCAGGTGATCCACGTCATTGGACGAGAAGTCAAACAGCAAAGCGACCTAACTGAAGCAGAAGCGAACGAGATGATCCGACCAATCTTGCGTTTAATCGAACGAATGGTTTACGAAATAACCGAGATTGCCTTAGATCAACCTGGTGTAAAAATAAACTTCTCCTCCAACACCATTTAACTGTTAAAAACCTCCATTTTAAAAATGGAGGTTTTTTTATGAATATCATTATGAAAATTTCTATGGAACAGTGCAAATCATAAGACAGATTATTTTTTCTAAGTTATAATTTAAAGGTCACTAAAATTTAGGAGTCGCGCAGCTATATTTTAGGGTAGGTCGCTGAAGAGCGGATACCGGGAACCTTTACTTCCTTTGACAGACTTGTCATTATAGAAAGTTATTTTAAGGAGGAATACAATGACAACTCTGTTCACTGTATTAGTGATCTTAGCTTTCGTTGCCTTGCTTGTAGTTTTCTACCAAATGCAAAAGAAACATGTGAAATTTTCTAATCGTGTATTTGCAGGATTAGGAGCCGGTATTCTTTTTGGCGGTATTTTACAGCTTCTTTTAGGAAATGGTAGCAAAGTTATTTCTCAAGCGATGGAATGGATCGGGATCGTTGGTAATGGTTATATTTCATTATTACAAATGTTGGTTATGCCGTTAGTTTTTATTTCAATCGTCGGTGCATTCACCAAGATGAAATCAAGTAAAAAATTAGGGAAGATCAGCGCCAATGTATTAGTTACTTTATTAGCAACAACAGCAATTGCTGCGTTGATCGGAATCGTTGCAGTGATGGTCTTTGGCCTTGATGGTGCAACATTCACCAAGGGTGCGGCTGAAACTGCTCGAATCAACGAGTTGGCGGAACGTCAATCAATGGTTCAAAACTTTTCGATTCCGCAACAAATCTTATCGTTTATTCCAACAAACGTTTTTGCTGATTTTGCTGGAACACGCCCAACAAGTACAATCGGCGTGGTAATTTTTGCGGCCTTTGTCGGCATCGCCTTCTTGGGTGTACGCCGGAAAGCACCAAAAGAAGCAGAATTCTTTTCTAATTTAATTGAAAGTCTTTATAAAGTTATTATGCGTATCGTGACTTTGGTCTTGCGTCTAACACCTTATGGCGTGTTTGCTCTGATGACCAATGTTCTAGCAACAAGTGATTTCGAAGCAATCGTTAACTTAGGTAAATTTATTCTGGCTTCTTATAGTGCGTTGATCGTTGTACTATTGGTTCATTCGTTGATATTGCTCGGCGTCAAAGTAAATCCAGTTACTTTCTTCAAAAAAGCTTTTCCAGCTTTAAGTTTTGCCTTTACTTCTCGTTCAAGTGCCGGAACATTGCCAATGAATATTGAAACGCAAACAAAAGCATTAGGCGTTGATGAAGCAACAGCGAACTTTGCGGGAAGCTTCGGTATTTCAATTGGTCAAAACGGCTGTGCGGGTGTTTATCCAGCGATGCTTGCAACGATCGTGGCGCCAACAGTCGGGGTAAACGTATTTGATTTGAAATTTATCATCATGTTGATCGCAATTGTGACTATCAGTTCCTTTGGTGTTGCAGGTGTCGGCGGTGGGGCAACCTTTGCTTCATTGATCGTCCTTGGTGCTATGAACTTGCCGGTTGCTATCGTAGGATTGGTCATTTCAGTTGAACCTTTGATCGATATGGCACGTACCGCGGTTAATGTTAGCGGCAGTATGGTCGCTGGTGTTGTAACGAGCGAACGTATTCATGAATTGGATCGAGAGATGTTAAAAGACGAGAATGCTTCAATCGAAGTGAATTCTTAATCATAGAAAAGACTTGGCTAGCGCGACCAAGTCTTTTTTTGTTACACTCACTATAGCAAGCGCAACTTTGTGCAGATTGTTTTTAAGGCTATGAATTAACAGTCGCTTCAAAAGCTTCTTTTTGTTATATTAACTATATATTTTTAGAAATTTTTCGAGGAGTGGATACCGTGTTCAATGAACAAGTAAAAGTGATTTTGTATGCAAATGATGTAAAAAAAGCGAGCGCATTTTGGCAAAGTCTTGGTTTTGTCGAGATTAGTTTTGAAGAATTAGATGGCTCGCAGGTTGCGGAAGTAGCGATGAGTAAGGAGAGTACGACGCATTTAGTTATTTATGATCGCGCGTTTATTGAAAATAATGACGACGAACTATCTGAACCAGCCCCTGCACTGATTTTCGGAAGTGACGATGTTGTTTCACTATATAAAAAATTGCAAGAAGTGAATGTTCAGTTGGGAGATCTAGCGCAAATCGGTGAAGAATATGTCTTCAATTTTGTCGACACCGATGGAAATTATTTTGTCGTTTCTGGAAGGTAAGATAGTCCTTGGTTGAAGGGGGCAAATAAAATGGATCAAGTTTTTGTAATTGGTGATATTCATGGTGAGTATGAAATGTTTCAACAAGTATTGAAATATTTTCAACCTGAGAAGCAGCAGCTCGTGCTGATTGGGGATTTGAATGATCGTGGACCTAAGAGTAAAGACTGCTGGCTTTTAGGTATGGAACTGGTTGAAAAGTATCAAGCGGTCTACTTAAGGGGAAACCATGAACAATACTTTTTAGAGTTTATGGAAAAACCGGAAGATTGGTTTCCTAGTTATCTTTATAATGGTGGAAAAGAGACCATCGAGAGCTTGCTTCATAAAGGGGCGACAGATGAGTATTCCCCGACTGAAATCGCGATGATGATCCGCAGCCGCTATCGATCATTGGTTTCTTTTTTATCCGAAAGGCCTTTTTATTACGAATGGGGCGACTACCTTTTTGTACATGCGGGAATAGACTTGACGAAGAACTGGAAAGAAACTTCGGAATTTGATTTTCTATGGATTCGTGAGCCTTTTCATGAAGGAAAAAATCGCACGGGAAAAACAATTGTGTTCGGACACACGATTACTCCTATGCTTTACGACGACATGCAAACGACTTCTCTGTGGGAATCAGATGGAAAGATCGGTATTGACGGAGGGGCTGTTTTTGGAGGAAGCTTGCATGGTGTAGTTTTTGACACTAAAGGCATTGTTCAAGATTATGAGCTTCCAAATGAGCATGGGCCGTGGCAACCTGATTTTTAGCAGCTAAGTGAGATTCGACTAGAATCTCACTTTTTTTTGAATTTTCTTGCATGGTCATTTCTTAAATGGCATAGTGGTTAAGTATACAGAGATCAAATGAATTAAAATATTACAACTGATTGAAAGAAGGAGGGAAAGAATGTCAGAGACGGTCAAAGGGCATTTATCCGCAAGTGTAACGGTCATGATTTGGGCATTAACATTTATCTCTACGAAAGTATTGTTAAAGGACTTTTTACCTATTGAAATTCTTTTTATTCGTTTTTTGATCGGTTTTTTAGTTCTGACGGTTGTTTCGCGTAGGCGACTTTCATTCAATGGATGGTCAAAGGAAAAGTATTCTATGATCGCTGGTTTATTCGGTGTTTTCTTGTACTACTATTTGGAAAATGTCGCGTTGACCCATACGTTAGCAATGAATGTGGGGATCATAGGCTCGGTCAGTCCCTTCATGACTGCGTTGATTAGCCGATTTGTGCTGAAACAAGGAACGATTCCAAAAATTTTTGTTTTAGGATTTATTTGTTCCATGATCGGTATTTCGTTGATCAGCTTATCTGGGACACTAAATGTTGATCCCATTGGCGATGGGCTGGCTTTAATTGCAACAGTTTGCTGGGCGTCCTACTCGCTAATCGTTAAAAAGATCAGTACTTTTGGTGAAGGAACGATTGCAGCAACGCAGCGAATATTCTTTTATGGACTGTTATTCATGCTTCCGGTTCTATTTTTGTCGATAGATTCTCTTGATGTTTCTAGATTTGCTCAACTAGGAAACCTTAGCAATTTATTATTTTTAGGCGTGGGTGCATCTGCGTTGTGTTTTGTCACTTGGAACTTTTCAGTCAAAACCCTCGGCGCCGTTCGAGCAACAGTTTATATTTATACGATTCCTATGTTAACAACGATCGCGTCCGTAGCTATATTAGGCGAAACGATCACGATTAAAACAGTTTTTGGTATTTTATTAACTTTAACAGGACTAATTTTATCAGAATTACCAAGTCTGTTGAGGCAACGTAAGAATATCATTTCTAAATGACCCTTCACTGCGGATGAACGTGAAGGTTTTTCTATGGATGGATAGAAGCAAAGTTCGCTGAACTATGATAAAATAGATAAGATTTTGGATGAAAAGAGGAATGGAAATGGCAGAAGGTTTAAACCAAGAAATCATTCAATTACTGAATAAAGAATTAACGGATTACCGTCCACAGCAAATCACTGTTGTTTTAACTTTATTGACAGACGGAAATACGGTGCCTTTTATCGCCCGTTACCGAAAAGAAATGACAGGCAGCTTGGATGAAGTCCAGATTCGCGAAATCGAAGAACGTTATAATTATTTAGAGAACTTAGAGAAGCGCAAACTGGAAGTACTGCGTTTAATTGATGAACAAGGAAAATTGACGGAAGAACTAGCACAAAAAATCCAAAAAGCAGTCAAAGTACAAAAAGTAGAAGATTTATATCGTCCGTATAAACAAAAACGTCGGACAAAAGCAACCATCGCCAAAGAAAATGGATTGGAACCTTTGGCTGAGTATTTAGTAAGCTTTCCGCAAAACGGCGATGTTTATGCAAAAGCGGAAGAATTTATCAATGAGAATGTCGCCAATGCAGATGAAGCCTTGCAAGGCGCGCATGAGATCGTAGCCGAACAAATCAGTGACAATCCGGATTTTCGTACATGGATTCGCACCTTCACGAAAAATAAAGGCGTCTATCAAAGCAAAGTCAAAGATGCCGAGAAGGATGAAAAGGGCGTCTATGAAATGTATTATGATTTCGCTGAGCCTATTAATAAAATGGTCTCCCACCGTGTATTAGCGTCTAATCGTGGGGAAAAAGAAGAGGTTCTAAAGGTTTCGATCGTCGTTGAAGAGAACAAAGTCTTTGAATACTTGGAGCGCCAACTGGTACAAAATAGTCGTGCAATCACCGCAGAATTTGTTCGAGAAGCCTATAAAGACAGCTATAAACGGTTTATCGGTCCTGCTATTGAGCGAGAGATTCGAAACGAATTGACCGAAGATGCCGATGAACAAGCCATCAATATCTTTGGCGAGAATTTACGCAACTTGCTTTTGCAACCTCCTTTAAAAGGAAAAGTCGTGTTGGGCTTTGACCCCGCGTACCGTACTGGCTGCAAATTAGCAGTCGTAGATGAAACAGGGAAAGTGTTGGCCATCGAAGTGATCTATCCCCATAAGCCAGCACCTCAAGCCAAACGCCAAGCAGCCGGTCCAGCCTTTCAAGCGTTGATCAAAAAGCACGGCGTCGAAATGGTTGCTATTGGGAACGGGACAGCAAGTCGTGAATCTGAATTATTTGTTTCAGAGCAGTTGAAACAAGTACAACAAGAAGTGTTTTATGTCATCGTGAATGAAGCAGGAGCTTCCGTGTATTCTGCCAGCGATGTAGCACGCGCAGAGTTTCCAGAATTACAAGTAGAAGAGCGCAGTGCAGTCAGCATCGCGCGACGCTTGCAGGACCCTTTATCGGAATTAGTGAAGATCGATCCAAAGGCGGTAGGTGTAGGGCAATACCAACACGATGTTTCGCAAAAACGGTTATCTGAACGACTTGATTTTGTCGTTGAAACAGCCGTTAACCAAGTGGGTGTCAATGTCAATACAGCGAGTCCGCAGTTGCTGCAATATGCTTCTGGACTAAATAAGACCACTGCGCAAAATATTATGACGTATCGTGAAGAAAATGGCGCGTTTACATCACGTCCGCAATTAAAAAAAGTGCCCCGCTTAGGACCGAAGGCTTATGAGCAAGCCATTGGATTTTTACGGATTCCCGATGCAAAAAATATTTTGGATACAACAGCGATCCATCCGGAGAGTTATGCTAGTGCGAAAGAGATTTTGGCTCTAGCAAATGTGGAGCTTAAATCTTTAGGCTCTGAAGAAGCAACAGAGAAAATCAAAAGGTTGCAGTTAAGCCAATTGCAGCAAGCGCTGGAAATCGGAAAAGAAACAATCAAAGATATTCTTCAAGCGTTGCTTCAGCCTGGTCGTGACATGCGTGATGAAATGCCCGCACCGTTATTACGCCAAGATGTTTTGACAATGGAAGATTTGCAAGCAGGGATGGAACTGCAAGGAACCGTCCGCAACGTAATTGATTTCGGTGCATTTGTCGATATCGGCGTAAAACAGGACGGGTTGGTCCATATTTCTAAATTGAGCAAAAAATTTGTTAAACACCCAACGGACGTTGTATCGGTCGGAGATGTGGTAACTGTCTGGGTTGAAGCGGTGGACGTCAAAAAAGGCAGAATCAGTTTGACAATGGTTCAAAGTGACAATCATGACTAATCAAGAGTTACAGGTTCTCGTCGAAAAGATTTCTCAGGAATTTTTTCGACGTCCCTTTTGTCATCGAGCAACATTTAACAAGCGATTAAAAACAACAGGTGGTCGTTACCATCTAAATAGCCATGATTTGGACTTCAATCAGTTGGTCTTTCAAAAATACGGGGAAGAAGAATTGATCAAAATCATCAAGCATGAACTTTGTCATTATCATTTGCATATAGCTGGACGAGGGTATCAGCACAAGGATAGAGAATTCAAACAACTGTTGAAGCAGACAGGAGGTTCACGGTTTACACCGCCGTTAGCTGTGAAAACGTATCAAGTGTACCAGTGCCTAAAGTGCCAACAAGAAGTCATTCGTCGGCGAAAACTCGACACGAAAAGGTATGTATGTGGAAGATGCCAAGGAGAACTAAAATTTATGAAGATGATTGAAAAATAAGGAAATAAAAACAGCTTGAAGAATAAAAGATTGCTATTTTTACGGATTTATATGATAATGTGAACCGCAAACAATTTTGTACATATAAGGAAGAGGATTAAATGAATAATAAAGATACACTTTATCATTTTGTTGGAATCAAGGGTTCTGGAATGAGCTCATTAGCTTTAGTTTTACATGAAAAGGGCTATCGTGTACAAGGTTCCGACGTTGAAAACTATTTCTTCACTCAACGTGATTTAGAAAAAGCGGGCATTACTATTTTGCCATTTAGTAAAGACAACATTAAAGAGGGTATGAAAATTATTCAAGGAAATGCGTTTCCTGATACCCATGAAGAAATTGCCCGAGCGAAAGAACTAGGTCTGGAAATCGTTCGTTACCATGATTTTATTGGAGAATTTATCCAGCCTTACACGAGTATCGCAGTAACAGGGTCACACGGAAAGACGAGTACAACAGGCTTGCTTGCCCATGTATTAAATGGATTAGCGCCTACGAGCTATCTAATCGGTGATGGGACTGGACACGGTGTACCAGATGCGACCTTCTTTGCGTTTGAAGCCTGCGAATACCAACGCCATTTCTTGGCTTATGCACCAGATTACTCCATCATGACGAATATTGACTTTGATCATCCTGATTACTTCAAGAGTATCGGTGATGTGTTTGAAGCTTTCCAAACATTGGCATCACAAGTTAAAAAAGGTATCTTTGCTTATGGTGATGATGAATACCTGCGCAAACTAGAAGCAGATGTTCCTATTTATTATTATGGACTGTCAGAAAATGACGACATCCAAGCACGGAATATCGTTCGTACGACGAATGGTTCTGCATTTGATGTGTACCATAAAGAAAAATTTATCGGACGTTTCTCCGTTCCTTCATTTGGAAAACACAACATTCTCAATGCGTTGTCAGTTATCGCTGTTGCCTATTTCGAAGGACTAAACATGGACAAGGTGAGAGATGAGATGCTGACTTTCTCTGGTGTGAAACGCCGCTTTACTGAAAAGAAAGTTGCGGATATGATCATTGTCGATGATTACGCGCATCATCCTGCTGAAATCAAAGCGACGATTGATGCCGCTCGTCAAAAATACCCTGAAAAAGAATTGATCGCCGTGTTCCAACCACATACATTCACACGGACGATTGCCTTAATGGACGATTTTGCTGAAGCACTGGATCGTGCGGATAAAGTATATCTATGTGATATTTTCTCATCTGCCCGCGAAGTTGCTGGAGACGTGAAAATTGAAGATCTAGGTGCGAAAATTCAAAAGGGCGGACAAGTAATCAAAGAAGAAAACATGTCGCCGCTTTTAGACCATGAAAATGCAGTAGTTATATTTATGGGCGCGGGGGATGTACAAAAATTTGAACGTGCTTATGAAAACCTATTAAGTAATACGACACGCAACGTGTTATAGTAAGCGGCCCTCGGCAAACCATTGTCGAGGGTCCTCTTCTTTTTTTAATCTTCGCAAAAAATTAATACAAAAAAGGTACAAGCTTGTGTTTTACTTGCTTTCTGATAAAATAATGAGTAGAACAATACACGGAGGGAATGAATTTGTATACTATGAAAGCTCGGAAAATAGGCAAATCGATTGATGAAATTGAGGAAGGTGACTCGTTATCGTTAACGGAATCAATCGAAGATAATCAGATTCTTTTATATTTAGGATTAACAAACGATGCCAATCCTTTGTATATCCAACATGATTACGCAAAAGAAACTGAATATGAACAACCACTTGTCCCATCGGTTATGTTAATGGGGATCATAACAAGTGCGATTTCAAAACATTTACCAGGACCGGGTTCTCATGTCGTGAATTTTTCTATCAATTTTATTGATCCAGTTTTCCATTATGAAACGTTGACCTTTGAGTTTGAAGTGATCAAAGTGGATAAAATGAAAGATGTTGTTACGATCTCTGTTGAAGCGGTGGAGTCCACCGACAATGAAGAGAAACGTATTTTAGATGCAGTGGTAATGGTGAAACCGCCACAGGCACATATAGGAGATGATTTGAATGAATAATCAAGAAACACAAGTTTATGGCTTGAATCGTTTTTATGGAAAGATTTATGCCTTTCTAGCGATGGGAATCGGTATTAGTGCAGTGATTTCATATGTGACATTGAATGTTTGGAGCAGTGAAGTCGCACGCTTTATCAATAATTTTCCGCTAGGTTTCTGGGGAATCTGGATCGCTGAGATCGCCTTAGTTATCTTTTTAGGTGTGAAAGCACAGAAAAATCCCACGTTAGCAATTGGCGGATTTATCGTTTATTCTGCGTTGAATGGATTGACGCTGGCAGTTACTTTGGCAATGTATGATATTGGTACCGTCACTCAGGCATTCGTTACAGCATCTGCTACATTCCTAGTGATGTCACTGATAGGTTCATTTACTAAACGTGATTTATCGGGCGTTGGACGAGCAGCATTGAGTTGTCTGTTCGGGATTATTATCGCCATGCTGCTAAATGTGTTTGTATTACGTAGTGGTGCGGTAGATTTCTTCATTTCCATTTTAATGGTAGTGGTCATGTCAGGGATCACGGCGTATGACAATCAAATGATTCGAAAGATTTATCAAGGGACGAACGGTGAGGCAGGAAATGGTGTGGCTGTCTTTATGGCGCTGCAGCTTTATTTAGATTTCATTAATCTGTTCATTTCATTCTTAAGAATTTTTGGAAGTAGTAAATAGAAAGAGACGAGCGATCGTCTCTTTTTTTTTGCATTAAAGAAAGAATCCGAGAAAAAATGGCTCCATTCTTTTCATTTCATAGATTACTTTGTTAAAATGAGGGGTGGAAGATCATCGCCATAGAAAAATGGCTGGAACATGATGACTGATGTGCTGAAAAACGCATTTATTTTGTAAAAATCAACTACATTAATAGAAATTAGGGGTCGAGTATATGAGTGAAAAGAAATTATTATTAGTAGACGGCAATAGTGTTGCGTTTCGTGCCTTCTTTGCTTTACACAATTCTTTGGAGCGCTTTAAAAATAAGAATGGGTTGCACACGAATGCGATCTACGCGTTTAACAACATGTTTGAAAATGTAATGGATCGAGAAAAACCGACACATGTATTAGTAGCTTTTGATGCGGGAAACACGACGTTCCGTACAGCCATGTACTCTGACTACAAGGGTGGGCGATCAAAAACACCGGGAGAATTCCGAGAACAGATGCCCTATTTACGTGAATTATTAGTAGGCTTAGGAGTAAAGCACTACGAGCTCGATAATTATGAAGCGGACGATATTATTGGCACACTCGCACATCGCGCAGCCGAAGAGGGATTTGACGTAGTTGTCCTATCTGGTGACCGCGATTTGACTCAGTTAACGACGGATAAGATCAAAGTAGATATCACTGTTAAAGGGGTAAGTGAGATCGAATCCTACACGCCTGAGCATGTAGCTGAAAAATATGATGGATTAACGCCTCATCAAATTATCGACATGAAGGGCTTAGCGGGAGATACTTCCGATAATTACCCTGGTGTAACGAAGGTTGGAGAAAAGACAGCGATCAAGTTGTTGAAGCAGTTCGGTAGTGTTGAAGGCGTTTATGAAAATATTGACGAATTGAAGAAAAGTAAAATGAAAGAAAATTTGATCAATGACAAGGATCAGGCGTTTCTTTCTAAAGAATTAGCGACCATCAAACTAGATGCACCTGTGGATGTTTCGATTGATGATTTAGCGTACAACGGGAAAGATTTAGACAAGTTGATCCCATTCTTCAAGGAAATGGATTTTAAAGGCTTTTTGAGCAAATTAAATGTTGAAGAAGAAGAAGTTGAATTAGAGGACATAAAGTTTGAAGTGGTTGATGAATTTACAGAAGAGATGTTCACCGCTGATTCAGCTTTATATGTAGAAATGTTAGAAGACAATTATCACCTATCGGATATTGTGGGTGTTGCTTGGGGAACCAAAGAAAAAATATATGTGACCGACGAGTTGGCGCTTTTTGATAGCGATGTGTTTAAAAAATGGCTGGAAACTGCAAACGGTAAAAAAGTTTATGACGCAAAACGCACGTATGTTGCATTAAATCGTTACATTACTAAAACAGAAGGTATCAATTTTGATGTTTTACTAGCGGCGTATCTTTTAGATACCAACGATAATAGCAATGACATCGCAGGAGTCGCTCAATATTATGGCTATACTGAGATCCAAACAGACGAACAGATATACGGAAAAGGCGCTAAAAAAGGTCTCCCTGAAGATCGTGAAGTCTTCTTTGGACATTTGGCACGGAAAATCAAAGCGATCCATTTCTTAAATGATAAATTGGAAAAAGAGTTGAAAGAAAAGAAACAGGATGATCTGTTTTATCAAATGGAACTGCCACTTTCACGTATTTTGGCTGAAATGGAAATTACAGGGATCACTGTTGATGCGCAACGGCTGCAATCGATGCGTGGGGAGTTCTCCAAACGTTTGCAAGAGATCGAAAAAAAGATTTATCAAGATGCGGGAGAAGAATTCAATATTAATTCACCGAAACAGCTGGGCGTTATTTTGTTCGAAAAAATGAATCTGCCAGTAATCAAAAAAACAAAGACCGGTTATTCCACAGCAGTCGATGTGTTGGAACAATTACGGGAGCAAGCGCCAATTGTGGAGCATATTTTAAACTATCGTCAGATTGCTAAGATTCAATCAACTTATGTAGAGGGTCTTTTGAAAGTGATTCAAAGCGATAACAAGATCCATACTCGTTATATTCAGACATTAACGCAAACGGGACGATTGAGTTCAGTTGATCCGAACTTACAAAATATCCCGATCCGTTTAGAAGAAGGAAGAAAAATTCGTCAAGCGTTTGTGCCGCGAGATGAAAACTGGTTGATTTATTCTTCTGACTACTCTCAGATCGAGTTACGCGTTTTGGCACATATTTCTGGAGATGAACATTTGAAGCAAGCCTTCCGTGACGGAATGGATATTCACACGAGTACCGCGATGCGTGTCTTCAATGTTTCTGAAGATGAGGTAACACCGAATATGCGCCGCAATGCAAAAGCAGTGAACTTCGGTATCGTTTATGGGATCTCTGATTACGGCTTGTCACAAAATTTAGGAATCACCAGAAAAGCAGCTCAAGAATATATCGATACGTATTTCGAAAATTATCCAGATGTAAAACGGTACATGGAAGAAAGTGTTCGAGAAGCAAAAGATAAAGGCTATGCGGCTACCTTATATAATCGTCGACGGTATTTACCAGACATTAATGCCCGCAACTTCAATCTTAGGTCTTTCGCTGAGCGAACGGCGATCAATACACCTATCCAAGGAAGTGCTGCAGATATTTTGAAGTTGGCAATGATCGAAATGGCAAAACGTTTGAAAGATGAAAAATTACAAGCAACGATGCTGTTGCAAGTGCACGATGAATTGGTATTTGAAGTCCCTGAGAGTGAATTAGAGCAGTTAGACGCACTCGTAAAAGAAGTGATGGAAAATACTGTCCAATTAGATGTGCCGCTTTTGACGGACAGCAATTGGGGCAAAACATGGTATGAAGCAAAATAGTGAGAAGCTGGAAGAAATTCCAGCTTTTTTACTTCATTATAAATTGCTGCGGGCATGTTAGAATAAGAA
The DNA here is from genome assembly GCF_002174375.1 of Enterococcus sp. 12F9_DIV0723. NCBI lineage: Bacteria > Bacillati > Bacillota > Bacilli > Lactobacillales > Enterococcaceae > Enterococcus > Enterococcus sp. 12F9_DIV0723. The sequence continues at coordinate 1,868,060 of NZ_NIBK01000001.1, read as the reverse complement.
TGATTGCCTGTTCTTTCTAGAGAAAACAAATTATTTTTCGCTTTTTTAGAAAAATGGTACCGTTAATACGAACTTGCGCTTTTTTTGCGAGATAAAGATACGTACCGCTTCACTGTTAATATATCCAGAGATGTGAAGGGCGTACCTGGCTCAAGCAAGTTCATAAAATCGAATAAAAGAATAGAGTTAGGATGATAGATATGCCAGAATTGCCAGAAGTTGAAACAGTAAGGAAGGGGCTAGTTTCTTTAGTCAAAGGAAAGACGATCGCAAAGGTCGATGTTTATTGGCCAAGAATCGTTGAATTCCCAGAAGTAGAAATTTTCCAGCAGCAGTTGATCGGGGAGACCATTGAAACTGTCCAACGTCGAGGAAAGTATTTAATTTTTCAGTTTACTCATTATGAAATGGTTTCCCATTTAAGAATGGAAGGCAAATATGAATACTTTAAACAGCCGACACCACTAGATAAGCACAGCCATGTACGCTTTATTTTTTCAGATGGGTCAGAACTAGTCTATCATGACGTTCGAAAATTTGGCCGAATGGCGTTGCTAAGAAAAGGGACAGCCAAGGAGTACAAAGGTTTGGCCCAATTGGGACCGGAGCCGACAGATGAAGACTTCGATCTAGCGCTTTTTAAACAGCAGTTAAAAAAATCCTCAACCATGATCAAGCCATTATTATTAAATCAAAAAGTGGTGGCAGGTTTAGGGAATATTTACGTGGATGAAGTGTTATGGCTGGCAAAGATTCATCCAGAGCAGCCTGCCAATACATTAAGTGCGCAATCTGTTCGTCGTTTACGAGAAGCCAGCATTGAAGTGATTGGAAAAGCCAAAGAAGCAGGCGGCACCACTATTCGGACGTATTTGAATGCGCTGGGAGAAGCAGGTCATTTTCAACAAGAGCTGCATGTCTATGGACAAACGGGTATGCCTTGCTCTCGTTGCGGCACACCAATTATAAAGATCAAAGTTGCTCAGAGAGGAACGCATCTCTGCCCACATTGTCAAAAATTGAAGAAGGTGTAAAGATGAGCTTTGTTTTAGGCATTACTGGAGGAATCGCTAGTGGAAAATCGACGGTGGTAACTCTTTTTAAAGAGCAAGGATTCCCTGTTGTCGACGGGGATATTGTTGCTAGAGAAGTGGTTGAACCGGATACGGAAGGACTTCATGCTCTAAAAAAAGTTTTCGGCTCGGAAATCATCAAAGAAAATGGCACGCTAGATCGAAAAAGATTAGGAACGATTGTTTTTCAAGATGAAGAACAGAGAAACCTGTTGAATCGAACATTAGATTCCTTTATTCGGAAGGAAATTACGAAACAAACAGAAGTGGCTAAGCGCGTAAGCCCTCTTGTGATCGTGGACATTCCTTTATTATATGAAGGAAAGTATGAAGCGATGATGGATCAGGTCGCGGTAGTTTATGTCACTCCAGAAATACAATTGCAACGGTTGATGATGAGAAATGATTTTTCAGAAAAAGAAGCCTTGGAACGAATCAACAGTCAGCTTTCTTTAGAAGAAAAGAGAAAACGAGCAGATGTAATCATTGATAATTGTTCCTCGAAAGAAACAACGCAGCGGCAAGTCCTTGATTGGCTAAAAAAAAATAAATTTGTTTCTTAAAGAATTCGGCGTCGTAGCAGTACGACGCTTTTTTTAGCGCGCTGGTTATGGTAAACTCATGTTATATAAACAAATAAATTTAATGTCACAGCGAATCGTTGTTTTTAAAAAATTGTTCTATATAACAAAATATATTTCACAAAATCAGTGAATTTAACTAAACGTAAGAAAGTGTGGGTGAAGCAATGCGTTGTCCAAGATGTAATCATAATAATTCTCGAGTGATCGATAGTCGACAAACTGATGACGGACGAGCGATTCGCCGTAGAAGAGAGTGCGAAAGCTGTGGGTTTCGGTTTACAACCTTTGAGCGGATCGAAGCAGCTCCTTTATTAGTTGTTAAGCGAAACGGGGATCGTGAAGAGTTCAGCCGTGATAAAATTTTACGAGGATTGATCCGTTCGGCGGAAAAACGCCCAGTCGCGATGGAGCAAATGGAACAAATCGTCGATCACGTGGAAAATCGCGTCCGCAGCATGGGTGAAAATGAAGTTCCAACGAGTCAGGTTGGCGAATTTGTCATGGAAGATTTGATGGAAGTGGATGAAATTGCGTATATACGTTTTGCAAGTGTGTATCGACAATTTAAAGATATGTCTGTGTTCTTGAAGGAATTACAGGAGATCGTTGATAAAGCGAAATCAACGGATGAAGAGTAGGAGGCTTTTAGTGGCAGAAGAACTAAAACCCAGCACCTTTTACACGGTCTTTGGAGAGCCACAGCTTGATCAAAGTAAGCAAGAGGCGTTGCTTTATTTGTATCAGCCGATCATTGGCAGCGCCGCATTAAGTCTCTATTTAACTTTAGCAAGTGACATTACTATCGAAGGAAAAAGTCCTAGTTTGATGCATACAGACTTGCTGGCTGCTGTCGATACTGGAATGATGAATTTGATCAAGGCACGAGAACAGCTTGAAGGAATAGGTCTGTTAGACACGTACCAGCAAACGGATGATGAGATAGGCTTGAGTCTGCTGTATCATTTAAGGACCCCGATGTACCCAGTTAAATTTTTCCAAGATCCATTAATGGGTTATTTATTATTAGAAAAAATTGGCACGCGACGGTATGAACGGTTGGTGGGGCGTTTCAAGCCAAAGGATTTTGACACGACCGCTGCTAAAAATATCACGAAGCGTTTTCGCGATGTTTACCGTTTTGATGAGAAAATCTTTGACAGCCAGAGTGAGCTGCTGGAAAAAACACAGGATGATTTTTCAGATTCCAGAGACTTTGATTGGTCATTGTTTAGCCAACAATTGAAACGATTCAATCTTATTTTATCTGTTGATGAACGTGAAAAATTACAGACCTTCCAGACTCTTTATGGTTTAGGGGAACTGGACCTTGCAGAATATGTTGCCAAAGCTGCGGCGGGTGAGAAGACAGGCGTTAATTTTACTTATTTGCGACAATTGATCAATAAAGAGAAGCGGCCGATTATTCCTACTGCTTCATCGGAAGCTGTTACTGAAAATAAAGAGACGACGGGGACTTTTTCACCGCAAGAGTTAGAAATTATTACACAAAGCAAAAAAATCGCGCCGGTCACTTTCTTAAGAGCGATAAAAAGAGAAAAAGGCGGATTTGAAACAAATACGGAAGTTCGATTGCTGGAGGAATTGATCGGTAGAAATTTACTCCCTAAGAGCGTCATCAATATCATCATCAATTATATCTTGGTGATCCAAAATCAAGCTGTAATCAATGCGAATTATTTAAATGCGATCGCCAACGATTGGGCGCAAAAGAAGATCACAACGCCGGAAGCAGCAATCGCGCATGTCCGACAGAACAATCAAAAATTGGTTCGTAAGACTCAACCCTCTCGTTCAAATTACCAAAAGCGTGGAGCGGGTCGTAAAGAGGCATTGCCGGAACATATCAAGCAACCGCCAAAAGAAACAAAATTGACGCCAGAAAAAGAAGCGGAATTGAACCGTAAATTAGCAGAATATTTGAGTAAAGAAGGTGACGATTGATGGAAGATGTAGGAAAAGAATTGAATCGCATCATTAGAAGCCGCGGAGTTGATGGCCGTTACCGTCAAATGATGGAAGAAGTTTTGGCTGATCCGGATGTTCGTCAATTTATTGAAGAACACAAAGAAAAATTAACGCAAGAGGACATTGAAAAATCTTTTGCGAAGCTTTACGAGTTTGTTCAAGAAAAGAAAAAATTCTTGGCCTCTGATCCAACCATGATCGCACCAGGCTACGAACCGCAATTAAGCTTGAATTTTCATTTTATTGACGTTACTTATGTACCTACCGATGAATTGTTGCGTTTGAAGCGCGAGGAGGAAATCCGTAATCGAGTGAATTCTTTGGATATGCCTAAAGATATTCGTAAAGCCTCTATCCGTACTTTTGAAGTCACTTCAGGACGAAGCGAAGCGCTGGAGGCTTCCTTAGATTTTATAAATCAGTATGAGGGCAGCCCTAAGTCGTTTCATAAAGCGTTGTATTTAGTGGGGACATTTGGTGTAGGGAAAACCTACTTGTTAGGAGCCGTGGCCCATGAACTGGCTGTCAAAGGATTCGAAACCACGCTGTTACATTTTCCAACTTTTGCTGGAGAAATGAAACAAGCCATTTCAAACGATAAAGTGGGCCCTAAATTGAATGAAGTGAAGCGTGCGCCAATTTTGATGATTGATGACATTGGTGCCGATTCTATGAGTGCTTGGATTCGTGACGAAGTTCTAGGTGTTATTTTGCAGCACCGTATGCAAGAACAACTCCCAACATTCTTTTCTTCAAATTTCAATATGGATGAGTTGGAAGAACATTTGTCTGTCACACAACGCGGGGATGAAGAACCGTTAAAGGCCAAAAGAATCATGGAACGTATTCGTTATTTGAGTAAAGAAATATTCGTGATTGGTGAAAACCGTCGAAATGGTTAAAAAGCGAAAAGTTTCTTAGAAAAAGAGAAACGCCCTATTAAAAAGCGCTGTCATTTAGCTCTTTTTAAGGGCGCTTTTTTTAAGGAGTGTTATAATTATTTTTAGGATGTGAAAAAATGAACGCGAAAGATTTATCCCTTCGTTTACAAAAAGCGGCGGAATTTGTTCCGCAAAATGCCCGATTAGCCGATATCGGCTCGGACCATGCCTACCTTCCAGTGGCACTGATGCTTCAAAATAAAATTTCTTATGGTATCGCCGGGGAAGTGGTTGTAGGTCCCTATAAATCCGCTCAGAAGCAAGTAGCAAAAAACGGATTAGAAAACAAAATTGATGTCCGACTTGCAGATGGAATGGAAGCCGTAAAACTGGAAGACCATGTTTCAGCTATTACTATCTGCGGTATGGGCGGTGTATTGATCCGCGATATTTTACAACGGGGAAAAGAAAAGAATCGTCTATCTGGAGAAGAACGACTGATCTTGCAGCCAAATGTTGGTGAACGGCAATTACGAAAATGGTTAGTAGATGAGAAATATACGATTACTGACGAGTCGATCCTCGAGGAAAATCGGAAGGTCTATGAGATAATCGTTGCAGAAAAGAAAGAAACCATTCCAGAGTACACGGAAAAAGAGTTGTTCTTTGGGCCGATTTTGTTGAGAGAAGAAAATGAAGTATTTCTAGAAAAATGGCAATATAAATTATCTAAGAGTGAGAGAATCTTAAACAGCCTACATCAAAGTGATCAAGATGTAGCGGAGAAAATCCGTGAAGTCGCGCAAGAAATCGAATGGATCAAGGAGGTACTTGCACATGCAGGGAAATAAATTTATTCAACGATTCAACGAGTATTGTCCTGAGTGGTTAGCTGAAGATGGCGATCCTGTTGGCTTGCATATCGGCACCTTAGATAAAGAAGTCGATCGTATTATGATGAGTCTTGATGTTCGTCCAAATGTTGTTGAAGAGGCAATCGCTAAAAAAATTGATCTGTTGATCGTGAAGCACCCTCCGATATTTCGTCCAGTTTCTCGCTTGACGACGGATGAGGTGCAAACGAAGATGTATGCAGATTTACTTAAGCATGACATCGCAGTCTATGCGGCACATACCAATATGGATATTGTTTCTAATGGATTGAATGATTGGTTTTGCGAAGCCTTGGATGTTTTCAATACGAGTTATTTGGTCCAAACGCACACGATCTCCATGAAAAAAATGGCTGTTTATGTTCCGCAAGAAAACGCAAAAGAAATGCGTCGAGCATTAGCTGAAGCTGGAGCGGGGGAACAAGGAAATTATCAAGCAACCTCGTTTACAGTAAATGGGACAGGTCGTTTTACACCAACGGAGGAAGCGAACCCGGCAATTGGATCGAAAAACGTGCCGGAACAGGTTCAGGAAAGTAAAATCGAAGTTATTTTTCCTGAAACGAAACAAGCAACGGTTGAACAAGCAATGCTCGCTGCGCACCCCTACGAAGAACCGGCTTATGATATCTACTCGTTAGATAATCTCACCGAGAAATTTGGGATCGGCCGAATTGGTGAATTGAAAGAAGCACTGCCGACGGAAGATTTCATTGAGAAGGTAAAAGAAACATTTCAGTTGGAAGGATTACGGGTCGTTTATCCTCATACGGAGAAGAAAACGATCAAGCGAGTGGCTATTTGTGGCGGAAGCGGTGAAAAATTTTATCGCGATGCTTTGGCTGCGAAAGCGGATGTATACATTACTGGAGATGTCTATTACCATACCGCGCATGACATGCAGGAAACAGGGATGCTGGTGATTGATCCGGGGCATTATATTGAGTCATTGTGCAAAGAAAAGATGGTGGCTCTATTTGAACAATGGAAAAATGAAGAAGAATGGACAGTTGATTTCTTCGTGTCTGAGACGTCCACGAATCCTTTTTCATTTAAATAAATAAGCATTAAAGGAGAGAGTAAGATGTACGAAAATTTATTACCACGTTTTTTAGACTATGTGAAGACAGAAACTCGTTCTGATGCGACAAGCACCACAACACCCTCAACACAAACACAGGTAGCATTTGCCAAAGAGCTGATGAAAGAATTAGAAGAAATCGGCATGAAGGATGTTGCTTATAATGAAAATAACGGCTATGTGATTGCTACTTTGCCAAGCAATCTTGACAAAGAAGCGCGGACGATCGGCTTTATTTCTCACATGGATACCGCAGACTTTAATGCAGAAGGCGTAAATCCTCAAATCATTGAGAAGTATGATGGCGAATCAACGATCAAACTTGATGCTGAAGGCAAGTATACATTGAACGTAAAAGATTTTCCTAATTTAAAAAATTACAAGGATCAAACCTTGATCACGACGGACGGATCGACGTTGCTTGGCTCTGACGACAAATCTGGGATCGCTGAAATTATGACGGCGATGGAATATTTGATCGCTCATCCTGAGATCAAACACGGTGAAGTTCGTGTTGGTTTTGGTCCGGATGAAGAAATCGGTATCGGTGCGGATAAATTTGATGTAAAACAATTCAATACGGACTTCGCTTACACGATGGATGGCGGGCCAATTGGTGAATTGCAATATGAAACCTTTAGTGCGGCTCAAGCAGAGATCACGATGCACGGCAAAAACGTGCACCCAGGAACAGCGAAAAATACCATGATCAACGCGTTGCAAATGGCGATCGATTTCCATAATCAATTACCAGAAAGTGATCGTCCTGAAAAAACAGATGGACGTGAAGGGTTCTTCCATCTATTAGCATTAGACGGCAATGTGGAAGAAGCGAAAATGACCTACATCATTCGCGACCACGACCATGATAAATTTGAAGAACGCAAACAAATGATTACGGACATCCAATCAAAAATGAACAGCCAATTTGATCAAGAGCGTGTGGAAATCAACATGTACGATCAATATTACAATATGGGTGAAATCATCAAGAAAGACATGAGCATCATTGATCTAGCGAAGAAGGCGATGGAGGAAGTAGATGTAAAACCTGTCATTGAACCTATCCGCGGAGGAACAGACGGTTCGAAGATTTCTTTCCTAGGAATTCCTACACCAAACATCTTTGCCGGAGCAGAAAATATGCACGGGCGCTATGAATTTGTTTCATTACAAACAATGGAAAAAGCGGTCGATGTGATTGTGAAGATTATTGAGAATAACGCAAAATAATTTTTTCAGAGAAAAGCTTTGAGGAAACTCGAGGCTTTTTCTTTTTTTGGTTACGTGCATGTGTTAGGGTAGAACAATAAAGATAAAAATGAGGCTAAAAAATGAACGTACCAATCAATCGTAAATTGATTTTAAATATCTTATTGTTTGTTGTGATGATCGGCATTATCATTTTTGTGATCCGTGATTCCTTAAGCGATATTTTTACTGAACTTGGAAAGACATCCTTGCCGGTGCTTATCGGTGTAACAGGTCTAGGGATTGTCAGTCAGATCATTGAAGGCTACACAATCAAAAACATTGCTGGCGAATTCAATCCAGACTTTACCATCCGTGATGGGTTCTTTGCTTCCGCCTATTCGACGTTTTATCGTGTCATTACGTTTGGTACAGGTTCGATCGTCGCGGAGGTAATTTATTACCACAAAAAGGGCCTGAAATATTCAGAAGGCACAGGGAGCAGTGCATTACGCATGATCACTTATAAAATGGCATTGATCGTGTGGGGCGTCTTCTTTTTGATCGTTAAAAGCGATGCGATTCAAGATGTTATTGCAAACGGCATCTTTTGGGTATTAGCGGGTATGCTGGTCACGTTACTGATTATGGCGATTTTGTTACTTTTAAGCTTGAATATCAACGCGCAAGTGGTATTGGTGCTGATTTGTAATCGCATATTTAAACGGCAAAAGCTTCGCGACATTGTTGATAAGGTGAACAATCAGGTCTATTCGTTAAGAGGCGCGATCCAAACGTTTATTCGTGATCGAAAAGCAGTGATTCGTGTTTTTTTCTCAAACATGGCAAAGCTGGCAGCATGGTATTTTCTGCCTTACTTTATTCTAGTTCAGGATTATCCGGATATTGATATTTGGTTAACTGTGGCGCTGATCAGCTTTACGGTGATACTCGGGGGGATCTTACCCGCTCCGGGAGGGATCGGAGGCATTGAATTTGTCTATGTGTTATTATTCAGAAATGTCGTAGGCAGAGTAGATGCTGTATCTTCATTGTTGCTGTACCGGTATGCCACCTATTTGCTGCCATTTCTGATCGGAATGGTTTATGTACTGTTTAATAAGCAAAAAGAAATTAATCATGAAATAAAAGAAGCAAAAAAAGAAGTGAACGATTGAATTCGTTCACTTCTTTTTTAGTAATGTACGACAAGTTTGCCGATCATATTGTTTTCTTCAACAAATTGATGCGCTTGATAAAAAACATCTGGTGAGAATCCTGGGATAATTTTGGTCAACGTGCTTTTGATTTTTTTCTCTTGAAGCAGGTGAATCATCAATGCTAAAATTTCACCTTGAGAAGCAATGTTGTAGTCGTAATCTGTCTTAGCGAACATGTACTCCCAATCAAAGCTGCCGGATTTATTTTTTAACTTAGCAATATTCAGATCCTTACTGGATTCTACGATGGAGCCTAAGTGTCCGAAGGGTTCAAGCAGGTCACTCATCTCATCAAAATAACGGTCTGTAGAATGAAGAATCATGATATAAGGTAAAGAATTGTAGTTGATTTTTTTTAATTGCTTTGTTAAATCCTTATGATGGTCGATGACATGATCAGCTCCCATTTTTTCGGACCACTCTTTGCTCTCTTTACGTGAGGCAGTAGTGATCACTGTCAATCCAGCCCATTTCGCTAATTGGGTCGCCATTGAGCCAACACCACCCGCGCCATTGATGATAAGAATGGCACCGTTGTTTTGGTTTTCTTCGGGAACCAACTTCATTTTTTCGAAAAGCAGTTCATACGCCGTCAAAAAGGTCAAAGGCATCGCGGCAGCTTCGTCCGTTGAAAAGCCGTTTGGTAATTTCGCAACGATTCTTGAATCGACCACCTGACTTTCGCTGTAGCTGCCGAATCGTTTTGTTGTGCCTGCGAATACCACGCGATCACCAATCTCGATGGTTGAAACTTCGCTGCCGACCTGAGTCACAATGCCAACGCTATCAAAACCTAACACGTGAGGCTGTGGTGTGCCTTTTCCAGTTTGTCTGAGCTTTGTATCTACTGGATTGATGGAGACCGCCAGATTCTTTACGACAAGGTCAAATCTATTTAATTTAGGAAGCATTACTTCATATGTTTCAAAATGGTTTCCGTTCGAAAGGGGGAACCCTTTTTCGAACCCGATGACACGAGAAATCATTGAATCACTCTCTTTCTGATAATGAGAAAATTGTAGCATTTTTTTGTTTTTCTTCATAATAATAAACGTTGATTTTGATGAGTATATCGTTTGACCTTTACTGACCAAAAGAATATACTAGTAGATGTAAATGAATAAATCTGTCGGAGGTATGACTATGAATATCGAAAAAATGACGACAACTTTACAAGAAGCAATTGCGGAAGCGCAACAAATTGCTGTAACAAGAAAACATCAAGAAATCGACATTGCGCATCTATGGAAAATATTTTTGCAACCCAATCACTTTGGGCGCAACTTTTATACGGATGCGGGAATCGACGTTGATCGATTCGAGCAAGAAGTAGACAAGGCATTAGATGACTACCCAACGGTTAGTGGTGGTAATGTCCAATATGGGCAAAACCTTAGTCAAAATTTATTTAACTTGCTGAATGAGGCAGACAAACTACGCGAGAACTTTCAAGATGATTTTCTATCAACGGAAATTGTCATATTAGCATTGATGCAATTGAAAAATTATTCCTTGACGAAATATTTGATTGCGCAGGGATTAAATGAAAAAGAAGTACGAAAAAACATTGAAGACATACGAGGAGGAGATCGAGTGACCTCACAAAATCAAGAAGAAACCTACAAAGCGTTAGAAAAATACGGTGTGGATCTAGTCCAGCAAGTAAAAAATGGAAAACAAGACCCTATCATTGGCCGAGACGAAGAAATACGAGATGTGATTCGGATTCTCTCACGTAAAACTAAGAACAATCCTGTCTTGATTGGCGAGCCAGGTGTCGGTAAAACGGCAATCGTTGAAGGTCTTGCCCAACGAATCGTAAGAAAGGACGTACCAGAGAATCTGAAAGATAAGACGGTCTTTTCTTTAGATATGGGTTCCTTGATCGCTGGAGCGAAATTCCGAGGAGAGTTTGAAGAACGTCTGAAAGCTGTATTGAAGGAAGTTAAAAAATCAGATGGGCGAATTTTATTGTTCATCGATGAGATTCATACGATTGTCGGCGCTGGAAAAACAGAAGGCAGTATGGATGCTGGAAATATATTGAAGCCTATGCTGGCTCGCGGTGAACTTCATTTGATCGGTGCTACAACATTGGATGAATACCGTCAATATATGGAAAAGGATAAAGCGTTGGAGCGTCGTTTCCAAAAAGTTCTTGTTAAGGAACCTACCGTTGAAGATACGATCAGTATTTTGCGTGGGTTGAAGGAACGCTTTGAGATCCATCACGGTGTAAACATCCATGACAATGCACTGGTGGCAGCCGCTACTTTGTCTGATCGGTATATTACGGATCGATTTTTACCGGATAAAGCAATCGACTTAGTGGATGAGGCAAGCGCAAGTATTCGTGTAGAAATGAACTCGATGCCAACGGAATTGGATCAGGTGACGCGTCGGCTGATGCAACTTGAAATCGAAGAAGCTGCTTTGAAAAAAGAAAGCGACGATGCAAGTAAGAAACGTTTGGCTAGCTTGCAAGAAGAGTTGGCAGATCTTCGTGAAGAGACCAATGCCATGAAGTTGCAATGGGAAACGGAGAAAGAGGAAGTAAATGTTGTTTCGAATAAACGGGCTGAAATTGATCAAGCCAAGCATGAATTAGAAGATGCTGAAAACAATTACGATCTCGAACGTGCAGCAGTACTCCGTCACGGCACCATTCCTAATTTAGAAAAAGAACTGGCCGATCTGGAAGAAAAAAATCAAAAGAATGACATCAGAATGGTTCAGGAAGCCGTGACCGAAAACGAAATCGCGCAAGTCGTGGGACGTTTGACTGGTATTCCTGTGACAAAATTAGTCGAAGGCGAGAGAGAAAAACTTCTAAGCTTGAATAGTACGCTCCATAAGCGTGTCATCGGACAGGAAGAAGCAGTGGATGCAGTAAGTGATGCGGTGTTACGATCACGTGCAGGCTTGCAAGATCCTAATCGCCCCCTAGGCTCGTTCCTATTTTTAGGACCAACAGGGGTCGGAAAAACAGAGCTGGCAAAAGCGTTGGCAGAAAACTTATTCGATTCAGAGGATCATATGGTACGAATCGATATGAGTGAGTACATGGAGAAGCATTCGGTGTCTCGTTTAGTAGGAGCGCCTCCAGGCTATGTCGGTTACGAGGAAGGCGGCCAATTGACAGAAGCGGTTCGTCGCAACCCGTACACGATTATCCTATTAGATGAAATCGAAAAAGCCCATCCAGATGTATTCAACATTTTGCTTCAAGTCTTAGACGATGGCCGTTTGACAGATTCTAAAGGACGTTTAGTGGACTTTAAGAATACTGTTTTGATCATGACCAGCAACATCGGGTCACAGGTATTGTTAGAGGGTGTGACGGCAGATGGAGAAATTCCAGAAGCGACGAAAGAGCAAGTACTAAGTCTATTACGCGGACATTTCAAACCAGAATTCTTGAATCGGATTGATGATACGATTCTCTTTACACCATTGAGCTTAGAGGATGTAAAAGGAATTGTTGAGAAAATCGTTCAGCATTTGTCTCAGCGATTGGAGGAACAAGACATTCAATTGGCTATTACAGAAGATGCGAAAAGCTGGATTGCTGAAAAGGCGTATGAACCGCAATACGGAGCGCGTCCTTTAAAACGGTTTATAACGCGTGAAGTAGAGACACCTTTAGCAAAAGAAATAATTGCGGGGCGTGTCATGCCGAAAACAAAGGTCTCCATCGAATTGTTTGATGACCAACTAGTCTTTCAAAATGAACCAATAAACGACTAAGCGTTATACAAACGACGATTAAAAGAACAATAGAGCGAATCATCGAGAAATGATATCTTGATGACTCGTTCTTTTTTTTATAATTAGACAGTTATAAAAAAAGCAAGTGTATTCAAACAGAAATATAACAACTATTTCATTACGGATGTTACGAAGTAATGACAAATTAGTGAATTTATGGTGTTTAAATTGTTTGTTAATTGTGATTGCATTATACTTTTAAAGTAACCAAAAATGAGGAGCTCTGCAAAAGTTTCCTGGAGGTATATAATGAATCAATATAAAACACGTACCGAAAAGTATAATTATATAAGAACGCAGCAAAAGGAAAAACGAATAAAGACTGCCAAAAAAACAGTGCCGTTATTAGGAACAGCCATGATTCTTTCTCCCGCTGTTTTAACGATGAATACCGTGAAAGCAAATGCTGCTGAGATGGGTCAAGTACAAAACCAATCAGCATTCATCGAGCAACTCGGCGCTTCTGCGATGCAAGTGTCTGCATCCAGTGATCTCTATGCGTCGATCATGGTAGCACAGGCATTAGTCGAAACAGGCTTTGGCTCTTCTCAATTGTCTTCTGCGCCGTATTACAATTTGTTTGGCGTTAAGGAATATAGCGGCGGCCCTTCTGTTACCATGAGCACGAAGGAATATTTAAACGGCCAATGGGTCACGATGAATGAACCTTTTGCCGTATATAGCAGTTATGCGGAGTCTTTCCAAGCACATGCCAGTCTTTTAGCGAGTTCATATTACGCTGGGGCATGGAAAAGCCACACGAACAGCTATCAAGATGCCGCTGTCTACTTAACGGGTCGATATGCGACAGATCCAGGTTATGCAGGGAAATTAATTTCTTTGATTCAGACGTACAACCTGACTCGCTTTGACACACCAGGAGCCGGGACAGCAGTCCAAACGACCGATCAGGCACAATCGGCAGTGACTCAAAATACGGCTCAATCAACAGAAACTGCGAGCACATCGCAAGCAAGTGGTCAATCCTACACGGTACAATCTGGAGATTCGATCTGGGGGATCGCAGAGAAATTTAATATCAGTGTAGATCAGTTATTAGCAGATAATGGTTGGAGTTCTGATTCAACGATTATGCCTGGTGACACGATCGTCATTTAATCAATTAGAGATGGAGCAGCTTGCTCCATCTTTTTCTTGCATCGATTTTGTCATAAATATCAGTATGTTTTCTGTTAAGATTCAGAATAGCTCTTTTTTCTTTCTGAAAAGCGAAAAAATCGAAGGGATTCACAATTTTTAAAGGCGAAATTCTCGCTTCTTTGCCCATTATTCGTTAGTATAAACTTACATAAGGTAAGGAATGGAGCGAGGAAAAAATGACAAAAATTTATAATTCAATTTTGGATACCATCGGTGAGACGCCTATTGTAAAACTCAGAAATATGACGACGGATGATATGGCGCAGGTTTATGTTAAACTGGAATCATTTAATCCTGGCGGAAGTGTGAAAGATCGTATTGCTCTGAGAATGATCGAAGACGCAGAAAAATCAGGAAAATTAACACCAGGTATGACGATTATCGAGCCTACGTCTGGAAACACAGGCATCGGGTTGGCGATGGTAGGTGCAGCTAAGGGCTATCCTGTTACACTTGTTATGCCCGAAACCATGAGTATTGAGCGTCGCAAATTGATGAAGGCTTATGGTGCTGATCTTGTCTTAACACCTGGTCCAGAAGGAATGAAGGGCGCAATCGCAAAAGCGTCGCAATTAGCAGAGGAAAATGGTTGGTTTGTGCCAGCTCAATTCGACAATCCTGCGAACCCAAAAGTGCACGAACAAACGACAGCGAGAGAAATCGCCAATGCATTTGAAAAAAATGGATTGGATGCTTTTGTGGCTGGTGTGGGCACAGGCGGAACAATTACAGGTGTCGGTAATGAACTAAAACGTATGTATTCAAACATCAAAATTTACGCGGTCGAACCTGAAGAATCTCCAGTTTTAGAAGGTGGCGCACCAGGTCCCCACAAGATTCAAGGAATCGGTGCAGGATTTGTTCCGAAAATTTTAAATACTGACATTTATGATGACGTGTTGCCGGTCAAAGCTAGCGATAGTATGGAAACGGCACGAGAGATCGCCAAAAAAGAAGGGATTCTTGTAGGGATTTCTTCAGGCGCAGCATTGTTTGCAGCGATCGAATTAGCGAAGAAGATGGATCGTAATCAGAAAGTATTGGTTCTGTTGCCAGATAATGGCGAACGTTACTTGTCTACTGAGTTGTTTGAATAAAACCAATATGTTTATGAAAGTCATTAATTTTTGAATCCAACTAGTATTTCCCCTCAGATAATAGTATCATTTTAATAGATAATCCAAACAGGAGGGGCTTATATGGTAAATGAGGCAGTAGATCAGGCGGTCAGAGAGTTAAAGACCGGCGGAGTTCGTATTACGCCACAACGTTATGCCATTTTGGAGTATTTAATCCAGTACCGTAATCATCCGACAGCTGATGAGATTTTCCGTTCGCTAGAAAGCCGCTTCCCAAATATGAGTGTGGCTACAGTGTACAACAATTTGAGAAAGTTCGTTGAGATCGGCATCGTTCAGGAAATGAATTACGGGGATGCAGCAAGTCGTTTTGATTTCACGAACAAGCAGCATTATCATGCAATTTGTACAGAATGTGGAAAGATTGTTGACTTTTTCTATCCTGGATTAGAAGATGTAGAAATGGCATCAAGTAAATTGACAGGTTATCAAATCAATAAGCATCGTTTAGAAGTTTATGGTTTGTATCCAGATTGTCAAACAACGGCTGAGGAATAATTCCTCAGCCTTTTTTTCATTCAAATGCACGATTCAAATGCTAAGACAAATGAGAAAAATCACACAATAACGTGCAAGCGATTGCACGTTTTTTTATTAAAAGAACTTTTTAAAGAGAATAAAAAAATACAAAATGAAAGTATTCTTATTTAAGAATGCTGATTTAACAGTGTTTTGAGAAAAAAATAGTCGGTAAAATGAACGGGGTTATTGAAAAAATGAGATATCAATAACACTTGAGTCGTGTTTGTTGTTTAAAAAAGGCATTGTGATATATTAAACATGTTCTGAAGTTAAAGAACTTCAATAATAATTTTGTAGGAGTGATTTACTGTGAAAATCGGCGTAATCAAAGATCCAAAACAAGGTGAAGCTCGTGTAGGTATGACACCTGAAAATGTAAAAATTTTAGTAGAAGCAGGCAACGAAGTATTGGTCGATGACCATGCGGGTGCTGGATCAGGTTTTACTAATGAACAATATGTTGAAGCTGGCGGAAAGATCGTAGACACAGATACAGCGTGGACAGCGGATTTAATCGTAAAAGTAAAAGAACCAATGGAAAGTGAATATCACTATTTCAAAAAAGGTCAAATTATATGGGGCTTCTTGCATTTAGCTGCAAATAAAGCCTGTGTTGAGAAAATGATGGAAGTTGGCGTGACCGCTTTATCTGGTGAAAACATCTCAATCAACGGTGTATTAGAATTATTGAAACCAATGAGTGCGATCGCTGGACGACGTGCTGTAAACTTGGGTCAATATTATTTAGAAAAACAACACGGCGGAGAAGGCATCTTGCTTCCTGGTATCGAAGGTGTTGAAGCAGGAACTGTTGTGATCTTAGGTGGCGGGAACGCTGCGGAAAACTCAGCAGATATGGCTGTTGGGATTGGCTGCCACGTCATCATTCTTGAAGTCAACGAAAACCGCATCAAACAATTGCAAGAGCGCTACAAAGATCATAATGTAGATGTACTTGTTTCAAATACTGAAAACTTGGAAGAAAAAATCAAAGAAGCAGATGTATTTATCTCAACAGTCTTGATTCCAGGAGCAAAACCACCAAAATTAGTGAAAGAATATATGGTTGAATCGATGAAACCAGGTTCTGTGATCGTGGATATCGCGATCGACCAAGGTGGTACAGTTGAAACGATCGACAAACCAACGAACCATGCAGATCCAGTATTCACGAAACACGGAGTCATCCATTATGCAGTTCCAAATATGCCAGGTGCTACACCAAGAACAGCAACGATCGCATTAGCGAAAGGAAATATTTCTTTCCTTAAAGATGTTAGTGTGAAAGGCTTAGAAGAAGCATTGAAATCAGATGAATCATTAGTATCAGGATTAAGTGTTTATAATGGAAAAGTTGTTTCCAAAGCGTTAGCAGATTCAATTGACGTACCTTTTACTGAAATAGGAGATGTTTTATAATGACGGACACAATGACAAAGCTGCCTGTATCTATCGAAGATATTCATGAAGCAAAAAATGTCGTAAAACAATATGGACGTGTCACACCGTTGATTCAATCAATGTTCTTGACTGCAAACACTGGCGGACAAGTTTTCATGAAATTAGAAAACATGCAATTAACAGGGTCCTTCAAATTCCGCGGGGCGTTTAACAAAATCGCACATTTGACACAAGCGGAAAAAGACAAAGGCGTTATCGCCGTTTCGGCTGGGAACCATGCACAAGGCGTAGCATTGACTTCTAAATTACTAGGAATCGAAAGCACGATCGTTATGCCGGAAACTGCACCGAAAGCGAAAGTGGAAGCAACAGAAGGCTACGGCTCAAAAGTGATCCTTCACGGCTCTGGTTTTGACGATGCGAAAGCTTATTGCGAAAAAATCGTTGAAGAAACAGGCGTAACTTACATTCCTCCTTATGATGATGAATATGTCATGGCTGGTCAAGGAACGATTGGTCTTGAAATTTTGGATTCAATTTGGGATGTGGACACTGTTATCGTACCTGTCGGCGGTGGCGGCTTGATCTCTGGTATTGCAGTAGCAATGAAAACATTCAATCCAAACATCAATATCATTGGGGTCCAAGCAGACAATATCCATGGGATGACTGCTTCATTCCGAGCAGGGAAAAAAGTTGGCTATAAAAAAGCCGCAACGATCGCTGACGGCTGTGCAGTAGAATTTCCAGGAAACTTGACGTTTGAAGTTGTTGAAGAATTAGTGGATGATATGGTTACTGTATCTGAACAAGAAATCGAAGTAGCGATGAAAGACTTGATCCAACGTACAAAAATTGTCGTTGAAGGTGCGGGCGCTTTAGCAACGGCAGCGATTCTTTCTGGAAAAGTAGACAAGTATGTAAACGGCAAAAAAGTGGTTGCTGTCGTATCCGGCGGGAACGTAGACTTGAACCGTATTACAGATGTTATTGGACACTTCTCAGTAGCGAACGAATTGAAATAGAAGAAACCATTAAAATTTAAATGTAAAGTTTTTTAGAGAAATACTTTACAAATGTAAAGCCGATCGACGATTTACTATGTTTTTGAATAGTAAAATGCCGATCGGCTTTTTATTTGATTTTATAACCTAGGGATCAGTCAAGCATCGTAATCTTTTTTGAACAAGTAAACGCCGCTGACAATGGAGACGATCAATGCTAAAAGGACGACCATGATTGAGCCTATTTCAGAATCATGCCATAGGAGTCCGCCTGTATTGATCCCCCATAGACTGAAGATAAGTGTGGGCAGTGCGAGAAGCAAAGAAGCCGTATTTAAAAACTTCATTAATTGGTTTAGTCGGTTGTCCATCATGCTGTCGATCAAGCCGCTGATCGAACTCAGCATTTCGCGATAGATCTGCACAGAGGTGGTTGCTTGCTTTGTCTGCAATTCGATTTCGATCGCTAAATCTCTATCGGAAGAGACAAGACGTGAATCTAGTAGCTGGTTAATGGTTTTCCGCTGCTCCTTCAAGAGGTTGTCGATATAAACAAGATTTTTCTCGGTGTGCGTCGTTAATTCGAGAATGTTTTTATTGGAGCCGTTGGAGGTCCCTTGGCTGATTTCTTCGATGGTTTTTCGTTGTTCCTTCAAAAATGTCAGATAGTGCTGGTTGATGGTTTGCAGCAAGTGAAGAATCAGTCCAGCCTTAGTAAAGATTTCCGATTGATAAGACTGCAATACTTCATCCATCAGTGATTGTTCACTCACGGTGATCAAGACATCCGAAGTGAGGAACACGGTAACGGTCGAAGATAGGGATTCTGGTTCGTCGATAGACTCAATATTAACAAACAACATCAAGCAGAGAGGGGTATCATTTTCTGTCTGGAATTTCTTGAAAAAGGACACATTGGAATACTTTTCACCCAATGAGAAAAAATTTCCAGGCAGGTTATAATCCTTCCGCAAACGGTTTCTTTCTTCGTCTGTAGGATTGGAGACAGATAACCAATTTTTTTCGGTGGTACTTTCTTGTATGCCTTTATTTGAAATGGAAAAGAAATCAATCAATGGAAAAGCCTCCTTGTCTCTTTCTGATAGTGATCTAATCATCTCAAATTGAGGAATGAATGCCAATTATTTTGAATCGATTCCTTGTTTCACTTGTCTTTCTTCCATCAAAGAATAGGAAAACACTTTTTTTAAAGTGAGACAGTCATGGAATTCAACTATCAATCTTCTCATTTAAAGCAATTCCAGTTTACAGATCGTTTCAATCTGCTATAATATTTTCATATTTCATAAACTTCAGTGAAAATTTTCATTAGAAGTGAACTTATATATCGTCATAATATGGATGACAGTTTCTACCTTGTGCCGTAAACGCAAGACTATAAGTAAAAATCGTACGGTTACGTACCTTTTTTGCTTTGCAGATGAGGTGCGTTTTTTGTATTAATCAAAAAACGACAAGAAAAGGAGAAATAATAATGAGAGAATTGACAGATCGCATCAAGGAAAATGGCCGCGTTTTAGGTGAGGGCGTATTGAAAGTGGATGAGTTTGTGACACACCAAGTAGACCCTGAATTGATGGATGCCATGGGCAAACGTTTAGCAGAAGTGTTTGAAGAGAAAAACATCACTAAAGTAGTGACGATCGAAGCTTCAGGGATCGCACCTGCTGTATACGCCGCTCAAGCATTAAAGGTGCCAATGATCTTTGCTCGCAAATCGAAAAGCTTGACGATGGATGAAGAGCTGCTGACAGCTTCGGTTTATTCATTTACAAAACAAGTAACCAGCACGATTTCGATTTCTCGTAAATTCCTTTCTGCAGAGGACAATGTTTTATTAGTCGATGATTTTTTAGCCAACGGACAAGCCGCTAAAGGATTGATTGAACTGTGTCAACAAGCTGGAGCAACTGTTGCCGGAATTGGTATTTTGATTGAAAAATCCTTCCAAGACGGCCGTCAGCTGATTGAAGACATGGGCATCCCAGTTGTTTCCTTAGCGAGAATCGCTTCCTTACATGACGGTAAAGTAACGTTTATCGAGGAGGACGCATAGAGTGACAAGTGAAACAGGAAATGGAAAATCAGCAGTTTTAGGTTTGCAGCATCTTTTAGCCATGTATGCTGGCGCGGTCGCAGTACCCCTTTTGATCGGAACAGGTTTGGGATTCAATGAAGCTCAAATGACGTATTTGATTTCGATCGATATTTTTATGTGTGGCGTAGCAACGCTCTTACAATTAACAGTCAACAAGTTTTTTGGGATCGGCTTGCCAGTTGTTTTAGGATGTGCGATTCAAGCAGTTGCGCCGTTGATCCTGATTGGTCAAACACATGGGGTAGGAACGGTTTACGGATCGATCATCGCCGCAGGGATATTCGTTGTTCTAATTTCCGGTTTCTTTTCAAAGGTAGAAAAATTATTTCCGCCAATCGTGACGGGTACGGTCATTACGACGATCGGGCTAACATTGATTCCCGTAGCAATCACTAAAATGGGCGGCGGCGATGCTGCGGCGAAAACTTTTGGTGATCCAACAAACTTGATTTTGGCATTTGTAACGATCCTATTGATTTTAGCTGTGCAAGTCTTTGGTCGTGGATTTATCCGTTCGATCGCTGTATTGGTGGGATTAGTCGGAGGCAGTGTTTTAGCTGCGCTGTTAGGTCAAGTGGACCTGGCAGCTATCGGACATGCGCCGATGTTCCATGTTCCGCAACCTTTTTATTTTGGCACACCCAAATTTGAGCCATTTTCTATTTTATTAATGATTATTATTTCAATCGTAAGCATGGTTGAATCAACTGGGGTGTACTTTGCATTAGGAGATATCGTCGGGAAAGAAGTAAAAGAAGACGATTTGAAACGCGGCTATCGTGCTGAAGGATTGGCTGTCATTTTAGGTGGGTTATTCAATACCTTCCCGTATACAGGCTTTTCACAAAATGTGGGATTGGTTCAATTGTCTGGCATCAAAACACGACGTCCCATTTATTTCTCCGCCATCTTTTTAATTATCTTGGGACTTTTCCCGAAAGTCGGGGCATTAGCTCAAATCATCCCTGAGCCTGTTTTAGGCGGGGGCATGCTGGTCATGTTCGGTATGGTAGCTGTTCAAGGGATGAAAATGCTGTCGAAGGTCAATTATAATGATGAAAAAAATCTCTTGATTATCGCCATCTCTATTGGATTCGGCTTAGGCTTCAACGCTATGCCAATGCTGTTTTCAAAACTCCCTGAAACAGTTCAAATGTTTACTGGGAACGGCATCGTGATGAGCAGCGTATCTGCCATTGTTTTGAATTTGCTCTTTCATGGCTACAAAAGAGAGAAAAACGACTGAACAAAACACAGCTTCGGCTGTGTTTTCTTTTATCCGATAAAAACACGAACAATATATTAAAAAACTCTATTAATATTCGAATTGTCTTTTGACTTCATACATTGGACTTGCTAGAATAAACGTGAATAATAAAAGAACAATTGCTCATCGAGTCTCTTATTTTGATCTGTCAGGAAAAGTGAATGACAGGACTTGAAGTAAACAGCTCGGAGCAGGTAGTTAGTGACTAGAAGGGAGCAATTTATGAAGCCGGAAATTGCAGTTATTATGGGGAGTACCTCAGATTGGGAAACAATGAAGCACGCGTGTGACAGCTTGGATGAATTGGAGATCTCTTATGAGAAGCGTGTTGTTTCAGCGCATCGCACACCCGACTTAATGTTCGACTTTGCGGAAAAGGCACGAGAACGCGGCATCAAGGTGATTATTGCTGGAGCAGGGGGCGCCGCTCATTTGCCAGGAATGGTCGCTGCAAAAACAACTTTGCCAGTGATCGGTGTGCCGGTTCAATCGAAGGCGTTGAACGGATTGGATTCCTTATTGTCTATTGTTCAAATGCCTGGAGGCGTCCCCGTGGCTACCACAGCGATCGGAAAAGCTGGTGCAACAAACGCAGGACTACTTGCGGCTCAGATGCTTTCAATGTATGATAAAAAAGTAGCTGATCGTTTAGAAAAAAAACGTCAGCAAATGACAGAAACTGTATTGGAAAGTAGTGAGCAACTTGGTTAAATCGTTAAAACCAGGCTCTACGATTGGTATCGTAGGCGGAGGACAATTAGGCCGAATGATGGCTATCAGCGCAAAGGAAATGGGCTTTCGCACAGGAGTGATCGATCCGACGGAGGATTGTCCGGCTGCGCAAGTATCCGATTGGCACATTGTGGCCGATTATGATGATCAGATGGCATTGGAAGAAATGGCCCGCAGATCACAGGTAATTACGTATGAATTTGAGAATGTGGATGTGGATACGATCAACCATATTCAACATTACGCAAACATTCCTCAAGGGACAGATTTGTTAGCGATCAGCCAAGATCGTTTAATGGAAAAATCCTTCTTGGAAAACAACAATATCGTTATCGCACCGTATGCAACAATTATTAGTCCGACGGATATTCAAGATGCTATTGAAGGAATCGGCTATCCTTGTGTCCTAAAAACGACGCGCGGCGGATATGACGGCCATGGACAATATGTCTTAAAAAGTACGGCCGATTTGGCTCCTTCAATGAACCTTTTGCGTCAAGGAACCTGCGTCTTGGAAGCGTGGATTCCTTTTGAAAAAGAATTGTCTGTCCAGGTAGCAGGAAATAATATTGGCGATTACGTCACATTTCCAGTAGTTGAAAATGTCCATCGAAACAATGTTCTCCATGAAACGATCGCACCGGCTGGGATCGATGCAGCCGTTGCAAAAGAGGCGAGCCGGATCGCGAAAGTAATCGCTCGTGGGGTAGACCTTGTAGGAACGCTTTGTGTGGAGTTTTTCTTGACCAAAGCAGGCGCGTTGTATGTAAATGAAATCGCCCCTCGTCCACACAATTCAGGACACTACACGATTGAAGCCTGTACCATGAGCCAATTCGATGCGCATATTCGCGGGATCTGTGGATGGCCTTTAAGCGAACCGAAATTATTATCAAACGCTGTAATGGTCAATGTCTTAGGGGAGAATCTCTTGAAAACCTATGAATTGATTGATCTATGGCCAGACTGGCACTTTCATTATTATGGTAAAGCCATGCCGAAAAAGGGTCGTAAAATGGGGCATGTCACTATCTTGACTGAAAGCATCCAACGAACACTAGACGATATCAAGAAAACGGAAACGTGGGATTAAACCAGTTGTAAAAGGATTACGAACGTTACGTAAGAAAAGTATCGAAATAACAAGTACGTTAAAAGGGAGAATACAATGATAGATCGCTATACAAGAGCTGAAATGGGAAATATCTGGAGTGACGAAAATCGCTATAAAGCATGGCTGGAAGTTGAAATCTTAGCCGACGAGGCATGGGCAGAGCTTGGTGAGATCCCGAAAGAAGATGTTGAAAAGATTCGCGCAAACGCGGGGTTCGATATTGATCGTATCTTAGAGATCGAGCAATCGACAAAACATGATGTCGTTGCCTTCACACGTGCCGTTTCAGAAACATTGGGCGAAGAACGGAAATGGGTTCATTATGGATTGACCAGCACCGATGTCGTGGATACGGCGTATGGTTACTTGTACAAACAAGCCAATGATATTTTACGCCAAGATTTGCAAGACTTTTTGACTATTGTCGGCGAAAAAGCGAAAGAGAACAAGAACACAGTAATGATGGGACGGACCCACGGTGTTCATGCTGAGCCAACTACGTTTGGTCTGAAATTAGCGACGTGGTATTCAGAGATGAAACGCAATATCGAGCGCTTTGAGCATGCGGCTAAAGGGGTAGAAGCTGGGAAAATTTCAGGGGCTGTAGGAACATTCGCGAATATCCCGCCTTTTGTTGAAGAATATGTCTGTGAAAAATTAGGTATTCGCCCGCAAGAAGTATCGACTCAGGTATTGCCTAGAGATTTACACGCGGAATACTTTTCAAGCCTAGCTTTGATCGCTACGTCAATTGAGCGCTTTGCGACAGAAATTCGTGGTCTGCAAAAATCTGAAACGCGTGAAGTGGAGGAATTTTTCGCAAAAGGACAAAAAGGTTCTTCTGCTATGCCTCACAAGCGCAATCCGATTGGTTCTGAAAACATGACTGGGTTGGCCCGTGTTGTAAGAGGTCACCTGATCACTGCCTTTGAAGACGTGGCTTTATGGCATGAACGCGATATTTCACATTCATCAGCAGAACGGATCATTACTCCAGATACAACGATTCTTGTGGATTATATGCTGCATCGCTTTGGTACGATCGTTAAAAATCTGACCGTGTTCCCAGAAAATATGAAGCGCAACATGCAGGCGACATTCGGGTTGATTTATAGCCAACGTGTGCTATTGAAATTGATCGATAAAGGAATGACTCGAGAAGAAGCCTATGATCTAGTGCAGCCAAAAACAGCTTACGCATGGGATCATCAAGTGCAATTCCGTCCGCTACTTGAGGAAGATGAGAAAATCACGAAGGTATTGTCTGAATCTGATTTAGACGATGCATTTGACTATAATTATCATTTGAAAAATGTCGATAGCGTATTTGAACGCGTAGGTCTTAAATAAAAAAATCTCTTGCCGAAGGGCAAGAGATTTTTTTGTTTCACGCATAAGAGTAAACATCTACGAAACAACTTTCATGAAGTTCCTGTAATAAGCAATCCACCAACTGGTACTCATAAGAATGGGTGTTTAATAGAATCTCGATCCGATAAGAATTCTTCAAAAACGAATGAACCTTAAATTGTTTGATCACTAAGGTATCTTGTGCTTGATTAGAGAAATTTAAACATTGCATCGCTTGAGATTGCTTTGGATGCAACATTTTTTTTAAATTTCGGTACGAGTAAAAACTGGTTCCTTGATTGAGATTGTGTGTAGTATCTAGTCCCAATAGGGCATTTAGCAATTGTTGTTTTTCTGTTTCTTCCATTGAATTAAGAAATGTATGAGCTGCTGCACCCGCGTCTAGCATAAGCGATTCCTCCATCTAATTCTTTCGAGTTTAATATAGCATCATTCGCTTAAAATGTAAACGTTATCTCTTAGTGGTTAAGATAATTCCAAGTGATAGGATCAACTAAAACACGAACGTTATACAGTTTTTATGATTATAATATCCGATAAAGCTTTGAAAAAGTGAGGGGCAGTTGTTACACTAAAGATGAAGTTGATAAACGAACGATTTGAACATTATGTTTCATAATGTTCAGAAAAAAGGGGCGCACTAACGTGGAAAAAACGACTTTATTGTATGAAGGCAAAGCAAAAAAATTATTTAAAACAGACGATCCAGCGATTGTTTGGGTCGAATACCTCAATCAGGCAACTGCTTTAAACGGTGCAAAAAAAGATCAAATTAGCGGTAAAGGCGAACTTAATAACCAAATCACTGCTCAAATCTTTAATTTTTTAAAAAGTAAAGGAATCAACAATCACTTTATCGAACTACTGTCAGAGAAGGAACAATTGATTCAGACGGTCGAGATCATTCCATTGGAAGTAGTGGTAAGGAATGTCGCAGCGGGAAGTTTTTCAAAACGATTGGCGATACCAGAGGGAACCCCACTGAATAGACCCATCGTAGAATTTTATTATAAAAACGATGCGCTGGACGATCCAATGATCATTGAGGACCATATTGAATTCCTGCAACTTGCAACGACGGATGAGATTGCCCAGTTGAGAAAAATGGCTTTAGAAGTCGACGAAGCGTTGACGGCGCTATTTGACTCGATGGATATTACGCTGATTGACTTTAAATTAGAGTTTGGTCGTCAGAAAGATGGGTCGATTTTACTAGCAGATGAAGTTTCTCCGGATACTTGCCGTTTATGGGACAAGAAAACGAAGGAACATTTAGACAAAGATATTTATCGTCGTGACTTAGGAGATATTATCCCGGTATATCAAGAAGTACTAAATAGATTAGAAAAGCGAGGAGAATAAGAATGTATTTTGTGAAAGTTTATGTTACGTATAAGGATTCTGTGTTAGATCCCCAAGGAGAAGCAGTAAAGGGTGCGGTTCATCGTTTAGACTATGATGAGATCGAAGAAGTACGTATCGGGAAATATTTTGAAATCAAAGTGGCGAAAAATGATCGCCCTGTAGAAGAAATGATTGAAGAAGTTTGTGATAAATTATTAGCCAACGTAAACATGGAGACGTATCGCTACGAAATTTTGACAGCGGAGGAAGTGTAGCATGAAATTTGCAGTCATTGTATTTCCCGGTTCAAATTGTGATTTAGATATGTACTGGGCAATGAAGGAAATCATGGGAGCTGATTGCGAGTATGTTCGATATGATTCCGACAGTCTAGAAGGGTTTGATGGTGTATTGCTTCCAGGCGGATTCTCTTATGGAGACTACTTACGCTGCGGTGCAATCGCTCGGTTTGCGGCGATCATGTCGGAGGTTATTCGGTTTGCTGAAGAAGGAAAGCCTGTTTTTGGGACCTGTAATGGGTTTCAGATCCTGACAGAAGCTGGTCTTTTACCTGGTGCGCTGCGTCGCAATGATTCCTTGAAATTTATCAGCAAGATCACACCACTCACTGTTGTGAATAACCAAACAAAATTTACTTCTGAATATGAAGCGAATGAAACGATCCAAATTCCTGTTGCCCACGGTGAAGGAAGCTATTATTGCGATGAAGAAACTTTGGCTGAGCTAAAGGCGAACGATCAAATTGTCTTCACTTATGAAGGTGAAAACATCAATGGAAGTGTCGCAAATATCGCAGGGATCACGAACAAGGCAGGAAATGTCTTAGGGATGATGCCGCATCCAGAACGAGCAATGGAGACATTACTGGGTTCTGATGACGGAAAGAAATTCTTCGCTTCAATACTAACTAATTTTGGAAAGGTGACTGCAAACTAATGATGAAAGTTGAACCTACAGCTCAAGAGATCAAAGATCAGCGCATTTATGCTGGATGGGGGTTGACTGATGAGGAATATCGCCTGATTTCCGAGGACATCCTTGGCCGCCTTCCGAATTATACAGAAACGGGCTTATTTTCTGTTATGTGGAGCGAGCATTGTTCGTATAAAAATTCGAAGCCTGTATTACGCAAGTTCCCAACAGAGGGGGCACAAGTGTTGCAAGGACCCGGAGAAGGTGCTGGGATCGTGGACATTGGTGATGGACAAGCGGTTGTTTTTAAAGCAGAAAGCCACAATCATCCTTCCGCAGTCGAACCATATGAGGGGGCAGCAACAGGTGTTGGCGGGATCATTCGCGACATTTTCAGTATGGGTGCCCGTCCGATCGCTATTTTAGATTCGTTGCGTTTCGGTGAGTTGACTACCGCACGCACGAAGTATTTATTAGAAGAAATCGTTGCAGGAATCAGTGGTTATGGAAATTGTATCGGTATTCCGACTGTCGGCGGAGAAGTGGCATTCGATGCTTGTTACGAGGGAAATCCATTAGTCAATGCGATGTGTGTGGGCTTGATCGACCATAAGGATATTCAAAAAGG
Organism: Enterococcus sp. 12F9_DIV0723; assembly: GCF_002174375.1. Classification (NCBI taxonomy): domain Bacteria; kingdom Bacillati; phylum Bacillota; class Bacilli; order Lactobacillales; family Enterococcaceae; genus Enterococcus; species Enterococcus sp. 12F9_DIV0723. The sequence goes on along the minus strand of NZ_NIBK01000001.1, from coordinate 1,840,648 downwards.
CCAAGCAAAGGGCGTTGGCAATTCGATCATGTACGTTGGGGCTAAAACGGGTCGAGATGGTATTCATGGCGCAACGTTTGCTTCTGAAGAATTTGTTGAAGGGGAAGAACAACAGCGTTCAGCCGTTCAAGTAGGCGATCCCTTCATGGAAAAACTTTTATTAGAGGCATGCTTGGAATTGATTTTAGAGCATTCGGATATTTTGGTTGGAATCCAAGACATGGGAGCGGCCGGCTTGGTTTCTTCTAGTTCAGAGATGGCTTCAAAAGCCGGCTCTGGGTTAAAACTGTATTTGGATGATGTCCCGCAGCGAGAAACACAGATGACCCCTTACGAAATGATGCTTTCGGAATCACAGGAGCGGATGCTGATTTGTGTGGAACAAGGGCATGAAGAGGAAGTTGTGGCATTGTTCAAACGCTATGAGTTGGATGCAGTGACTATCGGTGAGGTAACGGATGACGGGATGTACAGCTTGTATCATCACGGAGAGGAAGTCGCGAATTTGCCCGTTGATGCATTGGCTGAAGATGCGCCTGTGTATGAAAATGAAAAACGCGAACCCGCACGTATCCAAGAATTCGCAGCGATGGCTGATTTTGAACCACAAGTTTCTGATGGGACAGAAACATTATTGGCGTTATTGCAGCAGCCGACGATCGCTTCAAAGAGAATGATCTATGAGACCTATGATTCTCAGGTTCGAACAAATACGGTTGTCAGACCCGGGAGTGACGCCGCTGTTTTACGGGTTCGTGGAACAAATAAAGCCTTGGCGATGACGACTGACTGTAATGCTCGGTACCTGTATTTGAACCCTGAAGTAGGCGGTCAAATCGCAGTTGCTGAAGCGGCACGTAATATTATTGCTTCTGGCGGACAGCCTTTGGCGATCACAGACTGTTTAAATTACGGTTCTCCAGAAAAACCAGAAGGCTTCTGGGAATTGTGGACTTCGGCAGACGGTATTTCAGCGGCTTGTCGTACATTGAATACACCAGTTATTTCAGGAAATGTGTCCATGTACAATGAGACGAACGGGAAAGCGATCTACCCAACACCAATGATTGGTATGGTGGGCTTGATCGAGGACTTAGCTCACATTACGACTCAGGAGTTCAAGAATGCGGACGACTTGATCTATATTGTTGGCGAAACAAAGGACGATTTCAATGGAACTGAAATTCAAAAAATGCAAACAGGAAAAATTGAAGGAAAATTGATGGACTTTGATCTCGCTGTCGAAAAAGCAAATCAAGACTTCGTTCTTGCCGCGATCAAAGCGGGTCTCATTGAAAGTGCTCATGACTGTGCAGAGGGCGGATTGGCAGTAGCCATCGCTGAGTCAGCATTCACGAATCATTTAGGTGTTGAGATTACTGTAGATATGCCTATCGAAACTCTTTTTGCAGAAACTCAATCTCGTTTTGTTCTATCAGTAAATCCAGAGAAGCAAGTGGACTTTGAGACTTTAGCAGGGAAGAAAGCTTTGAAGGTCGGAAAGGTGACGGATTCCGGGAACCTACGCATGAACGCTGTGGGCGGTGAGATCACAGTCGCTACAGAGGAAGCTGAAAAATTATGGGAGGAAGCCATTCCATGTCTAATGAAGTAAAAAGTTTAAATGAAGAGTGTGGCGTTTTCGGCATCTGGGGTCACCCAGATGCTGCACGCGTCACTTATTTTGGCTTGCATAGTTTGCAGCACCGTGGTCAAGAAGGTGCTGGAATCGTTAGTAATGACAGCGGCAAATTAATGAGTACTCGTGGTCTAGGATTGTTGTCTGAAGTCTTTAAAGATGAGCGCCAGTTAAACCAGTTAACAGGGCAGGCAGCGATTGGTCATGTGCGCTATGCGACGGCGGGAAACAGTAGTGTCGATAATATCCAGCCTTTTCTATTCAATTTTTATGATGGGGATTTTGCGTTAGCTCATAATGGAAATTTGACCAATGCAAAAAGTTTGCGAAAGGAATTGGAAATTGATGGAGCCATCTTCCATTCAAACTCTGATACTGAAATTTTGATGCACTTGATTCGCCGCAGTCAAAAGGAAACGTTGTGTGAACGAATGAAGGAGGCCCTGAACACGGTCAAGGGCGGCTTCGCTTACCTGATGCTGACAGAAGAATCGATGGTGGCGGCACTTGATCCTAACGGCTTTCGCCCGTTGTCTATTGGACAAATGGTCAATGGCGCGTATGTCGTAGCATCGGAAACGTGTGCGCTGGAAGTCGTTGGGGCCACGTTTATTCAAGATGTGAATCCAGGGGAGATCATCACGATCAACGATGAAGGCCTAAAAGTCGAACACTTTACGAAAGAGACACAACACGCCATTTGTTCAATGGAATATATTTATTTTGCCCGTCCCGATTCAAACATTGCTGGCGTGAACGTTCACAGTGCACGCAAAAACATGGGGCGCATTTTGTCACAGGAAGACGGCATTGATGCAGATATGGTGGTGGGTGTCCCAAATTCATCCTTATCAGCGGCAAGCGGCTATGCAGAAGAATCAGGCATCCCTTATGAAATGGGGTTAGTAAAAAATCAATATGTCGCCAGAACGTTTATCCAGCCAACTCAAGAATTGCGGGAGCAAGGGGTGCGGATGAAGCTTTCGGCTGTCCGAGGTGTCGTTGAGGGCAAACGAGTTATTATGGTGGATGACTCGATCGTCCGCGGGACAACGAGCCGCCGCATCGTAAACTTATTAAAAGAAGCAGGTGCGAAGGAAGTTCACGTGCGCATTGCTTCGCCTCCTTTACGCTATCCTTGTTTTTACGGGATTGACATACAAACCCGCAAAGAGCTGATTGCGGCCAATCATTCAATTGAAGAAATTCGCGAACTGATCGGCGCAGATTCTCTTTCTTTTTTAAGTGAAGAAGGACTGATCAACGCTATTGGGTTACATTTTGACGCACCCTATTCAGGGTTGTGCATGGCCTATTTTAACGGAGACTATCCGACACCGTTATACGATTATGAGGCACATTACCAAGCAACACTGAAGGAAAAGACTTCGTTTGTCTAAAGCGGCTGATATCAAAGGACCAGGCGCATGATAGATGCGGTAAAGGGGTCAATAAATTTTCTGTTTTTCTAAATGAACCAACAAAAACGAATAAGGGGCGAAACGAGTGGGAAATGCATATTCCAGAGCTGGTGTAGATGTTGAGGCCGGTTATGAAGTAGTGGAGCGTATCAAAAAGCATGTGAAAAGGACCGAAAGATTAGGCGTCATGGGTGCCATCGGCGGATTTGGCGGCTGTTTTGACTTGAGCCAATTCGATGTAAAAGAGCCTGTTCTAGTCTCAGGAACAGACGGGGTCGGAACAAAATTGATGGTAGCGATTCAGGCGGACAAACATGATACGATCGGGATCGATTGTGTCGCTATGTGTGTGAACGATATCGTAGCACAAGGAGCAGAACCGTTATACTTTCTAGATTACATCGCAACAGGAAAAAATGTACCCGCGCGATTGGAACAAGTGGTTGCTGGTGTTGCGGAAGGCTGTGTGCAAGCAGGAGCAGCCTTGATCGGTGGAGAAACTGCTGAGATGCCGGGAATGTATGGTGAAGACGATTATGATCTTGCAGGGTTTACAGTGGGAATCGCTGAGAAAAGCCAAATGATCACCGGCGAGAAAATTTCGGAGGGCGACATCTTAGTTGGTTTGCCTTCTTCAGGAATTCATTCAAATGGCTACTCCTTAGTTCGGAAAATTTTCTTTGAAACGAATCATTTTTCATACGACGAGAAGCTGCCGGAGCTTTCTGGCACTCTCAGCGATGAAATTTTGACACCAACAAAGATTTATGTTGACGCAGTAATGCCTCTGATCAAAAAGGAATTAGTGAATGGGATCGCCCATGTGACGGGTGGCGGCTTTGTAGAAAATTTACCAAGAATGCTGCCGGACGCATTGGCCTGCGAGATCCACTTAGATGCGTGGCCTGTTTTACCGATCTTTGACGCGCTAGCAAAGTACGGAAAAATTCCTGAAATGGAAATGTACGAAATTTTCAATATGGGGATTGGAATGGTCTTGGCTGTTTCTCCAGAAAAATTAGACGCTGTCAAAGCGGATCTCACTGAACGAAACGAAGCCTTCTTTCTAATCGGCAAAGTGACGAAAAAAGAGGAAGCAGCGATTCTTTTCAAAGGGAAAAAAATATGAGAATAGCCGTTTTAGCTTCAGGAAATGGGTCGAACTTTGAAGTGATCGCTCAGGCCGTCAAAGATAAAGAGATCCCGGCCGAGTTGGTTTTGCTGTTTTCTGATCATCGCGATGCCTATGTGTTAGAACGAGGAAAGAAATTTTCGATTCCTTGTGAGAGCTTCGAGTTGAAAGAGTTTCCTGATAAGAAAAGTTACGAAGCAGCCCTGTTAAAGAAATTGAAGGATCACGAGGTTGAATTGGTCGTATTAGCGGGGTATATGCGCATTATCGGCGAAGACTTGTTAACAGCATTTCCGAATCGAATCGTCAATATCCATCCAGCCCTGCTCCCTGATTTTCCAGGTTTACACGGGATCAGAGACGCCTATGAGGCAGGGGTAAAGGAAACAGGCGTGACGATTCACTATGTCGATCGCGGCGTGGACACAGGACCGATCATTGCTCAAGGGAAAGTATCTGTTGCTGAAACAGACAGCTTGAGTGATTTAGAAACGAAGATCCATGCAGTTGAACACCAGCTTTACCCTCAGGTTTTAGCAGAAATTGTAAAAGAATCTGACAACTGAGAAGTTTACACATACTAAGCGAATCGCTCTAAAACTTTACAAATGTAAAGAAAAAGCGAGAAAAACTTTTCAATTGGAAAGTCAAATGCCTAATTGCTTGGTATTCGATATACGTATTTAGTCGTTCACAAACAAAATGAATTCATTACTATGAATAAGGAGAATCATAATGACAAGAGCATTGATTAGTGTTTCAGATAAAACCGGAATTGTAGAATTTACTAAAGGATTGATTGACGCAGAGATTGAGATTATTTCTACGGGCGGGACTAAAAAAGTACTAGACGATGCCGGACTATCGACCTTGAGTATTGACGAAGTTACTGGTTTTCCAGAAATGATGGACGGCCGCGTGAAGACGCTGCATCCAAAAATCCATGGTGGGTTATTAGGCCGCCGCGATCTAGCAAGTCATTTAGAGGCAATGCAGGCGCAGGATATTCTGCCGATTGATTTTGTTTGCGTAAATCTCTATCCATTTAAAGAAACGATCTCTAAAGCAGACGTCACGGAGGCAGAAGCGATTGAGAACATTGATATCGGCGGGCCAAGCATGCTTCGTTCCGCTGCGAAAAACTTCGCATCGGTAACGGTCGTTGTTGATCCAGAAGATTATTCACTTGTGTTAGCAGAAATGAAAAGTAATCAGGCGACTACGTTAGAAACGCGGAAACGTTTAGCGGCGAAAGTTTTCCGTCACACTGCGGCCTACGATGCCTTAATCGCAGAATACTTAACGAATCGTGTAGAAGAGCTGGAACCAGAAAAAATGACGTTGACCTATGAGCTGAAGCAAACGCTGCGGTATGGGGAAAATAGTCATCAAACGGCTGCTTTTTATCAAAATGCCCGACCGGTTTCTTATTCGATTGCCAGTGCGGAACAATTACACGGGAAAGAATTGTCCTACAATAATATTAAGGATGCCGATGCGGCTATTCGTATTGCCAGAGAATTTTCCGACCCTACTGTAGTGGCACTGAAGCATATGAATCCATGTGGGATCGGTAGCGGCCGAACGATTGCAGAGGCGTATCAATTTGCATATGAGGCAGACCCTACTTCTATCTTTGGCGGTATCTTAGTCGCAAACCGCGAAATCGACCTAGAAACAGCAGAAGAAATGCACAAGCTATTTTTAGAAATTATTATTGCTCCAAGCTTCAGCAAGGAAGCCTTTGACGTATTATCAAGCAAGAAAAACCTGCGCTTAATGACGTTGGATTTCAGCAACACGAACAGCGATCAGCAAGAAGTGGTGTCTGTTCTAGGTGGATTGCTTGTTCAAGAGCAAGATGTTGTGACAGAAATTCCAGAAGAATGGGAAGTAGCCACAGATCGGAAACCAACAGACGAAGAGCTGAAGGCATTGGCATTTGCTTGGAAAGCCGTGAAGCATGTAAAATCGAATGCGATCGTTGTCGCAAACGCTCATCAAACCGTCGGCGTTGGTGCAGGTCAAATGAATCGAGTAGGCTCCGTAAAAATTGCTCTTGAAGAGGCAAAAGGCCGGATGGAAGGGGCAGTTTTAGCGAGTGATGCTTATTTCCCAATGGATGACAGTGTAGAATACGCGGCACAGCATGGAATCAAGGCGATCGTTCAGCCGGGTGGAAGTATTCGTGACAAGGATTCAATCGCGATGGCTAATAAATATGGCGTAGCGATGGTCTTCACAGGCGTTCGTCATTTCAAACATTAATTTGAGGAGGATTCAATGAAGGTATTAATTATTGGCAGCGGTGGACGTGAACATGCGATTGCGAAAAAAATGCTGGAAAGTCCAAAGGTAACAGATGTCTTTTGTGTAAAGGGCAATCCTGGCATGAAAAAGGACGGGATTCAGCGCGTCGATATTGCAGAAGATGATCACGAAGCGCTGATCTCATTTGCAAAAGAACAGGGCATCGCTTGGACCTTTGTAGGACCTGAGATTCCGCTATTAAATGGGATCGTGGATGATTTCCAAAAAGCTGGATTAAAAATATTTGGTCCGAATAAAGCAGCCGCAATGATCGAGGGTTCCAAGGAATTCGCGAAAAAACTCATGGTGAACAATCAAATCCCGACAGCGGAGTATGAAGCCTTTACTGACTATGAGGCAGCGTGCGCGTATGTCAGAGAAAAAGGCGCCCCCATCGTCATCAAAGCGGATGGGTTGGCAGCGGGCAAAGGCGTTACTGTTGCACTCACCTTAGACGATGCGCTGCAAGCATTGAAAGAAATGATGACGGATCATCGCTTCGGTGAGAGTGGTGACAAAGTCGTGGTGGAAGAATTTTTAGCGGGGGAAGAATTTTCACTACTCGCATTTGTAAAGGACGAAGAAGTCTATCCAATGGTGATCGCTCAGGACCACAAACGTGCTTATGATGGCGATCAAGGTCCGAATACTGGCGGGATGGGGGCTTATTCACCAGTCCCTCAAATTTCTTCAGAGATGGTAACGTCTGCGTTAGAAAAAATAGTCAAGCCAGCCGCTTTAGGAATGATCAAAAATGATACGCCCTTTACAGGAATCTTATATGCTGGATTGATCGCGACAGAAAAAGGACCAAAAGTCATTGAATTCAATGCTCGCTTTGGTGATCCTGAAACACAGGTCGTCCTGCCTCGACTGACAAGTGATCTTGCACAGATCATTGATGATTTGCTGAACAATCGTAAGCCAGAGCTGACTTGGAGCGAACGAGCGTCCGTGGGCGTCGTATTGGCGGCAGAAGGCTATCCGAATGACTATAAAAAAGGGATGGATATACCAACCTTCAATGACCAAGTGACCGTCTATTATGCAGGAGTCGCTGAAAAGAATGAGGCAACCGTGGCTTCAGGCGGACGAGTACTCTTAGTAGAAGCAGAAGCCGACACGATTGAAGCAGCGCAAAAGAAAGTTTACCAAGCGTTGGATGAAGCTACTACCAAAGACTATTTTTATCGCCGGGATATTGGTGATAAATCAAAATAATTAAAAAAAGGCCGACGGGTCTTTTTTTTTGGTTATAGGAGTAACCGGATTAAAAAAATGACAGTTTTCATTAAAAATGGTAAAC
>NZ_NIBK01000001.1:1757240-1832740 GCF_002174375.1 Enterococcus sp. 12F9_DIV0723 | reverse complement strand
TCATTAAAAATGGTAAACTGAATATGAAAAAAACGTTAAAAGAATATATGAAATTGAAGAAAAATAAAAAGAATTTAACTCATACAACCATTGCATTAGTTAGAATTATTTTTCGTTCCACAGCGTATTGAAAGAGGCGAGGACTATGGAAAGAAAACGATCCAAGGCTGATGATGAAAAGAGAGAACTCCAGACGATCTTATCAGGATTGCCAAATTCCCAATATCTAAAAATCTTATTAGCTCAGATCATGAGACATTATGATCCGAAAATCACATACATATTCCAAAAAAAATCAGGCTGGCAATTAGTGATCGAGCAATACAACGGTCTACTTTGTCAAATCAAGATCCATGAAAACTATTTCTCCGTGAGCACTCCATTCCCAGACTTTGGTATAAGCTATTTGACTCCGATGGTAAAGGTGATGTCGAAGGAGTTTAAGGAAAAATTTGAAGACGTGTCAAAAAACACGCAGAAGATCGAAATGAATGTGACAAACGAAGAAGAAATGGAAGATGTTATCTTTTTAATCAGTCTACAGGCGAAAAAATTAAGAAGTACTTTAGTATAAAAGGTAATGTTCGTGTTTTTTGCGATAAAATTTAAAATCAGCTTGCTTTTTAACCGGATATGTTGTAAATTACATAGGGCGATACTGCCCTATGTTTTTTTATCGTTCGCGATTTACACGTATCAGATGCTGGTAAGAGGGTGTGTATGCATCGATTGACAGTTGTAACGTTTGTTTTGTGTAAAGCTTCGCGCGACGAGAACACGGTCATTTTTCATAAGTAAAAAAATGACGAGAATAAAACGAGATAGCTAAGTTATCCATTGGAGGCCATTTATGAAAGTATTTGATTATGAAGATATTCAGTTGATCCCCAACAAATGTATTGTGAACAGCCGATCAGAATGTGACACGACTGTTAAATTAGGGAAATTCAGTTTTAAAATGCCTGTTGTACCAGCCAATATGCAAACGATCATCGATGAAACGATTGCTGAATTTTTGGCAGAAAATGGGTATTTCTATATTATGCATCGCTTTTATGAAGAGGAGCGAATTCCTTTCATTAAGAAAATGCAAGCGCGCGGGTTGTTTACATCAATCAGTGTCGGCGTCAAAGGCTACGAATATGATTTTGTAAAACAGTTAGCTGAAGAGAAGTTGAACCCTGATTTTATCACGATCGATATTGCTCATGGTCATTCAGATGCGGTCATCAATATGATCAAACACATAAAAACATATTTGCCGGAAACTTTCGTTATCGCTGGAAATGTCGGCACGCCAGAAGCTGTACGTGAATTGGAAAATGCCGGAGCTGATGCGACAAAACTAGGAATTGGACCGGGGAAAGTATGTATTACTAAAATTAAAACAGGCTTTGGTACGGGCGGATGGCAGTTAGCTGCGTTGAGCTGGTGTGCTAAAGCAGCGCGGAAACCAATCATTGCAGATGGTGGGATTCGTACACATGGCGATATTGCGAAATCTATTCGCTTTGGTGCAACGATGATCATGATTGGTTCTCTATTTGCTGGACACGAAGAATCTCCTGGGGAAACAATGGTGGAAGAAGGCGTTGTATACAAAGAATACTTCGGTAGTGCTTCTGAATTCCAAAAAGGCGAAAAGAAAAACGTGGAAGGTAAGAAAATTTGGATCCCTTATAAAGGTTCTTTAAAAGACACTTTAGTGGAAATGCAGCAGGACTTGCAATCCTCTATCTCCTATGCTGGTGGCAATGACTTAGAAGCCTTGCAAAAAGTAGATTATGTCGTCGTTAAAAATTCGATTTTTAATGGTGATACCATTTAAAAGATTTTAAAAAGACTCCTGTCGTTTGCTTGGCAGGAGTCTTTTTCTTTGTTCAATTGACATGAAAATATAATTGGATTAATGTTAAATCATCCAATTATAAACGGGGGATGACCATGTGGGAACTAGCAGAAAATAAGTCTACGCCGATTTATCAACAAATCATTGAACAAATTATTACGTATATCCAAGAGGGAACCTTGAAACCAGGCGATAAATTACCGGCAGAACGGAAGCTGGCAGAACATTACCAAGTGAATCGGTCAACCGTCGTTCACGCATTGGATGAGCTAGTCAGTCTTGGCTGGATCTTGCGTCGGCAAGGCAGTGGGACAGTGGTGAATGAAGGAAATTGGGGACGCAGTACGACTCCCCGGGTCGATTGGCGCCGACTATTCACGCAGGAATCGCACCCTAAAGAGTCTTTTCTAGAGAAAATCCACCCCTTATTATCCGATCCTGAGGCAATTGATCTTTACTCAGGAGATCTGCCCCTCAATTTGATCCCTGATTTTCGATTTCCCTCATATACGTGGGAGGAGTTATTGTTAGAGGAACAGAAGCAAAGCCCTCTTGGCTACCGACCGTTGCAGCAGATTATTTGTCAACGAATTAAACTAGAACAAAAAATCGACGTTTCGGCAAATCAAGTCTTGATTACTTCGGGCGCACAACAAGCGATGTTCTTATTGCTGCAGGTGATGTTACAAAGTGGTGATAGCGTGGCGATCGAGGACCCTTCTTTTTTATACTCACTGCCGATCTTCGCAAGTGCCGGTGTTAAATTGTATGGCGTAGAGATGGATCAAGAAGGGATGCGTATCGATAAGCTGGAGCAGCTCATCCTGACTAAGAAAATAAAATTGATCATTCTGAACCCAACCTTTCAAAATCCGACTGGGACGACCATGTCAGAAAATCGACGAAAAGAATTGATTGCACTTAGTCATAACTATCAGATACCGATCGTGGAAGACGAAGTGTTTAGCGAAATGAACTTTATCGACCTGCCACCGTCTTTAAAGGAGCTAGCACCGCATCAAGTCATCCACTTGGGTTCACTCTCTAAATTGTTGGGTTCGTCTATCAAAATTGGCTGGGTCGTTGCTGATCAAGATCTAATTCAACGGTTGTCCGAGGCAAAACAAATGATGGATTTTTCGATCAGTATTTTTCCCCAAGTAATTGCTCATACAGCATTAACAGACGCGCACTTTGAAAAAAATCAGGAAGCGCTCGTGGCAACCTTGAAGCAAAAGGCTCATGACTTCGCTGCGGCATCGAATCAGATCGCAGACGATTGGGCAATATCAAAAATCGATGGCGGCATCTATGTGTATTTGACCTGGAAACATCAGCGTTTGACGAGAAAAGATTGGGAGATTTTTCTAAGAGAAAAAATAGCGATAGCCCCCGCATTCCTTTTTAGTAATGATACAATGGCAATGAGGGTGAATTATACTCGGCTGACGAAAAAAACACAGAAACAGTTTTTTGATCAGCTAAAACGTATTTCAAGAGAATTAAGGAGGAGTTAAATGGAAGCATTGGAGATTTTAAATCAGCACCGGACCTATCGAAGCTTTGATGAAACGTATCAATTATCAGAGGAGGAACTGCACAAAATCCTAAACGCAAGTCGACAAGCGCCTAGTTGGATGAACGGTCAAATGTATAGCATTGTCGTAATTAGAGATCAAGAAATAAGAAAACAACTGGTAGCGATGAATCCTGGAAATCCTCATATGCTCCACAGTTCGGCCTTTTTAGTTTTTGTAGCAGATTTAAAACGCACGCAGAAAGTTGCGCGCCATTATGGCACCGATTATCCTATTGATTCCGGCTTAGACCCATTGATAACGGCGGTCACAGATACAGCATTGGCATTAGAAAATGCCGTGATCGCAACAGAGGCCTTGGGATTGGGATCTGTTGTTGTCGGCTCCATCCGAAAAGATATTTCAGAAGTCAGCAGACTATTAAACTTGCCTGATTACGTGATGCCTGTGGCTGGACTAAGTATCGGAAAGCCAAACGTAGAAATGAGAATCAAACCACGTTTACCGGAAGAGGCAGTTGTCCATTATGACACTTACCAAGAATACGACTATGGATTGATCGAAACCTATGATGATACGATGGAGAAATTCGCGGAAGCTCGCGAAACAAAACGTTGGAGTAAAAAATTCGCCGACTATTTTGGTGCTGCACCTAATAAAAAAGTAGATGAATTTCTGAAAATGAACAAGTTTTTTCAGCCAAATATTTGACACTTCGTTTTAAGTACCCTATAGTGAGAATGTAAATAAGAATAATTGTTAGGTGAGGCTCCTATATGGACACAGGCTACTGCCCAAAAATGTCGAGAGACGCCAATGGGTAGAACAGGGATCATCGTGAAGGTGATTCATAACGTAGCTGACAACTTTTGTCTACGCCCTATAGTGCTAAAGCTCGACGATGAACATGAATGATTTTTCGCGCGTGCTCATTTTCGAGCACGCGCTTTTTGTCAGTTTTCCTTCCTGCGTTAGCAGGTTAGAAAAATGATAAGCGTACGAAAATAACCGTATTTTTCGCTCTTCGAAAAATACGATCCAAAGATATGAGCTAGCGGCGAGTTCAACCACTTACTATAGAGCGCGTTAATTTCAGTGAATGAATAGAACCCTTCACGCAGACTTACTATAGAAGCATTTGTAATGGATGAACAATTATTGCGCACATGGACATGGCTGCGGCAGCTAATCAAAATGTTGAATCTCTATACGTTTCACTTAGACAAAAATATAAGATCGAAAGGATGTGAGGAAGATGGATCATGAGGATAGTCGACCGAAAAGCAAATACGATAGGACTACTTCGATTGTCCTGAATTTTAGGAGGAACCATTATGATGAACAAAAAAAACCTTCTTGCTCGCAAAATCAATAAAGATCAAGAATTAAAAAAACTAGCAATTTTACCTGACCGTGACCTTTTTCTAAACTTGCGAACATCTTTACAGGGCTTATCCGAAGAAGATGCGAAAAGTCGTTTGGAAGAATACGGTCCAAATGAGGTTTCCTCACAAAAGCCGACGCCTGGCATGTTATTATTCCTTCAATCCTTTAATGATCCATTTGTCTACGTACTGGCGCTATTAGCAATTGTTTCTTTACTGACGAATGACCTGGAAGCCGCAGTTGTAATGACGATCATGATCTTGGCCAGCGTCTTGATAACCTTTATTCAAGAATACCGTTCGCAAAAAGCGAGTATCGAATTAAAAGAAATGATTGAAAATACCGCAGCAATCACGCGGAACGGAGAAACAAAAGAAATTCCGATGGATGAAATCGTACCTGGTGACATTTTGACGTTAGCGACTGGCGACATGATCCCAGCAGATGCCGTGTTGATTTGGACGAAAGACCTTTTCGTCAACCAATCATCGTTAACGGGAGAATCAATGCCCGTTGAAAAATACCTTGCAGAAGAAAACGAAGTAACAGAAGAAACAACAGCATTGGACTTAACGAATCTGGTATTTATGGGAACAGATGTGTTGAGTGGTCAAGGAAAAGCAATTATTTTAAAAACCGGACAACAAACATTTTTTGGAGATATTGCCAGAAACGCGACCTCAAAGCGTGGAAAAACGTCCTTTGATATTGGGTTAGCCAAAGTCAGCAAGCTGTTGTTACGGATGGTCATGGTTTTATTCCCGCTTGTTTTCTTGATCAACGGTTTAACAAAAGGGGATTGGAGCAGCGCCTTCTTCTTCGCGATTGCCGTAGCTGTCGGTTTGACTCCTGAGATGCTGCCAATGATCGTCAGCTCTAACTTGGCTAAGGGTGCTTTGACACTTTCAAAACACAAAGTGATTGTAAAAGAATTAGCCTCTATTCAAAATTTAGGAAGCATGGATGTTCTCTGTACAGATAAGACAGGGACGATCACTGAGGATCGCGTGGTTCTTGTAGAGCATCTTGATCCATTGGGAAATGAAAATGAACAAGTCTTAGATTTAGCATTCATGAATTCCACCTATCAAACAGGTTGGAAAAATCTGATGGATATCGCTGTTATTAATTATTTTGAAGAACAAGACCGTCAATTGCCGTATCAAGCGGTTCAAAAGATTGATGAAATTCCCTTTGACTTTTCACGCCGTCGTTTAACGGTTGTCATGAAAACAGATGATCACCAATTAATGATTACTAAGGGTGCCGTGGAAGAGATGGCGGAGATTTGTAAATATGTAGAAATTAATGGAGAAATTTTGGAGCTTACTTCTGAGATTCGCCACCAATTGCAAACGGTGAATGAAAAAATGAACCGTCAAGGAATGCGAGTCATCACTGTGGCTGTTCGTCGTGACGCACATGATGAAGCTATCTATTCTACTGAAGACGAAAAAGACATGATCTTGATCGGCTTCATGGGATTCCTGGACCCAGCGAAGGCTTCAGCAAAACCAGCCATCAAATCCCTTCATCAGCATGGGGTAGTGGTGAAAGTCTTGACTGGAGACAACGCCATCGTTGCGCAAAAGGTTTGTCAGGATGTAGGGATCTCAGCAGATGATTACCTATTAGGAAACCAAATAGACGACATGTCGGAAGATGAATTGTATCAAGCTGCAGAAAAAATCAATTTATTTGCGAAACTAAATCCTATGCAAAAATCTCGGATCATTGAATCGTTGCAAAGTAAAGGTCATACTGTGGGCTTTATGGGAGATGGAATCAATGATGCTCCCGCTTTAAGAAAAGCGGATGTAGGGATCTCAGTGGATACAGCGGCAGATATTACAAAAGATGCCAGTTCGATCATTTTACTAGAAAAAAGTTTGGGTGTTCTTGAGAATGGTGTCATCGAAGGCCGCCGTGTCTTCAGTAATATGATGAAATACATCAAGATCACGATCAGCTCGAACTTCGGGAATGTGTTCTCTATTCTGATCGCAAGTGCCTTCTTGCCATTCTTGCCTATGCTGTCGATCCAATTGCTATTGCAAAATTTAATCTATGATTTCGCGCAATTGACGATTCCTTGGGATAATGTGGACGAGGAAGAGTTGCAAGTACCAACGAAGTGGGAAACAAAAGGTCTCCTGAAATTTACTGTGTGTATCGGTCCGATCAGTTCCGTTTTTGACATCATTACGTTTTTAGTTATGTGGTTTGTTTTTGGTGCCAATACAGTCGGGACACAGAACCTGTTCCAAACAGGATGGTTCATGATCGGGTTAACGACGCAAGCATTGGTCGTTTTGATGGTTCGGACGAGAAAAATTCCATTTATCCAAAGTCGGCCAGCGCCACAAGTGTTCATTAGTTTGCTGATGGCAGTAGTTGTAGGAATACTTGTTGTATTAACCCCGATCGCTGAACAATTTGATTTTGTACATTTGCCAACTACTTATTGGTTCTGGTATGTCGGAATCGTGATCGTTTATATGCTAGCCACGCAATTAGGAAAAGTTCTTTATATCAAACTTGCTAAAGAATGGATCTGAACTATAACAGAATAGCCTGTGTTGCTATTCTGTTTCTTTTATTGTGAAAAAAGGCAACAATCCCAAAGACTTGAGGAGCGATCCTTGAGTCTTTTTTTGACTTTTCAGACAGGAAGTATCGACTGGTTGACCAAGAATCGCTGTTCTTTTGGAGTATCCAACTTTATTTGAAATTTATAAGAAGAAAATCCGCTTTAAAACAGGCTGAATGGTCTTTCACATGGCTAAAAGGTGAAACGCTTCAATTCGTTCAAAACCAGTGAGCAAGTTTGTTGTCATTTGACTATAAAAATGCTAATTTAGAGAAGAAGGGGCAATAGCAATAATACAGATTGACTTGCTGTTGCACTGATAACAAGACTGAATTTACTTAAGAGAGGAAAGTGTGACACCATGGCAGAAAAAAAGTTAACGATTGATTTTGAAGCCTTACTAAAAGATGTAAACGCGGATTTCCCCGTGTACCAAGCGCTAGATGAAGACGGAAAGATTGTGAATGAGAATCTAGTTCCTGACTTGTCGGATGACGAACTTGTTGAGTTAATGACTTCAATGGTTTGGTCGCGTGTTTTGGACCAACGTTCAACGGCATTGAACCGTCAAGGACGTTTAGGATTTTTCGCTCCAACTGCTGGACAAGAAGCCAGCCAATTAGCGAGTCACTTCGCATTTGAAAAAGAGGATGTTCTATTACCAGGGTATCGTGATGTGCCTCAATTGATCAAACATGGTCTGCCGCTAGCAGAAGCCTTCTTATGGTCTCGTGGTCACGTTGCCGGGAACAACTATCCTGCTGAATTGCAAGCATTACCACCACAAATCATCATCGGAGCTCAATATGTACAAGCTGCCGGTGTCGCATTAGGATTGAAAAAACGCGATAGTAAAAATGTTGTTTTCACATATACAGGTGATGGCGGTTCTTCACAAGGTGATTTCTACGAAGCGATCAACTTTGCAGGGGCTTATCATGCAAACGCTGTATTCTACATTCAAAACAACGGCTTCGCAATCTCAACACCTCGTGAAAAACAAACTGCTGCGAATACATTGGCTCAAAAAGCAGTTGCAGCCGGAATTCCTGGTATCCAAGTGGATGGAATGGACCCATTGGCTGTTTATTATGTATCTAAGAAAGCACGTGAATGGGCAGCAAACGGCAACGGTCCAGTATTGATCGAGACATTGACGTACCGTTATGGTCCACATACTTTGTCTGGTGACGATCCAACACGTTACCGTTCAAAAGAAATGGATGACGAATGGACAAAGAAAGACCCATTGGTTCGCTTCCGTAAATATTTAACTGAAAAAGGTTTATGGTCAGAAGAACAAGAAGAAAAAGTTATCGAAGCGACAAAAGAAGAAATCAAACAAGCGATCACAGATGCTGACCGTGTACCGAAACAAAAGGTTTCTGATTTCTTGAAAAATATGTATGAAGTACAACCTCAAAACATTAAAGAACAAGTTGAATTCTATGAAGCGAAGGAGTCGAAATAATCATGGCACAAAAAACAATGATCCAAGCAATCACAGATGCCTTAGCTCTGATGCTTGAAAAAGACAAAGAAGTTTTAATTTTCGGTGAAGACGTTGGTAAAAATGGCGGAGTATTCCGTGCGACTGAAGGTCTTCAAGAAAAATTCGGCGAAGATCAAGTGTTCGATACACCGTTGGCTGAATCCGGTATCGGCGGCTTGGCTTTCGGACTTGCTTTACAAGGCTTCCGTCCAGTTCCAGAAATCCAATTCTTTGGATTCGTCTTTGAAGCGATGGATGAGATCGTCGGACAAATGGCTCGTACACGTTACCGTATGGGGAATACACGAAACTTACCAGTAACGATCCGCGCACCGTTTGGTGGTGGTGTTCATACACCAGAACTTCACTCAGACAACTTAGAAGGATTAATGGCTCAATCTCCAGGCTTGCGCGTGGTGATTCCTTCAAATCCTTACGATGCAAAAGGCTTGTTGATTGCATCAATTCGCAACAATGACCCAGTCGTATTCTTAGAACATATGAAATTGTACCGTTCATTCCGTGAAGAAGTACCAGAAGGAATTTACGAAGTACCATTGGATAAAGCTGCCGTTACAAAAGAAGGCTCGGATGTTTCGATCATTACCTATGGTGCGATGGTCCGTGAAGCAATCAAAGCAGCAGACAACTTAGCAAAAGAAAACATCAATGCAGAAATTATTGACCTACGTACTGTAGCGCCGCTTGATGTAGATACGATCATCAAATCTGTTGAAAAAACAGGACGCGTAGTCGTTGTCCAAGAAGCACAAAAACAAGCAGGTGTCTCTGCACAAGTAATCTCAGAAATTTCTGAACGTGCGATTCTTTCATTGGAAGCGCCAATCGGACGTGTTTCTGCTCCAGATACGATTTTCCCATTTGGACAAGCAGAAGGTATCTGGTTGCCGAACGCAGCAGATATTGAAGCAAAAGTAAAAGAAATCGTAGCATTTTAATTGTCAGTTTTACGAATCGATTTTAGTAGATTCGTAAACAGGCATGCATATGAGACTATTGAATTTTATATAAGGAAAATTCATTACTAGCAAGCTAGCTTAAATGCTGGCAAATAGAAATAAGGAGCGAAAATCATGGCTTACCAATTTAAATTGCCTGACATCGGTGAAGGCATCGCTGAAGGCGAAATCGTCAAATGGTTCGTCCAAGCTGGCGACACAATTAATGAAGATGATACATTATTAGAAGTACAAAACGATAAATCAGTGGAAGAAATTCCCTCTCCAGTAACTGGAACGGTTAAAAAAATTATTGTAGACGAAGGAACCGTAGCGAACGTCGGTGACGTATTAGTCGAAATCGATGCGCCGGGACACGAAGACAATGAAGGCGACGCAGGTGTCGCAGCAGAATCTCAAACACCGGAAGCACCAGCAGCAGAACCAACTGTGGAAAGCGGATCAAGCGAAAGCAGCAGTTCTGACAATGGCGGCGGCGTTTTCCAATTCAAATTACCAGATATCGGTGAAGGAATTGCAGAAGGTGAGATCGTTAAGTGGTTTGTTAAAGCCGGCGATACGATCGAAGAAGACGATACATTGCTAGAAGTACAAAACGATAAATCAGTAGAAGAAATCCCTTCTCCAGTAACTGGAACAATCAAAAAAGTCATCGTAGACGAAGGTACAGTCGCTAATGTTGGCGATGTATTGGTCGAAATCGATGCACCTGGACACAATGATGCCAGTGCTTCTTCAAGCGAAAGCTCTGCACCTGCAGAAGCGCCAAAAGCAGAAGCAAAAGGTGATTCTTCCGTCGTTGAAGCAAGCAACCCTGACAAACGTGTGTTGGCTATGCCATCTGTTCGTCAATATGCTCGTGAAAAGGACGTTGATATCTCTCAAGTAACAGCTACTGGTAAAGGTGGACGTGTGACAAAAGAAGACATCAACACATTCGTTTCTGGCGGCGGACAAGCTGCACCAGCGAAAGCAGAAGAAAAACCAACAGAAACGACGGCGTCAACTTCAGGTGCTTCAGCGAAAGCGGAAAAACCTGCGCAAGCATTTAGTTCAACTATGGGCGAAATGGAAACTCGCGAGAAATTGACACCAACACGTAAAGCGATTGCCAAAGCAATGGTCAACAGCAAGCATACTGCTCCTCATGTAACGTTGCATGATGAAGTAGAAGTGTCTAAGCTTTGGGATCACCGTAAGAAATTCAAACAAGTGGCTCTAGACAATGGCACTAAATTAACCTTCTTGCCTTACGTCGTTAAAGCGTTGACTGCGACTGTGAAGAAATACCCAGTCTTAAACGCATCGATCGATGATGCGGCACAAGAGATCGTTTATAAAAATTACTACAATATCGGTATTGCAACGGACACCGATCATGGATTATATGTACCAAATGTGAAAAATGCGGACACTAAAGGCATGTTCAAGATCGCTGATGAAATCAACGAAAAGGCGGCCTTGGCACATGATGGTAAATTATCAGGAGACGATATGCGTAATGGAACTATTACGATCTCAAATATCGGTTCAGTGGGCGGCGGCTGGTTCACACCAGTCATCAACTACCCTGAAGTTGCGATCCTTGGCGTTGGTACGATTGCGCAACAACCAATCGTCAATGACGAAGGCGAATTAGCGGTTGGCCGTGTGATGAAACTTTCATTAAGCTTCGACCATCGCATCGTTGATGGGGCGACAGCGCAAAAAGCGATGAACAATATCAAACGTTTATTAGCTGACCCAGAATTATTATTAATGGAAGGATGATAAAATCATGGTAGTTGGAGATTTCGCCATTGAATTAGATACAGTTGTAATCGGTGCAGGACCTGGCGGCTACGTAGCCGCTATCCGCGCCGCAGAAATGGGACAAAAAGTAGCGATCATTGAACGGGAATATATTGGCGGCGTTTGTTTGAACGTCGGCTGTGTACCCTCGAAAGCCTTGATTTCTGCTGGACACCATTACCACGATTCACTTGACTCGACAATGTTCGGCGTGACAAGCGAAAACGTGAAGTTAGATTTTGCTAAAACGCAAGATTGGAAAGAAAACGAAGTCGTTAATAAATTAACGACAGGCGTAAAATTTTTACTGAAGAAACACAAGGTGGAGATCATCGAAGGCGAAGCGTTCTTTGTTGATGATCAAACATTACGGGTTATTCATCCAGATTCAGCACAAACGTATTCATTTAACAATGCCATTGTCGCAACAGGTTCTCGTCCAATCGAGATCCCAGGCTTCAAATTTGGCGGACGTGTGTTGGACTCTACCGGAGGTTTGGCATTAGAAGCTGTACCAGAAAAAATGGTCATTATTGGCGGAGGCGTCATCGGTGCGGAATTAGGCGGCGCATATGCGAACCTTGGTGCGGAAGTGACGATCCTTGAAGGAACGCCGCAAATCTTGCCAACCTATGAAAAAGACATGGTTCAGCTTGTCGAAAAAGATTTCAAACAAAAAGGTATCAAGGTCGTGACTTCTGCAATGGCACGTGAAGCTGTAGATAACGGCGACAGTGTTACAGTACGCTATGAAGTAGACGGGAAAGAAGAAACGATCGATGCAGACTACGTGATGGTCACTGTCGGACGTCGCCCAAACACGAACGACATGGGCTTGGAACAAGCCGGTGTTGAAATGACGGAACGCGGATTGATCACTGTAGACAAACAAGGACGTACGAATATCCCTAGTATCTATGCTATTGGCGATATCGTTCCTGGCGCAGCGTTGGCCCATAAAGCCAGCTATGAAGCGAAAATTGCCGCTGAGGCGATTTCTGGTAAAAAAGTAGCGGTTGATTACAAAGCAATGCCGGCTGTTGCTTTTACTGATCCAGAATTAGCTACAGTAGGTATGACGATCAAAGATGCGAAGGAAGCGGGTCTGGAAGCGAAAGCATTCAAATTCCCATTCTCTGGTAACGGTCGTGCCTTGTCATTAGGCAAAACAGAAGGCTTTATCCGTTTGGTTACAACAGTCGAAGACAATGTGATCATTGGCGGGCAAATTGCCGGTGTTGGTGCTAGTGATATGGTTTCTGAGTTGGCGTTGGCCATCGAATCAGGAATGAACGCGGAAGACATCGCATTGACGATCCATCCACACCCATCATTAGGTGAAATTGTGATGGATGCCTCTGAGCTAGCTTTAGGGATGCCGATCCATATTTAAAACGATGTTTTTAAAAGCCAAAATCCTCTAAAAGGGATTTTGGCTTTTTTTGAGTGAACTTCACACAGGCTATAAGAAATCTAAAAGTCATTTAATGCTAAAAAGCAGGAAAATAAGAGGGAGACAAGGTATCGTTTACGATATTTTGCGACTAAAGAAACGTGTTTGTGAATCCAAAAAAGCGGGTAAGAATCATTTTATGTTAAACTGTTTTTGAATGGAGCGTGGGAAAGTGGCAAATTATAGTTATCCAATCGATGAAGACTGGTCACACGATGAAATTACAACCGTGGTAAATTTTTTCAATTTAGTCGAAGAAGCTAATGAGAATGGAATAGACAAAGAACGATTTCTAAATGGCTACAAAAAATTTAAAACAGTGGTTAAAAGTATTGGCGAGGAAAAGCGACTAGGGCGAGAATTTCAAGAAGTGAGTACGTATTCGATCTATCATACAGTCAAGAAGGCCAAAGAAACGCCGTCTAAGCGGTTTAAAATGTAGTCAGTGTATCATTGCTTCTGGCGGGACAAAAGCGCTATAAGTACAGCGAGATCGATTTTTAAGGAGAGATGAAGATGGAAAATGAGATCATTCAATGGATCTATGAAGCAGCGAGTAAAATCAAGACAGGCTTGGGCGATGCCTTGAAGGTCGATCAAAAAAACGGTCGCACCGATTTAGTAACGAATGTAGATAAAGAGGTACAGGATTTCATCGTCAAAAAAATCAACGAATATGATCCAGAGGCGCTGATATTGGGCGAGGAAAACGGGCAGGACCAGACACCGATCGACAAAGGGCGCGTCTTTGTGATTGATCCGATCGACGGGACATTGAATTTTGTGATGCAGCAGGAAAATTTCTGCATTATGATCGCTGTCTATGAAGAAGGCGTCGGCCAGCTTGGTTTTATTTATGACGTGATGCGAGATGAGCTTTTTTGGGGTGGCCCAAAAGTCGGCAAGGTCTTCTTTAATAAGAAGGAAATCGACGCGCCTGAGAACACCTCTTTAAGAGCAGGGCTGATCGGAATGAATGCGGCTCTTTACCGAAAAAATGCGTTTCATGCACAGGAGATCGGGCTTGAATCCATGGGCATCCGTGTTTTAGGCTGTGCAGGCTTAGATTTTATCGCGATTTTGAAGGGGACTCAAATTGGATATATCAGTATGCTCAGTCCGTGGGATTATGCTGCCGGAACGATTATGATGGATCAATTAGGAATGGTTAGCTATGGGGCAAATAGGCAGCCGTTGACTTATCAAGGAAGAGAATTTTTCGTTGGTGCGACACAGGCAGCAATGGCGGAGATTCAAGCCTTTGACCAGTAAAATTCTTAAGAAAAAACTTTTTCTGAAAAAATGAAAATGTTTTACTAACACTCTTAGGGATTTTCTGTTATAATTGTCAATCGAGTGAGTCTCGCGTTACAAGAAAAGGAGCAATTAAAATTGAATTACAGAGAAGATATCCGCAACGTGGCTATTATTGCCCACGTCGACCATGGTAAAACAACATTAGTAGATGAAATGTTAAAACAATCCGATACCCTTGATAGTCATGTAAACCTACAAGAACGGGCAATGGATTCAAATGCATTAGAAAAAGAACGTGGTATCACGATCTTAGCGAAAAATACCGCAGTAAACTATAAGGATTACAAAATCAACATCATGGACACTCCAGGACATGCTGACTTCGGTGGTGAAGTAGAGCGTATCATGAAGATGGTTGATGGCGTATTACTTGTTGTAGATGCCTATGAAGGTACGATGCCACAAACGCGTTTTGTATTGAAAAAAGCCTTAGAACAACATTTAACACCAATCGTTGTTGTAAATAAAATCGACAAACCTTCTGCACGTCCAGAAGAAGTGGTAGATGAAGTATTAGAATTATTTATCGAATTAGGAGCAGATGATGATCAATTGGATTTCCCAGTGATCTATGCTTCAGCAATCAATGGAACATCTAGTTTATCGGATGACCCTGCGGAACAACAAGAAACAATGGCGCCTGTTTTTGATACGATCGTTGAAAAGATTCCAGCTCCTGTTGATAACAGTGACGAACCGCTACAATTCCAAGTATCATTACTAGATTACAATGACTATGTTGGACGTATCGGTATCGGCCGTATCTTCCGTGGAAAAATGAAAGTCGGCGACCAAGTTTCTGTTATGAAACTTGACGGTTCGATTAAAAACTTCCGTGTAACGAAGATCTTTGGTTTCTTCGGCTTGCAACGTTTGGAAGTTCAAGAAGCAAAAGCCGGCGATTTGATCGCTGTTTCTGGGATGGAAGACATCTTTGTTGGGGAAACAGTAACACCTATCGACCACCAAGACGCATTACCAATCTTGCACATCGATGAACCAACATTGCAAATGACATTCCTTGTAAACAATTCACCGTTTGCTGGTCGCGAAGGTAAATACGTGACTTCACGCAAAATTGAAGAACGCTTGATGTCAGAATTGCACACAGACGTTTCTTTACGTGTTGAAAATACAGAGTCTCCTGATGCGTGGACTGTTTCTGGTCGTGGCGAATTGCATTTGTCGATCTTGATCGAAAACATGCGTCGTGAAGGCTATGAATTGCAAGTATCACGTCCAGAAGTTATTGAACGAATGGTTGATGGCGTTAAATGTGAACCGTTTGAACGAGTACAAATCGACACTCCAGAAGAATACATGGGCAGCGTGATTGAAGCTTTAGGTCAACGTAAAGCAGAAATGCAAGACATGATTCATTCTGGTAACGGACAAGTTCGTTTGGTCTTCTTAGCTCCTGCCCGCGGCTTGATCGGATTCACTACTGAATTCTTATCAATGACTCGCGGATACGGCATCATGAACCATACATTTGACCAATACTTGCCAATGATCCAAGGCGTGATCGGCGGACGTCGTAACGGCGCGTTAGTTTCTGTTGATACTGGTAAGGCTACGATGTACTCAATCATGAGTGTAGAAGAACGTGGAACTGTCTTTGTTGAACCAACTACTGAAGTATACGAAGGCATGATCGTTGGTGAAAACAGCCGTGATAAAGACTTAGGTGTAAATATCACGAAGGCAAAACAAATGACAAACGTTCGTTCAGCTAACAAAGACCAAACTTCTGTAATCAAAAAACCACGTATTCTGACTTTGGAAGAATCTTTAGAATTCTTGAACGATGATGAATATTGTGAAGTGACACCCGAATCTATTCGTTTGCGTAAACAGATCCTAAACAAATCTGAACGTGAAAAAGCAGCGAAAAAACGTAAAGTGGCAGCAGAATAATTTGTATTTCTAGACCTCACTGATGATAGTGAGGTCTTTTTTGTTGCATGAGCGATCGTTGATAGAAGGAATTGTTTGTTTGCTCTTCATCGTTAAAAAATTATTATCTGATGTTTTTAAGTTATTTTTACAGGGAGTAAGTGGGATGAGTCGGCGATTATTAAACTATTTGCTTATTATAATTTATTTTTTATGAATAATTCGGATTGGACTTTCCGAAAGAATAGCAGTAATTTTTTCGTGTAGATATCTGATAAGAATTCTTATCAAAAGGAGGAACCATGAGCGATGGAAGAATACGGATTAACTAGACAAAAACTATTTACTTTAAAACGCGGGACCCTAGAGAAACGCCTGCGCACATATTATTATGAAAATAAAAATGAAAAGGCTACCATCGAGATGCTGATCGCTCTGCAAGTCAGAGATGAACTAACGAGTGAAGCAGATAATTTTTCTCATATGCTGAGAAGCGTTGTGTCTCGCATTTTTTTGCATAAACGTACGACGAAAGCGATGCGTCGTTTTTATCATTATTTTACAGAATACTTTAGCGAAAAAGACTGGCAATCATTAGTAACGAAATTATTTCCAGTATTGACTTATAACGAGGAAACAGCTGAGGAATTCGTCTCGCAAACGTCTGGAGAAGATATTCTAGGAGTTGCGGAGTCATGATTGACTGAACCAACAAGAACAATGAATGGGTGGAAAGGGGAGAGTGAGATGGATACAAGCACAACGATCTTATTGGATGCTAAATTTATGAAAAGCAATGGGAAAAAGCATCATTTCCGCATGAAGGACTTTGATCCAACCAAGCCGGCGGAAAAAGTAAAAGCAGCACTGAAAAAATTAACCAAGCTGGATATTTTTGAAAACGACGGCGTTGGCTTATATAAAGAAGTTCTGGAAGCAAAAATGGTAGAAGTTAAAAAGACGGTACTTTTTAAGGACCATCAGAAGGATAACCCCAAAAAGGAAGAAAAAGACTTATATACGCAAATCACAGAAATGGCGGCTGCGATGGGGTACTCGCTAGATGCGTCCTTCGACATCTTAGATACCCTCAAACTGCCAGAGGAGTTAACGGTCATGGAAGAACGACCGAATGCTGAGACACTGATCCAATTGATCCAATTGCCTAGCGGATTCGACCCAACGGAGTTGTCTGAACAGCAAAATTATCGTGTGGTTGCTTCCTGTTTGCCAAAACATGCGACGTTAAAAGATATTTACCTCGATGATGAAACGACACCTGCCAAACTGCTTGCCGTTTCAACAATCGAAGTGGAAAAAGAGGACACGTCAAGTGCCGCTTCAAAGGCGTTGGCAGCAATCAAGTTGCCAGAGGATTTGACGATTATCGAAGAACGGCCAAATCCAGAAACCTTGATTCAAAAAATTGGATTGCCAAAAAGGATTGACCCAGTAGCGCTGTCGGATAAGGACAATTATCGGATCGCTGTGTTTTGTTTGCCCGAGAACAGGATATTAGAGGAACTTCTCATTGACGATGAGACAACGCCGGCTAGATTACACTCGGTGTCAAGAGCAGCTAATACTGCTCCACCGATCCCCTTGATCGAGAATGCGAGCGCAAAACCAAAAGAGAGCATAGCGCCAAGGCCAGTTTCGGCCATCCCGCCGAAACGAACAGCTGGAGAAAGTCCGCCCAAGCCATTAAAAATAACTAGCCATAAGCGGCGTCACCGACTGATTGAACGTATAAGAAGTCGGGAATAACGAATTTGAATGGTTAACCAAATCTGAATCCAACGTTGGTAAATTGAACTGCTCTTATACAAAACATGGTTAATAAAATAATAGCCTGCTTAAATCAGCGGGCTATTTGTCGTGAGTGGAGATAAGTGGTCCATAAAAGGCTAGATAAGGAGCGATGAAAAAGGATGCGTGCATTTTTAATGAAGAGGCGCGTCAGGGATCGGTGAGTAAATTATAGAAAAACGTTATGTTTCATATTTCCTGTTTGTTTCACGGCGCAACTGTTCAAAAGGATTGATTTTCTGCGTTTTTATCTAAAGTTTTTGGTTTGTAATCTTTATGTAATATTCGATCAGCTGTGTAAAAGTCAAAACCCGAACGAAGTGTTTAGAAAAAGCTTAGTCTCACGTATTTTTTCACTTTTTGAAATTTTTCTATGTTATAATGTTGGAATCAAGATAGGAGGGAAGCAAAATGGAAAATATTTCTTCTGATTTTGCCGTTAAAGTGTTGCAAGAAGATGCTGACAGGATTAAATTGTTGATTCGTAATCAAACAAATAGTCTGTGTATCTCTCAATGTAAAGCTTTTGAGGAAGTCGTTGATACACAAATGTATGGCTTCTCACGTCAAGTATTCTTTGCTGAAAAGGTAGGTATCTTGAAGCGCGGAGAAGGACAGCAAATGCTTAGCGATCTAGAAGCTGAGTTGAATCGTTTATATACGGAATTGTACGAAACTCGTCAAGATTTGACGGATGCCGGCTGGGAGGCTTAACCCTTGCCAACGAAGATAAAAAAACGTCATTTTTTAGATTATAGTATTTTGATTCCTTATTTGATTTTGACCGTGATTGGTTTGATCTTTGTTTATAGTTCAACATCTTATTTATTAATTACGAATGATATAAGCCCAACAAGTCTGGTGATGAACCAGGGAATCTTTTGGGTTTTAAGTTTGATCGTTATTAGTTTGATGTATAAGATGAAGACAGATGTATTGAAGAGCCAGCAATTGATCATTTTTGCTACATACCTCATTTTTATTCTGCTCATTGTCGTCATGTTCATCGGTGATGAGATCAATGGGGCCAAGGGCTGGATTCGAATTGGTTCCTTTACAATGCAGCCAGCCGAATATTTGAAAATAATGGTCGTCTGGTATTTGTCTTATATTTTATCGAAGCGTCAAGAAACCATCCAAGACAATTTCGTGAATGACATGAAGCGCCCCTTAATGCTGGTTTTCGCCATGATCTTTCTGGTTGCGATCCAACCGGATATGGGGAACGCTGCGATCATTACCTTATTAGCTGTCATTTTGTTGTTAGCAAGCGGGGTCAATTGGTTGTATAGTTTGATCATCGGCGGGACAGGTATAGCAGGTAGTTTCTTAGCAATTGAATTTATGACTCATTTCGGTGAGGCGATTTTGCCTGAAAGGCTGCAATACATTACTAGCCGGTTTGAAAGTTTTAAAAATCCCTTCAAATATGAATTGGATCAAGGCCATCAAATGGTCAACGGCTATTACGCCATGTTCAATGGTGGTTGGTTCGGTAGGGGATTAGGAAACAGTATCGAAAAAAAAGGATTTTTAAGTGAAGCTCATACCGACTTTATTTTCTCTATCGTAATAGAGGAAGTTGGTTTGATCGGCGCTTTAATTATATTAGCAGTATTGATTTTTATGATCGCGCGAATCTTCTTAGTTGGGATTCGTTCAAAAAAACCTTTCAATTCATTGATATGTATCGGAATTGGAAGCCTGTTGTTATTACAAGTTTTTATTAATCTTGGTGGTATTTTAGGAATTATTCCATTGACAGGGATCACATTCCCATTTCTGAGTCAAGGAGGAAATAGCTTACTTGTGTTGTCAGTAAGTGTCGCCTTTGCATTGAATATCAGTGCGGATGAGAAGCGAACGAAACTTGCAATCGAGTATGAATACTTAAAAAGTCAGGAGTGAAGTGCATGAAAAAGGTATTGGTAGCAAATAGAGGTGAAATTGCAACGCGGGTGTTCCGTGCGTGTAGTGAGTTAAACATTAAAACGGTAGCGATTTTTGCAGAGGAGGATCAATACTCCGTACACCGTTTCAAGTCAGACGAAGCTTATTTGGTCGGCAAGGGAAAGAAACCGATCGACGCATACCTGGATATTGAGGACATTATTCGTGTGGCGAAAGAGGCGAACGTGGATGCCATTCATCCAGGTTATGGGTTTCTTTCAGAGAACTTAGGCTTTGCGAAGCGTTGTCGCGAAGAAGGATTGATCTTTGTCGGTCCTGATTTGCACCATCTAGATATTTTCGGCGATAAAATCAAAGCGAAAGCAGCAGCATTGGAAGCGGGGATTCCGTCAATTCCTGGTTCGGATGGTCCAGTAGACACGATCGAAGGTGTACTGGAATTTGCAGAATCACATGGCTATCCGATCATGATCAAAGCAGCGTTAGGCGGCGGGGGTCGTGGAATGCGAGTTGCTCATGATGAAAAAGAAGCACGTGAAGGGTATGATCGTGCGAAAAGTGAAGCCAAGGCCGCTTTCGGAAATGACGAAATTTATGTCGAAAAATATGTTGCCAATCCTAAGCATATCGAGGTCCAAATTTTAGGAGATACTCATGGAAATGTTCTGCACTTATTTGAGCGCGATTGTTCTGTTCAACGTCGCCATCAAAAAGTTGTAGAAGTCGCTCCATGTATTTCTTTAAACGACGAACAACGGGAAAGAATTTGTCAAGCAGCGGTTCAATTGATGAAACACGTGGGCTATGTGAATGCCGGAACAGTGGAGTTCTTAGTGGAAGGGGATAACTTCTACTTTATCGAAGTCAATCCGCGGGTCCAAGTAGAACACACAATCACTGAATTGATTACGGGTGTTGATATTGTTACGTCACAGCTATTGATCGCTCAAGGCAAAGATTTGCATAAAGAAATCGGCTTGCCAGAACAAAAGGATGTCCAAATGTCTGGTGCCGCGATCCAATGTCGTGTCACAACGGAAGACCCATTGAATGGCTTCATGCCTGATACAGGGAAAATCGATACGTACCGTTCACCGGGTGGTTTTGGTGTGCGTTTAGACGTCGGAAATGCTTATGCAGGAGCGACGGTAACGCCTTACTTTGACTCATTGCTGGTAAAAGTGTGTACCCATGCATTGAATTTTGATCAAGCGATCGAAAAAATGCAGCGTTGTTTGATCGAGTTCCGTATTCGCGGCGTTAAGACCAATACTCCGTTTATGCACAACGTGATCAGTCACCCAGTGTTCCAAAGTGGAAATGCAAAGACGACGTTTATTGATAATACGCCTGAGTTATTTGAATTCCCTCGTGTCCGCGATCGTGGAAATAAAACGATGCGATACATTTCTGAAATCACGGTAAACGGCTTCCCAGGCATCGAAAAGCAAGAAAAGCGTTATTTTGAAACACCACGTGCACCAAAGATTGAAAAACGTGCACTTCTTACTGCTAAAAATGTTTTGGACAACGAAGGCCCTGACGCAGTCTCAAAATGGGTGAAGGCGCATGATTCTGTCTTATTGACAGATACGACCTTCCGCGATGCGCATCAAAGCTTACTGGCTACACGAGTGAGAACCCATGATTTATTAAATGTTGCTCAAGCAACGGGAGAAGGAATACCAGAACTATTCTCAAGTGAGATGTGGGGCGGTGCGACCTTTGACGTGGCCTATCGTTTCTTAACCGAGGACCCTTGGAAACGATTGAAATTATTGCGTAAAGCAATGCCGAACACATTGTTACAAATGTTGTTCCGTGGCTCAAATGCAGTAGGCTATTCTAATTATCCAGATAATGTACTGGAAGAGTTTATAAAAGAAGCGGCGCATTACGGGATCGATGTTTTCAGAATTTTTGACAGTTTAAACTGGATTCCGCAAATGGAGAAAAGTATTCAATACGTACGTGATGCAGGGAAAATCGCTGAAGGAACGATTTGCTATACCGGCGATATTTTGGACCCAGATCGTACAAAATACAATGTACAATACTATAAAGAGATGGCGAAAGAATTGGAAGCTATCGGAGCACACATCATTGCGATCAAGGATATGGCTGGTTTATTAAAACCGCAAGCCGCATTCCAATTGATCAGTGAACTAAAAGAGGCGACAGATCTGCCTATTCATTTACACACCCATGACACGGCAGGAAATGGGATCATTACTTTATCTGCTGCTGTAAAAGCGGGAGCAGATATTGTGGACGTGGCAACAAGTGCCATGAGTGGTGCAACTAGTCAGCCAAGTATGAGCAGCTTATACTATGCATTGCAATACGGCGATCGTACACCTGAACTGAATTTAAAAAATGTGCGTCAAATCAATCACTATTGGGAAGATGTACGACCATACTATGCGAGCTTTGAGAATGGCATCATGGCTGCACAGACGGAAGTTTACGATCATGAGATGCCTGGTGGACAATATTCGAATCTGCAGCAACAAGCAAAAGCGGTTGGCTTAGGCGACAAGTGGGATGAAATCAAAGAAATGTATCAAGCGGTCAATTTGATGTTTGGCGACATTGTCAAAGTAACCCCATCTTCTAAAGTTGTTGGGGATATGGCATTGTTCATGGTTCAAAATGATTTAACAGAACAAGATATCTATGACCGTGGAGATGAGTTAAGTTATCCAGATTCCGTGATCAGCTTTTTCCAAGGCGAATTAGGGCAGCCTGTTGGCGGATTCCCTGAAAAATTGCAACAGATTGTTTTACAAGGTCGTCCAGCGATGCAGGAGCGTCCAGGTAAGTTTGCGGAACCAGTGAATTTTGAAAAAGTAAAACAAGAGCTGCAAGAATTGATCGGCTTTGAACCAAGCAAAACAGACGTCCTAAGTTATTTGATGTATCCGCAGGTATTCTTGGATTACCAAAAATCGTACGGACAATTCGCAGATGTAACATTGCTTGATACGCCGACCTTCTTCTCAGGTATGCGTCTTGGTGAAACGATCAATGTTCAGATTGAAAAAGGGAAGACATTGATTATTCGTTTGGATGAAATTGGCGAAGCAGATGTCGAAGGAAATCGTACCCTGTTCTTCAACTTAAATGGTCAACGTCGTGAAATCGTCGTGAAAGATGCATCGATCAAGAGTGCCGTGCAAACAAAACGAAAAGTAGAACCAACAAATCGCGAGCAAATCGGCGCGACAATGACGGGCTCTGTTTTGAAGGTATTAGTTAAAAAAGGCGACCATGTTGAAAAGGGGCAACCATTGCTGATCACTGAAGCGATGAAGATGGAAACATCGATTGATGCTCGATTTGCAGGAGAAGTCGCTCATTTATATGTTGAAGAAGGAGAAAGCATTTCTTCTGGTGATTTATTGATTGAAGTGAAAGAAAAATAGTAGTTGTAGGAGCGTTGCCGTGTGAAAAGAGTGATCGGATTTTTTAGTATCTTGTTTTTGGTTTTGGTTGGTTACTATTTACAGCCGGTTCTCTTTCCACCTGCGCAAAAAAATATCCCTATCGAGCATAAAGATCAAACGGTTCGCCACAAGGCATTAAAGCATCAAACAATCAAGGCGGAAGGGTATGCGACTTATATTTCCCAGCCCATCGAATCCTTTGAAGAGAAGTTTGGTCAACCGACGAAGATCGAAGAGAGCGGATTTTTTTTCCAAACGCGGGATTATGCATTGGAACAGGGATTATTAGAAGTGAATGTTGAATCCGGCAAAGTCAGTACCATCAAAGTAATGGCGAAGAAAAATACTGAAGCAAAGCCATTCAAATTTGGGATGACAAGCAAGCAGCTCTCCGATCAAATTAATTTATCCGCGGATTTTGCTTTGGCTTATGATGAGGAACCGGTAGCGATTGAATTGAGCGAGAATGACATGCGTTTCCGTCCATTAGTTGCATTTGATAACGGGACCTTCGCAATGCTCTTTTTTAATGGTGACAGTGAAAAATTGATCGGTACTGTTTATTTGGACATGGAAAACCTGCTGCGGCTGATGCCTTATCAGATCAACAGCGGCAATCCGTTGGCAAATCGTGTCCAAGAAAGCAATCTCGATTGGAATCTATTGAATCAGCAAAAGCAGACTAGAATGATTGAAGCGATTAATCGCTACAGAAGCTTGCGAAAATTGCTCGTTCTTTCCATGTCGACGAAAAGCTCAGAGAATGGCGAAAAGCTATTAAAAAGTTTTTTAACGACGCCTAAAAGAGTTCTGTCAAATGAGCGTTTAGAAGAATGGCAGACGGATCAAGGGGCTCACTTGAGTAATTTATCTTTTGAATTATCTGATACAGAGTTTAAGGATCTGGCTAAATCTGAGAAGATCGATTATCAGGAAGGCTTCTTCTATTTTCCTATGGTAGACCCTTTGTTTAATTTATTTAATTGGATCAGTCGCGATCATTTGAACGAGCTTTTTGATGGGCCTAAATCAGAGCTCGGCGTTGCAATCAATCAAGAAAGTGTGCTAGTCTTGTTACAAGAACCTGAAAAAACAAAGGATAGTGACTAACTTGATTATTAATGATGCTTTCTTTCAGTTGGAAGATCAGAACCAGATCTTGGTTCAAGCGATATTAGCGAGTCAATGCTATAAAAACTATCTGCAGGCGAAAGCACAGATGAATGCTTGTGATGACGTGGCTAAACTGAAAAGAAATTTTCAAGCTGAAAAGGAAAAGTTTGAGCGAATCGCTGCGTATGGCGAATACGCGCCAGATTACCGTCAGCAACAGCGGAGTGTCCGCAAGAGCAAGCGTGCTCTTGATTTAAATGAAAAGGTGGCCGCTTTTCGTGTAGCAGAGACAGATTTTCAACGATTATTGGATGATATCGGGCAACGATTGGCAAATACCATTTCTTCAGATATCAAAGTTGATGCTGGAAATCCCTTTTTTGAAACAGGGAATCATAGTTGTAAGGGGAATTGTCATGGATAATACAGAATTTGTAATGCAACATAGACGAGGAATGATCGTTTGGGTCTATTCGTTAAAACAATTGAAAACGTTGAAACGCTTTGGATTGGTTCATTTCGTTTCTAGAAAAATGAAATACGTCGTCTTATATGTGAATGAAGAGGCCGCAGATGAAACAGAAGAAAAACTTCAAGGACTTCATTTTGTGCGCCAAGTAGAACGTTCATACCGACCAGATATTGAAATGAATTTTGCGGATCGCATTGGAACAAAAGCCGCTTATCAGGTGAAAGACGAGGAAGAATTGGATGTTCTTGAGGCCAATACGAAGATTCGTTTAGCGGAAACCGTTTAATTAAGGTGAAAAATGTCTGATTTATTCAAACATTTTTCATCTTTTTCTTTGATAATAACGATATAAATCTCCTTTTTTGCTAGCAATGATCGTTTATCATTCGCAAAACTGGAAGCATTTAGAGAGGGGCATGCACTCATGCGGGTAGTCGCAGGCGAATTCGGAGGTAGAAAATTAAAAACATTGACGGGAAGCAATACGCGACCGACAACCGATAAGGTAAAGGGAGCGATCTTTAATATGATCGGCCCGTACTTTGATGGAGGGAACGCACTAGATTTGTTTTCTGGCAGCGGATCGTTAGGCATAGAAGCAGTTTCGCGGGGAATGGACCAGGCTGTTTTAGTAGAAAAAAACTATCGAGCAATGGAAATCATTCGGGAAAATGTCGCTATGACTAAAAAGGAAGCGGCTTTTCAACTTCTGAAGATGCCTGCCAATCAAGCAATCCAGCAGTTAACAGATAACGGACTGCAATTTGATCTGGTTCTGTTGGACCCGCCCTATGCGAAACAAGAGATCGTCAAACAGATCGAAATGCTGCTGCATAATGACTTGTTAACGTCTCGTGCGACAGTTGTCTGTGAAACAGATAAAGAAGTGATTTTACCTGAAAAAATAGGGACGTTAAAAGAACGTAAACGTCAAGATTATGGTATCACCGCCATAACGATTTATGATTGGGAGGATTAAGATGACACGCATTGCGCTTTTTCCCGGAAGTTTTGATCCATTAACGATGGGGCATTTAGATACAATTGAACGGGGCGCGAAATTGTTTGATGAATTGATCATCGGCGTTTTCGTAAATACAAATAAGAAAAGTTACTTTACCTCTGAAGAAAAATTAGCTATTGTGGAGGAGTCTGTAAAACACTTGTCGAATGTTCGGGTGGTGGGTCAAGAAAATGAATTGACCGTCAACGTGGCCGAAAAGCTGGGCGCAACCTTTTTGCTACGGGGAATCCGAAGCGTGAAGGATTATGAATATGAAAAAGAGATCGCCTTGATGAATCACCACTTAGACCAGGGCTTGGAATCAGTCTTTTTACTAGCGGATCCGAAATACAGCCACATTAGTTCATCGATTTTGAAGGAAGTTTGGACGTTCAATGGAGATATAAAAGAATACTTGCCTGAAGCAGTCTATCGGGCATTGGAAGAGAAGCGTGAGAATAGTGAAAAATAATAAACTTGTCAAACGATTACTGCTTATTTTTTTAGCCTTAATAGTCGTCGCCTGTATAATTGTGCCAATCCCTTACTATATTGAACAGCCCGGCGAGACCATCAACTTAAAGGAATTGATCACGGTCAATGATAAGAAGGACGAGCATAAAGGCTCCTTCAGTCTGACCTCTGTTGGAATTCGTCGAGCAACAGTATTTACGGCGTTACGATCAAAAATGGAACCCTTTAATGAAATTATTTCTGCAGATGAATTGACTGGCGGTGCCAGTGATGATGAATACATGCAGATTCAAAAGTTCAATATGGAGACGTCGCAAAACTTTGCGATCGAGCAGGCATTGAAACTTGCGAACAAGCCCTATAAGATGGAATACAAAGGTGTATATGTGCTAGGTGTAGAAAAAAATTCAAACTTCGCTGGAAAAATCAATGTTGGCGATACCGTAACCAAAGCGGACGGCAAAACTTTTACCAGCAGTGAAGACTTCATGAAATATGTCAAATCTCAAAAAGTAGGTCAAGAAATGAAAGTGACCTATGTCCATAATGGCGAGACCAAGGAAGCGACAGAGAAATTGATCAAGCTTCCGACTGACAAGAAGCCGGGAATCGGTATTACACTGACGGACCACACAGAGATCGATTCACAGGAAAAAGTGAAAGTCGATGCAGGTGACATTGGGGGTCCTTCCGCAGGCTTGATGTTCACATTAGAAACTTACGAACAATTGATCGATAAAGACCTGCGTCATGGCGAAAAAATTGCCGGAACCGGGACTATAAACGCCAATGGCGAAGTTGGCCGGATTGGCGGGATCGATAAAAAAGTTGCCAGTGCAGCCGCAGACAAGAATAAGGTTTTCTTCGCTCCAGACGATGAGATCACGAAGGAAATGAAAGAAGCACAGCCAGGAATCAAATCAAACTATCAAGAAGCAAAAGCTGCGGCTAAAAAAATAGACACAGAAATGAAAATTGTTCCTGTAAAAACAGTAAAAGACGCCTTGGATTATTTAGAGACGATGAAATAAAAAAAGCTGAACGTGTCCGATTGAAAAATCGGGCACGTTTTTTGTATTTCATAGAAAAAAAGAGAAGCAGCCATGCTATTTCTCTTTTTTGTTGCGTATGTTAAACGAAAAGGAGGGTGTTATGAAAGATTATTTGAAAAAGTATCCTATTTTGTTTGCTTTGCCTCTCGTACTGCTTCCGATCGTTTTTTTCTTTCTTGCAAGAGAACCTGACAATGAAATCTCAGACCCAGCATTGTTTTCTACAGAAAGCAGTGCGTCGCTAGATACGAGTGAATCCAAAGATCAAGAATGGTATGTTGACGTAAAAGGCGCAGTAAAAAAAGCAGGAATGTATCGTATTAAGGAAGGCATGCGTTTGATGGATGTGATCGATTTGGCCGGCGGGTTTATGGAAGAGGCAGATCAAAACCAACTAAACTTTTCAAAACTAGTAATGGATCAGGAAATAATTTATGTTCCTAAAGTTGGAGAAGAGATTCCAACTATTAAGGAAGAACCTTCAGAAGGGGGCTCAGGAACTCCTGAAGCAGAAACAGCAAAAGTCAATATCAACACAGCAGATGCAACCGAATTGCAGCAATTGAGCGGGATCGGAGAGAAAAAAGCAGCAGATATTATCAAGTATCGTGAAGAAAATGGCAGTTTTCGCGCGATCGAAGACTTGACGAAAGTATCAGGAATTGGTGAAAAGACGCTTGAAAATTTAAAGGACTCGATTACAATATAAGAAAGATCAAAAGAGAGGACGAATAATGGATGACTGAAAGAATCCCTTGGGATCAATATTTTATGGCGCAAGCCGTTTTATTATCATTAAGAAGTACCTGTACACGTTTAGAAGTAGGAGCAACGATCGTGCGGGATAAGCGAATTATCGCTGGAGGGTATAATGGCTCAGTCAGCGGAGATGTTCATTGTATGGATGAAGGCTGCTATGTGGTCGATGGTCACTGTCTTCGGACGATTCACGCGGAGATGAATGCGCTGCTGCAATGCGCAAAGCTAGGGATCGCCACAGATCAAGCGGAGGTCTATGTCACTCATTTTCCGTGTCTCGCCTGTACAAAAGCATTGCTGCAAGCAGGGATCAAAAAGATCCATTATTTGAAGGATTATCACAATGATCCGTATGCGATCGAGTTGATCAAGCAAGTAGGTGCTAGCATGCATCAAGTACATCTCGAAAGTAAATACTTCACTAAACTACAATTAGGAGAAGATGCTGCCACATTGCCTGAAGGATAGCTGCTGTTCGCAACTACTTAATTTTACCGATCTTGGTTGCTGTATTATCAGGAAGTCTGATCTATCAAATGAATTTATGGCTTCTAGTAATTCTTATCGTTTTGTTTTTACGGATTCTCTGCATGAAAAACCATCGGCTGATACTGCTGGTCTTTTTGTGCAGTTTTTTTATTGGTTTACGAACGTACTATTATGTAAACCAAGAGCAATCACCACAAAAAGAATTCACGAATCAAATGATCGAAATACAACCCGATTCAATAAAAGTTGATGGCGATTTTTTAAAGTTTACAGGAAAGATGAAAAAGAAAAAATACTTACTTTATTATGTGCTGAAAACGCCAGCAGAAAAAGCTCTTTGGACGAAAAGAAACGTGCCGGATACGGCCGTGATCAGTGGAGAAACTGCTTCGTTTGAGGGCCCACGAAATCTGAACGGGTTTGATGAAAGAAAACAGTATAAAAGTTTGGGATTTAATCAAAAAATCCAAGTCGAGTCTATGAAGCCCTATAGACAGAATAAAGTGTCATTAAGCCTTGTGCGCCAGCAATTAATCTGGAAAGTCGATCAGCGCTACTCCAAACGTCTAAGCAGTTATGTAAAGGCGTTAGTGCTGGGGTATAAGGATGAGCAGTTCACGGAATACACCGCTGCCTACAAAACTACCGGATTGCTGCACTTGTTTACACTGTCTGGCTTGCATATTCAATTTTACCTCGGGGGTATTCACTTGCTGCTTAAACGTCTGGGGCTGATAAGAGGAACACGCTTGTGTGTACTTACTTTGGTGGGATTGCTTCTAGTATTTTTAACAGGCGGCAGCTATAGCACCATCCGAGCGGTTATTAGTTTCTTACTTGCGTTTAGTTGTCTCACGTTTGAGCGATCATTATCTAAGCTGGATCAATGGAGCCTCATGCTTTATATCTTAGTCTTTTGTTTCCCCTTGGTTTTTTGGTCAGTGGGTGCTCAATTAAGTATTTATTTTGCTTTGATGCTTCTCTTTCTTAATGATCTATCTTTTAAAAATTGGCAGCAAATGTTCATGTTTTCAGCACTGGCATTGCCTTTGCTGATCTATAGCTTTAGCGAGTGGACCGTTGTTGGAGGGCTACTCACGTTGTTGTTGTTTCCATTATTCGAATGGCTGATTTTACCAGGTTCGGTGGTATTATTTTTTGGTTGCTTCATTCCTGTTTTATCAATACCTGCACCATTATTTGACGGACTGTTTAGCCTCTTGGAAAAAGGGTTGGCACTTGTCGACTTTCCCAATATAGTCATTGGTCACCCAATCTTTCCAACGTTGCTGTGCCTCATCCTATGTGTTCTTCTCCTGATCGACCGATTGGCCTATCAGCAGCCGATTTATTGGATCGTTTGCGTGTCCCTATTCTTTTTAGCAACGACTGCTTTTTCTGCGAATGGCCTAGTGGCGTTTGTCGATGTTGGACAAGGAGACAGTATCTTCATCAAACTGCCCTTTAAGCAAGAAACATTTTTGATTGATACGGGTGGACGATTACATTTTAAACGAAAGAAGTGGCAAACGCGACAACTGAAGAATCCCTCTGATTACAATTTAGTCCCTTTTTTAAAGTCTGTGGGATGCCACTCGATCGACCATGTAGTGATTACTCATAATGATGCGGATCATATGGGGGAGTTAGGTCATCTATTAAATGAGATAACAGTAAAAAATCTCTATCTAGCCAAGGGGTCACAAATGGAACTAAAAAAGATTCTTCAGCCTATCAATGACACAGCCATCCATTTAATAAAAAGAGGGGATACGGTTGGCGATCACTTGAAGCTTCAAATACTCTCTCCCGAAACAAGCCAAGGAAAAAATGATGACTCGGTAGTGGTCTATTTTGTGGTAAACAAGCAGCGTTTTTTATTGACGGGCGATTTGGAAACAACTGGGGAAGAAAAAATAGGTGCCTATTATCCGAAATTAACAACCGATTTTTTAAAAATAGGGCATCATGGAAGCAACACCTCGACTGGAGAAGCTCTGTTAAAGCAACTGCAACCTAAATATGGGATTATTTCAGTCGGGAGAAGAAATCGATACGGCCATCCCACGGTGGAAACACTGGATAAATTAAAAAAATATCAGATCAGGACTTATCGAACAGATCACCAAGGAATGGTTTATTATCAATGGTCTGCACTGTCGAAAAAGGGAAAAATCAAAGTCTTAATAGATTTTCCGGAGTAATCGTGGTAGCATGAAGAGTCAATGTGTCAGGTGATTTTGGCAAAGACCCTACGTATACCATTCCCCATGAGGATTAGTGATATACTATAGAAATTCAACTTTAATTACTACTAAATTAGGAGTATGACATGAATACACAAGAAGCCCTTCAACAGATTAGAACTGCACCGCTAAAACCGGTTTATCTAGTGACAGGAACAGAAGATTATCTGATTCAAGAAATCCGGCAAGCATTTATTGACCGGATGAAAAAAGATGACCTCGAAGAATTGAATTTCATGTCTTTTGATATGGAAGAAAGCGGTCTAGGCGCAGTCATCGATGAGGCAGAAACGATGCCTTTTTTTGGCGATTACCGGCTCATTTTTGTTGAGAAGCCTTACTTTTTAACTGGAGAAAAGAAAAGTAACACGCCAGAGCAGGACACGGATGGTTTGGTGGACTACCTCAAGCGACCGTTAGACACCTCGATCGTCGTTTTTTGGGCGAATTATCCCAAGCTGGATGCCCGCAAAAAAATCACAAAGGCATTAAAGAAAACCGAGACCATCGATGCCGCTCCGCTTCAAGAGCGAGAGTTGCGCAATTTTTTGCAGCGCTATATCAGCAATGAAAATGTAAAAATATCAAAAGAAGCATTTGACTTATTTTTACGATTAACAGATTTTGATCTTTCAAAAGCGATGAATGAAATCGAAAAATTATTGTTACTTGCGGGTGACGGAGGGACAATCACCCTTCAATTAGTCCAAGATTTGGTTCCAAAAACCTTAGAGCACAACATCTTTGAACTGACGGAACAAATTTTAAAAGGCGACACGGCAAAAGCTTATCAAACATATGAAGAGCTGCATTTGCAAGGGGAAGAAACGATTAAATTGACCGCGATATTGATTGGTCAGATTCGTCTGTTGCTACAAACCAAAGTCTTGCAGAAAATTGGCTATCAACAGGCCAATATCGCGGAAACATTAGGTGTCCATCCATATCGAGTGAAATTAGCGATGCAGCAGGTTGCGAAATTTCCACTCAATCTACTTGTCTCAATGTATGATGAATTAGTCGAAAATGATTATGAAGTGAAGACGGGTCAAGCCGATAAGGAGATCAACTTTCAGCTATTTATCTTAAAAACAACAGAAAAAATAAAAAAATAGTTTTATTATTGAAGAGAAGCCATCGGATCATCGCGTATTCGATGGTTTTTTTATGTGTTTGCGAAGTAAAACTTCAGAAAATCGATTAAAAGCGACAAATTAGTTGAGATGGGAAAATAAAGTTAGAAAAACAAATAGTATCGACTTTTTCAAAAAAATTTAGAATAAAAATCTCTCAGCAATGTTTAATAATTCACATTTTTGAGGTATGATTAAACAAAGGTGTTGAATACCTAAAAATAAGCTTGTTAAGCGCTTCATAATGAAAATAAAGACCTTTAACCGTGTACTCATTTTACTTTTTTTAAAATGCTGCGTGTAATTTTTCTCAATCGATAATAGTCAGCGTCGCTGGCTTTATATATGCAACAAAAATGTATAAAACCATAAAAGAAAGGATGAACAAAATGACATTAGCAAAGATCGTTTATGCAACAAACACAGGAAACACAGAAGGAATCTCTGAAATTCTGGAGGATGCTTTTGAAGAAATCGGGATCGACGTTGAACGCGTGGATGCGGATGAGGCAGAAGCAGATTTTTATGAAGATGCGGATATCTGTGTCCTAGCTACTTATACTGATGGAGATGGGGAATTGCCTTTCGATTTGGAAGACTTGCATGAAGAATTACCTGAGGAAGATCTATCAGGAAAAATCTACGGTGTCGTAGGAAGTGGCGATAGCGAGTTATATCCAGACTATTTCTGCCATGCAGCGATCGCATTTGATGAAGCTTTTGCCAAAACAGGCGCTAAAAAAGCAGCGGAAACTGTGAAAATCGAAAATGAAGCAGATGATGAGGATGAAGAAGTATTGAAAGCATTTGTGAAAACTTTGGTAGAAGCAGCGGAATAAGGATTACCTTGGAGGAATGGAGTGAGATTTTGTTTAAAGTATTGGAACGCAAGGAACTGGCGCCAACGGAGTATGAAATTTTAGTAGAAGCGCCGCGAATTGCCAGCAAGGCACAGCCAGGGCAGTTTGTGATCTTGCGAATCGACGAACAGGGTGAGCGGATTCCGTTGACAGTCGTCGATACAGATAAAGAAGCGGGTTGGGTACGCTTAATTTTTCAAGTAATCGGAAAGTCGACCGCGCAACTGGCCACCGTCATGGCTGGAGAGGGGTTGTCAGATATCGTTGGTCCTCTTGGAAAAGCAACAGACATTGAAAATTATGGTACCGTTCTCCTCGTTGGAGGCGGTGTTGGGATAGCTGCTTTGTTCCCGATCGTTAAGGGATTAAAAGAAGCAGGAAACCGTGTAATTACCGTTCTCGGTGCAAAAAACAAAGAGTTATTGATCTTAAAAGAAGAGTGTGCTGAGTATTCGGATGAGCTGATATTGATGACAGACGATGGTTCTGTCGGCCAAAAAGGATTGGTCACACAAGCAATGGAAGAGGTCTTTCAGCGTGAAACGATCTCGATGGCTTGGGCTATCGGACCGAGTATCATGATGAAGTTTTGTACTCTGACTGCACAAAAGTATGACGTGCCGATCTACGTCTCATTGAATCCTATCATGATCGACGGAACAGGCATGTGCGGCGGCTGCCGAGTGACTGTTGCCGATTCTATCAAATTTGCTTGCGTGGATGGACCAGAATTCTTAGGCGAAGAAGTCGATTGGAACGAATTTGTCAATCGAATGCAGCAATATCGACCAGAGGAAGTACTGGCCAACGAAAGATACGAAAAGCAGGTGAGTTCAAATGGCTAAACGCAGTTATACGAAAACTCCTATGAAGGAACAAGCGCCGGAGATTCGCAATCATAACTTTGATGAGGTCGCTTTAGGCTACACGCTAGAAGAAGGACAGCTGGAAGCAAGCCGCTGCCTTCAATGCAAAAATGCGCCGTGTATCGAAAACTGTCCAGTTATGATCGATATTCCCGGATTTATCAAAGCAATTGAGGACGGCGAGATGCCATTAGCTTATGAAATTTTAAGCAAATACAGCAATCTGCCAGCCATCTGTGGACGAGTGTGCCCACAGGAAAAACAATGTGAGATGGTTTGTCGATTAGGACGATCGAAGAAATTCGAACCGGTTGCCATCGGAAAGCTCGAACGTCTTGTCGCAGACTGGGCGTTGGAACAGCCATTTGAAGCAAAGGAAGCTTCAGGAGAAAAAGGCCGTGTGGCGGTCATTGGTGCCGGTCCTTCTGGACTTACTGTCGCAGGCGATTTGGCGAAATCAGGCTATGATGTCACTGTTTACGAAGCGCTGCATGCACCAGGCGGCGTATTGACCTACGGGATTCCAGAATTCCGTTTGCCAAAGCGCATCGTTAAAAAAGAGATCGATCGGATCGTCGCACAAGGCGTGAAAATCGAAACGAACGTGGTCGTCGGAAAAACGATCACGATGGATGAGATCATCAGTGATTTTGATGCCTGCTATCTTTCTGTAGGTGCGGGTGCACCAAGATTCCAAGGAATCAAAGGGACTTCATTAAATGGGGTCTATTCTTCCAGTGAATATTTAACGCGTGTCAATTTGATGCACGGGTATGAGTTTCCTAAATACGATACACCTATTCAAAAATCAAAAAATGTCGTTGTTATCGGCGGCGGAAATGTCGCGATGGATGCAGCACGTTCTGCTAAGCGTTTGGGTGCTGAAAAGGTATCGATCGTTTATCGTCGGTCATTAGAAGAATTGCCTGCCCGAGAAGAAGAGTATCACCATTCGGTAGAAGAGGGCATCGAGTATCACTGGTTGACGAATCCAATCGAATATATGGACGATGGTGCCGGCCGCTTAAAATCAGTTAAATGTGTCCAAATGGAATTAGGGGAACCGGATGATTCAGGTCGTCGTCGACCAATCGTGATTCCAGGCAGCGAATTTATTATCGAAGCAGACACAGCGATCGAAGCAATCGGGCAAGGGGCCAACAAAGTGCTATTAGATACATTCCCTGAGCTGGCTCTGAATAAATGGGGATACATTGATGCAGATGAAGAAACCTGTGCAACGTCGATACCAGGAGTGTTTGCTGGGGGAGATATCGTAACGGGTGCAGCAACAGTCATTTTAGCAATGGGCGCTGGGAAAATTGCAGCAAATGAAATTGATCAGTACATTCAAAAGACAAGACAGGAGCAATTGGTTTAAGCGAGGTGCAAATGATGAAAACGATGAAGACAATGGATGGAAACACTGCAGCAGCACATATATCTTACGCATTCACTGAAGTTGCAGGTATTTATCCGATCACCCCTAGCTCAACAATGGCAGAAGTCGTTGATGAATGGGCAGAACAGGGCCGCAAAAATATTTTCAATGAGACAGTAAAAGTAGTTGAGATGCAATCAGAAGCAGGAGCCGCAGGGACAGTGCACGGGTCATTAAAGACCGGTGTATTGACCACGACGTATACCGCTTCGCAAGGGCTGCTTCTCATGATTCCAAATATGTTCAAAATCGCGGGCGAATTACTGCCGACGGTGTTTCATGTAGCAGCGCGTGCAGTTTCTACGAACGCCTTGAGTATTTTCGGCGACCACAGTGATGTGATGGCTGCTCGACAAACAGGATTTTGTATGCTCGCTGAAGGCGGCGTGCAGGAAGTAATGGATTTGTCCGCCGTTGCCCACTTGGCGAGCATCGAAGGCAAATTACCATTCATGAATTTCTTTGATGGCTTCAGAACCAGTCATGAGCTGCAAAAAATTGAAGTTCTTGATTATGATGATCTAAAAGCGATGGTGAATTGGGAAGCGCTGGAAGAATTCCGTAAACTAGGGATGAATCCAAATCGTCCGAATGTATCTGGAACAGCTCAAAATCCAGACATTCATTTCCAACAAAGAGAAACAGTCAATCGTTATTACGACGAAATGCCGGCGATCGTTCAAAAATATATGCAGAAAATCAACGATCTCCGTGGAACCAATTATGATTTAACGAATTATTATGGAGATCCAGAAGCGACAGAAGTGATCATTGCGATGGGATCTGCTTCACCAACGATCCAGCAAACAGTGGATTACTTGAATGCCAATGGCCGTAAAGTCGGTTTTATTGATATTCATCTATACCGTCCTTTTCCTGCTGAAAATCTATTAGAAAAATTACCTGCAACCGTTGAGAAAGTAGCAGTACTTGATCGTACGAAGGAACCAGGATCAGATGGCGAACCGTTATTATTGGATGTACAAAGTGTACTGTATCGTCACACGAACCGTCCAATCGTTATTGGCGGCCGTTACGGAATTGCTTCTAAAGATGTTACGCCAGATCAAATCGTGGCTGTTTTTGACCATCTTTTAGTACCGATAAACGAAATGAAGCAACGCTTTACGATCGGGATCAATGATGACGTGACAAATCTGTCCTTACCAATGGGTGAAGTATTGGATTTGACACCGACATCTACCTTCCAAGCGAAGTTCTGGGGACTTGGTTCTGATGGTACAGTGGGGGCGAATAAGCAAGCGATTAAAATAATCGGGAACAACACGGATTATTATGCGCAGGCGTATTTCTCCTATGATTCTAAAAAATCAGGCGGCTTGACGAATTCCCATTTACGTTTTGGTAAAGAACCGATTCTTTCAATCTATAACGTGGAAGCTGCTGATTTTGTGGGATGCCATAACAGCGCCTACATCCACCAATATGATTTAGTTAAAGGGTTAAAAGATGGCGGGACATTCTTGCTTAATACAGTTTGGACAGAAGAAAAAGTCAAACAGTTATTACCAAGCAGAATCAAACGCTATTTAGCGGAACACAACATCAATTTCTACATTATCAATGCAATGGAGATCGCGCAAAAGACAGGCCTTGGCGGACGGATCAACCAAGTAATGTCCACAGCCTTCTTTGAACTGACAGATATTTTGGATCATGAGACGTATTTGCCGCTGCTTA
This sequence comes from Enterococcus sp. 12F9_DIV0723, assembly GCF_002174375.1. NCBI lineage: Bacteria > Bacillati > Bacillota > Bacilli > Lactobacillales > Enterococcaceae > Enterococcus > Enterococcus sp. 12F9_DIV0723. The sequence goes on along the minus strand of NZ_NIBK01000001.1, from coordinate 1,795,673 downwards.
AAGCAGAAGTAGATGCCGCTTATGGTAAAAAATCTAGAACGATCGTTGAGCGCAATTGGCAGGCGATCGACGCGACAGTCGCTGAGTTGAAAAAAGTAGAAATACCGGCTGAATGGGCAGAGATTGAAGTAAAACCGCTGTTTAATAAGGAAGATCAAGAGAAACCTGCCTATATTCGCAATATCTTAGAGCCAATCAACCGTCAAGAAGGCAATGCGCTTTCTGTCAACGACCTGATTGAAAATGGTATGTTGGGCGGCGTGATGCCTTCAGGAACAGCAGCGTATGAGAAGCGCGGAATTGCACTGGAAGTGCCTGAATGGATTCCAGAAGCCTGTACGATGTGTAACGAGTGTGCCTTTGTTTGTCCTCACGCAGCGATTCGTCCATTCCTTGCGGACGAAGAAGAGATGGAGGCGGCGCCAGAAGGCTTTATTACTCGTGATATGCGTGGAAAAGACGGGTTCAACTACCGTATCCAAGTATCGTTGGAAGACTGTACAGGATGTGGGCTTTGTGTAGAAGCGTGCCCTGCTAAAGAAAAAGCGTTAGTTATGAAATCTTATGAAGATCAGAAAGACCAAGCAGTTAATTGGGCTTTCGCGATGACGTTGCGTCAAAAAGCCAATCCAGCCAAGAAATTTTCTGTTAAAGGCTCTCAATTTGAGCAGCCATTATTGGAATTCTCAGGCGCATGTGCGGGCTGTGGAGAAACACCATATGTGAAGCTGTTGACCCAATTGTTCGGGGACCGCATGATGGTGGCAAACACGACTGGATGCTCTTCTATTTGGGGCGGTTCTGCACCAGCGACACCATATACTGTGAACGAAGATGGCAGAGGACCTGCATGGAGCAATTCACTTTTTGAAGACAACGCAGAATACGGTCTAGGTATGCACATGGCAAACCAAACCAAACGAAATCGTTTAGCTAATAAAGTGATGAAGGCTTTGGAAAATGGCGTTGGGTCAGAGGATACAAGGGCCCAGTTACAGGGCTGGATGAACCACATGTTAGATGGTGAAGGCAGTCAACAGCGTGCGGCAAAATTACGTGCCGTATTAGGTGAAGAAACAGACGAAGACTTGCGTTCAATTCTCGCGGATCATGAGATGTTTGCGAAACCTAGTCAATGGATCATCGGGGGCGATGGATGGGCCTATGATATCGGCTTCAGCGGTATTGACCACGTCTTAGCTTCTGGTGAGGATGTCAATATTTTGGTTATGGACAATGAAGTCTATGCAAATACCGGAGGTCAGATGTCCAAAGCAACCCCTTCAGCAGCCATTGCGAAATTTGCGGCCGGCGGGAAGAAAACGAAGAAAAAAGATCTGGGTATGATGGCAATGACGTATCGGGATGTTTATGTCGCTCAAGTCGCGATCGAAGCCAATCCGACGCAGGCATTGAAGGCGATCCAGGAGGCAGAAGCCTACCCGGGACCATCATTGATTATTGGGTATACACCGTGTATCAACCACGGGATTCGAGGCGGAATGAGTCAATCGATCGAAGAATCGAAAGAAGCCGTTGAATCAGGCTACTGGCCGCTTTATCGCTACGATCCTGTCCGTGCACAAAAAGGCAAGGACCCAATGCGGATCGACTTTAAAAAAGCTGATTTCAGTAAAATGAATGCTTTCCTTGAAGGTCAGACACGCTTCTCTGCACTGCACAACATCAAAAAAGATGATGAGCTAGTAGAAGAGATGCTGACACAAACCGTCGATGATATGGAAGAACGGGCGAAAAGTTATACGGAGTTGACGAACAAATAAAAAATAGCGTTGATACCAATGGTATCGACGCTATTTTTGTATCCAGAGGACAAAATAAAAAACCGATCAAACGATCGGTTTTTATTATTTCGCTAATTTTTTAGCAAGACGCGCTTTGTCGCGGTTTGCTTTGTTTTTGTGGATCAAACCTTTTGATTCAGCCATATCGATTGCTTTAGCAGCTTCTTTATAAAGGTCGTTCATATTTTCAGCGCCAGCATCAGCAGCCTCTTCAAATTTCTTAACAGTAGTACGCATTGCGCTCATTTGTGATGAGTTTTTAGCGTTAGCAGCTTCGCTAGTGCGAACACGTTTGATTGCAGATTCAATGTTTGGCATGGATTTCACCTCCGAATTCAGTCTTATACGGTTATTTCCGTACAATTCAACATTACTCATTATACATAAAGCCGCTTTTCAATGCAATAAAATCGTGACAAGTTTTTTTCCTTAACAGAAAATAAATATATAGGAAGGCAACAGCGCTGATTCATGTTCCGATTCTATTTTTATGAACAGAAGGGTATACCCGTCCGATCCGCCTCTTAATTGGCTGATTTGTATAATGGGCAAGCCGTGCATTTTGTCTCATCCAAGTGTTTCGGTTCTTTTAGAGGTAGGAGCATCCGCAACCCATTTATAATCACAAGTATCGTACTTCCTTCATGTCCGATCACGCCAAAGGGAAGAGTGAGAAATTGTAAGAAATTGCTCGCGATCAGCAGACAAATGACGCTCAAGGAAAATAGGATATTTTGTCGAACGATCCGCTTCATTTTTTTGGCTAGACGATGACTGTACATTAATTTGGTCAAATCATTCTTCATTAGAACCATATCGGAAACTTCCATCGCAACATCGGTTCCTTCACCCATAGCAACCCCGATGCTTGCGGTCGCCAAAGCGGGAGCATCGTTGATTCCATCGCCAACCATTGCGTTGACGTGAAACGCCGTTTGCTGCTGTTTGACTAATTCTGTTTTATCAGCGGGCAGACAGCCGCTGTGATAATCATTTAATCCCAATTGATGGGCAATGTAACTGGCTGCTCCATAATTATCGCCGGTGAGCATGACGGTTTGCACGTCTTCCTCTTGAAAATAGTGGATGACCTCTTTCGTGTAAGGCTTAGGCAAATCCATCAATCCTACTAATGCGACGATCGTCTCATTGTTACTGAGGACGACCACGGTCTTTCCCTCATCATGCCACTGCTTGATCAAAGGATGCCTCTGCTCGTCTGTCGGTTTGCCCAATTGCCACCGTTCATTTTGATAACTTGCTTCTAAACCGAAGCCCGCCCGTTCTTCAATGGAGAGGTCGAGTGTTTCTTCATTTTTGAAAAACTTCGTAATAGCCGCTGCCAGCGGATGAGCAGATTGGCGTTCCATAGAATAGAAGAGCTGAGGAATCACTGGGTCTTCGTAAAATGTATGGTAATCCGTAACACGCGGTTTTCCTTGTGTCAGAGTTCCCGTTTTATCGAAGGATATGGCCCGCAAATCGGCGAGTTTTTCTATTGTTTTGCCAGATTTAAATAAAATCCCTTTCTTCGCTCCATTAGAAATCGTTGCCAGCGCTGCGGGAGTGGCAGAAGCGACTAACGCACAGGGAGAGGCTACGACTAATAACACCATGCCGCGATAGAAGCTCTCTGTCATACTCCAACCCAATACGAAATGGGTCAGTAGAATCATTACTGGTACGGTAATAAGAACAATTTTGACGTATACATTTTCAATTTGTTCAATGAATGTCGCTGTTGCACTTTTCTCATTTTGAGCATTTTCGACCAATCGCAATATTTGAGCGAATAACGTATTATTGCTTGTTTTTGACACTTCCAATGTAAATGGCTGACCTAAATTGATGGTTCCGCCAAAGGCATCATCATTGACCGCTTTTTCAACCGGAACAGATTCACCAGAGATAGCAGATTCATCGATTGACGAGGCATCGAGCATTCGACCATCAATCGGTACAGCTTTCCCCTTAGGCACAAACACAAGATCTCCCACTTGTAATTCTTCCACGGGAACTGTGAGGTGTTCACCCTCAACAATTTTCAACGCCTCATTGGGGGCAACATTCATTAGCGCGGTGATTTCTTTTGTGCTTTTATTGGTGGCATATTCTTCCAGGGCGCCACTCAAACAAAAAATAAACGTCAACATCGCACCCTCAAACCAATTACCGATCAAACAGGCACCAATTGCCGCTAAAGCCATTAATAAATCGACGTTTAATGTGCGATCCTGTAAGAGCTCACTGAAACCTTCAAAGGTTTGCTTCCATCCACCGCAGATAATTGCCAAAACGAAAAAGAGGGGAGAAACAGGCAGGGAGAAGCTGCTTGAAATTTTTCCAATCATCAAAAATACGAAACAGAAAAGGGTAGAGAGAAAGGCATTACGTTCTTCTTTACTCATCACTTTTCCTCCTTTCTAAATACAAAGAAATCTATCAGAACCAATCACTCACAACTGATGAGATGTGCGGGCACTGTTTCTTTCAATTTCATAGTATCATAGCAATCGACATAATTGATAATTTAAATCGCTAATTGAGAACGAAAGTAATTATCAATTACCATTGAGAATGACTATCATTAGCTGTTAAAATGTTTTTCCGCAGTATAACAACAAAAAAATAAAAATAAACGATAGCAATCCTTATTTAGAATAACTATCGTTTATTCAAGTGTCAGAAAAAAATTTGCAAAAAAAAGACCTGCAAAAATGCAGATCCTACATAGCGATCAGCCAATAGCCGATCAAGATGATACCCAGAACGATTCGATACCAGCCAAACACGGTAAAGTCATTCCGTTTAATATAATCCAATAAGAACTTAATAGCAATGATCGATACTACAAAGGCAGTGACCATGCCCACCAATAATACGATAATTTCTGAAGCACCAAAAGTGTTCCCATGCATCAAAAATTTAACGATTTTTAATCCACTGGCCCCAAACATGACGGGAATTCCAAGGAAGAAAGAAAATTCTGTTGCAACATAACGAGAGCTTCCGATAATAATTGCTCCCAGGATCGTTGCACCCGAGCGGGAGGTCCCAGGAATCAAAGAAAGTAATTGAAAGCCACCCACGATCAATGCGGCTTTATAGGTGAAATCATTTAAATTCGTGCATTTCGGTGTTTTATTTTTATTCATCCGCTCCACCACGATGAAGGCGATCCCGTAAACAATCAACATGATAGCAACTGGTAGAAATTTATGGAAATGTTCATCTAGAAAGTCATCTAACGGCAAGCCAATGACTGCTGCGGGTAAGCAGGCAATAATGACTTTGAACCACAATGTCCATGTTTCCTGTCTCTCTTTGTGATTTTTACTAGGAGCGAAGGGATTCAATTTGCTGAAAAACAAGACAACTACGGCTAAAATCGCCCCCAATTGAATCACCACGTTGAACATTTCAATAAAGGCAGGACTCATATTCAGCCGGATGAATTCATCCGCTAAGATGAGGTGTCCTGTGGAAGAAATTGGCAACCATTCGGTGATTCCTTCGACGATCCCAAGAATAATTGCTTTAAAAATATTGGCAATAAGCATGAAGTTATACGTCCTTTCAAGTTAATAACAATAATCAGTATACCGTTTCAGCTTTGAAAAGACCATCTAAAAATGGCTAAGCTTTTTTAAAGAAAAAAACTGCCAGCGCTTGCTGACAGTTTGCGAACTATGCTTCTGAATGATCAGAGATCGATTTTCCACGTTCCATATAGCTGATATCATTGATGGCGCGAATGGAGAATTCTCCATTTTCATAACGCAGACGATTGATACTGCCGTTCAACAAGTTGGCACGTACCGGCTGTTTTGAATCAATCAAGCTTAATAAGAAGGCGATCGTCAAACCATGGGAGACGATCAAAACATTTCCTCCGCCTTGTTTTTCACGGCTTTGAGCGATGTCTTCAAAACCATTCCATACACGATCCCGCAATGTTGAATAAGGTTCGGCCCAATTTGCGGTATCCGCTCCTTCGATCGCATTGGCGATTTCTTCAAAGCTGACATCTGTAGCAAACAGGTCATCTTCTGTTTTAAAATTCAGTACACGTGGCAAAACGCCCCACATTTCTGCATCGTAGGCGCCTTCTAAGGAGCCAAAGCACCATTCACGAATACGAGGATCTACGTGATAAGGAATATTTTTTCCTTCAGGGTGTTCATTTAAAAGAATTCGCATCGTTTCGATCGCTCTCCCAGAATCACTGGAGTATGCCTCTTCGAACTTTGTATCTTGCAAGCCCAAGCCGACGTAATGAATCCCGTCACGTCCGCTCTTTGTTAGCGGTGTATCACACCAGCCCTGCACACGAGCTAACGTATTGAACATTGTTTTACCATGTCGAACAATATAAAGATTTGTTTCTGCCATATTTATAACCTCCAAAAAGTTGATTAATTAAAGAATGGGTTTGTGTCGACCTCGCGACCGATCGTTGTTGCCTCGCCATGTCCTGGATAAGCCGGAAGCTCATGGGGAAGGGTAAATAGGTACGTTTTGATACTGTAGAGCAATTGTTGCATATCCCCCGTATACAAATCTGTGCGACCAATACTGCCTCGGAAAAGTGCATCCCCTACAACGACAAAGTCATCAAAGATGAAACTGACACTGCCAATCGAATGACCAGGTGTCGGAACCACTTGAAAAGTCATGCCGCCGATAGTGTATTCCTTCATTTCAAATTCGTATTCTGCTGGCTGAAGGATTAAATCCGGCATATCGTCATGACGTCCTAAACCAGAAAGATTTAAGATGGGATCGCCTAACCATTTTTGTTCTAGCGGGCTTACATACACAGGAATGTTGTAGTTATTCCGAATCTGTTCGACCGCCCCAATGTGATCGTAGTGAGTATGTGTTAATAAAATCGCTTGCGGTTTTTTTCCGATGCGGTCGATTTCTTTTACAAGTCGATCACCCTCTGAACCTGGATCAACGACCAATAAGTTTTTTTCATTATGAATCAAATAGCAATTTTCTTGCGCGATTCCGGTAACAAAGCCCTCGATTTGAATCATTATTTTCCTCCCTGAAGCACTAAAAGTAGTTTTCATTGACGTGATTTGTTTTACTAAAAGTCTCAAATGATTCTTTTCTATCAGTAATAAAACGCACGATCACTTAATTCTTCTCTATTATACCTTAAAAGTAAAAAAATTGTGGTTTCCCTGAACGATTTTGGCGATTCTGCTTCTTGCTTGTTATGGAAAGCTAGGATTACCCAGCGTGGACTAACACTTGACGAGCTACCGAAAATCTTCTATGGTGAAAAAGCAAAACGATTTTAAATGATTGCATATGCAGATACAAGAACGAGGTGAGAAGGTGGCAGTAAAAAGAATCGCGATTCGTGAGTTAGTTGAATTCATCCTGCGCAGCGGGAGCATCGACGAAGGAAAGAATAGCAATCACACACCTCAAGAAGGTGCACGAATCCATCGCCAGCTACAAAAAGAAGGCGGTTCTGGCTACCAGAAAGAAGTCTGGTTGAAGAAACCCGTAGAAATTGCCGATACAGCCGTTCAAATCGAAGGACGTGCCGACGGTATTTATATAGAAGAAGATCGCGTGTTTGTTGACGAGATCAAAACATCAGAGACACCCTTTGAGGAGCTGGAAGAAGGGATCATTGATCTTTATTTTTATCAAGCAATGGTTTATGCCTATATTTATAGTGAGCAAGAGAATCTCGCTGAAATCGGTACACGGTTAACCTATTTTCAAACAACAGAGGAGAAGATCACGCGACAAATTCGAACGTTCACTTTCGAAGAATTGGACGCTTTCTTCAACGATTTGATCAAACGTTATGAAAACTGGCTGGTATTTCAGTTAGAGTGGCGGGAAACACGAAACAATTCTCTAAAATCCTTAGAATTTCCTTTCGATACGTATCGTGCGGGGCAAAGAGAGTTGGCTGCCGCAGTATACAAAACGATCCACGCGCAACAAAAGTTGTTTGTCGAAGCGCCCACCGGTACAGGAAAAACAATGTCCACCCTTTTCCCTACGTTTAAAGCAATGGGAGAAGGGTTGGGTGAAAGGATCTTTTACCTAACAGCAAAGACGATCACGCGCCAAGTGGCCGAAGAAACGGTTACTAAAATTACTAAAAACGATGCACGGGTAAAAAGTGTGACGTTGACCGCCAAAGACAAGATTTGCTTTTTGACGGAACGAAATTGTACTCCTGAGCACTGTCCTTTTGCGAAGGGCTACTATGATCGCGTCAACGATGGTCTATGGGATATGCTGAATAGTGAGGACCAGTACACACGCCCAGTAATTGAAAAATACGCGAGAAAGCATGAGCTTTGTCCATTTGAACTTTCTTTGGATGTGAGTCGTTTCAGCGATCTTGTTGTCGGTGACTATAATTATTTATTTGATCCAACCGTTTATTTGCGTCGTTTCTTTGAGGAAGAGAATAAATCAAATCTAGTGTTAGTTGATGAAGCTCATAACTTAGTCAATCGCTCGAAAGAAATGTACTCTGCCAGTATCTCAAGGGAGTCACTCGCTCAGATGCAAAAAAATTTGGACACCTCTTTTAAAAAATTGCACAAAGCATTTACGCGAGTGGACAATGAATTTGAATTGATCCATCAATCATTGGATGGAGAAGCCTACCATCACCAGCAGGCAGCACCTGAAAATTTGATTAATAGTTTGTTCAAATTACAGGAGCAAATCAAAGAATGGCTAGCAGAGAATCCAGACAATCCGTCGCAACAGAAGATGCTGCCTGTTTACTTTGAAATTATACGCTTCACTCGTATGAGCGAATTTTATGACGATCATTATCAGACAACTGTTGAACATAAAAGCTATGATCTGATTGTCAAAGAGTATTGTATCGATCCGTCTTGGTTTTTAGAGCAGACCATGGATAAAGTTGGGAGCAGCATTCTCTTTTCCGCAAGTTTTTCACCATTGGATTATTACCAAGAAGTCTTAGGCGGAGGGGAAGAGAGTCTTACTTATCGTCTTCCGAGTCCTTTTCCAAATGACAATCGCCTAGTGATGGTGGATGCCAGTATTCAAACAACGTATCAAAGGAGAACGCAAAGTATTCCGAAAATCGCTGCCTCTATTGAAGGGTTGGTGAAAACGAAAACGGGGAATTACTTAGTCTTCTTCCCATCATTTCAATACTTAGATCAAGTAGCAGACTATTTCCATGAAGCATATCCAGAATATGCGATTCAAATTCAAGGATCAAAGTTAAATGAAACAGAGCGAGAGGATTTCCTAGCTGCTTTTGTAACGAATCCAAAGAAAACATTGATAGGTTTTTGCGTATTGGGAGGGATTTTTTCTGAAGGGATCGATTTAGTCGGTGAACGATTGATAGGTACAGTCGTGGTCGGAGTAGGATTGCCTCAGGTAAATCACGAACAAGAGCTGATTAAAGAATATTATGACGAAAAACGCAATCAAGGATTCAGTTATGCCTACCAATTGCCAGGAATGAACAAGGTGATACAAGCAGCAGGACGTGTGATTCGTACGATGGAAGATCGAGGGATCATTCTTCTCTTAGATCAACGCTACACAAATCCTCATTATCAAAGTCTTTTACCCGTTAATTGGTCAGACCGAAAAGTGATTTATGGACCAAATGAAGTGGAACGAATGGCAAATGAATTTTGGCAACAAGAAGTCAAAGGCGAATAAGAGATAGAAATATCGCAAATGAAATGTTTACCGCAACTCCTGTCTCTTATACACATCTAGATGTGTATAAGAGACAGATTCAATTACTATCGATAAAGACAGTAAAGAATCATTCAGCCTATTTTTTTGTATCTTGTAAAAAATTTATTTCTTTATTACTATCGGTAGTTGATAAACTGAACATCGATCGGTAAATCGATTTCTTTTACCAAAGCAATTACTTGTTGGAGGTCATCTCTATTTTTTCCAGTAATTCTTAATTGGTCTTCTTGAATTTGCGCTTTTACTTTTACTTTGCTGTTTTTGATAGCAGTTGTAATTTTTTTGGCACTTTCTCTATCAATCCCGTTTACAAGTTCAGCTTGTTGTCGGGCGTTTCCTCCTAAGGCGTGCTCAGAAGTAGAGAATTGGATATTTTTTAACGGCACACCACGTTTGATCAGTTTACTAAACAGCACATCTTTCACTTGTTCGATCTTGTAGTCATCTTCAGCTTTAATCACTAATTGATTGCCTTCTAATGTAATGTCGAAGGTACTTCCCTTAAAATCAAAGCGATTTTTCAATTCCTTTAGGGCGATTTGAACCCCATTTTTGACTTCTTCCTTGTTTAACTCTGAAACAATATCAAAGCTCGCATCTTTTGCCATAGACATTCTCCTAATTTACTCCAAATACAGAATCATTCAACGCAATAATTTGCAGGAAAACGTGTTTTTGTTTTAGAAAACAAATCCCTTCAGCAAATTAGGATGAATAAAATCAGTATCCGAAAGCTTTTTCTTTAGTTTATCAAAAAATGCTAAGAAAGCCATGATTATTCTCAAATAAGTGATTGAAAACGATTGATTAATATTCATGGAACCTGTTACTCTATTATAGGTTTGAATTAAAGGGGGAATATCGGATGCAGAAGGTTATGAATTATACATCCAAGGATTTGGCAAAAAAAATCCTTGTCATTTTATTTACTGGTTTGACCGGAGCGGTTGGTTTAAATCTTTTTTTGATCCCAGCAAATGTCTTTTCAGCAGGGATGACCGGGATTGCCCAAATTGCCGAGCACTTATTATCAAATGTAGGCTTATCTATCGACACCGGAATATTGATTTTTCTTCTGAATGTTCCAGTATTCGTCTTAGGATTCATAAGACTGGGAAAATCAGCAATGATTTTGAGCTTTGCAAATGTAATTTCCATGTCTTTTTTTACGACATTGGTTCCGGTCGGTCAAGTGACTGATAATGTGTTAATGAATGCGATCACCGGAGGGGTCATGCTCGGAATCGGTGCGGGCCTTTCGTTAAAATTTGGGTTTACGACGGGCGGGTTAGACATCGTATCCTTATTATTATCTAAAACAACAGGGCGTACAGTTGGAAACTATATGATGCTCCTAAATGGTGTGATTGTAATAGTTGCTGGTTTCTTTTTCACTTGGGAGAGCGCGCTTTATACGATCATCACGATATTCACAATGAGTACTGTTGTCGACTATGTCCATACGAGTCATCAAAAAATGACGGCGTTCATCAATACTGGAAATAGTGCAGTCATGATTGAAGTCCTGAGCAGAGAATTATTGCGTGGGCTGACGGTAATTCCTGCGCGAGGAGGATTTAGCTCTACTGAACGAGAAGTCATCATGGTTGTTTTTACTCGTTATGAATTGTATACATTAAAACAAGTCGTCGCTGACGTAGATCCGAATTCATTTACTAATATCGTTGCAACAGATTCAGTTGTTGGTTCATTCTTGACCCAAGACGAACAGAATTTATTAAAAAAATCACAAATCGCTAAATAATAGTTCTTAAATGAGAATAAGAGGGATTCAATTCTCATTTACAAACACTAAAAGATAGAGTAAAATACTCTTGAAACTCGAAAGGAGTGGAACAAGTGGAAGAGAACACACAAAAATGGTCCGATGCAGAAGTAGCAGAGATTAAAGAAACTATTTTAACTGCTTTAGAATCAGTCATTGACCCTGAGTTAGGAATCGATATCGTTAATCTTGGTTTGATCTATGAAGTAGATTTTGAACAAACAGGAAACACGGTAATTAAAATGACATTAACGACTATGGGATGTCCATTGGCAGATATCTTAACTGATAATATTCAATCCGCTTTAGGCGAGATTCCAGAGGTCACGAATGTAGAAGTGAAGCTTGTTTGGTATCCAGCATGGACGACCGATAAAATGAGCCGTTATGCACGGATTGCTTTAGGTATCCGTTAATTAAATAAGATCGTAGTCTCCTCTTTCATTAAGAGGAGACTTTTTTGTATAATAATCGAAAGGAGTTGTTTAGGTTGGATAACTATGGACTAACTGACTATTTAGCTGCAAAAAAATCGTTACTGTCAACATTACACAAAATTGAGAAAGCGCTTATTTCGTTAGAAGAAAAACAATCTCTTGGGAAAAATAGAAAAGCACAAATTACCTTATCTGAAGAAAGAATCAAAGCGTTGAAGCTCTCCTTGTTATTGATTGATAAGGAAATCAGTAGACTGTCGCAAAATGAAGTGTAACTATTGATTACCTATTTTCTTTTTTTATATGACAGCTTGTTGTCGTATTACTGTTGATATAGTAGTCATCGAAAGGAAACAGGAAAATGCAGATCGAACGATTGATTAAACTGATTTTTTATCTTGTCAGGCACAAACGAGTCGCTGCCAAAGAATTGGCAGAATATCTTGGTGTGTCGACACGAACGATTTATCGAGACATCACGACGGTGTCATTAGCGGGCATTCCAATTCTTTCAAAAAAAGGATTCGGAGGAGGGCTCTCGTTGATGGATGGTTTTACCTTAGATGAATCGTTCCTGACATCTGATGAAAAAATGTACGTCTATCAAGGACTTCAGATTCTCAATGCAGCAAACTATCCTGAGACGGAGCATGTATTAAATAAAATTGGCGCATTATTTAATCAGCCGCCGACAGAGGAATGGCTAGAGATTGATTTTAGCTACTGGGGCAGCGAAGAAACGGAAAAAGTAACACTTTCCGAATTACGAAAAGCGATCACTGAAAAGCATCTTTTGACATTCGATTATTTTAATTCTGAATTAACGAGTTCTAAACGAAATGTCGAGCCGTTGCGCTTACTATTTAAATCTCATGCCTGGTATATTGTTGGTTACTGTCATTACAGTCAAGCAATCAGAATTTTTCGGTTATCTCGTATGAAAAAAATAATCGTTTTATCAAATACCTTTGAACGGTCATTACCTAATGATTTTTCCTTAAACACTAGGAAAGATGATACGGAGTGGATAAATTTTACGTTGCTTTTCTCAAAAAAAATAGCCCATCGATTGTTTGATGAATTTCACGAGCATCAAGTTCAACACCTTTCGAATGACGATTATTTGGTGAATGTTCAGTATCCATTGAGCGAATGGACGTATCTTAGGCTGTTGTCTTACGGTCCCTACGTTGAGGTTCTTGAACCTAAAGAAGCTCGTGAAGAATTGAGAATGCGGGCATTAAAAATCACAAAAATATATGAACAAAAGGAGGAAATGCATGAAGGAGTGGGTATACGTCATGATGATTAAAAAAACAAAGGAGTACCGGCGCTTAAACAAAGCTGGTGTCATTGAGCACGTTGAAAATTTGAGAAGTTTAGACGAGGAAGACTATATTGAGCTCGCTGGAGCATTCAAGGGGTATCCCGGAATGGCAGGTATGTTTGTTTTTAAGGCAGCTAGCTATGAAGAAGCAGAGGCACTTTGTCAAAAGGAACCATTGGTTGTCTTAGGATATGCTACGTATGAGCTGCATCGCCTACAACTAGCCACGAAGGAAAATAATTATCTATTATAAAAAAGAAACGACTTTACCGGTCGTTTCTTTTTTAAATGGCTTGAAAAAGGGTCAGCATGTTTTCAGTTCGAGTACGAGAACGTTCATTCAATGTACTTAATTCTTCAGAAATCTCATCGTGTGATGCTTCTTTTAGCAACAGTAAACGATAAATCAAACGCAAATCTTGGCGACGAACTTTCGGGAAATGCTGCATCAATACTTGATTAAAATCAGCATTCATTTGATTGATGCCAAGCAATGGATCTTTTTGAATGGTGTAATTGATCAAGTAGCGCTCAAAATCCTGTAATGCGGAGGCGGCTTTTTCAGGGACGAAACCGTTAGCCCAGCTTGCTGTCAATAAGATAAAGCTATCTTCGTCAGATAAATCTTTTTGAAACCCAATAATTGTGGCATTCAACACGTTTTCTTGCAATGCTTCAAAAACTGCGGGTTCATTTTGTTTGATTCGTAGGAAATAATTGGTAAACCCATCACTGTTTAATAGATTTAAGTCAATTGCCTTAAACCAATTGTAATGATGAGAATTTAAATAGGAATAGGTTTTTTCTTGCTTTTTTCGTTGGATATTTTCCAATTCTTTCATTGTTTTCATCTTTTTATCGCTTCCTTTACTAAGAGATCCTTATTATTATACTACTTTTACTCAAGCCAATCTTTTTGTCTCCCTTTTTGATTAAGTTATACTGAGAACAGGTCATACTATTGAGAGGATAATTTATGAATGAATTAATTAATACATTTAGTGAAAGAAAAGAAGAGCTATTATCAGCAATTTTTGAACATTTAGCCATTTCTTTGAGTGCATTGTTGATTGCGATCGTCATTGCTATTCCATTGGCGATCTTGTTGAGTCAACGAAAAAAAATGGCGGAAGTTGTGTTACAGATAACGAGTATTTTACAGACGATTCCATCACTTGCGTTACTGGGATTGCTGATCCCTTTTGTTGGAATCGGTACAGTTCCAGCATTGATCGCATTGGTCGTTTATGCGCTACTGCCGATCTTCCAAAACACGTATATCGGTCTAGCAGAAATTGATCCTTCTATTGAAGAGGCTGCAGACGCTTTTGGAATGTCTCGTATGCGCAAATTGATGAGAGTAGAATTACCCATGGCAATGCCGGTCATTATTTCTGGTGTACGTACAGCACTAGTACTAATTATCGGGACAGCGACATTGGCTGCCTTGATTGGTGCCGGTGGTTTGGGTACGTTTATTTTACTTGGGATTGATCGAAACGATCCAAACTTGACTCTTATTGGGGCCATTAGTTCCGCATTACTTGCGATTATTTTCAGTACACTGATCCGCTTTTTACAAAATCGAAGTGGAAAAGTGACTTTGATTACTCTCGGAATCATTTGTCTAAGTATCGGCGGCATTTTCTTCGCTCAAAGAAACCCTATCGGAACAGAAACAGTCACCATTGCCGGAAAACTTGGTTCCGAGCCAGATATTTTGATCAATATATATAAAGAGGTCATTCAGGATGAAGATTCTTCGGTCAATGTAGATTTGAAGCCAAACTTCGGGAAGACAAGTTTCTTGTTCAGCGCGGTAGAAAGCAATCAAATTGATATTTATCCCGAATTTACGGGAACCGTCTTAGAAAGCCTGGTTAAAGTACCAAAGAATATGCCAGATGAATTGTCACCTAAGAAAACATATCAAGAAGCAAATAAATTATTGGATGCTCAATTCGACATGCGCCTATTGAAACCAATGGCGTATGAAAATACGTATGCTTTAGCGATGAAGAAAAGTGAAGCTGAAAAACGCGGTATAACGAAGATTTCCCAGTTACAAGCACAGCAAGATCAACTAAAAGCCGGATTTACATTAGAATTTATTGACCGGCAAGATGGGTATCGCGGGATTCAAGAAAAATATGGAGTGAAGTTAAGCTCTGTACAAAGTATGGAACCAGCCTTGCGCTATCAAGCCATCAACAATGGGGATGTCGATGTGATCGATGCCTATTCGACAGATAGTGAGATTAAACAATATGACTTAGTGACACTAGAAGACGATCTGCATCTTTTCCCACCTTATCAAGGAGCACCTTTGATGAAAAAAGATTTCGCTGATGAACATCCAGATGTTGTTAAGGCGTTGAACCGATTGTCTGGGAAAATCACCGAAGATCAAATGATCGAAATGAACTACCTAGTCAATGTGAAAAAAGAGCAGCCTGCAAAAGTTGCCCATGACTTCTTAGTGAAAGAGAAAATCATTGGGGAGGAGAAATAGATGGAATCGATTATAGAGTTTAAAGACGTAAGTAAAGAATTCGAAGGAAATTTTGTTCTAAAAGATTTAAATATCTCTGTTAAAAAAGGAGAGGTATTTGTATTAGTTGGTCCATCTGGGAGTGGGAAAACGACTTCCTTAAAAATGATCAATGGATTGATCGAACCAACGAATGGCGATTTGTACTTCAAAGAGAAGCGGATCAAGGATTACAATATTCAAAAATTACGTTGGCAGATTGGCTATGTTCTTCAACAAATCGCGCTGTTTCCAACGATGACTGTCCGAGAAAATATCGAAGTCATCCCTGAAATGCTTGGATGGGATAAAGGTCGTCGTACGAAACGAGTGGATGAGCTGCTGAAGGAAGTCGATATGGACCCAGAATTGTTTAGAGATCGGATGCCTAGTGAATTATCAGGTGGACAACAACAACGAATTGGGATCATCCGTGCGCTTGCTTCAGAACCAGACATAGTTTTGATGGATGAGCCCTTCAGTGCACTTGATCCGATTTCTCGTGCAAGTTTGCAAGATCTTGTTTTGGAACTACATCGGAAATTAGGGAATACCGTGATCTTCGTTACACATAACATGAAGGAAGCAATGAAAATCGGCAGTCGGATCGCTGTGATGCATGAAGGAAAACTGATTCAGTGTGATACGCCTGAAGAGATTCAGAAACATCCTGCGAATCAGTTCGTGGAAGAATTCTTTGATGAAACCACCGACGAAGTGTATACCCAAACCTTAGAAGCGCTGTATAACGGCGGCTATTACCAGCAATCAGAAGTGGCTGATCCTACACTCACGGCATTGACCGTCGATACTAGCTTGAGCGAAGTTTTTGACTTGTTAGCTGGCCATGATGCTTTCGCCATGAAGCGAGAGGGAAAAATAATTGGGATAATCAATCGGAGTGATGTCTTCCGATTCTTGAGTCAGGAGGGATAAGGAAATGGAAAACTATGAAGTAATCGTGATCGGCAGCGGTCCGGCAGGAAATACGGCCGCCTATGCGTTAAAGGAACAAGGAAAAAAAGTTGCTATCGTTGAGTCTGATTTGTGGGGAGGAACTTGTCCGAACCGCGGATGCGATCCAAAGAAAATGCTAATGAGCGGTGTTGAAGCACAAAAAAGAATTGAAACAATGATCGGAAAAGGGTTCGAACAAACACCTAAAATCGTTTGGGAAGACTTAATGACTTTCAAGAGGAGCTACACCGACTCTGTTCCGCAAAATACGAAAGAGGGATTGGATTCGGCAGAAATTGCACGTTATCAGGGGCAAGCTAGTTTTATTGATGCGCATAAAATCATTGTTGATGACCAAACCTTAAAAGCAGATCAATTTCTGATTGCTACCGGGCAGCGGCCAGCAGTTTTGCCGATCGATGGACAAGAGTTATTGCAAAGCAGCACAGATTTCTTAGAACTCGAGCATCTGCCTAAACGAATTGCTTTTCTCGGTGCTGGGTACATTGCTTTTGAATTGGCAATCATCGCAAGTGCAGCCGGTTCAGATGTTCACATCATTCATCACAACGATCGTCCGTTAAAAGGCTTTGATCAAGAACTAGTCAGTGACCTGGTCGAGCATATGAAAGCTGATGGGATCACGTTCCATTTTAACGTGGACACAAAAGCAGTAGAATTGATGCATCCGAACTATCGTGTTACAGGAGAAGATTTTGAATTAATCACGGATATGGTGATCGGTGCTACCGGACGTATTCCAAATGTCGAAGGATTGAATTTAGAAAATGCCGGTGTCGAATATGACAAACGAGGCATAAAAGTCGACGATCATTTACGAACAACAGAACAAACGATTTTTGCTTGTGGCGATGTTGTTGCAAGATCCCAGCCTAAACTAACGCCAGTTGCTGGCTTTGAAGCAGGATATGTCGTCGGCGCGATGAGTGATGAGCAAAATGCCATCGAATACCCATTGATTCCTACCATCGTTTTCGGGGATCAGCGCTTGGCAAGGGTTGGTTTGAGCGAAAAGGAACTCGCTGATCATCCAGAGAAATACCATTCACAGACCACTGACTTGTCTAGCTGGTATACGTATCACCGGATTAACGATCAAGGAGCAAAAATAAAAATCGTTTACGATGAAGAAGAAAATATTGTAGCGATTAGTTGTCTCAGTCAGTTAGCAGATGAAGTGATCAATTATCTTTTAGTCATTTTAACGAAAAAAATGACACATGAAGAAGTTGAAAAATACATTTTTGCTTATCCGAGTCCGGCTAGTGATCTTTCATATTTTATTTAAAACAGAGGGTACCCTCTGTTTTTTTTTGTGGAGTTATGCTAAAGTTTACGAAAATACGTTCCCATGGTGAGAAAATGAAAACAACATTGACACAAAAAATCGAAAACGCACTTTACTATTATTGTATGGATCTTGGCGGGATTGTCGTTGAAGAGGTGACCATGCCTGATGAACAAGGAATCGTGGATACGCTGGCTTGTTTTTTTAAACCTGGTGAGATGGAATGGCGCTGTTATGAGCTAAAAATAACTAAAGCTGATTTTTACTCTAAGGCAAAATTGTCTTTTATTGGACACTATAATTACTTCGTTTTGACTGAAGAGCTGTATCAGAAAGTGCAAGACGATATCCCCAAAGAGATCGGCGTTTTAGTCTATCGTCCCTATACTCAAGCAGAAGACCTACCCGCTGATGGAACATTTATTATCGCCAAAAAGCCAATGAAACGCGCGCTTCAGGTAGAGGAATCGGCATTAACGCAACGATTCATGGCCTCTTTGTTCCGAGAAGTCCGAAAAGCAAAACGGATGTCTTATGGGACAAGCTTTTTCTCAACGGAGCAGCTGTATAAGGAATTACGACGCCGCTTGGATGAAAAGGATAGTTTACAGGAAAACAATTATTATCAGCGTTTCATCGAGGATGTCCAACAAGCGCGAATTGAAAGTCTTGAGGAGGAATTACGGGCATTAGAACAGGATTATGAATATTTACGCCGAGAACGTCAAGTTCGAAGTCGGCCGACTGAGCCATTGGAGTGAGTGAATGTACTATCCATACTTAAGAGGGAAACAGTTTGATTTATTAGCGGTCTCTACATTGATCCAGGAGAAACGTTGGTCGAGCAGAATCCGACCGATCATTGAACCTGTTAGAGATTCCCCTACACTGAAAAAAACACTTGAATTATTCGACAAAAAAAAGCTGATTTGTTATTTGATCATGAATCCGCAGGTTGGCACAGCAAAATTATTCGAGGAAAAAAGATTCGATTGGCCGGTACAGGAAAATTCCAGCGTTAAAAAGGCAGAAATTATTACACAGGACAATCTTTTTCAGGCGGAACTGTATCTATTTAATAGTCATTCACCAAGAAAGATCGAAAAGCTAAAAATTAGCGACGATGCGTTATCTATTATCCCTGATCAGGGCAGATTTAGAGTTTTAGAAGTACCAAATAAAATATTACTCAGAGAAGCCTTTCAATCACAAAAAAATGTTGCAGATTATGGAGAAAAGATAGATGATTTTTATAGTGACGAGCATCTCTATTTAAGAACAAATTCAAAAGGTTTTAGTGATTATACTATTGAGGGCAGCCGCTATTTTGATAAAGGTGGACCTAGTCGTGCGATTGCTATACACATAAGCTATTTTGATGCGTATCTTAATTTAAGAGTAAAGCATTTTGTATCCGATAGTAATGAGAATGCACAAGATCAGGCAGGGAAGTTTTTTGAAGCATTGGATAAATTTTCAGAGTGGTATTCGAGAAATCAAGATCAGTTGTTACTGACTTTAGGAATGGAAGAATTATTGCACTATCGGGAAATGAAAAAATTTCCGGGATTGGGCACAATTAAAAAGTGGTCCTTGGCGCATCACTTGGAATTGGTTGGCGCCTTTTTGGAAAAAGGAGAACATTGGCAGAGGGGATGGAAAACATATGGGATACGAAGATGAAGATTTTATTGTTAGACAAGCAAAACAAATGGGAGAACTCTTAGGTGGTTTTTTAGGGAGAAAAGATGCCGAAGCGATTTTGTCGTTTGGCGATGAAGCAAAGACAGATGAACCAACGCATCCCGCGTTTGTTTTGCGTCCAAGCACGTTGGAAGACATTCCTGCGATCAACGCGATCATTCAACAGGCAAAGGACTATTTGAAAGAGCAGGGGTCACCTCAATGGCAAGATGGTCATGAGCCTCATGAAGCTGTAATACGTGAAGACATAAGAAAAAAAGCCAGCTATGTACTGACTTTAGAGGAAGAAATCGTTGGTACTGTCGCATTAATTGCTGAAAAAGATCCTATTTATGAAGCAATTGAAGGCGAGTGGCAAGGAAACACCCCTTATGTTTCTTTGCATCATGTAGCGGTCACTCAAAAACACCGCGGAACGGGACTGGGGAAAGCGTTATTGGATTCAGCAATTAAACAAGCGCAATTTCTAGGTTATGGCGATGTTCGCATTGATACCTATCCAGCTAACCAGCCGATGCTGCGGTTGATCGAGAAGTGCGGATTTACCTATTGTGGAATGATCCATTTCCCATTTGAACATGGAGAACGCAAAGCATTTCAGTTACTTCAACGCCTGTCTTAATTGGCTGAGCATACTATCTAGTGAGGTTTCGCCATCAACTTCAATTAGATTGGGAAACTTTTTTAAACGTTCTAAATTTTCCTGATCCTCTTGAAAAATCGCTAAACGACGTTCTAAGTCTCCGACGGAAGCTCTTTTTTCTAGGCGAGTAATCATGGTTTCTCTAGAAATATTGATCCAAATCGGGACCATTTGTTCACCAAATACACGATATAAATTAATAAATCCTGTCGTTGTGATGGGATCGTAGCAGTCACCGATCGCTAAAGCCTCGCTTAACGTTGACTTGGCAATGCCGTAAAAGTGGTCGTCATAAACATCATATTCAGCAAATTGATCGTGATTGACCATTTGCTTAAATTCTTTTTTAGAAACAAAATAATAGTCGCGGCCGTGTTCTTCATTTTCACGAGGAGCACGTGTAGTGTAAGAAATAATTTTTTGTTCAGGATGAAAGGCTTTTTCGGCTAATGTGGTTTTTCCAGAACCACTTGGTCCAATAAATAAGTAACAATGATTCATAAAGTAACACGTCCTTTTTTACAGTATAAAGAAAGAGGACAAAAGATGCTAGGGAGGGAACTCTTTTATGGAGAGAAGCACACGTAAGAAACAGACAATGAACAAATGGCCAATCATTATTATCAGTATCCTTGTATTACTCGTAGTTGGATTTTTTGGAGCCCGCGCCTACCAAGCGAGTCAAGTGAAAAAACAAGGCCAAGAAACAGTAGAGGCTTTTGTTAAAGAGTTAAAAAAAGGGAATTATAAAGAGCTAACTAACAATTTAAGTGCGGATTCACTGAAAAATAGTGGTTATACAAAAAAAGAAGTAGAGGAAAAATACCAATCAATTTATTCGGGAATCAATGCGTCCAATATTAAAATGAATGATCTGAAGGTAGAAAAAAAAGGCGGGGATCTTCAATTTTCTTATAACTTATCCGTTAATACTGGATTTGGACAATTAAAAAACCAACAATATTCTGGAACATTAACAGACGGTGGAAATGAAATCAATTGGAAGCCAAACTTAATTTTCCCTGGTATGTCTGGTAAGGATAAAATCAATTACTTAGTTGATTCTGCAAAGCGTGGTGAAATTCTCGATCGGAGTGGGCAAGGTCTTGCGACCAACGGGACAGTGTTCCAATCAGGGATCGTGCCTAAAAACCTTGGCAGTGGAGAAGAACGTACTGCGAAAATTGATGCGATCGCTAAAAGCTTAGACCTAACTGCTAAAGATGTGGATGCCGCTTTATCTCAAGGGTGGGTGCAGGAAGACTTTTTTGTCCCTTTGAAAACGACTGCGGAGGCGCCTAAAGAAACGCCGGATGGTTTAGAAGTCAAAGAAACGACTGGCCGTACGTATCCGTTAAAAGAGGCCGCAGCTCAATTGATTGGCTATGTCGGCAAGGTTACCGCAGAGGATATGAAGAAAAATGATGATCTTGCCAGCGATAGTTTGATTGGTCGAAGCGGATTAGAAATGGCCTTGGATAAACAGCTAAGAGGAAAAGATGGCGGCTCTTTGGCAATTACAGATAAAGATGGAAAAGAAAAGAAAGTGCTGCAGACAATTGAAAAGAAAGATGGCGAGAACATCAAACTGACTATCGATAGCCGTGCACAACAGATTGCTTACAACGGATTAAATGGTCATGCAGGTTCAAGCGTTGTTATGGCACCGAAAACAGGCGATCTATTGGTTGCTGCCAGTTCGCCAAGTTTTGATCCTAATAAAATGACCAATGGTATTAGCCAATCGGATTATGATGCGTATAGTAATGATAAGAACCAACCCTTTATGAGTCGCTTTGCCACGGGGTATGCACCTGGGTCAACATTTAAAACAATCACGGCGGCGATAGGATTGGATGCTGGAACGTTAAATCCTAATGAAGAATTGGCGATTAACGGATTGAAGTGGCAAAAGGACAGCTCTTGGGGCTCTTATCAAGTTACACGGGTCTCAGATGTTAGTCCTGTGAATTTAAAAACGGCATTGACTTATTCTGACAATATTTATATGGCGCAAGAAACACTAAAAATGGGCGAAGAAACGTTCCGTGAAGGCTTGAATAAATTTATCTTTGGAAAAGCGTTAGATGTACCGATCGCCATGGATAAAGCACAGATTTCCAGCAAAGAGAGTTTTGACTCAGAAATATTATTAGCAGATACAGGGTATGGACAAGGCCAGTTGCTATTGAACCCTATTCAACAAGCGGCTGCCTACTCCGTCTTCCCAAATAAGGGAACGATGGTGTATCCCAAGCTACTTGCTGATAAGGAAACGAAGAACGAGAAGGATGTCATTAAACCAGAGTCGGCAGAAACGATTACAGGAGATATGCAAGCCGTTGTAAGTGATCCGAATGGGACAGCACATAGCTTGGCAGCATTGAATATACCGTTAGCAGCAAAGACTGGGACTGCTGAAATTAAGCAAAAGCAAGATGAAAAGGGACAAGAGAACAGCTTCTTATATGCTTTTGATCCCGAAAAGCAAAATTATTCTGTGGTGGAATTTTTAGAGAACAAACCAGAAGGTACTTCCGCGACAGATCTTTCTAAAGACTTGTTGACTTACTTAAACCAAACCTATCAATAAAATACTTGTCTGAATGACCGATGCTTGGTAAGATATCCAAGAAGGACGGTGTCTTATGAACAAGCGACAACGAAAAAAACAAGCCTATAAACAATACATTTGGGCAATTTTCGAAGGGTATGAAAAAATGCTGGAGGATTCTAGTATTAAGGAATTACACTTCACTTATTTAAAAGAAACGACATACTTAGAACGTGACGATCAGGACAAGATTCATTTCACGACTAAGGAAAAATAGGTTTTAAAGAACTTTCCAATTATTTGTGTTGGAAAGTTCTTTTTTTGTAAAGCATAACTAACCGGCAGATACCTCCTACCTTAGACTGAGTAAAATATTAAGAGAGTTTAAGGTTGGTAAATAATGTAAGCGCCGAATAGTGGAGTACCTAGACGACTTTTAGCCCGATTGTTATCATACAATCAGGCTAAGTCGTCTTTTTTATTATTTACATTTTTCTTGGATCGTTTTCGACCAAGGCAAATAGTCGTCTAAGTAATCCGCTGTTAACACCGGCAGATTGGGCAATTCTTCAAATAAGTATTGAAGATATCTTGTCGGATTTAACTCGTTCCATTCTGCTGTTTTCATCACACTTAGAATATAACCTGAAGTTTGGGCACCGGCTAAACTCGACGAAAATAGGTAATTTTTTCGACCGATAACCAATTCTTTGACGAAACGTTCACTTTGGTTGTTCGTTAATTCTAAGCGACCATCCTCAAAGACGTGTTCCACTGATTCTCGATGCTTACACATGTATTCAATTGCTTGTTCCAACTTTGATTTAGGAACGGCAGGAATCGTCTCCACATAGGCATAGAGTTGATCGAGTAACGGCCGTAATTCTTTCCGGCGTTTTTCCAATCGCTCGTCCGGTAAAAGATCTTTCCAAGCTTTCTCTTTTTTAAAGCATTCTTTGAATGCATCCAAAACATAGGCCGCTGGATGGATTGTTTCTCCCAGTTCTTTTGGTAATGCTTCGTGAAATTTCCTACGGACATGTGCTAAGCAGCGAACAGGAAGAACGTTCGCTAAACCATCGTAAACAGAATAGCCATCACAGTGGAGATATCCCTGAAAGTTCTTCAAAAAATTTTTGGGCACATCATTCCCTCGTGATTCACTATGATGATATAGGACGATCGGATCTTCCTCTTGTTTCGAGGTACTGAACACCCAGTAATAATTGTTCTGTTTTTGACTCTCTAGCACTCGGTAAGTCGTTTCATCGGCGTAAGCGATGGTTCGCTTCACCAGTTCTTGATGCAAACGTTCCACTAGTATCGAAAGAAAATCTTGTCCTACGCGTATATGCCAGTTAGTGATATTGTCTCGAGAAATATCTAGACGTAATTGTTGCCAATACTTTTCTTGGCGATAAGCCGGTACTTTTTGAATAAATTTCAAAAACATGGTTTCTGCGACAAGACTCGGAGAGGCTAGACTATTGGAAAGAAGCGGTTTAGGAACAGGTGCTTTTTTCAAGGAAGTGTCTCCGACACGTTCACATGCTTTACAACAATAACTATGTTGCACATATTGTAGTGTCTCAATGCGAGCTTGATGAAAAGCAATTTCTTCGCGGGATTTTTTTATACCCATGTCGCTCATAGTTGTTCCGCACTGTTGACAGTGTCGTTCTTCTTCAGTTAGTTCGCAATGGACTTCCCTTGTTGGGAAGTCATTCAACTTTTTTGACTTTGTCCCTTTTTTCCGTTTATGTGGTTGGACAGAAATTTCCTCTTCCTGAATGGAAGGTGGAGCCACAGGCTCGCCAAATAAATCCAAACTTAATTGCCCTGACAATGATTCCGGCAACGATTCTTTGGATTTCCCATACAGTTTATTGGTTAAGTAAGCAATTTGTTCTCGAAGTAATTTCACTTCTTGTGTGAGTACTTCGTTTACTTGAAGTTGCTTTTGATTGATGGTCATTTGTTCTTGAAGCATCGTGACTAATTGTGTGGTTGTTTCGTTATTTTTATCAGTTTCATTTGATTGATTTGACAACGTTATACACCACTTTCTGTTTGTTTTTGATGTTATTATTATACCATGAACATACTAAAAAAAAAAGATGTAAATCGCATGAAATCAACGTTTCTTGCATTTCCCATCTTCTTTCTTTCGACTAGAATACACCTTGTTTTCCTGCACGAATTGCTCGTGGCTGATCAATACTCAAGCCCTCTAATAGCCAACGAATTTGTTGGTGCGTGAGACAGCGAACTTCTTTTTTTGTTCTTGGCCATCGTAATTTTCCTTGATCTAATCGTTTGTATAAAAGAAGAAAACCGTCTTTATCGTAATACAACATTTTGAAACGATCTTGTCGACCACCACAAAAAAGAAAGAGGGCATTGTCGTACACATCTAACTGATATTCGTGTTGAACAATGGACGCGAGTCCATCAATTCCTTTACGTAAGTCTGTCTTTCCACAAACGATGAACAGATGGTTAACTTGTTTGTAATCAAGAAACATGAGGCATCAATTCTTTCAATACAGTTTGTACGAGATAGTGACTCGCACCGTTGTACACAAAAATATCTTGTGAGTCAGTCTTAATTCTCACCGCAACTTTTGCCGGTGCCACTCGTTTATTGGACGTTTGTTTTTCTAAAGCGATTTGAACCACTTCTCGGTTTTCCTTCATAAAGAAACCACCTCCGATTTTTCTTTGTACTCAAAGTATAATCGAAGGTGGACTTTGTTTTTAGGTACTCTGGTATACGGCGCTTACTAAATAATTGCTTAAAGAAAAGGTTCTGATTAAGCAAAAGAATGAAAATCAGCTAGAATATGACTATCAAGATACAGGAGGCACGATAATGAAATTATATAAATACGCAGTATTAGCAGGCATAGGACTATCATTGGGCGTTGGAATGTTCAAGCAAACAACTGCCCATGCAGAATCCAATGATGGTGCAATCAATGAGCGCTGGGGCAAACCAACCTTTGTGGCCGGAGCTGGATTAAATCAACAACAACTAAATGAAACAATGAATAAATTAAGCATCAATCAAACGAACGTGAAGATGGAAACTGCCACAGGAGCAGATTTAGTCAAATACTTAGGCTATGGCAGTGGGGATGACAGCGTGATGTTGAGCTCGGTAGTTGTCAATCGCGAGGATCAAGGGAAAGGAATCGATGTTCAAATTTTGACCCCGCAAAACATCACACAAATTACGGCTGATCAATACAAGAATCCTCTGGTTACAGCAGGGATTACTGATGCGACCGTTAAAGTAGCCAGTGTGGTAAAGGTAACGGGAGAAAGTGCTTTGACGGGCGTTTATAAAGCCTTTGAGTCAAATGGGGAAACCGTTGATCCGCAACGTGCTCAGCTGGCACAAACTGAATTGGACACGACCTCGGATGTCTCACAATCTGTCGTGAATAAAGCCAATGAGCAAAGCCAAAATCAAAACTTATCAGACAGCGAAAAGGAAAAGGCGGATGAAGCGTATAAGGCGCAATTAAATCAGACGTTGGTCGATATAAAAAAAGAGCTTGCTGATTTGAAAGAGAAACAAGGAGAATTAGCGACAAAAGCTGATGTTGAAAAAATCGTCAATGATGCACTGGAAAAAAACAATTTGTCTCAATACGTCACAAAGGACGACATCAATAAATTGGTTGGATTGGCTCAAAAATACCAAACAACAGACGGTGTCTTAGATAAAGAATCTATCGAACAATTGGACAAGATCAGCAGCGATTTTAAAGGAACAGTCAATAAAGTATCGGATCAATTAGGGAAATTTGGAGATTCCTTAAAGGGTACGTTGGAAGACAATCAAGGATTCTTTACAAATCTATGGCAACAAATCAAAGGATTTTTTAGTGGATTAACAAATTAATTAAAAAGATTGTGTCATTTTTTAACAAGGACACAATCTTTTTTTACTTTCTCTAACAGTTTATACTTATCATTACGGTCATGCTAGGGTAAAATGGAGGAGTGGGTTTCAATTCTAACATGAAAATGGCGCTTCATTTCTTTTTCGAATTGAATCAAGAATAAATATGGTAATATTTATTATATTATTAATCAAAAAAATAAAGGAGGGTCTTAGATGGAGACTCCAGAAAAACAGGAAGAACTTCAAACTGATACATCCTTCGATTCAGTGAAGGAATCTGCTTCCGATGTGTTAGGTGGGTTGATGGGGCAGATCAAGCGATTAGAAGAGGCAATGAAAGCCGAGCACATGGGCGATGTGTATCAAATATATTGGAATGAACTGCCTCCTGCAATTCAACAATCAAGCAATGCCAATCATGAAATTGATAATTTCTTGACAAGTAAATTGGATCAGGAGATTCAACGGACGTTCCCATTTATGATCATGCGGGATGTCGTCTCTCCTATTTTGTTAAATTATCAAATAGGCAGTTACTATCGAGATCGTGCGGTACTGCAAGTAGATGCCACACAACCGACGATTAAAATACTCCCTGAGATTCGCGAACAATGGGAACGCGTTTTAAAAGGAGAGTACAAAGAGCGCTTAACTGAGTTTGAAAACCAACAAGATGATTTTGATGCAAAAACGATCGCTGCGCAATCCGAATTGCGAGAATTGAGCGGAAAAATTGCGCATCAGGAAAAACTTAAAGCAGAGCTAGAAGAATCAAAAAGCTTCATGAACCGGAAAAAGATCGAAGAAGAGATTGACGAGATCAATGATAAGCTGGTTGATTTAAAACAGCAACGCGGTCAATGGACACCGTTTGTTGGAGATCAATTGTCCGGAGAATCGAAAAAAATCGAAATTAAAAATCGAATTGCGGACCTTTCTTTAGAACAAGCTATCGCACTAAAAGAATTGCGTATAATCAAGAAACGATTTGGTGGATTAGAAGAAATGGATGCTGCACTGGAGAACTTTATCCATGATTTTTTAACTAAGGGGGCGGAATAAATGACTGAAGAAAAAAACAAAATCAATCAAATCTATGATACATTAGTCGATTCCGAGGAGCCCGGGTTGAATATTAAAGAAAAAGAGATTCTCCATCCTGAAGACAGCAACGGTGAAGCAGCCGAGGAATTCAAATCCTCACCTCAAACGAAGCCTATGAGCGATTCATCCTTGAATTATTACGATAACCGTGAAGAAAATTATCAAGATCTATTGAACTTGATCGATGATGCGGAAAAAGAGATTGCTGATTTGAAATTCAGAAAGGTTTTGATGGAATCTGATTTTCCTACATTACTTGATTATTTTAAGAAAATTTTTATTGAAGAATCACTTTCTGCTTCAGCGATCGCTAAGGGCGCGCTGCTAGAATATTTCACCTTTGAATTAATCAAACCGTTGCAGAACCATGAATTGCATCTTTCCACAAATGAATTTTCAACTTGGGAAAGCAAGCATTTTAATCTTTCTTATCGATTGACCAGTACAAATGAAATCAATTTTAGTTTCATGATGCCGACATCTGATGGCAGATTCCGCAGTGAAAAGATCAAATTGATGGAAGTATATCCTGCGACCATGAGCGTTCGCGTTCTTAATGATGCAGTTTTAACTTTACTAAAAGATTGCTACAACAAACATATTTATACGAGTGGTCAAAATTCAATGTTCAGTCGTGAGATGAACGATGTCATGGCTCATATGAAGGACCTTGGGTTTGATTTTGACGAAAATCTATTAGACAACAGTCAGCCGCTAGATGTTGCTGTAGATCTTCACCATACGACACCGACCGATGTATTGGACAAAATTTTCATTACTACGATGAACAATGAAAATTATGATTTCAAAAAGATCGATGAAGCCAGTTACTTGATTGTTTTAGATGGCAATCAGACAGTAACAATCAACCAAAACAACGAAAATCAGGTGAGCAGTTTGCAATTGAACACCGATCGAAAAAATAAATCCTTGATTGAGTTTTTTGGGAGCTATCCATTCTTAGTTCCGTTGACGATTACTGATTAAATCGAAATGAAACAACGAGTGTTGCGCCATATAAAAATTGGTGCAGCACTTTTTTGTGTTTCACTTTTATAAAGAGTGAGAAATAAGTATTTCCCTTTGGAAAAAATTAATTTTTAATGGTGTTTTTAAAGGGAAATTGCGTCAACTCGTGAAACTAATTTAATCCTATGATATACTTTGAAAGTTGATATGAAAGAGTATCAGTTTACCATGTTTGAAAGAGGGTAGAGATTGTGTGTGGAATTGTAGGATTTATTGATCGTTCAAATACAACGCAAAAAGAACAAATTGTTAAAAATATGATGGATACGATTGTTCACCGTGGACCAAATAGTGCGGGACAATTTATTGATCAAGGGGCCGCTCTGGGTTTCCGTCGTCTGAGCATCATTGACCTTGAAGGTGGGACGCAGCCAATCAAAAATGAAGATGAGACGAAAATCATCACATTCAATGGTGAAATCTACAACTATCAAAGCATTCGTGAAGATCTGATTGCTAAAGGACATATTTTTACAACGCATGCTGATACAGAAGTATTATTACATGGGTATGAAGAATACGGAGTGGATTTATTACAAAAAATCCGTGGAATGTTTGCCTTCGTGATTTGGGATACTAAAAAACAAGAACTTTTCGGTGCCCGTGATCATTTCGGGATCAAGCCGCTTTATTATGCTTTGATGAATGGTACGTTTATGTACGGTTCTGAGATCAAGAGCTTTTTACAACATCCAAATTTTGTGAAGGAACTAAATAAGGAAGCTTTGAAGCCATACATGACCTTCCAATATTCTGCTTTGGATGAGACCTTCTTTAAAAATGTTTACCGTATCAAAGAAGGACATTACTTCATTTATAAAGATGGAAAATTAGATATTCAACAATATTGGGACGTGAAAGAACAAGAAACGACTATGACGCTGGAAGAAACGGTTGAGTTGATTGATGACACGGTTGTGAAATCAGTCGAAGCCCATCGAATCGCAGACGTTGAAGTTGGCTCCTTCTTGTCTTCAGGTGTTGATTCGAGTTATGTTACTGCTGTCTTGAGACCAGAACATTCTTATTCGATTGGTTTTGGCGACAAGTCTTATAATGAATCAATTGAAGCAAAGAAATTAGCTGATTTGATTGATTTAAACAATACGTCTCGCGTCGTTACTGGAGATGAAGCGTTTGAATACTTCCCATTGATCCAATATCATTTGGATGAGCCAGACTCAAACCCTTCGTGTGTTCCATTGTATTTCTTGGCAGAACTTGCTAGTCGAGATGTACGTGTCGCACTAAGTGGTGAAGGGGCAGATGAATTATTTGCTGGTTATCAGGCGTATGGGATGAATACGAAGTCAAAAGCAGTGAAAGTCGTTGCTGAAGGCTTGAAAAAATTACCAAAAGGCATGCGCTACTCGATCGCTAAGGGATTAAAAGGCAAAACCTTTAAAGGTGCGTTGCACTTGTATACCTCTTTAGCACCGGCTGAAGAATTCTTTATTGGTCAAGCCAAAGTTTTTGAAGAAGACGAAGCAGCGGCATACTTGCAACCAGAATTCCAGCAAAGTCCTACGATCAAAGACATCGTGGATGTGCATTATGAAAAAGTTCAGGACATGTCTGAAATCAAAAAAATGCAGTATCTAGATATGCACCAATGGATGCCAAAAGACATTTTATTGAAAGCTGATAAATTATCCATGGCTAGCTCTTTGGAAGTTCGGGTACCATTATTAGACAAAGAACTAATGAAGGTGTCTGAAATCGTTCCTACAAAATATTTGATCAATGCTGAAAATACAAAATACGCATTCCGTCAGGCTGCTGCGCGTCACTTACCAGAAGAATGGTACAATCGTGAAAAACTTGGCTTCCCAGTTCCTATTAAAGACTGGTTGCGTGAAGAGAAATATTACAAGGTCGTACGTGACGTGTTCACTCAAGAGTTTGTAAAAGAATTCTTCGATCAAGAAAAAATCGTGAAACTATTGGATGACAACTTCGCTGGAACAGCGGATGGTCGTCGTAAGATTTGGACGATCTATACCTTCTTGACATGGTACCAAGTATACTTCATCAATGATGGGGTAAAACCAGTACCGGCAACGATCGTGTAAAGCTTCAGCCAATTTGACAAATTTAATTTGTCACGTTAGACTGATTCTAAGGAAACTTAATAATCATTATGAGGTGTCTTGGTGAGTGTAATTATTTAATTTGGAGTAACTTAATAGCGAAAAATTTCTGTTCGTACAGGTTTATTTCGCGTGCCAAATTAGATGATACCTATCAACGCTGCTGATATTGAACTCAAGCTGTGAAGAGGAATCTTCACAGCTTTTTTTGCGACTTCCGATGTGCGTTTCAGCATATCCAATGGGATCGTTAACGTAAGAGGATGATGAAATCTTCACGTTAGAAGAATTAGTTGCTTTTAAATGGAGTGCTCAGTTCAATAATATTTCTTATTAAGTTTCCTAGCTGGAATAGGTATCTCTTCGATCGAAAGGAAGAGACAAATGACAAACGAAACATACATTAAAACACAATTTACCGATATTAAACATCAACTAAGCAGTTACGCCATCAGCAGCTTTGGGAAAAGACGAATTGCTGACACGCAGCCGCATTCAAAGCTGTCTGTTGTAGAAAAAAGATTGACTGAAACGACGGAAGCAAGGCAATTGCTTGATAGTAATCTTCACGTGCCATTTATGGGACTGCAAAGCATCGAACATGTGACCAATCAACTTGAAAAAGGGTTTGTTCTTACGCCACAGGAGCTTATGGAATACGCAGATTTTTTACGGAGTCTGCGCTTGATTCGGCAATTCTTTGAAAAAAATCAAAGCATTGCTCCGCTGTTAAATCGTTATGGTCAAGGACTGAATGATTTTCATGAGATTGAAGAAGAGATCTATCAGGTGATTCGAAATGGTCGAATCATTGATGACGCAAGCAGAGAATTACGAAGAGCAAGACGCGATATTGCTGAGACGGAAGACAAAATTCAGGACCTGCTGAAAAAATTTATTCGCCAAAATAAAGAAAAATTACAAGAAGCAATCATTACAAAACGAAATGACGTATTTACTGTACCGATCAAATCGTCCTATAAGAAGCAAGTTAAAGGAACCATTGTTGAGCTTTCTAGTAAAGGGACTACGGCATATATAGAGCCTAACAGTGTTAGTCGCTGGAATGAGCAATTGGTTTATCATAAAATGATTGAAGAATCCGAAGTTTATCAAATCTTAGCAACGTTAACAGGCATTCTGTCAGAAGCTTTGCCTGCGATTCATCAAAATATTGATATCATTGCAGAGTTTGACCACATTTTTGCTCGAGGAAAATTCAGTCGAGAGTTAAAAGGGATCACGCCTAAACTAAATGACGATGGCTATATTCATTTACGTGCGGCAACTCATCCATTAATTGAGAAGGCTGTGCCTCTTGATCTAACGATTGGGAAAACATATCGCGGCTTAACGATCACTGGTCCGAACGCAGGGGGGAAAACGGTCGTATTAAAGACTGTTGCACTCATGAGTCTGATGACGATGATTGGCTTGCAGATCCCGGCAAAAGAGGGCACAGAAATCGCAATTTTCGATCAACTATTCGTTGACATAGGCGACGCCCAGAGTATAGAAAATGCTTTAAGTACATTTTCTGGTCATATGCAAAACATTTCTGAGATTCTTCGAGTGACTCGAAAAAATAGTTTGATCTTATTGGATGAGCTGGGCAGCGGAACAGAACCAAACGAAGGGGCTGCACTCGCGATTGCGATCATGGAAGAGTTCTATCAAAAGGGCAGCATATTGATCACGACGACGCACTACGGAGAGATTAAACGATTTGCAGAGCTGCACCCAGATTTTATTACAGCAGCTATGGATTTTGACGCAGAGCATTTAACTCCGAAGTATCGGTTATTGATTGGCCAAACGGGGGAAAGCAATGCGCTATGGATTGCGAAAAAAATGGCTATTTCCGATCAAATTCTCGGGAAGGCACAACGTTACTTTTCAGATCGTACGTATGATCTGAATAAAATAAGCGTGAAAAAGAAATGTAATGCTAAAAATGAAAAATCAGAGACTGTCGAAAAAAATTATTACAAAGGAGACAAGGTATTTTTATTAGAAAAACAAACATCTGCGCTAGTTTATCAGGAAATACCTCTCTCGGAGAACGTAAAGGTGTATCTCGACGGAGAATTTATTGAAGTTCCGAAACGACGAATCGCACTTGAATTTCGAGCGGCAGAGCTTTATCCGGCAGAATATTACCTTGAAACCCTATTCGAAGATTTCCACGTTCGGAAGGAACGACGAGACATTGATCGTGGATCAAAAAAAGCACAACGCAAATTGAGAAATGAAGCGCTGAAAAGACAACAAAACTAAAAAAACAGACCTCCAATAAAATTGGCTCTATAATATTTTGTGTTGGTGGAAAATCGAAGTCGATTTTCTACCAACACTTTTTTCTTATCTTCAAATCAAAAAGAGACTCACATTTGGTAAAATTTAGTCGACTAAAACATACCCTACCAAAGGAGTCTCTCAATGGATAATACTACTAGAAAATTACTTGGTTTAACAGATAAAAATTTGTTTTTCGGTGATGATTGGTTGGAAGAAAGGAAATACAAAGGCGTGAATGCTCAAATCATCAAAGGAAATTTGACGAATCGTTTTTCTCATTGCCTACAATGCGGCTCTGTGCGCATCATTCGTAATGGCTCTTATCTAACGAACTCACAGATGTTGAAGTTCAAAGAAAGGCTGACTATTTTAGAATTAAAACGTAGCCGTTATCTTTGCCATGATTGCGGATCAACGTTTTCTGCGAAAACGGACTTAGTGGATGAGCATCATCAACTGACAAAGGAACTCAAACAGGCAATATTAGTAGAATTATTCGAAAACCAATCACGAAAATTGATCGCAAAGAAGTACTTTGTTTCCGATAGTACCGTTGCTCGAATTTTAAGAGAGGCGACAAAGGATTATCAGCCGAACCAAAACTACCTGCCGACCGTTTTATGTATGGATGAATTTAAATCAATGAAATCCGTTTCTGGAGCTATGAGCTTTATTTGTGTTGACGGGACAACGAATCGCTTGTTCACCATTCTGGAAGATCGCCGATTAGTTAAACTGACACAATACTTCATGCGTTTTCCAAGAAAGGCGCGCTTGAAAGTAAACTATCTTGTGATGGACATGAACGCCAGCTATAACCAACTGCTAAAAACCGTGTTTCCAAATGCCGAGATCGTCACCGATCGCTTTCATATCGTGCAGCACATCAATCGCAGTTTTAATCAATTACGGATACAGGTCATGAATCGCTTCCGCACTTCTACTTCCGAAAATCAAAGGAAATACCGCCGTCTTAAACGATATTGGAAATTATTATTAAAAGACTCCGACAAGCTTGAGCCGTTCAAACGGCAGTATCACCGACTGTTCAAAAAAGAGCTTAGTCAGACGGAAATAATCGATGAACTGTTGAGTGAGAACGAGGAATTACGAACCGCCTATAATTTTGTCCAACTTTTACGTTATTACTTCTCAAAAAGAGATACCGAAGGCTTTCAAGAAACCTTGAAAGAAATGAATCCGTGTTTGCCTCAATCGTTTAAAAAGAAATTTAAGGTTTTCAAAAAATACAACGCAGGTATTGCGAATGCATTTAAGGTGACGTTGTCTAACGGTGTGACCGAAGGACTAAACAATAAAATCAAGTTGATCAAACGGATCGCATTTGGCTATCGAAATTTCTATAATTTTCGCGCGCGAATCTATTTACAACAAGGATTGATCTTTGAAAACAATAAAATATGCGGCGCTTAAATCGCGCCGCACATAGACTATCTTTTATTCAGATTGGTCTCCACCAACACGATTTGACGAAGAGCCATAAAATTTGGAGGTCTGTTTGAATTATTCGTATTGCTGATAGGTTTTCGTCTTATAAAGACCAACCGTTGACTTTTGATTGTTTTCACTATACAGACTAGAAGAATTTGCTCCCTTTTGGCGCTCGATTTCTTCTAATCTGGCCTTTTGATCACGGTAGTCAAAGTCATTTGGATTAATAGAGGTCAATCCGCTATCTTGGTAATACCTTAACAGATCACCATTCGTGATTTTATCAGAAGTGATCAATTGCTGATCAACATCTTGATTGAGCTCGACAAATAATTTCTCCTGCTCAGGTGTTGGTTCGCTAATGACTTGAGCGGTTTGATTGTCATACACTTTGCCGCCATAGAATGTATATTCAGGGGTAACAAAATCACCATCACGAAAAGCAACGACCTGCTTGTGGTCTGCCGAGAATAAATCTTGCCCTAATTGCAAATAATTTTTCGAATCAAGCCCTAATAAATGAAGCAGAGTAGGGAGAGCATCTACTTGGCCGCCATAAGTATGATTGATACCGCCATTTGTCACACCAGGTACATGAATCATAAAAGGAACACGCTGCAATTGCGCATTGTCATAATCAGTCCACGTATCCGAATCTTTTCCTAATAACGGCGCCAAATCTTTATTTCGTGTGTTAGAAATTCCGTAATGATCGCCATACAGTACAAAGATCGAGTCGTCATATAGACCGCTGGCTTTCATGTAATCAAAGAATTCCTTTAACGCTGTATCTAAATAGTTGGCTGTAGCAAAGTACCCATTGATCGTTTCATCCTTCGTATTCGCTAATGGAAAGCCGTCTTCTTCGTTTTTAAAGCGAGAATAAGGATAGTGATTTGAAACCGTAATAAATTTGGCATAAAAAGGCTGCTGTAAATGTTCTAAATATTGAACAGATTGATTCAAGAATGGTTTGTCATGCATGCCATATTGAAACGAATTGTCATCGTTGATATCGTAATAAGAAGAATCAAAGAAATAGTCGAATCCTAAATGCTTGTATGTTTTGTCGCGGTTCCAGAAAGAAGCTGAATGACCATGGAACACGGCTGACGTATAATCCGCTTTTTGTTTTAAAATATTCGGTGCTGCTTCAAAAGTATTCTTATCACCCATTTGCGTAAATAATGCCCCTTGGTTTAGACCAAACAAGGAATTTTCCATCAACGTTTCAGCGTCAGATGTTTTGCCGGCTTTGACTTGATGGAAGAAATTATCAAAGCTATAGGTACTTTCCCCGTGATAAAGACTATTTAAGAAAGGGGTCACTGTATGATTGACGCCATTTTCATCTGTAAGCTGATAATCCAGTAAAAACTGCTGGAAGCTTTCCAGATGAATGTAGACAACATTCTTTCCCTTAGCAACGCCGAACATTGAATCATTCGGTTTTGCATAATGGTCTTTCACATAACTCTGTACTTCCTTCAAATCATTTGGGCTAGCTTCTGCGCGGATTTGGTTATTTTGATATGTTTGGTAACTGTCATAAAGGGTAAAGGCATTAACACCTAAGTATTTTACTAAATATTCACGAGAAAATTGCCGACTCAGCAGGCCAGAGCGATCGATCTCGGCTAAGAAAATATTTCCACTTCCGATCAAGAGAGAAAGTGCTGATAAAGCCGCCGCCTGTCGAAATCTTGGATAATCGTCTGCTATAGGAATCTTCTTTTTGAACAATAGAAGTGGGATTACAATCAAATCTAAAATGTAAAACACATCATACCAACGAAAGAGACGAACAGCACTTTCACCTAAACCGGTGGAAACCTGACCCGCGCCCAACATCGTATTGATCGTAATGAAATCTGTAAATTCACGGTAATACACTGCATTTGAAAAGAGCCAAATGGTCAGCAGCGCATAGATGACAAAAAGGGTTCCATACGCGACTTTCGATCGTTTGATAAATAGCCCAATGCTGAGCAATAACATAGAGACGCTCAATGGATTTACAATCAAAATAATAAATTGCATAAGACTTTGTATGCCTAAATGAAAATCAATGACATAGGCAAACATATTTTTCAGCCATAATAAACCAAGCAATAAACTGAAAAAACCAATTCGTGTTTTAATAAACTGACTATATTTTTTTAAATGAGACATTTGCATGCTCCTTAGAGTTATTTTCCATATTCTTAAATAGTTTATCGGTTTTTCGAGCGAAGGTCAAACTGAACCCAGTCAAAAATGCTGATATACCAATATCCCAAACAGATTTTAATCCGAATATAAATAATTCTTAAGAATCAATGACTTTTGAAGAATTTCTTTAGTCTTTTGAAGGTGAGAGCTTCCATTTCACTGAACGATTTTCAAAATGATATAATCAGCGAATACAATAAAGGGGGAAGCTCTAATGCCGTTAATGAAAATCGATATGATCAAAGGACGCACAGATGAGGAGATCAAAGAAATCCTGGATATCTCTTATCACGTGATG
Organism: Enterococcus sp. 12F9_DIV0723; assembly: GCF_002174375.1. Lineage (NCBI taxonomy): Bacteria > Bacillati > Bacillota > Bacilli > Lactobacillales > Enterococcaceae > Enterococcus > Enterococcus sp. 12F9_DIV0723. Next base: position 1,758,483 of record NZ_NIBK01000001.1, on the reverse strand, counting down.
TTAGAAACGTTTCACGCACCATCGGGGGATCGCTATCAGATAGTTACACAGCATGAACCTCACGAAATGCAAATTTTAGACACGGGGTTAGGGTTCGATCGGACGAACCAAGTACTTGTTTTCAGCTTGACGACTCGACCACGAACAACAGACGAGAAAAAAGCCTTCTATTCAGAATTAGTTCGGGAATTAAATGAGCAGGTCGGAATAAGAGCTGAAGATGTCATGATCAATTTGACAGTCAACTCGGATGAGGATTGGAGCTTCGGTTTTGGGAAGGCTCAATTTTTAACAGGTGAATTATAAACACAATATTTATAGAGAAGGAGGAGGCTCTTGAAAAAAATATTAGCAATTACAGCTTTATTATTTGTTTTGAGTGGCTGCCAACAAGCATCACAAAATAATAACGCAGCAAATAGCTCATCATCTACTGAAAAAGCAGTTTCTAAATCAACAACAACGAAAGATTCTACTTCGTCACTCGTTTCTTCGACGAACACAACACAATCAAAGGAGGAACAGTCAATGACAAACGTACCAGGAAGCCTGATTCAATCCGTATCAGCAAATGATACAGCAAAAGTGACCGAAATCTTAAAATCAAGCCCAAATTTGATCGATGAAGTGAACGCGAATGGAGAAACCCCTTTACTGATTGCGGTTCATAATAATCAAATCGATCTCGCAAAACTCCTGATAGACGCTGGAGCTGATGTCAACAAGCAGGATGCTAAGAAAGACAGCGCGTATCTTTATGCTGGCGCAGAAGGTAGAACTGAAATTTTGTCATATATGTTGTCACATAGTCAGCCGAATCAACAAATCACAAATCGTTTTGGTGGCAATGCGTTGATTCCAGCTGCTGAAAAAGGCCATCTCGAGAATGTAAAATTGCTGTTAGCGGATGGAAATGTGAACATCAATCATCAAAACAACTATGGATACACAGCGTTGATTGAAGCTGTTGCATTAAGAGACGGTTCGCAAGTTTACCAAGATATTGTCTCAGAATTACTTAAACACGGTGCAGATCCAGATATCAAAGATAATTATGGCAAATCCGCAAAAGATTATGCCCATGAGTTGGGTTATGGCAATATGTCCAAGATGCTGCAAGAAAGCAAACGATAAACGGATTCATTTCTATTACTAGATTTAAAGCAGACTAAATTCAGTCAGCTTTAAATTTTTTATTTTAGTTTACATAATATACATTAAACAAAGTTACATAGTATAAAAC
>NZ_NIBK01000001.1:1731220-1756941 GCF_002174375.1 Enterococcus sp. 12F9_DIV0723 | reverse complement strand
GTATAAAACTATCAGTTCATATCTAATTAAGCTCCTGATTCAATCGATTTCCGACTCCAGATCATTTTAGTCTTCTTTTGAGTTTTTACATGCATTTTTTAAGTTTCAATCATTTTTTACTTCTTATTACTAGATTTTTCTAAATGACTCTATTTAGATTCGATCGACATTTAATTCGTTGGCGGATTTTTTATTATCAAATCATTTTTATCTTTGATTCATTTACTTATTTTTTAAAGTGATCGTTGATCATTTTGATAATGCCATTTATTTTAGATTAGATCGCATCATGAAAATTCTTGAGTTAAGATTTTGCCGTCATGTGAAATTTAAAACAAATTCTCTGCATGTTTGCTTATATTAGTTCTCAAAATGGCAAAACAAAAATAGCCATCTACGCGTTCATTCTGCGCAATTGGCTATTTTTTTATTTTTGAGCGTAAGGCTCTTATATTTTCTATTGAAAGTATTTTTGGCTGTTCTTCCACTGGATGTTCCGCTGCTTCTTCCTTTTGCTGTTGGACAAGTTTGATTCCTCGATACTCAGCCCGAAAAATGGTGCGCTTGATTTCTTCGACCTGTGCCAACTTATCTATTGCCTCGGGAGCATGTTTCAACAGCTCGGTGGTCTTCTTTATATGGATACGTTCAGTAACCTTTTCATCAAAATAGCTTGCTATTGCCAGGTTAATAACTAAACCGATCAATAAAAAATTATCTGTCACACTGGAGCCGTTTATATAGCCATTATTGAATAACCATAGAACAAAACAAATCAAAGCGATTGTACTGAAAACTTGATAAACTCTCAACGCTTTTTCTTTTCTGCTTCGATCAGCGAACAAAGGCTTGGCTTCATTGAACAAAGCAAGGTATGTATTGCGTGCTTGAACAAATTCAGGTTGTGTTTTTTTCGCTGTCTCGTAGGCTTCTTTTTTAGAAAAGCCCTGTTCCTTCATATAGTATTTCGCAATTTTTCTTTTTCGAATCATTTGAACCCCCTCTTCGATCGTGGAATCATGGATATGTTGAAGATTCATAAGGCCTCTCCTTAATCAACGAATTCTAGTTTTAGCAGTCTCTATTTTATCATTAAGTTAATAGAAAAACTAAGAAATTATTTAATATTTTTCGCCTCGTCTGAATAATGCAAAGAGAAAACCACTCAGATAGGCGTTCCGTCTAAGTGGTTTTATTTCTTTATAATGATTCGATGGCTTCTTTAATGGGTGTGTTTCCGTCCCCCATCAAAATTACTTTTTTAAAGGTGTTTTCTTTTTCAAGCAACTCTGCTAAAACCGCCGATACATTTTCAATGGCGTTTTCGGTTACTTCTTTGACATCGGTAGTTATTTTTCCGCTGCCAGGAATTTCTTTTAAGCTGCCTGGTTGTAAAATCGTGTAGTTCAAGTTTGTATTGTCGATCAACCAGTGGTCAGAGAAGAATTTTGAGATATTATAGTCAGTCAATGAACCGCTCCATTTGTCAGGTTGCAAAGCGAAAAGCGAACTCAAATGAATGTAGCGTTTGATTCCCTTTTGCTCTACGGCTTGCATTAATTTTACAGCGCCGTATAAATCAGTTTGAAGCAGATCCTTTCCTCGTGATCCAGCAACGAAATAGACGGCTTCTGCATCTCCCAGCGTATCGCCGATTTCATCAACACTACCGTGTAAATCTAAATGAACGGGTTTTACAGAAGTGCTGTCATCAAGCGTTTCCTCATGACGTGCCCCCGCATAAATAAAGTGTCCTTGTTTCACTAAATAGTTGATTAATTCTTCGCCAACTCTTCCAGTGGCGCCAGCTACAAATATTTTCATAAACATGATCCCCTTTCTCATCCACATGCTAACGTATTTCTTTTCGCGGAACAACTATTTACACTTAAAATTGGATGAGACAATAAACAACCAATTGGCTGTTTATTTTTATCCTCACCCCTTTATAATTGAAATCATTAAAGATGTCCCTTTAAGCGGCATACAAATAATGACAAAAAACATAAGGAGCTATTCTATGACAAAAACCGTGTTGACTATTGCAGGGTCAGACACGTTAGCTGGCGGCGGCTTACAATCTGATCTAAAGACATTTGAAAATTACCAGCTATTTGGGTTGACAGCGATCACTTGTATAGCCGTCGAAAAAGATGGGCACTTTGAGATAAATGATCTGCCATCTGAGTTGCTCCGTGATCAGTTACAGTCAATAGAAAAAAACGTTGCATTGAACGGGGTGAAAGTTGGTCTAGTTCACCAGTTAGAATCTTTAGAAATCGTGAAGACTTATCTGCGTACCTTCGATGGACCAATTGTTTTAGACCCTGTAATGGCTTTTAAGGAAACCGACGATGTTTACAATGGCAGTTATCGAGCGAAGTTAATCGAGCTCTTCCCTTTTGCCTCCATTGTTACGCCGAATTTGAAGGAAGCAGAACTATTGAGTCAGCAAACCATTCGAACCTTGGAGGATATGAAGCATGCAGCAAAAAAAATTCTTTCCTTAGGTGCACCTTCAGTGGTAATCAAAGGCGGTGAACGTTTTTCTGGAGCGTTTGCGTCAGATTTATTTTATGATGGAAATGAATTCCATTCCTTCACTAAACCTAAATTAATCACTCCGACTATTAATGGCGCCGGGTGTACATTAGCCTCTGCCATCACAGCGAATTTAGTGTCAGGTAAACCAATGATCGAAGCGATTGAAAATAGCAAAGACTATGTGTATCGAGGAATCAAAAAAGGCCTCCCCCTAAAAAACGGTGAAGGAAATGTCTGGTTCGGAGAGCGCATTGAAACGGAGGTCTTCACATGAAAACAAAAGAGCTCACTAAGCTTGCGATGATGATTGCATTGACGGTCACTCTCTCACTACTATTCATCATTCCAATTCCTGCTACAAAGGGATTTGTGACATTTTGTGAGGTGGGAATTTATGCTTCTGCCTTGCTTTTCGGACCGAGTGGCGGTTTTCTAGTTGGCGCCCTGAGCGGTGGTATGATCGACATGATTTCAGGTTATCCAGAGTGGGCAATTTTTTCAATTATTATTCACGGTCTTCAAGGATTTATCTTAGGGTACCTCTATAATAAATACCCGAGTAAAAAAAGCTTTGCAATTGGATTTTTATTGGCGAGCGTATTTATGATTGCTGGCTACGCGTTCGCTACGGCTCTCTTATTTGGCTGGCCTGCTGGATTGGCTTCGATACCAGGAAATAGTATTCAGAATATCTTCGGTATTGCAGTGACGGTTCCCCTTTACCATGCCTTACAAAGAGTCTTGCGTCATCCTCAATTTAAATAGAAAGAAGTTATCTAAAATGGAAAAAGAAAGTATTCAACAGCAACTGAAGACAATTACCAATGATGTGCTTGATGCTGCGAATCTAAGAGCTGGCGATACCTTCGTGCTAGGCTGTACTACAAGCGAGATCGTTGGCGGAACAATTGGAAAGAACTCAAGCCAAGAAGTGGGCCAATGGGTCATTGAAGCTTTAAAAGAAGTTCTTGATCCTAAGGAAATTTATTTAGCGGTGCAAGGCTGCGAACATATTAATCGATCGGTGGTTGTCGAGCGTGCGCTTGCCGATAGAAAAGATTGGGAGATCGTTTCAGTTAAGCCGGCATTGCATGCTGGCGGCTCTTGTTCTGTCGCTGCTTTCGAGCAATTCAATGACCCGGTTGAAGTGGAGCACATCGTTGCACAAGCAGGAATCGACATTGGCGACACCTCTATCGGCATGCATGTAAAATACGTACAAGTTCCTGTTCGTCCATCGATTAAGGAATTAGGCGGTGCGCATGTGACAGCTTTGCGGAGTCGACCTAAGTATATTGGTGGGCCACGTGCCACTTATGAATAAGCCGCAACATCAAAAATAACACAACGAGTGAATTAGGGACTCGTTGTGTTATTTTTTTATTATACAAATCGGGCGATCAATTGAAGAAGTTGTTGCGGCAATGTCGAAATATCAGAAATATCGACGAAATGATTGTCGCCGTACAGATCTCTTAATTGTTCCTTGTCTTCTCCTATCGCACAGGCAATGAATAAGATGCCCTTTCGTTCATAGTCGTCTAATACGTCTTGAATATCCTGCTTCGCTTTATTTCCTGTATAATCAGGCAATGCTTTCGGTTGCCCATCACTGATTGAGAGTAGCACTTTTGTATCGGCAGATTGGTGACTTAATTTTTCTGCTAATACTTTTAAAGGGACACCATCGCGGTTGTTTTGCCGCGGCTTCATAGTGGAAATTTTAGCGGCCATAAAGTCATAGCCATCATCAAACTCTTTGTATGAATAAATGGATGTTTTTTCTCGTTGACTAAGGTCTGCCGAATCACCATAGAGCATCAAAGGAATCTTCGTTCTTTCAGCGAAAAGACTTAGAGCTACAGCAGCCAACTTCGCATTTTCGATCCGGTCATCACGCATCATTGATCCCGATTCGTCTACTCTGACCGCTAAAGCCAACGAAGGCTGCTCATTTGGAGGATTCTTCTTATCAAAATTACGTAAATCACCATAAGCCACGTGGCTAGCGTTGAATCGCGACCCATAATACTTGTTGCTAGCATAATCATTGCTGACCTCTTTATTTAATAAATCATTGATTACACGGCTGAGGCTATCGACTTCAGGCAAGACCTGTTTCGTTAATTCTTGTCCTTGTTGGATCGCTTCCTGATTGATTGCTGGGCGGTGAAGAATCGTTCCTTCTTTTGCGTGGATTGTCTCTTTCAAACTTTCACGAATCTCACGATTTAGTTCTTTACGTTTATTCTTATCAATCTCTGCTATTTCTTCAAGCGACATTGCAGAACCTATTTTTTCTTCCTCATCCATTGAAGCAGTTGTACTTTGGGCTTCCGCATCCTCACGTTCAGCCTCTTCGGCGATCGTTCCTGCCTCTGGTTGCTCTTTTTCAATAGAAGCTATTTCTTCCGCTTCCTCTATTTCCAGCTCTTTAGGAAGTGAAGCTTCTGTAGGCTCACTTGTCAGTGTTGCCTCTTCCGCTTCTTCTAAAATATTTCGTTGTTCCGCTTCGGATTGACTGATTTTTCGCCCTTTTGTCAATTTTTTTTGATTCTTAACTTGCTGCAGTTCTGTTAAAAGTCTGCTTTGTTCCAAGGCCTCTTGTAAAATTTTTAACTCTGTTTCGTCCGTTGTTAATTTGTAAAGTACTTTTGGAAAAATACTTTCTAATGGATCTTGTCCTTGTTTTAAGCTATTGACCCAAAAGAAATAAGAGCGCATACCCGCGACGCCTTTGATTGCATTCGCCTTTGCTGTTTCATCTAGCAAGCGAATGATTTCCGCCATAATTTCTAAATAATCCTGGTCTGCGAAATTGGTTTTGGCGATCGCCCGCGTAATCATTACCTCAATGGACGGCAGATCCATTTTTTCTGCGTGTTGCATTCGGTCTCTTAGTGATTCATTTAATGGACGATTTCCTTGATAATTTCGATTTGTGGTAATAACGACAACACAATCGGAGTGTCTGCGAATGATCCCTGTAGGAATATTCAATAGCCCATTTGGCTCTAATGCGGAATTTAAAGCGACTAGCACAGAAGCATCCCGTATCACTGTCGGTTCTTGAATTTCTAACAAATAGCCTTTTTGCATCGCACGAACGATCTCAGAAGGATAAAATTTGTACTCCACAGTGGTCGAGCTCTCTACATGATCTATTCGTTCAATCAATGTACTTAATCGCGCTCTTGCTTGATCGCTGTCAATTTGAAAATGTTTTTCAATGACAGACAATACTTCTTGCAACGAATCCGTTTGATAAATTGCTTCTAACAACTCTTGATCGTCCTCATCATCACTTCTCACAACAGGCAACAAGGCACCGAAAACATCTGTCTTATCCATATCCGCAAAACAAGTTACTTTTGTGTAAGGCAACTGCAAATCATCCGAAAGCGCGCGTGCAAGCTGTGTTTTACCAGAACCCGCATCTCCTTCTAACAAAACATTCATAATTTTCATTTCAGGGTCAAGCCAGTTCAGCTTGATTTCCGAAGCAATTCGCAGTTCTTCTTGGCTAGTTTTATGACTGGCTGGTTTGCGCCAGATCATTTGCTTTTCGACTTTAGTGAATCTCCGTCCTTCTGTTATTACAAAAGGCATTTCCATCATAACTCACCTCATTGTTTGATTTAGTAACCCAATTCGTCTAATAAACGTTTCAATGTACGATAACGTTGAGCTATCAGGTCGCCGTCTTTGTTCATCGTGTCATTGAATAAGACGATGTCTTCATCAATTTTAGGATTTTCAGTATCCACTTTTACTTCCATTCGTCCGCCTTGAAGTCCAAGAATCTCTACTTTTGGATTTTCTGGATCATAAAATTTTTCATAGCGATACGCATCCTGAAGATAAATGCTGGATTGAGCAACTAAGATAGCCAGGTCTAATATACGGGTAATAGGTAATTCTTCTGATTGACGTGACCATTTTTCCCCTGTGTGACGCCAGACTTTCCCTGAGATATCCACGCGACCACGGTCGTTCCACTGTGCCAATCCTAATGTAAGACCCTTGGCATCACTGTCCCAGGCATTGTGTCCATCTATTTTATCGTAATCCTCCACGAGAAAAACAGGTTTATGCTTCAAATTTGTTGGTATTTTCATACGATATCCTCCTCACGATAAGTACTCGTTTAGTAAATTACTAAACTACTAATGATGCCAGAATACGCAATTCTTCTCATTTTTGCAACTAACTTACATTCAAACACTTGCTTACTGGCTGTAAAAAAACTCACTAAACAAAGTTAGTGAGTTGATCGCTATTTCGCTACGCCAAGGGCAATAGCCTTATCTCCTAAATGAGTCCCGATTACCGGCCCAAATGTACCGATATCAATACTTGCTTCAGGATATTTCTGACAAAGTTTTTCATATTCTTGTTGTGCGAACTCGGGGTTATTCCCGTGGATCACGAAAATACGTAGCTCTTTTCCATTTTCTTGACGTCGTTCTTCAATGATCTCTTCTGTACGTTGTAAGGCTTTTTTCAAAGAGCGAATTTTTTCAGCAAGAACGATTTTTCCATCTTCAAAAGTCAGGATCGGTTTGATTTTTAATAATCCACCAATGATCGCCGCACCATTCGTTAGGCGTCCGCCACGAACTAGATTGTCTAAATCATCCACGATAATATAAGCGTTGGTCGTGTCGCGGATCTCATCGATTGCTCGCAGTGTTTCCTCCAAAGATTCGCCATTATCGCTCATTTCCAGCGCTTTTTCCACCATATAACCCATTGGAACACTGGTGATTTTTGAATCATAAGGAATAACTTGCAGACCTTTAATATCTTCTTTGATTGCGGTCAATGTACGGACAAAGCCTGAAATCCCTTCAGATAAATGAATACTAATAACTGTATCATAGCCTTGTTCTTTTATGGAGCGGTATAATTCATAAACTTCTCCCAAAACAGGTTGCGAAGTTTTAGGAAAATCTCTGCTGCTTTTTAATTTTTGATAAAACTCTTCGTAGCCGATATCAATGCCTTCTTCAAAAGGCTGCCCGTCAATAATGACAGGAATCGGGATAACAAATAAGTCTTTATGATTGCGGATGCGTTCATTCAGATAGGCGGTACTATCTGTCACGATCGCTAATTTCATAATCGTTTCCTCGTTTCAATCAAAATTTACAATAATTATAATATAGCATACTCTCAGTTTCATTGGAATTAGAATTGTGTTACTTACCTAAAAACTCCTGAGCCTTTTGCGCATTTACAGCGGTATCGACAGCTAACGCACTTCCAGCGTTGCTCGTATCTATGTAAGACCATGAGCCATCGACGGGCAGCGTCAACCGATCAATTCCGGCAATAGCCTTCGCGAAATTAAAGAGATTTCCCAACACAAACGTATTTGACATATCTGTTGATAAATATCCCCAAATTTTCCCTGCAGCGTATGGTCCACGTAATAAAACTAACGGATTAGCTACTTGACCAAAGACAGATTGCATAACCTGCTGTTGCCTGCGGACACGGCCAAAATCTCCCTCTTCGTCCATACGGAAACGCGCATAATTTAGCAGTGTATGCCCGTCCATTCGTTGAGGTCCTTTACTAATGGGCGCATCAATATAGGAGCTCATATCTTTTTCGGCATCAATGGATACACCACGAGGAAATAGCGCATCTACGCCTTTTTCAAAAGTCTGAAAATCAACCATGGCATAATAGCGGCAGTCAATTCCAAAATTTTGCTTTAAAGTTTGTCGGACCAGATCGGCTCCGCCATAAGCATAAGCGGCATTTAATTTATTTTGACCGACTCCGGGAATGTCCACGTACATATCTCTCATGAAGGAGACTAGTTTAGGCTTTCCCCAACCACCCAATTGCAGAACCATCATGGAGTCAGAACGCCCACTGATGTTATCACGTGTGTCACTGCCTAAGAGCAAAATATTTTTCTTTCCATTTTCCGAAGTCGCACCATGAAATTCCTGTGTATCCATTTTCGGCATGGAAGAATCATGCGTTGCGGCAAAATTTCCTACGCCAAAAGCAACAACAGAATAACCTAAAATAGCAACTAAAAGAATGACAACGATACGACGCCAGCTTTTTCTTTTCTTCTTCTTTGACTGATGTTCATAGGAATCTGTTGGATATTTTTGTTTACGTTTGAAAGGATTTTTCACCGTCGGAAATTTAATACTCAATCGTTTCTTTTTAGGCTCTTGATAACGGTCTTCGTAATAAAACTCCTCCTCAGGTGTATAAGAGGAGTTTTGGGGTTCCTCATTGAAGGTTTCTTGATGATCGGACCGGTTCGATTCGACGGGGTGGTCCTTTTTAACCTCACGACGAAAGCCCAAAGGTTTTTTCTCTTCCTTTTGACTTTCATCGTGAATCTTTTTATATTTGTCCATTCGGCTCATAACGCACCTCTTCATCTCATTACTATTAGTATAAAAATAGCAAATCCTCTACGCTTTGTCTTATTTTTCTCAAAAAAAATTAGAAAACCTTAACTACTAAGATTTTCTAACTTTTGGAAGGTACGTCGGATAGTCGCCAATCAGCGTCACTTTAAACTGCTGCCTCGCTAGCTTTTCCAGTACATTAGTCAATTTTGGTTCTTTTGGAGTTACGAAATCGATGATGAAAAAATATTCACCCAATTTTGTTTTTTGTGTACGGGATTCGATTTTTGTTAGATTGATTTCTTCAGCAGCAAAAATTTCTAGGCATTGATACAAAGCCCCAGGATGGTCTGAAGCTAAATCGAAAAGTATCGTCGCCTTATTTGGACCTTTTGGTAATATGCTAGACAATGCGTTTTCGCCAAGTACCCAAAAACGCGTTTCATTTTCACTGATTGATTGCACGTTTTCTTGAACAACGACTAATCCGAATTGCTCTGCTGCTGCTTTGGGCCCAATAGCTGCATATTTTTTATCAGGGTTCTCTGCAACTTTCTGAGCGCCTTGCGCAGTGGAGCCAATTTGCTCGATATCAACTGTCGGAAAATGATTCATTATAAAAACTTGTGATTGCGCCAATGCCTGCTGGTGGCTGCAAATCAGTTCTATTTCTCGCCAGGCATTTTTATGCGCAGGATGAACCATCAGCTGCTGCTGAATCGGTAAGACTATTTCCGCTTGAATCGTCGGCAACGTTTGGAAGATCACATCTAATGTTGGCAGCACCGACCCCTCAATCGTATTTTCGATCGGTACCACACAATAATCCAAAGATCCTTTTCGCTGTGCTTCTAATAATGCAGTCAACGATTCGTAAGGAAGCAATGTCTCTTCCTTAAAAAAATTGACAGCCGCACTGTAGGTAAATGAGCCGCGCGGTCCTAAATAGCCAACTTTCATTAGGAAGCGACCTCTACCTGATGGATAATTTCATTGACGATTTCCGCAGGTAATTTCTGAGAAGTATCTACTGTGATCTTCGCCAATTTCTCGTATAATTTCTCTCTAGAGAAGAATAGGCGCTTTAAGTCACCATCATCGTTCTTGATCGCCAATGGACGGACATTTACTTTGTCTTCCCGAATACGTTGGACTAATACATTGGCATCTGCCTTTAAGTAAACGACTAGCTTATCTGATAACACATGCTGATTTTCTTTTTGCAAAATGACGCCTCCACCTGTAGCGATAATGGATTCTTCATTTAATGCTTCTTTTAAGAGATTGGTTTCGTGTTGTCGGAAAGATGTTTCCCCATGTTCATCAAAATAATCGCTGATTGGCTGACCGATCCGTTCAACTAACACATCATCCATATCCACCACACGGGCATTTAACGTAGCGGCAAGTTCTTTACTAATAGTAGTTTTTCCAGCTCCCATGAAGCCGATTAAGACGATTGATTCCATTAGACATTTTTTCTAATCATAGAAAAGGTTAAATTAAAGACGCTAGATCAGTGAAGAAGTTTGGATAAGAAATATTGATTGCTTCTGGATTGGTTAATTCAACAGTCTCTTCTGTTAATAACGCAGCGATTTGAAGCATCATTCCAATCCGATGATCTCCGTGACTATCTACAACACCGCCATGTAATTTGGTTGGCCCATGAATAATCAAACCATCCTCTGTAGGCTCTACATTAGCTCCTAATTTATTCAACTCTTGGGCAGTCGCATCAATACGATTTGTTTCTTTCACTTTTAGTTCTTGCGCATCGCGAATGACAGTCGTTCCCTGTGCTTGAGTTGCTGCTAAAGCAATAATCGGCAATTCATCAATCAATCGAGGAATGATCTCGCCACCGATTGCAACACCCTTTAGCGGTGCTGCTTTAATTGCCAAGTCTGCCGCTTGATTTTTTTGATCAATCGCTGTTTCTACGATATCTGCTCCCATTTCTTTTAAAACATCTAAAATTCCTGTACGAGTAGGATTGACTCCAACATGCTTTAAATGAAGGTCACTGTCGGCTATCAAACTGGCTGCCACAAGGTAGAAAGCTGCTGATGAAATATCTCCTGGGACAGTTACTTCTTGTCCTGTAAGCTGTTGTCCACCGGGTACAGTGATCGTTTTATCATTAACAGAAATAGTGCCACCAAATTGTTTGATCATTTCTTCAGTGTGGTTTCGTGATTTTTCTTTCTCAATAATCTTTGTTGTTCCCGTTGCTTGTAGTGCTGCAAAAAGGATCGCGGATTTTACTTGCGCACTAGCAATCGGCATTTCATAGGTAATCGATGATAGCTTTTTCCCTTGTATATCAATAGGTGGAAATTCACTGCCTTCTTGTCCTTGCAGCTCCCCTCCCATTGATCTAAGAGGCCCCATGACACGTTCCATCGGGCGCCGATTCAGCGAAGCATCTCCAGATATTTGTGAGTGAAAAGGCTGACCCGCTAAAATACCTAAGACTAAACGCATCGTTGTGCCGGAATTTCCAGCATCTAAGTTTTTATTCGGTGCTTTTAGCTGTTGAAAGCCGACACCTTCAACATGAATATCTTGTCCAACTTCTCTAATCTTAACACCCAGTTCTTTGAAAACGGCGACAGTACTCATACAATCCTCTGCCCTCAAAAAGTTGTGGATCGTTGTTTTCCCATGACTAATCGCTCCAAACATGATACTGCGATGAGAGATCGATTTGTCTGCGGGGACAGTTATCGTCCCCTTTAAGCCTGCTTTTGTTTTCAGTAGTTTCATTTGTTTAGCTCCTTCTGCGACAACGAAAATCTGCTTGTTCAATTAATCTTTGCCCTTTTTCCAAGTCTTTTTGATTTTTAAAGGATAATTCTAAAACGCCAAAAATATCTTCCCGTGTTTCTTGAATCTTCAAGTTGATAATTGAGATATCTGCCTCGCTGATGATTGTCATTACCTTCGCAATTGCCCCAGCAATATCAGGAATATCGATATAAAGATCATAGAATGCTGGAATAACACCCTGATTTTTTGTTGGTAACGTATCTCGGGATTGTTTCGCTTGGCTGAAGAAGTCATAAATTGCTGGCTGGTCTTCTTCTATTAAACTTTTTTGTATCTGAGACATTTCCTCTTGCCAACCAGTCAGCAAGTCCAACAAGGTAGAGCGGTTGGTCAGTAAAATATCGGTCCACATTTGTGGATCTGAGGAAGCAATTCGTGTGATATCTCGAAAACCGCCTGCAGCAAGTTGTGTTGCTCGAGGATGGTTGTCAGATAATTGATCACTCATTCTCACCAAACCTGATGCCACGATATGAGGCAAGTGGCTCAATACGCCAACGATCTCATCATGAGAGTCAGGTTCGATCACAACAAATTTTGCTCGAGTCGGTTGTAGTACCTCCATCAATGGTTCAACATTTGTTCCTTCTGCTGGTGTCAAAATATAGTAAGCTTCTTCAAAGAGATTTGGATTGCCTGCTTTTACACCTGATTTATGCGAGCCCGCCATAGGATGCCCGCCAATAAAAGTAAAAGGGAGCGTTTTAGCTAGCTTCATTACTTCATGTTTTGTACTGCCAGTATCTGTTACGATGACAGATTTTTTTAATGGCAAACGTGCTAATTCATGTAAGTAATGCAAGGTAGATAAAATCGGGACGGCTAAGATAATGATATCCATCTCAGATGCTCTTTTAATAGAAGCAATGTGATCAACCAACCCAACTTTGCGAGCAATCTCTCGAGTTTCTTCTGAGTAATCCCATCCGTATAACTCGATCGACGGATTCTTGATTGCTTTGCAAAGGGACGCGCCGATTAATCCTAGTCCTAAGACGAACACTTTTTTTCTCATAGACGTCCCCTCTTCCTTAAAAATTTTTAACTGCTTCACGGTATTCTGCCACTGCTTGTTTTAATTCATCCATTGTATCAGATGAAAATTTTTCTAAAATTTCTTGAGCTAGAACTGTGGCAACGACATGTTCTGCAACAACTGAAGCTGCTGGAACGGCCGTGCTGTCAGAGCGCTCAACGCTTGCTTTATAGGGTTCCTTCGTATCGATGTCTACACTCATCAATGGCTTGTACAATGTCGGGATCGGCTTCATGACCCCACGAACGATAATCTGTTCCCCGTTAGTCATCCCACCTTCGAATCCTCCAAGATGATTGCTTGTTCGACTGTATCCTTCATCCCAAACAATTTCATCCATAACGGTTGATCCAGGCTGACGAGCAGCTTGGAAGCCCATCCCGAATTCCACCCCTTTAAAGGCATTGATGCTCATCATAATTTGAGCAATTTTCCCATCCAGTTTGCGGTCCCATTGAACATAGCTGCCTAGCCCAGCTGGCACATTGTCTGTCCGCACCTCTACGACTCCGCCAATGGTATCTCCTGCTTTTTTCGTCTGATCAATCAAGTTCTTCACGTCTTCCTCAATCGTTTCATCAACCATATTGACTTCCGAAACAGACGTTTTCTCTTTAATTTCTTTAACACTTAAATTCTCAGGTACCGAAGCTTCCAAGCCTCCAAGTATTACAACATGACTTGCAATATTAATATCTACAGCTGCTAAAATTTGTTTAGACAGCGCGCCCACTGCAACGCGCATGGTTGTTTCGCGAGCGGATGAACGCTCTAAGACATTTCTCAAATCGCTATGGTGGTATTTCATCCCGCCAACTAAATCAGCATGGCCTGGCCGTGGTTTTGACACTCTGCGTAATTTTTCAGCTTTTTCTTCTACCGCCTCCACAGACATTACTTTTTGCCAATTTTTCCAGTCACGATTCTCTACGATCATAGTGATCGGCGACCCTAACGTTTTGCCATGACGCACACCGGAAGTAATACGTACTTGATCTTTTTCAATCTTCATCCGTCCACCTCGACCGTATCCGCCTTGCCTGCGCGCTAATTCTTCGTTGATTTTGTCAACAGAGACTATTAGTCCTGCGGGAACCCCTTCGATGATCGTGGTTAATTCTGGTCCGTGAGATTCTCCAGCTGTTAAGTAACGCATAAACTACTTCCCTTCTAATAAAAAGTCTTTGATTTCTGATAACTTAATGTTCTGAATGTAGGCTTTTCCGATTTCTTCAAGTAAAACAATATTCAAATGACTGCCTCGTGCTTTCTTATCATGAGTAATCGCAGCATAAAATTTTTCAGTTTCCCAAGGTTGGTATGCGATAGGTAACTGGTATTTTTGATTCATGTCTTTGATTTTTTCAGTAATACCTAAGGGTGATAAGCCTTTATTTTCAGCTACTTGTGATATCTGTGCCATTCCTATCGCTACTGCCTCACCGTGGCTGATTTTTCCATAGCCGGCAGTATTTTCGATCGCGTGTCCAATCGTGTGTCCGAAATTTAATAATAATCGCGAACCATTATCAAACTCGTCTTCTTCAACGACTGCTTTTTTTACATTTAGTGCTTTTGTGATGATGCTTTCACTATGTGTTAAGAGATCTTGGATTCCTGTTAGTTTCTCAAGGCCTTCCCATAGTGAAGCATCACTTATCGCACCGCATTTGATGATTTCTGCGACCCCTTCACGTACGCGAGCGTCTGGTAGAGTAGATAATGTTTCTGGATCAATCAAGACACCATCCGGTTGAGCAAATGTTCCGATCATATTTTTAGCTCTGCTTGAATTGACCGCCGTCTTACCACCAATGCTCGAATCGACTTGTGCCAACAAAGAGGTGGGAATTTGCACAAATGCAATTCCCCGCATATAGGTTGATGCGACGAAGCCAGCTAAATCACCGACAACGCCACCTCCTAAAGCAATAATCGCATCACTGCGAGTAAACTGATGATCCGCTAAAAATTCATAAAGGACAGTTGCCATTTCCAACGATTTGCTGCTTTCTCCTGATGGCACGTTGTAATGACAAACCTCATACGCGGTTAATTGTTGCTGGATATTTTCTCCGTATAGCGGGAAGACATTTTCATCACTGATAATCGCGATTTTTTTATTTTTCCAAAGTGAAGCGATCCACTCTCCAACGGAGTCTAGTGCATTTCGCTTCACGACGATCTCATAAGTTTTATCTGCCAAAACAATTTCCATGAAAATTCCTCCCGATTTAGATAAGTGAAGGTTCTTTAGTTCCTTCATTGATTTTTTTCATCGCTTCGACCATAATCTCCACTTCACTCATCATCGTTAAGTAGTTTTTCTCATTTAATGATTGTTCGCCATCAGACCATGCATGCAAGGGGTCAGGATGAATCTCAACGATCATACCATCAGCTCCAGCAGCGACCCCCGCACGAGCCATTGGCGCAACTAGATCCCATACACCCGTTCCGTGACTTGGGTCAACAATGATTGGGAAATGACTCAATTTCTTGATCAATGGAACGGCGCTTAAGTCAAATGTGTTTCGTGTGGCAGTCTCGTAAGTACGAATCCCTCGTTCGATGAAAATGATATTCGAATTGTCCTGCACGGCGATGTATTCTGCCGCATTCAACCATTCTTGGATCGTTCCTGAAATGCCGCGTTTTAACCCGATTGGTAATCCTGTTTTCCCAACAGCCTCTAATAAACGGAAATTTTGCATATTCCTTGCGCCAATTTGAATGATATCTGCGTATTGAGAAACGACATCGATATGGGCTTCATCCATTACTTCAGTAATTACTTTTAACCCATGAGCATCTGCTGCTTTGCGCATGATTTTTAAACCTTCTTCTCCCAATCCTTGGAACGCGTATGGGGAAGTGCGGGGTTTGTATGCCCCACCGCGTAGGATTTTTGCGCCACCAGCTTTTGCCATCCGAGCGGTTTCCATGATCTGTTCTTCTCCTTCAACAGAACAAGGACCAGCCATTGTTACAAAACTACCGTCACCAATCTTTACTCCGTCGACATCCACAACAGTATCTTGTGGGTGGAATTCTCTTGATGTTAGCTTGTAGGTATTTGAAATAGCAACTGCCCGTTCAACAACACTGTATGCTTGGAAAGGGACATTTTGAATGATTTTCGGATCTCCTAACAATCCTAAAACTAGACGATCTTTCCCATGATTGATTTGTACGCCTAGCCCCTCTTCTTTAATGCGGGATAAAATGGGTGACAATTCTGACTCTTGAATTCCTTTTTTTATAATTAAAATCATCGTAATAACTTCCTTCACTTTTTATTTTTTGATTGTTTCTTCCAATAACGGTTGGATTTTTTCAACAGGCATTTCTTTACCTGTCCATAATTTGAAAGCTGCGGCACCCTGATATAGCAGCATGTCTAAGCCGTTGATTGCTTTTGCTCCAGCTTCTTTTGCATCTTTTAATAATTTAGTCTCACTTGGATGATAGATCACATCGAAGACAGGTAAGTCGTGTCTTAATAGCGATGCTTTAGGTAGTGGCGACTGCTCTGTTTCAGGAGCCATTCCAATTGTTGTCGCATTAACCAATAAGTCACTGACCGCTAAAGAGCTACTTAGTTGTTTTTCATCTGCCAAGTCATGCAGGTGGATCTGACAATGGGTTTCTTTTGCGATCATTGCTAACTTGGGTTCTATTTTTTCATAAAACGCATCTTTTCTATTAAATACGTCAATGGCTTTTACGCCATCAATTGCTGCTTGTGTAATAATTGCAGTTGCTGCGCCACCGGCTCCCAGAATCGTCATTCTTTTGCCGATGATCTCAATCCCATTCTGTTTTAAGCTTTCCATACAGCCGATCCCATCTGTAATATGTCCAACCAACTTTCCATTTTGATTTACGATAGTGTTGATTGCGCCAATCAAACGCGCGGCTTGACTTAACTCATCGACATACTTGGTGGCTTCCATTTTGTGAGGCATCGATAAATTGATTCCTAACATTTCAAGATCTCGAATCGCTTGAATACTTTGCTCCAGTCTTTCTGGTTGAACATCAAAACTTAAATAGACGGCATCAACCCCCGTTGTTTGGAACGCTGTAGTATGCATCAATGGTGAGAAGCTGTGCCTGGCAGGCAAAGCATACAAACCAGATAAACGCGTTCTTCCTGAAATTTCATTTTTCATCTTTCCTCACTCTCCTTCTTCATCTTCATTTTTTGTTACCAGGTAAAACCTGTAGCTATCTCTAATAGAGAATAGGGATAAACTGCAATAAGTTGGACTAACAGCTGCCTTTTGAAATATTCGACTTTTATTGAAAATAGAAGTCGAAAAAAGGCCCACTGTAGAAAATCTACAATGCGCCTAGTCTCCTCCAAAAAATATCAAAAGAAAAAGCCACTATAGATTTTCATCTATGTGGCGTTAAGTCGAACTTAAAATCCTTAGCCATCATAGATACAAACTGGTGTCGTTTGCATCCATGAACCATGAATACAAACCTATCTAAAATAGCTAAAGTAATAGTTATTCAGTTGTGTGTGCGTACTCTTCATTGTGTTCATAAAAACCGCTCCAAACTGATTTAAGATTGAACTAAGTATAGATTTGTTTTTCTGATAAGTCAACCCACTATTTTATTTTTCTGTAAAAAAAATTTATTTACATTACTTCAGCTACTGTCTCACCCTCTTCGAAAAGTAGGAATAGATCGGCCAACGTCATATGTTTCTTCTCGTCGCCGCTGATATCTTTAATGATTTCTCCCTTTGACATCACAATGACTCGGTCACCATAATGCAAAGCATCCTCCATTTTGTGAGTGACCATGAGACATGTGAGATACTCTTCTTTGATTCGCTGGTCTGTGAGCAGCATTAGCTGTTTGGCTGTTTTCGGATCAAGTGCAGCTGTATGTTCATCAAGCAATAGTAAATCTGGCTTAGTAATTGTTGCCATTAATAGACTCAACGCTTGCCGCTGCCCGCCAGAAAGAAATCCTGTGGGTGTATCTAAATGATTTTCCAAGCCATTACCAACTAATCGGCAAAGCTCTTGATACATTTCTTTCTTTTGGTGGAGCTGACGTTGACGCAGACGCCGCTTCTGTCCGCGTTTTTCTGCCAATCCTAAGTTTTCTGCAACAGTCAGTCGTGGAGCCGTGCCCATTTTTGGGTCTTGGAAAACTCGGGAAATTGATGTCGCCCGCTGTTCTTCAGAAAGCTTAGTCAAATTTTTCCCCATTACAGACACGGTACCGCTATCTAATTGAAGACTGCCAGAAATACTATTGAAAAGTGTACTTTTACCAGCACCATTTCCTCCGAGTACCGTGACGAATTCACCAGGAGCAATCGTTAAGTCTACATGATTTAAGATTCTACGCTTATCGTTGATCCCGTTTTTAATGGTTTTACTAGCTTTTTTTACTTCTAAAGCATTCATACACTTACTCTCCCTTTTCCAATCCAGTCTTCAAGTTCAACGTTTCCTTTAAACGAGGAATCATCAAGCACAATGCTAAAATGATCGAAGAGAAAATCTTCAAATACGTCGTATCCAACCCAGCTTTGATAATAATCAAAATCAATAATTGATAAATAATGCTGCCTAAAACGATTGCCACCAACCGTTCAACAAAGGTTACTTCCCCGTATAGGACTTCTCCAATAATGATTGATGCCAGACCAATGACGATAACACCGACACCTTTTCCGATATCTGCATAGCCGTCATTTTGTGCAATCAACGCACCAGACAGAGCAATAACACCATTTGATAGCGTCAAACCAATGACTTTCATGCGGTCTGTATTGATTCCGATAGAACGTGCCATGTTTTCATTATCACCAGTAGCAATGTACGCTTGTCCAAAATCAGTAAAAAAGAAAAACAACAGCAAACCAATAATAATTAAGATAGCAATCAAGCCTAACAGGACAATATCAAAATGATTCGGCAAGTTAAGATTTGTAAAGAAATCTTGGATCTTTGGTTGTTTTAGTAATGAAAGATTCGGTGTTTGCATGATAAACAGCATCACCGAGTTCAGACCTGACATAACGAGAATTCCAGCTAGGATTACTGGGATTTTTCCTTTTGTATAAAGCATGCCCGTGATAAATCCAGCACACATGCCCGCGATGATCCCTAACATTGTTGCGAATACAGGAGACACGCCGTTAGTAATAGCTGTCACACAGACGGCCCCTCCTAAGGGAAATGATCCCTCTGTTGTCATATCTGGAAAATTTAAAATTCGGTAAGTCATGAAGATTCCTAACCCTAATATCCCCCATAAAAAGCCTTGTCCTATTGCTGAAATGATCATCTGTCTACTCCCCTTTAATTACTTCTGCTTTTTCTTTGATTTTATCTGGAATGGTAATTCCTAATTCTTTCGCTTTATCTTCATTAATAATCATATCTCCATAGTCGACGACGTTAACCGGTGTATCTGCTGGTTTGGATTTCCCACTTAAAACATCTGCGGCCATTTTTCCTGTTTCTACGCCTAAGTCAAATTGATTTTGCCCCACAGTGGCAATCCCACCTTCTTTAGCCATATTATCTACTGAAACGAAAACGGGTGTTTTTGTTTTGTCTGATTCGCTGATCAATGTCTGAAACGCACTGGCGATCGTATTGTCTTGCGGGATATATAAGAAATCAGATTCTCGGCAAGCTTGTTGTGTTACCGCGGAAATATCATTGCTCGAAGTAATCGCATAGGTTTTCACTGTTAGACCATCTTTAGTGGCTCTTTTTTCAGCACGCGCGACTTGCGATTTTGAATTTTCTTCCGAAGATGAATACACGATTCCCATTGTTTTTGCATCAGGGAACATTTCTTCAGCCATGTCTAATTGTTGATCGACCGGTGTTAAATTGTTTACGCCAGTGACATTGCCTCCCGGCTTTTTCAAGTCCTTTACTAATCCAGCACTGACAGGGTCGCTGATTGCTCCCATGATCACAGGAACATCTGAAGTTGCGTTAGCTAATGCTTTTGCTGCCGGTGTTGCCACACCAACAAGGACGTCTGATTTTTTTTCTAATAATTGTTGGCTCATACTATTAAATTTACTTTGATCTCCTTGTCCATTAAGAAATTCGATCTTGATGTTTTTTCCGTCTTCATACCCTTCTTGCTTTAATCCTTCTACGACACCCTCCTTAATTTGATCCAAAGATGGATGACTGATGGTCTGCAAGATTCCTACGGTCTTTACTTCTTCTTTTTGCTCAGTTGCCGCACCGGTTTGACGCGAACCCATTTGATAAGCAAAAACTCCGATTAAAACAACAGCTAAAGCGATAATTGATCCAATAATTCCCTTATTTTTCATGATTGATTCCTCCGATTTTTGTTTTTAGTGGTATTAGTATGTTGGAAATTCATTTACTAATGATAGGTGAACTTCCCCTTAGAAATAAACGAAAAAAGACATAAATTGCAAAAAAAGACAACTACCCAAGTGTTCACGGTAGTTGTCAAAAGAAAACAAAAACCGCATAGATGGTCTCTATGCGGGAATAAGCATGAAAAATATCCAGCATAGATACAAAATTTAGAAGTTGTCTAAACGTTGTATCTATGAGTGAATTCATAAATACAACTTATCTACGCCAGTTTTGCCAGCTATTCAATTGATTAGATAAGTTTACTTGTTTCATGAATGTCACTCCTTCTACATTTTTAAGAACTTGTTTTTAGTGTTGACGTTAGTTTATCGAATAAAAATTCGACTGTCAACTCTTTTTATTAAAAAAAACTCATTTATTTTATTCGAAATCTCATTTTACCTTTTGAGATTCCACATGGGCAATCGATTAAGTTCAGGGATAAATTCATTGTTTAGGTCTTTCAGGCTTTCCACAACAAAGCGGTTCTTTTCCTTGCCATTGTGAAAAAAGATGAACGTTACTTGGCGTGGATCAAGATTATATTTATCAGCAATTGTTTCACTGTCGTAAACAATCGGATAATAATAAAATTTACGATTTAACATCGTCTTTTGGTTGGGATCGTCTAAAACGGTCATAACATTTTCAAAGGATGTCCCGTTTGGCTGACTAAACATGATCGAGATTGCTTTTGTATCTTTTATTTTTTGATCGACCATTTGATAATTCAATGGTATCAAATGGTCTGATTTTAAAGAGTCAAAGACTAACTCATCTAATTGATCTTGACGTATGGTTCGTTGAGCCATGACAGCCGAGGCTGAAAAAAGAAAAACAAAAACTACTAAACTCGCAGCAATAATCAAGGTGCGCCGCTCATTTTCAGAAGCGATAGTTATGAACCTTCGCCAAAATATAAGTATTTTATTTTTCACAATCGTTAAATATTGGTCCATAATCACGCCTCCTTCTTATCATTATATTATTTATATCTTAAAATCGCTACCATCAAGATACTTAATTGATTTTTTACAGGGTTACGTCAACTAAATCATGTTCTGTAATTGATTGTTCGTGTTTTATTTTAATGCTATTATAATGATGAGAACTTATTTAAGGAGGTTTTTTGATGAGCAGTATTGAACATTTTCCACGTCAAGAGATAACAAAATCGAATCGGTTGTTTTCCAGCATTCGTAGTGTCATTGAGACAGCATTTTATGGAAACAATGTCTCACGAATACGTCACCTTACTGATGCTTACGCTTTAGCCAAAGCTAGTCCAGGAACAATCACGACAGATCTGGATGTCGCTTATACGAGTCGACTTCAATTGCCCACGGATGCAAAGGTATTGGTAACAAATGATGGAAACATCGTCGGACGGACTGCTGCCGCTCGTCGTATCATTGGACAAGAAGGTATTGATAGTGCTTTTTACAGCGAGCTATTAAGAGAAGCTGTTTTTAATGCGCGAAGAAAAACATTTTATTCAGGGGAAGTCATCGTTGGCCTTGATGAAGAGTTCACTATCAAATCGCATCTTATGCTGCCTGAAGAATATAGCCCTAACCTTTACTCCTATCTGTTAAATTTTCAAATCGGCGATGCAAAACATCTTTTTTACCAACAATCAGACAGTATCCATACAGGAGACATCTTTATTTTCGCTGATCCTGATTGGAAACACCCAGACTTTCCTGACGGTGTTGTTGTTATTGATCCCTTGCACAATTGTGCCGGCATTTTGGGATTGCGTTATTTTGGTGAGCTGAAAAAAGCTACGCTCACTTTGGCCTGGGCTACTGCTCATCGGAATGGATTTATTGCCTGTCATGGTGGAATGAAGCAATATTTATTAGAAGAAAAAAAATATACGATGGCCGCTTTCGGGTTATCAGGATCTGGAAAATCGACAATCACATTGGCGAAACCAAAAAACAAAGGTGATGTTCATGTGCTGCACGATGATGCTTTTGTTATATCAAAGAAAAAAGGCTCTACTACTGCTTTAGAACCAGCTTATTTTGATAAAACACAAGATTATCCTATGACCAGCGAACAGATAAAATATATTGTGACTGCGCAAAATGTCGGTGTCACACTAGATGATGAGAATAAGAAAGTATTAGTCACAGAAGATATCCGCAACGGGAATGGCCGAAGTATCAAGAGTCGTTACGCAACACCGAACCGAGTGGATCATATTGAAGAAAAAGTTGACGGACTCTTTTGGATTATGAAGGATGATAGTCTTCCCCCATTGATTAAAATCGAAGATCCGTCATTAGCCGCTGTATTCGGTGCAACGTTAGCAACAAAACGTTCAACGGCAGAAAATGTGGTCGGTGAAGTAAAGGATCAATTAGTTATAGAACCGTTTGCTAATCCATTCAGATGCTACCCATTACAAGAAGATTATCAAGATTTTAAAGATTTATTCCAAAAGCAAAAAACTGCCTGCTATATATTGAACACTGGAGAATTCAAAGGACGAAAAGTCACACCAGATGAAACGTTGGGAAGTATCGAACAAATCGTTGATGGTACGGCAAAATTTAAATCGTTTGGACCGTTGAAAAAAATTACCTACTTACCTGTGAAGAAACATGAACCGGATTTTAACAGCCATCACTACCTGCTCCATTTGATAACTCGACTTGAAACGCGATTGGCATTTGTACAGTCCCGCAAAACGTATCAAGGAGGATACGACCGTCTGCCAAACGAAGCCGAGCAGCTGCTGTTGCAGTTGCTTGATGAATTACACATTTACCAAGAATCCTTAAGCGTTTAATTCAATTTCTCTTACTTCAGTGA
This sequence comes from Enterococcus sp. 12F9_DIV0723, assembly GCF_002174375.1. Lineage (NCBI taxonomy): Bacteria > Bacillati > Bacillota > Bacilli > Lactobacillales > Enterococcaceae > Enterococcus > Enterococcus sp. 12F9_DIV0723. Next base: position 1,733,926 of record NZ_NIBK01000001.1, on the reverse strand, counting down.
CTTAGTTTGGTCATTGGAGTTTTTTTGTTTATAATGAACATATTATGAATAGAAATGAGGGATAAAACATGTCCTTTGACGGAGTTTTTACCCATGCTATGGTACGGGAATTAAAGGAACAGCTCGTTACCGGAAGAATATCAAAAATCCATCAACCGTATGAAAATGAAGTTGTGTTAGTTATTCGAGCGCAGGGAAAGAACCGACGCTTGCTTCTTTCGGCGCATCCTAGTTATGCACGTATTCAATTAACAGAAATTGCTTATAATAATCCTGACAATCCGCCGAATTTTGTGATGATGCTGCGAAAGCATTTGGAAGGTGCTATCTTAGAAGATATCCATCAAGTAGAAAATGATCGTGTCGTTCATTTTACCTTTACTAAGCGAGACGAGTTAGGCGATTTGCAAAATATTGTTTTGATTGTTGAGCTGATGGGGCGTCACTCCACGATTGTCCTGCTTAATAAGCAAACTGGAAAAATACTGGATGCTATTAAACACATTGGTCATTCGCAGAACACCTACCGTTCTATCTTGCCAGGCAGCGACTATATCGAACCTCCAAAGCAAGAACAACTGAATCCTTTCCATGCATCTAAAGAACAAGTATTTACCGTTTTATCTACTGCTGAAACATTAGATGGACGTTATTTGCAGCAAAATTTCCAAGGGTTAGGACGCGATACTGCGGAAGAATTAGCTTTTCGGTTCTTAGAACGACAAAATGAAAAAATGGGCGTTTGGAGCGACTTTTGGCAAATGATCCAAGAACAATTAACTCCAACTATTGGTATTAAAAATAACAAGGAGTTCTTTGCGCCTCTTGTCTTTGATACGTTTGAAGAGACGATGACTTATGAAAGTTTGAGTCAATTATTAGATACGTATTATGGAGAAAAAGCGGAAAAAGACCGCGTGAAACAATTGGGCAATGAATTGATTCGTAAAGTCGAGAATGAAATCAAGCGGAATCAAACCAAATTGGCAAAGCGCGAAAAAACGCTTCAAGATTCTGAGAGTGCGGAAGATTTTCGTCGCGATGGCGAATTGTTAACGACTTTTATGTCACAAGTTCCTCGTGGAGCAGAACGCGTTGAGTTAGAAAACTATTATGAAGAGAATCACCCAATCACTATTAAACTGAATCCAGCATTAACGCCTAATCAAAATGCGCAGAAATATTTCCAAAAATACCAAAAATTAAAAAATGCAGTAAAATTGATCTATGACCAAATTGCAGAAGCGAAAGAAGAAATTGCCTACCTTGAATCTGTGTTAGCACAATTAGAAATTGCTGGTCCGATGGATATCGAAGTAATCAAAGAAGAACTTATTGCCAGTGGGTATTTAAAGCAAAAACGCAATAAAAAAAATCGCAAACAGTCCCCTTCAAAACCTGAACGCTTTGTTGCGAGTGATGGTACAGAGATTTTGGTTGGAAAGAACAACCTGCAAAATGATCAACTGACATTGAAGCAAGCACGTAAAACAGATATCTGGCTTCATGCAAAGAATATTCCTGGCTCCCATGTCATCATAAAAAATGAAGATCCAAGTGAAGAAACCTTGTTGGAGGCCGCTGAATTAGCCGCCTACTTCTCAAAATTTCGACAGTCCGCACAGGTACCCGTAGACTATGTAGCAGTCAAGCATGTCCATAAACCAAACGGTGCTAAACCGGGATTCGTCATTTATGAAAACCAAAAAACTTTATTCGTAACCCCTGAAGAAGAAGTTGTAGAACAATTACGAAAAAACGGAACAGCCTAATCCGGCTGTTCCGTTTTTTTTGTTTTTTTGGTAGCTATTTTTACACCTAAGATTTCTAAAAAGAAATTGAAGATCGGGATACCTACGATTAACCCCCACACGCCAAGAAACTTTTCACTGACTAGCAAAATAACGAACGTATAGAAGATCGGCAGCTTCGTCCGACTCGACATGAATTTCGGATTTAGGATGTATGCCTCGACGCAGTGAACGATCACGATCAGAATTAAAACATAGATAACTGTCTGAATACCGCCTGTTGAATAAGCAATCAGAGTTAACGGGATACAAGAAAAAATCACTCCTGCAACAGGAATCAGACTTAAAAAGAAAATCATAATTGCTAGGGTTGGCAATTGAGTAAAACCAATGAACCCCAGTCCTATGGTAGTAATGACGGTGTTAACGATAGCTATTAGTAGTTGTACCTCCAGCACGACACCAAACGTATTCACAAAAACTTTCCCAAAATAAAATAAATCTTGGAAAAACCACGCATAGTTGCTGCTTAGAAAATTCTTTGAAAACAATACGGTCTTTTCCTTTTCTACCATAAAGAAAAAACTCAAAATAAAGGAAACGACAAAGGCGACTGCCAATCGTCCTACATTTTGTAATTGTTCTAAAATAATCCCCGCACCACTCTCGACTTTGTCTTGCCAATTATGATTTTTAAAATAGTTAGAAATAAAATTAGTCACTAGATCCGAATCGAAATCTTTGTGCTGATAAAAATGAACGATCGAGTTATATGTCGATACGACCTGATTAATCAGTATCGTCGAATATCTGGAGATCAATAAATACAAAAGCCAAAGTTCTACGATGTATAGAACCGTCGCCAGTAAGAAGGTTGGCAATTTAATATACCTTTGAATGAACTTGACGATTTTGACAGAAATCAATGTAAAAATAAATGTCAGCAATATAGGAG
>NZ_NIBK01000001.1:1680010-1731078 GCF_002174375.1 Enterococcus sp. 12F9_DIV0723 | reverse complement strand
ATAAAATCTTTAATTAAAAATAAAACAAAGATAACTAATGCTAAAACTGTGAATCTTCTCAAACGGGTATTACTTAAAAAATTCTCATACATTTTATAGCCTCTTTTCAAAAAAACTTCTGAAAATAATATACCATTAAAAATCCTTTTCGGCTTCTAATATACTTCTTTAAAGACAAATTTTTTTCACTAAAAAATAAACCCTTGACTATTAGAATATTTCTAACAAACAAGGGTTTATTTATTCGAATGATTTTTAATTATTCAGCCAGTTTTCAGGCTCTTTGCGCCATTTTTTTAATAATTCAAGTTGCTCATGATTGATATAGTCTTCTTTCAACGCAGCTTCAATCAAGGTAGAATAATTTGTTAAAGTTATTAATGGCATCGCTGCTGCCTCAAAATTATTTTTTCCTTTAGCCAACTCGTAAGTAAAGATTGCTGCGACGCCTAAAACGTCTGCTCCTTCACGCGTTGCCGCTTCGGCTGCTTCCAATACGCTTCCGCCAGTTGAAATTAAATCCTCGATCACAACCATTTTCTGCCCTTCTGTAATCCGACCTTCAATTTGATTGCCGCGGCCGTGATCTTTGGCTTTGCTGCGGATGTAAACCATTGGCAGATCAAGAATTTCTGCAACCCAAGCTGCATGGGGAATTCCTGCTGTTGCTGTTCCAGCAATAACCTGTATATTTGGGAATTCTTCTTTAATTTTCGCAGCTAGCCCTTGTGCAATTGCGCGACGAACTTCTGGATAGCTCATGGTTACTCGATTGTCACAGTAAATCGGTGACTTCAAGCCGCTAGCCCACGTAAATGGTTCATCAGGACTCAAGGAAACTGCTTCAATTGATAATAAATCTTTAGCGATTTGTTCTGCGATCATTTATGCTTCACCGTTCCATTCTTGTTTGATTTGTAAATAGCTCTGGTAAGGGTCCTCTGCTTGAGTGATAGGTCTTCCAACTACGATATAATTTGAACCAATTTCACGCGCTTTTGCAGGAGTCATTACGCGCTTTTGGTCCCCTACGCTAGTGCCCTGTGGCCGAATTCCTGGTGTTAGGCAGATAAACTGTTGATTGGTTTTCCCATGGATTTTTTTCACTTCATGCGCTGAGCACACGACCCCATCCAATCCTGCTTTTTCTGCACATTCCGCGTAATGAAGAACGCTCTCTTGCAGACTAACGCTGATCAATTGATCTTCATGCATTTGTTCTTCACTAGTAGAGGTTAACTGCGTCACCGCAATCAGCTCAGGTACTGCTTGATTTTCTTTTGTTCCCTCTGACAACCCTTGTTTCGCCGCGCGCATCATTTCTACGCCTCCAGCTGCATGAACATTTGTAATTTTGACCCCCATTTTAGCAATACCACGCATCGCTTTTTGGACCGTATTTGGAATGTCATGCAATTTTAGATCAAGAAATATATCATGCCCTTGTGAACGTAATTCGTGAACGATCGTTGGCCCTTCTTGATAAAAAAGTTCCATACCGATCTTTGCAAATAGTTTTTCATCCTTTGGAAAATGCGTTAAAAAAGCATCAATTTCGTGTTTTGAAGCAAAATCAAAAGCGATAATTGGTCTTTTCTCCATTAGAAACCTCCTCGAACTTCTTGCCGTAACTGTTCCAATGAGTCGATGCCTAGCTCTGCCATCCGAATTGGCAGCTCTTTAATCAATTTTGGGCAAATATAGGGATCGGTGAAGTTCGCTGTTCCAACTGCAACAGCACTAGCTCCAGCCATATACATTTCCAGCACATCGTCTACGGTTTGAACCCCGCCCATTCCGATGATCGGCAGTTCACTGATTGCAGCTACCTGATTGATTAATCGAATCGCAACTGGTTTGATTGCTGGACCAGATAGTCCGCCAGTACGATTTGCTAAGATAGGTTGACGCGTCTTCAAGTCAATCCGCATACCTAATAAGGTGTTGATCATGGTAAAGCCATCTGCTCCACCCTTTTCGATTGCCTTGGCAATTGGCACGATATCCGTAACGTTTGGACTTAATTTGACGTAAATAGGCACACTAGCGACTTCTTTGACTGCCTTCGTCAAACGATAGGCGACTTCTGGATCAGTTCCAAAAGCGATCCCGCCGTGTTTAACGTTTGGACAAGAAATATTCAATTCGATTGCTTTAACATTCGGCGCATCGCCTATTTTAGCGCATACTTCCACATAGTCTTCCTCGCAAGCCCCGGCTACATTTGCAATGATAGGAAGTTCTGCATATTTTTCTAAATCGGGTAAAATATCTTTCAACACGACTTCCATACCCGGATTTTGTAATCCAATCGCATTCAACATCCCGCTGGTTGTTTCAGCCACACGAGGCGTTGCATTTCCAAAGCGTTGTTTAGGTGTGGTCGCTTTAATCATGATGGCTCCTAGCTGGTTCAAGTCATAGTAGTCCGCGTACTCTTTGCCGAAGCCGAAACAGCCACTTGCTGGCATAATAGGATTTTTCAAGTCTAATCCAGGTAATTTTACTGCAATACTCATTAAAAAATGACCTCCCCTGCTTTGAAAACGGGCCCGTCTTCACATACTTTAACACTTTTATTTTCATCCTCAGGAACATGACAGACACAGGCGTAACAGGCTCCCATTCCGCATGCCATCCGAGATTCTAATGAAAGCTGAACATTCTCCACTTCGGAGTAAAGTTGTTCGACTGTTTTCAATAAGCCGTTATTTCCACAAGCAAAGACCGCATCTGGCTGCTCTTTTTCTGACAACAGTAGATTTCCTACATTCCCCTGAATACCAAATGTGCCATCGTCCGTAGAAAAATGTGTTTCCCCTAATTCTTGGAACTCTTCAGCAAAATAAACCACTTCTTGTGTTCCGAAACCGAGAAAATGAATGACTCGAACCCCTTTTGCCGTCAACTCTTTCGAGAGCTGGTACAACGGCGGAACGCCGATTCCTCCTCCGACAACAAACGCGGTATCTCCAGCATTTAGATCATTGATTTCAAAGCCATGCCCAAGCGGACCCATAACATCTAGCTTCATGCCAACAGCCATTTCAGAAAAATATTTTGTACCGTCACCTTCAACACGATAAATGATTGTGCATGTTCCTTTTTCTGAATCATACTGATTGATACTAATAGGTCGACGCAATAGTAAATCACTTCTCGGCACACGAATATGCAAGAACTGACCAGGCATCGCCATCTCTTTGACTAATTCTCCTGCTAAAACCAGCTCATAGATTCTCGGTGCTAATTCTTGTTGACGAACGATCGTCATCATTTCCTGCTTCATAATGGCCTCCCTATAAATCGGCAGAGTGAAGCCATGCCCCACTCTGCAAGAATTAAATTTCTTGGATTGAAAATGCGCGTGATTCCATCACTCGTAAAATAGCATCTGCTGTATCTAGGGAGGTGAACAATGGAACTCCGTGCTCCACAGCCTCCCGACGAATGATGAAGCCGTCCTCTGATGCATTTTGTCGATTCTTGTCCATCGTATTGATGACTACCTGTGCTTCCCCGGTGCGAATTAAATCAATCACATTGTGTTCGTCTGATTCTGATATTTTAGCGATCGTCTTAGCGTTCAGCCCATTCTCAGCTAGGAATTTTGCTGTTCCGGCTGTTGCAATCAAGCTATAACCAACATCCTTGAACCGTTTTGCTAATTCTAAGGCTTCAACTTTGTTCTCGTCTGCGACAGTGAACAGGACAGCCCCAAAATCTGGCAAGTGCAGACCAGATGCTGCGAAAGCTTTGTAGAGTGCTTTGGCTAGACTGCGATCAGACCCCATCACTTCTCCTGTTGACTTCATTTCAGGGCCTAAGTAAGTATCAACCTTTTGCAACTTCGTGAAGCTGAAAACGGGTGCTTTCACATGGACCATGCTGCTTTCAGGATACAGTCCATCTTCGTATCCTAATTCCTTCAAACTCTGTCCTAAAATAGCTTTTGTTGCAATTTGAGCCATTGGGATATTCGTGATTTTGCTCAAGAACGGCACCGTACGGCTAGCCCGAGGGTTTACTTCGATGACGAAGACCTCATCGTTGTGAATAACGAATTGAATATTCATCATTCCAATACAGTTCATACCTAATGCCAAGCGTCGTGTATATTCCTCGATTGTCGCTTTTAGCTCTTTAGAGAAGGTTTGTGGCGGATAAACAGCCATCGAATCTCCCGAATGGACTCCAGCTCGTTCGATGTGTTCCATAATTCCTGGGATCAAAACCGTTTCACCGTCACAGATCGCATCAACTTCGCACTCTTTACCAATCAAATAACGATCGACTAAAACCGGATGTTCAGGAGAAGCCTTTACTGCATGCGCCATGTAATCTTCCAAATCCGATTGATTTTCAACGATCTCCATCGCCCGACCGCCTAGGACATAACTTGGACGGACCAATACCGGATAACCAATTTTTTCAGCAATTATCACCGCTTCTTCAGCACTTGTCGCTGTATCCCCTGGTGGTTGTGGGATCGATAAACTTTGTAAGACTTGTTCAAATTGATCACGATCTTCCGCTCGGTCTAGATCCTCGATCGTTGTTCCTAGAATTTTCACACCATTTTTAACTAAAGGCTCTGCTAAGTTGATTGCAGTTTGTCCGCCAAATTGTACGATAACACCGATCGGCTGCTCTAACTCCACTACGTTCATCACATCTTCCAGAGTCAATGGCTCAAAGTAGAGCTTATCTGAAACAGAGAAATCTGTGGATACTGTTTCTGGGTTACTATTCATGATGATTGCTTCGTAGCCCGCCGCTTGGATTGCTTTTACCGAGTGAACCGTTGCATAGTCAAATTCTACTCCCTGTCCGATACGGATGGGCCCCGAACCAAGAACTAAAACAGATTCCTTTTCTGAGCGGACACTTTCATTTTCAAACTCATATGTGCTGTAGAAATAAGGAGTCTGAGATTCAAACTCCGCTGCGCAGGTATCAACCATTTTATATACAGGAAGGATTTTTTCTGCAGTTCGAAATTTCCGAACGTCACTTGCGGTCATATCCCAAAGTTGGGCGATCTTTATATCCGCAAAGCCATTTTGTTTGGCTTTTTTTAGTAGGTCGACATCTTTTTTATTCTGTGAGAGGGCGTTTTCTAATTCCACCACATGAAGTAATTTATCTAAGAAAAACAAGTCTACTTTTGTCAGCTCATTGATTTCTTCGATTGAGTAGCCACGTCGAATTGCTTCTGTTAGATAAAACAGACGATCATCCTGAGCTTTGACCATTTTTTCTGTCAGCTCATCATCTGTCACTTCACTTAACTCAGGTAATTCTGCATGGTATGTTCCAATTTCAAGCGAACGGACAGCTTTCAGTAGAGATTCTTCGATGTTACGACCGATCGCCATCACTTCGCCGGTTGCTTTCATCTGTGTGCCAAGCACTCGTTCGCCGCTTTCAAATTTGTCGAAAGGCCAGCGGGGGATTTTGGCTACCACATAGTCTAAGGCAGGTTCAAATTCCGCGTATGTCGTTTCGGTAACTGGATTTTTCATTTCATCCAGTGTTAATCCTACTGCGATTTTTGCAGCGAGCTTCGCGATTGGATAACCTGTAGCTTTACTTGCTAAGGCTGATGATCGAGACACGCGGGGATTCACTTCGATTACATAATAATTAAAACTGTGAGGATCGAGTGCTAGTTGAACGTTGCATCCGCCTTCGATTTTTAAAGCTCGGATAATTGATAATGATGCGTCTCGCAACATCTGATATTCATAGTCAGACAACGTTTGACTGGGGGCAAATACGATGGAATCACCTGTATGAATACCAACCGGGTCGAAATTCTCCATGTTACATACTACGATTGCGTTATCAGACGAATCTCTCATTACTTCGTATTCGATTTCCTTAAAGCCGGCAATCGATTTTTCTATTAAACATTGAGTTGCTGGAGAAAGCTTAAGGCCATTTTCTGCAACTGTCCGAAGCTCATCCTCATTGTCACACATGCCGCCGCCAGTTCCGCCCAATGTAAAGGCTGGACGGACGATGATAGGATAACCAATCGTGTTGGCAAAAACGACCGCCTCTTCGACAGTGTTGACAATCTCTGATTCAGGGATTGGCTGGTTCAGCTCTTCCATTAATTGCTTAAATAAGTCACGGTCTTCAGCTTGGTCGATTGCTGACAATTTTGTTCCTAGCAGTTCAATCTTCAACTCATCTAAGATGCCTGAGTCGGCGAGCTCCATTGCCATATTTAAGCCTGTTTGTCCGCCAAGTGTTGGCAGAATCGCATCAGGCAGTTCTTTACGTAAAATGCGGGAGACAAATTCTAAAGTAATTGGTTCAATATAAACGCTATCCGCGATTTCTTTATCCGTCATGATCGTTGCTGGATTCGAGTTGACCAAGACAACTTCGTACCCTTCTTCTTTTAGTGCCAAGCAAGCTTGTGTGCCGGCGTAATCAAATTCCGCGGCTTGTCCGATCACGATTGGTCCAGAACCAATCACCATGATCTTATTAATATCTGTTCGTTTTGGCATTTATGCTTGCTCCTTCCATGCATCCATCATTTCCATAAATTCATCAAATAAATGTACACCGTCGTGTGGACCGGGCGCAGCGTCTGGATGGTATTGAACGCTAAAAGCTGGATAGTTGCGGTGACGAACACCCTCGATCGTCCCATCATTGACTTCCACATGGGTAACCATTAATTTTTCAGGGTCGATCGTTTTTTCATCTACTGCAAATCCGTGATTTTGAGAAGTGAAGTCGATTCGTCCAGTCGCGATTTCTCTTACAGGATGATTTAATCCGCGATGACCGAACTTCATCTTATACGTATCCGCACCGTTTGCTAATGAGAATAGCTGATGTCCGAGGCAAATTCCGAAAATAGGCACTTTTCCTTGAATTTGTTTGATCATCTCTATTGCCTCAGGGACGTCTTTAGGGTCTCCTGGTCCGTTCGTCAGCATGACACCGTCTGGGCAAAGATCCAAGATCGTCTGTGCATCCGTGTTATAGGGCATTACTGTTAAATTGCATTCTCGGCGTGACAATTCTCTCAAGATACTATGCTTCAATCCAAAATCAATGACCACAACGTTGCGGCCGACACCAGGACTTGGATAAGGTGTGACTGTTGAAACCTGTGCAACTTGATTCGTTGGTAAGACTGTTGCTTTTAGTTGATCAAAGGAGTGTTCCAATTGATCGGCTGGGTCAACGATACTGCCTTTCATTGTTCCAACATTGCGCAATTTCTTTGTTAACGCTCGTGTATCGATACCTGCAATGCCAGGAATTCCTTTACGTTTCAAAAATTCGTCTAGCGTCATTTGTTTCCGCCAATTACTGGCTAATCGCGCATGTTCCTTTACAATCACGCCTTTGCAGGTTGGTGCGATTGATTCATAATCATCACGGTTTACACCATAATTTCCTACCATAGGATAGGTAAACGTAATGATTTGTCCGTTGAAACTTTGATCGGTGATTGTTTCCTGATACCCTGTCATACTAGTGGTGAAGACGACTTCGCCTACGACATTGGCTTCCGCACCAAATCCTTCACCTTCGAATACTGTACCGTCTTCTAAAATTAAAAGTCTTTTCAACGTTTTAGTCCTCCTTGTTGTATACCAACTGACCATCCACGAAGGTCATCAGTGTTGCACCCTTGACCGGCCAGCCAGTGAAAGGGGTGTTCACTCCTAGTGATGCAAATTTTTTGTCATCGATTTCTTCTTCATGACTTAGATCAAATATCGCGATATCTGCTGGTTGTCCGATGTTTAGTGTACCTGCAGTCATTCCAAATATCTCAGCCGGTTTGACTGCCATCCAATTGATCACTTGTTCCAATGTAAAGCGTCCTGTTTCAACAAAGTGTGTGTAAATTAATTGGAAGGCTGTCTCGCTGCCGACAATCCCGAATGGTGCTTTCAAGAAGCTTTGATTTTTCTCTTCAAATCCGTGTGGTGCGTGATCCGTGGCGATACAATCGATTGTTCCGTCAAGTAAGCCTTCAATAAGAGCTTCACGATCGTCTACACCTCGCAATGGTGGGTTCATCTTCCAATACCCGTGGTCCTCAGGGATATTCTCATCGATTAAGATCAAGTGGTGAGGAGAAACTTCCGCTGTTACATGAACGCCTGCTTTTTTGGCATCGCGAATTACGCGGACACTTTCTTTTGTTGACACATGGCAGACATGGTAATGCACACCGGTTTCTTCCGCCAAAATCAAATCTCTGGCAATTTGAGAAGATTCGGTGGCGCTTAGTATTCCTGGTAGATCTAATTTTTCACTGATATCTCCTTTGTGCATCACACCACCGAACAACAGAGATTCGTCCTCAGTGTGTGCAACTAGCGCCATGTTGTTGGCTGCGGCTTCTTTCATAGCTAAGTACATTGTACCCGCTGTCTGAACCCCCACACCGTCATTAGTAAAGGCAAAAGCGCCAGCAGCCTTCAGCCCCTTTTGATCCGTCAGCTTCTCACTGCGAAGCTCCTCGGTAATCGGCGCATATTGAAGGACTTTAACCACCGCATCTTTTTCAATAATCGCTAATACTTCATTGAATTTTTCTACCGTATCTGGGACAGGATTCAAATTAGGCATCGCACAGACTGTTGTGTATCCACCTCGAGCAGCTGATTTTGAACCATCCTTGATTGTCTCCTTATACGTAAAGCCAGGTTCTCGTAAATGAACATGTACATCAACTAAGCCTGGTGTAATTAATTGATTGTTTGCATCGTACTCTTGATCAAACGTGATTTCTGAAAAGTCTTTTCCGATACCCGAGATGATACCATTCTCTAACCAAAGATCGCATGCCATCATTTGATTGTCTTTCGTTACGATTTTTCCATTTTTAATTAATGTTTTCATAGTCTCTGCCCCTTTACGATTTTCCTCTTAGTACTGCCTCTAAAATAGCCATACGAATAAACACACCATTCGTCATTTGCGGAACGATTCGCGATTGCAAACTTTCTACTAAGCTATCCGCAATTTCAACGTCACGATTGACTGGTGCAGGATGCATAATGATTGCTCGGTTCTTTAAACGTCCTCCACGCTCAATCGTTAATCCGTATTTTTCGTGATACTCTTCTTTAGAAAAACTTTCTTGCCCGTCGTGCCGTTCGTGCTGTACCCGTAGAAGCATCATGACATCTACCTCAGGAACAAGCTCATCTAACGGTCGATAGGTGCCGTACACATCAAAGCTCTCGTCATACCATTCCTCTGGACCAGAGAAAAAGACCTCTGCACCTAGCCGCTTTAGCATTTGCATGTTTGATTTGGCAACTCGAGAATGGGTGATATCTCCAGCAATTGCTACTTTCAATCCGTTGAATCGTCCAAATTCTTGGTAAATCGTCATCAAGTCAAGTAAGCACTGTGTCGGATGCTGTCCGCTGCCGTCGCCCCCATTGACGATGGAGCATTGGATCGTTTTGCTTTGGATGAGCTCATCATAATAATTTTCATCCCCATGGCGAATGACCGCCACGTCAACACCCAATGCGGACATTGTTAAAACTGTGTCGTATAATGTTTCCCCTTTTTGAACAGAGCTGGTTTTGGCATCAAAGTCAATGACATCCAGTCCGAGTTTTTTCTCTGCCACTTCAAAACTCTTATGCGTCCGTGTGCTATTTTCAAAGAAAAGATTAGAGACAAAGTATTGATCCTTATGGGGTGTCCATCGTGCGCCTTGCTTGAACTGCTGTGCTCGGTGAATCAGACCCATCACCTCTTGGTCAGTGAGCGCTTCGACCGTCAATAAATGCTTCAGACTAATTTCCTCAGACTGGATGATCATGAATTTTCCTCCTTTAATTCCTAAGTAACGTGCGTTGATTCTTTATTTTTCACTTCGTGCCTGATCCGGTAAGATCAGGTTCAAGATAATTCCTAAGACTGTTGCAAGAGCCATTGCTGACAAAGTGAAGGTTCCCGCCTCGAAGACCAATCCGCCAATCCCGATAACTAAAATCGTTGAGGCAATCAGCAAATTTTTCTTACGGTCAAAATCGATTTTATTCTCAATTAGTATCTTCAATCCACTTGCAGCAATAACTCCAAACAAGATGAAACTGATTCCTGAAATAACTGGTCCAGGAATACTTAATATCAACGCACTCAGTTTTCCTACAAATCCTAGTAAGACTGCGAACACGGCTGCGCCTCCGATGACGAAGACACTGTGGACTCGAGTGATCGCAAGCACACCGATATTTTCTCCATAGCTTGTTACTGGAGGACCGCCAACAAACCCCGCAACGATTTGGGCCAATCCATCTCCCATCAATGTGCGATCCAGACCCGGATCATCAAAGAAATTTCGTTTGGTCAATTTATTCAGTACCATTAAGTGACCGATATGTTCTGTCATGGTTACAAAGGCGATTGGTGCCATCGTGGTTATCGCGTTGATATACAATTTGGGCTGATAGCTGACAAAAGGCACACTGAAAGCCGGCATCGCCAACCACTTTGCGTCAATAATCGGTTGGTAATCAATGATGCCGAAAATCATAGCTGTGATGTATCCCCCGATGATACCCAGAAGGATCGGAATCAAGCCTAGAAATCCTGTAAAGAACATGTTGAAGAATATTGTCAAAGCTAGAGTGATCAAGGCCACCATCACGTATTTAAAACTGTATACCCCGTTATTGTACATAGCGTTTTGTGCAGCATTGCTGGCTAACCCTAAACCGATGACCATTACAACAGGACCTACAACAATCGGCGGCAAAATTTTATCCAACCAGCCAGAACCGATTTTTCTTATAATGAAGGAAACGATCAGGTAAACCAATCCGCAGGTCAATGCACCTTGTGCTACTGCCGGATATCCATCACTTTTCATCAGTAATTTCATCGCCGCAATAAAGGCAAAGCTGCTGCCTAGATAAGCAGGGATTTTTCCTTTTGTCACTGTTAGATAGACTATCGTTCCTAATCCTGAACTTACCAACGCGATGCTAGGGTTGATTCCAACCAAAATCGGTACTAGAACCGTTGCGCCGAACATTGTGAATAAATGCTGAATACTTAACCCGACCCAGTGCCCCGCACTTGGACGGTCGTGAATATCTAATACAACGTCATCATTGTGAAACTCTTGCATGAAAACTTCCTCTTTCTAGTGTCTAACCTGTAATTTTAATCTTCTTCTTTTTGAATCAAAATACGATCCTGTCCGTCATTCTCTTCCATTTCAACGATAATTTCTTCCGTTAAAGCGGTAGGAATATTCTTTCCGACATAATCAGCTCGAATCGGTAATTCGCGATGCCCTCGGTCTACTAAGACTGCCAATGAGATCCGGTTAGGACGTCCCAAATCAATAACTGCATCCAGTGCTGCCCGAATTGTTCTGCCGGTGAACAATACGTCGTCAACTAAGATGACTTCTTTTCCTTCAATCGAGAATGGAATATCTGAAGAATGCAATTCTGGTTCATCTTCTTGCGCTTTTTTGTCGTCACGATATAACGTGATATCTAGTTCGCCGACAGGCACTTCGATATGCTCTAATTGTTTCAACCGTTCAGCAATACGCTGAGCAATAAAGATTCCTCTAGTTTTAATCCCAATCAAGACGATATCTTGAACCCCTTTGTTGCGTTCGATGATCTCATACGTGATTCGAGTTAACGCGCGTTTCATTGTTACTTCATCTACAACCTCTTTTTTGTACATCCTGTTTCCTCCTTATTTTTACAATAAAAAACTCCTACCCGTAATTAGGTAGGAGGAATGTTATCGACTTCGTCAAAATGATAGTGTTCACCTAGGCGCACCTAGTTCAAACGACTATCTACTTCCTTCTTAGCCTCACGGGACTACTCTTAAAGGATCTCTATTCAGTTATTTATTTCTTACTACAGACACTATACTATTCCTCATTTGAGAAATCAATCTTTTTCTTGTAACTGTTTCAAAGTTTTTTTGAAAATCTCAGGAAGCGGTGCCTCAAAAACCATGTTTTCACCTGTTGTAGGATGTTCAAACCCTAACAATTTAGCATGCAAGAACTGACCGTTGCCTTTTAATGTCTTTTTCGGTCCATATAATGGATCTCCAGCAACAGGATAACCAATATAATTCATATGAACACGAATTTGATGCGTACGTCCAGTTTCCAGTTGCAGTTCAATCAAAGTATACCCTTCAAATCGTTTTAAAACCTCAAAATGGGTAACTGCGGATTTGCCTCCCTCAATCACCGCCTGCATTTTGCGATTCACCTTTGAACGACCAATAGGTGCTTCAATTCGCCCTTTTTCGTGAGGAATCTCGCCGTGGACTAGCGCGACATATTTTCTTAAAGATGTTTTATCCTTTAATTGTTGAGCTAAAGATTCATGGGCACGATCGTTCTTCGCCACCATTAGTAATCCAGAAGTATCCTTGTCGATACGGTGGACGATCCCTGGACGAACAACATCATTGATCGTAGAAAGGTTTTTGATTTGATATAGCAGCCCATTAACCAGTGTGCCGTTAGGATGGCCTGCCGAAGGATGAACCACCATGCCTTGTGGTTTATTCACCACGACGACATCTTCATCTTCATAAACGATTTCCAGATTCATATTTTCAGGTACAAGGTCTAAGGTTTCAGGCACAGGGATTTCAATCAATACGTGATCCCCAGCACTGACTTTGTAATTCGCTTTGATGACTTTTCCGTCGATCGACACATGCTGCTCTTTGATCCATTGCTGAATCTGCGACCGTGAGTAATCAGTCAATCGTTCGTTCAACACCTTATCAATTCGGCCCTTTTCTTCTTTAACAATAACTTCGATTTGATTATCCATTTTTCTTATCTCTCTCATCTATTAAAATATAAATAAAAATCATGATTACGCCGACGACCAATGCCATATCAGCGATATTAAAAATTGGAAAGTTAATAAAATCCAAACGGAACATATCTACGACATATCCCAAGCGAAAACGATCAATAAAATTCCCAATAGCTCCGGCTAAAAAGAAACTCAATCCGAAAGTAAGCCACTTGCTTTCATTTAAATGCTTCACTAAATAATAGAGAACGGCAATTACTGCAACGATTGTGATTACAATAAAAAATAGTTGCTGTCCTTCAAATAAACTAAACGCGCCTCCTGTATTTCGTATGTGCGTTAAAGATAACACATTAGGAATGATGGTTTGACTGTCTCCAAAGTTAAACTGAGTTACGATCCACCACTTGAACCATTGATCCAGCGCGATGATTCCCGCGCTGATTAATAAGTAAATAACTAACAAGCCTATTGCTCCCCTTCTTGTATATAAATATCACGTGGACGGATGATTCCCAAGAGATTGCCATCAGAATTTCCATTTTTCGTGATTAAAATTGCTTCTAAAAGGCCTTCTGTATGAAACATTTTTTCCACTTCAGAAACTTTTGTGTCACCAGAAACGAACTTAAAATTGGATCGTTTGCCATTTCCCAACAATAGATCCTCAGCTACTCGTCCCTCAAGTGATAACGATCCATTTAAGCTAGCTTGAGCAAAATAGAATCCAATGGTCCGAAGTGTGATCAGCCCCATAAATTCTCCTTTATCATACACTGGGAATTGAGAAAATCGTTTCTCAGTGATGATTTTCATGATCTCTTTAAGTGGAAGATTTCGTTCAAATCCCGTAACATTTTTTTCGAAGCGCGGTAAAACTTTTTCAGGACGCAAGAGATTTTCTTCGATTTGCTTAATACGTGTGACCGCCCATTCATTTGGTTCTGCAATGACAAAGTCATCTGCGACCTGGTCATGAACGATGGCATTACGCAGCTGTGCCAATTGAAGCAAATCATTCTCACTGTCTCCTATCAAATTGTCATGACGCTTTGACAGCCGGCGCACCGCTTCGCTGAAACCCATATTTGCCGGATTTCCTAATTGTCGTTTCAATTCCTTTTCAATCCGATTGAAGGTACTCAAAAAGATCTCTGCTCGTTCGCCCATTCAGCTGCTCCTTTTCTTTTAAAAATCCGATAGCTCCAGTATAAGTGAAAAAATGTCCATTGGAAAGTCTGAGGCATAAGAAATCAAGAATGTTCTTTTAACACAGTTTAGGGTATCCATACTTTAGTCTCGAATTCTGTGAACCTGCAAATAAGGTCAGACAAGTAGTTGTAAAGAGCACCGGTCATCAAAAGATACTTATTTAAACATACGAAAAGCAACTTCAGTATTTTGAAAGGACTGAGGTTGCTTTGATAAAAAAATTTTTATTAGGATTGATGCAATACAGACTGTATGATCGTTATACCATTCGCCAGTTCCTCTTGAGAAATTGTTAAAGGCGGTAATAGGCGTAAAACATTTTTCCCCGCTTTAATTGCTAGCAGGTTTTGCTTCTTTAATTCTTGTATTGCCCACTGCAGTGTTTCAGTAGAATCAAGCTCAATGCCTACCATTAAGCCTTTCCCACGTATGTCGAGTACCTTGCTCGAATGCTCTTTCATCGAACACAATGCTTCCATCAAGAAATTGCCCTTTTCCGCTACTGAATTTAAAAAGTTGGGTTGATCAATTTCCGACACAACTGCATTTGCGACGTTCATGGCTAGATTATTTCCGCCAAACGTTGTCCCATGAGAACCCGGGCCAAAAGCTGTGCCAAGTGTTGCTTTTCCTAACATTGCACCTACAGGGATCCCATTGGCTAAGGCTTTGGCAATAGTGATGATATCTGGTTCAATCTGATACTGTTCAAACGCGAAAAAGGTTCCTGTTCTCCCCATCCCTGTTTGAATCTCATCAATGATCAATAGGCTACCGTTTTCTTTGCACAGACGCTCTACAGCTTGCAACCATTTTTCCTCAGCTGGTACAATGCCTCCTTCACCTTGGATAACCTCTAGCATGACTGCGGCAACATTTTCGTTCAAGTGTTCTTTTAAGGGCTCAAGCTGATTGTAAGGAAGATAATTAAAACCTTCAACGATCGGAAAAAAACCTTCTTGTAACGCCGGTTGACCTGTCGCGCTCAATGCACCGTATGTACGGCCGTGGAAAGACTGCTCAAAACTTAAAATATTCGGTCGTCCTGTCGCTTTTCTAGCCAATTTGATCGCTGCTTCATTTGCCTCAGTTCCACTATTGCAGAAAAAGGCTAAGTAATCTTTTTCTGCTGTCAGCTTTTCAGCAAGAGATTCTTGTAAATTGCTGGAATAGAGATTAGAGCTATGCCAAATCTTATCCGCCTGATCCGCCAGCGCCTTTGTGACTACCGGATGCTTATGACCAAGATTGCTGACGGCGATACCACTCATAAAATCTAAATACCTGTTTCCTTGTTGATCGTACACGTAACTGCCTGAGCCATCAACAAGATCAATTGAATCACGAGCGTAGTTGGGAAACAAATGACTCATGCAAAAACCTCCTCCTTTGTGATCACTGTACCGTCCTTTTCGATGCAGTTTGTAATATGAACTTTTGATACACCATTTTCAAGAGCATTAATAGCACTCTCAAGTTTAGGGATCATTCCGCCTGAAATGACTTTTTCTATCTTTAATTGTTCAATATCAGAAACAAATAGTTTTTCAAGCCATTGATCAGAGTACTTCACACCTGGAACATCCGTTAATAGAAAGAGTGCATCAGCACCAATTGCTTCTGCGATCTTGCATGCAGTATCATCCGCATTAACATTCAACCATTGCCCACCAACTGTCATCCCTAACGGAGCGATAATCGGAATATAATTTTTGTTAAGGACGTTCTCGACAGAAGCAGGATTGACATCCGTAATTTCACCGACATAGCCTAGCTTTTCATAATCGATAACTTGCCCTTGAATCAAATTATCACAAGAAGCGTTGAGTCCAATCGTAGCAAATCCATTCTGCTGGAACAAAGTCGTAATAGCTGGCTGTACTTGACCAATCAAGACCATTTGAGTCACTTTTAGCGCCTGTTCCGTAGTAACCCGTAAACCATCTTTGATCAATACAGGAATATTTAAGCGCTCCATCATTTCTGTGATGTAATAGCCGCCACCATGAACAATGATGATCTCATGCCCTTGTGTCTCCCACTGCCGAATCTGTTTAAAAAAATCGGTCGTTAGATTATCACTGGCGACACCGCCAATCTTTACGACAATTTTACTCATTCTACTCGCTCCTTTATCCCTTTAATATCTTTGTTTGTTTACGTATGGTACAAAGCGTTGACTTCTACATATTTGTACGTTAGATCGCAACCCCAAGCTTTTCCCATCGCTTCGCCAATCGTCAAATCCACAGTGATGCAAATTTTTTCTTGTTCCAAGGTTTTCTTCATAGCAACTTCGTCGAATTCTTGCGGATGACTATGATTCAATAATTGCTGATCTCCGATCCACATATTGATCTTTTCCGGATCAGTATGCGATCCGGCATACCCTACAGCACAAATGATTCTGCCCCAGTTGGGGTCTTCACCAAACATCGCCGTTTTTACTAAGCTTGAACCGACTACTTTCTTCGCTACTAGACGAGCTTCACTGTCGTTCATCGCACCTTTTACTTGAACTTCAATCAATTTTGTTGCCCCTTCGCCATCTTTTGCGATCATTTTTGCTAATGTCTCGCTCACTAATTGAAGCATCGCAACGAACTTTTCGTGAGCATCTGTATTTTTTTCAATAATGGGATTTTCTGCTAATCCATTTGCCATAACTAAGACCATATCATTGGTAGAAGTATCACCATCCACAGTAATCTGATTAAAGGTTGTCTCCGTTTTATCTGCTAAAATTTCCTGTAGAAGGTCACTGGAAATCTGTGCATCTGTCGTAATAAAGGCCAGCATTGTTGCCATATTCGGATGAATCATCCCTGATCCTTTTGCCACACCGGCCATTGTGACGATCTGACCATTGATTTCTTCTTCTACTACGATTTCCTTTGTACTTGTATCTGTCGTCAAGATCGCCTCATGAAAGGCATAGGACTCTTGACTTTCTAGGTCAATTTTATCGATTCCCGCTTCAATTATTTCCATCGGTAATTGCTTACCAATGACGCCAGTCGAAGCAACAGCGATCGTTTCCTGGGGTATCTTAAGATGAGTTCCTGCAAACTCTTGCATCTTCTTTGCGTTTTCCAGTCCGATCTTCCCAGTACAAGCATTGGCAATCCCGGAATTGACGATGACTGCTTGGATTTGATGATCCAACATTGCATCTTTCGTAACATAAATCGGCGCTGCTTTAACTTGATTCGTCGTATAGACCGCCGCAGCATTTGCCGGTATCACTGAATAAATCATAGCTAAATCTTTCTTTTCTTTTTTTAATCCTGCGTGTAATCCAGCAGCTAAAAATCCTTTTGGGCTGGCGATTGTTCCTTCAATGACATTCATATTTTCACTCTCCGACTTTTTTAAGGGTAAATAGGGACTAGTTTCAATCCAGTCGTTTCTGGCCAGCCCGCTAAATGATTGAGATTATGAACAGCTTGTCCAGCCGCTCCTTTAACCAAGTTGTCTAAAACAGTGACAACAGTAATGATATTCGTGACTTCGTTGTAAGCGACCCCGATATCACAATAATTTGAACCGATAATTTGACGCAAATTAGGATAACTATTTTGCTCTTGCATTCGAACAAAAGGTTTCGATTGATAAAATCGTTGAAATAAGTTCAAAAGCGTTTCTTGGGTCAGTTTTTCCTTACTCCGTGCATAAGTCGTAATAAAGATTCCTCGCGTCACTGGAATCAATGAGGTTGAAAACTGAATCGCTGGGATATGCGTGTTCCATTTCTTTAGTTGCTGCATAATTTCCGGAATGTGCTGATGACTATTCATTTTATAAAGTGTCATATTTTCATTGCTGTTTACGAAATGGCTTGATTCCGATAAATTTTTCCCTGCTCCCGATAGGCCCGACTTCGCGTCCACGATGATGGAGTTTTCCTCAATGATTTCCTCTTGCACTAATGGGGCTAATGAAAGTAAAGTTCCTGTTGCATAACAACCAGGATTAGCAATCAAGTTTGAAGAGGGACTTGCATAAAAATCTGCCAATCCGTAATGAGCGTCTTGTAAAATTTCGTAGGGTGCGCTTGAATTTTTATACCATTTTTCATATTGCCCATTCGCCTTTAAACGAAAATCCCCTGAAAGATCGATCACTGGAAAATTTGCTTCTATAAAAACTGTTGCAATTTCCTTCGAAATCCCTGAAGGAGTAGCAAAGAAAACAAGGTCAGCCTTTTCCATAATTTTAATAGGATCTATAGGTTCTAAAGGAAGGTCCAATAGACGATTAAGATGCGGCAAATATTCATCAATATCTTTACCGTTTTGAGAGTGACTGTGAATCGAACTGATTGTTACATTTGGATGCTGTAGTAGGATGCGTACCAATTCTATTCCGCTATAGCCTGTCACCCCGATAATCGAAACGTTCATATTAATCCCTCCTTGCAGTTGCATAATAATACGATTAGAACACTGCTATTTCTGATGATTATACGTGGAGTGTTTATACAAGTCAATGGTTTTTTATAAATAATTTCGTCTATTTTTGATATACAAAAAAGAGCAAACACTCCTTTCTAATGAGTGCTTGCTCTTTTTATCAAATGAAAATTCTAGAATAAGCCAACGGCATTGCCGTCATTGTCAACATCCATATTTAATGCTGCGGGTTTTTTTGGTAATCCAGGCATTGTCATAACATCACCTGTCAAAGCCACAACGAATCCGGCACCGATTTTAGGTACGAATTCTCTGATCGTTACATCAAAATCGATTGGCGCGCCTAATTTACTTGGATCGTCTGACAAAGAATACTGTGTTTTAGCCATACATACTGGCAAACGGTCCCATCCGTATTTCTTAAAGCTGGCTAATTGCTGTTGGGCTTTCTTACTATAGATTACGTCGTTTCCGCCATAGATTTCACGTACAATCGTTTCAATTTTCTCGCTAAGATCATCATGGTCTCTGCTGAAAATCGAATGAAAGTTGTTTTCTTCTTTGGCAATAGTCTCTACTACAGTCTCAGCTAACTCGATGCCACCGTCTGGACCTTTTTCCCATACGCTTGCTAACTCAACCTTAACATCTTCTTGTTGGCAAAGCTCTTTCAGTAGCGCAATCTCTTTATCTGTATCACTGATAAATTCGTTGATTGCTACAACAACCGGCAATCCGTACTTTCTCATGTTGCGAATATGCTTAGCCAGATTACTGAAGCCTTTTTTCAATGCATCCAAATTTTCAGCACTTAAGTCTGTTTTAGCCACCCCTCCATGCATTTTCAGTGCACGTATTGTGGCAACGATGACCACAGCGTCTGGAGCTTTCCCTAAACTGGGAACTTTGATATCTAGGAATTTTTCACCACCAAGATCAGCACCAAACCCTGCTTCAGTGACAACATAATCGCCGCAATGTAATGCAGCTCGTGTCGCTAAAATACTGTTGCATCCATGAGCGATATTAGCGAATGGGCCACCATGAACAAAAGCAGGTGTCTGATAGATTGTCTGTACGAGGTTGGGTTTGATCGCATCCTTTAAAACAAGCGCCAAAGCTCCTTCGACTTTTAAGTCTCCTACCGTAATCGGTTCGCGATCAAATGTATAGGCTACAACAATATTTGAAAGACGACGTTTTAAGTCATCGATGCCTGTGGAAAGACATAGAATTGCCATGATTTCACTAGCAACTGTGATGTCAAAACCGTCCTCACGAGGAACTCCATTGATCGGCCCACCTAAGCCAACAGTGATGTGTCGTAACTCACGGTCATTAAGATCGACGACACGTTTCCAAATCACACGACGCGCGTCGATATTCAATTCATTTCCCTGGTGAATATGGTTATCCAATAAGGCTGATAAAGCATTATTGGCCGTTGTGATTGCGTGCATATCTCCGGTAAAATGCAAATTGATATCTTCCATTGGCAGCACTTGAGCATAGCCGCCGCCAGTCGCTCCCCCTTTGATCCCCATAACTGGACCTAAGGAAGGCTCACGCAATGCAATTACTGTTTTTTTACCGATTTTATTTAATGCATCTCCTAAACCAATTGTTACTGTTGATTTACCTTCTCCGGCTGGAGTAGGGTTGATAGACGTCACAAGGATTAGTTTTCCTTCTGGGTTCTTTTTCATCCGTTCTAAAGCATCAAACTCAATTTTTGCTTTATATTTACCATGTAGTTCAAGATCATCAAAGGATAAATTGATTTTTTCCGCAACTTCAGTAATTGATGCTAAAGTTGTTGCTTGAGATATTTCGATATCAGATTTCATAAAAACTCCCTTTCCCGAACGTTACTCAGAAAAACATACTTTTTTATTCGTTCCTTCTTATTATAACGAATTTTTTCGAGAAAAACAGCACTTAGATCTGGGAATCTTATTGATTCGCAATTTTCGTTTCCATCACGTATAATAAAACCAGCAATGACAAAGGGGTGTTGTTTAATGAATGAAGGCACTGTAAAATGGTTTGATGAGAAAAAAGGGTATGGATTTATTACCTACGAAGAAAATCAAGAAGTTTTTGTTCACTTCACCGCTATTGAGGATGAGGGATTCAAAACGTTGGAACCTGGAGACGAAGTTGAATTTGTGATTGTAGAAGGTGCTCGCGGAATGCAAGCAGCTCACGTAAAAAAGAAATAAACGAAAAGATCAGTTGCGGCTGATCTTTTCGTTTATTTAGTAATGCTAGCTATCTTGTTAATTCAATAAATTTACGAGCCGTTAGCTTTCAGTATGTTCTTTTACCTCAATCTCAGGATAGAATGCTTTAAAGTCTTTGATAAATGCTGTCCTTCTTTTTTTTCGCATGGCGAAATGAAAAGATGCACCACTGAGTCCTTTTCGTTGGATGATCACACCATCTTTACAAAGAATTAGAAAATCGATATGCTCTCTAAGAACGGTCTCACGACGCCAGACTCTGGCAAAGCGAATTTTTATACCCGATTCGTCCATCGTTAAATAGCGATGAAGACCAACAACACCAAATAAAAGAAACAGTCCGATGAAAATATTGCCCTTTAGATAAGGATGCGTTTTTTCCAACGTCAAAATCAATCCATAAAAAAGAATGATAAAAGTGATTGACCAATAAATAATGCTAATTGATAGCTCAGGCTGCCAAAAATAGCGCTTTTTTTTCATTTGTATACTCCTACTCTAAAAAAAGGATGATGATAATGTTAAAAATTTTTACCGATGCAGCCACAAATTTAGAAAGAAGCGGCGGCGGCATCGTTATTATTTCTGATAAACAAAAACAGTTGGCAATTCCAATGACAGAAAAAAATAACCATCAGGCTGAGCTTGCTGTCATTCTTTACGCATTGAACTATTTAGTTGATCATCAACTAAATGACCAATCTGTTTTGCTCTATTCAGATAGTAAAACCGCAATAAAAATTTTAGACCAAGGACAAACAAAAAACAAGCTCTTCTTACCATATTTATCAGAGTTTAATGAACTTGCGCCACTTTTTCCATTATTGATTCTTCAATGGATTCCTGAAGCCAAAAATAAAGGGGCGGACAATCTTGCCCGCCAAGGTTTACGTAAAGAGTTATAAAACGGGTGATAGTAAGCGAGAGAAACGTTGCTTGAAATTCAACCAGTGAGATTGATTGGCAATCATTTCATCTGTTAATTCGATACAATCTTCCATGTCCTCTTCAAAAATTTTGCGGAATAACTGCGCAATTTCTGGATCATAGATGAAGCTGCTCACTTCAAAGTTTAATTCATAGCTACGAATATCTTGGTTTGTTGAACCAAAAGTGGCTAATTCATCATCAACAACAATTGTTTTAGAATGAATGAATCCATCTGCATAATGGTAGATCTTTACGCCGCGCTGGTGCAGATAATTCGCATAATACTGAGTTGCGCGATAAATAAATGGATGATCCGGCATGTTAGGAATCATAATTCGAACATCAATGCCCGAGCGGACAGCAATTAAAATCGCTGAAATCATCGTTTCATCAGGTACAAGGTACGGGCTTTGAATCCACACGCTTTTTTCAGCCGCTAAAATTAAGCGAACAAAGCCATCTTTGATAATCTGTTCGCTCGAATCAGGACCATCTGCTACAATCTGCATTGGGACGCCTTTTTTAATTTGGCGTTGGGGCAGCATAAAATACTCCGGCAAATAAGCCATCCGGTCTGCTTTATTAGAGACAGATGCATTCCAGTCACGAATGAAGACTTCCTGCAAAGTGAAGCTCCCCGTTCCTTCAATTCGACCATGTGTATCCCGCCATTTACCAAAACGCTCTGACTCCCCCAGATATTGATCACCTACGTTGAAACCACCGGTCCATCCGATTTGTCCGTCCACCACCACTATTTTTCGATGCAAGTGATAGTTTAAGCGAGTTTTAGCTAAAATATTTTTAGAGGTGATAAACGGTGTGACTTTTCCACCATTTTGAATCAGCGTTTCAAAAAATTTTTTATTTGTTTTTGGCGAGCCCCATGGATCATAGATCATTCGTACTTCAATACCTTCTGTTGCTTTTTCTTCCAAAATACGCATAAAGCGATTTCCGATTCGATCATTAAAAAAAGCATAGTATTCAACGTGGATCGAGCTTTGAGCCTTGCGTAAATCCTGAAACAAGTGCTCAAATTTTTCTGTACCATCTAAGAAAAATTCAACCTCATTTCGAATCGCAAGCGGCGACTCATCTAAGTTTTTAAAGTATTTGACTAGCGACGTTGCTGCTGGATACAATTGTTCGGGCTCGTTATAGTCCACGTGACGGTTGTCTTGCTGGATGATTTCGTTGATTTCTTTTATCTTTTTTTCATCCTCTTGCTCAAAACGGTACATCGTTTCCCCGTCAATTCCTCGCCCACAAAAAGCGTAAATCAAAAACCCAATGACCGGTAAAAAAATTAAGGTCAAAAGCCATGCCCAAATTGTAGTAATATTCCGTGGTTTACGGAAAACGGTGATAATCGCCCCTATAGCATTGGCGATAAAAATAAGAAAGATAATTTGCTCAATAATTCCCAAGTGGTCCCCTCTTTTCAAAAAAAATAAATCTTCCTTTCGATTATACATAATCGTGGAATACTTTAAAAGAAACACGCTGTCTAAACATGATTTTTTTCAGTTTCACTTGTTCATCCCATTAAAAAAACACTTTTTTTATAATTTAAACCATTTAATTTCAAATTACATCTACTTATAAGTCAATAAAATTCTTGTTAAACGGTGAATGATCGAAAAAAACAGACAGCATTCATAGAGCTGTCTCTTATACACATCTAGATGTGTATAAGAGACAGGCATTCATAGAGTGCTGTCTGTTAAACTTTTAAATAATTAAGCTAGCCAGTTGATTACTTCTTCTAACGCGTCGGACAAACCTGCCGGGTTCTTACCGCCCGCTTGGGCCATGTCTGGACGACCGCCGCCGCCGCCGCCAACTTTTGGAGCGATTGCTTTAATCAAGTCGCCAGCCTTCAATCCTTTTTCATTTGCAGCTGGACTCATAGCAGCTAATAGGTTTACTTTTTCGCCTTGAACAGTTCCAAGTACTAAAACATCTGATAAGGCTTTTTGTTTCCATTGGTCTGCTAATTGACGCAATTGATTCATGTCTTTTACGCTAACTTGAGCAGTGATTACGGAAGTCCCATTGATTTCCTTAACATCCTTGAAGACATCGCCGGCTTGTTGATTAGCCAATTTTGTCGCCAATTGTTCGTTTTCCTTTTGAAGTTCTCTTAATTGCAGTTGGAGTTGCTCGGTCTTGCTGACTACCTCTTTAATCTGAGGAGACTTCACGATTTGGGCAACTTGTACCAACTGTTCTTCTTCTTCACGGAATGCTAGATAGGCTTCTTTGCCTGTTAAAGCTTCAATACGACGAACGCCAGCACCAATTCCAGATTCAGATACAATCTTAAAGAGCCCAATATCCTCTGTATTGATGACGTGTGTGCCCCCGCATAATTCAATTGACCAGTCGCCAATATTTACTACACGAACGTCACGACCGTATTTTTCACCGAATAAGGCCATTGCCCCCATATTTTTAGCAGTATCAATGTCAGTTTCGATCGTCACAACAGGAATGGCTTCCCAAATTTTTTGATTTACAATTTTTTCCATTTCTTTCAATTCATCCGTTGTCACTTGTCCGAAATGTGTGAAGTCAAAACGTAAATGCGTATCCGTTACTAACGAACCCGCTTGATTTGCATGATCGCCTAAAACTTCCTTCAAAGCTTTGTGTAAAACGTGGGTAGCCGTATGATTTTTGATTACTTTATTCCGAAATGCCGCATTGACTTGCAAGAAGTAGGTTGCTCCTTCTTCTAGTGAAGCAAGAACGTCCACAGTGTGCAATGCTTGACCATTCGGTGCCTTTTGAACATCTATTACGTTTGCAATGATATGCCCTTCATTATCAACAAGCACACCTTTATCAGCAATTTGACCACCCATTTCAGCATAAAACGGCGTTTCAGCAAAGATTACTTGTGCTTCACCTTCTTTTACAGAAGAAACAAGCTCATTGTCTTCTAAAATTACAAGTAATTTACTTTCAACCTCTAAATGATCATAGCCAACAAATTGACTGTCTACCTTGATATCGCCTAACAAAGCTGTTTGAACACCCATTGATTTTTCTGTTGTACGAGCAGCACGCGCGCGTTCTTTTTGCGCCTGCATCTCTACTTCAAACCCTTCGTGGTCCACTTTCAATCCTTCGTCTTCTGCTACTTCTTCTGTCAGTTCCACCGGGAATCCAAACGTATCATATAGTTTGAAAATCACTTTACCGTCTAGAGTCGTTTCTTTTTTCTCTTTTAGGTCAGCCAATACGTCATTCAACATGGTCAATCCATCATTAATTGTTTCATGGAAACGTTCTTCTTCCGTACGAACTACTTTCTCGATAAACGCTTCTTGCTGTTTAACTTCTGGGTAGTAGCTAACCATTATTTCACCAACGACTGGTACTAATTTATATAAGAAAGCCTGATCAACACCTAGTTTTTTACCATGCATCACTGCACGACGCAGCAGACGGCGAAGAACGTAACCACGCCCTTCGTTTGAAGGCAATGCACCATCGCCGATCGCAAAGGCCAATGAGCGAATATGGTCCGAAATTACTTTAAACGAGATATCCATTTGCTTATCAGTACCATATTTTTTACTGCTTAGCTCTTCCACCTTACTGATGATAGGTAGAAATAAATCTGTTTCAAAGTTCGTAGGTGCATCTTGAATAATTGAGACCATCCGTTCTAGTCCCATACCAGTATCAATGTTTTGATGAGGCAACGGTTCATAAGTATCTTGTGGAGTATGATTGAATTCAGAAAATACCAAGTTCCAAATCTCTAAATAGCGTTCGTTTTCTCCACCGGGATAATTTTCTGGATCGTCTTGGGCTAAATCATTGAATTCTTCTCCACGATCATAAAAAATTTCTGAGTCAGGACCACTTGGACCAGCACCGAGATCCCAAAAATTGTCTTCAATCTCCACTACATGATCCGCAGGGATTCCTACTTCTTCTAACCAGATACGTTTAGCTTCCTTATCTTCTGGATAGACAGTGACATAAAGTTTGTCTGGCTCAAAACCAATCCAGTCTGGTGATGTTAAGAATTCCCAGGCCCATTCGATTGCTTCGACCTTAAAATAGTCTCCGATAGAAAAATTGCCTAACATCTCGAACATCGTATGATGACGGGCAGTCTTCCCAACATTTTCGATATCATTTGTCCGAATCGATTTTTGTGCATTCGCAATCCGAGGATTTTCGGGTACGACACTTCCGTCAAAGTATTTTTTCATGGTAGCGACACCTGAATTGATCCATAGTAACGTCGGGTCATTTACAGGGACAAGTGACGCACTCGGTTCAATCATATGTCCTTTGGTTTTAAAAAAATCTAAAAACATTTGGCGCACTTCAGCGCTGGTTAATTTTTTCATTTGTTCTCCTCTTTCCTCAAAAAATAAAAACTACCATTGCATTCAAGGACGAAAACTCGCGGTACCACCTTGATTGCAATGATAGTTTGATCATTACCTCTTCAGCTCGTTAACGCTGAGCAGCGTTGATTTTTCAATCAAAATGTGATGGGAGCAATTTATTAAACGCAGCATGCATCTTTCAGCGATCGTGCACTTTCTGTGGAAGCGAGAGTAATAAACCTTATCCTTTTTAGAGTATAGAAAAAACTCTGTCAAAAGTCAAACTAGATCTTAATCAAAATCGCTTTACGATATAAATAGTCGCTCGGCGAGAGTACTTCTTCGTGGATCATAGTCGTTGTATTACTAAAATATGTCGACAAAGGTAGAAAATCGACGATTGGGATACCAACATTGTTCTTTTTATTAGTCAATTTCAATATGCCTGGATCTTCAGTGATCTCAAAACGTTCCATTGAAGTGTCAAAAAAAAGTCCAAACATGTTGGCGCATGCCATCATTTTGCGAACATTTTTTCCACGATAAGGGTCCTTCACATTCAGATCATTTCCCCAACGAAACAAACGTCGACTACCAGCACCGTTGATATATTCCCATTGATCTTCTGTCAGTAAATCAAAATTCTTCCTGCGTATTTTTTTTCGTAAACTTGTATAGGTATGTTTTTCATGGCTGAATACATAATAGCTGTCAGAATGAGGAATCATTTCTATATACCACCGGTTCTCCTTCACAATATTTTTCGGGAAAGACCAAGTCAGACTTTCTTCTGGCGTTAAGTTTGGCGATAAAACTTCTTTGATTTCTTCTTCAAAAGACGAAAATTGGTCTGCTTCACCAGAAAAGCTTCCCGTCACAGCATCATAAATGCCTAAATAATTGGTTCCAGCGGGTAAAGCGTGACGCTGTACAAACATTGGCGGAATTTGTACTTTTCGCAAGCTCGTTGTTTTATCATTAATCAGTTCACCTAATGAATCCACGTCAAAAAAGTTGTATTTTCCACGCAATTCTTGCGGAATCGTAATTTCTTGCGCATTTGGCGCTGTTTCCAAAAGGGATAATCCTTTTGTCCCTAAATTCCAACCTAAAATAGCGTCTTTATTGCCAGGAATGAAAACAAACTCTTCTTCGTCGATTAGCAATTGAAAAGTTTGGCACTTGATACCGTATAATTCGAAATCTTTTAATTCAATATCTGAAATCTTCATTAGGGGACTCACAAAATGAAGCAAAAGCTGACTCAATAAAGTACGCTTTTCTTTAGGATTCAGTCGTTTCCAATAGGACCAGTCTAATTGATCTAATAAGTTCATAAATCTTTCTGCCTCCTCCAACACTCATATGCTAGAATTATACCATTATCATATAGAAATGAGGAAAAAGATGAAGGAATATTTTGGCGCTTTACCAGAGATACAAGCTGCTGCTTTCTATTTGCGTTATCAAGTGTTTGTTATAGAGCAAGAAATTGCTCCAGATTTAGAATTTGACCTTCTTGATACACCCGATCGAAAATACCTAGTTTTTTTTAAAGAAAATATTCCTGTTGGGACGATTCGATACCAAAAAATTGATGCGCTTACACTAAATCCTGATCGATTATGTGTCGGTAGAGACTATCGTAAACAAGGATTAGGCAAAAAACTTTTAAAAAGAATCGAAGAACAAGCAATTTCAGAAGGATGTATCCATTCGATTCTTTCAGCAGAAGTTAGCGCACAGTCATTTTATGAAAAATTATCGTATCGTGTAGTATCAGATGTTTTTGAAGAAGACGGTATTCCTTGTGTCAAAATGCAAAAAGACCTTGTATCTGCTAATTAGCAGATACAAGGTCTTTGATTATGAATTTGAACGCTTTTTATTTTTACGTACGCCGCGTTCTTCTTGACGACGTGCTACACGACGTTTTTGTTTGTTTGATTCTGAAATAGCTCGATCAATTTTTTTCTTATAGCCTGGTTTGATTTTTTTCTTCTTTTTCTTTACCAAACCAATCAATGTTGGATCAAGTTCATCTTTAGATTTTTCGCGCTTCTTTCGGCGGTTTCGATCATAGGTGGTTACAATCTCACCATTTTTGATTTCTTTTGGCTGGAAGGTGACTCCAAGATTTTCGATCAAGCTAACGTCATTTTCATCACTTGGCCCATATAAAGTGATCGCTGTTCCGGACATGCCGTTTCTTCCGGTCCGGCCAACACGATGGATGAAGAAATCTAAATCTTGTGGAATCTCCGCATTAATAACATGAGATACTCCTTCAATATCTATCCCGCGCGCAGCTAAATCTGTCGCTACAACATACTGATACTCAAGATTTTGTACTTGGCGCATGACACGTTTTCGTTCCCGAGGAGAAATATCTCCATGGATCTTAGCAACTTTCAACCCTTGTGCTTTTAAGTAATCGCTGATTTCGTCAATATGTTGCTTCGTATTCGCGAAAACAATTGCTAAGTATGGATGGCCAATCGTTAACAATTGATAAATCAATCGATTTCTATCTTGACCTTTCGTAGAAATCAGCCAATTTTCGATCGTGTCCGAAATTACTGCTTTGGATTTGATCTCTTCAATGACTGGATTCTCCATATATTTCAACAGGAAAGGACGCAATTTTTCTGGAATAGTCGCTGAAAAGACAAGCATTTGAAGATGTTTAGGCAAACGTCCAGCAATTTGATCAACCTCTGCCAGAAAGCCCATATCAAGAGTCATATCTGCTTCGTCGACGACAAAATATTCTGCAGTGTGAACCTTTAACGCCTGCTCGTTCATCATATCTAGAATTCGCCCTGGCGTACCGATAGCGACGTGTGGCTGATGCCCCGTCAATTTATCCAGTTGACGACGTTTGTCCGTTCCACCAACAAAGTTTGTTACACGAATTTCTTCTGGTGAGAATTGCGCGATTTGAATTGCTGCTTGATAAATTTGTGTTGCTAATTCGCGACTGGGCGCAGTAATAACGATCTGTACTTCGTCTTTTGCCGGATCGATCTTATCCATCAACGGCAGTAAAAATGTGTGTGTTTTACCTGATCCAGTCTGTGACTGACCAACGACATTTTTCCTCTTTTTAATTAAAGGAATGAGCCTTTCTTGAACAACAGTTGGTTCAGTAAAACCTTTATCCTTGATTGCTTCAAGAATAAATGGTTGAAAATTGAATGATTCAAAAGTTCGCATGTTATACCTCTTTCTTTAACGTACTAATCGTATAGGTGTGACTCGCTTTATCATGGAATAGGCGGGTTTTTCTTCTTATGAGAGCATACAATAAGTTGAATAGAAATAAAAGTAAAATTCCTAAACTCATGAATCCAAAGCTGACATAAGCTATAAATACTGTGTGGTTATTGGTTGGCAAATGTGTCATTGTAAAATTAAAAATCTGAAGTAATCCGTATGAAAGAAGATACAACGCACTATACCGTTTCACTAAAGCCAAGAAATGGATATGCTGTCGATCTTGCTCAACAACTTTGATCCGAACAACTTTTTTTCCAATTGTTTGCCCGTTCCATAAGTACATGAAAACCATAAAATAAATAAAAACTTCTAAAGTAAAGCTGACGATAGGATAGCTGATTAACGCATTGAGTTCTGTCGGAAGCAATGGTGAAAAAAGGCTCAATATGCTGCCGAATAAGCCTATCACAAACCAATCAATAATCATTGCCATTAATCGTCGCAGTAAGGAAACACGTTCGCCCTTTATAAAAGATTCTGAATCCAATTCGTTTCTTGTCGGCAAGAAAAATGTAAAAAGCGGCGCGCAAATAAATCCAAGAGTTCCGCCAATTGTGTTATGCAATAAATCGTTCACATCGAATAAGCGGTACGGACGTGGATAAATAAAATACAGTCCGCTCAATTGCGTCAATTCAAAGAACAAAGAGAGACAGAAACTGGCAAAAATTGTTTTCCAAAAAGAAAGTTTGAAATAGTATCGGCAATAGACACCAAATGGAAATAGTAAGATGATATTAAAGACTGGCTCTAAAAAAACACTTTGCTTCATGGCTGGTAAGTAAGTACTAGGCTGGTTGATTTGCAATACTGTTTGATTCATAAAATTATGCCAAGATTGAAACAAATGCAACTCATACCTCGGACCAGTCATTTGGGCAACTGTATCGATACTTGGTAAAGGCAATATTACTAAATAATATGCAGATAATAAGTAGAAAACAAACGAATATAAAATCACACTGCGTAATTTTCCTAATTGACCATACTTTCGATAATAATAAATCAAAAACGGTGCAGTGATCAGTAAAGCCAAAATCGGAAATGAGACGATCGCTGCTTTAATTGGAAAGATATAGCTGTTCATAAATGTCCCTCATTTAATAATTTTTTACCCTACTCGGTTACTTAACAAGAAGGCTTTTTCTAAGTTATGATAAAATGAAGACACGTCCAACACTTAATTAATTATTTCTAAAGGAGGTCCTCTTTCATGCTTCATCCACTTTTTGCTTTTGGTGTTCCAGCGGCTTTGATGGTCGCTTATATGGTTTTTTATTTTGCCAAAAAAATGAAAAATAGTGATTATCGACGTTTCGCTTTAACATTGATCGCTGTCTTTTTAACAACTTTTAGCTATCAAGTATACAATTACAGCCAAACTGTAGTGGCACTCACATCAGCAACAAGTTTCAAAAATAACTTTGGCTATGCTCAAACACGATTAATAGTCCCTTTTGTTCTTGGTGCTATCCTAACTGTAATCAATCTCTATTATCTTTTCCGTCAATTTAGAAAAAAAGAATAACAGGTAAGTCCTGTTATTCTTCCAAATCAAAGAATTTGATTTCAACTTGATCTAGTAATTTTAAGGTTTTTAAGTCTAATTTGACCCACTCTTTAGATGCGGGTTGGTAATTATTGTCCTCAAAACACAACTCTATTTCATTAAGTAATTGTTCTGGCGTACCAAAAAAGCTTTGATCATTTTCAAGTAATACACTAATAAGTGCCGGATTCTCTACTAAGAAATAATCCTCTTGATATTTATATAAAATTACCTGATATGTCTTATTCACAAGTTTACAACGAATTGCAAATAATCCTTCAGACAATTTAGGTATCTTTTCTAAAACTTCTTCGGGACTCAAAATTTCACGATGCAACATTTGGAGCTCCTCCTAACAAAGAAATATTATAGGAGAAAAGCAACTTCACTGGAAATAATATGTCTTATCTAAGAGTTTTTTTACTTTTTATTTATATATCTCTATGTGAGTTTATGATAGATCCCACTCTTCGTAAAAAGTTTTTAAAAAATCTTTCATGAAAACTACCCGACGATCTGCTTCTGCTTTTCCAGCCGCAGTATTCATTGTAGCTGGGAGTTTAAAAAGTTTTTCATAAAAATGATTAATGACTGTACTATTTTTTCGATATTCTTTTTTGCTTTGAAAATTTTGGGGTTGAATATTTGGATCGTATAGCGGACTTTGTGTATGACCACCATAATAAGCGGTGCGCAAAATCCCGATTGCACCTAAAGCATCAATCCGATCCGCGTCCTGTACGATTTTCCCTGCAAAAGTTAGCTTTGCTTTTCCATGTTCTAATTCCTTTGAGAAGGAAATGTTTTCTATAATATCAACTATCTCATTGATTTCTAGTGAGGTTAAATCAAGATCTTTTAAAAACTTTTCAAGATCTTCTCTTTCTTTTTCAGCATCCTCTGCGACTTTATCATCAATAACATCGTGTAGATAACTCGCAGCTTCAATAATCATTTTATCTGCTATTCCTTCTTGCTCCGCTAATTCTTGGGCAATCTTTGCTACACGTTCAACATGATAAAAATCATGACCACTACGATCTTTACCTAATTTTTCTTTTGCATACTGGCGAATTTTTTCTATTTTATTCTGCATCGGTGCGTGGCTTTCTAGGTGGACGTTCACCCCAATACTGAAAGAAATCTGTTCTTATCGCACCGTTATATAGTTTTCTTTTCTTGGTAGCTTTTGCCCCATAAAATTCTTCGAAGGCTAAATCACTTGTTAGAATATATTTACTCCATGTTTTTAATGGACGGAATACTTCTCCCATCTCACGATAGAGCTCACGAACTTGTTCTTCTTCACCTAATCTTTCGCCATAAGGCGGATTTGCAACAATTACACCATATTCTTTTTCCGTTTTGAAATCTTTGATAGCTCTTTGTTTGAATTGAATCGAATCGCCCAAACCGATTTCTTCAGCATTTGCACGAGCAATTTCAATCATGCGTCCATTAATATCTGAACCAGTAATATCTAATTGGATGTCATAATCAGCAGCTTCATCCGCAGCAGTACGTACCTTGTCAAAAACTTCAGGATCAAACCATTCCCAAGCTTCACAAGCGAAATCGCGATTAAATCCAGGGGCCATATTATGACCAATTAGCGCTGCTTCAATACATAATGTCCCTGAACCACAAACGGGATCGTAAAACGGACGATCCTTTCGCCAATTGGTCAGCATAACTAAAGCAGCAGCCATGTTTTCCTTTAAAGGTGCGCCCCCTTTTTCTAAACGATAGCCACGTTTAAACAAACTTGGCCCCGTTGTGTCTAAAGTCAATACCACATGGTCTTTCAATAAAGCGACCTCTAATTGAAATAAAGCCCCTGTTTCAGGGAGAGGAACTCGTGAAGGACGATGATACACTTCACGTAAACGTTCTACGATTGCTTTTTTTGTAATCGACTGACAGTCGGGTACACTATACAATTTTGACTTAATCGAACGACCTGCAACTGGAAATTCTGCATCCATAGGTAAAAAGTCTTCCCAAGGGATTGCTTTCACTTTTTCAAATAATTCATCAAACGTGTACGCATCAAATTCGTCAACAATGATTTTTACTCGATCAGCAGTTCGCAACCATAAATTTGCTGTAGCGATTGTTTCAAGATTTCCTTTGAACCGGGCTCGTCCATTTTCAACCTGACAGTCAATTCCCAAATCTCTAAGTTCTTTGCCTACAAGCGCTTCGATACCTGCTGCGGCTGTAGCAATCAAATTATATTGTTTTTCCATAATAACTCCTTAATTGTTATATGATGTGATTTATTTCAATAAAAAGCTTATTTAATAGTCATCCCACAAGAATTTTCAATATACAAATACTTGCGATTCCACTAGGTAAAAGAAAATACATAGTGAAGCTCGCAAAAAAACCTTCACAACGCAAAGTTGGAAGGCACACCCTGAATTGCTGCAATTTTCTGTAAGCCATGTTTTGTACGACGATCAACTCAGGGAAGTGTGACCATCGTGGTAATCATCTATCTCCGACATAAATGCCGTCTCTTTCATCGTTCATTTCCTTAGAAAAAGCGCCCCTACCATTGTTTGGGTTGCTCGCTCGAGGGGTTTACCGCGTTCCACCATTTTGATTTCTCAAAATGCTTCGTCACTGTGGCACTTTCAAGAATACTCAGACATAGATTGCTCCTTAGCCCTTTTTTCTGCCGTTACTTCATAAGAAGTACCTTAGCTTATGGTTTCGCTAAGCACGAACACTACAAACATCTCAGTCTGTGCGAGCATGGACTTTCCTCAGCCTGCGTAATGCAAACCGCGATCACCCAAAAATTGCATCATTCAAATTTAAAATTGACGAGTTTTTTCGATGTCACTCTCATCTTTTGTGTAGCTTTGACCAAATTCAGAAGAAGCTGTTTGATTCGTTGCCTGTTGGTCAAGTTTTTTACCAAATACTTCTCTTTCAAGATTTGATAAACGTTTCAAAATGTCAAAATTTGTTACAGCTGAGCTCTTAGGTGCCGCTTCTTTTACACGTGAAGGTGCTGGCTGAGCTTTTGATAACTGTTCAACTTTTGCTTTCAAACGATCATTTTCTTCTCTTAGTGTTAATACTTCTTTGTTATAAGCTTCATAATCTTTGATCACATTGTCTAAAAATTCGTCGACTTCGATTGGATCGTAACCGCGCATCTTTGTTTTAAACTCTTGCTCCAAAATATCATTTGGAGTATAGATTACATTCGCCATTTTTCCACCTCATTAGCTCTAATCTTAATTTACTTTCTAATATATTCTAGCCGATAAATCCTAGGAAATCAAACACTATCCCCAAAGTCTGAGGAATTTTCTAAATCATCCATTGTGATTGTAAGCAATTCATAAGAATTCTGTTCTTGAAATTTTTCAATATCTCTCAGGAAAAATTTGCTCTTACCAGGATATTCAGTATCATATACTAGTAATGTAGCATCTGTATGATGCAATAGAAAACTTACGTGATTTTTAAATTGTCCAGGATTTTGATACGGATGATGACTTACAGAATCAACAAAATCTGCCGTCTGCACAAGCTCGCTTAAATATAATTGATTTTGTTCTTTCCAATTACTTCCAAAACCCTCAAAAGGAAAAATAATCGCTAATTTAAGTTCAGGATACTCATCCTTTAATTCGTTAACAAGTTGCCCTGACCAAATTTCGGTTCCCAAACTCCCACTGATCATGACCCATTCCAATCCATTCTCAATTAATGCTGTCAATTCTCTCTTTAATACATTTTTAATTACTTGTACTCGAGGGTCATTGTCGCTGAAAATTCCTAGCTCAAAGCTTTGGTACCCAGTTACGTATAATCGCTGTATTGTGTCATTCATTGCAATTTCCTTACTTTCACTTAAAAATAAAATATCTTTCAAAAAAATTTGCTATAATATCAAACAGGAGTGTGATGAAAAATGACCTTTCACTACCCTAACGGTCAATCATTTTCACAAAAGAATCCACGGGAACGATCCTTAAAAAAAGAAACAACTTTTGCCAATCGCGGTATGCGCTTTGAGGAAGCAATTAATCAAAGCAACGAATACTACTTAACCCATGATAAGGCAGTTGTCCATAAAAAGCCAACGCCGCTTCAGATCGTTAAGGTCGATTATCCTAAACGTAGTGCAGCAGTAATTAAAGAAGCCTATTTTAGGCAACCTTCTACTACGGATTATAATGGCGTTTATCGTGGATACTATTTAGATTTTGAGGCGAAGGAAACGAAAAATAAAACTTCTTTTCCGCTCAAAAATTTTCATCAGCATCAAATTACTCATATGGAACAGTGTTTGAAACAAAAAGCAGTGTGCTTTATCTTGCTTTGGTTTTCAAGTCTAAATCGTTGTTTTTTTCTTTCTTCTGAAGAACTGATAAACTATTGGAACAGACAAGAAACAGGAAAAAAATCACTTCCGCTTGAGTTGATTGAAGCAATTGGCATCGAAATCAAACCGCAAATTGCACCAAGAATCCCATATTTGGAAGCAGTGGAACAATATCTTGCAAAAAGGAGTTTAACAAATGGCTAATCCCTCACGTTCGCAAAAAAGTAAGCGAACCCCTCAAGGAAAGAAACCTGCACAAAAAAGTAAACAGAATCGCCACATTGGGTTAAAAATTGCAATCGCAGTCGTTGGCTTGCTCTGTGTAGCATTGCTCACAGGTATAGGCATCTTTTTCTTCTATGTTAAAGACGCGCCAACATTAACTGATAAAAAATTAGAGGCGACTGTTTCTTCGAAGCTTTTAGATAAAGATGGAAACATTTTTGAAGACCTCGGAGCAGAAAAAAGAGAAAAAGTTGCGGCTGATAAGATTCCACAGGAATTGGATGATGCAATCGTTTCGGTTGAAGATCGCCGTTTCTTTAAACATAACGGTGTAGACCCCGTACGTATTGCAGGTTCAGCATTGCACAATATAACAAATCGAGGAGGCCTTCAAGGAGGAAGCACCTTGACGCAGCAATTAATCAAACTCTCCTTCTTCTCAACAACTACTGAAGAAGCGGATAAGACCTTGCGTCGGAAAGCTCAAGAAGCTTGGTTGGCCATTCAATTAGAAAAGAAACATTCAAAACAAGAAATTTTAACTTATTACATTAATAAAGTGTATATGGCAAATGGTCTATATGGGATGGAAACAGCTGCTGAAACCTACTTTGGAAAAGAGTTACAGCATTTAAGCGTAGCGCAGACGGCTCTGCTTGCTGGTATGCCTCAAGCACCTAATTCATATGACCCTTATAAGCATCCTGATGCTGCAAAAGAACGTCGTGACACTGTCTTATATACAATGTTAAACAATAAAAAAATTTCTCAAGAAGAGTACGATAAAGCGACCAAAGAACCCATTGATCAAGGATTGATACCTTTACCGGCGGATAATCAAGAGAGAAAAGTATCTGATAATTACGTTAAAGAAGTTATCGCACAAGTTGAAGCGAAAACCGGAAAAAATGTGTATACGGATGGTTTAGACATCTACACGAATTTAGACAAGGATGCACAAAATCGTCTATATTCTATTGTAAATGGTGACGAGTACGTTCAATATCCTGATGAAAAATTCCAAGTTGCTGCGACACTGATCGATTCCAAGACCGGAAATGTTACAGCACAAATCGGCGGACGAAATATTGCTGATGACGTTTATTTAGGTATGAATCGTGCGGTGAATACTACACGGGATTTTGGTTCAACTGTTAAGCCGATAACTGATTACGGCCCGGCTTTCGAGTACAAAAAATTCTCAACGGCTGAAACACGTTTCAAAGATGAGCCTTATCGTTACGAAGGAACTCAGACAGAAGTTAAAAACTGGGACAATTCATATCAA
The DNA here is from genome assembly GCF_002174375.1 of Enterococcus sp. 12F9_DIV0723. Lineage (NCBI taxonomy): Bacteria > Bacillati > Bacillota > Bacilli > Lactobacillales > Enterococcaceae > Enterococcus > Enterococcus sp. 12F9_DIV0723. Next base: position 1,694,404 of record NZ_NIBK01000001.1, on the reverse strand, counting down.
GGGACCATCACTTTACGTCAGGCTCTTTATGACTCTCGAAATGTCCCTGCAGTCAAATTATTTAACGAAGTGGGACCCGAAAATGTTTCTAAATTTTTGAAAAAATTAGGTATTGAATACAAAGATATTCAACAAGCCAATGCCATATCAAGTAATACTGAAACACAGGATGGAACAAAGTATGGTATTTCTACTGAAAAAATGGCTGCTGCTTACGCGGCCTTCGCTAATGGCGGAACATATAATGAACCCCTTTATATCAATAAAATCAAATATCAGGACGGGTCAGAACAAACGTTCTCAAATAAAGGCGAGAAAGCAATGGAACCTTACACTGCATACATGATTACTGATATTTTAAAGGATGTTATCTCAAGAGGGACTGGAACATATGCTCAAATCCCGAATCTTTTCCAAGCTGGTAAAACAGGTACTTCAAATTATACAGATGACGAGTTAGCGAAGATACCTCATGCCGGTGCTATTGAGCCAGATGTTATGTTTACAGGATTTACACCAAATTATTCATTATCAATTTGGACTGGTTATGACGATCGCATGACTCCTATTACCTCAGAATCAGAGAATACTGCACAACTCATTTACAAAGAATTCATGAGCTATGTTTCTCAAAATGTTCCGAATGTTGATTGGACAATGCCTGATGATGTGCTTCGAAGTGGGAATGAACTTTATGTAAAAGGCGCCTCTTATACACCTGTTCAACCAAATCGGACTGGTCAAAGTTCATACTACAATTCTTATTCTAGTCAGACGACCGTGCCATCAAGCAACACAGCGCAGTCGAGTGTTTCTGAGTCATCTACGATCGCGCCGCCAGCAAGCAGCAGCGAGCCAGTGCCTCCTAGCAGCTCATCTTCTGCTCCTACGCCCACACCGCCACCATCATCATCGGCGGCTCCTGAGCCACAGCCATCTCAACCGTCGTCAAGCGCTAGTCAGCCGGCACCGACACCGGGAAATAATGGCACGCCGCCATCAAGTAATTAAAAAAAGCCGCTCGAACTAGTTTCGAGTGGCTTTTAATCTGTCTTTTCCATCTTGACACATATCCAACAGCGGACAAATTTCACATTTAGGACTTCTAGCCGTGCAATGATACCTTCCAAAAAAAATTAATGTGTGGTGGCTTTTTACCCATAATTCTTTTGGAATCTTGCGCATTAAGGTGGCCTCCACTTCAGTAACAGACGCGTTCAGCTTGCAAATACGTAGTCGTTTAGTAACCCGTTCTACATGCGTATCAACAGCAATTGCTGGGACACCAAAAGCATCTCCAAGCACAACATTCGCTGTTTTGCGTCCGACGCCCGGTAGCTTTACCAATTCTTCACGAGATGCTGGTACAATACCACCGTAATTATCTAATAGCATCTGTGCACAAGCCTTAATATTTTTGGCCTTGTTTCGGTAAAGACCGATCGTTCGAATTTTCGCAACAATGTCGTCCATAGGTGCCTGTGCTAACGCCTCTGGAGTGGGATAGGCAGCAAATAGTGCAGGTGTGGCTTTATTCACGGAAACATCCGTCGCTTGGGCGCTTAGAATAACAGCGATTAAGAGTTGAAAAGGAGAATCTGAATGCAGCTCCCCAATTGCTTCTGGAAACATTTCGTACATTCGTGAGAGAGCTTCCATTGTTTTTTCTTTATTAAGCATCAGAATCCTTCCTTTCAAGCCAATTATAGAGAGAAACCTTTGGTAGTTCTTCGGATTGATTTTGTTCTTCCTTCTGTAATAAAATTTGTTTGCGTCGCCGCTGCTCCTCTTCGACTTGAACTTTTGATCGAATATTTTTCTTTTCCCAGCTTTGAAGAACCGTTTCAATATATTTAAAATTGTACGCTTGGTTTAATACCGCTTCCTGTAGTGCTAATTCAATCAACGATGGTGCGTAGTGATCCTCGTTTAACCAATACCCAATTTTTTGGTATTCAATCGGTGATAAAGGCCGACCGAATTCCTGTTCAAAAGATCTTAACATTTTCTTTTGAGCAGCAAGATCGTTCTTCTCCTCAATTTCAAACCGCTCTTGTTCTTTCAATATTGTCAGTTTCTCAAAAGCGGGCAACAAATTATAACGATCACTCTGCTTGCCCTCATCGTCCAATGCGGTATCCAAGGTAACGAATTCTTTATTGACAAGTGAATTTAATGACGCATATATCTTCTCAATAGTACATCCCATGTCTTGGGCAATTACAGTCAAATCAGGAAAATCTACTCCAGATTGATGTGAAGCGTAAAGCTGCAGCCACAACATAAATTCGTCAGTCGTCAGTCCCAGTTTAGTATAATTTTTTAATAACAGATTTGAGATTGTTGTCTCCCCACCCGCTAAATAATCATTTAATGAAATCATTTGGAATCCTCCGTTCGTTTCTCAGTTTACACTAAAAAAAAAGGAACTCCAAGTCTGATAAATTTCTCTTAGCAATAAAAAAAGAAGGCTTACGCCTCCCTTTTTTCTATTCTGCTTCCGCTAAAGCCGCTTGAGCTAAAATATTCAAGTAATTCCATGGGCGGTCAAAATGTGGCTGGAAGAAGAAATCTTGTAATGCTAAATCTTCTAACGTCATATTATTTTGAATAGCCACTGAGATTGTATTTGCAGATTGTGTAATATCATATTTTGAAAGGAACTGTGCACCTAAAATTTTATTCGTGCCTTTTTCTGAAACAATCTCCATTAAAACTTTTTCAGTAGTTGGCATGAACTCAGGTCGATAATTGTCTTCGATTACTGTTACATTCACGTCTAAATCATTTAATGCAGCACTCTCTTTTGTTAATCCAGTCGAACCAATCGTCCATCCAAATAAGTAAAGACCAGAAGTACCCTGTGTGCCTCGGTATTTCATTTTTTGTTCAACTAAGTTTTGACCGACTAACATTCCTTGTCTAACAGCGTTTGTTGCTAGAGGGATATATTGATCTTTTCCAGTTGGGTTATAATGAACAACTGTTGAATCACCTGCAGAGAAAATATCTGGGTTGCTTGATTGCATGTATTCGTTCACTTTGATTGCTCCGCTTGGCAGCATATCTACTTTGCCTTCTAATAACGTTGTATTAGGTCGGAAACCGACACACAGGATAACCATATCCGCATCGAATTCATTGCTCGGTGTCACTACTTTAGTTACAGCACCACTTTCATCTGCAACGAATTCACTAACGTTCTCTCCCAATGCTAGAGTCACACCATGGTCTTCTAATTCTTTTTCTAATAGATCTGTGAAAGGCTTATCTAAATATTTGTTTAAGATTCTTGATAATCCATCAATTAGCGTCACTTCTTTACCTGACTCGGCAAAAGCTTCTACTAATTCAATACCAATATATCCTCCACCGACTACTACAACTTTTTTAGCGTCTTTTGCTTGTTCAATGATGACATTTGCCTGGTTATAGTTTTTGCATAATAAAACATTCTTAGATTCAATCCCTTTGATCGGCGGGATGATTGGCCAAGAACCTGTTGTTACAACCAATTTATCATATTCAACGATCTTTTCTTCCTCTGTTTTCAAATCTTTTGCTGTGATTTTTTTAGCATCTGTATCAATGTTTGTTACATCGTGTTCCATGTTCACTTTTGCACCTAAAGAAGTAAGTTCCTCAGGGTTAGAATAAAATAGCCCTGCTGGATCTTTCACGACTCCACCTACGTATAAAGCGATTCCACATGAAAGGAATGAGATATTGTCATTCCGCTCAAACACAGTCACCTCTGCATCCGGGTGGTTTGCTAAAATATTTTTAACGGCTGCGGTACCGGCATGTGTACATCCTACTACTACTACTTTCATTGTCGTCCCTCTTTCGTTTGAATCATTTTTTAATTGCAATATTTTGCACAAGGACAGTATAACAGAATTTAATTTCTGTCTAAATAAATTTGCTCACGAATAAACATTTTTATTGAACGTATCGAAAAATTGAAACCGCCATTAATTATTAGTGTTCGAGTAAAATATTATGTAAACTTTATTTTAGTAAAACTATTACTTTCCCTTCTGGAATGCTAAACTTACCGTTAAACAATTTACAGCTAGAGACCTGAAGAATCTGATCACAAAAAAGGTTGAGGAAAATTATTCTCCTCAACCTTTTCAAATTAAATTTTAAAGTTTGTTAAAAGTATTCACAACATTTTCCACAGTGAATCCAAATTGTTCTAAAACATAGTCTCCTGGTGCAGAAGCTCCAAAATGATCAATACCGATCATCTTACCTTCCGATCCGATATAACGTTCCCAACCGAATGGAGAAGCTGCTTCGATTGCTACGCGTTTTTTCACTGCCTTAGGTAAAACAGATTCTTTGTATGCTTCGTCTTGTGCTTCGAATAAATCAAAACTTGGAAGAGAAACAACGGAAACGTCTTTGCCCTGCTCTTTAAGGTCTTTTTGAGCTTGAACAGCTAGGTTCACTTCAGAACCAGTAGCAATTAATAGACCATCTGGTGTATCTGATTCAGCTTTAGAAATCACATAACCACCTTTTGCCACGCCTTCCTTAGCCATGTCTTTACTATTAGGTAAGACTGGTAAATTTTGACGACTTAATACTAAGATAGTTGGCTTATTCTTTGTTTCTAGCGCTTGAATCCATGCAGCGGAAGTTTCGTTGCCGTCAGCAGGACGAATTACTTGTACGTTAGGCATACAGCGAACGCTTGCTAATTGTTCGATTGGTTCATGTGTAGGCCCGTCTTCACCGACAGCCACAGAATCATGTGTTAACACATAGACAACCGGTAATCCTTGGATGGCTGACATTCTAACAGCCGGACGCAAGTAATCAGTAAATACGAAGAATGTTCCTCCATATATACGTGTTCCTCCATGCAAATGAATGCCATTCATCGCGCTCGCCATTGCAAATTCACGGACACCAAACCAAATGTTTCGGCCTTCATAAGAACCTGGTTGAAACTCTGGTTCATCAGCGATCGTTGTATTATTTGAACCTGATAAATCAGCAGATCCACCCCAAATATTCGGAACAGCTTTTGAAATAGCTTGAATCGCATCTTTGCTGGATACACGACTAGCTTGTGCGGTTCCTTCTTCATAAACTGGTAATGAAGCTTCCCAGTTTTCTGGAAGTTCTCCAGCAAAAGCCGCTTTAAATTGTTTCGCTAACTCAGGATGTGTTTTTTCATAGTTTGCAAACATCGCATTCCAATCAGCTTCTGCTTTCGCACCCTTATCGTTGATTTCTTCTTTAAATCGATTTGAAACTTCTTCGGGAACCGTAAAGTCAGGATATTCCCAACCATATACAGCTTTTGCAACACTAATACCGTCTTCTCCAAGTGGCGCACCATGAACAGCAGATGTACCCTCTTTTGGAGAACCGAATCCAATCACTGTTTTAATTTCGACCAATGATGGTTTGTCCGTTTCAGCTTTCGCTTCATCGATCGCTTTGGAAATGGCTTCTAAATCATTTCCATCTTCTACTAAAATGTGTTGCCAACCATAAGCTTCATAGCGAGCACCTACATTTTCAGTGAAGGCTTTTGAAGTAGGTCCATCTAAAGAGATATCGTTTGAATCGTATAACACGATCAGTTTGCCTAATTTCATGTGTCCTGCCATAGAACTTGCTTCAGCAGATACGCCTTCCATTAGATCGCCATCTCCACACAAAGCGTAGGTATAGTGATCCATCACATCAAAACTGTCACGATTGTATGTTGCTGCTAAATGAGCTTCAGCCATTGCCATCCCAACAGAAGTTGAAATACCTTGACCTAAAGGACCTGAAGTTGCTTCGACACCATCCGTATGAAGGAATTCAGGATGCCCTGGTGTTTTGCTTTCCCATTGACGGAAACTTTTTAAATCATCAATCGTTACTTTGTATCCTGCAAGATGTAATAAGCTATACAACATCGCCGAACCGTGACCTGCAGATAGAATAAACCGGTCGCGATTTGCCCAATTTAATGAAGTCGCTGGATTAACATTCAAATGCTTTGTCCATAGAGCATAAGCCATTGGGGCTGCACCCATGGGGAGTCCTGGATGACCTGAGTTTGCTTTTTGGATTGCTTCAATACTTAATGTTCTGATTGTGTTTACACCTAGTTGATCGATTTTGTCGAACAAATTACTTCCTCCTTTTTGGTCATAAATACTTTAATTACAAATTCATTGTAACCGATTTATTTTGACTTTTCAATCACTTACTGACAAAAGATTTACTTTCTATTGTGTAATCCTTTTTCTTTTTGAATCTTTTTTAATTTTTCTGGAGTGACATCGTTGCCTTCTGGATCAACAACCTTCATTCCTTCGATGTGATGGCGCATTCCACTACGGAATGAAGCGATGTATTCTTCCCGCAAAACCTTCTGTTCATGTGCCTCTGCATCTGTTAAACCGGACGTTTTCTTTTTCTTTGATAATTCATTGATTCTAGCAATTGTTTCATCATTGATCATTTTGCGCACCTCTTTTCCCTCTTTAATTATACATAAAAAAAAAGAAGTTGAAAGTGTAAACAAATACGAACGCTTGTTTGATTTGTTCGGATAACTATGCTACACTAAAAAAAACGAAAGAAGGTGCGGGCATTGGCAAAAAGAACGGAAACAAAACAATTAGAAGTGTTACGTTTCATTCATGAACGCGTTGAAGATAAAGGGTACCCACCCACTGTTAGAGAAATTGGAGAAGCTGTGAATCTTTCGTCTACCTCTACTGTTCATGGCCATTTATCTAGGTTAGAAAAAAAAGGCTGGATCCAGCGCGATCCCACTAAGCCAAGAGCAATTGAGTTAACTATTAATGGATTAGAAAAAATCGGGGCAGCACCGCAAGTTATTCCTATGTTAGGTGTCGTAACAGCTGGTGAACCCATTTTAGCAGTCGAAGAAGCGTCGGATTTCTTCCCTGTTCCACCAGACCTTTCTAGTGAAGAATGCGGCTTGTTCATGCTGACTATCCGTGGTGAAAGTATGATCAATGCTGGAATTTATGATGGAGATCACGTGATTGTAAGACAACAATCTTCAGCTACAAATGGAGAGATCGTGATTGCGATGACGGATGAGAATGAAGCGACATGCAAAAGATTCTATCGAGAGGCTGATCATATTCGGTTGCAACCTGAAAATGACGAGTTGGCTCCTTTGATTTTCGATAACGTATCTATTCTTGGAAAAGTTGTCGGTTTGTATCGAAACCATATTTATTAATCGGAATTTACTTCCGATTATTTTTTCCTTTACAAAACGAACAAACATTCGTATAATAGATATACAAACACACGTTCGCGTATTTATAATAGGAGTGATTATTGATGAAAGCAGTAAGAAGATTTGGTTTAATTATCGCTGTATTGTTACTAGGTTTATTGATTGGTAAGTTAGGGTCTTTAGCTACGATCGTCATTTTTTCTGGTTTGTTCCTTGTATGGTTCATGTTATGGGACGAGCGAAAGTACGCTCAGCATTATGCGGAATACCATTCCGTTGAAGAGGAAAATGAGGAAGAAGAGTTTTACACTACAGAACCTGCCGAGGATTTTTATTATGTAACGTACGATCATCGTTATCACAAGTCAGCTTAATCGTTCACTCAAGCAGTTGGGGATTTCATCCAACTGCTTTTTTGATATTTAATAAAAAGAGGCTGCAGACAATGCTCTAAATTAGAGCATTGTCTGCAGCCTCTTTTCTATTTAACTCTTTTTAGTAGTCCATCAATGTTAAAATGTCGTATCCTTGGATTTTATCACGCCCGTGTAACCCTTCTAATTCAATCAAGAAGGCACACCCGACAACAATGCCGCCCAGCTTTTCCACTAATTCTATCGTCGCTTTAATTGTTCCTCCAGTTGCTAACAGATCATCAGTGATCAATACCCGTTGGCCAGGCTTAATTGCATCGCTATGGATCGTTAAAGTATCCGTACCGTATTCTTTTTCGTATTCAACTTCGATTACTTCACGAGGTAATTTACCTGGTTTACGCACTGGCGCAAACCCTAATCCTAATTCAAATGCTACCGGACATCCTACGATAAATCCACGAGCTTCTGGACCGACGACCATATCGATTTGCTTTTCCTTTGCGTAATTGACGATTTGTTTTGTTGCTTCGCGATATGCTTCGCCATCAGCCATGAGTGGAGAAATATCACGGAATACAATCCCTTCCTTTGGATAGTCTGGGATACTAGCAATATAATCTTTCAAATTCATTTCGGTTGTTCCTCCTAGCCTTTCAGCCATTTTCTAATAGTTTGAATATCATTCATCAATAAAAATTCTTCGCTATCAATTCGAGCCATGCGTTTTTGATAAATTTTACTCTCTTCAAAAGCCCGAGTTTCTGGAGACTCGACCATTTGTAAAACACCGTCGTCTATTGTAACAAATTTCAACTCAGAAAACACGTGAATCATGAATACTAATAATTTTTCTGGGATTCTTAAGTAATTCGAAACATTTTTCAATTTAAATCGAATATCGACTTTAGGCTGTTTTCGGAAAAATTGATAAAGCTTTGCAAATTGTTCACGACTTGGCAATCCATTTAAATATGCTTCATCTGAGCTATAAAGATAAAGGTAAATTCGCTCAAAATGTCCGGCAATCGTGATTTCCTGTAAAAGTTCTTTGTGATCAGGACAATCAAGTACGATTAATTGATCGTAGTCAGTCCAGTCAATAGTCGCATCGTATAATACAATTGAGTGCTGCAATTCTTTAGAAAAGAATTTCTGATTCTCCTTTTGAAAAGCCAGATACAAAGCTTTACCGCTATCAATTTTTTGATTCCAAGTATATTTCGCACGTCGATCAATTACTTGTGTACCTTCGGAAGCAAAATCAATTAAACGGAGTTGCACTTTTTTCTGCCCATTCCACTCATTGATTTCTAAATCCCCTACAAATTGAGTGTCCGGTTGCTGTATCTCTTCGGCTTCTTCCCCAAAGCCAAATCCAATAGCATCTAATTGATTATCCTCATTTTTCAATGAGAACTTAACATGTTGCTGCTCGCTACCTATGCGTTTGAAAAAGCTCACATTTCCATTCACTAAAAAATGAGGGGCAGGATTATCCGTGCCAAAAGGAGCCAATTTTTTTAGTTCTTCTACAAGACCTAAAGAAATTTTTGCTATAGGAAGAGAAGCATCTATTTTAAACCCAGATCCTTTACTCAAATCTATCTGCTCAGCCAAGATATAATCGTTCATCAATTTTTGTAGTAAGGGAATTCTATCAGCTGGCATAGTTAAACCCACCGCTGCAGCGTGTCCTCCAAAATGAGTAAACTCAGAACGCATTGTGGTTAACATCCCAAACAGATCCAACGCTTCGATGCTTCTTCCTGATCCTTTAGCTACACCATTTTCATCAATGGATAAAACAATCGTTGGCTGCCCGGTTTGCTTTAAAATGTTGCCTGCGACAATTCCTAAAACGCCTGGATTCCAACCTTTCGCAGCAATTAAATGGACTTTATCCTCCGGATTGATTAATGCTGTTGCTTCAGCCGTCGTTTCTTGCACGATTACTTTTCTCTCATCATTGATTTTATCTAATTTTTCAGCTAGAGTGTGAGCAATTTCCTCGTCAAAAGTAGTCATTAGTTCTACAGCAGGATTAGGGTCACCCAACCGGCCGATGGCGTTCAACCTTGGCCCTAAGCTGAAACCAATACTCATCTCATCAACCTTCTGTAGATCAACGCTGCTAACTTTTAATAACTCTAGCAACCCTAAACGCTGTGTCTGTTTGATGGCTTGCAGGCCTAATTTAACGAATAGGCGATTTTCACCAGTCATTGAGACTAAATCTGCTACAGTACCAATGGTAACTAAATCAAGCATTTCTAGAGGAACTTCTTCCAACAATGCAGTCGCCAACTTGAAAGCGACCCCGGCTCCCGCAAGTTCTCCAAATGGATAGTGTCCTTCTGGATGACGGGGATGAATGATACAATACGCATCTGGAAGGACAGGCGGCAACTCGTGATGGTCGGTAACGATAACGTCAACACCTTTAGAATTGGCATAATCAATTGCTTCGTTCCCAGCCACACCATTGTCAACGGTAATGATTAATTGAATCCCCTCATTGATTTTTTCTTCAAAAAGAGATTTATTTGGTCCATATCCGTGAATAAAACGATTTGGCAATACATAATGTACGTCTGCACCAATCATTTCAAGCGCTTCTACCATAATAGACGTACTTGTAATCCCGTCTGCATCATAATCACCATAAACTAAAATTGCTTGCTCTTCCATTACGGCTGCTTGAATACGCTCGACAGCTCTCTCCATGTCGTGCATTAAAAAAGGGTCATGCAAATCATCGATATTTACTTTCATCAATTGTGAGAATTCTTCTGCTGTACGTATATTTCGATTCCATAAAAGTTCAGCGAATGTTTCACTATATCCTTGATTCAACATCTCAGTTTGAAAAACTGAATCAATAGGTGTCGTATCTCTGAACTGCCAATTAAAGCTTGATTTTTTCACTCTATCACTTCCCAACCGTATTAGTATAGCAAAAAAGAATCCGACAAGAAAGAGAAGAAGACCTTAGTTTTCTCAAACTAAAGTCCTCTTCTATTAATCATAATAATCAATGGGCGAAGCATCTCGTTTTTCAGTGAGTGTGTTCTCTTTTTCTGCTAAGGCTTGGTCCTTTTCTTTTAAAAGGGTCTCATAATTTGCTTTCATTACAGCAATTTCATTTTCTTGCTCCCGTTTAAAAGACGCCTTATCTTCTTCTAACTTTTTCTCATTGTCTGTCTCATAAGAATGGATCGTTTCTTTCAACTGTTTTATTTCCTTGCGTTGTTGGAATAACGTGGCACCAGATGTCAATAAGACAACTAATGCACCTATTAGAGCAGAGCCGATAATAACTAACACAAGAGACAAGTAGATTTTATTCACTAAGAAATTCACTGGCACTTCTTGGCTATTGGAAAGTGCAAAAATCACGATCAGTAGTACAAGTATAAAGCCCAATAAAATTTTCCACTGTTTCCTCATGTACGTTCCTACTTCCTATTGAATAGGCCACCTGCTAATAAATCCCCTATATGCGGGAATAAATCATAGAAACGACTAGCCCCAGCCATTACGAATGGTCGGTTTATTTCACGCGTCGGCTTACCCATTTTATTTACGATAGTTTTTGCTAATTTTTGAGGATCTAGAACAATATTCCCCAAATTTTCTAAATAGCTGCCGCTTGGATCTGCTTTGTCAAAAAAATCTGTTGCGATCGGACCTGGATTAATGGTCGTTACATACACATTTTCAGGCCGCAACTCCAAACGTAGTGCATTCGAAAAACCTAAAACTGCAAATTTTGTTGCAGAGTATACTGTAGATTTTGGTGTGGCCATTTTACCAGCCATGGAAGCAACATTAAAGATATGCCCCTTTTTATTATCAACCATAGAAATAGCTATTTTTTGAGTGAAGTACATCATGCCCAATACATTTACTTCAAACATTTTCCTTGCCACATCCAAATCAAATGAAACAAAATCATTAAATAGTCCGAAGCCTGCATTATTTACTAACACGTCAACATCTCCGACTTCTTCAGAAATTTTTCCGATGACTGCTTCTACACTATCAGGATCAGCAATGTCCAATTGAAATGCATAAGCTTCTTTTCCACTCAATTCAATGCATCGCTCTTTTACTTGCCCGATAAGATTGATTCTGCGAGCACAGGTAACAACAATTGCCCCTCTTTTTGCTGCTTCATAACAAATTTGCTCTCCTAAGCCAGCAGAACTGCCTGTCACAACAACTACTTTATCTGTTAAATCCAATGAAGTCCCTTCTTTCTGTAAGGAAAAATCCTTTTTATTTTTTTATGAAAATGGAACATCCACGATATCAAAATCTTTCGCAATCTGGGTGTTTGGGAAAATTCCTCTTGCTTCTTCTTCTAATTCCTTCGCTTCTTTCGCTAAATAGCGAGCTGATATATGCGTTAATAGTAATTTTTTTGCGTGTGCTTCTTTTGCAATCGTAGCTGCCTGCTGTGTGGTAGAGTGAAAATAAGCGCGCGCCAATTTGCTTTCGTTCTTATTGAATGTACTCTCGTGAACGATAACATCACTGTTTTTCGCAAATTCACTAGATCGGGTCATAAATCGGGTATCGCCAAAAATCGTTACGACTCGACCCTTCTTTTCCTCACCGACAAAGTCTCTTCCATCAATTGTTGTACCATCTAGCATAGTTACTTTTTCACCGCGTTTTATTTTTCCATAAATAGGTCCAGCAGGAACACCAAGCGCAACCAATTTATCCACTTGTAAAACACCTTCATGATCGGCTTCCTTAACTCGAAACCCATAGCTGTCAATGCCATGGTCCAACAGCATGCTTTCAACTGTAAACTGCTTATCTTGGAAAATTATCCCTTCTTTGATTTCGACAAAATGTAAAGGATATGATAAATGTGTTTTTGTCACCTGAAGCGAAGTCCGAACATAGTTTTCTAATCCAACAGGACCATATATTTCAACAGGTTCCTCTCCACCTTGAAAAGAACGACTGCTTAGCAAGCCTGGCAAACCAAATATGTGATCTCCATGTAGATGGGAAATAAATATTTTTTCAATTTTTCTTGGCTTGATAGTTGTTCTTAATATCTGCATTTGAGTGCCTTCACCACAATCAAATAGCCAGATTGAATTACGCTCATCCAATAATTTTAATGCTAAACTACTGACATTTCGATGTTTTGCCGGCACACCTGCGCCTGTACCTAAAAATTCTAATTCCATAATTTTCCTGACTTTCTATTAAATTACTTTTATTCTAGAAGAAAGTCGCCTCTAGCGCAATCTAAATAAAGGAAATATTAATCCTCACTTGATTTATCTTTTGAAATTTCATCATTCGTGATTTTTTCTTTAGAATCCTTCGCCATCTCTTGGGCGTTTTTCACATCTGCTTCAACATCATCATATTCAAGACGAGTAATCTCGCCGCCTAAATCCATCATGATTAATTGATTTAAAGGTCGATTGTCTTCTTCTTCAGCAATTAAAAGCAATGCGGTATCTCCTTCGCCAATCTTGTCTATCAGAAATTCAAAGACGCCTGTTGCTTCTCGAACTTCTTTTGCATCCTGTGTCGCACCAATCATGCCACCTGTAAACCAACCTAATAAGATACCAATTGGTCCACCCAATATTCCTACCATCATCCCAATCAAGCCGCCTGTAGAGCTTTTATTGCTTCCGGTAAAGTCTAAAAAATCTTCAATCTCAAATTTATGTTCTCCATCGTTTGAATGATGGACCACAGCCATTTGTTCACCTTTAAATGATTTGTTCATATGTAGGCGTTTGGCTTTTGAAAATGCCTCATATGCTTTAGATTCTACGTCGAAGTTCATGATTATCACTCTTTTTTCCATTCATCTCGCTCCTTTATTCGTTTAATTATAGTGTAGCAAGAAAAGGTTTTTTTGGAAAATAGAACGAGCTTTTACTAGTTCATAAAAAAAACTGGGAATCAATTCCCAGTTTTAATCTCATCCATGATACGATCATCCACAATATAGTGATCAAAGAATATTTTTGATAATTGATATCCTTCTCCCCAATTTGTGCGAATGACGTCGTATTCTACACCGTCAATTTTCAACTTATTTCGCAAGTGCTTAATAATCGTAGATAAACGAGTCATGTGACTAGCAGAGTCGCTATCGCCCCAAATCTTAACAGCTAGGTCGCTTCGACTGATTGGCGCATCTTTCGTAGAAATTAACGTACTCAACATTTCACGTTCTGAACGTGTCAGATTCCACAATGGAATTGGACGTTTTTCATACTCGCTTTCTTCTTTCTTCGCTTTCATGCCAAAACCAATTGAATAGACAGACTCTTCTACTGTATTCTCGGCGAGTTTCTCTCTTAACCCGCTAAGCGTCTCATCTTCAAGCAGCCATTCATCAACGCCTCTTGACTCCCAATCAGCTTTTTCATCTTTCTGAGGTATTCGATCTGTCTCTCTGATGACAACAAATTTTTCGCCGACTTCCTCAAGAATTACTGAAAGCTCCTGATCAGAGACAGTTTCACTAATGACTAAAACATCAAAGAAGCTCATCACATCCAATGGAACCTGCTTCGCTTGCAACATGTTTAGTAATTTTGCCGAACTTAAAACTTCGATATTCAAGCGTTGCAACTTCTCTACTAAAGGTCTCTCAACTAAAATATTGTGTGTTAAAATTAATACTTGCATCACATTATTCCCCTTTTTTATTATTAAAAATAAGTTTCCAAAACGTTGCACCCGGAAAGTTTTATTAATTAACAATATAATTATTACTTGTTACAGTGTAAG
>NZ_NIBK01000001.1:1675772-1679816 GCF_002174375.1 Enterococcus sp. 12F9_DIV0723 | reverse complement strand
CAGTATTTTTCAAAATTAATAATATTTTTTTCTAATCAACGAACTCGAATTCAAACTTATCAATACGAACAAGATCGCCGTCTTTGGCACCTCTCGCACGTAATGCTTCATCAACACCCATAGATCTCAATTGACGAGCGAAGCGCATAACAGTTTCGTCATGATCAAAATTCGTCATCTTAAACAGTTTTTCTAATTTGTCTCCAGTAAGTACCCAAGTCGCATCTGGTTCACGTGTAATCGTAAATTCAGGTTCATCAGATTGGAAACCATAATTAACAGTTTCTTCTTCCACTTCTTCATCGTACAGAAGGAACTCTGGTGTTACTTCTAATAAGTCTGCCGCAGCATTCAATAAATTATCTAATCCTTGTTTTGTAATTGCAGAAATTGCAAATACAGGGATATCATCGGCAAACTCGTCTTCCTTGTCCTTCTTCAAAGCAGCCTTGAATTTTTTTAAATTTTCTTCTGCATTTGGCATATCCATTTTATTTGCAACGATGATTTGAGGGCGCTCCAGCAAACGTAAATTATGAGAAGCAAGCTCCTTGTTGATAGCTTGATAATCGTCGTAAGGGTCTCTACCTTCCATCCCACTCATGTCAATAACATGAAGAATGACACGTGTACGTTCAATATGACGTAAGAATTGCGTACCAAGTCCAATACCCTGCGAAGCACCTTCAATTAACCCAGGCAGGTCAGCGGCAGCAAAACTGCGACCGTCACTCGTCGTTACCATCCCTAAGTTTGGCACGAGTGTCGTAAAATGATAGGCTCCGATTTTAGGCCGAGCAGAAGAAATTACAGAGAGAATGGTTGATTTCCCGACAGAAGGGAAGCCTACCAAACCCACATCAGCTAATACTTTTAATTCTAGCTCAATATTTCTTTCTTGACCTGGTTCACCATTTTCAGCTAGTTCAGGTGCTGGATTTCTTGGGGAAGCAAATCGCGTATTTCCTCGACCGCCTCGACCGCCATGAGCGACGACCAATTCCTGACCGTTTTCAATTAAATCACCTAATAGAGCACCTGTATCTCCATCGCGAACTGTTGTGCCCGGGGGTACACTAACGTATGTATCTTCTGCTCCACGTCCGTGCATTCCCTTGCTCATTCCGTTTTCTCCTGGCGTTGCTCTGAAATGACGATTGTAGCGAAAGTCCATTAATGTACGCAAGCCCTCATCTACTACTAAAATGACGTCACCGCCATGACCGCCGTCACCGCCGGCCGGTCCGCCGTCTGGTACATACTTTTCGCGACGGAAAGCCACCATCCCGTCGCCGCCTTTACCAGCTTTGACATCGATCGTTACTTGATCTAAAAACATGGACATTTGGGTGTCCTCCTTTTCGTTTTTTATTCTATTGACTACTGAATCTCCACACTAAACAAAGTCTTATATATTGTAGCTAGATTATACAAAAAAGTCCATTCTTATTGATAGAAGCTTAAAAAAATGTTAGTTTCGCTCTTTTTCTTATAGCTTTCACATTGACAGTTCTTCTCAGGTAATATCTTTTGACAAAAAAATTGATGCGTTGCAAAATGAAAAATGTAAGGCATCAAGCTTTGCTTGACATAAAAAAGGAGGAACTTTTGGTTATGACAGTAAAAGTAGGTATTAACGGATTTGGACGTATTGGTCGTTTAGCATTCCGTCGGATTAAAGAAGTATCTGACGATATTGAAGTAGTAGCGATCAACGATTTAACAAGTCCTACAATGTTGGCACAATTATTACAATTTGATTCAACACATGGCACATACCCTGGCACAGTTACTGCGACAGAAGATTCAATCGTTGTTGATGGCGAAAAAACACGTGTATATGCTGAACCGGATGCAAGTAAGATCCCTTGGGCTAAAGAAAACGGTGTAGACATCGTTCTTGAATGTACTGGCTTCTACACTTCAGAAGAAAAAGCACAAGCTCATATTGACGCTGGTGTGAAGCGCGTCGTTATCTCAGCGCCTGCTGGACAAATGAAAACTATTGTTTACAACGTAAATGATGATACTTTAGATTCAAACGATAAAATTATCTCAGCTGGGTCTTGTACAACCAACTGCCTAGCACCTATGGCATACTTCTTAAATGAAGAATTTGGTATTGAAGTTGGTACTATGACTACGGTCCATGCATATACTTCAACTCAAATGTTGCTTGATGGACCCGTTAAAGGTGGCAACTTACGTGCTGCGCGCTCTGCTGCTGACAACACAATCCCACATTCAACTGGTGCCGCTAAAGCAATTGGCTTGGTCATTCCAGAATTGAACGGTAAATTACAAGGACATGCTCAACGTGTTCCCGTAGTTGATGGTTCATTGACTGAATTGGTTTCAATTCTTAATACGAAAGTAACTGCCGATCAAGTAAACGAAGCAATTAAAAAACATACCGTTGACAACCCATCATTCGGTTATGATGATCGTGAAATTGTTTCTGGTGATGTTATCGGAACTACTCAAGGTTCAATCTTTGACCCTACTCAAACAGAAGTTACCTCAGCTGGTGACTATCAATTAGTTAAAACAGTTGCTTGGTATGACAACGAATATGGCTTCACTTGCCAAATGATTCGTTTGTTAGAAAAATTTGCTAACTTATAAGAGCTACTCTTAGTTTAAGGAGATCAAAATGATCTCCTTTTTTTATTACCCATTTTAATAAATTTTTTGAGATAAAAGTCACTGATTTTTCATAGGAACTCTTTGGAAAGTTTGTTATGATTATATTGATAATAACTTTAAAAGGAGAATGGTATGCAATTCAAAAAGATGATGATCGGTGCAAGCTTAGTTTTATCAATCGGTTTGTTCGCAGCTTGCGGCAGCAACACAAATTCAACAGAAGGAACAAAAGAAAGTAAAACTAAGACGACAGAATCCAGTGTTGATTTGAATAAAGTCGCATTGCCTCAGCTTGATAACAAAGTGTCAGAGGATGAGTATTTAGTTGAATTAGTGACTACTGAGGGAAACATCAAAATCAAACTATTCCCTAAACAAGCCCCTAAGGCTGTAGAAAATTTTGTGAAGCACGCGAAAGATGGCTATTATAAAGACACGCCTTTCCATCGTGTAATCGAAGACTTTATGATCCAAGGCGGCGATCCTAAGGGCGATGGTACCGGTGGCGAAAGCATTTGGAAAGATGGATTCAAAACTGAGGTTTCTAATCAGCTGTACAACATCCGAGGCGCCCTTTCAATGGCACGAGGAGAATCACGCAGCAGTAATGGCAGTCAATTCTTTATCGTAACTAATAAAGAGGATCAAAGTGATGGGCTTGCAATCCAATATTATCCAGAAAAAATTATTGAGCAATACAAAAAAGGCGGCGCTCCTAAACTTGACGGCGAATATACTGTATTTGGTCAAGTGATAGAGGGTATGGACACCGTTGATAAAATAGCGAGTGGTGAAGTAAAAGATGGCGGTTCTGGCGAAAAATCGACGCCGGTAGAGCCAGCTAAAGTCACTGAAGTAAAAGTCTTACAAGAACCTAAAAAGTAAACAAAAACCAAAACCTTTTTATCAAAGGTTTTGGTTTTTTTCTAGCTGTTTTTTTGCTCTTTGTCCCCTACAATAAATGTAAATTCACATTCAGTAACTACTTTCTCTTCAACAGTCGCCCATGCTTTCGCGGTTCCAACAGGACCTTTAACTTTTTGAATATCAAAGTTTAAGAACAATGTGTCTCCAGGCCGAACAAATTCTAAAAAGTTCGCTTTATTAATTCCCCCGATGTACGCAGTTTTCCCCTCGAATGCTGCTGATTTCAATATTAACAACGATCCCGCTTGAGCAAGAGCTTCGACAATCAATGTCCCTGGCATGATTGGTTCCCCAGGAAAATACCCTTGGAAAAAGTCTTCATTCATCGTTAAATTCTTAACGGCAGTAATGTGCTTCTCATCTTCAAACTCGGTAACTGCATCTAAATAGTAAATGGGATAACGATTTGGGATCGTAGCCATAATTTCTTCGACATTCATAATTTTTTCCATTTTACACCTCTATGAATAC
>NZ_NIBK01000001.1:1638304-1672476 GCF_002174375.1 Enterococcus sp. 12F9_DIV0723 | reverse complement strand
GGCTTTTGATTCTATCAAAGAAAAATTCGGATCTATCGATGGCATCGTACACTCGATTGCTTTTGCCAATAAGGAAGAATTATCGGGTAATGTGACAGAGATTACTAGAGATGGGTTTCAACTAGCACAAGATATCAGTGCTTACTCCCTATTGGCAGTCTCAAAATATGCTGCTCCTTTGATGACAAATGGCGGTAGCATTGTAACGATGACCTATATGGGGTCTGAACGTTCGATACCTAATTACAATATGATGGGGATTGCCAAGGCTGCTTTAGAAGCTGAGGTACGCTACTTAGCGACCGAGTTAGCTCCGAAAAACATTCGCGTGAATGCCATTTCAGCAGGTGCGATCAAGACATTGGCGGTAACTGGCGTCAAAAATTATCAATCATTGCTTAGCCTGTCTGAGGAACGTACGCCTGACAAAGTTTCTGTTACGATCGAGGAAGTAGGAAACTCTTGCGCGTTCTTACTTAGTCCTCTGGCTACAGGAATTATCGGGGATATTATCTACGTTGATAAAGGGGTTCATCTGAGCTAAAACTCAGACTCCATAAAGCACGTCTTAGATAGACGTGCTTTTTATTATGCAAAAAAGCCACTCGCAATGAGCGGCTTCTTTTCTAAATGAATTTAAAAATTCTATCTGTGTGATAGGGATATCGCTTGCTATAGAATTTCATTGAACTTCCTCCAACCGATTAACGATGGCTAAAGTAGCCTTCAAGAATCAAAGAACTAAGGTGAATACCACTAAAAAAATTAAGATGATACCCTTTACCTTCTTTTAAGCACTCTAAAAATCAGACTTCATAAATCCAGCCTTTCGGCGCTTGAACGTCTCCAAATTGGATTCCAACTAGCTCCTCGTACAATTTTTTTGTAACGGGACCCGTCTCTGTTTCACTATAAAATACATGGAAATCCTCTCCATTCTGGATTCCAGCAATTGGTGAGATGATCGCTGCTGTCCCACATGCCCCCGCTTCAGCAAATTTATCCAGTTCGTTTAAACAAACATCCCCTTCGATTGCTTCCAATCCAAAGCGTTCTTTTGCCAAATGTAACAATGAATATTTAGTAATACTTGGCAAGATTGATGGTGATTTTGGCGTGATGAATTGATTATCGTGCGTAATTCCAAAGAAATTTGCTGATCCAACTTCTTCGATTTTAGTGTGGGTCGCCGGATCTAAATAAATACAATCAGAAAAATTTCGATCATGAGCAAGTTGTCCTGGCAATAAGCTTGCAGCATAATTTCCTCCCACTTTGGCAGCGCCTGTACCAAAGGGTGCTGCGCGGTCATATTCAGAAACAATGAAGTTACTCGGTGCCAATCCGCCTTTAAAATATGGGCCCACGGGCATACAGAACACACTAAAAATATATTCAGGGGCAGGAACCACACCAATATTAGGACCTACACCTATTAGATAAGGGCGCAAATACAATGTCGCTCCAGTTCCATAAGGAGGAACATATTCTTCATTTGCTCGCACCACTTGCATCACAGCATCAATAAATTTATCTTCGGGAACATCTGGCATTTGTAAACGCGCAGCACTCTTATTCATCCGTTTTGAATTTTCATCTGGACGAAATAGGTTAATGTTTCCATCTTTGCGCCGATAAGCTTTCAATCCCTCAAAACATTCCTGTCCATAGTGGAGACAAGTAGATCCTTCGTTAATGGTGATCGTATTGTCTTCTGTAAGTTCCCCTGCATCCCATTGACCATTTTTCCAATGAGAAATATAACGGAACGGTGTTTTGATATACTCAAACCCTAATTCTTCCCATTTTATATTCACCATTTTATCATCCCCTTCTTATTTAAATGTTAGTCTATCATTTTCTTCCATTATTGTCATGGATTTTTTGAATTATAAGAATATTATGATTGTTATCAATCAAGTCGACAGAAATAGTAAAGATTGTTACACTATTTCTATTAACGTATAGGAGTGGCTTATGTTTTTATTGACAACACAAACAGTTGATTCCAGCAGCGGCAACGTGGTGGAACAAGCAACAGAACAATTATCCGTCTGGCAAAAATATTGGCAGACGATCGATTGGGATCGTGTCTTTTCAATACTCATACAAAAAGGATTGACAATTTTAGCGGTCTTAGTCATCTTTTATTTAATTAGAAAGATTGGAAGTTTCTTGATTGATCAATCATTTGATCGACAAAAGAAAAAAATGACAGATAATGCTACTAGAATAGAAACAATTCATGCACTATCTAAAAATATTTTTTCTTACACGCTCTTTTTCTTCTTTCTATATTCCATTTTAGATACACTCGGAATTCCAGTCGGGTCGCTTTTAGCTGGTGCAGGAATTGCAGGTATCGCTATAGGTCTTGGTGCGCAAGGCTTTACAAATGATATCATTACAGGTTTCTTCATTATAATGGAGCAGCAAATAGACGTTGGTGACTATATTCGCTTGACTGACTTGCACATTGAAGGGACCGTGACTTCTGTCGGCATCCGCATGCTTCAGATGAAATCTGCCGATGGGACGGTACATTTTATTCCAAATCGCAATATTACAACAATTAGTAATCTTTCACGCGCGCATATGCAGGTCAAAGTAGACATCCGAATTCAGCCAGATGAAGGGTACGATAGAATAAGTCATCTAATCGACGAAACCAACCAAAAACTTTCAAAAGAGTTTAAAGATGAAATCTTTGATGGTCCGACCCTCTTCGGGATGGTTGACCTTGGAAACAGCAATTATGCGATTCGTACTTTTTTATATGTAACCAATGGGAAACAATACAAACTTCAAGAAGAATTTCTCACAGCATATGTAAAAGTTCTCAATCAAAATGGTTTTACCATTCCAAATGATCCAATTGTTATTGGAAACTAAAAAACGAGGCTGTGACATAAGTCTCTAAGTAAAAAGCCAGTGAAATGACGAGAATTCGTTCATTTCACTGGCTTTTTTGGGTAAACTAAAAGAGTACGAGATGACGCTCGTACTCTAAATCATTCAACCCCCGAAAGGATCAAAATCATGCATACAAATTATAACATGAATCAACTCACTTTAGATATCACAACTTCTTACATTCCAAAAGAAGATAGCACGGCTTGGTTTATCAATGAACTTGTCGAATCCCTTGAAATCAAAGAGCCTTATCTTTTTGGTCGACCGCGGAATTATGATTTAAGCGCGATGTTAAAACTAGTTCTTTTCGCTTATACGCGGAGTGTATTTAGCAGTCGGAAAATTGAGCAATTAGCTGAAGAGAGCCTACCGGCTCGATGGTTGACGCAAGAACAGATCCCGACTTACCGAACCATTGCCCGTTTCCGCGTATCTAATGAATTAGAAGCATTGATCGAAAAGGGGCTTGATTCATTAATTCATTATCTTAGGGAGCAACAATTGATTACTCATTCAATTTTTATCGATGGGACGAAGCTTCTCGCGGATGCCAATAAATATAGTTTCGTCTGGAAAAAGAGCACAATCAAGTATGACAAAATGAACCGTGAGCAGCTCGTCTCTTTGATGTCTGAACTCAAAGAGGCGCATTTAGCGAGTCATGTTCCTGAAGGAACCTCACTCACATTAGATATGTTGGATGAAGTACTTACAAGGTTGGAATTACGGTTAGAAGAATTGGAACAAGAAGTACTTGAAACCAGAAAGGTTTCACCAAATCCAGCCAAACAACAACGCCGTAAATTAAAAGCACAAAAACGAAAACTAAGCGAACGTCGGGATAAAATGGCGGAGTATCAACAGCGCTTAGCTATTTGTGGTGCCCGTAATAGTTATTCAAAAACAGATACAGATGCCACCTTTATGCGTGTCAAAGAAGATCCTATGCGTAATGGGCGATTAAAGCCTTCGTTCAACCTTCAAGTAGCCACTAGTAACCAGTTCATTTTAGATTATGATGTCTATCAAAATCCAACGGATACGAAAACCCTCCCAGCATTTATAGAAAAAATGAACGGGGCGGGTCGACTTCCTAAGTATATTGTGGCGGATGCCGGATATGGCTCAGAACAAAATTATCGGTATCTTGAGGATGAACTACCGAATCATATCGCATTGATTCCTTACTCTACGATGTTGAAAGAGCAAAGTAAGAAATGGCAGTCGGACGAACGAAAAGTCATGAATTGGACGTATAACGAACAAGAGGATTATTACATTGATCCCAAAGGAGTTCGTTTCAATTTCAATACATATAGAACAGATACGGATAAAGTCGATGGGTTTGTTCGAGACTTCAAAGAGTACAAAGCAGAAAAATATACGGAAAATAAAGAAGTGATTCAAGAAGCGTTGACCCAAGGGGGCAATACACGCATCATTAAGGTCAATCCTTCGTTAGAATACTTTAAAGCAAAACAACGCACCTTGCTTTCAGAACCTGAAAATGGAAAAATCTACGCACAAAGAAAAATTGACGTAGAACCAGTCTTTGGGTGGATGAAGGCTTGTTTGCATTTCACTCGATACCATGTTCGAGGCCTAGAAAAGGTGAAAAAGGAAACGGGTATCCTTATCATGGCATTAAATATGAGAAAGTTAGCCGCAATGAAACGGCTTGGCACCTTGAGTACATAAAAATTGGCTTCCAGAAATCATTAAATGATTTCTGGAAGCCAATTTTTGTTCGATTAAGGATTACGACTTATGTCACAGCCTCGTTTTTAACTATCTTATGAGTCGTTTTTTTGCGTTAAAAAGTCACTATAACGTTTCTGATAACCATAATAGCCTAAACGATAGAAATCAACTGCTCTTTTAGCCTCAATAAAACTGTCGCCGACAAGGTGCAAGGCAAATTCAGTAAAATCCAATACAGCAGTTCCGTTTGCCGTAACAAGATTTCGATCGCAGACTGCTTGTTTCTCTAAAAAATTTTCAGGCATCTGATAGTTAGGAAAATCCCTCCAAAGAAACCGAGCATTGCCTGTGTGCATATACCCTTCAAGAAAGCCGTGTTGAGCTAAATAATCAACAGAACCGCATATCGCGGCCAACGGTAGCTGACGGTCCATTTGCTTCTCTATAATCTGATAAAGTGCCTGACTCTGTATACTCCATGAATGTCCACCGATTAATACCAACAAGTCAAAGTTGGATTCAATTTGACTAAAATTAAAATCCACGTTTGTTTGCAATCCGCCAATTGATTTTACTTGCGGTAAATTCGACGCCGTTCGCACTTGCCAATTTTCTCGTTGATTTAGCAAACTCATTAAATAAGCAGCCTCCCAATCAGCATAGTGATCAAGCAAAACAAACAAGGCCGTTTTCATACTATCGCTCCCTTCCGATTTGCTATACATTACTAGTTTAACAAAATCATGAAGGGAAATCTCTTACTAATTTGTACCACTTTTACCAACTTGCTTTTTTGATACCGGGAATTTGTCCTTTATGAGCGAGCTCACGAAATTTGATCCGTGACATCCCAAACTTGCGCATATATCCTCTTGGACGACCGTCAATTTGGTCTCGCAGCTTTAACCGATTCGGATTTGAGTCTCTCGGTAATTTTGCTAGTCCTTCATAATCACCCGCAGCTTTTAACGCTGCTCGTTTCTCTGCATAGTGATCAATCAACGCTTGCTGTTTATGCATTTTTACAATTTTTGATTTTTTTGCCATTTGTTTTCTCCTGTTCATGATTTATTTAATCGAGCTTAACCGTAACGGTTACTGTTTAAACACTTGATAAAAATAACACGCTAAAGAAGTAAAGTCAACTGATCCGTACTCTAAGTTCTTCGCTCAAAATAATCCAGCTTTTAAACGATAGTTAGTACAAAAAAAGAGACCTTAAATAGGTCTCTAGAGATTAGCTTGGTGTGTTCGCATGAAAAATTACTTTCGTTTCAGGGTTTTTACGTTCAAATTGATGAAACGTGTAATTCACTGCTTTTAAAATTTCCCTGCGAGTGACGATCCCACAAAATACTCCATCGCTGTCCAACACTGGTAAAAATGAGGCATTCACTAATAAGTGAAGCACATCTTCTAGTTCAGCATCTGGACGCATAACCGGTACTTCGGTGTTCATCACATCAGCAACTGTTAGTGTTTCCAAATTAGATGTATCGATACCATCGATTCCTAACATTTTCTTTACGATGTCATTTAAGCTTAATAACCCTACAAAATGATCCTCTTTATCTAAAACTGGTATGGTCGAGTAACCAGCTTGCGATAAGAGCAGTAGTGCGTGTTCCAAAGGATGTTCTTTTATCACGTTAGCAACATTCTCTGCTGGAATCATCATTGTTTCTTCGTGCTCCATCATTAATTCTTCGATTGCAGGACTAATCATATGGCGCCTCCGTTCTAATATCTTCACCTTATTTTACCTTATCGGCTAAAAGAAAGCGTTATTTATCCAAATGTTTAATAAAAATTAGGAACTATCGTTTAAAATCTGCAGCTAATTCTTCGATTAGTTGGTGTGCACGATTATAGAAGGTTACGTGGATTTCTTCGTCTTGACTGTCGATAATGGCATAACTTGGTATTTGTACAGGTCCACGAGGTTGGGATATGCTTCCGGGATTTACAAACAAGATATTCTTGTCATATTCAGCTACAGCTTGATGAATATGTCCAAACAAAGCAATTGTTGCACCCACTTCTTGGGCTTGCAACGAAAGCATGGTTAATCCAAATCGAACATTTGATAAATGACCGTGTGTCATATAAATGATGTCATTTCCAATTGAAAGTACTTGTTCTTTTTTATAGCCCGGATCATAGTCACAATTTCCAGCAACAACAGTAAAATGTTCCCACAATTCATCACTCGCCTTTAGCTCCGAATCACCGCAATGAAACATATGATCCACCATGTTGACGTAACGGTTGACAATTTCCACCAGAATATTGCGGTCTCCATGATTATCGCTAACAACTAAATACTTCATTGATTTCCCTCCAACCAAGTTTTCCATACTTTTTCTAACTCTCTCACAGCCATTCCTCGATGACTTATTTCATTTTTCTCTTCACTCGTTAATTCAGCAGATGATTTTTCATAGCCCGGCACGATAAATAAAGGATCGTAGCCAAACCCGTTCTCTCCTTGAGGGATTCGCCCAATACGGCCGTTCCAATCGGCTGATACCACGAGACTCTCTTTTTTAGGGGCTGCAAAAACAAGTGTACAATGAAAATGCGCTGTCCTTTTCTCATCAGGAACATCCGTTAGTTCATGTAATAGCTTCGCGTTATTAGCCGCATCGCTTTTTCTTTCCCCCGCAAATCGTGCTGAGAAAACTCCTGGCATTCCGTTTAATGCATCCACGACTAACCCTGAATCATCCGCTAATACAGGTTGCTGTAAAATCTGTGCAATTGTTTCAGCTTTTAATCGAGCATTTTCTTCAAAAGTTGTACCCGTTTCCTCCACATCAGGGAGCTCAGGATAATCTAATAATGTTTTCGTTTTATACCCTTCTTTACCAAATAAAGAAGCAAATTCTTTCGCTTTACCAGGATTTCTCGTGGCTATCACAATCGTTTTTTCTTCTGTTTCAATTTCAGAGAAGAGTGATTCTTTTTGAAAGGCAATCAATTCTTGAATAGCTGCTTTGCCGTGTAAAATTAGTGCATTCAACTCATCGTCATCGAATGTTGCTTCTTCGCCAGTCCCTTGAATTTCCACGAAACGTCCAGATTCAGTCATGACTAAGTTCATATCAACCGCTGCTGACGAATCTTCCGAATAATCCAAATCAGTGACTATCGTTCCATCCGGTAAAATACCAACACTAATTGCTGCTAAATGCTCCTTAATTGGGTCTTCTAGTAGCTCACCAGTTGCTAATAACTTGTTGATTGCTAGTCGTAATGCAACAAACCCGCCCGTGATGCTGGCAGTTCTGGTGCCCCCATCCGCTTGAATCACATCACAGTCGATGATGATACTCTTCTCACCTAACTTCTCTAGGTCAACCACTGCACGTAATGAACGCCCTATCAAACGTTGAATTTCCATTGTTCTTCCAGTTACTTTCCCTTTGGCACTCTCACGGCGATTCCGTGTGTTTGTCGCTCTTGGCAACATACTGTATTCGGCCGTTACCCAACCCGTTTCGCTGCCCCGTAAAAACGGCGGTACAGAATCCTCTAATGTTGCTGAGCAAATGACCTTTGTATCACCAAAGGATATAACAACAGATCCTTCTGGATGCTTGAATACATTCGTTTCAATCTTGATCGGTCGTAATTGTTGAATCGTTCTTCCATCATGACGCAAATTATTCTCCTCCTAAATCTATGTGAGCTACGTTTAAATTTTTAATGTCTAGCCATTCACCAGCAATGTCTTTGAACATTTTAGGTGAACCAGTCGTATAAAAAACTCGGGTTTTCTGCCCATTTTGTTCGTAATTATTCAAATTGAAGTAATCTAATAACGTACTGACATCGTTCACTGTCTCCGCACCTGAATCAATCAATGTCACCTGTTGCCCCATCACATTTTGGATGATCGGGCGTAACAATGGATAGTGAGTACAGCCTAAAATCAAAGTATCTAATTTTTCTTTTTTTAGTGGCACCAATGTTTGCGATAC
Organism: Enterococcus sp. 12F9_DIV0723; assembly: GCF_002174375.1. Classification (NCBI taxonomy): domain Bacteria; kingdom Bacillati; phylum Bacillota; class Bacilli; order Lactobacillales; family Enterococcaceae; genus Enterococcus; species Enterococcus sp. 12F9_DIV0723. The sequence continues at coordinate 1,663,879 of NZ_NIBK01000001.1, read as the reverse complement.
AATTTTCTTTGCTACAGAGCTTTCAAATTGATTACTTTCGACGATTGGTACAAATTTGGGGCAAGCCAGGCTGGATACATATATTTCGGGGGCTTTTTCCTGCAACTCATGCTTATAAGAGCCACTCTTCACAGTTCCCAATGTTCCTATAATTCCAACTCTGCCTGTCCTACTTGCCTTAACCGCCGCACGTGAACCAGGTTGGATAACACCAATGACTGGTATATCTACACTTTTTTTTATCTCCTCTAGTGCTACTGCCGTGGCTGTATTACAAGCAATTACAAGCATCTTAATATTTTTGCTCAATAAAAAACGAGTCATTTGCCAAGTAAACTTAATGACTTGTTCGGCTGGTCGAGGACCATACGGGCACCTTGCCGTATCCCCAAGATATAAGATTTCTTCATTTGGTAGCTGACGCATTGCTTCTTTGACCACTGTCAAACCGCCTACGCCAGAGTCAATAAATCCAATTGGTCTTTCATTTGACAAAATGCTCATTCCTATCTGATTCCAAGTATCACCTTATTTTCCACTTTTTAAAGAAATATTTCAAGCCCCAGAGTCTTAGTATAATAAAAGCGTTTCCTTTTGAAAGGATAACAATCAGTGCTAAACTATTTGTGAGAGAGGTGGTCAAAAATGGACAAAGAAAAACTAACCGAAACTATTGGAAAAGTTTCCGCTGGTGACCGAAATCAAGATCCTGCCAAAAAAGCAACTGAAGAGGAAACAGAGAAACACAACAGTGAAAAGCAAGAAAGTCCTGAACCGAGCCTTTTAGAGAAGCTCGGGAAAACTCAAGCAGGAGCCGTTTATGAAGATCCTGCAATGAAAAAAACTGAACGTGAAACTGAAAAAGAAAAAGAATAAGTTAACTTTCCTCAATCAGTATCAAGCACAATTGACCAATACGAACAAAGTGAAGCTCTCTTCTGGAATGAAGAGAGCTTCACTTTTTTAATAATTATATTTACTTGTTTCCAAGAAGCTAGAAACAAGTGATAGTACATAACATACAACAAAGTACATCGCAGTCATCGCAATAAACATCGGTATAACATAATTTGTATTTTGTCCATAAATGATTCTAGCATTGTGTGTCAGCTCCGGCAATGAAATAATTACCGCCAGAGAGGTATCTTTAATTAATGAAATTAGCTGACTCAAAATTGCCGGCAGCATTGACTTGAACGCTTGGGGAAAGACAATCACCATAAGCGTCTGAACGTAAGTCAATCCAGAAGACATGCCCGCTTCGGTTTGCCCTTTCGGAACCGCATTGAGTCCAGCGCGAAAAATTTCAGATAACATTGCCGATTCAAAAATCGTTAAAGCTGCCACCGCGGCCCAAAATATATTCAGTTTAATCCCTATTTGCGGAAGAGCAAAATAGGTGAAGAAGATGATTAGTAACAACGGTAAATTTCGAATGATATCAACAATTATCCCTACAATTTTTGACAGGATCGGAACATTACTAAATCGAACAGTTCCCGCAATGCCCCCTAAAATCATGCTAAATACAATTGAGACCACTGATACTTGAATCGTTACCCACAAACCGTCTAAAAGGAATCGTAAATTAATCCATGAAAAAGCACCATTCATATTTTCTACTCCTCCTTTCTATGCTTTCGCCCAATTCTTATCTAAGTAATTCATTAGATAAGACAAGGGCAAAGTCAAAACTAAATAGAATAAACCAACAATAATGTAAGTATCGAATGTATTAAAAGTTGTGCTCGCAATCAAATCACCTTGATACATTAAATCCAATCCTGCCACCATCGCCAAAATAGAAGAATTTTTAATCAAGTTAATGAATTGGTTTCCTAAAGGTGGTACCACAATTTTAAATGCTTGCGGCAGCACAATATAACGCAGTGTTTCTGAGTAAGAGAATCCTGAAGACAGACCAGCTTCCATTTGTCCATTTGGAACAGTTTGGATTCCAGAGCGAACGGTCTCGGCAATGAATGCAGACGTATATATCGTCAGACCGATTGTTCCTGCTTGAAAACCATCAAAACTATAAAAATACATTGGTGCAACTACATAGAAGAACATGACAATGATTAACAATGGAATATTTCGGAAGAACGCGACATACGCCTTTGCTAAACTACGAATGATTCGGTTATGAGACAATTGCAGGATTGCCATAAGTGTTCCAATAAGTAAACTAAAAACCAATGCTAATAAACTAGCATAGATCGTGAATTTAAAGCCGCTGGCAAATTCACCAGAAAATGTTTGAAATAATTGTACCATTAGAACTGCGCCCCCTTTTTCGCTCGACCTTCCGCATCTGCAGGGAACCATTTTTCAAAGATTTCATTATAGGTACCATTGTCATGCATTTTACGTAACGCGCCATTTACTTCTTTTAAAAATGCCTCTTGTCCCTTATTGATAGCAATTCCGTATGGCTCGTTCGTAAACGCACCACCTGTCAATTCATAATTATCATTTTCAGAAGCCATTCCTAATAAAATCGCATTATCCGTAGTCATCGCTTGCCCCTGCCCAGATTGTAATGCAGTGAACGCTTCAGCGTAATTTTCAAGTTCTAGAATGTTGGCATCTGGTGCATGTTTCCGGATATTAATTGTAGAGGTAGAGCCTTTGACAGCTAAAACAGTATCATCAGAAGTCAAATCTTTTATATCTTTTATATGACTACCTTTTTTAACTAACAATGACTGCCCTGCATCAAAATAGATATCAGAAAAATCAACTTCTTTTTTTCGGTCTTCAGTTATCGTCATAGTAGCGATAATTGCATCAATGTTCCCGTTTTTAAGTAATGGGATACGGGTTTTTGAGGTTACCTCAACAAATTCAGCTTTGCCATTTTCACCGAGAATCTCTTTTGTAATGGCTTTGGCGATATCGATGTCAAAGCCTTCCACTTTTCGGGTCTCGATATCCATCATACCGAATAAGCGAGTGTCATACTTTACTCCCCAAATAATTGTTGGCTCTTCTTTAATTCGTGTAGCAATATCTTCATTCGCTACGCTTTCTCCTTTACATCCTGACAGCATTAGCATAACCAGCAGCGGAAGAAGGAAGGAGATCATTTTTTTTATCTTCGACATAAGCCGCCTCCTAATGATTAATTACTTTGCTGACAAACAGCTGAGCACGCTCCTCTTTTGGCTTTTCAAAGAATCCTTTGATATCTCGCGTGTCTTCTAATACTTCACCATCAGCCATGAATATAATCCGATCCGCTACTTCTTTAGCAAAACCCATTTCATGAGTCACAACGATCATTGACATACCATCTCGTGCTATTTTTTTCATGACATTCAATACGTCACCAATCATTTCTGGATCGAGTGCGGATGTCGGCTCATCAAAAAGCAGCAAATCGGGATTCATCGCTAAACCGCGAGCGATGGCGATCCGTTGCTGCTGTCCTCCAGATAACATCGAAGGGTAGGAATCCTTCTTATCTAACATATCTACTTTATCCAATAATTTTTCTGCACTCTTCGTTGCTTCATCAGAGGATTGCTTCAAAACCTTGATAGGTGCCAAAGTAATATTTTCTATCGCCGTTTTATTAGGATAAAGATTAAAATGTTGAAAGACCATTCCTATATTTTTTCGAATGTCTTTTAATTTAACTTCTTTACTATGTAAATTTTTGTCATTCACTAGTAACTCGCCGGAAGAGATATCTTCTAAACCATTAATGCATCGAAGCATGGTACTCTTTCCTGAACCAGAAGGTCCGATAACTACTACGACCTCACCTTTTTCAAAAGACAGGTTAATATTTTTTAAGGCATGAAACTTTCCATAGTATTTCTCTACATGCTTAAATTCGACCATTGGCATGTCAAGCCACCTCTTTTTCCTTATCGTATTCTAATTTTTCCAATGTAGGTTTAATTATAAGCTAAATTTTTTTACTTTGTAAAGAAAAAAACTCAAGTACAAGAAAAAAAGTTCTATTAACTCCTGTTTTCATGTGATGTTTTTTAACATGGATATTGGTCTCGTTTTCGATAAAAAATTAGTTAAGAGTTGTCATGTTCCTCAAAAAAAGGTAGTATTTGAAGAAGCTATTGAAAGAATTTTACGAAAAGGTGAGTTAATGAAAAATATCATTTTGACTGGAGATCGTCCCACCGGACAATTACATTTGGGCCATTATGTCGGTTCTCTAAAAAATCGTGTACGTATGCAAGAAGATCCTGAAAACAAACTATTTATCATGGTTGCTGACATGCAGGCGCTGACTGATAATGCCAAAAATCCGGATAAAGTTTCTTCAAATATTTTGCAAGTTGCGTTGGATTATTTAGCAGTAGGTCTTGATCCGAAACGATCGACTCTATTTATTCAATCTCAAATTCCAGAATTAGCGGAATTAACAATGTACTATCTAAACTTAGTAAGTGTTGGACGCGTACGCCGCAATCCAACAGTAAAATCTGAAATTGAACAAAAGAAATTTGGCGAGAGCGTACCCACAGGATTTTTTATTTATCCTGTTTCTCAAGCATCCGATATTACTGCGTTTAAAGCCAACTTAGTTCCTGTTGGTGAAGACCAAAAGCCTATGCTAGAACAAACGCAAGAAATTGTTCAAAGTTTCAATCATACTTATGGCGATGTTCTTATCGAGCCAAAAGGTGTTTTTCCTGAAAAAGGACAAGGACGTCTTCCTGGGATTGATGGAAATGGAAAAATGAGTAAATCTCTAGGAAATGGTATTTATCTAGCGGACTCTGCAGATGTTTTAGCAAAAAAAGTCATGAGTATGTATACAGATCCAAATCATATCCATGTGGAAGATCCAGGCCAAGTAGAAGGAAATATGGTCTTTACGTATTTGGATGTTTTTGGTAAAGACAAAGAAAGAATCAGCGAGTTGAAAGAACATTATCGCCGTGGTGGTCTTGGAGATGTGAAAATCAAGCGTTACTTGATTGATGTTTTGGAGGCTGAATTTGGTCCAATTCGTTCACGTCGCGAAGAATATGCGAAAGATCCTGATGCAATCATGGAAATGTTGAAAGAAGGCAGTGAGAAAGCGCAAGCTGTTGCTGCTGAAACTCTAAAAGAAGTTAAACAAGCAATGGGAATCAATTATTTTGGTTAAACAAAAAACACTCGAAATTTTCGAGTGTTTTTTTACTTGCCTTAATTATCGACTTAATGGTAAAAATCAAAACGTCCTTTAGCCATAACCTCTTTGACGCCACCTGTTTCATACAATGAGCGGTCCATGATCGCCTTTTTAATGAATGACGCTGGATAGGCAGTAACTTCTGTTTTTCCAACAACGCCAAATGCATGCGTATTTCCTATTGAAGCTACAGATCCTAATGACTTAAACGAGAATGGTTTGCTAGGCTGTCCTTTTAATTGATTCAAGATATCTTTTCCAGCGTATGATCCCATCGCCAAAGCGATTTGGGCTGTGGTTGGATAAGGACGATTACTAGCAGGGTCCATAACTGCTGAAACATCACCTAGCAAATAAACGTCATCATGTTTTGGATCAGTCAAGTTTGGATTCACCATTACTCGACCACGACGCTCTTCAAATCCAGACTCGCCGATGACTTGACTGCCGCTGACACCTGTTGTCCAAATAATCGTTTTCGCATTTAGAGCTACTAAATCATTTTCATTATCTTTTGAATTTTGGTAAATTACAGCACCGGGTTCAACTTTCTTGATTGGTTTTCCTGTAAGCAGCTTAACATCCCACTTATTCAAATGGTCAATACAATACTTGCCAAGTTTTTCGCTAAACATTGGTAAAATTTTGTCCACTGCTTCTACACAATAAATTTGAATTTCTTCAGGTTTTACTCCAGCAATATCAGCAAAAGCCTTGCTGCCTTCCACCAAAGCCCCTACCAACTCGATACCGGTAAAACCAGCACCACAAACAACGATACGGAGATATTCTTCGTTTTTAGTTTCCTTGTACTTCTTCATTTGATCTACAATGTGTTTATGCACTTGATCGGCAGTTCTAACATCCACCATTTCTAAGGAGTTTTCCTTCACACCTGGAATACCGAAGGACTCAGATTGGAATCCTAATGCGACAATTAGGTAATCATATTGGAGGGTTTTATTTTCCAAATATACCTGTTTCTGTTCGGTATCGATTTTCTCTACTGTGTCCTGGATAAACGTTGTCTTATTGGAATTTACAACGTCTTTGATTTTATAACAAATTTTTTCGTCTGGCTGTGTACCGGCTGCAACTTCATGCAAACTTGTCGACTCGTAATGATAATCGTTTCGATCCACCAACGTGATATGCACATCCGCTCCGGACTTTTGTAATACATGCAGCGCGCGTAATCCTGCGTAACCTGCGCCTAAAATAATTATTTCTTTCATTTCTGTCTCCCCCTCTTAAAATAGAAACGTCAATGCAAAGCTGATGACTTGTGCGGCAGCCCCTACCGCTAAAATTCTTACTGCACAAATGAACGTCTCCCGTTTCACTTGTTTAGCAAGAAATAATTGTATCTGGTGATAAATAAATGATGCAACTAAAAATGTCCCCAGCATTGACCACGGGGCGATTCCTAAAATCACCGATAGCAAGATGGCTAAAAAAGCAGCCAAGTTCATTATCTCGAATAAACGGATTGCACGTCTTTTTCCTAAATAATGGACCAAAGTAAAGCGATTGTTCATTTCGTCTTCTTCTAAATCACAGATATTGTTCGCTAGCATCAAATTTGCGATCCACAACGTATTAGGTAAGGAAATCAAAAAAATAGCAGTGATATTAGTAAAATTCCATTGAAATACCTCGTACGTATTTAAGTAAACACACAAACAAGTGATCATAAATCCCATAGTGAATCCCGAGAAAACTTCACCCAGTGGAAGGCTCGATAAAGGTTTTGGACCGGAAGAATAAAAGATTCCGACCCCATAACAAAATAACCCCATCAATAAAAAAGGCCATCCAACTACTAACGTCAAACCGACTCCAATAAGTGCTGAAATAATGATCATACCGATCATCATCCGAAAAACTAGTTTAATATCTAAACTTTCTCTTCCAATAATATTGGTTCTTTCTCTATAGTCGTGAATTTCCGTCGCGTGGTGATAGTCGTTATAGTTATCCAATATGTCAACTGCCATATTAAAAATGAACATGGCGACAAAGTATAACAGAACTAACCCTAAATGAAGTTTGTGAAAATTATACAGGCTAAAACAAATCCCAATAAAAAAAGGCAGGACGCTCGCGGTTTTCGCTTTAAATTCCACGAGTTCCAGGAAAACGGTTAAAGTCATTTCACCCTACTTTCGTTATTTTCTTTTTCCTATTCTTCAAAATATTTGCTTACGTTTTATGTGTTTCGTCTCACGAAAGATTAATCAAGCATTCTAGTAGTCTTTCTACCAGCCATGCGATAAAATAAACTTGAAAACGTTGTTAGAAGGAGCCACTATGTCAGACTATTGGAATGAATACCCTGAAATTCAAGAAAATTTAATGCAAGTTAAAAATTTAATATCACAAAGACTTGTTATTAATAATAAATCGATTGAAGAGGCCGTCACAAAATTTTCTTCTACAGGAGGAAAAATGATTCGACCGGCACTCTTCTTTCTTTTCGCTGATTTTGGAGAGAACAAGAATCAAGAACAGTTAGTTAAAGTTGCCGCTTCATTAGAATTATTGCATTCTGCTACACTTGTCCACGATGATATTATTGATGACTCTCCCACGCGCCGAGCGATGCCTTCCATTCAATCACGATTTGGAAAAGATATTGCTGTTTACACCGGAGATTTTATGTATACTAGTTATTTTGAACTGCTTGCTGAATCTATGAGCCATACCCCCTTTCTTTTGAAGAACGCCCGTACAATGAAAAAAGTCTTGCAAGGTGAACTAACTCAAATGACTTGTACCTTTAATCCTGATCAAACGATTAGGGATTATCTGCGAAATATAAACGGAAAAACAGCCGAACTAATACGGCTTAGTTGTCAAGAAGGGGCTTATTTCGGTGGTGCAGACGCGAAATTGCAAGCACGCGCAAAACGAATTGGATCAGCGATTGGCTTAGCTTTTCAAGTATATGACGATATACTGAACTTCTCACTTGATTTAGAAAATAGTCAAAAACCAGTATTGACTGATGTGCAACAAGGTATTTATACGCTTCCCCTTCTCATTGCTCGTGACAACCAGCCAGAGATTATTCGTCCATATTTGAAAAATCCCGAAACATTAACGCATAAAGAACTGATTCAGTTAGCAAAAGATGTTTCCATGTCCGGCGGAATGACGGGTGCTCTTGATTTTGCGGAAATGCTGACAAAAAAAGCTTTGCGGGAAATTCAGGAGCTGCCCGATGGCGGTAATAAAAAACTAATCGAAAATGTTGCCAAGCAATTGGTAGAACGATCCTATTAACCCGAGAAATAAAATAGAAAACGAGATGGATCTTACTACTCACCTTTGAAAGGTTGAGTAGTTTTTTTGTCATTCGTTCAGAGTTCAGCCCTATAAAGATCTCTTTTTCTTCTTTTTATGTCATGTTAAAATAAAGGTGAAAATAAATAAGGGGTTATTATAGATGAACATTCACGAGTTGTATCAAAAATTGGAAGCCTCACCAGTGATAGCTGCGACAAAAAATCAAATAGACTTTGATGCTGCATTAAACTCAGAAGCGGAAGTCATTTTTATTCTTCAATCTCATTTATTAGAACTAGCCGATCTATCAAAGAAAATTAAGGAGCGGGGAAAAACAGCTATTCTACATGCTGACTTGGTGAAAGGATTGTCTTCTGATGAAACGGCCATCGATTATATTAAACAAGTCACCTCTTTTGATGGAATCATTTCCACAAAACCTTCTATTATAAGACACGCGAAGAGACATCGTCTGCTAGCGATCCAACGTTTCTTTTTATTAGATTCATCTGCATTGGAAAACATTGAGCGTCAATTAGGATATACAGAAGCGGATGTAGTAGAAATTCTTCCAAGTGTTTCTCCAAAAATTATCAAAGAGCTCGTCCATCATTCAAAAAAACCATTGATTGTTGGTGGGTTGATTCGAGATAAGGAAGACATTATGGGTGGTTTAGGCGCTGGATGCCTTGCGATTTCCACGACCGCAAGTGCTCTTTGGTCGATTTGATTTTAGGATTGTTGAACACCTTCAAAGGTGTTATAATACAGGTAACTTAATACCGCTAGAGATAAAAAGAGTATAGCAACAAACACCAACAAACATTGGTGCTTGTTCACTATACTCTTTTTTGTCGTACGTCAATTTGAATTAATAGACGATTTAGGAGGAAAATCTATGTATGATGTAATTGTAATCGGTTGCGGAATCGTTGGTGCCGCGACTGCCTATGAACTGAGTAAGTATTCCCTGAAGACATTAGTATTAGAGGCTGAAAATGATGTCAGCTTAGGCGCTACCAGAGCCAACAGCGCTATAATGCACGCGGGTTTTGATCCTGAACCAGGCTCTCTTATGGCAAAATTAAATGTTGAAGGCGCTGAACGCGCAAAAGAACTCTGTAAAAAGCTTTCTGTTCACTATGATCAAATCGGCTCACTTGTCGTTGCTTTTTCAGATGAAGAATTGTCTCTCGTCGAATTGCTTTATGAACGGGGCGTACAGAATGGCGTGCCCGGTTTAGAAGTATTGGATCAAAAAGCATTGTTAGAGAAGGAGCCAAATCTTTCCGAAAATGCATTAGGAGCATTGTTTGCTCCAACTGCCGCAATTGTTAATCCGTGGGAATTTTGTTTGGCATTAGCAGAAACTGCAGTAACTAACGGTGTAGAAATTGCACGAAATAACCGCGTGATGGCCATCGAAAAAAATCAAGCGGGTTACAAAATAACAACAAATCAAGGACAGTATCAAACAAAATATGTATTCAATGCCGCCGGTATCCATTCAGATGATATTCATACTATGATTGCTGCTCCTAATTTTGAAATTACTCCAAATCGCGGAGAGTATTATTTACTAGACAAATCAGAAGGATCGCTAGTCAACCATGTGATTTTCCAGTGCCCTTCTAGTGTTGGTAAAGGTGTTTTAATCAGCCCTACTGTTCATGGGAATTTAGTCGTCGGGCCGAATTCTGAAAAAATCTTTAAAGACGAGCTGGATACTGGAAGAGATACCGGCAACACGGTCCAAGGTTTAAATTTTGTTGCGAATTTAGCAAAAAAATCGATTCCTGCTTTGAATTTGCGCCAATCTATTCGGAATTTTTCAGGCGTTCGAGCAAATAATTCTACAGATGATTTTGTTTTACAAGAAGTAGATTTTGGTTTTATTGATTTAGCTGGCATTAAGTCTCCTGGACTCACCTCTGCACCCGCAATTGCTGTTTATGGTATCTCGTTACTTGAAAAATCTGTTCAAAAAAAGTTTGATAAAAAACAATCATTTATAGATTCTCGTAAAAAAATTGTTTTCCAAGAACTCAGTCTAGATGAAAAAAATAGTCTTATTTCTGACAATAAAGACTATGGTCGAGTGATTTGCCGCTGCGAAACAATCACTGAGGGTGAAATCAGAGCTGCTGCTCATTCCCCTATTCCTCCCGTTTCAGTGGATGGAATCAAGCGCAGATGCAACGCTGGCATGGGACGCTGTCAGGGTGGCTTTTGTGGGCCAAGAGTGGTTGAAATCTTAGCAGATGAATTAAAAGAGTCTCCATTAGAAATCTTACAAGATCATGAAGGCAGCTACCTCCTAGTAGAGGAAACGAAAGGTGGATACAAACATGCATGATTTGATTGTGATCGGCGGCGGTCCTGCTGGATTGGCTGCAGCCATGGCAGCTTATGAAAATGGGATCAATGATATTTTAATTATTGAGCGGGATCAACAATTAGGCGGTATCTTGAATCAATGTATTCATAACGGATTTGGTTTGCATTACTTCAAGGAAGAATTGACTGGACCTGAATATGCAGACCGTTTTATTAAAAAAATTCATCAAACAACTATTGAAGTCCTGTTGGATACGATGGTTCTAGAGGTTACTAAAGAGAAAGAAGTTCATATTGTAAATAAAGAAGCGGGTTATCAGATTTTGAAGTCAAAAGCAATCGTTTTCGCTATGGGTTGCCGTGAACGGACTCGTGGTGCAATAGGAATCGCTGGTAGCCGCCCTGCAGGCATTTTCACTGCGGGGGCCGCTCAGCGATATGTCAATATGGAGGGCTACCTCGTTGGGAAAAAAGTCATTATTTTAGGGTCCGGAGACATTGGACTGATCATGGCTCGAAGAATGACTTTAGAAGGTGCCGAGGTTTTAGCCTGTATTGAAGTGATGCCTTATTCTGGGGGGTTAACTAGAAACATTGTCCAGTGCTTAGATGACTATGATATTCCCCTCTATCTCTCCCACACAATTACGGACATTCGTGGAAAAAGTCGTGTAGAGCAAGTCGTTGTCGCCGAAGTAGATGAAAAACGACAGCCTATACCTGGTACGGAAAGAATTTTTGATTGCGATACAATTCTATTGTCTGTTGGATTGATTCCAGAGAACGAACTTAGCCGTGACGCCCAATTAGCGCTAGATTCAAAAACAAATGGTCCGTTTGTATATGAAAATATGGAAACCTCTGTTCCAGGAATTTTCGCATGTGGCAATGTCGTACATGTTCATGATCTCGTTGATTTTGTTACTGCTGAAAGCATAAGAGCAGGAAATTCAGCAGCTTCATTTATTTTGAATCACGAACAAAAAACAGAGACAACGATTGCCGTGAAAAATGGCGCTCACGTAACCTACGTGGTACCACAACATATTCGTCAAGAAAATATTGATCGCAGAATTGAACTATTCTTCCGCGTCAATCAAGTATTTGACGACAGTCAAATTGTGGTAAAATTACAAGGTGAAATTATAGCAAAGCTGAAAAAAAGTTATATCGTTCCCGGTGAAATGGAAAAAATGAAATTATCGAGAAAAGTGTTAGACAAAGTTAAGAATGGAGAAATGGAAGTGTGCGTGGAGGAGGTGTCAAAAACATGAAGAATTTTATTTGCATTATGTGTCCAAAAGGGTGCCATTTAACGGTAGATGAATCCAACGATTATCAAGTTAGCGGTCATAGTTGCAATAAAGGCGTAAAGTATGGAAAAGCTGAAGCCACTCATCCAGTACGTGTGGTAACTTCCACTGTTGCTGTATATGACGGACACACTCGTCTCTGTTCTGTAAAAACGGCGGATGGGATACCAAAAAACGCTGTATTAACGGCAATGAAAGAAATAAACAACGTGCAATTAAAAGCCCCCGTTCAGATTGGTGACATTGCAATTGAGAACCTTTTAGGAACCGGTGTTGATGTCATTGTAACGAGTGAAGTGCAAGCAAGCTAAACTGCTTTTTAAATACTGGTAAAAAAACAGCCCTCAAAGAAAACTTGAGGGCTGTTTATGTTTTAGCGAATAACGGCTTGTAATTTTTCTTCTAGCTTCTTCGTTACTTTATTCATGATACGGTTGATTTCTTCGTCAGTTAATGTTGCTTGAGGATCTACAAATGTTAAATTGTAGGCCATAGATTTTTTACCTGCTTCGATATTTGCGCCTTGATACACGTCGAATACTTGTAATTTTGTTAAGAATTTTCCTGCAGCAGCTTTAATTACTTCAGCAATCTCTGCATTTGTATTTGTTTCTTCTACTAGCATTGCGATATCTCGACTCACAGCCGGGTATTTGGATACTGCTTCAAAGACTAAAGGAGCTTTCTCAGTTTCTATCAAAGCTTCCAGATTTAGTTCAGCTACATATGCTGATTTTAATTCATAATTTGAGGCTATTTTAGGATGCACTTGACCAACAAACCCAATCAACGTTTCCCCTAAAAAGATACCTGCCGTTTGACCGGGATGCATTTCAGTCATTTGAATAGACTTATATGAAATTTCTTTTGTAAGTCCTAATCCTTCAATCAACTCTTCTACTTGCCCCTTCACCGCAAAATAATCATACGACTCAGCGTTTCCTGACCAAGTTTTATTAGTTACATTCCCTGTTACAGCAATTGCAACATGGTTCTCTTCAATCGGTAGATCTTTTTTAGGATCATTATTTTGATAGAAAACATGCCCAATCTCATAAAAAGCTACATCATTATTCTTACGAGCTACATTGTAAGCTAAATCTTCCAGCATTCCACTGATTAAATTTAGCCGCATAGTAGAACGTTCTTCACTCATTGGCCACGCTACACGCGTTACTTTGCTTTCCTTCAACAAGAATTGTTGCGCTTTCTCTTCCGTAGTCAGTGCATAACTAATAGCTTCAGTTAATCCAGCACCTTCTAAGAGACTTCTTACTTTTCTCGTAGCTTTTTGAGCGCCAGTTAAAAAGCCAGCAACAGTTTGCCCTTCTGGTAATGTCGAAGGCAAATTATTATACCCGTAGATACGTGCGATTTCTTCCATTAAATCTGCTTCAATCGTAATGTCCCAACGACGCGGAGGAACACTGACCGTTGTAACGCCGCTTTGTACGTTTGAATCGAAACCAAGTGAATGGAAAATAGTCGTGACTTGATCTTGAGTCAACTCTGTCCCTAAGAAGCGATTGACTTTCTCAAGTGTTGTGCTTACCTCAACATTTTCAGGATGAACTTCACTGCCTTTGACTGCACCTTGAAGTACCTTTCCTCCTGCTAATTCCGCGATCATTGCTGCCGCTACTTCGCCAGCTAAACTGATTTCTCCTTGATTGATCCCTTTTTCAAAACGCATCGAAGCTTCACTTCGAAGATTATAGCTTTGTGAGGTGCGACGAACTAGTGTATGATCAAACATCGCCATTTCCAACGCAACAGTAGTGGTTTCATCAGAAATTTCTGAATCTAATCCTCCCATGACACCAGCTAATGCGACCGTAATATCTCCGTTCGTGATGACAATGTTTTCTGAATTCAACGTCCGTTCTACGCCGTCTAACGTAGTTAATGGTTCATTTTCTTTTGCGCGACGAACCTTAATTTCTTTGCTGCCTAATTTGTCATAATCAAACGCATGCAACGGTTGACCAAACAACAGTAAGATATAATTCGTTACATCCACCACATTACTAATCGGGCGAATGCCTTCGTTCATCAAACGATTTTGCAGCCATTGTGGACTTGGACCAATTTTTACATCCTCAATAATGCGGATTTCATAGTGCGGCGCGTCTTTTGTGTCAGTCACTGAAACTTTGATTCGATCACTTGCTTTTTCAGTTGCTTCTTTTAATTCTACAGCGGGAAAGTTCACTTTTTTATCGTAAATAGCCGCTACTTCATGTGCAACGCCGCGAATGCTCAAAGCATCTGCGCGATTAGGTGTGATTGACAAGTCGATAATTGTATCATCCATCTCCAAGTATGAAAAAACAGGTTCCCCTGCGATTGCATCGGACGGTAGATAATAAATGCCTTCCGCATATTCTTTAGGAATCACGGAGTCGCTATATCCTACTTCTTGTAAAGAACAAATCATCCCATTAGAAACTTGCCCGCGCATTTTTCCTTTTTTGATTTTCACATTTCCAGCGATACGAGATCCTGGCAATGCAACAATCACTTTAACACCCGCTTTAATATTTGGTGCGCCACAGACGATTTGAGACAACTCGTCTTCACCGATATCCACTTGACAGACAGAAAGATGATCCGAATCAGGATGTGGAATGCATTCTTTGACATCCCCCACAACAATCTTTTTCAAACCTTCTTCAGGTGATTCTAAGCCTTCTACTTCAATTCCTGTCAATGAAAGACGATCAGCTAACTCTTTCGGTGCGACATCTTTCACATCGACATATTCATTTAACCATTTATATGACACTAACATTGTTACTTACTCCCCCTTGAATTGTTCCAAGAAACGAACATCGTTTAAATAGAAATTTCGAATATCATTGACTCCATAACGCAACATGGCAATTCGATCTGGACCTAATCCGAATGCAAAGCCAGAGTATTCTTTTGAATCTATCCCTGACATTTCTAATACATCGGGATGAACCATGCCGGCACCTAGAATTTCAATCCAGCCAGTATACTTGCAAACGTTGCATCCTTTTCCTCCGCATTTAAAGCAGCTGACGTCCACTTCAACAGAAGGCTCAGTAAATGGAAAGTAACTTGGCCGTAAACGAATTTTTCGATCTGCACCAAATAATTCTTTTAACAATACTTCCAAGGTTCCTTTCAGGTCACCCATCGTAATCCCTTTATCAACCACTAATCCTTCAATTTGATGGAACTGGTGGCTATGGGTCGCGTCGTCTGTATCGCGACGGAAAACTTTTCCTGGCGAGATCATGCGAAGCGCACCTTTAGAGAAATCGTGTTTTTCCATCGTGCGCGCTTGAACAGGCGAAGTATGGGTGCGTAGCAACACATCATCAGAAATATAAAAGGTATCTTGCATATCACGAGCAGGGTGATCCTTAGGCAAATTCATACGTTCAAAGTTATAATGATCAGATTCTATTTCTGTTCCTTCCAATACTTGATACCCCATGCCGACAAATGTATCTTCAATTTCTTCCATAATTTGAGTTAATACGTGGCGCGCTCCATGAGAAACTTTTTTACCTGGTAAAGTTACGTCTAAAGATTCTGCTGCTAATTGCTTTTCTAGCGCACGCTCCGTCAAAATCGCTTTTCTTTCCTCAACGGCTTTCGTCAAAAGATCTCGTATTTCATTAGCGAAGGCACCGACTTTCGGCCGTTCTTCGGCTGAAAGATCACGCATCCCTCTTAATACTTCCGTAATCGGTCCTTTTTTTCCTAACGTTTCAACACGAATCGTTTCCACATTGGAAAGTTCTTCAGCGGCATTGATTTTTTCTAACGTTTGGCTTTTTAGTTTTTCTAATTGCTCTTGTAAACTCATTGTTTTCTTCCTTTCCCTATTGCTTTAAAAGATAGACCTCAACGAATGATCTATCAAATTATAAATGAATTAAATGGACTCCTATCCCCGTCACGACTTAGTCTAATACCACATAGTGAAGAGCCGACAGTTTCTTTTCGCTTACTAGATATGAAGAGAAACTCGCAAAAAAAGACCCCGTTCCACAAAGGAACGAGGTCTCGCGATACCATCCTAATTCGTCAACAAAACATAAGCTGACGCTCTCACTTTTTAACGGCTATGCCGGTCTTACGACAAGCTCCAGAAGTGAACTTCATCTTTTCTCTTCTTAGCCTGCTCACAGTCAACGACAGACATTCCCTTAAAGATCAAAAAGACTACTCTTTTCCATCAACGCTTTTTAAACTATTCAATTGACTATCCCAATACTACAAGAAATCAAAAAATTTATCAACTACATTCTGAGTCTGTAATCCATGTATCGCCCCACTGATGAATTTCCTTCATCACTGTTTTTAAAGCTTCGCCTTTTTTCGTCAGACAATAATCCATTCGTTTTTGACTTCCACAGGAGATCACTCGACCTACGATACCTTCTGCTTCTAACTCTTTTAACCGCTCGGTCAATACACGATCACTGACATCTGGAATCATCGCAGCAATATCGACAAATCTTTGAGGTCCACCTTCTAACAATACATCAATAATCAAACCGTTCCATTTTTTGCCTAAAATTTGAAAACCTTTCTCAAATTTTGGACAGAGTGAAAAGTCCATTACTTCTACTTGTTCCATAATTCTCACCTCGATAGAGAGAGTATAGCACATCACTTACCTTTTATAAGTATAACTTGCCTAGCACTAAGGAGTTTTTAACAAATCAATTGCTTTGTCTCCTTGTAAGAAAATAAGGTATGCTGCTTTGACAGGTTTTTTCTTTGCTTTTTCAAGGGCTTCTTTGTATAAATTTAGCTGTCCGCGATAGCGAGTGAGCAATTGTCCTTCTCTTTCTGGCGTATAGTAGTCTGTTTTTAAATCATATAGAATCAATTTATCCTCAAACTCTAAATACCCATCAATAATCCCGTGGATCAAAATCTCGTCTTGATTTTGATAGTCTTGAAACAATTGATCTGCAGGCAGCAGCATCGCAAAGGGTTCCTCGCGATGTAGCCGACTGGCATTCTGAATCACAAATTGCCCGATCTCTGATTCAAAGAAATTTTGGATACTTTCAACTGAAATTCTTTCGGCAATTTCATGTGTCAGCGTCTGGCGGGAAACTAATTTATCAATCAATTCACGAATTGTATCACTTTCGGGAGCTTTATGAACAGGCAATAGCTGCATAATTAAATGCGTCGCTGTTCCAATTTCAGCAGCAGAGACTTCTCTTTTAGTTCCTAAAAATTTTGGTTCGCCTAGCTCTGTTTCAGTAAATCGGTACTGTGTAGGCGCAGTTGTCGTGGTCAAATCCAAAGGCTCTCGATTATCAGGGTCATCATATAAACGTTTCAGTTCAGAAACAGATTGATAACTTGTCGTTCGAGTTGCCTCGGGGTAAGGATACTCATAAATAAGCTTTGTCTTTATAGGCTGAATATTAATGGCACCTTGCGGGATATCCAGTGTTTTAATTTCAGGAAGATAACTTTGAACCTCTTCGGCGATTTTTTGCGGATCTATAAAATCTATTTTAAAGACCGCTGGATGTTGTTTCAGAGCAACTGGATGCGTTACTGCATACTCTTTTTGATACTGCTCCATGATAGGATGCCTGAATAATGTGAGTCCTACCCATTCCAATAAATTGCTTTTTTGACCGCTTCTAAGTCCGGCATCTAAAACGAGCGTGTCGTTCAATGCGCCTTTGCTCCATTCCTTAAACGCTGCTTCTTCATCGTCATAAGAACCTACTAAAAATAATTTTTGTTCCGCACGCGTAAGAGCAACATAAAGCTTTCTCATTTCTTCTGACAATAATTTATTCAAGTTCTTTTGCTTAACTGTTTGGAAAAGCAATGTATCCTTCCTAATTCTCACATCTGGCGTTAGTAATTTTACACCCAAACCCAATCGTTCATCGAAAACATAATTTTTACGAGTATCTTGCACATTGAAGCTTTTACTCATATCCATTAGGAATACAATCGGGAACTCCAACCCTTTACTTCCGTGGATCGTCATCACCCTTACCGCGTCTTGAAGCTCTTCAGTCGGAGGTTCACCGAGGTCTTTATCTTTCTCCTGCATCTTCTCAATAAATCGGATAAATTGATACAATCCGCGGAAGCTGCTTCGTTCATAATCTTTTGCTCGCTCAATCAGTGCTAATAAATTGGCGTGTCGTTGCTGACCAGCGGGCATTCCTAAAACATAATCCAAATAGGCTGTTTCATTGTAAATTTTTACTAGCAAATCCGCTAATGCTTCACGTCGAGCATATTCCCGCCAATCATTTAATTGCGAAATGAATAGTTCAAGTTTCTCAGCTACAGAATCCTCATTGTCTTCTATATATTTCTTTACTGCTTGATAGTACTCTTTTTGCGGAAGAACTAGTCGAATCTGTGCTAACTCCTCCTCTTGAAGTCCAACAATCGGCGATCGTAATACGGCGGCTAAAGGAATATCCTGATAGGGATTGTCAATAATTTGTAGTAAAGAAATCATCACTCTTAATTCCGTCGATTGAAAATAATTTTGAGTGTCGTTGATTGCTAGCGGAATCCCTAGCTGCTTAAATACTTCTAAGATTGTTAAATTATTACTTCTCGTTGGTGTCAACATGACGATGTCCTCATAACGGACAGGCCGCATCGCCTTTAATTTCTTATCGTAAATTTCAAATTTTCCGTCGATCAGTTGCCGAATCTTAGATGCTGTCATAAAAATCTCACCCATGGATTTATCTTCTATCCATTCTGGCACATCCCCATTTTTTTGATAGATCAATACTTCTGGTGAAAAAGTATCCGTTTCTGGAAATGCAGAAAATCCATTAATCAATTCCGCCTGTTTATCGTATTCTATTTGACCGACTTTTTGGTCCATCAGCTGCGTGAAGATTAAGTTTGTAAAATCAAGGACTTCTTTTCGAGAACGAAAATTTTCTGCTAAAATAATTCTGCGTCCATCGTTTTCCTCAGCAAAATCATGATACTTTTCGATGAATAATGTCGGATCAGCTAAACGAAACCCATAGATGGATTGCTTCACATCGCCCACCATGAAAAGATTTCCTGGGGAATCCGAACTTAAGCAACGCAAGATTGTTTCTTGTAATTGATTAATATCTTGATATTCATCAACCAGGACTTCAGCAAACCGTTTCTGATAATATAGCTCTGCTGGTTTGTTTCCATCGACTTCTGCCTGCAAGATTTGTAAGGTAAAATGTTCAAGATCGTTGAAATCCAACATTCCTTTTTCACGTTTTTTAGCTGAATACTCATCAATAAAAAGTTTTTCCACTCGAACCAATTCTTCAACAATCGGCAGAGCTTCTAAAAGACGTGCTACCTGTTCTTCAGGTGAAACGGAAAAATACATCTCTTTGATTTTTGTCAAACCTTGCTTTGCTTGGTCACGATAGTTTTTACATTCGGCTATGACATCTCCATAAAGCTCCTTCACCTCTTTTTTTCTTGGAGAAGGGTATGCAGTAAATTTCATCATCTCAAATGTAGTGAATGCCTCATCCAGATGGCCTTCTGTCACTAGCTGCGCAATGCGTTTAGTTATCGCCCATTCTTTTTCTGCAAGTTCATGGATTTTTAATAGGTCTTCAGTTCCCTGACTAGCAGCGATCATCCATTGATACGTTTGTTCTATCTCTTGTAGAGTCTCTAAGACTTGTGGACGAATAACATTCTTAAATAAATCGGAATCAACGAGACTTTCCACTCGGTAATTTTCTACTAACCCTTCCAACCATTCAAAAGGATTGGGATTTGCCCGGGCAAATTCGTACATGGAAAGAATCAAATCCTCTAATCCGCTATCACTTCGATCATTTGAAAAATTTTCAGTTAAACGATAAAAGATTTCCTGATTTTCTTCGTAAAACGTTTCCCGCAGCTCATCCCACACATCCTCTTTTAGTAAGATCGTTTCTGTATCGTCTGTCAGCATTCGGTAACTCGGATCTAGATCAATTAGATAGAAGAAACGCTGAATTACTTTAGAGCAAAATGAATGCAGCGTTGAAATATTCGCCATCGGCAGTAACGTTAATTGCCGGGTAAAATGATTCTTTAAAGTTTGATCCGTTTCCTCGTTGATTGCTTGTTGCAGCGCAGATTGGATACGCTCCTTCATTTCACTGGCCGCTGCTTCAGTAAATGTCACAACTAAAAGCTGGTCTAATGATAATTGTTGTCGTTTGATTCTCTCGATCACGCGACGGACCAGCACAGCAGTTTTTCCAGATCCAGCAGAGGCGGATACTAACAAGTTGGTTCCTTGGTCGTAAATCGCCTGCCACTGAGAATCGGTGTACATTTCGTTTGGCGCCTTTGGAGGGATAGGAAAATTAATTGTCATGTAGTTCGTCCTCCATTCGTTTCAAAACTTCCTCTTTTGAGAGCTTCTCTAAGCGGTGGTAATTATTTTCTTTCAGCATGGCATCAAATTTACAAACGCTGCGAAATGGACAGTATTGACAAGCGATTCGTTGATTATTCTTGTAACTCGGATTTAATTTAATTTCTCCGGAAACAATCTGATTACCAGCCTTTTGAATTTTTTCTCGATTGTATTGTCGTAAAAGCTCCATTTCATCTAAGTCGTAAAACTTATCCTTAGATTGTGACACGATTACAGTTTGTCCATTTTTATCTTTTTTTATTGGGAACAATAAAGAATTTTCTTTTTCTAGCAAGCTCTGATCTAACTGATCATATAGCTCCGGCTCTTTTGCAAACAAGCCATCATATTGATAGGCTTTTAGCATGTCTTTTTCGACATTTTTAGGATCCTTTAGAACAGGATTATGAACATGGAGGTAATAGGCCCCTGCTGGTTTTATTTGCTTGTCATTTGCCTGACTAAAATCTGTTACGGCTACATCCAAATACGTAATCAATTGCAAGGCGATACCATAATAGGCATCTGCTACATTAAAACTATGCGGACTCGACTTATAGTCAATGACACTTAGCCAGTCACTTTCTGCACTGCTTAGTTGATCCAATCGGTCGATTTTCCCTCGGATCGAGACTTCACCACCATTTGAAAGAGGCAATTTAATTCCCGGAATTCCTTTTTCGCCACCGATAGAGCCAAAAACAACCTCGGTTTGTTGGGGTTCAAAACTTGTACGCATTCCTTGCTGAACCAATCCCCAACTGACTTTTTGTATCGTGCGTGACAATTGGTATCGAATGTAGTTCATTCGTGCTGAACTAGACAAAATTGCAAATTTTAACTCACCGAAAACGTCTTTCAATACTTGATCGGCTAATCGGTTACGCTCTGCTTCATTTAACTCTGCCAATCGAATTCCTTGTTCTTTTATCAAACGGAAAAAATGATCCAATGCTTCATGGTAGAAATCTCCCGCAGCTGCTGGAGTTAATCCGTATACTGTGCGCTCCTTTAAACCCAATCCAAAGTTCGCAAAATATTTATACTGACAGTTATAAAAGTTTTCAATCCGTGAAACTGAAACATAAAGATTCTTTCCATACAAGCGTTCGGCTGTTTCGGGAAGCAATGCACGCGGGACATTTAAATCTTGTAAGCTTTTAAAAACTCGTTGTGCCATTGGAGCGATGGTGCTATTTTGAATAAATTTTTGCAACTCTCTCCAAGCAGGCAGTAACGGACGATTTTCATCCTGTGCCATTCGATTGAGAGCAATAAGGTCAGAAAGCAGTGTTCGAATCGTTCCCAAGTGGTTTTCAGGCAAACTCATCAATTGTAGGGACTCATTTTCTTTAATTGAAAGATGGAGCCCTTGGCTTAGTTGCTTCAAAAAGGAAGAAACTTCTAACTTCTTCTCTCCGTCTACAGTAGTCGCTACACTCAAATAAAGCTTATCCGTTGCAGACAAGAAAACTGAATAAGCCAGAAAAGGTTCTCGATTTACTTTTGAGCTATTGCTTTCCGGTAAAAACTTTCCTTCAGGCAGGTTTTGATTAAAAGCAACACGTTCCTCAGCAGTCAAAAGACCCTTGTCATCAAAACGAGCTGGAAAATCATTGTTGTTTAAGCCAATAGCAAAAGTGACTTTCATCTGATCTACTCGTGCTAGTTCTAAATCGTTGACGCGAACTTGATCAATGGCGGTTGGAATCTTCCCATATGTCAGATTCATTAATCCTGCTAAAAAGATTTCTTGGAAAGTTTCCCACTCAAATGAATCGTTGCCGTAGATCAATACATACTCGTCCAAAAGATCTAGAAGCGCTTGCCATGTTTGCTCATGATTTCGAGCTTTATCAAGATTTCCTTTAGAAACTTCTTGGTCTCGCCAATACAACAATTGGCGTTTTACACCGCTGGCTTCCATGAAGTGATAAAAAATCGTGGCAGCTTCTACTCCGTTTTCAGCTTGTTTTATTTTCTTAAAAAAATCTGGGACGGTTTGTTGTACGGAACGGCGAACCTCATTTGTTGTTGACTCTAATTCCTTTGCATCCTTAAAAACCTCTGCTTCGAAATCGTAATCAACAAACTCCCAGTTTGCCTCTTTTGTCCACGCGCTGCCTCTAAAATTATAGGCCAAGCAAACATTTTCTGTTAAATCAATCATTTCCCTGTAGCGTTGTTGTTCAGCAAACCACGCGTCCTTCGCCCAATCGAATGGCGCGAACAGCTCTGTACGGAGCATTCGAAAAACATCGTTAATCCGATAATGGTAATTATCCATAAAAAAAAGAGCCTGTAAAAACTCGATTAACGGATGTGCCGCCATCTCTTGCGTCTCATCTAAATAAAACGGGACGTCCAATTTATTAAATACATCAGGCAAAACACTATTATAAAATTGCGGCTTGCGAAGCAAAATTTGAATATCGTTATAACGATACCCCTCTTCCCTGACTAATCGACGAATTTCTTCGCCAACTTTACGAATTTCATCGGCGATCGTGGCGTATTTAGTAATCTTTAGTTGATTCGTATGGGCTAAGTCGCTCGTTTTCTGATTTGCCCAAAAATCTCCCACTTGATTGAATACTGAAGTTTTTTTGAGACAAAATTGATCTGTACGAACGGGAATTTTTTGAATGTCTGCCTGACTCTTCAACTGATAATATGTTTTTCCAGGGTCCGCGAATAAATTCAAAGGATTCGGTTCTTCGTTAGGATATGGACGGTCAAGTTCTAACGAAACAAGTAGCTCTCCACAAGTCATCAATGTAGTTAAGATAGTTAACTCTTGTGCATTAAATCGTGTAAACCCACTTACGATAAACAGGCAGTTGGACAAATTTTGACTCTCTAAATACGTATGCAGCAACTGTAGCGGGTCTTCGTTCGCTACATTGTATTCAAGCAATGCGTCCTCATACGCAGCAAATACTTTTTTAAGATCTTGTAATTTCAATACTTGATCTTGGTCGCTTCCACTTTCGGCTAAGTCCTCTACCGATACATTTCCAATTTGCATCTCTTGATAAAAACCTGCCAATTGTTGAATAAACCCTGTTTTATTTACTTCTCCGCGAAAAATCGTTAATTCTTCTTGTTGTTCCTTCAGAATTTTTCGCAAAATCATTGCGTTTCCGGCTTCTGATAAAATATTTCCAGGAACCTGTCCATCTCGCTGTAAAAAAAACCAAGCAAGTCGCTGGAAACTAAAAACTTGTGTGCGTATCGTACTAAATTCTGTTGTGTGGTTCCCCTTCTTCATAGCTGACAAGAGATGAATCTCTTGCTCAAATTTATTATAATTGGGGACTATGAAAAACACACGATTCTCTATATTTTGTTTTAACCAATCTTCCGCAGTTTGGACCATTCGTTCTACCGAATCGTTTTGACCAGCACCTAACAAAAATTGTAATGGCATCGTTATCGTTCCCCCTCTTTTCTTCAAGTGATGTTACTCGATTATTATAACAGTTCCGTCAAAAAGACGCATAATTGAAGATAAATAGTACGCAAAAAAAGACTAGCAAAAAATGCTAGTCCACAGTTCCAAATCGATTTAATGGCCAAAAAACAAACTTCACATCGGCCATGATGTTCTTCTCCTTGATCATTCCAATGATTCGGCTGTCTTTAGAGATGCGACGATTGTCTCCTAAAACGAATAATTCGCCTTCAGGAATTTTTTCGGAGCCATATAGGTCTTTTAAGTTAAAATCATAAGTCAGCGGTTGACTGTCTGTTAATTCACCTTTGTACTCATCCAAATAAGGTTCATCCGTTTTCTTTCCATTGATATAAAGCTGGTCATCCTTATATTCAATCGTATCGCCAGGCAAACCAATTACACGCTTAATATAATTTTTCCCTTCATCGTCAGGCGCTGGAAAAGTTACGATGTCAAAACGTTTGATCTCAGTGTTCTTTAGAGCAATCACGCGTTCGCCATCTGCTAATGTAGGGTCCATAGAATCCCCTTTAACAACGACAGGTGTAAAAACAAAATGTCGTAGTCCGATTAAAATCGCTGCTAAAATCAAAAAATAAATAATTGTCTTTACTGCCTCTTTTATATTCACTTGCGAACCTCCATTCTAACGATCATAATAGTAGTTTATCATATTTGATTCATTTATCAGCAGTTATTCTTTAGCTAGAAAGTTTTTTATTTTTTCTCAAGCATATTTCTTTCCTTACTTTTTGTAAGATGATAAAGTAATCATTGTTAACAAAGAAAAAAACAAAAAGGTGGAATTATTATGTCTCAATTTTTAGAATCATTAAAAGAGCGTCGTTCACATTATGCACTGTCTCTTATACACATCTAGATGTGTATAAGAGACAGGTGTAGGTTCGAGCCCTACTATCCCAATAAAAATAGGGGTTCTATTCATTGATTGAATAGAACCCCTTCTTTTTTCCTTTAAAATTATGGCTTTACAACCATTACATTACAACTTGCATGATTTACTACATACGCTGTAGTAGATCCCACTATTGCTTGTTCTACTGCACCCTTGCCAGTTGATCCAAGTATAATTAAATCTACTTGCGTTTCAACTGCGTAATCGACAATCTTCCGTTTAGGATTTCCAGAATCAATTTTAGTTTCGTAGTCCAACTTACTGATATCTGAATTAGCAATGAGTTGCTCGAGCTCGATTTCAGCATTGTTAAGATGGAATTTTAATGCATCATTAATAAATGCTGGATCTCCTAAAGAAAATTTATAATCCACAACTGTAAGTATAAAAAGTTTTGCGCCATTACGTTCAGCTATGTTCAATGCTTCATTGAATGCATCAGTAGAAGCGGTAGAACCATCCACTGCCACAAGAATTTTTTTATAACTTTCTTTCATTGAGAACGCCTCCCTTAAAATCATTATACAACACTTATAACTTTCTAGAAAATCAAAATGCCACCAACTTCCAACAGCATTTTTAAATTAATCGTCTAAAAATAGTAATAATATTAGTTTTTAAGCTAATATTTCTGTGGTAAAATAAATTGAGCATTGATTCACCGCCAACTATTGCTAACGCTCGTTGGACTTGTTGCTCTTT
>NZ_NIBK01000001.1:1629897-1633174 GCF_002174375.1 Enterococcus sp. 12F9_DIV0723 | reverse complement strand
ATGATAAAGTAATCATTGTTAACAAAGAAAAAAACAAAAAGGTGGAATTATTATGTCTCAATTTTTAGAATCATTAAAAGAGCGTCGTTCACATTATGCATTAGGACGTGACGTTAAATTATCTGAAGAAGAAGTTACAGAAGTAATCAAAGATGCTATTAAAAACAGCCCAACGGCTTTTAACGCACAATCTCCTCGTGCAGTAATTCTTTTCGGCGATGCACATGAAAAATTGTGGAACATCGTTGAAGAAGCATTGAAACCATTAACTCCTGCTGAAGTTTTCCCTAATACACAAGCAAAAATTGATGGCTTTAGAACAGCTTACGGTACCGTATTATTCTTTAAAGAAACAGATACTGTGAAGAATTTGCAAGAACAATTTGCACTATACGCTGATAACTTCCCAGATTGGGCAGAACAATCAAACGGGATTGCTACTGCAAATACATGGACTGCGTTAACTTCTGCAGGCCTTGGCGCAAACTTACAACATTACAATCCAGTTATCGATGACGCTGTTGCAGAAGAATGGGATATTCCTGCAAACTGGCAATTACGTTCACAATTGGTTTTCGGCTCTAAAAAAGGCGAAGCAAATGAAAAAGAATTTTTAGCTGATGACGAACGTTTCCGCGTTTTTCATTAATCTCTGAAATGAAGGTGTGATCATTTTTGATCATACCTTTTTTTATATTTAAACTGGCTAATAAAATGACAAAAAAAAGATGGCAACCGCCATCTTTTACTTTCCATTTTTATCTTGATCCTCTTTAGTCAATATCTCTAACGTACTGCCTTCACTAAGGTGTGTAGACAAAAAGACAACAAACTCTGTCAAAGAATAATCAAAAGTCAAAATCGGACCACGTCGATCCTTACGAAAATAGTTAAGTTTTATCAATCCACTATCTTCTTGAAACAAAACGACACGCTCGATCTCATTCAATGGTATCCCACGATTATCTAAACTAAAAAGAAGTAACTGCTCTTCAGTAAACCCTCTTTTATCTAGCAGAAAACTCAGCATCACTAACGCGGCTAAGACAGTCTGAACGCGACCATTAAAATCTTGCCAACTAGTAAAGCCAATCCACAAGATCAGCAGCGCTAAAAAAAGATAAAAAGGATATTGTCTACGTCGTTTAAAAACCGGAATAACGATATCTCTGCGAGCTATTAATAGGAATACATACAGAACGATCGTAAATATCCCCAGTAACACTGTAAATATATTCAAAAAAACCGCCTTCTAACTTGGAATGAAATTAGAATATTTTACCACGACCATGTTAGATTTGTCATCTCGCTGCTCTTGATCAATCTCTTCACACTGATTGATACGTACAACAGCACAATTTGTCATTTTAGAAATTACTTCGCCCTCAACACATTCTTCGAACCCAATTGGGTGGCAGCGATAACTTCTTCCTAGCTCAATTTCTTCTTCATTCATAAGTAAGCCCTCCAGTATCGACATTCATTTGTTCGTCTAGCTTTTGGATCAATGTTATTCGCAATTATACCTAACTATGGAATGGTTTACAATCGAAATCTTCGCTTCAGTCGCAAAAAAAACTTAAATCAGGTAAAATCATTTCAAGGGAGTGATCGTTCATGTTAAATTTTATCGATTCAATAAAAAAAGACGGCTATTTGAGAAGTGCTTTCTATCTAATACTTGGAATTGCTATATTGATTTCACCACGTAGTGTTTTCAGAGGGATCGTGTATATCATCTTTTTCTATCTGCTAATCTTCGGTATCATACAAATCATCCGTGGGGTAAAAGCAAAAAAATATACTGGAAATGTTGGGTTTGAAACTACTAGCGGAATTACGCGAATTATTATCGCATTTGTAATCCTTTGGTTTTCAAAAGGAATTATCAGTATTTTGCCGATGTTCTTAGGTTTTATTATTTTGATCTTTGCCATTGGTCAATTTCTTCAAAGCTGGTCTGCGAAAAGAAATGGTTTTCCAGTTATGGCCCAAGTCATATACAGCGCCTTGATGATTGTTGCGGGTTTCTTCTTATTGTTTAACCCTTTCAGCAGCTTGATGTTTCTTTTTCAAATTTTTGGCTTTTTATTGATAACTATGGCTATTTCAGAATTTATTAACACTCGTCGTTTTAGCCGATAAAAATGGTTTCTATAATAAGAAACAAGATTTATACTTAGTTTATCAAGAAAAGCGAGGTTTTTATGAATACAGCAAAAGAACTCTATCAATTTACCAAAAAATATGGAATCAATTACAACACTACGGAAGAAAAGGGCGTCTTATTATTTACTAACTTCTTATCGGAGTTTCCAAAAACAAATTTTTCATTTTCTTTTATCGGTTTTCATAAGTACGAAAGTATAAAGAAGCAAGAAGGTCTAACTGCATACGGAATCTCAGGAAGTACACTTTATGCTTTGAGCAAGCAAAAGTCTTATAAATACAATCTATACCAGTGCAAAGAAATTAGTGGTAAGAAAAAGCTAAACGGGATTCGCTTAACCCTGGTTTTCAGCACCGAAGTAGTTAAGATCAATTTAGGTTTTGCTGACGGGAATATCATTTTAGCTGCCTTAAAACAAGCGGGTAAAAAATAATCGAGTCTTTTCATTTGAAGAATAGGAAAACTAGCGTTATACTTTTTTCTGTTCTTAATTGGGATATGGCCAAATTGGTAAGGCGCCTGACTCTGAATCAGGTAAGTGTAGGTTCGAGCCCTACTATCCCAATAAAAATAGGGGTTCTATTCATTGATTGAATAGAACCCCTTCTTTTTTCCTTTAAAATTATGGCTTTACAACCATTACATTACAACTTGCATGATTTACTACATACGCTGTAGTAGATCCCACTATTGCTTGTTCTACTGCACCCTTGCCAGTTGATCCAAGTATAATTAAATCTACTTGCGTTTCAACTGCGTAATCGACAATCTTCCGTTTAGGATTTCCAGAATCAATTTTAGTTTCGTAGTCCAACTTACTGATATCTGAATTAGCAATGAGTTGCTCGAGCTCGATTTCAGCATTGTTAAGATGGAATTTTAATGCATCATTAATAAATGCTGGATCTCCTAAAGAAAATTTATAATCCACAACTGTAAGTATAAAAAGTTTTGCGCCATTACGTTCAGCTATGTTCAATGCTTCATTGAATGCATCAGTAGAAGCGGTAGAACCATCCACTGCCACAAGAATTTTTTTATAACTTTCTTTCATTGAGAACGCCTCCCTTAAAATCATTATACAACACTTATAACTTTCTAGAAAAT
>NZ_NIBK01000001.1:1615415-1629132 GCF_002174375.1 Enterococcus sp. 12F9_DIV0723 | reverse complement strand
GTTCTAATATGATTAAAACCAAATGAGAGGAAAAATTATGGATAATCGTATTGTTCAAAACCCCAGTTTTTTTGATGGTGTTAAAGCTTGTATCCCCACAATTATGGGGTATTTAGGAATTGGTATCGCGATGGGAATCGTCGGAAAATCCGCTCATCTTGCTATTTGGCAGATTTTTTTGATGTCTACTGTCGTTTATGCGGGAAGTGCGCAATTTATTTTATGCGGGTTGCTTTTACTAAGTGCGCCTATTTTATCGATCGTCTTTACTATTTTTCTTGTTAATTTACGGCATTTGCTTATGAGTCTTTCTGTTGCCCACTATTTTAAAGATGATTCACTCATAAATGGTATTGCTATTGGAACATTGTTGACTGATGAGTCCTACGGCGTACTGATGTCCACGCTTGCACAAGAAAAAAAGGTCAATAGTTCGTGGATGCACGGATTGAATCTTACAGCTTACCTTATTTGGATTCTTTCTACCGTTATCGGTGCACTGTTAGGAAATTTTATTCCTGATCCTACTATTTTTGGATTTGATTTTGCATTGACTGCGATGTTTCTTGGATTGTTTTTGTTCCAAGTGCAATTACCCTTAAAAAGGCAAAAAAATAAAACATGGACCATTTTGGCAGTAACGATCATCAGCCTCTTTCTTTTGATGCGTTTTGTTTCTGCTGAACTTTCTGTTATTTTGTCGACATTACTAGGCTGCTTATCGGGGGTGTTGATACGTGATGAATAATAATTATTACTTACTAACTTTGTTAGGATGTGCATTGGTCACTTGGGTACCACGTGTACTGCCCTTCGTTTTAACAAAAGCGCTCACTTTGCCGCCAACTTTCCAAAAATTTTTAAGTTATTTACCAATGACGATTTTGACAGCGCTATTGTTTCAAAGTTTACTGAATTTCCAAACAGGTCATTTCCCTACATTGCGTTTTCCAGAAATTTTTGCGTGTATTCCTGCATTGATTGTTGGTATTCGTACAAATGACCTCATGAAAATCGTATTAACAGGTGTTCTTGGAATGGCGCTTTTGCGGTTGCTTTAAATTACACCCGTTATAGAGCTTATTTCTGGTTTTACTAGAATAGCTGATGTAATATATAACAAATAATAGAAAAAGGAGTAATTCTCATGAAAAAGATTGCTGGATATTTCTTTCAAAAGCCCTTGGTGTTGGATGACAAAAAACCTTTCGAAATTCTGCTCCCAACGGATAGTTTGTATGACGGAAGTGACGTAGTTCTAGAGTCGAATCAGCAGGTGCTATGTGAAATTGGAAAAAAATATGATTATTCTACTGATAAACTTCATAGTTTTTTTGTTATTTCAGAAATTTCAGACGTTGAAAATTAGGGTACAGAAAACGAGTTTATGGTATGTTAAATTTTGGTGTTCACTAAAACAATAATTTTTATCATGAAAACATTGATGTTCTTTTTTATGATTTCATGGTAACTCTTAAGAGACAAAGTTATAGCTGCTTATGCGGGTAGGATACTTTGTCTTTTTTTGTGTGCTCAATCCCTTGCATGCTTTTATTTAAAGCATATTTTTTTACTTCCAGTCCAAAATAATGATAGGTTAAAATTAATAATTACGAGCCACTTAAGATTTTAATATTCTAGGAGGAAGAAGGAATGATAAAGAAACTGTTATTTTTAGGAATGCTATTTGTAGCTTTAAGCGGCTGCGGGAACGAAGACTCAGCGACTGTTTCAGAGTTGTCTGGCACAAGAGAATCTGATGGACAAGAAGCAGAAGTCATTGCAGAAAATTTAGCTATTCCTTGGTCGATTGAACGTCACAATGAAGCTTTTTATATTAGTGAACGAGGAGGAACGATTGCAAAAATCTCTGATGGTGAGGTGGAACGTCAATCCGTTTCTTTGGAACGTCCCCTATCCTCTGCTTCTGAAGCGGGACTTTTGGGTTTTGTGCTCTATCCTGATTTCTCAGAATCACAAAAAGGCATTGCCTATTATACGTATGAAGACAACGGGAATCGGCTGAACAGAATTGTAGAATTGACCTTAGCAAATGACGGATGGCAAGAAACAGCAGTTTTATTAGATGGTATTCCTAGCGGGAGTACGCATCACGGCGGAAGAATTAAAATTGGCCCGGATAAAAAGATATACGCGACAACTGGTGATGCCTCTCAGCCCGACTTAGCGCAAGACAGAGATTCTTTAGCTGGAAAAATTCTACGTCTAAATTTCGATGGGTCTATTCCCGACGATAATCCCTTTTCTAATTCCTATTTTTATAGTTATGGCCATCGAAACGCACAAGGATTAACTTGGTCTTCTGATGAGACGATGTATGCAAGCGAGCATGGGGCAAGCGCGAATGATGAGATCAATAGAATCAGAGAAGGCAGGAATTATGGCTGGCCTGACATTGAAGGCGCAGAAGAGCGTGACGGAATGGAGTCCCCGCTTTTCACCTCTGGAAATAGTCAGACCTGGGCTCCTTCAGGAATGGCTTATAAGGATGAAGCCCTTTACGTAGCAGGGCTACGCGGAACTGCTATTTTACGTTTTGATCTAGACTCGGAGGAAGAAAAGCAAGTTGTCAAGGGATTTGGCCGCATAAGAGATGTCTTCATCGATGGAAATACCCTCTATTTTGTAACAAATAATCATGATGGTCGCGGGTCTCCAGACAATCAAGACGATCGTCTGGTCAAGGTATCGTTGTCCTCACTTGATTAACATCACTAGATTAAGCAGGCAGTTTTCTCGCAAAAAAGATCTTGATGAAGGCTCTCATCAAGATTTTTTTTAGTATCATTATTTTATTGTCCGTACCAGCCAATTCCTTCATTGCGCCAGCCGTGTTTAATCAAATTATCTCGCTCGCTTTGAAGCAACGTGTAATGATGTGCGCCTGCTTTTGCATTTGGATTATACAGGCGATACAGTGGCTTGCTGCCACCTGAATACCAGCTTACTCCTTCATAACGCCAACCGACTTTTACTAAATGATTCTTTTCGGAGACAATCGGTGTGTAATGATGGTCTCCTGCATTCGGGTTATAGAGACGATAAACAGGTGTACCGCTCTTTGGCGCCTGCCAACCGATTCCTTCGTAACGCCATCCTGCTTTTCTAACGTTGTCTCGTTCACCTGTACTGGCCGTATAAAAATGCTCCCCACTGTTTGGATTGTACAAACGATACATTGCATTGGTTTGTACAGGTGCTGGCGTCGAACCGCCACCGTTGTTTCCACCAGAGTCATACTGGGTTAACTTATAGGTCTCAATGACATTATTTAGAGTAGAACCATAATTTGGCGCAGTTGCGTAGCGTCCCGTTAACCAGGCAGTCGCATCTTTGTACAATTTAGTATTACTTTTCCAAGCACCAGAATAATAATAATTGCCTGCTGAGAACGATGTAGTTTTCAAAATAGTTACATTATCGCCCAAAGACTCCTTGAATGAAGGGTATTTTCTAAATTTGGCGTTGATCTGATACCAGCCATTTTTTTCACTATATTCCCATGTTGGCATGGTTACTGATTGACCGTTGTACATTCCTTTTATACCGAAGAGATTGTGGTTAGGCGATCTGGAAAGGTCGCTTCCTCCCCAGCCACTTTCAACGATTGCTTGCGCGATCATTACAGAAGCGTAGAGATTATTTGAACTTGCTAAAGACTTTGCTGAAGGCGCTACTTGGTTTATAAACGCCTGTTGTGTATTTACAGCTGAACGCGCTGCTCGAAAAGCGGGTGGCGCTAAAGTGAAATCTTCGAATCGAATAGGATGATGAAATTGTAAATTTCCTAATTCATCAAATTCCTGCTCATCCACTGATTCATTTTCTTCACTCGCCTGCGGCTGCTCACTCGAACTGGCTTCGGTTGTTTCTGAATCGACTGTTTCGTTCGTTTTTTCTGTTGAAGTTGTCTCCGTTGTTTCCTCTGAGACCTTCGATGATTCAACCATCGATGAACTTTCTGTTTTATTGGTTGAATCCGTCGTTTCTTCTCCGTAGGCCACACCTGTTGATAGGCCTATACTTCCTAATAACATCACACTACATAGTAGTTTTTTATAATCCATGTCATCCCCCTCTAGCAACTATTAAAAAACGGTTACAATTAATATCTTTCTTATTTCCCCTCTATATAAACTAACAAATATTAATCACAAAGTAAAATTTTTTAGTTGGATTCTAACGATTAAAAAACGTGATATTCCCGGCTTTTTTCAAATGTTTCCATTTTTTTTAAAATAAAGAAAGAATTATTAGGGATTAACAACGTGATTATTCTTATGTTCAGTATTTCTCGATGAGAAAGGATTTCCTCATTAATTAAAATTAGTAATTCTCATTTTTTTGTTATTTGTCGAGGGCGCTGATTTTGATATAATGGCCTTCAGGAGGGAAACTTATGGATATTGGCAATGCCGTTTCAGGGATCATTTATTTAATTTTCATTGTGATGACTATCATTTATTTTTATTTGTTTAAAAAAGATCGCGTATTGATCCATTTATACTTTTCCCTGATCCCGACTTTTTTATCTATCTACTTACTCATGAACTACCACCATTATCAACCTGTTGAGGGCGCATGGGCGCTTGCTCTTTTGATGCTAATATCGCTTCTCGCTTTTATGCTCTATTGGATGATCTATTCTTTTTTGAATCACAAACACTGACAGGGTGGACGAACATTCACAATAATCCACTATTCTTTTAGTCGTTGTATGCTATAATAAATCTTGTTTATTCCAACCTATTCAAAGGAGCTTTGTTATGGCGCTTTTATTGACATTACTATTCGATCTTCTGATGATCGTCCTATTCTTATTCCGAATGGTTAGAGGAGATCAAATTACGTTTATCGTAAGCATCGTTTTACAAGGATTGTTATTCATTGATTTGCTTGCGATCGTACTGTTACGTCCCGCGAAACAAGAAATTACAGATACTGTAGGCGTAGAAACAACTCGTCGACAATCTCGCAAGTCTACAAAACCCGCACGTGGCGGTGTCTTAACTAAACTTTCTTGCATTGTTGCTTTGTTGTTATTAGCCTATTATATCTATTCGGTTGTTTACTTATTTATTTAATAATCAGCCCCTCGACTTTTTAATGGTGCAAATGATTTTAAAAAGGTATGCCCTCAGATTGCGGCATACCTTTTTCTTTCTATTTATAAAACTAAACTTTGCAGATGAGACAAGATACTGAAATAAACCTGGGGCTTTCTTATAATTTTTTTTTATTTAAAACGAGCGTACTCAACAATAAAAATATCAGAGAAAGTAAAAATGCTAGTACCATTGCTGGTACATACTTCTCAAAAGCTGGACCCTGCTGTAAAAACAGAAGATTTTGCGTCACCAATGAGATTGGATTGTACTTTTTAAGATTGTCAAAGAGACTCAACAATAGGAGTAAAACGACCCCTCCACCCGTCACTAGCAAGCCCTCATAGCTATTACGAGCAATGGTAGAAGAAAAAAGAATCAAACTCATTAGGAAAACTCCAAAAAGCCACACAGGAAAGACAGCCTGAAAAAGATGAGAACTTTTACTATCGTCAAAGTAATAGTTGGTATACCCCCAGGTCACTAGAAAGGCTACAAGAAAGCTAATGCTCCATTGAAATAGCAGATTCACTATTTTTCCACCAATGATCGCCCCTCTTCTGAGCCCCTTCGTAACAAGATTAATCAGCGTTCCTTTGCTCACTTCATTACTGACTGTTCCGCTAAATATCAATGCCACTACAATCAAACCAATTTGATTAACATTCTTAAAAAATTGCGTCCAAGAATCAAGTGAAGTAGGTTCAGGAATTGTCTTAGCCATCGCCTCACCCACTGTCAGTTTAACAATCTCAGGAGTTAGTTTAGCCAATAAGGGATTCATTAGCCCAAAAATCAAAAATATCAGAATTACGATCGCAGAACGATAAGTCCGCCAACTTTCAACAATTTCTTTTTTAGTAAAAAAGTATAAATTCTTCACTTTATCACCTCCAAAAAAATCGTTTCTAACGACGGATCTATTTTCTTGATTATTTTCGGGAAGACTTGCGCGTCTTCGAATTGTTTAAAAAGCAGCGGTGCGATTTTTTCGTAGGGCTGTATATATTCTAAAAGGTATTGGTTTTTTTGTGGGTTAAAAGAGTAGCCTTTCAATTGCTGCTGAATTTTTAATCGTTCGAGTTTTTCCGTAAAGTCTTGCAACTCTATATTTTGTTTGAATTCGATTTCAATTTGTTTTTTTGCGTATTGCTGCTTCAGTTCTGCTAAAGACCCACTGAGCACCAACTGCCCTTGATCCAAGATTCCCACGTGATCGCATATACGTTCGACATCATTCAGGATATGGGTAGAAAATACGATTGTTGTGTGCCCTTTTAATGTTGCTAACATCTCTAAAAAATCATTTCGTCCACCTGGATCCAAGGCTGAAGTAGGCTCGTCGCAAATTAATAGCTCTGGATCATTCAATAAAGCCTGTGCGATTCCTAAACGTTGTTTCATACCACGGGAGTATCCCTTAATTTTCTTTTTATCTTCTTTCAAACCTACCAAGGATAATAACTCGGAAACTTTCGTCAACAACTGTTTTTTTTTCATCCCAGTAAGTTGCCCGCAGAAAGTTAAATACTCTTTACCAGACATATAGTCGTAAAATTCTGGCACGTCAGGTAAGTAACCCGTATAACGATTCGTTTCATTGTCCCCAAAAGTAACCGGAGTTCCTTTAATAAGAATTTCTCCGCTGCTTTTTTCCTCTAAGCCGAGGATCATTCTCATTGTGGTTGTCTTTCCAGCGCCATTTTCTCCTACGAACCCAAAAATTGAACCCTTTGGAACATGGAGATCTAACTTATTTAAGACATATTTTGACCCATACTTTTTTGAGACTTGATGCAGTTCCAAAATATTCATAAATCATCCCCTCTTCCAAATACAAAATAGAAGACTGGACCAATAATCTGAAAAACGATCACGATCAATAACCACACTGCTTTGTTCCCGAATCGATAGTTAGGATGTTTTAGTACATGCCAAACTGCTGTGATCATTAAAAGTAATTCAAGAAGCACGAATGGCAATAGAATCGGTAAATTTTCTCTGAAAAAATCTAAATTATTCATTTTTTGAATGCTCCTTCTTTATGGCACGTAATTCACTATAAATATTCTGCAATTTCTCTTGCTCCTTGAATTGACTAAAGACGGGATTATCGATGATTGCATCAGTCAAACTCTCTTGAACTTTCATAGAATCTCTGGGGAGTTGCGTCCCAATTTCTGATTGATCTAGCCATTCATTGATTTGATCAAAATAGGCATCCCCGTGCAAGACAACAGGGAATTCTGTCTCCTTCATGACCTCGAGAAAAGCCCCTAATAGTTGCAAAGCGGCTTCTTCATTGCCCATTTTCGCATAGCCGAAAACAGCAGATAGTTGAAAATTCATCAATGAGACTGGATGCAGCGAGCTGAATCGAAAAATCTTTGCAAATTGACTTCCCCGTGAGACTGTTTCAGTAAATTTTTTAGGATCATCAGTCAGTAACTGCAAGTAATTCGTGAAAAAGCTCATGAACAATGCTGCATATTGATAAATTCCACTTTGCAACGTTTCAACTGCTTGACTTGCCTCTCCCTTTTGTTGCTGAGCAGCCGCGATCAAGCTTTCCACCGGAAACAACATAGGCGCACGATCTCCAAGCATGGATAAAACCTTGTCGAATTCTTGTAGTACAAGCGCGGTATAGGCTTCATATTTTAAAGCTTGCGTAATTAATTCAGGATCTTTTGATTGTGTTCGAACATGAATGAATAATTTTTGAGCTTCTTTGGTGTATGTCGGAAGTTTTTCTTCACCTGGCAGCAAGTCTGCATGATTCAATAGAAACATGCCCATCTGTAAGACGAATGGATAGCACGAATAGTACCTTCGTATCAATCTATGAATGAGAAGTAACATCTCATCCGGTTCTTTTGTATTTAATCCATCCTTTAATGTGGCATATATTCGCTGTATTTCATGATTCTCCAGTTGTGGCTGATAGGCTAAAAGCGAATCTATTGTCATGTCGAAATAGGCAGCTAAGAGCGGTAACAGTGAAATATCTGGATATGTTTGCCCCGTTTCCCACTTTGAAACAGAAGCTTTTGATACCCCTACAAAATTTGCCAATTCTTGCTGCGTTATCTTTTTTTCTTTGCGTTTTTCTGAGATGATCTTTCCTATACTCATTTCCATTCTACTCTCCCCTTTCATACCAATTTTAAAATGAGTACTAAAAGAAAACAATGGAGTTATTGTTAACTTATACGCTAAAAAATCAACCAATGGGAAACAAAAAGACCAGAGCAGCCGCTCTGGTCTTTAGAATGCCTAATCATTTTTATACTCTGAACTCAGTCGATTCAATTTTTTACTGATTTTCTTTGGTAGATATGCGAGAAGCGCTAAAAGAATTCCTGCGATAGATAATTCTACCAGTAAAGTTCCAGATATTCCTTTTGAAGCAATCTCTGATGCCATAAAAGCATAAATAAAACTAGCAGGCATCATTGTCAAAAAAGAAATTATGCTGAATTTACGAATACTCATTGGTGTCATCGCATAGGCATAGCTTTGAATGGCAAAAGGAAAAACTGGGACTAGTCGGGTAAAAATCAAAAAGGCGATGCCATTTTCTTGAACGCCTTTTTCTATTTTTTGAAAAGTAGGATCTGTTCCAAAGCGTTGCAAAATGTATTCTCTTGCAACATATTTTCCTATAATAAATGAAATGCTTGCACCCAATGAAGCACCAATAATGGTCAAGCATCCACCTACAAAGCCACCATATGCTAGGCCCCCTACAATCGCTAAGAATTGTCCTGGCAAAAGAAATACTGCTACAAGAACTGACAGTAAGATAAAGAGCACATATCCCCACCAACCAAGGCTTTCCAGATACGCTCTAAGACTTTCAATATCTGTCAGCAAACTCACTAAACCAAACTGATAGCCTAGAAAGATCACAAAAAGAACCAATAAAATAAATAGTATAATTTTTTTCAACGGTGCTCCTTTCCACTCTAGCATTTTGTGAACGCCATTTATCATAAAATACTTGCTTATTTCAATAAGCCTGCAAGCATTCGTTGAATAACTATATGATTAAATTCCGTTAAGTCGAGAATGCTTTTCGGCATTTTTACTATATAGGAGGATTGTTCAGCTAATGAGATCCTTCCAATTGTAAGATCAGGTTGTGTCGCTGATAAGCAATATTTTTCATGACTAAACAACTCCGGGCATTCTAGATAAACGGCAGTGGTCATGTCCCAGTTACAAAACCCTGAGAAACCAAACATTTGCTCATTCCAATTGATCCATTTTTCTAATGTCTCGCTTACCCATTCTAAGGCTCCTTGTTCTATCTGACTTTCTGCAGTTTTTATGAATTTACTCAGATCCTTTTTTGAAAAAAAGGCTTGAGCAGTCATGTGCCCATTCATGATAGTGATCTTCGCCTGACTAAGTAGTACCTTCTTCGCTGCTGCGGCATCACAAGAAAAATTCAGCTCCGAGACAGGACGCTGATTGACTACTAAAGGCTCCGTCGTCCCGCCCATCAAAACAATTTCTTGTACTTTCATAAAAAATTCAGGGTCGATCATGCTAGCCTCTAATATATTTGTCAATGCTCCTGTTGCGAGGATTGTCACCTCGTGAGGGTATTTGTTGATCATCTCTACTAAAAAATCTGCTTGATTCTTTGAATGATAGTTAAAATGAATCCCCACTTTTTCTTGAAGTGCTTTCGTCATCTGGACGACCTCTTCAAGCGTTCCATTTCCAAAGGTCAGAGTCACTCCAAGAAGATCTATTTCTGCTGCACCTAGTAAATAAAAGAGTGTCAACCCATCATCGACGTCGTGATTTTCTAAGCCAAAGGTATTGTCACAGTCAAAAATTATTTTTCTCAATCCAATACACCTCTATTATTCTCCAACCATTGACAGAAGTAAAAATTTTCATCGTTTAGGTCGTGTTGAATTTCTTTTAAATCATCTGGAAAGTCGATATCTTTGATAGCAGGCAGTAAAGTCACCTCGTAATCTGCTAAATTCTTCAATGTTTCACCTAGCACGTGCTTTTCCCCCCAAGGGATTTTCTTCTCGAAAATACGAGATAACTCGATATGTTTGTTACAA
Source organism: Enterococcus sp. 12F9_DIV0723 (assembly GCF_002174375.1). Lineage (NCBI taxonomy): Bacteria > Bacillati > Bacillota > Bacilli > Lactobacillales > Enterococcaceae > Enterococcus > Enterococcus sp. 12F9_DIV0723. Next base: position 1,618,916 of record NZ_NIBK01000001.1, on the reverse strand, counting down.
CCAACCAAATAATACCCGCCGTCCGGTGACGGACCAAAAGTGATATCCGTCATTTGCTCAAATGCAGATTTGATCGTATTACTATTCAAATTAGGAATGTCGCTACCAGTCAATACAACTTTCTCATACCCTTTAGTAAAAAGAGACGTCATTGCATGGTCCATTCGCTGTCCAATCGTTTTACCCTTTTGCCGGAAAGGATTAAATGCCTTGGGCAAATCTATCAATAGTTGCGAAGGATCCCCCTCATCTGAATAAGCAAGGAATAGATCTATCCCTTGTTCTTTTAAATCTTCAAACTTCACAAAGTAATCTAAAAGAATAGCGTGCTGCATCTCACAGGCCTCTTCTCCACTAAGTACACTCTGCAGTCGAGTTTTAACTTTATTTGGAACCGGAACGCGAGTAAACAAAACATACGCATTTTTATTCAAACACTTGCTCCTTTAACGCATGACGTAAAAACTGCTCGTCAAGATAGCTGGATACTTTATCAAAAATTTCCTGATTTTTCAGTTTTTTAGTGTCCTTTTGATAACTATCATAAGCCATTGCTGACCAAGAGAGCGCACGGAGCATTAAGTATGGATGGTAAATTTTAAGCGCCTCCTCGAATTGTGTGCGGTCAAAGTCTGTTTCAACCAAATATCGCGTGAAAAATTCTTTCTTCTCCTCTTGCTTCAGGATTAAGTTGCTTCGCCATAGAGTCGTCGTTGATGCTAAGAATTGTGAAATATCTTGAACTGGATGGCTAATCACCGGCTTTTCGCAGTCAATGAGAAAACCCTTTTCGCCAATAATAAAATTGTGGGAGTTTACCTCCGTATTATTGATACACCAATGATCCAAGTCGATGAAAAAGTCTTGTTGGTGAGTATTGTTTTCACACCAATTCAATGCTTTCACTAATTGCTTTTTGGCTGTTAATGGAACAACATCGCTTTTGAGGACTGGTTCCAATAATTTCTGACATTCTGTCACACGCGCGGATAGTATCGTTCCCTTTTCCTCTACAAAGATCTTTTCAGCATCCTCATCAATTGGTTGTTTATGAATATTCCCAAAAATACGTGCAGCTTCTTTTAAATCCTCGCGATAATTTAACGGCTTTCCATTTAAAAACTCCATAATCAGCAATCCTTGCGAAAAAAATTGACAGGTATCATCTACATAAAACACGTTTGGCGTTCTTCCAGATCTTTCAAGCCATTTTAATGCACGGTATTCATAACGTATCTGGTTATCTAATTGCAGTTGACTTCCATAATTCAAGCGAAAGACGTAACTGCTTGTTCCATCAGAAATAAGAAAATTCTGATTGTATTCACCTTGTGCTAAAAACGCAACGGTGAATGCTGATTTCAGTTGAAGTTGCTCAACAAGACACGTTTCGTTTAAGTAGTCCTTAATTTTTTCTAACATCGCTGCTCCTTGTTATTTGTAGTATCGTTGCGCCAATTTTTCAGGTGACATTCCTAGTAAATAGAGTAATTTTATTTTATGCATTTTTAGATGCGTCCGAATTTTTCCTTTGCGAAATTTCCGACTAGAGGTAGTTAATTTAACAGGCAATGGATAAAAAAGCCCAAATTTTTTTAGGTTTCGACTCAATCGCCAATCCTCCATTAACGCGATTGATTCAAAACCGCCAGCTTTCTCATAGTTCTCTCTCGTGGTAAACAATCCCTGATCTCCAAAAATGAGTCCGAGATAACGAGCCCGTAAATTAGATGAAAAGGACAGATAGTGATAGAACCGCTCCTTTGAATCAAAAGCAAGTTTAAAAAAACCAGCACTGTATTGTTCATTGTTTAATGCTGCCTGTATTTGTTCTAAAATAGAGTAAGTCGTTTCCAACCTACTGTCACCGTGCAGAAACCATAAAATTTCTCCTCCGCTCTTCTCAGCACCCAATTTTAACTGCGCACCACGGTTCGCTTCTTTCAGCTGATAAACGGTTGCATAGCATTTGGCTACCTCACATGTCTGATCTTGACTGCCCCCATCAACAACAATGATTTCATAAGAAATAGAACTCCTCAATTGTGTTAACTGTCGTAGCAAATGTGAAATATTCTTTTCTTCATTCAATGTCGGAATAATAATTGAAATCATAGCCGCATTACCGTTAACGTTTCAGAAAAAGTTAAATAAACTTCTTCTCCAGCAGTGACTTTTTCTGAAAGATTGGTCAATGTGCATTCTGTGTTTCCAATCTCAAGTAAAACTTGTTGACCGTTAGGAGTCCACTCACACCTTTTAACAAATGCTAGAGCCCCACTGTTTTGAATCGAAGTTTCCATTCCGATCGGAATAAAGAGTAACGATTCCCCTTGTATATTCCTTGGGTTGTGCACTCTTAACTCAACGTTTTCAGCTTGGAAAATATCCTTTTGGGCTACCCCTCGGATAAGATTGGTTTCTCCAATGGCTTCAGCTACAAGACGACCGGCCGGGTGGTAATAAATTTCTTTAGGCTCATCAATTTGATGGATTTCACCCTTCAATAGAATCACCATACGATCTGCCAGTTGAAAGGCCTCGTCACGATCATGAGTGACTAAAATAATACTAAACTGATACGTTTCTTGCAGTCTTCTTAAATATTCCCGCATAGTTATTTTCAACTGTTGATCTAAGTTGGCAAAGGGCTCATCCAATAACAACAGTTTAGGTTCAAGTACAACCGCCCGTGCCAATGCTACTCGCTGTTTTTGCCCACCTGATAGTTGATCAGGATACTGTTTTTCTAATCCTGTCAGGTCAAACACTTCAATGATTTTTTCGACCTTTTCTGCTATTTTATCTTTAGCGAATTTACGTACCTTCAACCCAAAAGAGATATTCTCTACGACTGTCATGTGAGGAAATAGCCAAAAATCTTGAAAAACTAATAACGTTTTATCTTGCGTGAAGTCATCCGTAAACGCTATTTTTCCTTTTGAAACAGGTTGAATTCCTGCAATCATTTTGAGCAAACTAGTTTTCCCTGACCCTGACGGTCCAAAAAGCGCAACTATTTCCCCAGCCTTCACCTCGAAAGACACGTCACGTATTATTTCCTTTTTTCCGTAATTTAACTGTATATTTTTAACGCTCAGTCCCATACGTGACTCCTCCAATTGCCTTTTTTAAAATAAATACACCTAGCATCGTACATAACAAAAATACTACACTGTACATGGACGCTAATCCAAAACGGCCGTTATTCGCGTAAGGAAGAAGCAATAATGGCAGAGTGATGATTTTTCCTCCGCCAATAAAAAAAGTCGGTAAATATTGGCTAAAAGAAACAATAAATACTAAACTGGCAGCAGTCGTTAATCCAGGTCTCATTAACGGCCAGGTGATAGACCAAAAAATCGTCCAAGGTTTAGCACCTAAACTTTCCGCAGTCAATTGATACCCTTCCCCTAATTGACGATAACTCTCAAGCAAAATCTGCATTGCATAAGGCAAACAAAAATATGTATGAATCAAAATGATCCCAAAAAAAGTTCC
>NZ_NIBK01000001.1:1609211-1615284 GCF_002174375.1 Enterococcus sp. 12F9_DIV0723 | reverse complement strand
GTCCCATACGTGACTCCTCCAATTGCCTTTTTTAAAATAAATACACCTAGCATCGTACATAACTACACATCTAGATGTGTATAAGAGACAGGTCCCATACGTGACTCCTCCAATTGCCTTTTTTAAAATAAATACACCTAGCATCGTACATAACAAAAATACTACACTGTACATGGACGCTAATCCAAAACGGCCGTTATTCGCGTAAGGAAGAAGCAATAATGGCAGAGTGATGATTTTTCCTCCGCCAATAAAAAAAGTCGGTAAATATTGGCTAAAAGAAACAATAAATACTAAACTGGCAGCAGTCGTTAATCCAGGTCTCATTAACGGCCAGGTGATAGACCAAAAAATCGTCCAAGGTTTAGCACCTAAACTTTCCGCAGTCAATTGATACCCTTCCCCTAATTGACGATAACTCTCAAGCAAAATCTGCATTGCATAAGGCAAACAAAAATATGTATGAATCAAAATGATCCCAAAAAAAGTTCCTGTCAAATGGACTTGTAAAAATAATGTCTGGGTAGACGTGACAATCGCTATGGCGGGTAAAATCAAAGGCAAATAGATCATTACTTCTATCCAGCGCGGAGCCAGTAATTTTTGAAGTGAAAAGTATTTAGCGGCCGGCATAGCGATCAAAAGACTAATAAGCGTTGTTGCTATAGCGATGAAGAAGCTATTTACCACAGCTGGAAAGAAGCTAGGATCAAGTCTCATTTGATTAAGAGATTTCAATGCCACCTTCTCTGGAAAAAGTGACGGATACATCCATTGGTCGCTAAATGACCATAAAACTAGGAAAAGCATTGGTAATAATAGAACAAATGCGGTTAAGAGCAATAAATAATAACTAGTTTTTGAAGAGAGCTTTACCATATTTTTCTCCCTCCTGGTAGAAATCGGCTAATCGCCAAGCTAAGAAAGCTGACCGTCAAACATATCCCCGACATCACAAGATTCAATGCAAACGCCAACGGTCGAGTGGTTAAATCTGCTTGAGTAAACAACTCATAGGTTGTTATTGCGATCGTTTGATTACGAGGGTTCCCTAACAAATACGGGACCTCAAATGAAGCAAAAGTAAAACAAAATAATATTATAAACAAAGTAAATAGTGTTTTTTGAATCATAGGTAAAATTATTGAGAAAAATATTTTTATCGTTGAGGCGCCTAAATGTTTAGCCACCTCTATATACCCTAACTGTAACTGCTGCAAGATTGCCAAAGTCGTCACCGCAACAAAAGGAATTTCCTTGTATAGAAAAACCGCAAGGATGCCGAAACCTCCTGAATCATGAATTAGTAAAGGAAATTGATCCATTCCATTAATCCATCCTACCTGAAAAAAAATACGTGAAACGATTCCTGATTGACTAATTAATTGCATAATCATCAGCGCTACAATTATGTGAGGCAACGAAATAGGTAAGTTAATTATTTTATGTAACCAACAACTTGGAACTTTCATTAGCAGAAAGACTAACGCCACACCACCTATCAAAGATAAAAAAGTCGCAGTCAGCGCTAAATAGCAGCTGTATAAAAGCGACTTTTGAAAGAAAGGCTCTGCTAATACTTGTTGGTAATTATTTAACGAAAAATCTTTCAAGCCCACTATGGGATAATACCCTAAGCTAATTTGCAATCCTTTGAAAAGTGCTGCAAAAATTATAATGCTGTTTAATAGAATGAAAGGCAAGGCAAAGAGCGTTTTTCTATTCATGAAGAACGTGCTCTTTCCATAATGTCTCAATTAAAGGGATTTTTTCTGCTTGAACCTCAGGAATTTGCTTTTCTTGCATTTCTTCAAGTGAAAGTACCCCTTGATTTTTATAAAGATCTGACAATTTCTGATTGGTTTCTTTCGACAGTTTGTTAGAGTCAAAAGGTGGAATGCTATAGCCATACTCTGCTTCAGCTTTCTTCAATTGCGCGCTCTCACTAGTCATTTCGTTAATTAGTACCAATGCTGCAGGTTTGACTTTTGATGTTTCAGCTATGGCCAAGTAACTCTGGTTTGCAATTGTTCCTTTATCAAATAAGAAGGATTCGGTTGTCGGCTTAAACTCATTCTCTTTCCGCTTTTCTGCGACATGCATCTGAGAATAACTGTAGCTCATATTGACCTGTCCAGCAGCAAACATCTGATCCAATTCAGCGGTCGTCGTTGGATAGGTTTTTCCTTCTTGCCATAGATAGGGTTTAAGCTGATTCAAGTAATCCAAACCAGGCTTGATAACTTTATAAAGCGCGTCTTTGTCTGAACTGGCATTTTCCACCTTATCGTAACCGACGATATCACATATAACATTTCTTACAAAGGCGCTGCCCGTAAACTCCGGAGGTGCTGTATAAGTAAGTTTTCCTGGATTTGCCTTGGCATAATCAAGTAATTCTTTTGTACTTTTAGGGAATCCTTCTTTGAAGTTTTCACTATCACCTGCAAAAACCAATTGTGCACTCCCATATGGAACCTCGTATCCATCAATTTTGACACCAAAATCATACGTTGAGTTGTGTCCGTCGACATCCATCCATTTTTCAAAGCTTTCAACTTTGTCCGTGATTGGTCCATAAAGAAGCTTTGCTTGTTTTGCTGTATAAAAGTTTTCACCATTGATCCACATTACATCGATGTCGCCTTCTTTGGCTCCTGCTTCTTTCTCAGTGGTCAACTTATTCAAAATCTGGTCAATGTCCATCGGAATACGCTTCACTGTAATGTCGTATTTTTCTTTCATTGCAGGAGTTACAACCTCGTCAACCCAAGCGTTTGCTTTTTCATCGCCACCGAAGCCATAAAAAGTGACAGTTTCTCCTTTAGCCTCAGTTACTGCTTGAGAAAAAGTAGTGACGGATTCTGCTTTTTGTTCTTCATTCGTTTCATTTGTCTTGCAGCCAGTCAAAGAAAGCAACATTCCTGTTGCTAACAATCCTATTAACCATTTTTTCATACGTCTCTCCTATGCTCGTGTAACTATTTTTTTTGATTGATACCGATTTTTCCAGGCCTTTACTGGATTGGATAGCGGATGTGATGAGGGCGTATCCTCATTATGGATAACCTCGCCAAAAATCAAATCTAGTAAATGCCATGACTTTCCTCCACCTAAAATCATTGCTGACGTACAGGTGGCACAGTAAGTCACGATGTGTTCTGTTTTGAAATCTTGAACACGTTTCTCTGCAAATTTTTTTGCTAAATTCGGATTAGTGACACCACACATTCCACCCATGCCGCAACATAATGTATCTTCGCCCGATAGACGATTTTTTTGGACCTTATATCCTAGTTGCTCCAGCAATGTGCGAACCGCTTTATGTATTTCCGTGACTTCTTTAGTCGGGCAAGAATCCTGTATGGAAAAAACAACATCACTAGTTTTCCCTTTGCCAAGTGCTTCTTTTGGCAGGCCTAGCTCAGCCATTTTCACCCATAAAGAGGTCGTAGGAAACTGTTCTTGAATGGTCATCGTTTTAATACACCCTTGACACGCTACGATCAAATTGTCGATCTTTGCTTGTTTGACTTGTTTAGTTAACTCGGCAAAACGCGTTTGAAATAATTCTTCTTTACCGATCATACGCGTCGGTTTCCCGCAACATCCCTGAATAATAGCCAGATCCGGATAGTAGGTCTTCAAATAATCGATGACTAATGCAACTTGATCGGGATTGCTAGAACTCAATGAGCATCCTGCCATGAAACCATGCTTCATAGTATATCTCCTTTTTATGCTCCTCATTTGGTAAGACACATTTTATTCTTGAGTAAATTAATGCTCAGAATCCGAAAAGCTTCCTCGATTCACAGCACTAAAGAATTTACTCGTAGAAAGTCTTTGATGCATCTCTACACTTTTTAGCTGTTTTAGAGGATTTTCTTCTCTGACTAAATCTTGACGGATAGCTAAAAAAGCCTTATCTAGTTTTAACTGTAATGGACAAACCACCGTACATCGACCACATAACATGCATGAAAAAGGAACGATTGGCGCCAAATCTTTTTCTAAAAAGCGTTGAAACAATTCCTGAGGATTCTCACAGTATTGCTGTAAAAAAATACAGTCTTTCATGCAGCGTTTGCAACTTGTACAAGTTTCCGCGATTAACTGAGTCATTTCAATTGTTTTACTTGAGTAATCCATTAGACGAGCTCCTCATTAATAACACTACCGCTAGTTGTAATAAAACTCCTAAACATAAAACAGCACTTATTAAATAGTAGATTGGCGATGCTTCTAGCGTAAAAAATAGCTGCCAAACTAAGAAAAGTCCGCTAATCATCACCAGTAAAAATGACTCTGTCGTTCTTTTTTTTAAGGTTAGTAAGAGTGCAATTACGACTAAAACTACCGGCAGTAAAAATAACTTACTGCCGACAGCACTATTATTGACCTTATGAGAATAAAATAACACATTCCGCATAAACCCTAAATGATTTTTATACAGATCATTCATCAGATAGATGACATAAATCAGACCACTTTGTGTTATATGCACAAAAATTCTAAAAAGTTTCATTATTTCAAGATTTTCACTTTATCTTTGTCTCTTGGGTCGCCGATTTGAACCGGATATTTACTTGGATCTTTTTGATGTGCTTTATCCCAATCAAACCAACCGCCGTCAAATAATCGTACATCCTTCCAGCCTTCTTGTTTTGTAATAAAGAATGCCGTTGCTGCACGCCAACCAGTACCACAATAGAAAGCAACTTCTTTATCAGGCGTGATTCCCCATTTTTTCCATGCCGCAAAAATTTTAGTTGGTTCTTTGACAGTTCCATCATTATTCATTAATTGAGCAACATCAGCACTCGTTTTACTTGATTTTGCGTATACAGCGCCTTCAGGTTCACCCGCATTTTCAATATAGTCATATCCGCTAGTTTTGCCTGTGAACTCTTTCCAACTACGAATACTTGCTAAAACTAACTCAGGATTCTTTTCTTTTGAAGTAACTAAATCAGCAGAAGTAGAAATTAAGTACTCAGGGCGTCCTGGAACGTTCGCACCGAAATCTTTTGCAGCTTTTCCTTCTTCTTCCCCTTTTTCTACTTTATAGTCCGCTTTTTCCCATGCCTTTAATCCGCCATCTAAAATCTTCACTTGGTCTACACCTAACCAATAGGCAACAAAGGCTACACGTGCTGCTGCATTGATATCACTAGAATAGACAATTATTGGCGTTGTTTTTGTCACGCCGCGTTTTAAAAATACTTCTTTACATGTTTCAGCATCGAAAATATTCCAATTAGTTTCTTCACTTTCAATTTCCATTGTGTCGATATGGAGGGCGCCTGGAATATGAGCCTTTTTATAGTCTTTACCTTCACCATAAGAAGCCTCGATAATCACTGTATCTTCGTTATTTTTCATTTGTTTTTTAGCCCATTTTGCATCTACAAAGAAATCATCCTCTTTGATATCTTTGCTTTTGACCAACCGTTGAACTTTGTTCGACTTATCCGCAGCATGAACCACTTCTGTTTTTGAATAGACAACTAATGCTGTTAACAACAAACAACCAATTACTGTAATCATTTTTTTCATTTTAATTGCTCCTCTAAAAGTTTGTTCTTTCACTTAAACCGTTTTCAGTAGTTGCAAAAGCTCTTTTTTGCGCACAACAAAAAAACATACCAAAATAAGTATGCTTCCTCCCTATACAGTCCTAATCCAGATGTTTAATCGTCGTTTGATTCGATTAAAACTTTGACCCATCGGAGGAAAGTCAGTTGTCCTACTTGCTTAGAAACTCTAAGTAATGACTGATTTCATAGTCACCGTTGATAATTTTTAAGCATAAGGACACCTCCTGCCTCCCATTTTAAAATCGGGGTCTTTTCCTTACCGAGTATATCGAAACGTTATCCGTTTAGCAAGAGTATTCAGACTAAAAAAAACAAAAATTCTTTTTGTGAAAGAATGATTATTATTTTGAATTAATTCTACGTAAAGTCTTTTAGAAAAAATAGTTAATTAGTGATTAAATCATGGAGATATTTTTATAAAATTACAATAAATTTGAATTTAAAAAAAGCGAGTGTTGAACGTTTTGTCCAGT
>NZ_NIBK01000001.1:1599742-1608733 GCF_002174375.1 Enterococcus sp. 12F9_DIV0723 | reverse complement strand
AATTTGAATTTAAAAAAAGCGAGTGTTGAACGTTTTGTCCAGTCACTCGCCCTTTTTCTTTTTTTAAAGACCATCGCTCTCTTTATCCCCTTTTATTGTCATCGATTATATGGATAATCCGATGCCGTTTCTTTATTACCCCTCTTTTACTTTATCAACGTTCTCTATCCATTTTTCTAAGTTCGTAAACCCATCGTTTTTGATGTAATCATATTCCTCATCCAAGATCTCATCAAACCATAATAATTTTCCTTCCTCATTTTTACCTACTATCTTTACCACTGATTGACTGATTGATGTTTGCTGATTCAAATTTTTAACTTTTCCAATTTTGAGCGCTATGATTGTATTGCCACGCTCATAACTTTTCTTTATTCCATATTGAACATACGTTGAATCCAATGTTTCGCTTCCAATCAAAACCACTGTTACAGAGGTTCCCGCCAATTGTTTATCAATCCATCGTTCAATATTTGCACTGCCATCCCGTTTCATTCGTTCAAATTCTGCTTTGTTAATAAACCCAGACTCGTCATTTTCTTTAAGCGTCCAATTATTCTTAACAACGAATGCTCGAGACCAATCTTCTTCGTAAGAAAAGCTGAAGAACACCCTCTTTGCCATAAAAACACGACCTTCCTAAATTGTTAATAGATACTATCTTGCAGCGAATCGGTATTCACTACCAAAAAAATCTTGACAAACTGGAATATTTCTGTAATCCAATTTCTCTATTCATTATATAATAGCCATTGAAAACAAAGGCTCCAATTTTTTTATATTAGAAGTTTTATGATCAATGATCAGTAACATCGTTTCCTATATAAGTAAAAAACGAACTAGCTTTTGCATGCCCTACATGATACGATTTTATTGAGAAAAAAATGGAGGTCTTCTTATGTTGGATAAATCTGTACCATTCATTCCTTTTACGATGTTCCGTCCCTCAGATGCACCGCCCTTACCTAAAATTACTTTACCTGATGGCTATCGCTTCACTTTTTATCAACCTGGCGATGAAAGAGATTGGTGTCGTATTGAAACAGCCGTCTTAGAATTTGATTCAGAGAAGGAAGCCGCCGAGTACTTCCAGCATTCTTTTATGCCTTACGAAAAAGAACTACGCCGTCGGATGCTTTTTGTAGAGAACCCTGAAGGGAAAAAGGTAGCAACCTTCACGGCTTGGTGGACAGAAGATCGTTCCCCGAGACTGCATTGGTTAGGTGTGATTCCTGAGGAACAAAAAAAAGGCCTGGCCAAGGCTTTAGTCATTCGTGTTACTGAACTTCTTCATGAATACTACCCGAACCAGGATCTTTATTTAAGTACACAAACCTGGAGCCATCATGCGGTAAGGCTGTATGAAAAGCTCAACTATCAAATTTTTCAAAATCAAAACTATCAGAAAATTTTAGACATTTTAAAAAGAACCAAATAAATTTTTCTTTATTATAAAAAAATTCCCTCAACGTCAGAAAATTATCAAACGTTGAGGGAATTTTTTGTACTTGTTTACTTATTCTGCACCTAGGGCCGCCATAGTAATATAGTTATACGGTTGGTTAAAATGAGGCAAGAAGAAGATATCTAATAGCTTCAATTTATCAATCGTCACTTGTTCTTCAATCGCTAATGAGAACATGTGAATCACACCCGAAATATCTTCTGTTGAAGATAATTGTGCGCCAACTACTCGACGAGAACTTTCTTCATACACAATACGGATTTTAACTTTGGCATTCTTTTTCATAAAACCAGGACGCTGTAAATCTTCAAAATCTGTGTATTTTACGTCAATACCATTTTTAGCTGCTACTTCAACGGATAATCCTGTCGATACCATATGCAGCCCAAAAATGGAAATACCATTAGATCCTTGTACCCCAGTAGATTCTAAGGAAACGCCACCTATATTGTAACCTGCTACAATACCTGATCGTACTGCATTGGTTGCTAAAGCAATGTAAGTTGTATCTTGAAGTGCATTTGAATAAATCGTTGCGCAATCTCCGACTGCATATACATTTGGATCGCTCGTTTGTTGATAGCGATCAACTAAATAGGCACCATTTTTATACAAGTCCAGATGGCTTTTTCCCAATTCATTGTTTGGCAAAAATCCGATTGCATTAATGACTAGGTCAATAGGATACTCCCCTTTGTCAGTGACAATGGATTCCACTTTTCCATTGCCTTTATACTCTTTCGCAAGCTCCCCGAAATGCAGTTCAATTCCATGCTCGCTTAAAGTAGCGTCCATGTCGTCAGTAAACCATTTATCATAATAGCTTGGCAGTGAACGCTCCATTGCATCAAATAATAAAACATTTTTTCCGCGTCGTTTTGCTGCCTCAGCAATTTCTACACCAATATAGCCAGCACCGATTACTGCAACATTCTCGATACTATCTGAATTTAAAATTTCATCAACCGCTTGACCATCTTGAAAACGTTTCAAAAAATGAATATTTTCTAAATCTCGACCAGGAACATTCGGTGATATTGGCACTGACCCTGTCGCTAAAATTAGCTTGTCGTAGCTTTCAATGAATGATTCGCCATTATGAAGCAGACAATGAACTTCTTTTTTCCCATAATCAATGTGATCAACGGTTGTTTCCATGGATATCTTAGCGCCTTTGCTCTCAAAGTCTTCTTTTTTTGTATAAAATAAGCCTTCATAAGAGTCTATTTGACGTCCCACCCATAACGCCGTTCCACAACCCAAATAACTCAAATTATTGTTCCGATCGATCATTACTACTTCCTGATCATCGAATGTGTCTAATAACGTGTTCGCTGCGGCAATCCCCGCATGGTTTGTACCAACTATTACTGTTTTTGTCATTCACTTTACCTCCTAGTTATTGAAAGCGTTTGTATTGCAACTTCAATTGTAACATATTGCACAAATGAATTTTTCAAAAATCCAAATTATTTATAGTAATTTCTAAAAAAGCACAAATATCATTTGGAGGGTCGAACGAGGAACTTTCTTACTTAGTTTGCATTTACCGAACTTGTTTAGGCGTTTATCGCGACAACTTAAACCCGAAAATAGTAAAATGACTAATAACCAATGCTTCCTATAGTCATTAGGAGAAACGAGGGAGATCATATGACTTATCCATTACAGGAACATCATTTTAAATTGTTAAAAAAATATGGATTATCGGATCATCATGCGCTATGTGAAATACGTCACTACGAGTCTGGAGATATCGTTTTTTCTCAGGGATTTGAATATAAATATATTCTGCTGGTTGTCTCTGGAAAGGCGAAAGTTTGTACAACTTCTCCTTCAGGAAAAAGTCTTGTTTTAGCGTACTATCTATCAAGCGGTATCATCGGAGATGTCGAATTAATGTCCAAGACAAACTATGCTACAGCCTCTGTCGTTGCACTCTCAGCTTTCGAATGTCTCGTCGTTCCTTTTCAAGATGACGATGATACGATGTTCAAAAATTTGACTTTTATGACCGAACTGGCGAAGGGGTTATCAAACAATCTAGTGAGCTCCTCACATGACTATTCTTCAAATGCACTTTACTCTGGAGAACAAAGACTCTGTACTTATATATTAAAAGGCGCCTACAAAAATTATTTTTATGACAATCTTTCTGATGTTGCGGCAACAATTGGCATCAGCTATCGCCACCTATTACGTTTACTAAAAAAATTGTGTGAGAGCAACATTTTAAAAAAGGAAAAACGAGCATTCTTGATACTTGATAAAGAAAAATTGATCCAGTATTCGTCAGAAGTTTCTTATTTTGAAAATGAAACGCTGTAAAAAAATATCAGCCGGTTTCTTGCTTTTAAAGCAAATCGGCTGACTTTTTTAGAAATTTTGTCTTTCCCGCGCGCGTTGTAAAATCATTTCTTTTCTCTGCTTTTCCAACTCATCGATTTTTTCCCAATAAATAAATTCTGATTTGTTCTTATTTTGCATTCTTAAATATAAAGCGACAACTATAAAAATCAAAAGTAAGACTAGGATTATCATAATAAGCACCTCCTATATGCTTATTGTAATCACTCAAAAGAAAAACAATTAGGACATATGTCACATTTTTCTGCTTAAGGAGAAAATTAATCAGGCACAACTCAAATGAAAGGTTCTTCTTTTGAGTTGTCTCTAGTTAGCGTGTTTCATGGAACCTCGTCGCTTCTACCAAAACTCAGAGATAAATTTTTTTCTGCGGGCTGCATTTTTTTGATAGTTTTCAGGATTCCTTTGATAATAGTCTTGATGCTCTTCCTCTGCTGGATAGAATACCGTTGCTTTCTCGATTTTAGTTACAATCGTCTCATCAAATCTTCCGCTATTTTGCAGTGTTTCCTTACTTTTTTCAGCATGTTCTTTTTGCTTCTCGTCAAAGTAAAAAATAACCGGTCTGTAGCTGCTTCCTCGATCTTCAAATTGACCAAATGCGTCCGTTGGGTCTGTCTGTTGCCAATAGATTTCTAGAAGCTCATCGTATGAAATAACTAAAGGATCATATATAATTTCCACGGCCTCCGTATGACCTGTCTCGCCACTTTTAACTTCTAAATACGTTGGGTTTTCCTTTGTTCCCCCTGTATAACCTGAGATTACCGATTGAATGCCCGCAAGGCTATCGAAAGGTTGGATCATACACCAGAAACAACCACCTGCAAATACTGCTCTCTCCATCTTATTCACCTCTTCTTTCATTTATTCACTGACGGGTACAATCGATCCACCCCATTTTTTCTCGATCCACTTTTGCACTTGCGGCTCATGTAGGACATCCACCACTTTTTTCAAGTCTTTATTCTCTTTGTTGCTCGTTTTTGTCGATACGATGTTTACATATGGCGAGTTCTTTTGCTCGATCATTAAAGAATCTTTTACTGGATTCAATCCTTTTTCATAAGCAAAATTAGAATTGATCGCGACAAGATCTCCTTCATTGTTTTCAAAAGCCGAGGTTAATAAGGTTGGATCGACACTATGATCAAAGACTAAGTTTTTTGGATTTTCTGTTATGTCTTCAAAAGTAGCTTTATCGATGGCTACTCCTGGCTTGATTTTTAAAAGTTTATTCTCAACAAAAATATTCATCACACGTCCCCATTCTGAGGGAACGTTTGAGACAATTACTTTCGCACCAGAAGGTATTTCGCTAATTTTCTTTATTTTGTGTGAATAGATCCCCATTGGTTCTAAATGGATTGCTCCTATATTTGAAAAACGATAGTCGTTTTCTTTTTTTTGTAAATTAAAATAAGGGACTGTTGAAAAATAATTTGCATCTATATCCCCATTTTCTAACGCTTTATTCGGCAAAACATAGTCATCAAATTTTACAATTTCTAGTTCAATCCCCTTCTTTTTCAATTCGGGTTTGATATGTTCTAAAATTTCTGCATGAGGCGTAGGGGAGGCCCCAATTTTTATTTTATCCGCTTTCTCTGCGGAACCCGAACTACAAGCTGCTAAAAAAATGAAACAACTAAATACCAATGCAACGAAACCAATTTTTTTCATACTGACACACTCCTATTAAATTTTGACAAATAAAAAAATATCCGTCCCTTTACCTACCAGTCTACTGATAAATAAAGGGACGAATATTTTCGCGTTACCACCCTTATTCGTATTATCCTTTCAGATAATACCTCAACGGTACTTACATACCCGGCGAAGTAACGGTCGCTTTCCGTTCAATTTGCGTGAACAAACTGAATGCTCAGAGCTCATCTTCATTAACTTTCCACGATCCCTCTTTTCACCAGCCGAGGGTCTCTTTAATCGTTTCGTGATTAATTACTCTTCTCTTCAATGCATACGTATAGATTGGAATTAGTCTAATACAAATCATTCCAAATTGCAATCAAAATATTATCAAATAAATAAATTATATACGCAAGGCCTTTTATTTGGACTTATGAAAGGCACTATTCGACCATAAACGGGTTATTGATAGTCCTACTCAATAACTTCTAATTCGTTTAAATTGATAAAGTCTACACCGTCTTCCGCTACAACTTGTCCAATTGCTTTTTCAATATCCAGTTTATTCTGCGATTCCTTTTTCTTGCTATCTTTATTGATCATCTTTATCAGTATTTTTTCGGGGAAACTCAATTCTTTATATGACAATCGTCCTCTCATGTAGAAAATCTCTGCCTCCGGAAAAGTTTTAATAATTCCTTTACGAATTTCTACCATTTTTTCTTGGTCATTTTTTGAAGATAACCCGACTGGTACTACTGTGATTTCCATTCCTTCTCTGCATTTTTCTTTCAACTTGTTTAACTGAAAAACTCTACCAGCGTATACACTGCCAAAATAGTATAATTTTTTTGAACCCGCGAAGTCTTCTGAAGGCACCCTCCCTTGTTCATAAATCGGATAGCCATGCTTTTGTGCAAATACCTCCGCATATTTTTTAGAACTTCCTCTTTTCGTGGCATAAATAACAAGCTTTTCCATTTTATTCATCTTCTCCTTCTTATTCAGTGATTTCCAATTTCTCGACACCTCGGTACAATTTCATAAAAATATCAAAAAAGTTCGATAGCTCCTTATCAGAATACCCATTAAAAATGGTTGCCAAAGCATGGCTGTGCAATGTTTCAACCGAATGAAAATAGTGTTCCCCTTTCTTTGTTAAGACGAGAATCGTCTTTCGCTTATCCTTTTCACTTCGATTCATTGCGATCAATTCCTTTGCTTCTAATGCAATCGCTAATTTTTTAATATTTTGCCTTGAACAGCCTAGCAATTTTCCGCAACTTGTTAAATCAATAGCCCTTTCAGACGATTGCCTTATCATAACTAAAACCATAAACTGCTTCATTGACACAGACGGATCAATTTTATCGAAAGAGGTTTGCAGCCGATTTCCTAAAATGTATAGACTAGCGAAAATAGCGCGCTGCTGTTTGTCTCTACTTGTTTGAAAGTCTTCTATTAACTGTTCGATATCCACTTTATTTTCTCCAGTCATTCAATATACGTAACTTGTTACCTATATTATAAAATTTTTTTTACTTTTTCGAAATAGGTCCTTAGTCGGATAATCTAATGTTCGAGTTGACATACTAAGCGACTGTTAAACAAAGCGCCGAAATGGACTCTTTTTTTATGTTCTATTGTGACTTAGCAAGTAAAGTGAATCGATGAACTGATTCGTATATATGCAACTAAAGACACTAAAAGAGGCTGTGACATAAGTCTCTAAGTAAAAAGCCAGTGAAATGACGAGAATTCGTTCATTTCACTGGCTTTTTTGGGTAAACTAAAAGAGTACGAGATGACGCTCGTACTCTAAATCATTCAACCCCCGAAAGGATCAAAATCATGCATACAAATTATAACATGAATCAACTCACTTTAGATATCACAACTTCTTACATTCCAAAAGAAGATAGCACGGCTTGGTTTATCAATGAACTTGTCGAATCCCTTGAAATCAAAGAGCCTTATCTTTTTGGTCGACCGCGGAATTATGATTTAAGCGCGATGTTAAAACTAGTTCTTTTCGCTTATACGCGGAGTGTATTTAGCAGTCGGAAAATTGAGCAATTAGCTGAAGAGAGCCTACCGGCTCGATGGTTGACGCAAGAACAGATCCCGACTTACCGAACCATTGCCCGTTTCCGCGTATCTAATGAATTAGAAGCATTGATCGAAAAGGGGCTTGATTCATTAATTCATTATCTTAGGGAGCAACAATTGATTACTCATTCAATTTTTATCGATGGGACGAAGCTTCTCGCGGATGCCAATAAATATAGTTTCGTCTGGAAAAAGAGCACAATCAAGTATGACAAAATGAACCGTGAGCAGCTCGTCTCTTTGATGTCTGAACTCAAAGAGGCGCATTTAGCGAGTCATGTTCCTGAAGGAACCTCACTCACATTAGATATGTTGGATGAAGTACTTACAAGGTTGGAATTACGGTTAGAAGAATTGGAACAAGAAGTACTTGAAACCAGAAAGGTTTCACCAAATCCAGCCAAACAACAACGCCGTAAATTAAAAGCACAAAAACGAAAACTAAGCGAACGTCGGGATAAAATGGCGGAGTATCAACAGCGCTTAGCTATTTGTGGTGCCCGTAATAGTTATTCAAAAACAGATACAGATGCCACCTTTATGCGTGTCAAAGAAGATCCTATGCGTAATGGGCGATTAAAGCCTTCGTTCAACCTTCAAGTAGCCACTAGTAACCAGTTCATTTTAGATTATGATGTCTATCAAAATCCAACGGATACGAAAACCCTCCCAGCATTTATAGAAAAAATGAACGGGGCGGGTCGACTTCCTAAGTATATTGTGGCGGATGCCGGATATGGCTCAGAACAAAATTATCGGTATCTTGAGGATGAACTACCGAATCATATCGCATTGATTCCTTACTCTACGATGTTGAAAGAGCAAAGTAAGAAATGGCAGTCGGACGAACGAAAAGTCATGAATTGGACGTATAACGAACAAGAGGATTATTACATTGATCCCAAAGGAGTTCGTTTCAATTTCAATACATATAGAACAGATACGGATAAAGTCGATGGGTTTGTTCGAGACTTCAAAGAGTACAAAGCAGAAAAATATACGGAAAATAAAGAAGTGATTCAAGAAGCGTTGACCCAAGGGGGCAATACACGCATCATTAAGGTCAATCCTTCGTTAGAATACTTTAAAGCAAAACAACGCACCTTGCTTTCAGAACCTGAAAATGGAAAAATCTACGCACAAAGAAAAATTGACGTAGAACCAGTCTTTGGGTGGATGAAGGCTTGTTTGCATTTCACTCGATACCATGTTCGAGGCCTAGAAAAGGTGAAAAAGGAAACGGGTATCCTTATCATGGCATTAAATATGAGAAAGTTAGCCGCAATGAAACGGCTTGGCACCTTGAGTACATAAAAATTGGCTTCCAGAAATCATTAAATGATTTCTGGAAGCCAATTTTTGTTCGATTAAGGATTACGACTTATGTCACAGCCTCTTTT
>NZ_NIBK01000001.1:1595637-1597239 GCF_002174375.1 Enterococcus sp. 12F9_DIV0723 | reverse complement strand
TATTTTCTACTTCTGCGCCAGCTGCTATTGCTCGATATATCATTTAATTCCCCCCTTTTAAAATTCACTCCTAAATGTAAACGCTAACATTTTTGTGTTTATTTTTCAATCAAAAACCTTATTTATCTTTTATCCTTTTTTAAGCACCTACGGCCGAATCATTTTAAGCGTCACTATTTTTTAAACGATCATTTCTTAATTGAGTATAATTGTGAACGAATTCGTAAGTTATTAATAAAAGACTATTTTTAACAGTTCCTTTATTGCTAAAATAGAGGAAGAAGGCATTTGGAGGATGAAATTATGAGAGGAACAATTTCTAATGATTATCGAGTTTACCACTATGAATCACCTTTTTTAATGCAAGGCGAAAATGGACTTTCTTTAAGTCAGCTGCGAGCTCTTTTTATTACAACCTTGTTAAATAATTCTCGCGCAAAGTATACTACTGAAAATTATGCGCTTGAAAAGGAACAAAGACATATTCGTATTTGGCGAAAGGATGGAAAGACCCTCACTGAGGGTGAAGTACTAAAAATTGATGCCATCATTCCTCGGATTTTTGAAACAAATTGAGACACTCAATCAATTGTCTCAATCCTCGCTCTACTCGTCTAAATGAGTATAAAAAAATAGAATAGCCAACCGCAACAATTGAAAAAGTAACTAAAAGGAGAGAAACAGAATTTCTCTCCTTTTTATATTCCATGCGATACTAACAATAGTTAGACCATCATTTTTGTAGGTCTCAAAATAATCTCATTAATAGCTACTTGCTCTGGTTGCTGCAAGGCATAAAGCAAGGCATCAGTGATGGCTTCAGGTGTTAGAATTTGATACTCATCCGTTGTTTGATCCAATTTTCTTCCCATGTCAGTAGCCACGTTTCCAGGAGAAATTGATGTAAATCGTATTTTGGTATCTGCTTCTTCTTGTCGAGCCCCTTCCATAATTTTTAATACTGCTGTTTTTGATGCTGCGTATGTGCTCATTGCTGGTCCAACTACATGTGCGCCAATTGAAACCATGGTGACAACATGACCTTTATCGACTTTTCTAAATTCAGGCAAAACCGCTGATAAACCATTCAAAACACCTAAAACATTTACTTCGATCACTTGCGTGTATTCTTTGCTAGGCATTTCTCGATTCAGCCCTATATTTAGCACACCCGCACTATTAAAGAAAACATCAATTTTCCCGTACTTTTCCTTCGTAAAAGCGACTAATTTCTTCATATCTTCGCTTTTCGTCACATCGACTTTAAAGTATTCCACAGCACCTCCTTCCGCTCTCAATTCTCCAGCTAAGCTACGTAAGTGCTCCTCATCGATATCAGCCAAGACCACTTTAGCGCCTAAAGAAGAAACTTTTTTTGCGGCATTTATTCCAATACCACCACCTGCTCCAGTAATGACGACCACTTTATTTTCTAAATTCATACTAAAACCTTCCTTTCGTTTAAATACGTCATCACCTTACTAGAGGAAGAATCCTTTTTTGCTAATCTTGCTCATCACTTTTTTACAAACTAAAAATACTTTTCCTTTTAGATTGAAGAGAATACATGGTCAAATTATTTTTATTTCCACTCATGTTATT
>NZ_NIBK01000001.1:1592959-1595537 GCF_002174375.1 Enterococcus sp. 12F9_DIV0723 | reverse complement strand
TTCAATTGATTTTATCTAATATATTCTTACTGCTTTACAATCAATTTTGTTTTAGTGATTCCAAAAAAATACTTCTTAGCCCTATTTCAGTCACGATATAAGCGGTACCCTCTTTTGAAATCTCACAGATTTTTTGATCACAAAAAAAGTACGCAGAGAGTACTTACTCCGCATACTTGACTGTCTTTTATTCAGTGTTGTTTGAACATTACCTTTTTTGAAGCGCTATTCTTTTTGAGTCGTGATTGGCTGCTTTAAATAGTAATAGTTTTCTAGTCTTATTGACTACATGTCTCTTTCCAAATACATCATAGTTTCCTTCACGTATCACAGACAAAATCTCTCTATAAAGATAAATTGCTGTCAGTAGAGGAATTCTGCATTCTTCATCAATTTCAGCGATCATTTCCAATCCCTTTTTATAACTTTCCTCTGCACGATGCGCTTCAAACTCCCATAAGTCAATAAATGCTTGACTCCTATGATGTGTTCTAATCGCTTTTTCCGTCACACCATATTGATCCATCAGCTCTTTTGGAAGGTAGATTCTACCTTCATTCAAGTCTTCGCCTATGTCACGCAAGATGTTCGTAATCTGCATTGCCCGACCTAAATCCTTGGCTTCTTCTATAATACTTTGCCAATTTGCAGAGAGAATGGGCAACAACATTAATCCAACAGATCCTGCAACATAATAACTATATTCCTCTAATTCTTTTTGCGTCTGAGGTTGTTCAAAATGAGCATCTCGACGTTGCCCCTCCAACATATCATAGAAGAACTTGATGTCTAAAGGATAATGATCAAAAACCACTGCTAATGCTCGCCACATCGGATCTTCTGGACAATTTTCCTTTTGAAACTCATCCAATTGGTCACGCATTCCTCTTAATTTCTCAGGTTTTTTTTCCACATCAATGATATCATCCGCCCTTCGACAAAAAGCATAGATCGCATAGACACTCATCGCTTTTTGTTCCGGTAATTGAGAAAAGGCCGCATAGAAGCTTTTTGAATGATGTTTGATGATCTTTTTACAGTAATCAAAATCGTCTTGATAATGAACAAAATCGTTAGAAAGCTTATTGGTCATCGCGAATCAGCTCCTCTACAGCCAACTTAGCACTTTGCATGACAATTGGAACTCCCGCTCCTGGATGCGTGCTGCTCCCGCAGAAATAGAGATTGTCAGCATAATCAAATTTATTATGTGGCCGATAATAATTACTTTGCTTCAACGTCGGTTTTAACCCGAAAGTTGCTCCTCGATAGGCATTGAAGTTTTCACTAAAATCTCTTGGTGTGTAGTGTTCTTCAAAAACAATATGCTCTTCAATATCAGTGAATACTGTTTCTTGCTTGATTTTCTGCAGCATATGGTCGCGGTATTTTTGAATGGTCTCTTCATTCCAATCAGAGAATTTTGATAATTCTGGTACAGGCACTAACGCATATAATGCTTCGTGCCCCTCTTTTGCCATGTCAGGATCTAAGAATGATGGCACGTATAAATAATACGAAGGGTCATCTGGAAGTACACCTTGATCGAAAATATCTGTAATATTCTTTTCAAAATCCTTTGCGAAGTGAATCGAATGCAACGCCTCTACTTCATATTTTTTGTCTAAACCTAGATAGAGCAAAAAGCAAGAACATGAATAGTCCATTTTATCAATTTTTTTATCCGTATATTTCCCACGATTTTTTTCGTTTGGCACTAAATGCTTCATGGCATAAGGAAAGTCCGCTCCACACACCACTGCATCAGCCAAAACGTTCTTTCCGTCAACTTTTATTCCTACGGCTTCCTTATTCTCAATCAGTATTTCCTGCACCTCCGTATTACAGAAAACTTCCCCGCCTAATTCGATAAATAATCGCTCTAGACCTTGTGCTAAGGTGTACATTCCACCTTTCATAAAATGAATGCCATAAAGCAGCTCGATCATGGGAATAATTGTATACAATGACGGGCCCTGATAAGGAGAAATGCCAATGTAAAGTGTTTGAAACGCCAATGATTTACGAAGGCGATCATCTTTAACAAATTTTGAGATGGAGCTGTACGCATCTCAAAAATTCTTCAACTTTAGTCCATTCAACAATGATTTTGGATTGTAAAAATCCCAAAAAGATCGAAAGGAGCGCATAATGAATGCTTCTTTTGCAACTAAGTAACGCTTATAAATATCTGCTAGAAATGCGAAATAGCCTTGAGCATCTTCTTCAGATATTCCTTCTAATGTTTTTGTTAGTTCGACCAAATCGGATGAAAAGATCAAGGGATCATCGTCAGAAAAATACAATTTCAACATCGGATCAATCTTCTCCATCGGAATATAGTCATCGGGATTCTTCCCACAAAACTCAAAGACTTCTTTATAAATATCCGGCATCATGACAATCGTCGGTCCTACATCAAAAGTAAAGCCTTCCTTTTTGATCTGGTTCATTTTGCCGCCTACTTGACTAGCCTTTTCATAGAGTTGAACAGCATAACCTAGTTTTTGTAATCTTACTGCTGCAGTAAGCCCTGCGACTCCTGCACCTATTACTATTACCTTCTTCATAGTCACTC
>NZ_NIBK01000001.1:1590531-1592644 GCF_002174375.1 Enterococcus sp. 12F9_DIV0723 | reverse complement strand
GTTAAGAACTGTTCCCCATAATTATCAAGCTTACTTTTTCCCACACCTTTTATTTGTAAAAATTCTATAGATGTTTGAGGCTGTTTCTCAGCTAATTCTGTCAACGTCTTATCTGAAAAAATGACGTAAGGCGGCAAATTCTTTTCTTGTGCAATCTGAGAGCGTAGGCTTCGCATTTTTTCAAATAGTTCATCATCTGCTACTAACTGTTTCACCGGCGCTTGCTTCCGATAGACTTCTTGTTTGCCCATTAAAACTAAAATGCCTTGCTCAGATACAGACAATAAAGGGTATTGCCCTTCAGAAGGAACTAAATAATGTTCAGCTATCAGGTAGTCGATCAAATTAGCAATTTCCTTCTGAGAGTAGTCTTTCATCAATCCATACGTTGGTAATTTTTCAAAATTCCATTGCTTTATCTTTTGATCATTAGATCCGGCTAATACTTTTGCTACTAATGCCTTTCCAAATTTTTCGCCCATACGTTTAACACAAGACAGTACCTTTTGTGTGTCAGTCGTAATATTCACCTGCTCCCGGTCATCTAAACAATTGCTGCATTTCCCGCAATCCGCCTGATCTTCGCCAAAATAATTCAGAATGTAACGCTGCAAACACATTTGTGTATGGGCATATTGGTTCATTTCCCTTAACTTTGTATATTCATTTTGCTGATAGGCTAATTCAGATTGAGACTGCTCCACGAAAAATTTTTGAATTTGAATATCTTTGGGCGAGTAAAACAAAACAGCCTCACTTGGTAATCCATCTCTTCCAGCACGTCCAGCCTCTTGGTAATAAGATTCTAAATTACCAGGAATCTGTGCATGTATCACAAAGCGGACATTGCTTTTGTTGATTCCCATACCGAAAGCGTTCGTAGCAACCATTACTTCAGTCCGATCAAATAGAAAGTCTTCTTGGTTTTGTAGCCGTTCCGTGTCTTTTAATCCGCCATGATACATACCAACTGAGAATTGATGATGCTTCAATAGATGATACAATCGCTCAACTTCCTTACGCGTGGAAGCATAGATGATTCCAGATTGTCCATGGTTTAGTTTCAGATATTCCAACAAATAAAGATCCTTTTGATCCTTTACAACTTGAAAAGCTAAATTTTCGCGAGCAAAACCCGTCTTGATTTCATTTTCTTTTGAAATATGTAATAAGTTAGAAATATCCTCAGCCACTTGTGGGGTCGCAGTGGCTGTTAAAGCTATAACCGTTGGCTGTTGATTAAAATTTTGAATCGTTTCTGCCAGTTTCAAATAGCTAGGGCGAAAATCGTGTCCCCACTGGGAAATACAGTGTGCTTCGTCAACGGCTAAAAGCTCAATCGGTACGTATCTCAATAACTCACGAAAATCTGAGGACTCTAACCGCTCTGGTGCGACATACAATAATTTTATTTCCCCACGCGCAGCTCGTCGTACACGATCATTCATCTCCACATTAGACAACGTACTATTGATAAATGCTGCCGGAATTCCTAATTCATTCAAACTGTCAACTTGATCTTTCATCAAGGAAATTAACGGAGAAATAACTAAGGTTAAACCTTCTAAAACTAGCGCGGGCAATTGATAACAAACAGACTTTCCTCCGCCAGTTGGCATGATCCCTAAGACATTTTTCTTTTGTAGAACTCGTTGGATAATGTCCTCCTGTCCGTTTCGAAATTGCGTAAAACCAAATTTTTCTGCTAATAAGTGTTTCATTTGTTCCATAGTGAGACTCCTTCTTACAACTGCTGTATGATGATTTTTAGTTATTTAATGAATTATTGAAACTGAAATCTATGAGTCATAGCTTTCGTCTGGTCGTCTAATTCTATATTTTTGCTGATAGAAACTTTTGTCCCTTAACCACGAAAAAATCATGAAAATAAGGTGACAGATTTTTAAGTTAGTCCAACATACCCGAATAAAAACTTTGACATTGCGTAAAAAAATAGTTTGCTCATTCCTGAATTCTGCACAAACCGTTTCTTATATTTATGTACATTCTGTTAAGTTTAACATGTTCCGTCCATCAGGTGCAACGAAACAATGAGTATGAAAACTTAAGTTTCGTTCTATTCATCCTATTAGAATTCTGCAATTTCTTATTG
>NZ_NIBK01000001.1:1583613-1590020 GCF_002174375.1 Enterococcus sp. 12F9_DIV0723 | reverse complement strand
CCTCAATGTATAATTACATCCTTCTATTCTGATTTATAATTATTTTGTAGATGTTTTCACGATGCAATTTGTATGCGTTTACTTGTTCGACGTCGTAAAACACTAACAATTGATTTTGAGGTGAATTGAATGGAAGAAAATTTAAAAGGAAAGGCATCACCCGCATTTTCAATGAAGCAAAAAATGACTACTACTTTTACTAGACAAGGCTTAGCGGCTGGGTTTATTTCAGCGATTGCATTTGGCCTGTACAGTACTGTATCTGCTTACGCCATGATGAAGGAACCATTAGTTGGTGCTGCAGGTCTTTTTGCTGCTCCCTTCGTCGCATCTGCACTTAATGATACAATTGCAGCGATTTGGCTTATTTTATTCAATGTTGTAAAAGGAAGATTTAAAGAAATCGGCCGAAGTTTAGCGATTTTTCCAGGTTTGATGGTTATTCTGGGTGCACTATTTGGGGGACCCATTGCCAACGGTGCCTACCTAATAGGAATTGCGTCGGCTGGGACTGCAGCGATTCCTATTTCCGCTTTATTCCCTATGTTCGGAGCGATTTTCGCAAAAATGTTTTTAAAACAAGACATTTCCAAACGAGTCGCGGGAGGAATGGTCATTTGTATCGCAGGTGCAATCATGATTTCTATGGACGGCGGCGGATCAGTTGGCGATAACTTTTTCTTTGGAATAATTTGTGCTTTTATAGCTGCAATCGGTTGGGGAATGGAGGGCGTATTTTCAGCCTTTGGTATGTCCATGATCGATTCAAACATTGCAATTACGATTCGACAAGGCGTTTCAGGAATTGTCTTTATTATTGTCGTTCTTCCAATCTTCAATTCTTTAGGACTATTTGTTGATGTATTAGCTTCACCTAATCTTGTCTTAATTATAGCTTTAGGCGCTCTATTTGCAGCCGGTTCTTTCTTGGCATGGTATGTAGCAAATAGTAAAGTTGGTGTAGCAACAGGTATGTCTATCAATAGTACCTATGTATTGTGGGGAGTCGTTTTTTCAGTGATTTTCCTACACAGCTCTTTGAGTCCTATGATGCTTATAGGTGCGATTGTTATTACTGCTGGCGCAATCATTGTATCTGTAAATCCAATGGACTTTATCAAAAAGAAGGAGGCCTAGTCGATGCTATTACCAATTCGTTCGAGGGTTTTACATTTCATTGGCAGCAATCAAAATAGTAAGAACAATATCAATACCGTCATGGAAGGGCTTAAGCCTGAGTATGGTACAGAGAGACAATTCACTTATGCGAACTTTCTTGATCATCTCCTATCTTTGAAAGAGAACGGTTTGATTGATGAAGACACATACGAGATTGACGGAAAAGGACAGTTAGTCATTGATTACGTGATCAACGAAGAAGGACTTAATACAATCAATAAATACCTTCCTCAAAAGTGGCGATTAAAATAAGTAATCAGCCAACTTGGTATAATTACCTGATTCATTAAAAAAAAAAATTTTAAATGGCATGACAAAACTACTTTTTGTCATGCCATTTTTTACTCAATTCTCGACTATACTCAATGTAATCACTACTTTTTCATCAAGTAATTTATTCGAAACTTAGCAAGTATCCTATTTTGCAAAAAATAAAATAAAAATATTATTGAATTATCCAAGAAAGTCCGGTTAATTCACTTTTCTACCAAAATGAAAACAAAAATCCAATCTTATTCACTCGAATTTTCCATTTGATTTATTGCTTCTATGCTATGCTTTTAATAAATAATAGCGCTATCAATAGGAGGATAATAATGGAAAAAAATCGCGTAATTCCAGAACGTTTGCGACTTCTTAAAAAGGCTTACTTGACCGTTACACCCAGTCTCTCTCTCAATAGGGCATTGGCCTACACTGAAATTTATAAAAAATACCCTAATATTCCTAAGAACTTGCAGAGAGCTAAAGGATTTCGTTATGCCTGTGAAACAGCACCCTTACTAATACAAGATAATGAGCTAATTGTTGGCCATCCTTGTGGAAAACCACGCTCCGGTGCATTTTCACCTGACACAGCATGGGAATGGCTCTCTGAAGAGCTAGATGAGATCAGCACTCGTCCTCAAGATCCTTATTACATTAGTGAAGAAGATAAAAAAATTATGCGAGAGCAATTGTTTCCATTCTGGAAAGGGAAATCACTTGCTGAGGCATGTGAAAAGATCATTCGCGCTGAAGATGAAGATTTGTGGGAATTTGGAGCTGAAGCTTGTATTAGTGATTTAACTTACCACATGACTAGTGGTGGTGGTGATACAAGCCCAGGCTACGATATTATTCTATTCAAAAAAGGAATTAATGGACTTAAATTAGAGGCGGAAAAATATTTAGAAAAGGAAACTGACCCAGAAAGAATTAATTTTTATAAAGCAGCACTTGAAACATGTGAAGGTATCTTGATTTACTCAAAGCGTTTATCAACCTATGCCTCTCAATTAGCTGCTTTAGAAAATAATCCGAAACGAAAACAAGAATTGGAAAAGATTTCTGAAGTAACCCAACGTGTACCCGCAAATCCACCAGAAACTTTTCAAGAAGCATTACAATCTATTTGGACAATTCAATCACTTTTTCTTATGGAGGAAAATCAGTGTAGTACTTCATTAGGGAGAATTGATCAATATGTTTTCCCTCACTTCGAGTCAGACTTACGCGATGAGAAAATCACAAGAGAACACGCATTAGAATTAATGGGCTGCTTCATTATTAAATGTTCCGAAATGATCTGGTACACTCCCGGGGCAACAGCAAAGTATTTCGCTGGATATATGCCATTTATCAATATGACTGTTGGTGGTCTAAACCGCGACGGCGGAGATAGCACCAACGACCTGACCTATCTGATTATGGATGCTGTTGAAGCTGTTCGGGTATATCAACCATCGCTTGCTTGTCGCATCCATAATGATTCGCCAAAAAAATATTTAGACAAAATTGTTGATGTAATAAAGGTTGGTGTCGGCATGCCTGCGTGTCACTTTGATGACTCTCATATTAAAATAATGCTGGATAAAGGATTCTCGCCACAAGATGCGCGTGATTACTGTCTGATGGGATGTGTGGAGCCTCAAAAATCTGGACGAATTCATCAATGGACTGCTGGAGGTTTCACTCAATGGCCAATTACTATTGAATTAGCATTAAATCAAGGAATTTTGAAATCTTACGGGCAAAGAAGGTGGCTTGATACTGGCTCTTTGGAGGCCTTTGATACTTATGAGAAATTTGAAGATGCTATAAAACGACAGTTAGACTACTTGATCGATATGAATACTAAAGGGACGAATATGATTCAGGAGATTTTTCGCGACACGACACCTACCCCGTATATGTCTCTTTTCGTTGATGGCTGTATGAAAAATGGACAAGACGTCACGGCGGGCGGAGCTGTTCTTTATGGAGGTCCAGGAACTATTTTTGCTGGTTTAGGAACTTATGTAGACAGTATGGCTGCAATCAAAAAACTCGTATATGATGAAAAAAAATATACTTTATCACAGATAAAAAAAGCTTTGGACGCAAATTGGGACGGCTATGAATTGATGCAGCGTGATTGTAAAAATGCTCCAAAATATGGAAACGATGATGACTATGCAGATTTAATCGCAGCAGATATTATTAAATATACTGAAAATCGTATGAACAATAGTAAATCCTTATATGCACACCATATTCACGGAACTTTATCACAGTCTTTCAATACGCCTCTAGGCGAGATGGTCGGGGCAACACCAAATGGAAGGATTGCTTATGCTCCTTTGTCTGATGCGATGAGTCCCTCACAAGGTGCTGATGTAAAAGGCGCAACCTCCGTTATCAAATCAGTATCGAAGATTCCTGTTGAAGCAATGAGTCTGGGAATGGCTCACAATTTTAAAGTTACAAAAAATTCATTAGATTCTAGTGAAGGACGTGCAGGATTAATTACACTTTTGAGAACCGCTTCTATGTTGGGGAATGGGCAAATGCAATTTAATTGCATTGATAATGCTACACTATTAGATGCTCAGCGTAATCCTGAACAGTATCGAGATTTAATTGTTCGGGTCGCCGGTTACAGTGCCTTTTTCGGTGAATTATGTAAAGAAGTTCAAGATGAAATAATAAGTCGAACAGTCGTACAATAAAATAATCAGATTCCATTCTTAAGTACCGGAATGGAATCTGATTCATTTACTGAAGGGGCAGCTATTTTACTTACGTGAACTGTCTACGTGACTGTTTTCGATATTTGTTTGGTGTCGTCTTCATTTGCTTAAAAAAAACACGATTGAAATATGATGGATCGTTAAACCCGCATTCGTTAGATATACGATAAGAGGGGAAGTCCGAAGTCTCTAACAACTTACAAGCAAATTGAATCCTTAGATTATTTACATAATCCGTATAAGAGAGTCCTATTTCTTTTTTGAATACTCTGCTAAAATATTGAGGGTTCATATATACGTGGGCTGAAACCATTTCTAATGTCAATTTATCACGAAAGTTTTTTTGGATAAACCTAACCGCCTCTTTGATGAAAGCTAGTTTTTCCTCACAATTAGTATTTCCGCGAGTCTCAATAACTGTTTCCTTTGTCTTTTCCATTTGCCCAATAATACGTTCAAGTACTTCCTCTATCTCTTTAGGCTTAACTGGTTTAAGTAAGTATTTTGAGACTTGCATATCAATTGCCTGCTGCGCATACGAAAATTCAGAAAAAGCTGATAAAATAACTACTTTTGCTTCTGGTAAAAAAGTTCGTATGTCCTTCAATACAGTCAACCCATCTTTTTCAGGAATTAATATATCTAGAAATAGAATGTTGGGTCGGTACTTTTGAGCTAGCTCTATAGCTTCTGTCCCTGTTGCACAACTCCAAACTAGACATTCTTCACTAATCTTTGACTCAATTAATGATTGTAAAAAACTTCTCTCCAACTCTTCATCCTCAACGATTAAAATTCGATTCATACCTTCACCTAATTTCTAGGAAACTTTATCCCAACTATACTTCCACTATAATCAGATTTTTTAACAAACAAACCATATTCATTACCAAAATATTGCTTTAATCGACGATCCGTACAGCTAAACCCCAAACTGTTTGTTTGATCGATCGTTCCTTTTTCATTTATTGTGGTTAATACTTTTTGTGGAAATCCATTTCCATCATCCTCTATATAAATGATCACCTCTTCTTTACAGTGGTTGTCTGAATAAATTTTAACAGTTCCGCCATCCCTTTTAGGAGTAATACCATGTATAAGAGCATTCTCTACAATTGGTTGAAGCGTCAGATTCAAAATACGCTGTGACAACAATTCTTTTGAGATATTTATTTCAAAATTTAACCGGTCTTTAAAACGAACCTTTTGAATATACAAATACTTATTAATGTAGTCCAACTCAGCCTTGATTGTGTGTAATTGATTTTCCGATTTCAAAGTATAACGTAAAATATCTGAAAGACAATAAATTAATTCCTCGGTAGTGTGTGAATTTTCAAAATAGGCGGTGCGAGCAATAGAATTTAACGTATTAAATAGGAAATGCGGATTAATCACTAATGAATCATTTTTCGTTTCTAAATCAAGAATCTTCTTTTCTAAGATTTCTTTTTCGATCGACAGCCGTTCAACATCTGTATGGTTATTTAGCACTCTTTCTTCAACATCTAATGCAATATTACTAGATACATGCCCACATATTTGCTCGTAAATTCGAATCTCTTTTTCGTCTACCGTTCCCAATAGAGAAAGTGCTTTAGCAATTTTTTCCTTATCAGCACCCGTTTCATCACTTAATCTAGGAACATCTAATAGGTACTTTTTGTATTCAGTATCTGTAGAAAATGCCTGAACACCAATAATATATCCTAACGTCTCTTTTCCAACAACAATAGGCATATAAATATTCTCCAAACCATATTCACATATGTATCTATGCTCAAGATCATTTTTTAATCGACCCAAACAATAATCACAGACGTTCCCTTCTTCCTTTTTGCAAATAAGTTTACAAAATTCGGGTTCCGGATTAAATTCCATAAGAATTTTCCCCGTATTATCAACTAAGATAAGGGAAATATTGGAAATTGGTATTACACTTCCGTAGCGACCGTACAATCTTTGATCCACTAACTTTTTTAAAGGGTTTTCCATTTTATTCATACTAACAAGTACCACCTTAATCATACCAACTTTATTTCACATACAAGAGTCTCTCATTTGAGAACTGTTCAAAGAAAAGCTAGATCTCCTTTTGTAACCACTTTCTTATTATATTCTTTATTATAAACAAAATTACTTTTAAAAAAAATTCTTTTTTTTAAGGCTGAAACACGTTTGAAGCAAACATTGTTCCAGCCTTCTCATTACTATTAAGTTTTTTGAACTGGTAAAATA
>NZ_NIBK01000001.1:1568979-1583513 GCF_002174375.1 Enterococcus sp. 12F9_DIV0723 | reverse complement strand
AACATTGTTCCAGCCTTCTCATTACTATTAAGTTTTTTGAACTGGTAAAATATTTTCTACGTCTGTATGCGGACGTGGAATGACGTGAACAGATACTAATTCACCAATACGTTGTGCTGCTGCGGCGCCCGCATCTGTTGCAGCTTTAACCGCACCAACATCTCCTCTTACCATTACTGTTACTAATCCGCCTCCAACAAATTCTTTTCCGATCAATACGACATTCGCTGCTTTAACCATCGCATCTGCTGCTTCAATTGATCCAACCAATCCTTTTGTTTCGATAAGTCCTAATGCTTCTGATTTCATAAATAGTTCCTCCTAATTTTATCTGATTATGAATACTTCGGATTTCGAAGTTAATCCCGCTGCATTTGCTTCTTCTATATCTATGTGACATTCCAACTTGAAATCTTCACTTACTCGAACAACAACATTGTTGTATATTCCACCTCGAAGGCCATTTATTTTTAATTCTACAATTTGATTATCTGATACGTGAAGACGTTCAGCATCTTGTGGAGTCATATGGATATGCCTCTGCGCAATGATGACTCCCTTTTCGAGAATTACGGTTCCTTTCTTCCCGATAATAGTTAACCCAGGGGTGTTTTCAATATCACCGGATTGTCGTACTGGAGCATGAATACCTAACTTGAAACAATCTCCACTTAATATTTCGACTTGACTCATTGGCCTAGCAGGTCCTAGAACTCTGACATTATCAATTACACCCCTCGGACCAGCAATAATGACAGTTTCTTTACACGCATATTGACCAGGTTGTGATAACTCTTTTAATCGTGTCATCTCATAGTCTTTACCAAACAAACATTCAATATGATTTTGTGATAAATGAATATGTCGATTAGATATGCCAAGCGGAATAACTGAATCTCGATTTCCATCTTCTAGTATTTCAATAATTTTATCCATCAACTTTGTGTATTCAACCATACTAATAACCATTGCCCTTTTGTAACAAATCCATCAATCCATTTAGTAATTGTTGCATACCATTCTCACTAGTTTCCAAACTCTTATCTGGAATGTTCAATGGCGAATTCGTTTCGATTTCCTTAATCCCGTATGCGACTCTTTTAATATTGATCAAGTGCTCAGGGGTCACATTATCTGAAGTCGCACTTCCTCCCCAAGTTCCGCAACCGAGAGTAAAGGCTGGTGAAATAGCGGTACTGACTCCTACTCCTCCGTGAGTGGATCCTGTATTCACCAAAATTCGAAATACCGGTTTCATCGCAAACTTCATTACAATATCGTGATCTTCAGTATGCAAAGAAAAACTATGTCCGATTCCACCATTATTTAATAAAGCGATACTCAGTTCGCAAGCTTCTTTCCAATCTTCAACGGAGTAAAATCCTAAAACAGTTGTCAATTTTTCGTAAGATAATGGATACCCCTCCCCAACTCCATTTTGTCTTCCGATTAGCACCTTTGTCCCTTCTGGAATCGTTACGTTTGCTGCAGAAGCAATGACTCTAGCAGGTCTTCCAACAAATTGTGCGTTCATGGCATGCCCTTTGACAAATAATATTTTGGCAACTCGCTCAGTTTCTTCCGGTGTCATGAAGTAACCTCCTTGACGCTGGAATTCTGCAACCACCTTTGGTTCAACACACTTTTCTACTATGATTGCCTGCTCAGAAGCGCAAATAGTTCCAAAATCAAAAGTTTTACTCGCTAAGATATTTTTAACTGCTTTTTTTATATCCGCCGTACGTTCGATGTACGCAGGAACGTTTCCTGGACCGACACCTAATGCTGGCTTTCCAACACTATATGCAGATTTCACCATTGCAGATCCACCAGTAGCAATTATTAATGCAATCTCTTCACTACGCATTAATTCATTTGTAGCTTTCATTGAAGGTTTAGAAACGCAAGTAATAATGTTTTCTGGTGCTCCAGCAGCAACAGCTGCCTCATTCATCAGGCGAGTTGCCTCCATGGTACATTTTAAAGCTGATGGGTGTGGAGATATAACAATCCCATTTCGAGACTTAATAGAAATAATTGACTTATAAATAACTGTAGAAGTTGGATTTGTCGACGGAATGATTCCCATCAGCAATCCCATTGGTTCAGCAATTTCCATTATTCTATTTTGCGTATCATTATTTATGATTCCAACAGTCTTCATGTTCTTTATTGATTCATAAAGTGTTGTTGAGGCATGATGATTTTTAAAAATTTTATCTGCAACGTTACCAAAACGTGTTTCTTTATTAGCCATTCTTGCTAGCTTTTCTGCATTTTCTTTCGCAACCCTTACCATGTTAGTAATGATGTTTTCAATTTGCTCTTCGTTAAATTTAGCTAACTGCTCTTGCGCAATTTTGCCTTTTCGAGCAAGTGTTCGTGCCTCTTGAATCGATTGAAGGTCACGATCATATTGGCAATCTTCCAAAGTCTTCCCTCACTTTCTATTCTTTGCTATAGTTCTCAAAATGTTCACGAAGAACTGCTCTAGTTGCCGTCTGCAGTTCCTCATCTTTCATTCCTAAATTGTTGTATTTCTTCGCCAGTTTTCTCAGTTCCTTGACATTCAGCTCTTTGTATTCTTCTTTGATTACATTTTCTTTTTCGACTGTTGATACTTCAACTTCCCGAGGTTTAAATTCAGGTTTTTGCGGCAAAACTGTTTTATCTTTTTCCAACTCCGATTTCAATTGACTGTTTTTCTCGACTTCTTCCGAATCAGTAAAATCAGTTAACGTTTTCTTTTCTGCATAAATCACCTCGGATACCTGTTCACTCGGTCTTGGAATAACATGATGGCTCATTAGTGCCTCACTGCCGAAGTTTTGAGTTGCAGATGCGCCTGCATCAACAGCCGATTTCACAGCCCCAACATCTCCTGTAACTGTTACCGTGACAATCCCACCGCCGACGATGGAACGTTCTACTAACTCTATCTGAGCAGATTTCAACATTACATCGGCTGCCTCAATTGCCGGAATCAATCCACGTGTTTCAATAAATCCAATTGCGTCCACTGTATGCCCCTTTCTCCTATAAATAAGCTTTTTTTAGATTTTTTTTGATTGACGAGCCTTAAATCACTTTGCTAGACTTCTTATTCTTCAGGTAAAAGACACAGTTGATGCTTCTGTTAAAAATTAACCAACTGCGAAAATAGAACTGATTTTTTTTCTTTGCTATCCTGGATGAATCGTTAGAAGCTTGCAGACTTCGTCGAAAGTAATCTCCATAGAAGTATTCTTCGGAAAATACAGAAAGTCCCCTTGTTGAGCGTTGATTTTCTTGCCATTCATTGTGAAAGTTGCTTTTCCTTCGAGTAGCAGAATGAACTCTTCAACTTCAAAGCGATGCCGATAGTTCTTTTTTGCTGTCTCCAAAAAATCTATCGTCAGTCCACCAAAAATATTGGAAAACAAACTCTGCTTTTTCCAACTTCCTTGCGGGAATAATTGAATGCTATCCCCATAAATCAATTTGGCACCAGAGTTGTCTGTTTCATAGCGATATGATTCTTCTAGGCTTTTGATCATGCTCAATACAAACTCAGGATTGCCCATCAGTACTTTAAGGGAATCAAATATTTGTGAATGATCAATTGGTTCAGTAACATTATCTTCTTTGATAATGTCGATTCCAT
The DNA here is from genome assembly GCF_002174375.1 of Enterococcus sp. 12F9_DIV0723. Taxonomy (NCBI): domain Bacteria; kingdom Bacillati; phylum Bacillota; class Bacilli; order Lactobacillales; family Enterococcaceae; genus Enterococcus; species Enterococcus sp. 12F9_DIV0723. Next base: position 1,579,870 of record NZ_NIBK01000001.1, on the reverse strand, counting down.
GTTCTTCAGCCAAATCCACGGCTGCAGCTGTGATGATTGTATTGTTGTCTACACGACATTCTGCTTGCTTGGCTTCAATAACTTTCTCGATTGTCGCGATACTTACTAATTGTTTCATTTTTCACCCACCGTTTCTTAAAAGTGGCAGTCTTCGTCAATGATGCCAATAACTACAGCATCAATTGGTAATTCTTTCTCTTCAAATATTTTTCTTGCGGCTGAACCTTTTGAGACAATCACGCGGTCTCCGATTCCTGCACCGACAGTATCAACAACGATGAATCGTTCAGTTTCCTGATCGCTTCCAATCGGTTCAGCCAGCATGAATTTCAGTCCGTTCAACGAATCTATTTTTCGCGTTGCCCAAACATTGTCTACTAATTTGGCAGCTATCATCTCATCAGCCTCTTTTTTTCATTTTCTGTTTGATATCCTCGATCGCCGTTTCCACTGAGGCCGTATCCCCAAAAATCGCTAGCAAGATCATATTTTGTGGGCAGCTTCCACGAACATCAACCGCAATAATCCCTGCAGCTTTCTCAGCTAGATCAGAGGCACACACCATATCGATCAGCTTTCCTTGAATAAGACCAATCGCATCAAATTGCTTGAAATCAATATCTTTAGTTGTATGGTTTACTCCCATCCGTTTCGTGATAATCTCTAAGGTCCCTTTGGATGGTGATTTGATTATTCGAAAATCCATTTGATCGCTCTCCTCTTAAAGAACCTGATCGGTACAGTTTAATGCAATTCCCAAGGGCGTCACAAACATCGGACTGTCCGGTTTATAGGTCGTGATACCGGTCTTCTTCTCGATGATCGTTTCAATATTAGTGAGACAACAAGTTCCACCAACTAAATAAATTTGGTGCACCTGATGTTGCGCGATATATTCTGAAATAATCGATGATACTTTTTCGATCACTGGTGTCAATATCGGTAATAATTCTTGATGGTGAGCTTCATTCCGTTTGTATTGATCCGCTTCTTCAAAGGAAATCTTGTAGGCGCCCGACACGACTAATGTAAAATGTGTCCCTCCAGTTGCTTGGTCATTGACACTGATCACTTTTCCATTTTCAATAACCGCGATACCGGTCGTTCCACCACCGATATCCACGATCACACCATTCTCTATTTTTAAAACGGCATTGGCTGCAGTTGGTTCATCTAGTAAAGCCGTTAATTCAAATCCTGCTGCCTCAACGACATGGCGAATCACGCCGCCGTCTAACAGTTCAGTTCCTGGAGGAATTGCAGCGGCACAATAGGTCAACTCCGCATTGAGTTGTTCCTCTAGCTGTTCCTTTAGTTCCCGAACAATTTGAATCGCTCCTAGATAATCAACAACCATGCCGTCTTTGACAACACTCGCATAACGATACGCGCCGGCAACCGGCTGATGGTTAACATCCAAGACGGAAAGAACGATACAGGATGTTCCTAGATCGACCCCAGTATAGTAAGTCGTTGTGTGATTTTTTTTAGGAGTACTGATTGTTTGTTCAAAATCAGAAATCAATTGGTTACAATAGGAAAAAGTATTTTTAACTTCCATCATGAAATTTCACCACCTAAAATTTTTTTCATCATGCGAATGAGCTCACATCTTATACGACGAAACTCGCTGTACATTGGTTTGACGGCCGAAACTTTTGGTTCACTCGCAAGCAACTGATTCAACTGCGTTTGCAGCAAATTCAGTACCGCTAGCTCCTTGCCACGAGGCAGCAGAACATGGAACATCGTAATTTTCACATCCTCAAGCGCTTCAACCCTTTCAGGTTCTGCTTTTAGCGAGTATGCCTCTTGCATTCGCTGATAAAGCTGCGAGAGTTTTTCCGCCAGTGCCGGATCTGCTTCTACCATCAAACTGACAGCTAAGAGAAAGAGTGACGAGGTTAATTCAAGGTCGGGTTTCTCCTGATTTTCTACTACTGCTGTTTTCGGAAGCGTTTTGGCATTTCCGTTTGTGATCATGACTTTACGATCCACCAGAAATTGCCGTGCTTCCGGTGTCAGTCTCGTATCAGCAGGCTGTGGATAGACCTCAAACGGAGTTTGGATAAACGTTGTTCGAATGTCTTGTTCAGTGATAAACCTCATCATTTCCTCCCAATTCCGCAATCCATTGCTCTTTCATCGTCCTTAGTTTTTCGTCTGCTAAATCAAATACGTACCACTCATCAATTCCCGCAGTTTTTAAATAGTCGATTGCCACCTGTTTTTCCGCCTCTGTCTCAGGTACTTTAATTAATCCAGTCGCTGGACAATTAAAAGCTTTGACAAAATTCGGCGGATACAGATTCGTCGCCCTTTTCCCATCGGCCAAACACAGCAGCCGTCCCGCGGTTTGTGAGATGGAGAAAAGATAACGGTACATCCAATCATTCTCCAAATAAGCCGCCGGCGCATCGATCGTGTATTTGCCATAAATGGTATCTTGCGTCTTCTTTAAAGGGCGGTCTGTTTCATTCAGCCAGTTAGCAACTGTTGATTTGCCGCTGTTGGCAGGCCCAATGATCATGAGATGCTTCCTCATGTCCGCGTGACCTTGACGACAGTGAATCCTAATAGCTCATTAAGCATCTGATTCACAGACCCAACAGAAGTCTCAACGCTCGCCACATCACCAGTAATGACCAATGAACCGGTAAAACGATCTAAAAATCCGATTTCCACATCCGCCGCTTTTGTGGCTACATCCGCCGCAATGATGGCCGTTTCTGACGGGGTAAAGGTCATGATACCAACTGAACCTGAGTTATCGACACCCAATCGTTCGCAGATATCCTGCATCGGTGAGGCAAGCACGTGTGCTAAGGTTACCTGTGTTCCTGGAACAGATTCTTGAATAATTCTTTCCATTTTTCCACCTCTTTAATGTCGGATGACCTTCACTGGAAAATCGTAGGTCAATATCTGCTCCTCGATTAGATCTAAATCTTCATCACTCATGGATAAATCCTCAGTGACCGGATAAAGCTGATCTAGTTGGTCATATTTATTGACTCCTAGTTTGTGATAAGGCAATAGATCAATTCCTTGAAAATTTCGTTGATTCTTATATGGCTGAAGGAATTCGATCGTTCGGTGAATCGTTTCTGGATCGTTATTCAATCCTTTCATTAACGGCATCCGAACCTTGATATTCTTACGACCTTCGATCAATCCCTTGATGTTTTCCAAAATGCGCTCGTTTCGTACTCCGGTCAATTCCAAGTGACGTTCCGAATCGATATGCTTCAAGTCGTATAAGAACAAATCGCAAAACTCACCGATCTTCAACAAATTCTTCAAAGTGGTATGACCACAAGTCTCAATAGCAGTATGAATCCCATGTGACTTGCACTCCATCAGGAAATTGGTCGCAAACTCACTTTGAGTCGTCACCTCGCCCCCGCCCAGAGTGACACCTCCACCTGAAGTTTGATAAAAGGGAATATCCTCGATCGCAATGTCCAAAAGATCAGACAATAACCGATCCTCCCCAGCGATTGAGATCGCACGTTTTGGACAAACTGCTTCGCAAGCTCGGCATCCTGCACAATTGATTGTACGATCTACATAATGCCCAACTTCTGTATCCATCTTATGAATCTTCATTGGACAAACCTTGACACATTCCCCACAATCGATACACATATTCTTCTGGAACATGACTTCATGCTTGCGGTCAATACTTTCTGGATTAGAGCACCAACGGCATCGGAGCGGACACCCTTTAAAGAAGAACAAAGTACGAATTCCTGGACCATCATAGATCGAATATTTTTGAATATTGAATATTCGTGCTTTTCTTTCTATTTGCACTGTTTCCATCATAGTACTCTCCTTTGTTCTCCTTAATCATTGTTTAGAAATGTTCAAGCATCGTACGACTGATAATTTCATCCTGTACCTCTTTGCACAGTTCGGTGAAGTAAGCACTGTAGCCGGCTACTCGAATAATCAAATCACGATAGCTGTCGGGATCCTTTTGCGCTTTTTTAAGCACTTCATCGTCTACATAACTGAACTGCATTTGTCCATTTCCTAAAACTGAGGCAGTTCTTAATAGTGTAATCAAACCTTGACGTCCTTCTGGTGTTTCCAACAAACCTTTCAAAATCTTGAAGTTGTGTACCATGCCGATATTCATCGCTGCTACATCCATTTTAGAAACAGATTTGATGATAGCCGTTGGTCCTTTTTTATCAGCGCCTTGTGTTGGACTGATCCCGTCTGATAATGGCGTCCACGCTCGACGACCATTAGCTGTTGCTCCAGTCATCTCACCAAACGGTGTATTGTTAGAAATTGATAATGTTCCATGACTGAATACAGAGTATAAAGTTTTATATTGACTATGAATTTTCTCTGTCCAGTTCACAATGTCAGCCGCGATCAAATCCGCGTAATCATCGTCATTTCCATATTTAGGAGCATTCAAACAATCTGCATGAACCTTTTCATAGCCAACAAAATCTGCTTTTGTTGCATCCCGAATTTCTTCCAACGTATATTTTTTCTCATCAAAGACAAGTTTTTTGATTGCTGCCATTGAATCCGCATAGGTTCCTAAACCAGACCAAACTAATCCCGGTCCCCAGTTATTGACACAGCCACCCGCAGATACATCCCGGCCATTTTCCATACAGCCTTCCATCATTAGAGACATTAATGGTTTCGGCGCCATGTCGCGGTGAACACGTTGGCTGATAACCGTGCCAACAGCTGAAAGTCTTGTAATGTACTCAATTTGTTTCTTGACAGCTTCTTCAAATTTTTCATAGGTCACAAACTGATCAATAGCGCCTAAGTCTAAACCTGGTTTCAAATCACACCACAGCATCAAGCCGCGATTTAGGACGAATTCGATTGCTACTGGCCATTGTGTATATCCGGTTGAAGTCCATTGATATAGGCGTCCTGCTTTTTGTGGTTCTACACAACCCATCAAGCAGTAGTCTCTAGCATCTTCCATATTGAAGCCCTTTGCCAACATCATCTTGATGTGAGAATCGTCAAAATGGCAAGCAGGGAATCCTAGACCCGCACGGACAACGTCAACGATTTTTTCTAAATATTTTTGCGGTGATTGATTGTGAATGCGGCAAGACAATGATGGTTGATACACACCCACGTGACGAACTGCATCCATTAACAGGTATGTTAAATCATTCGTCGCATCGCCGCCTTCACGTTTCACCCCACCGACACACATGTTAACGAAAGGTTGGTAACCAGCGAAGAATTTAGAACCACCTTCACTAGAGATCCACATCATTTCAGAACACTTGATCAAAAAGTTTCCAGCTAACTCAAATGCCATGAAATCATTTAACCGACCTGCTTTTTTGTCTGATTCATAGAAAGGATACATATACTGGTCGACCCGACCCACAGATAAGCCAGTTTGGTTTTCTTCAATCATGAATAAAGATTCAACTGTCCAAACTGTTTGTAATGCTTCATGGAAGGTTCTCGGTTTATTTGCTGGAACATGAGCGTTGACTTCGCCAATACGTCTCAATTCCTCTTTACGCTTAGGATTGGATTCTTTCTCTGCTAATGCAAATGCATGATCGGATAAACGTTTCGCATAAGCCATGACACCTTCAGTCGTATCAATGACAGACTTGTAATAATAGATTTTATCGATATCATCGGGATTTTCCATTGAGAGGCCTTCTAAATAATCTAGCGCTTCTTGTTGGATATCCTTCATACCTTTCTTCATTAAAACAACATCATAGCCTGGGTTTGAGTCGCCGCCGCCATTGATTTGATGATAGGATAAGTCACTAACAAAGGCTTCACCGGAGAATTCCCAAAGACCTGCTTCGCGGTATTGTTCTTCGCAAGCTTCATCCAGTGAACGTGTTTCCCAAAACGGAAACAGCTCTTCACGCATAATTCGTTTATCTTCATCAGAAATGTAGAATGGGTCTTGTGCCCGTTCATGGATCGTATCAATCTCATCTCTCATCCAACGCCAAGCGATATCAGGTGAAAAAGCTCCCGCTCTTGGAGCCCCACATGGATGACCAACGATCAATTCGTCATCTTGGATCAATAACGGGGCTTGTTCGCATGCTAACCGAAAGGCTTTTGCTCGTAGCATGATTTTTGGCAAACCAGGATTCTCTTTCATCATTTTAGTAAAAGCTTTTGCACGATGAGTTGTGATTTTAGGTACCGCTTTCAAATAATTATCTTTTAAGTCTTTAAGACGCTGAGTCATTCCTTCTGGATAGGTTTCCGCACCTTCCGCCACTTGAACGGCCACTGAATCCTTCGTTCCAGGTCGGCAAGCAGACACTGAACCTTCTTGTGCGTTCAATTCTTTTGAGATTCCTTGGAAAAGTCTCAACATTGCGGAACGTTCTTCAGGTGACATATGTGCTGTAACATCCGCAAATTTTTCGGAAATTTCATTGATATTCATGAACAAACCTCACATTCTTTAATATACTTTTTTATAGATCATAATTAATTCCTCTTTTGTCGGCTTGATGGGATTGGCTGGTGTACAGCGGTCCATCATAGCTGCCTCAGCCATTTTATCGATCGCAGCTTTGTAAACTTCTTCCTCGATCCCTAAGTCAGCGAATCCTGATTCGATTGCTAATTGGTTTTTCAATTTCTTCACAGCATCGATGTAGCTGACTAATCCTTCGCGTACCGTTCTCGCAGGTAATCCAAGCAATTCAGCCAACTTCGCGTAGCGTATCGCTGCATAATTAGTTGCGGACTTTTCTAGTTCCCCATTAAACGCAATCACTTCTTCTAAAAACAAAGCATTGCAGCGACCATGTGCCAAGTGTAGCGTTCCGCCAACAGCATGGGCCAAACTGTGGTTGATTCCTAATCCTGCCTGATTGAACGCGATGCCTGCCATACATGAAGCATTGTGAACGTGGTCTCTAGCGGCTTCGTTGCTAATGTCTTTTGTAATTAAAGGTAGATTTTCAAACAATAGACGAATAGCTTTTTCTGCCAAAGCATCTGTAAAATCTGTCGCATCTTTCGCAACATATGCTTCTGTAGCATGGGTCAAAACATCCATTCCAGTATCAACAACCACCTTTTTCGGTACACTAGCAACACAATCCGAATCTAAAATCGCTAAATCAGGTGCCATGTAGTCATCGACGAGTACGATTTTATCGCCTTCTGCAGTGATTACAGAAAAGTCTGTCACCTCTGACCCAGTCCCGCTTGTCGTCGGAATAGCCACAAAATACGGCTTACAGAAAGCCTCTCCCAACAATTGATGCGCGCTGTAGAAAATTCCTTTTGCTGCATCAATCGCCGAACCACCGCCCATTGACACTAATATATCCGGTTGAATCCGCTGAATAACCTTCAAACCATCTGCTAAAACCTTGGTGTCCGGATCAGGCCGAACATCTGTAAAAATGTGACTAGTTATACCAGCTTCTGTCAAGTAGGATTTAATCTTCTCTACGTAACCGATCTCTTCAAGAATCTTGTCTGAAATGATTAGAGCTGTTTTTCCCTGAAGATTTTTCAATTCTTCTAACGATCCTTGATTGCAGATTATTTTAGTCTTTAATGAAAATTTCTGATTGATTATTATCACCGCACTCCATTATTTTTTCCAATAATTGTTTGATTACCACTTCAATTGTCGCTTCTACGCTATCTTCACTTCTTCTGCTAAAGCATTCTTCGATTCCGCGAACACCGTACCCGATATTGCGTATCGTTGTTAAATGCTCTGGTGAAATATTGTCGCTAGATACCATGATGCCAAAAGCGTTGCTGCCAAGTGTCATGGAAGGAAACAGATTCGTCGTCGCTCCCATGCTTCCGAAGGTGGATGGGGTGTTCACTAACATTCGAGAGACCGGCTTCTTTAAGGCAAACAGGCGGATTACTTCTTCATCCTGCGAATGAATCACTAACGTGTGACTCTTTAAGGTTTCCATCAACAGCTCAATACATCTTTCACAAGCTTGTTGCCAATCTTTTTCAACATAGTAAGCCAATACAGGACTTAAAAATTCCTGCGCAAACGGATTGCTTTCATCGACATAAGGCTGCTCGTAAATCAACAACTTCGTATCAGATGGAACGGCCAACTGCGCCTGATCTGCTAAATAAATAGCTGACTTGCCGACATAAGCTGGGTTTAATGCCCCATCCTTTTTGCATAATCGTCTTAATAGTTTCTGTTTCTCCTCATCCGTCATGAAGTAGGCTCCTTGACGTTTGAACTCGTTTTTTATTTCTTGATCAATTGGTTGATCAACAACGACCGACTGTTCTGCTGCGGAAACCATGCCATAGTCAAATGTCCTGCTATCAATAATGTCCTTGACCGCTTTCGCAGTATCACAACTTCTTTCGACAAAAACGGGACCATTTCCGCTGCCGCCGTAAATATAAGGCTTGGCTGACTGTTTTAGCTTATCGATCAGCTTCGGAATCCCTGTTGCCATCAATAAGGAAACATCTGGATGCTCCATCAATTCCTGGGTTCCTTTTTCAGATACCAGCTGCATACAACTGATAGCTCCTGGCGGATATCCCGCATCTTCTGCTGTTTTGGCTAAAAGCTTGATCACACCGCGCACTGTTTCTTTCGCTCGTGGATGCGGGGAGATGATGATCGCATTTCCCGCTTTTACAGCGATCAACACGTTATGAATCGTCGTGGAGACGGCGCTGGTGGCAGGGACCATACTGACGATCACACCCACTGGTACTCCAATCTTCAACAGCTTCTGTTCTTCGTCTTCTTCGAGCACTCCAACAAAGCGCTGATTCTTCAGACGCTGCGGCAAGTACTCTGAAACAAACCGATTTTTGATCACTTTATCGTGAAAGGTTCCATAATCAGTCTCTTCAACCGCCATCTTCGCCAGTTTTTCAATATGAGGATGAAGTGCTTGGCTCATCTGCTCGACAACGACATCCAACTGGCCTTGTGAAAAATTTTTTAGTTCCTTTGCCGCATCGCGTGCAAGCTCGATATTTATCCTTGCTTCTTGGATAGATAACAAATCATTATCTACTCGGTACTTCATGCTCGTCTCACTTCCTATCTTTTCTTAGACATCAAAGGAATAGCGAGTAATAATCTTTTCAATATCGTTATGCGGATGAGCGATTACGTTTTTGGAATATACTTCTCCGCCCATGTTTTCTACCGCTTCAACTCCCGTTTCTACTGCAGCCTGTACTGCACCTACGTCGCCCTTTACCAGAACAGAGATATAGCCAGAGGCAACATTCTCATATCCGATCAATTCAACATCCGCTGCCTTACACATTGCATCCGCTGCTTCCATGACAAAAACTAAACCAAACGTTTCAATAAATCCTAAAGCATTATTCATCCGGTTCTATGCCTCCTCTTTAGTTTGAATCAATATCATGTGCCATTACGATATGACCAATTGGTCGAATCGGTCGCGGCATGGTATTAAATGCAGTTACTTTCCCGATCTTTGAAGCCGCCTCTGCACCAGCTTCAACAGCAGATTTTACTGCCGCAACATCGCCCTTTACCATGACTGTTACCAACGTAGATCCTACATTTTCATAGGAAACTAAGACAACATCCGCTGCTTTTAGCATCGTATCGGCCGCTTGAATCGCAGGGACCATTCCAATCGTTTCTACTAATCCCAACGCTTCATCTCCACGGTATTCCATTGATTGATCCTCTCCTCACTTGATTACTTTTTGGTACGTGCGTTTTTCTTGTTCGATGAGTCAATGCTATCACGCTGGTTAAAAAGAAAATCGTAGATTCGATAGATGATTTTTGCATTTTTGAAACCGATTACTTTTTCTAACGTTGTACAATTGATAGATTCTTGCATTATTATTAGATTAGAAAAAAAATAGAATTATTATGGCAACTTTTAGCAGTTGCTTGTCATTGACTTTTTTTTTCTAATTTAATGAAGTATAATACTCACATAAATATTGTAGTTATAAGGTTTTATAGAAAAAGGACGGTTAAAGAAATGGATGTGCCGACAGTGAAAGATAATAGATATGAGCAATATCAAATAGAATCCTCACGAATACTTACACAAACTTTGCGCTCTTTTTTTCATGATAAGACGTTAGTTTTTGATCGTTCTCGATTTGCTGGTGGATTAACCAATTACAATTATGTAATGAATATCCATGGAGAAGAATATATAGTTCGTCAACCTGGTCCTTTGACGGATGTGATGATTGACCGTGAGATCGAAGAATTTAATACTGGAATCGTTGCAGATTTTTCTATAAATTCTGATTGCGTGTTTTTCGATGCAAATACAGGAATAAAAATTAGTCGTTTTATTCCGAACAGTCTTAACTTAGCAAAAGCTAATCCCACATCTTCGAAAAAATTAAAAGCTGTTTCGGATTTAATGAAGAAAGTTCATACAATGCCACGTAAATTCGGCAATATTTTTTGTTGGCAGGAAGAATTAGAAAAATATGAAGAAGTCGTTAAGATGGTTAATGGTGTGTTCTTTTTCGACTATATTCCCCTGAAACAAAAAGCTTTTGCTTTTTGCGAAGAAAACATTCGAAATGTCGAACTTGTTCCTTGTCACAATGATACTGTTCCAGAAAATTTTTTATTGGGGAATAAAGAGGATTATTATTTAATTGATTGGGAATACTCTGGCCTAAATGATTTAAACTTTGATTTAGCAGCTTTTATTGTAGAAACACGACTGACTAAAACAGCGATCAACGAACTACTTCATAATTATTATGGCGAAAAAATACCTGAAGATGCAGTGCAAAAGATTAAAGCCTATATCTTGGTTCAAGATTTACTTTGGACAGTCTGGGCAATTATTCGTCATTATTCTGGCGAAAATTTTGCTGATTATTGTGAAATGCGCTATGATCGTTTCCGAAGAAA
>NZ_NIBK01000001.1:1560003-1561930 GCF_002174375.1 Enterococcus sp. 12F9_DIV0723 | reverse complement strand
TCGAGCTGCGCATAACCCCCTAGAGGAAGCGTCCATTTTGGTTCTGTATGTCCAAAATTACAATTATATAAAATAGGTAATCTTTCCAGATTAAATTCTTTCATAATCTTTTTGATTGAAGTTTGATACTCTTTGAAATATCGGTTATCTTGTGGTTTTCCGACTAAAATCCCATTTAATAAGGATAAGTTCCCCATTACTCCCATTGTGCGCAATTCTCGCTCAACAAATTCAGGTGCGGGATATTCTTCTGAAGTTTCAAGTAATAAAAGGCCATCTTTAAACAAGTCTCTAGAAGGATATAAGTCTGTTCCTCTTAACATTGCCAACACTTCAAGGCAACCACCAAGCAATTGTCCTTTGATTGTTCCAGATCCTTGTAAAACAATTGGGCCTATATCTTGATAAGACGCCCTTTGTTTTTCTTTATTCTCAAAATCCCAAGGGATTACATCACTTGTCCATTTTGTGCGCCATGGATAAGTGTAGGTAGAGTATTCTTTCATTAGAACATCTTCAAAACAAGTTCTTGTAAAATTAAAAATGCCACCATTTTCGGCAAAATCAACTAGGACACATGGACCGTAAAATGAAACTACTCCTGCTAACTGAAACATCTGATGGATACTTGTTGAATCCGAATAGCCAATAAATACTTTAGGATTGTTTTTTATAATATTTAAATCTAAATATTCAAAGATACGATAACTATCTAACCCACCTATTATTGATATAATTCCTTTGATTTCAGGATTGAGCAAAGCATCATGTAAATCTTGCGCTCTAGCCTCTGGATGAGAATAGATGAAATCCGATCCCTGCAAAGAATGAGTCAATTCAACTACATTAAATCCCAAATCCGTTAATTGTTTTTTTCCTTGATTATAGCGCCATAGTATATTACTATCTCCACCTAAACCGCTAGATAATGAAATCGTTGCAATGGTATCTCCTGATTGCAATCTTTTGGGCTTCTTCATAGATCTCAGTCCTCCTTATTACTTTTAATGAATTACCTTTTTTAAAGGTATACACTATATCATAGATTTGTAAATAATTACCTGTGAAAGATAGTAAATACCCACTCGGAAATTTTTTTAGCAATTCACAGATTGTGCCATATAATTAGGAAAAAAATTGCCATTTAAAAATAAAAGTGACAGGTTATGAGCCGTCTGCTCTAACCAACTGAGCTAAGGGTACCATTAAAAAACAACTATTATTTTTTAAACGTGTTACAATACAGAAATAGAACGCCAGATCTTCCCCACAGTCTACTTACTCTAGTAGCTGCATCTGACGTTCTTTTTCTATGGGCATTTATTTCCCATTGCTTCAAATTTACAAAGAAATTGCTTTATTTGCAAATGATACACTCACAAAAATATAAGATACACTAAAAAAACAACCAGCCTGCACATGACTGGTTGCTATCAGAATGAAACTTAGTTATGAAAGAAGTAAGGTTTGACGAAAACCTCACCTATATTTATACCTTTATAACTTCCTTTTTGCAAGCGGATTCTTCTTATTTTCTAACTTATTGATATAAAAACTAACGCCCTTGCTTGCTTAGATATTTATTATTTTTAACCTTAAATGTATATGATTTGCTTTAACTTTTGGACTACTACTATAATATGCTTAGAAATAAAAGGAGGGCTTTATTATGACAGACAAAGGTTTTACGGACAAAGCTAAAGGTAAAGCGAAAGAAACCACTGGAAAAGTAACTGGTGACAACAAAAAGAAAGCTGAAGGCCTACTTGATCAAGCTGTTGGGAAAGTAAAAGAAGTAGCGGCAGACGCAAAAGAAAAAGTTGAAGATATCACGGATGACGTTAAGAAAAAATTAGACAAATAATAGAATCTACAAAAGTAATTAGAATAACATATACCCTCTACAACCAACTAAGGCTGCAGAGGG
>NZ_NIBK01000001.1:1557662-1559903 GCF_002174375.1 Enterococcus sp. 12F9_DIV0723 | reverse complement strand
TATATACACAAGTGGGCAGCACCCTTGTGCCTTTGACTACTGCTAAACCTGATGATGAAGGAAACTTAGTATTTTTTCATCTGAACAAAAAATCACCTATGAGTATAAAAACTTTCTTCTCAATTTTATTAATCCACAAAAATAGAAACGTTTTCTATTGGAGTAATCAAAAAATTTCTATTTATAGTTACCGAATAAATCGTGGGAAAATCATCGTATAAAAAAGAGCACCCGATTACTCGAATGCTCCTTGCAGAAAATAAAGATTTTCTTGGATTGATATTATTATACAGTGTAACGCTTACATGTGCAATAGAAAAAAGACCTTAGCTCTCGCTAGGGTCTTTTTTTGCTATAATAGTTTTGATTTAGAAAGGAGAAACTATTAATGTCAATACATTTATCTACGCCATTTTGCCCTCGATGTTCGCGCGAAAATAAAATTTCACTTTTATCTGGAGATGCATTTGATTCAGTCACACTCGATATGAAATGTACAAACGGGCACAAATTAGAAATGTACCTGTCAATCCCGAAGTTCGCTTTACTATTTGAAAACGGTTTGTCTGCTTTCAATGACAGTTATTACTTTGAAGCGTTTACTTGCTTTTACTCGGCGTTAGAGTCTTTTAGAGAAGAATTCGTAGCGGTACATTCCTATTTTGAATTAAATAAATCCATAGAAGAATCAGTTAAATTCGCACATTCTCTCGCCTATTCTGAGAGAATCATCGGGGCTTTTAACTTAGCTTATTACTCCTACTTTAATGAGATTGTACCTAAAAGCGGCGCTAAGTATCTATCTACAAACGATGTCACTCTACGGAATGGTATCTTTCACGCTGGAAAAATTCCAACATCAGCTGAAGTTTTTAAAATAGGGGAAAGGATATATATGTTCATTTCCCTTACTTATTTAACCTATGTCATCAAGTCAGAAAGGGCAGTTTTTCCTATGCCACGAATAGCCCGCTTTGAGGCGCAGAAACAGAACCAATGGGCACAAAGTGTTACGAGTTCAGAAGAAGAGTATCGATCAATCTACGGGTTAGGTCATCCAAAATATGGAATATATAATATGATAACGGGTATTCCCTTAAACACACATTGGAACAATGAAGTGGCTGAAAGTGACATTCCCAACTTTAACGACGCTCTAAAACAAAATAGAAAGTACACGAAGGATACTTTTTTTATACACAAAGATCATACCGATCTCTAATTTTGTCATACTCAATATCAATTTCTTCAAGTTTTGCAGGGTGTACTTGAATACTATGTCCTGAGCTCCAAAAAACAATTTCTTTATTTTCATCTAATTTTTGTAGCATTTCAATAAACTCTTTTACTGTAAAATCTTCCATAAAACCACCTCAATTGGATGGTTATTTAGTAATCCAATTATAGCACGTATTTCGTGAGGAATCATGAGCTCATCTGTATCAAATTTTAATATTTAGCGTACCTTCTCTAAAAGAGAATATATTTTCTACGTACCCCGCAGGACTCGAACCTACGACCGGACGGTGTCATTTTCATTTATAAATGAAAAATTTTAATCGGAATATGGCAACTCTCTACATTCGAAGAGATTTTTTATATTCCAAAATATGGTGTGTTTCGTCTTTACTAAGATTATCAAATTCATGGGCAAATCCTATGCACGAGTATAATTGCGGATAACGAGACAGTCTTTTTTCAATATCAGGCATACCAACAAGAACCAATGCTAAGTCATTCTTGTCATAAATATCTCTCAATTGTTCTAAGTGTTGTAATTTTAAACTATCAATTTCATCGACAATAATAAGATCAATTCCTTCTTAAGAATTTGAAGCATAGGTTTCTTTTGATTGATTTTCTGAACACTCCATATAGACATCTTATAAGTTACTATACTTTAATAGATTTTATTAACAATTAGGATAGTGGACTTTCTAACAAGGTTATTATCTTTTTATTTAAGTCGAGCTGCGCATAACCCCCTAGAGGAAGCGTCCATTTTGGTTCTGTATGTCCAAAATTACAATTATATAAAATAGGTAATCTTTCCAGATTAAATTCTTTCATAATCTTTTTGATTGAAGTTTGATACTCTTTGAAATATCGGTTATCTTGTGGTTTTCCGACTAAAATCCCATTTAATAAGGATAAGTTCCCCATTACTCCCATTGTGCGCAATTCTCGCTCAACAAATTCAGGTGCGGGATATTCTTCTGAAGTTTCAAGTAATAAAAGGCC
>NZ_NIBK01000001.1:1518100-1557562 GCF_002174375.1 Enterococcus sp. 12F9_DIV0723 | reverse complement strand
TCCTTGTACTATTATAAATATAGAATCATTTAAATTATTTTTTCTTAGGTTCATCCTCGTCCATTTTCAGAACGGCCATGAAGGCTTCTTATCTTATTCCTTGATTCACAAAGGCTCAAGAATTCCTCAAGAGGTTTAATAATACCTAGACAAATATACTTCATCAGGGAACAAATATCAAATTCAAGCTCTAACGATATTTGTGATTACTCATACAGTTTTTAGCTTTGGGCGGCGATATGACGAACAATCAAATTTAATAAATTGTTCCCCTTCACAACTAGAACATATGTTTGTACGATGTGAATATCTTATTCTAGGGGTGATCGTATGAAATCGTTAAATGGTATTGTAAGTAGCGTAAAAATTCTTAAGTATTCGGAACGTCCCTCGTCTATTTTAAGCTTGATGATAGCAGCTGCTTGATTGCTGGCCACTCGTTGAATTTTCTTGCAGATGTAGAGGATGGAATGCGGATCGCTGTTGCTGGCGAGTACAATAGTAGGAAACAGTTTGTGGTGAAGAAGTATGCAGTTATTGGGAAAACGAAGATCATGATGGAGTTTGAAATGATGAGAATATAAATACCCACTCTCTAGTAGGATAAAGAGTGGGCAAAAGAAAGCGAGAGTGGACTACTCTCTAATTAATAGTTTAGCACTTTTAGGTTTCAGTGCAATAAAAAAAACAGGCACCTATCGCCAGGGTGCCCGCCCTCCCTAAAAGGGAGTAGAAATGGATAGTTTCTGATTGTCAGTTTAGCATAAAACGGTTTCAACAACAAGAATTATACAATGTAAATAGATCTTTGATCGGTTTAAAAAATATGCTAGAATTTGATTCGGATAGAGTCCAGCGGAAGAAGGTAGAACATTAAGGCCAGTGAATTGCTAAAGAGACTAACGGAAAATCCTTTTCATGAAGAATACAAAGGGATATATACACAAGTGGGCAGCACCCTTGTGCCTTTGACTACTGCTAAACCTGATGATGAAGGAAACTTAGTATTTTTTCATCTGAACAAAAAATCACCTATGAGTATAAAAACTTTCTTCTCAATTTTATTAATCCACAAAAATAGAAACGTTTTCTATTGGAGCTGTCTCTTATACACATCTAGATGTGTATAAGAGACAGTTGCTAATTCTTTGCCAGTGGTCCGATCAATAATAAATACATATTGATACTTGTAATTAGCGATATGCCAACCACGAGCCTTCAAGGTGTTTCCGATTCTCCCCCATTGATCAACATGAGCATGGTTGCCTTTGCCATCATTCATTACGGAATATCCTGATCCTGCGGTAGTTGGGTCTACGGGTTTGCTTGGAGTCGGTGCAGGCTTGTTCTCGTTTGACTCAAACCCATACTTCACATCATGCGCAAATTGCGCTTGAGACACACCCTGACTTGCTAAATAGCCATACGGGTCCGTATGATCGCCCCACCAATTCGTAGAAATGTGTTGGTGACTGATGACCCCTTTGCCGCCTACTGGACTGTCTACAGTAAGAGGAATATTAAACCGTTTCGCACTGTCACGAATTAATTCAATATAAACCTTATAATTTTGTTTAAATAGTGCAGGATTTGGCGTCGCTTGTAATTCAATTTGTACTGGTGAATTTGCATTGGCATAAGAACCACCTCCGTACTGCACATAACCTGGTTCACCTACTTGGTAAACAATTCCATCACCAACGATATAAGCAGTGTAGGCATTTGCCCAATTTCGTTTCATGAAGGTCGCTTCGTTACGACCTGTTGCATTTGGATTTGCAGTATCATGCGCCACAATATAATTTGGATTCGCTCGAATTGAACTCCCCTCACCAGGACCTAAATTAAATTCGTTGTTAACCGTGTACGCAAGCCCATGAATCGGCAATAAAAAAAGAGCCATCACCAGGCTCAATAAAGTAATTTTCTTTTTCATTCTAGTCCTCCTACTATTCTTTTTCATCATCGGGAAACATCTTGTATGTCCGGTTGGACACTCCTAAAACTGTTCCCAGAAAAGCGCCTAATCCAGTAATGATAATTACTACAACATCGGTATATTCCCAGTTGACTGCCTTTCCTACTAAGCCAACAAAAGTGGCAAATGCGGGTATGACAATCAATGCAATCCATTTAAGAATTTCAAACGTCTTATTTTGCATGCGATTCACCTCCTATAACTTAGTTAAGAAATAGCCTAATATAGTAATGCCTAAACCGATCATGTAACCCCATGACCATTTATTGTTTGCCTTCATTTCCTTTATGTCTTCTGCATTGTTAATCGCTAAGGCATGCGCTTTGTCGGCAACATCTTTTGCGCTGTCCGCTTTCTCTCTCAATGTTTCGTAGTTATCTAATTTTGTTTCAATACGAACCAATCGTTCTACGACATCCTGTAAAGCATCTTCTTTCATAACTCACCAACTTTTCTAAAAATAAAAAGCACACTCGAAAGTGTGCTGGATCTAATCGCCTAACCGTTCCATGGTAAAGAAATCCATATTGATAAATTGTAAAGCATTCGTTGTGTTATTCGAGTCCGATGCACACCAGAATTTATCTCCAACTTTACATTGTCGTATCTGTTGTCCAAATTGACGGTTTCTGTTTTGAATGGTACCACCGCATGGGAACATATCTAACTTTATTTCCGAACCACTAATTACATCCTTATGCACCAAACTTACATAATGCCAAAGAGTAACAGTTGTACGAAATTGTCGCTTGCAGACACCACTAATCAAATATTGGCCAGATTTAATAACTACGACTTCCCCATCTGAATTGACTGTAAAATAAGGCTGTTCATCCTGAAATGTTCCAGCTCGATAAGTGTCCGAAATACCAAAATTGCCAAAACTAACGTTTGATGGATCAGTAACTTGTCTGTTTTCGCCTAAAACAATTTGTTTACCACGTTTTAATAGTTGTTTTGTCTCCCACCCAGCTAACAATTTAGGATTAACTATTCTATCTGCAGTTTCCCCTTCGTCTATTTCTTCCTCAGTTGCCATACGAGCATCTATGTGCTGCTTCACACCCATTGGTGTCACGAATTTATTTGGTGCAATTCCTTGCTCTGCGTCTGTCTGATTAGCCGTAGTATAGTTGTCTACATTACTTAGCCCAACTTGTGCTTTAGTAACACCATGTGGATTATTTTTATTTGATGAATGAGAAGTAAACTCAGTTTTACTGGCCTGCTCCACATTTGCTACATTGCCTAAGCCAACCTGAGCCTTTGTTACCTTGTGAGGATTAGTCGTATTTTTATCATGTTCGTCTAGTCCAATATCCAAATGATTCATTCTTTCGGCAGTGACTACAGCACCAGCTTGAATATTTTCTTCTTCAGTTTTATTATCATCGTAAGGTACCCAATTTTGCTGTTCGTAGGACATTTACTCACCTTCTTTTGTAACTTTTTGTTTATTATTTTGTATTTGTTCCAAAGCTACTTTTAATGTAGCGTTTTCCAGTTCTACTTGAGACAGTTTTTTTAATAATTGATCAATGACGCTTTCCGCATTTACTTCAAAACTACTATCATTCATTTAATTCACCTTCTCATAATTTAATATTTGATTAGAGTTTCTCTCTGTCATGTCAGTCATACTTATTGGATATTGAAGTAATTTTGGAGCTTTATCGTTATTGCTAGACAAAGTTTCCAAATAGAATTCTTCGTATCCTTTTCTATAAGCAACTATTTGCCAACTAAATTTTATGTTGGGTTTGTCAGACTTGACCATAAAACGATCATGTTCCAAATAACATGCATGAACATTTGCATTTTCATATGGGGATACAAAAACATGATAGTTTTTTGAATCCGTATTGATAGTTTCCAAGAAAATATTTTCGATATCTACCTCTGCGTAACCATCATCGTTAGTGATAGCCTTGCCATATGTCGCAAATAAGTATTCTGGAGTTTCATAAGCATATAGTAATCGCTCACCATAATTCTCAGTCCTTACAATAGAACTTTTTGTGCCATACACATAAAAAGATTTATCTACTGAAGCATCGCTCGTGATTCTACAAGATGTTCCTCTCAACTGAATTGAGTTATTTGTCATAAAATTCATAATGCCTTCAGTATTTATAGAAAATCCAGTATTCGTTAAGTAGAGATATTTGTTACCTCCTATATCTGCTCTGAAAGCATTACTGCGTAAATACAAATTTCTATACGTCCCACTGTCATTCGCACTATAAGAAAAACCTGTTCTTTCCACACTGAAACTTAAAGTATTCCCTTTTGACGAATAAAGACTTAGTCTATCTAAGTCAAAGTTTAATTGCATCGTGCTAGTTGAACCATATGCAGTGATAAAATTTCTACCTAGTTTATTACTTTTTAAATTGAAGGTTCCACCATCTTCTACTGTGAAGTACATCACACCTTCATTTTGGTTTCTGATCGCACTATATATTTCAAATACCTTTTTCCCATCAGAGTTTCTGTTCCACCGAATTGCTCCATTATCTAAGGTCATATTGTAATCTATCCCTGTAGATGTGATTTTAGAACCTGATATAGTTGCTCCTTTAATCGTTATAGCATTAAGTATCCCTGTGGATATTGACGAAGCATCAAGATTAATGACTCGTATTTTAGAAGCATCTAGGGTTCCGACGCTAATAGTTCCGGCATCAACTGATCCAATCATTGCTGAAGTGATTATGGCTTTGTCAATCTTCGTCTCGTTCGTTAACCATAACTTAGCGCCCTTAATTTTCAGCCATTCTTTGCCGTCCATTTCTGTACTGAGATTAATGGTCTTGACGATTTCGTCCTTAGGAGTACTATCTTCAATTTGCTTCTTAATACTTTCTTCGAGAGCTGTAGAAGTTGTCATTACCCACTCAAAGACTCCTGGAGAAGTCTGCTTGTAAACCCAAATTTCATCATCGGGCCCATTCTTTTTAAACCAAATGTCGCCTTCCTTGGGATTTTGAGGCTCTTCTGTACCTTCATACACATTATTTTTACCCGCTGCATCAATTCTATAATCCATATCATCAAGTTTCTGTTGGAGCGGACCTTTGAAAGATGACACATTGGATGAATAAGCTTTCGAATCTGCGCTTATCACGGAACTAAAACCACCATCGAACGTCATTGAATAATTCAAAACAGGAGACTTGAAATTTTTTCCTTCTCTATCTGTCAGGGTGACCCAATCGCCTACCTCAATAGCGGGGTTCCCTCTCCATTTCACATTAATTGGGAAAAAATTGATGTATCTTATTTTCTGGAAAATATCATCCAATAAAGTTTGGGTCATGACATTATTTTCAAGAGAAATCTGCGCACCGTTTTTTGATCCAGACTGCAGAATTGTCGTTTCGTTACTTGATCCTTCTGTCGGATTTACAACTTTACAAGACAATCCTCTTGGCTGATAAAGTAACTCGTTTTTAGTAAGACCTTTCAAAAAATATTCGTTAGGATCTATTTTGAAGTTCGGATCTGATAGTGTTCGAATAGCTAGCTTACCTTCTCTATCAAAACAAGCAAAACCACCTTCAAATTGCCCGATTAATCCTATTGCCTGTCTAAACGTGTATCCTGTCGGATTATTAATGGAGTAATTACTCAAATGATTAAATGATATTGGATCGATAACGGCTCCACTTTTATTTGCTATCTCTAATGCTACGTCGCTTAGTTTTGCAGGAAAGTTCAGGTTAGATTCGTATGTTGACTCCATGAAGATAAAGCCATCTCTTGCTTCAACTGTAGTAGTTTTCTCGTTTCTGTCTGGATCAACTCGACCTGAAACGTAGAACGTCCCTAGCGGTACAAACTCATATCTATCAGCAACATAGCTGACTAACCTGGCTCTTCCAACGCGTGCTCTATTTACCTTCGAAACATTATTTATATTAGAAGGTAGCCCCGTTCCTCGTATTTTAAACCCGATTTCAACTTTAATTTCATCGAGTTCCTTAAAATTCTCAATGATTTCCGAGAAAACAATCTTTAGTGTCGCAGATTGTGTGGAACCAATCTGGAACCTTTCCCCTCCTAAAGCCCCCATTGAATAATCAATCATCTTGATACTATCTTTAAAGTAAATTGTTTTGTTATTAATAATTACACGAGTGAAAACTTCACGTTCTTTGTCTTTGCAGGCTTCAAAAAACTCACTTGTTACTGTCAGCATTCTTCTCACCTACTTTTCTATTAACGACACGGACAACCCCTGCCACATCATTTTTGAAAATTTTGCGTTCCAAGAATAAACTGGGACTGTTCTATCACCACAATAAAATGTTTTCGTAATTACCCCTGCTTCCTTGGGATCTAAATACCTAACTGTGAAGAAAGCTGCATCAAACAAACGTAAAATTAAAGAGACCTCTGAAGTATCCAAAGGTCCCCACTTTACGTCCAATTTAGTTTTACTCCCTAAAATATCTCTAACCATCTCTCCATTCGCATTTCGGCCACTAGAGCCACTATCTAAGGTTTGGATACTCACACTAAGTTCTTTTGGTGTAGCCACCTTTGATCCCGAAATTATAAAATCCATATTTCTCCCCCTTATAAGTTTAGCTCTACAGTACCTATTTGTTCATGGTACTGATTGATACCTTTAACGGCCACTTGCCCAAAATGAGTAGAATCTATTTCAAGAATCACTTCTATTGGTTGGTCGCCACCGGTTGAATTTATATTCCCCAAAGCTTTGATGATCGCGTTAGCAATGGATTCACCTAAATTGGATAATAAGTTATTAGATAGTCCTTCCATACCGTTTCCCGAAATAGACATTCTTGATGTTCCTTTCTTACCTGAGCTTCCACCTGAATAGTTTTCAGAAGACTCTCTGAACACATCTGGCATAGATAAATCTGGGATACCATCATACCCCATGAAATCAAGTGCTTCATTAATTCTTTGAAATGCGAGTTGCGGTTTGGTAACGGGTACGACCCATTCAGTATCGTCGCCTTCAGCCATTTTGTACCATCCAAAATTATCGACGCGCCCACCATTAGCAAAGCCTTTTTTATTCCTGCTATTTTCTCGATCTAATCTAAATAATTCAGATATTCGATCACTAACTACGCGATAAGCACTAGATTTTATTTTTTTAGCAGCACCCATCGCCATCGAGGCTCCCGGTTCTGGAATACCTGAAATATCAACAAACTTTTCAAATGCCCTGTCTAGTAACGAACTAGGACTTATTGAACCGAAGAAATCTTTCACACTATCAATTAATCCACCCTTATAATGAGGAATGTTACTCATAAAGTTACTAGTATCTCTACCATTTAATACTTGAGTCCCTTTAGGAAGATTGACCATGTAGTCTTTTTGATTTGGAAACATACCCATTTGTCCATTCGGCAATTTATACATTTCACGCCAATTGCTGCCGCTTCCATCGTTTACCATAGCTAATCCGCCAGGATGTGAATTGGTGCCTGTTGCATAACTAAAGTATGGAACTTGCCAAGATGATAGTCGCCATCCAGCACCCAAGCTACTCATCACCCAGTTAACTCCTGAGATAATGCCGTTAACACCTTTACCGATACCAGAGGCTAATCCATTCGCAATATTATTCATCGCTTGTTTAATAGACTGTAAACCATCAGATAAGCCTTTTGCGATATTTCCAGGTAAATCTTTTGCCCATCCGCCAATCTTTCCAAATACTTCAGAGGCAGTATCCTTAACCCCATGTAATGATTTTCCAAGATTATCTTTCATAGATGAAAATGCCGTTTCAGCTTTACTTCTAGCCGTTTCTGCACCAGATCGAACTTTTTCTGAAATGTCAGACCATTTTGATTGTGCTGAAGATCTTATATCATCAAATTTACTTTTTGTTCCATCTGCGAGATTTCTGAACTTCTCTTCTGCCCAATCTTTTGCCTGTCCTGCCTTATCACGAACAGTGTTAGCTGTGTTGGTAAATTTATCTCTAGCAGCATTATAAATATCATTGGCTTTTGAAGTAACTGCATTCTTTGCAGCTTCCCATTTTTCTGATGTCCAATTCTTTACGTTATCCCAAGCCGTTGAGGTTGCATTTTTTATTGCATCCCATTTTTCGCCGATCCAATCTTTTAATTGTCCAGCTTTCTCTTTGATAACGTCCCAATTCTTATAAAGTAGTACTCCAGCCGCAATTAAAGTGCCAATGACTATTACTACAATCCCAATTGGACTAGTAAGAAAAGCAATAGCTGCCCCTAAAGCTCCAGTAACTCCCGTGGCAATAACCGCAACTGTGTTCCAAATTGCTAGCGCTGCATTTACCAGTCCTAATGCTGTAGCAAATGATCCGATAACTATTACAAAGTTTGAAAAACCTTCTTGGTGTTCTGATATCCAATTACCAATGTTTGAAAGAGTATCCCCTAGCTTTTTCAAGACATCTACTATGACACCTCCGGTCCATTCAGCTAGTGGTTTTAATATAGAGTTCCACAAGAAATCAAAAGCCGGTTTACAACCATTTATAATACCATTTACGAGATCAATCGCTCCCGCCAACGCATCAAAGAATGCTGGAATCAGCTTTTCTATTGTAAAGCCTGCTAATGGCAATAGAACATTTTTATAAAACCATTCCAGACCAGCACCGATATTCTTGGTTAACGGCTGTATTGATTTCAACAATCCATCTATTGACTGTAACAAAGGGGTGAAATCGAGCTTTTTAGCCCATTCAGCTGTTGCTTTCGTAATATTATTAATATTTACTAGTAAACCTTCAAAAATACCTAAAATACGTCTAAATATCGATTCACCGATGTTTCCAGTTTGCCACGCAATTGAAAGACGATCGGCCAAATTGATAATAGTATTGTTGATGTTTGTAAATATTTCAAGAATATTTGCTGCTATACGTTCGCCCACTCCGTCATTCCAAGCGTTTCTAAATGATACTGCAATTTGATGGAGCAACTCTAATATAGAGTTGAACATATCGAAAATCGATTGGATTAATGCTGTTCCTCGACCATTGTCTTCCCAAGCTCTCTTAAAGGCACCTGCAATATCCCCAATAATACTTAGTACGTCTGCCAAGAGGATTAGAAGATTCTCAACAAACCTTTGACCGGTTCCATTGGTCCAAACTTCCATGAACGATTCACCTATCGCTTGAATCAATCCGACAACTTCTCTAAGAGCGTATTTCCAGGCGTCAATGACTTTTTGACCTTGTGCATCCCAGGCTTTTTTTATAGGGTCAAAAAGTTGAGACATAATATCTTTAAATTTTTTGGCAAAGTCCGTTAACCATTTGGGCGTTTCTGGAACTGTTGCTGAACCAAAATCAGCCCAAGGCGCTTTACTCCCTCCAGCATTAGGATTCTTAGGTTTCGAAGGAATTTCTTGCGGTACAAAAGGGTCCGAGAAATCTTCATCAGAGTCATTGCTAAAATCTAAAATATTTAATTCGTCAAACCCTGCTAGTAATCGTTTATATTCTTTGACTTTTTTTCTTGCCGCTTCAGTTTGGTCATGTTGTGCTTTTAGCTGCTTATTAGAATCACGTATGGATTGTGCCATTTCATCATAGCCGTCTGAGGCGTCAGAAGCAGCACTACCCGTATCATCTAGGGCTTGCACGTTATTCATTAATCCTTGCGCTCCATTAAATGCATCGCCGATGTTCATTCCGAAAAGCGTGGATATAAATCCAGCAATGTAGCCTGTAACTTTAGCTAATGCTGACATTAATGCATTTATCGCTGGTAACGCTGCTTGGTAGATTGGATAAAACGCTGTTAATAAATTGACTTTTATTTGATTTAAACTAGCTGAAAACTGTGCGTTCGTTTGTAACGCTTTAAAAAGCCCTCCTGCTAGTGTCATAACTCCTTGATACAAGAAGGTGAACAAGAACAACTGTGACCATAGCATTTTCATGGATCGGCCAAAGCCACCCATACCCTGAGCCATTCTAGATGTTCCGTTAGTGACTTGCTTCGATTGTCGATCAAAAAGACCACCAAATCGACCGATGGAATTACTCATCATGTTCTTAAATCGAGAAAAAAGTCCTTCGGATTGTTTCGTAGACCCCGAAAGATTTCTCATGCCATTTGCTGCCATACGAGCTTTTACAGGTTGCTCGCCAAGTTCCGTATTTACACTAGACAACGCTGTCTTTAGAACGCCAGAACGATCTTCCAACTGAGCATATGAACGTTGTAAAGCATCATTGTCTGCAATCATTTTTTCCATTTTTGCTGATTGTTTGGTTATTGCTTCCGCGGTCTTGGTTGATCGTGGAGTATCCTGAACGCCTGTGGATTTCCACTTTCCAGATGAAAAACTTCCTGTTTCTGTTTGTTGCATCTTCATTTCATTTTTCAGCGCCTTGACTTTGGCTCTCATAGACTCGATTTGACGTTCGTTGCCTTCCATCTTCGACGAAATGCTTGATAAGGAGTTGGGGATAGCGTCATACTCGGATTTTAAGCCTCTCACAATTGATTGCGCCTGTTGTTGTGACTTGTTCATCTGAATTTGTGCTTTGGAAATTTGTTCGCCTATTCTAGACTCACTTTTCGTGTCACCAGATAATCGAGCACCGTTTTTATTAGCCTGCAAATTAGAAATTCGTTGTTGTGCTGCTTTCGCTTGCTGCATTTGCGTGTTCACTTTATCAACTGCCGTTTGGACATCCTTTGTCATTTTCACAGCGCCTTTAGACACACCTGCAGAAAGTGATTTCCCAACTTCTTCGCCATTTCTGGAAGCTGATTGATTCATTCGCTTCAACATAGAATCAAAATTCGAATTCATTTTCTCAAATTGCTTGGTAAATTTATCGAACCCTTTAGAATCTGATAAATTTTTTTCTACCGCATCCATTCCTTGACTGGATGAACCTTTGACTCGACTCATCATTGAGTCCATTTTTTGTTCAAATCGAGCGACCTTTTCCTCAATAGGACTCAGGTCACCATCAAAGACGACCTCAAGTCTATCCAGTTCCATGATCTATCCCCTCCTTTTCCTGTTTATTTTTCCGTTTTCGTGTTGCTTTTATCATTTCAGTTCGTTCAATCATTCGTGCCTTCATAATTTCCCAAGCTTGTGGCTGATTCGATTGTTCCTGTTTATCTTCATTTTTCAAGAATGGATAGTGTTGATCTGGTTTAGGCATTTTCTTCGGATCATTAAAACCATATGCATTCAATTGTGCTGCTTTATAATCCATCATGGCTTTTTCTTCTAGCTGCTGCTTTCTAATCGCAACATTTGCTTCCGCTTGTAACACTATTTCTTCATAGGTCATTGACCAATATTTCTCTGCAGGTATCCCAGCTTCTACAGCCTTGGGATACATTTCTTCTAGTAATTCAGAAAAAGAGGAGAACCTTATACCAGGCTCTCCTCCTCGTTCTTCTCTTCGCCGATTAAATCGGTTCTGTCCGTCTCTTCCTCTGAGCCGAAAAAACCTGCTTCTTCCATCAATTTTTGGATAACTTCCAATAATTTCATCATTGAGCCGCCATTATTTACATACTCATCGTACATCTCAGGCATATCTGCCATTTTGATATTGGCTGTTTGATTCGTTGCATGAATAATCGTTAGCATCTCGCCTAAACGCGGCATCTTAAATCCGCCATTCCCGCTCATCATGATGCCGAACAGTGATTTACCTAATCGTTTTTCAATATCCACTGTCGCTTTTCCGTCTAATACTAAAGATAATGTTTTCTTTCCAAATTCGACTTTCATTGGTTTCATATTTTTTCCTCCTAATAGTTGAATAGGGCCAAGAGCTATTTCTTAACCGTATAGTTTTTCATCAATTTATTTCTCTTACGCCCAATCTGGCCCATCAGAAACAGTTACAGATAAAGTAAACTGATACGCTCCATTTACTTCACCAGAACCCATTTTCACTGTCACTCCGCCAGTAAATGTGCATTTAGCTCCATCAGGATAAGACAATTCAAATTGCGCTTCTTTGCCTGAGGTTTGCACTGCCTTCAATTTAGTGAATACTGATTTGTCATACAAGAAAGTGAACTCTAATGAATCCATATCTTGAATACCGGAAATATATTTTTTATTTGCATCTTTCAACGTTGTAACATCGACCTGTTCTGGATCTCCGCCAATTTCAGGAACAGCTTGTAATCCTTCAATCTCAGTAAAGGCAGTCTCTGAGCCTGATTTCATGGATAATGCTGTGTCTTTAGTTAGCAACCCAGCAAATAGTTGTAAGTTCAACGGCAAAATTGTTTTCTTCATGGTATTTCCTCCTAATTATTGGTATACAAAAAGCGTTCGGTTATCTACCACTCCTCGGAATGTTAGAATCGAACGCTTCAATGCATCTTGATTGCCATCATCACTGGCTATATTTTTAAATCCTATTTCTTTCAATACTTTGATTATTTCATTTTGAATTGTTGATAATGATTTACTTCCATACAAATCAACTTTTACTGTCCATTCAGTTAACGCTTCTTTATCAGATATATCTTTCTTGTGTGGCTTTGCTTTTGTCGAATAAATAGCCGCAGGCATTTGTGCCCATGTATTAGGGTATTCAGCAGATACGAGCTTCAGCTCGACTACCTTTTTCAACTGAGTAACAATATCAGACTTTATGTTATAACGCTCTGTCATAGTTTTCTCAGTCCTTCCTGCACGCGATCTTTATAAATGTCGTCGGCTATTTCAATCACTTCTTTCATTGACGGATATAGCCAAGGTCTAGCCGGCTGTCCATGCGTCATAAAGAAATCTTGACCTTTGATAGTCACTCTTGGAATTCCATACACTGTTTCAAGGTCAACTGGCGTTTTGTGAGTAGGGATAAACCACCGTTCGGTAGAATACACGGGGTTCACCCCTGGCGGTAAATCTTTTGGCGATTCGGCCCCAACAGGTCCAGTACCAAATTCACGAAACAATGCTTCAATCTTGTCTGACCACACACGACCGATTACTTTGCCTTTACCATCAATTACGACTTCTTGTTTTGGAGAGCCGCTTAATTCGCCTGATCCATACTTAATTGACGATTGCAGCCGACTTGAGGCTCTCGCTACCGTTTCATCTACAATATCGAATGTCGCTTCGAAAACAGCATCTTCCATCACTTTAGGAATCGCTCGTATTTTCGACATCAAACGGTCAGCACCTCTGAACTCAACGCCCATCTTCATCACCTAGTTTCTTCAATGTCACACTACAATGAGTAGAAAATGTTTGAATGGCTACAATTTCATAATCTGGTTCTGTATCTTTACTCACATAAAGACAAATACCATCTTTTTCATTTTGTCCTTCTTTGATTTGATCACCCTGATATTTACAGGACTTGATATAAGGAAGACTCTGCCCATATACAGAAGCCATGACTTGTCCACCAGCTGACTGAACATTCATTTGAAGTTCTGTTGAATCGGTCGAGAACCCTTCTTGAAAGTTTCCTTCATCATCCTGACCAGTTAGTCGCTGCTTTAAATAAACAGTTGAAAGATCTTTCGGTCGTAATCTCATAGCAACCATTAGAACGACCTCACTTTCGCGACACGGTATCGATTCAATTTGGACCGAATCTTTCTGGGAATACCAACTTCAAAAGATTGAGAGACGCCACCTTCAGATCGCGACGTCTCTCCTTCTACTCCTTCTATATTTCTTCGGAAAATGTAAATATCTTTTACTGCTGAAGCCATATTTCCCATGATCGTATCCCGATTACAGTAATCTAGTGCATCAATCACTGCATCTTTGAGATCGTCAGCTAAAACTGCTAACTCTGCTTCTCCAGAGATAGAGAATTTCCTTGAAAGTTCTTCTTTCAAATCCTCAATAAGTTTTTGATTAGTTTGGTTCATAAGCTAATCCTCCTTTGAGGTTCCAGCCTTTTTTGTTACTTTTTGCTCAGAAAACAGATCTGAAACAAAATACTTTTTATCAATAGTTAATTCGTCGTCTTTTTCGTATCGGTTTCCATCATAGAAAACCGGTAAGTTAATTACTTTTACTTTCATACAATTCTCCTACTAGGCAATTGGTTGCGCTTGGAAAACTTCATCAGCTGCTGCAAACGATGGCAATGCAGTTGCTACTGCTTTCGTCCAAGTACCAACTGGATCTTTCGTTTCATCATAGACACACGCTAAAACATTTCCGATAACACTAGTGTCAACAGAAGGATCACGAGTCAAACGAGTTTCTTCTGCAGTCGGTCCATATAACGTTTCGCCCAAAGTATCGTCAGTGAACATTACAAAACGATTTTCAGGAAAGTATTTTTTCGTAGTGTACTTACCGTTTTTACCTTGTACTTTGTATTTTTCATCGTACGTACGAAGCACAGGGTATCCGTGTGTTTCCATGAATGCATCTAAGTCACCTTGAGATACCACACGACCTGAGTCCTTACCAAAAATTGCAGCAATAATCTTTGGATGAGAAGCTAGAGCACGATAAACTTTGCGAGAAGTCAACGCCTTCGAAGGCGTTACATCCATTGCATCGATCCATCGTTCCAAATCCTTTAACGGGTCTGAACTAGGATCTGTCCACATTGCAGTACCTGTTAAGGCCTCTTGATGATCTGATGGAATGTTATAATCCACATTCAAATTCAAGTTATTCTCAGCTACAGTGATTTTTCCAGTAGCTAACATTTCCATACGCATAGCTTCGATACGAGCTCGTACTCCAGCTACTAAAACATCAATATCGTTGTAAACACGACCAATCAAATAATCTTGTTCAGCTTGAGTTCGTGGGTTTTCAATCGCAATGATATCTTTCTCTTTCAATTGTAATTTACGCTTGATAAGAGATAGCTCCAACTCTTGCTTTCCACCTTCACGAGAACCGATTTCTGTTTCTGTATCGAAATCATGAACCGATGCAGCAATCGGAATTCGGCTACCTCCGTTGATTTGATCAAAAGTCAATGACGGTGTTTTTCGTTCAGGAAAAAGAGTTTCGCCTAATAACGGTGCATACTCACGATCTCGAACATAGTTCAAAACTTCATTTTGAGTGAATAAATCAGTGATTGGTGTTCCAGCAAATAATTGTAAATTCAATTTTTTCTTAGTTAACATATTTATACCCTCCATTATCTAAATTTAATTTCTTTCATAGCAGTTTTTGCATCTGCATCAACTGCCGCAGGCAAACGATCTTCTAAAACATACCCTTCAACCATTACTGAACATGGCTGTGGCCCAGTTTCGGCAGTGACTGTCACATCGTTAAAGACAATACCTTTTGCAGTATTATCATTAGCGGGATAAACCTCTCCAGCCTTATAACTTTTATCTGCTTGTTCCGTAAAGTTTTGGAAATTAGCACTCGCTAAAAAGTTGATTTCTTCTACTGTTTTTTTCTTTCCTGCAAACATATTTTTTCCTCCTATTTTTGACCCCATAGGTCAGTTCTTGGTGCTGTTCTCTCGTTGGCTGCTTTCGCTGCACGGCTACCAAGTGATTCTTTAGAGTTTCTAGAATTTTGACCAGCAGGTGGTGTTGCATTACTTGCCAACCGTTCATTTACTGCTGACTCCACTGCATCTCTAAACGACTTGGATATTACTTGATACGCTTCTTCTAGTTGATCCTCATCTCCGCCATAAAGTGGCTTTAACGTGTCGGATAATGAATCGGGCAGCTTATCTGTTGCTAACCTTTTGATTGTTGTTGCTTCGTCCTTCTCACATTTTAGTGATAGTCGATCTGCTTCTAATTGATCACGTTCTTGTTGCAGCTCATATTGCGCCTGTTCTTCAGCAGTCATCTTTCCTTTTTTCTCTGCGTCTTTAATTCGCTGAGCTTGGTCTTTATCCCATGTAGCTTTTGCAGTTTCCAAGGATTTAGACATTTTTTTATCAAACCAGGAATCTAATTCTGATTGGTTTTTAAAGGAAATGGATTCATCATCTTCTGATCCATCTTCCCCGTCACCGTCTCCCTCTTCAGCAAACATTTGTAAATTCATTTTGATTAATGGCCCTTCACAAAGAGACCGAACAAACCGTGTCATTTCCTGTTTATTTTTCATCATAAATATAACTCTCCTTACCCATGCACATTCAAAACTGCATAACAAAAAGCACTCCATCCACGCTATAGCCCAGACACAGTGCTTGATCATTTGATATTTAGTTGTGAACCCACATATGTTTATTTGCTCACTTAATTTATATTGCCCCAAGTAGCAATGGGCAAAAAAAATAGTACTTTATCGCGTTTTAACGATTAAGCACTACTTCTTGATTTTTTTATTGTAGTTAATTATATAGTAAAGGAAGTAAACTGAATTTGATCGAAGACATCCCTTATGGAGCGATTATCTTTGAATATCGGCTTATCTATTGCATCGGACCAATCTTCTGAATGAGAGACAGCCAGTTCTTTGCCCGGACTAATCAGGATAACATACCCGTCTTCTTGTTGATTCCAACCAATAAAGTAATGATCATTCTTAAAGATAAACTCAATATCCCCATGTGCTTCTAAATTAAGAATAATCCGGTCTCTTAGATCTATGACTTGACCTCCATTCATTCACAATATTTTCTGCAAGTGTAGTTTTCCGTCCTGGTCGATGATCAGGAATCTCCTGCTTATTTCTCCAGTAATAGTTCCATTCATGTGTATGTGGAACATACTTACGCACATCTGGCTGCTTATGATCAGAAAAATCTATATCAATACGAGGTTTCCCGTTCTTGCCATAAAAACGCCTACGGTACAAATCTCCATCTCTGATCCAGTCACTAACTGAGTACGGCTTACTTTCGAATTGTAACTGATGAGTATCCGATATAACTGAATAGTTGCTGAAGGAGTTTTTCATCCATTTAACATCTTGGTATAGCTTTTTCAGATTCGACCAACCTTCAGTATCATTATACTTTGTTTCTTGATACTCTTCCAATGATTTCGGGCTATGTTCGTCCCCAAATGTATCCTTAAGTCGCTTTAAATCGGATATATCTTTTTTCCGATTCTGAATCATTTTCTTTTGAACTTCTATTTCTTCATCCGAATAATTTTCTTTGAGCTTTTTCATCCAATCATCGTAAGTATCACGTTGTTCAATTGTCATTGTTTTACCACTGATCGGATCATTAGCAGTTCGTTTACCTGTCAGTGATCGTTTTCCGATATACGCAACAGCAATTGTTCGACACCACGGATGAAATGGCGGGTATGTTCCGGCAGCCCCATTAACAACAGCTTCGGAAACAAGATAAATCTTACCGTCTTTCCCCTGACAAATCTTTGAAGTCCTGAAATCTAAAACAGCAATCAAACGGTACTCTTTTACACCTCTGTCGCGCCATGCTTTGAGCTTAGCTTGATTCGCCATGTAATTGGCCTCAGTTCGTATTAAACGCTGAGCAACTCCAATTGATCGATCAAATTCGGCTGCTATCGCTTTAGCCATTTTGAACTCGGACATACCCGTCATTGATTCGACAGTGAATAACTCTTCCAGACGTTTGGCTAAAGCTTCAGTATCTTTCCATAGCCGTTTTGAATAGTTCGATCCGTGCCAATGGGAATCAAGGATGTTCTTGGTGTACTTAGTGGAAAGCTCCTTAAACACATAAGCAGTTGTTCTGTATTTAAGGTCATTCCAAACTTCAATTGGTACTCCACGCTTTTTAGCTTGTCTAAAAGTCTCTATTTGTGAGTCATACTTCTGACCATCCCACACATTGATAATCGAGTCGTTCTTTGATTGCTCGATTTGTTGAATTACTGCTTCGGCAGTTGCTTCATTGTAGGAATCATGTATGACATCAACATAGAATTCAGTCGATTTATCAAGTTGTACATCGGCTATTTGTTTAGAAACTAAAAAAGACTTAGCTTTCAAGTCTTCGGATCTTGTTATTCGCTCTTTAAACGCTAGACCATTCAATCGTTTTCTGGCTGATGTCTGGAGATCAGGATTAGATACATCATCAGCAAGCTTTCTTAGTTCTACTAGTTCATCAGGCTTGACCGTTTGATTAAGTAATGCTCTGGTTTCTTCTTCATCCATTCCAGACCGTTGCTTCGCCCGACTAAATAAATTTCTTGCTTGCCGA
This sequence comes from Enterococcus sp. 12F9_DIV0723, assembly GCF_002174375.1. Classification (NCBI taxonomy): domain Bacteria; kingdom Bacillati; phylum Bacillota; class Bacilli; order Lactobacillales; family Enterococcaceae; genus Enterococcus; species Enterococcus sp. 12F9_DIV0723. The sequence continues at coordinate 1,539,479 of NZ_NIBK01000001.1, read as the reverse complement.
GTTAAGTAACTCTGAGCTTGACGGTAGGCTGATAAAACCTCTTGCTCGACTCGTTGAGCGGCATCATTGATTTTTTTCTCTTGTTTTATTCCTCGATCGAGCCAATAAGAGTCGTCTTGTTTTTGTTTCTTTTGAGCCATTTAATCAGCTCCAATCACCTCTACCGAAACATGTTCGGGATACTTTTGCTGAATATCATACAACCCGCAAAGTAACGCTTCTGCTAGTGCATTATCGATCTCATTTGGATTAAGAATGCACACTCTCTGATCTTGTACCTTCACATTAGTTTTACATAGCAATTGATTAGTAATCGTAATAAAGAGAGCAGAGACACCGGCACAAACAATGTCTTTACCGGGTTCAGCAAAATGAGCGTGTCCAATGACTTCATACTCAATAAACGAATCATTAATTTTTTTGAACGTTGCTTTGATCATTCAGTTAACCCCCGTTTCCTGAAAATAATCCTATAACTAGTTTTAGAGCTTGGTCCTCGGTGAATCCATTCGCGATACATTCATCAAACACGAACCTGCTTTGTTTGACCACCATGCTCAATCCTTTCTGTTGCTCAAAAAAAGTTGATTCCAAAGTCCTATTATTCTCATGCATTTCTGCTAGCTTTTTGTCAATTAGGTTATTCATCATCATTCTCCTCATCTTCTTTTTCTCCTGGTGGATCATCTAAATCTGAGTGACTGTCTTTTGCCTGCACACCTAATGCTTTAGCTTGCATTTCCATGTTCTTAGTCTTTTGTTCCTCTAACATATCAAGAACTTCTTCTGGATTATCAATATCATCAAGCCATCCTAAACTAATTAACAGCGGGATAAACTCTTGAGATTCACTGATTTGTTTGATGATTTCGGATCGATTTATTGGAAGGTTAGGCTTGAACTTTATTGTCACACCATCCACGTCAACATTTTGACCCTTAACACGTAAAATATTCTGTAATAATCGAAGTCGTTCTACAATGCCGTCTTCTAAATACCCGATCTTAATTGACAATACAAGCAGTAAACCAAACAATTTATACTTCATTGCTTCGCCACTGATATTTCCGGCAAAACTTTCGTCGTTCAGATTAGGAACATATGTCGTCTTATGGAAGTCATCTAGTAACGAATCAGCCAACGTCTGAACTTCTGATTCTGTAAAAGTGTTCGTAGCGTATTCTACGTCTCCACCTTCTTCTTTTGACGGCGCTTCTACAGCCATAGTTCCATTAATATCATTTGGCTTTTCATCAGGGAGACCAAAACCAAATAGAAACATGATCGCCTTTACAAAGTTTTCTTTGTCTTTAATACGATCATTTTGTAAAAGGTTATATTTATCAATTTGAGAAAGCTGTTGTTCATAATCACCTTGCTTCTCTTCGTTGTTTCTAAACTCAACAACAGGTACTTCTTGGTAGAAATGCTCTTTAAATTTAGGCGTATCCAACATGGAGTCACTAGATAGCTTCTTTGTTTTAGATTTGTAGATGATTGTTCCTTTTGTTGTAATGATCTGAACTTCCCAAAATTTTTTTCGTTTCAAATCCTGCTTTTCAATTGGTCGAATAGCAAATAGCTTTTGCCGCTCAACAGTGTCATCTACAACAACAATCATCCCACGAGGATCAATCCAAGCAATTTTAGGAATCGTCTCGTTTTCTGTCCCCGGTTTAATCGCTAAATAGTGCAACTCAGTTCCAATTCCCATCGTCGATAAACCTTTTTCAAGTTCCTTGTCGTGCTTTTTCACTTTCATGGTATCAAGAGCATCAAGAACGGGCTGAACATTTTTCCCTTTGGCTCCTGTATAGGAAATTGGTGCTCCTACTGTAAAGCCAACCATCAAGTCGGTTACGTATTTTGCATTATTAACAAAATACTCATCTTTTTCATGAGGTGTCTTATTCGACTCTTTTCCCACTTTGTGTGGATTCCCTTCATAGTAATCAAAAAGCATTTGAAGACGAGGAATTTCTTTCTGATGTTCCTCAATACAGTAATTGATTACGTCAAAGCTAGGATTGTTTATATCTCCTGCCAATTCACGATCGATTGCAATCGCCATTTTTTCACCTTCTTTAGTTCATCCATGATGGACGATTTTTGATTTTAGCAACTCGACTAGGTGGCTCATAAAATGCCAGTGTTAAAGCATCAGCGATATCAGGGCTACCTACATTCCTTTTTTTCATATCTTCTTTACTCTCAAGCCTTATCTTTCCGTTACTTGTCATTTTGAATTTGCGGGTGCTCAATTCTTTGATCAAATTAGCATTATCAGGTAATTCAATTGCTGCTTCTATGTCATTAACTGAGTTTGAAATATTCTGTTCAAGTAACTCCTTTATATCTCCCCAAATTTGAGTACCCTTATTTGCATAGTAATCATCTGTTGAAGATTCTCCATTATTAACAGGTATAACTTTATATGGTAATTTTTCTTCACTAATAATCTCTTTTAAACGATCGGTGACGCCACCTCCGACGCCTGTATCATCAACCTTTATGAATACTTTATTAATATTAGGGTAATCAGACATCATCCGTTTTGCCGCTTTCAATACTCGACCAGTCGTTTGCATCGTATCTTGCTTACTGTATTTTTCAAACGGAAGTGCCTTAGCACCCATTCTCGGAAAAATGATTGTTGAGTCATCACCAAAACGAGCCACATCGACACCGATATGGCCTTCTTTTAAAAGTTTTAATTCTGATTCAGGAATATTAATATCCTTTGCAAATTCAACTATTTCCAGACTAATAAAGGAATCGAGTGCACCCTTCGGAAACTCTCCATATATCCGCACACGAGCAACGTCGCTATCCTGTCCATACTTACTGAGAATCATATTGATGTTCTCTTTATTCGTTCGTTTGCTGTCATAGCTCGAAACTTTATGAACCCGGTATTTATCTCTATCTGAATTGTGTGAATCGTAAAATACACCTTCGATATTGTTTGGATTACCACACATCAGAAGTTTATTATCGAAACCTGATAATGTACCAAGAATAGCCTCCATGATCTGATCGGAGACCCCTGACGCCTCGTCGACAACAATAAACATATGATCTTCGTGGAATCATTGCATATTCTCCGGTTTAGTCGCTGTACGTGCTGTAGCAAACCATCGCTCTGAATCGCCAACCATATAGACTTTTGTCTTAGTCCACTTCAGTAAATCTTTGATCAAACTATTGTTAAGCCACTTTGCGACCTCTGCCCAAAGAACATCATAGAGTTGTTTCATTGTCGGAGCAGTAGCGATTACCTTCGCATAAGGTCTACAGGTCAAGAACCAAAGAATAGCTCCAGCTTCTAACGCTGTTTTCCCAACCCCTTGACCGGATCTAACAGAAACTTTAGGGAACTCCGCTAAATCGTTCAAAACATCCTCCTGCCATTCATCAGGAACAAAATGTAGGATGTCCTCACAAAAAGCAACAGGCTTATCGTAGTAATAATCTATTGCAGCCCCTATATTAGCAAATGGAACGAAAGCATTACTCATCTTCTTTCACCGCCCGCTTGTTTGCTGCAGAAATTACTGCTTGTTTCCAAGTCTCTTGATCATCAGTAGTTCCATCGTTTCCAGTTATTTTAGATAATTGTGCTTCTCTTAGTGCATCGCCGCCAAGGTATTTCATTAACTCACTCATGGCTTTTTGTTTGTCATATAACTTAACTGAGACGCCATCTTTACCTTTTTTGACTTCCTGAATAAGCGTTCCGTCAACCTCATCTGAGTTTTTTAGGGCCACAAACGTTGTTAAGTAAGTTATTGGTTCACCTGTTTCTGGGTCTAACACAGGTACAGGCTTCATATTCTCGTCAAGCTCAGTTTCTACTCTTGTCTGATTGCCGAACTCAGTAAAGTCGGTAATGTCTGAAAAAGCCTGCTTAACATATTCTTTTACTAAGTCTTTAGCTGTAACAAATGTGTCTTGTTGCAGTTCCCTTTTGAGCTTATGCAACTCTTCTTTAACACTAGCATTTACTAGCAGCCTGCTTCCGTTTGCATTAGCTGTCTTGTAATCAACGTCATAAGCTTGCTGATACGCTTTTGTCGCATTGAAGTGCTGCAAATAAAAGAGACAGAACATTTTTTGTTGTTCTGTCAGATTGTCATTATCAATCACCAATTTAGACGTTTCAAATTTTGCAACGTTACGTGTAACGCTACGTTGCGTTTCACGAATCTTTGTGCCTAACGCTTCATCCCATTTATATCTGGACTTCCATCCTCGTACCGTTCCCGGTGACGCGTCTATTTCCTTAGCGATTTCTATTAATGGTTTTTGTCCATTACTCTCTTTATATAATTTAAAGGCTAACTCTCGTTTTTCCACATCTGCGCCACCACCTTTCTATATGTATTTACTAATGTTCTCTTGAATATGATCCTCTTTCCAATAACCAAACCCACAATAGACCATCTTGCACTGATCAACCTCAACTGGTGTTGCTTCCCTGATCATTTCTACGATCGAATACTTCGCCTTCATCTGAACAGACATCACCACCCGTTTATGTTGACCTCTCATTGGTAAAGGATATTTATTGTTTAGTGACACATACCAATAGTTTCTCATTTTTATATTCCTTTTCCGCATTGTCCTGTAAGCGTTACAATGATATAATTTCTATGTATCATCCTTTTTAAAAATTTGTTTTTTCACTTGGCCGCTGCGGAAACAGCGGTCTATTTTGTTGCCATAAAGGTTCTAAAGTCGTAAACTTTAGTTGTAACCAATTTTTATCCTGCGTTAGACCATTGCTTTACCGAGCAGTGGTCTTTTTTGTATTGAATTATCATTTCTGTAATGATAATATTTTTATACTTGTTACATTGAGGACTATTGCGGAAACAGTAGCCCTCTTTTTTTGTGCGCAAAATGAAAACAGCCTCACGAGGAGACTGCTAAATAAAATCATATGTCTGTTGAAAAATATCTGGTTTGCAGGGATAGAATTCTCCTTGTACACCCTCGATAATGTAATCCCCTTCAGAGACCGTCATTGGTCCTTCTAGAGTCCGAATATAAAAACGGTCTTCGCGTTCTATCGTTCCGTGTGCCGTTGTCATAGTAGCCATATCGACCACCATTGGATAATCTTTAGCAAAGTTGCTTTCTGCTTTCTTACGGTCAAATAAAACCACATCAACTATTACTGGTTTCTTTCTAGCTTTCATGATCAATTTCACTCCCAAAATAAAAGACCGCCGAAGCGATCTTGATTATGTATTGCACAGGCAGGGACGTTTCCGATCCTGTGCTGGTACTAAAACGGATTTACACCGTACAGCAATGCCGAGTCACATCTAACCTATTATATGTATTAAGCAACCTACACGAGTTATACTCTCCGCATATCCACCTATCCTCGGTTGCTACGCCATTAGTTTAAATTTCAGCTGGCACTAATGAGCCTCTGTCAATCCCCCCTAACCTACAACTGAGAGCGTCTCACGTCTGAGATAGTATTCTATGCCTTTTAACTGAGTCCCAGCACGCTGATAAATGTAGCCAATCAATCGGCATCCGACAAGATTGATTGTTTCCGTAGGTTCTTTATTGACGTGACCGGGATCGAACCGACCTCATCTCCAACTCTAACAGTCAGATGCATCACCAATGATGCTACACGTCAACTCGGAGGAGCTACCTCCTAGCATATGCTTTCGGGTCAGATGCTTAGCGTTGGCCGGTTTACTAAGTCCTCCCTAAGTCACTGGCAAGGATTCGAACCTTGCTAACGAGTCGTACACACCTTGTGCATATCCTCTGCATTTCCCCAGTCCGCCACAGTGACATAAAGACGGCACGTGAAGTTTAAAGGAAGAGGAGCTATTCACTTCCTTCTATATTTTTTTGTGTGCCGTCAGATCGTTAAGAATAATCACGAGAAGAGGCTGTTCACCTCCTTCTTTTTATAGGTTATTGTGAGTAGCCTATAAACAATTAAATTGCTCTCTATATCAACAGTTAGTTAAGATGATTGTTCGTCTAACTAGCTGTAAATATACAAATTTGATAATACTAGTATATAGCAGAAAAATGTGTTTAAACCGCCAAATATCCCGCAAAAAACCGCCAAAATAATAGTTTAACGATATGCGATCAATCTGCCTTTTTTATAAGCTTCAGCAAATTCAATCAGAGCTTCAGACATTAGTCTTTCGACGCTGCGCTCAGAGTAGCCGATTCCACGACTTATTTTAAAATTAGAATAACCATCAGGTATACAGTAGCGGTAATAGAGAACTTGGCGACTTGTTATACCCAAAGACATCAAAGCTGCTAGAATGGCATCTCTTTCAGCTTCAGCTTCTATGAACTGAATCATTCCATCTTCTGCCTTGTTTCCCCATCTATCACCTTTTGGCATATCAGACATGACTGGTGATTTAATATCTATCATTGATTTGCCAGCAATCCGTACCCACTTACGATAATTTTTCAATGTTTTTCTTGCATTGCATTTTGTTTGGTAAAAATCGACTTCTCTCAATAGCGCTATCATGTCATCCGCTCCTTGTGCTATAATGTTATTGACTAGATAACGTTTAGCACTGAGCGAAAGCTTGGTGTTTTTTTTGTGATATAATCGTTGTGAGCTGGGCTTTTCCTTCAATGGGCGCAAGCATATTTCAACTAGCTCACTGGCAACCGACCACTGGTTGCCTTTTTCTATGCAGTTGGGTCGGTTAGTTGATTAAACAATAATGATAACTGATTTAACTTTCCACTTATCAATTATTCATGATAAACTCAAAAAAGTATTTAATTATAAAGGAGTGCTCACTTTGAAAAAAAAGTCTATACTAAATTTTTATTTCTTTATTGCTATAGTAAATTTTGTTTGTTGTCTACTTTTATTATTCTCAAAAGGCGTAAGCACTGTACTGAAAATTACCAGTTTATTATTTTTTCTGAATTTTATTTTAAATTTAGTACTCGCTACAAAACGGTCGAAAGGTAATATTTAAGACTAGTAATAGTCAGTCTTTTTTATTCTGCTGCCGTCTGATTTAGCTTACTCCTTGTTAATTCAATTTGGGATTTTACATTTATTATTCAAAGAAATTATAATATAATAAACCTTGATTATATTAGTTGGACTGAGTATTCGTAAAAAATACATGTACTATAGTGATAAAAATAAAGGGTGGTGGATTTTAAATGACCAATGAAAAACTACAAGACATTATTTATGAAGTTGAAGTTTTCAAACAGAAAAGCGTCAAAGATGCTCGCCATAGTATTGATAATAAGCTTGCTGAATATAAAGAAAAAATCCCAGAGAAAGTCGACAATACCGAGTTTGAAATAAAGGTTCAAAAGGAAATAGATAAGAAACTTTCCACCTTTAGCAAAGAACTGGACATTAAACCTGCTGCTTTATACTATTCTTTAAAAAGTGATGTCGAATTAGATAAAAATATTTCTAAGAAAGAGTTGTTAGTATCTGCATATGACTTCTTAGAAGAACACACTAAAAATAAGCTTCTAAAAAAAATATTTAAAGAATTAAAAAAGGAGACTAAAAATGTCTAATCCATTAATGAAATATTTAGCTAAAGCTTTGTTGACTGTGGGTGCAATAATTGTTGATCAAATTGCTGAATACGTTTCAAGTGAACGATTTAAGTCTCTAGCTAAAGCTTCAATGAAATCAGTAGTTGAAAAAATGGTTGACTTAGTTATAAAAGAGAAAAACCAAATAATTTAATATTTGAGTGACCCCATGATTAACATGGGGTCTTTCTGTCAATGGCTGAGTTAGTTCACTTTTTTCAGCGCTCCACTCGCCACGTACTCTTCGCTGATATTCACAATATGCTCGCATAACTCTTTAGGTATTCGGGAACGGTCTACGCTTCCTTTGATACCTTGTGTTCCAGTCTGGCTTCCTCGAGGCGCAGCCACATGACAGGGCGCTCCATTTTTGCATGGTAGCTTGAATTTCGGATCAGGATGATTGGTCCAAATATCCGTTGGTTTCATTCTCGTATCGCCATACTGGCAATAGGTCACTGTGTACCGCGGCAGTTGCTGCATAAATCTCATTTTTCTCAGTCCGCCGCGCGGATTCTCAATGAAGTAAAGCTTTGGATTCAAGTCCTTTATCAGCTTCAAAACATGCTGATTTGTCAAATCACAAAACGAAGCATATTCCGACTTGGCCATCAGGTTTCCATCTGACTCTCTGGTTCGATGGTGGCTGATAGCTGCTACACTATATGATGTACAGTCAGGACTTGCCCAAATCACATCAGGCCGTCCAAACCTAACCAATATTTCATTTGCTTGTATTTTCGAGATATCAGCGTACCAGTCGATATTTTCATGTTTTTTATCCCACTCGATCGAGTAAACTTCATGTCCGGCTGCCTCAAATGCTTTGCCAACTGATCGGGTGCCCGCAAATAGTTCTAGTATTTTCATTTATTCTCCCTTCAAGAAAAATTGTTTTACTCACAAAAGAGATACCGTTTACCTTGTTCATTTAAGTCTTATTTTCGATTACATTAGAAAAATCTTAGACGCCCATAAACCCTGATATGATGCTATACTTTATCTAAATCATATAACTTGAAAGGAGGATGTCTCATGTTTACCACCGAAGAAGATTACAAAAATCTAAAATCAATACTTCATGCATCAAGCTATAGAGATTTATCACAATTACAAATCTCTATGTTAGACCACCTCTCTGTTTTCCACTGTGACTGGGTAAGAGCATTCAAAAATGGACTGTCTTTCACCAAGGAACCACCATTACTTCCCAATCAACCAATCGAATACACCAGATTAAACAGTGCTTTTTATCATAAATATGATGCCTTAAAGGCCAAATATGATAATTAGAATTAAGTTAATTTATTAGACCGATTCAATTTGAGTCGGTCTATTTTTTTCCTACGTAAATGGCGTGGTTACATGATATTTTTATGCTCTTCTTAAGAGAATATTCTTTACGTATTCAAATCTTGATGATACTTTTTTCTCGTGCCATCAAGACCGCAAAGAAATTTCTCTCATGGCACCTCTTAACGGAAAACAAGTTTTATTCATGGCAGCGCGCGGTCCGCTGCCTATTTCCGTTATACCCGTCCTTAACGTAGTTCTTCTTAATTTTTCTTCCTGATTACAGAAAATAATTGTATAATTGGTGAAAAGTATATTGAGGTGAAATTATGAAAACCAAAGTTATCAAAAAACTTTTATTGATTTTCTTTATTTCTCTTATTCTTCCTATAACGTTGCTACTTCAAAAATATAATCGTCATCTTTCGTATGACCCTAGTTTTTCGGAAATATTCTTTGATTATGTTCGATGGATTTTCGGGATTTTTATTTTCTATGGACTATCATTTTTTTGGAGCCGTTTAAAAAAATGAATTCTGTAAGTTATTCCCACTAACGTATAGATTGGACACGTCTATTCTTTTTTCGACAAATCTGTTTGCGATTCGAACGGTCAATGAATCGTCTATGATCAACCTTAGATTGCTTGATCTCTATAGCTTTTTTATGCTCTCTAAAAACTTTTGTATCGAAATACAAGTTCAAAATTTATCCTCCTGACACGATCTTCTCCGTTTGTGACCGGCAACGCCGACAAGACCCGACAACGCCGATAACATCTGATTTTCTCCGATTGCGGAACTTTTAAAACGGTTTTTCTGGCTCAAAAGGCAATTCTAAAATGACTTTCTCGTTGAGAAACGTTTTAAACACAATCACTTTGTTTTTTATCTCATAATTTATTCCTAAAGCCATACACACACCGAACAGCTTGCCTTCTGCATAAGTGATTTCTCTCGGTTGACCTAATAATGTATTTGAATAGTTGCTTTTTGCACTCACATAATCATCTACAACGATTTGTAGCAATTCTTCCCGATCAATATTTGCTCCTTTGAGAAACATAGTATTCACTTCCCTAAACTTACTTGATAGCCCCATACTTATGAGCTTTTATGCGACAAACTTTTCATGTTCTAACTTCAGATCCGATCCGCTAGTATCAATATATTGTAGCGTCGTATCTACATCCGTGTGTCCAAGAAAGCGTCTTACATCGTTTAAGCTCATTCCTCTCTTCAGAGCAAACGTTGCTGCAGTTCTTCGGAATTTATGCGGATGTGCGTGAGCTACATGAGCACGCTTTGCAATCTCTTTGACCATTTTCTGAATGCCGTTCGAAGTCATCTGTGTTCCAACTCCATGCAGTCCGCATATGATCGAACCTTCAAAATGCGGTTTGATCATTAAGTAATTATCAATTGCCACTTTAGCGCGAGCGTTGACGAAGACCGTGCGCTCCTTATTGCCTTTTCCAATTACTGTAATGGTCCCTCTTTGTTGGTCGTAATTCTCCATAGCTAACAAAGTTAGCTCGGTAACACGGCAACCAGTTGATAACAATAATTCAAACGTTGCCTTTTCCTTAGGTTTGATACATGCATTTCGCATCAGTTCGACTTCTACTGGTGTGAATGCCTTCTTAAGTCGTTTCTCGACTTTTATCTTTTCGACTCTTCGGCCAGGATCTTTCGTAATGTATTCTTCTTCGAACAACCATTTGAAGAATCGACAGATTGCACCACGTTCTCTATCTAGAGTTGCTGATGATAAATGATCAGCCATGTCTCTTTGAGCAATATATAAGCGAATGTCTTGTGTTGTTACTTCTGAATATTTTCGCTTTGCCCAGCGATTAAAGCGGTCGATTGTCCTCATTGCAAGCTCGATCGTACCTCGCGAAAGGCCACGGAGCTTCATCGAAACAAAATACTGCTTATACGCTGCAGAGTCACTAGCTTGGTCGAATATTACCAAATCCCTGCTTTCTTTCTCGACACTTACATTATTTAGATTAATAGTCAGTACAATTTTCAATTTCTTAAGTTGATTAACTTCAAGTTCAGGCTCCATGTTACGAATGACAGAATTTATAAACTGCTCTTTCATTTCCATGATTATCACCCTTTCAAGTTCAGCTCACATACATATCAAATTGCTTTTCTACTTCCTCCCGAATCACTTCCATAGGCTTTGAAATATTTATAAACCAGTCATTTTCTGCTAGAATTTCGTTAATAATTTGCTCTTTGGGCGTATAAATTTTATAGTTCTCAGGCATAGATTTGATAAACAAGCGTACTTGTCGATCAATTCTCCGACGCTCCCATAACTTCATAGTGGCCCCTCCAGATACCTATACGTTTTTCCAAAACTATCCATTCCGTTTTGTCTGGCTAAGTTCTGAATATGTGTTTCAGAGAGATTTGACCGTTGCGCTATTTCAACACAAGTTCCAGTTAAAACGACCTTATCTCCAAGACTCACTTGGATCATTTTTCTTGGTCTTTTTGATGATTGGTTCCAGATTTTCTTACCTAGCGCATTAGCCTCTTTCTCGATTGTCTCGTCTTTCCAATAATTCGGATGGGCCATCAGATGTCTAAAACGCTCTTTATCTGTCATTTTCATGAACACTTCAACTCCTTGACGCGATCTCTTCCACTTTCGGTCATCCGGATAGTTCTGAAAGCTCCTGGTTCAATTTTTAATAGGTTCATGGCTTTCAATTGCCAGAGATAGGCGCTGACAGTTGAAGTGGAAGGGATTCCTGTGTTTTTTGATATTTGTCGAATTGTCGGTGGATAATCATGTTCTTTTATAAAGTTGTCGATATAGAGTAGGACCATCTCTAAGCGTTGGCTATTCATTTTACTCATAAGCGAACCTCTTTTCTCTTGCTTGTTGGCATATTGAAAGGGTAGTGTACAAATCCATATCTGGTCTTTTTTGCTAGGACAATTACTATGCCTATCTCTCTAGCGATCATCTTGGCTTTCAAGCGGAAATCTTTTGTCTCTACGCCTTTTACATCCACAAGGCGAACGATTTCACCACGGTGATAAAAGGAGTAATCAGCGACGTACTGCGTCTTTTTAATCGACCACTCGTTTAGCTTTAAAGTCGGCAGAATATCAACGCGATCCTGAAGTTTCAGCTCATAGCCATACTCTTTCGCGTAGGCAACGGCGGTAGGATAATAGTCAGCTTCAGCGATTGAATCGAACCAATGACCGTAACGATAAACTTTTTTGTTGCCGTATTTGGTTCGTTTACGAATAGTCATGTGCTCACTCCTTACTTAAATATTCTTGTAATTTTCTATCGAGTTCCGCTTCCTTAGCTGGATCAAAAGGAATTTCTTTCGGTGGATTGGCAATGTGATCCGGCAGTTGTTCTACTCTTTTGTTTGAATGCCCTGTCTTTTTGGGTTTTGTATTAGCTTTGGCTTTTTCCAAAGTGTCTATATTTTTTTCAGACCATTTACTCAATATGACACTGACATAAGGCTTCACCCCTTTGACATCAACTGAATTGAGATAGGTCAGTTCCAGTGCATAAACGACCATCTCGTTTGGCCATTGATTACACCATCTCAAAATCGCATCCTGCAGAACGCTGTTCAGTGGTCGATTTTGACCCCAGTATTCGTTTGCTACACGAAGAGGTGATTTTTCATCATCATGATTATCTTTTGTTTTGTCTTGTATTGTATTGTTTATATAAGCTGAGGGTTTTACTGTAGAATCTACTGAACTATTTACTGTAGGATTTACTTTCACATTTACTGTAGAATCTACTGTAGTTTTTCCAGTAGTGAGATTATTTACTTTCGTTTTTACTGGAAAATTTCCAGTTATATCAGATAAAACATACAACCCTGCTTTCGTACGTCCTCTCTTTTTATATTGAAGGAGTCCAGTTTGGATTAACTGATTTCTGTTGTTAATCAAAGTTTTCTCAGACGTTTTAGTCATTGATTGTAGCCTTGTATTGGCGATCGATAATTCGCTCTGCCATCCACTTTTGTTTGCTATTGCCATGAGCTTATACCAAAGCAGTTGGGGACCAGCACCGAGCTCGTTATATTCAAGCCAATTTTCGAAGGCATTAATCTGTCTGATGTAGTCCAAAACGAGACCTCCTTTCTATCTAATAGTCAAGAGGGAGAAAACTCCCTCTATTAAAATGGGTATTCATCGTCTTTCAATGGTGGTTGCTTATCGTTAAATAGAGCAGTTTGATTTTCATTGGTCGGTTTTTCATCAACCTTTTCTGCTTCTTTTCTATCAGTTTCGATTGGCTCAGCTTCATTCAATGCGGTATCTTCAATCAAGTCGTCATTATCATCAAGTCGAAATACTTTTTCATCGGAAGTCACTGCTGTCTGCATTTCTACCGACAAGATTCCCCATTTAGCAAGAAGATTACGTAGTACCGTTTTTATGGCCATCGAATCATAGTTATCTTTCCAAGCGCCTGTTAATTTTTCTTTATCGTAACCTTTAGCATTTTTAATTCGATGAGCTTCGATTTCTTGTTTCGTCCAATAAACTGTTTTTTTAAATCCATTCAATAATTCGAAGAAACCTACATAACCGATGACTTTATCTGAAGCCTTGGCTGAATAATCAAAAATAAACTCTTCTGTTAGGGGATTCCATTCAATCAATTGACCTTCATACACTTCTAAAGCGTTCAATGCTTTGTACTGACCAGAACGTTGGGCTAGTTGAATATATCCCTTGTATCCTAGTATGAATTGCGCTTCATTATGTGTAACCCAGTCTTTTCCAACTTTTTCTTTTCTATTAAATGGAACGACATATGCATAACCTAAATTTTTATCAATGGGTAAATCCATGGTCGCAGCTTTCAATGCAGAAGCAATAATTGTCATTGGTTCTGCATTTGAAAGATAGTTGTCTCCTCCAACTAAAGTCATCAATGATCCCATGAAGGAATCTGACTTCTCATGGAGAATATCCTGAAACTTCTTTTTCATAGTTGGTGTATTCATTAATGCTTTGAACCCTAATGATTGAGCGCTGACTTCTTGCGATTTCTGTTCGCTTAACTGATTTTTTAAAGTATCATTTGTGGCCATTTATTTGATCTCCTTTTCAGCTAGTCGTTTAAAACTAGACGTTTTGTAAATACTAGAATCTTTTACTACTTCTGGATATTTCTCAGCTAACAGCTTTTTATCAAGTGAAGTCCGTTCTTGTGACTTCCACGAGACAATGAATTTAGGGCTTATACCGACCACTGCATCATTTTTTCCAAGTTCCGATTTTATTTGGTTATTGATCTTCTTAATCTGAGTCTGAATTTCCTTTTCTGATTTCTTTAGGTCGCGTTTACTTTCGATCAATTCGTCATATTCGCTAGATAAACTGATTTCTTCGGTTCCCTCTGTTGAATAGTGATTCTTTATAAACTCGGCGGTAGCATCGCTACCATCGATAGGTGGTTCCATTCCTGTAACAACATTGATTTCCCAAAATTCGACTAGTCGCTCAGTTATTATGTCAATCAATTCTTGATCCCGTTCTACCTTTTTCCAAATGAACTTTTGTCCACCAATTAAGACAGCGACATACGCGAAATCTCTATTTAAAACATTCATGTAATGTTGTATTTGACAAAGATAACTCATGGGGATCTCTTCGCCATCCCATTCTTTTGATAAGAAGCTATTCGCTGTTTTACATTCCAATATGGCATTTTCACCGACAACATCTCGATCAATATTGGCTCTCAAAAATGGATGCAACGCGTGCTCAAATACTTGATTGCGACGCCGAACTTTTTTTCCCGTTCGTTCAGTAAATTCTTTTGCGACTATTTCTTCTAAAACATTGCCCCAATAGGCTGGTTCGCTATTTGATTCATCCAGTTCTACTTGTCCTGTTTTCTCTAGCCATAGTTGATAAGGTGATTTCCACTTATTCAATCCAAGAATAGTTCCAACATCAGACCCGCCAATACCTTTTCTTCTGTCTTCAAGCCATTCGTTGTGCGTCATTTCGATTGTTGATTTTTTCACCATCATCAGCCCACCCTTCTAAATTATCAGGAGAGTCTTTATCATCATTTTGTGATACATTTACAAAAATATGACTATCTGGATCTGCCATTGCGGTATCGTAATTAAACATGATATAATCCTCCTAGAATGTTATTCCATTGGGACTTACTTTTGCTTGCCGGCTAGTAAGTCTCTTTTTTTGTGCGTTGTTCATATTCTTTCTCGTCGTAAATCATAGTAGTTGGGATCAAAACGCTAGCTGCTGCTATGCAAATGATCATTACTAAAACCTTTAACGATTGGATCGAGCTGAGTTTCAGCATCAGTATTAGTCCGGCAACAAAGGCTATTCCAAATCCACGAATTATTTTTATTTTCTTCATGCTGCTGCCTCCTACTGGCCCAACTCGTTTACTTTTTGTTGGCTCAAATTTGCTAACTCCGCCATGCGTGCGTCTTTTTGTGCTGAATCATTTTGAGCGTTAGTTAGTTCGTTACGCAGCTTATCCGCCTCTTGCTGTTTCTGTGTGACTTCTTGTTGCTTAGATTCGACTTCGCGTTGTTTGGCTTCGATCTCAGACTGCTTCGCATTGACCTCGTTTTGTTTGTTTGCTAATTGCTGTTCCAAACTGTCTAGTTGATCTTGAAGGTTCTTTTGTTGCCCAGTCGTTTGATCAAGTTTGCTTTGGACGTCTGCCGCCTTCTGTTTGTTCTGCGTAGCAATGTTAGCCAGTTTGTAGATGTTCTGTTCAACAGTTGTTGCGTTATCGAAGAAACCAACGCCTGCGGCGAATCCTACAGTTGATCCTAGAAACAATGCAGCGGTAACTCCTAGTGCGATTTTTTTGTTTTTCATGCTGTTCCCTCCTTTTTCATTTCCAAAATATTTTTGTTTAGTTTTGATAACTCTTTACGCTGTTTTTCTTCTGAAATCACATTTCTAAAACTTTTTCCTGCATTTTCGAATAAAAACCTTTCGGCTTCACGTATACTAACCAGTTTTTGAGAACTAAATTGAACTGTCTTTATCAAACCTAAGTCGACCAAAATGTAAATGTTATCTTTTGACGTTCTGTACTCGCTAGCTAATTCCGGTAATGTGTAAGCAAGCATTTAATCATTCCTTTCTCTTGACTCCCCCATCTTGACGACCTCTCTGGAATTAAAACCGTATCGATCACAAGCAGAAGTGAAAACCGCTATTTCAGAAGAAATCTCATCCACTAGTTCGAGTAGCCAATCTTTTATTTCGTTTCGTTCAATTGACGTTAAATCAGCATTTGGTATTGAAAGTAAATCCCATATCTCAAATTTCTTCTCAATTTCAATACGTTCCATTTCTTCTTTGTCTTGTCCGACCATTTTTGAGAGTGGATGATCATCTCGACGCTTTCTGTTAAGTGGTCTCGGCGTATAAAACATTTCAGCTGCTGCTTCAAAGTCTAAGTTAGGCGATTGAAGATACTCAGCCATGTCGATTACTCCATCTAGCCCCATTCGACGTCGCCCATTCAATTTGTGGCTTATATTTTGAGGAGAGTCATTCATGTCTATTGCCATGGCTCTTTGGTTAATTGATTGACGGTCTACCTCGTTTCTAAAAATTGTCGCTATTCGTTTTTCATTCATTGAAACGACCATTTTCATCACTCCTTTGTATTCAGTTGTCAATTTTCATAGCAGTTTAACTACCATAAAATGTAGTTATGAAATAAGTTGAGGCTCACTCTCGAATTGCCATTTTGAATTGATAAAATCGAAAATGTCTTGTGCTTGTTCATCCGTTGATAAAAACAAGATATGCATTTCATCGATACTATTCGTCTCAGAAAAAAGCGAACCTTCGATTCCTGGTTCGACATCAAACTTACGTTGAATAGCAGGAATCAGCATTTTAATGTATTGATTCAAGAATCGTGTATCAATTGATGCTCGAATCATTTGTGGTTTGTCTTTCATCAGACCACCTCCTTATCACGCGTCGTTTCGCGTACTTTCTTTTCAAAAAAATACGTCCAATCAAATCCTAATACTGACGCGATACGCATAGCATTTTCAACTGATGGTCTACGTCTACCTTGTTCAATTGAAGAATACGTTGTTCTTGGCATTTCAGCTAATTTAGCAACTTCATCTTGTGTTAATTCCTTTTTATTTCGCAAATTGATTAACCAGTTATCCATATTTCTCCCCCCTCTTTATGTGTCATATTGCGTACATTTATATTACTACGCTTTTTGACACGCGTCAACAAATAAATACTCTTTTTGACACATTTGTTTATAATACTTTTTTTGACGCATATTGCGTAGTAATATTGGTACATAACGAAGCATAGAAAAAGGAGGTTGCAGATGTTTAATCGGACTCTTACCGAACTAAGAAAGCGGCAAAAACTAACTCAGGCAGAAATGTCAAAAATATTAGGCGTAGCTCGAACAACATACTCTTCTTACGAACAAGGCAGACGCAAACCTGATGACGAAATACAGAAAAAGATAGCTGATTACTTCGGAGTGTCTCTTGATTTTCTTCATGGACGGATAGATTCTTCTGATATTAGAAAAAAAAATAGAGCCGAAACGGTTGCTGCTCACTTAGATGAAGATGTTACAGATGACGAAATGAAAGAGATCCTTAACTTCATAGACTATATAAAGCAAAGAGATCACAGTTAGTAGGTGCTTATTTGGATAATGTAGAAGAACTCATGGCAATGTATCCCGGTGTCGAATATAAATTCGAACCCAAGCTGCCCGATAAACAAAAAGGATTGTATATTGACAACGTGATTTATCTTAGCCCTTTTCAGTCAAGTAAAGAATTAGTCGGGACAGTAGCAGAGGAAATTGGTCACCATTTAACCACATATGGAAATATTATTGAACAGGATTCTATTGAGAAATGTCAGCAGGAACAAAAAGCTAGAGATGCAGGATACATGCTTGCAGTGTCCCCTAAAGATATAATTAACTGCTATCATGAACGCTTAGAGAAAGTTTGGGAGTGTGCTGAATTTCTAGCTGTTACAGAGGATACCTTTACAAAGGCTATTCAAACTTACGCAAAAAAGTATAGCCAAGGTCTTAGATATAAAAATTATTCAATTCGTTTCAGAGAAAATGGAACTGTAGGGGTTTGCGAATGGTTTGATTAAAAGGAGGTATTTGATTGGTTGATTGGAAGGGTTTAGGAAAAAAACTTTCGATGTCACTAAGAACGTGACCGAAAAAAGTGTTGGCTCTTTTCAGGAGTGGAAAGATGATCCAAAACGTATAGCAAAAGTCGAAGAAAAAAAAGCTAAAAAAATGAACAGCAATGCTTTGAAAAAGAACTTTGAATCATTCTCTGCAACTGGAGTAATTGAAGAATCAACTTATAAAACTTTTAAACGCAACAAAATTACAAAAATAATACAAGAACAACCAAATAAAATTATCATAAAACAAGGTCGAAAAAAAGAGGAATTATTACTTGAAAAAGTTGCTTTTTCAGATAAAACTAACTCTGTAGGTGGAGCACTAATAGGTGCTGCAATAGCCGGAACTGCTGGAGCTTTGATTGGCGGATCAATGAAATCGAGTCGAGTCTACGCCAACTTGTACGTTCGTACACTAGATAAAAAAGGCGTTCTTCATGTCATAAGATTTACTGCAGATCAAAAGGAAGCAGCGCAGCTTCTTCGACTTCAAGTTGTGGAGGATTAATCATGAAAAAATTTAGTGTTGCATTGTTGGTATTCTCTGCCCTTCTGCTGTCAGCTTGTTCTAGTGGCAAGAAGGCTGAGTCGACAGACTCGACAAGAACCAATCTTACATCAAGTAGTTCGAGTCAAAAAAAAGAGATAATAAATTTAGAGTCCATTTTAAATAAGTTCAAAAAAGATAGTTTAGCAGTTGATGGAGCTAGATCCATGACTAAAGAAGATTTTGGTATGGCCCCTATGTATGCTAAAGAAGCTAAGATATTCGGCATTCAAAAAGACGATTCAGGCGAATTTATGAATGCGCGAATTTTCTTATTTGAAAAAGAGAAAGATCTTACTAAGACAAAGGATTACTATGAAGATCTTGGCAAAGCGTCGGCTATGGCTTTCTCATATACTGCAGCAAATGAAAAGAAATTGATCCTTATGCAATTCAATGGAGATTTGTCACAGGACCTTGTTCAAAAGTATGCTGATTCTGCTGGATTGAAGCTTACTCCTTCAAATTTTGCATCATCAGCTGATTCAAATACTCAAAATTCTACGGGTTCCTCAACCTCCTCTTCAAATACAGTAAACGAAGAAAGCTATGAAGAAATGAAGCAACGGACTCTTAAATCTACACCAACCGATCGTGTTAACTGGACAAATAAGGAATGGGAAGCTTTTGGCATGGCTTTAAGCGAAAACGGGTTAGCTATGGATGATAATGGCTATATCATCACTCAAGATCAGAAAGACCAACTAGAAGCGGAGAGACAAAAATCAAAGCAACAAACTGAATTTCAGGGTGGTCACGGTGCGCCGAAAGTTGTCACATCCCAAGCACAAGCTGTTCAAATCGCTCAGAGTCAGTTTGGAGACAACGGTGGTGCCTGGACATGGGGCTGTCTTTATGAAGATGAAAGAGGCTATTTTGTAAAAGCAACCGATCCGAATGATGGAACCATGACGCATACTGTAAAAAGTGTTTTCGTACATTATGATGGTTCGGTTACAGAAAACTAAAAAACCTCATTAACCCGCTTGATTATTTGTCGTTTTTCAAAGGAGAATTCAAATGTTTGAAGATTATAGCCTGAGAATAACACTTAGCTTACTTCTTATTCTATACGGTTTAGGACTCATCGTTTGGACATTCTGGGTATGGAAAAAGAAGAACAAAAAAGAACTATTGATATTTTTTTGTGGATTAGGGTTGATAGTTATTAGTATTATAACTGCTTTTTTAAAGCTTTTACCTTAGTTCATAACCTAGTCCTAGTTAGATGATTAACCAGAAACTATCTTATGAGGTATGGATAGATAGTTGAAATGAATTAAATAGAGGATATAAATGGGCAATTTACTATTACTTGTAGGGTTTTTTGGATTTATTTTTGGTGTTTTAAGATTAATTAGAGCTTTTTTCAAAAAGTCTCCAAAGAAACCTGAGCTTTTCATTATTCTTGGAACTTTTATAGTTTTTATCGCAGGTGGTATGTTAACAGAACCATCTGATCATAAGACAGCAGAAACAACTATTAGTAGCACTCAGCCAAATAAGATAAAAAGTAAATCTGCTTCAAGCTCGTCCAAAGAAAAGGAAGATAAGAAAAAATCAACAGATGACAAAAACAAGCAAAAACAGGCACTAGTTTCTTTTGGTAATCGAATGAAACAGGATAACACTACTCTTGCAAATTTAGAATACAGTGGAACTCAAACGATTGAAGTTAATGATAATAAGCCTACTTTTTCTGTCGATGATTTATCATTAGCAAACAAAGCATGGGAAAAATATGGCGATCTTGATCAACTCAACCGTGCGACAACAGCAGAAGCTATGTTAAATCAATCTTTAATGCCTACAGCTAAACGTGGAGATATTTCTAATGTGAAACCTACAGGATGGCATAATAAGAAAATCAACAAAGGATATCTTTATAATCGATCTCATTTGATTGGATATGCCCTTTCTGGAGAAAACGATAACTGGAAAAACCTTATAACTGGAACAGCTCAATTAAACAATCCAGAAATGCTTCGTTTTGAAATGGATATCAAGTACTATCTTGAAAAAAGTAAAGATAACTATGTAAGGTACTCAGTCACACCTGTCTTCCGTGGTGATGAACTTCTAGCACGTGGAGTTCACTTGATGGCTCAATCAATTAAATCTGACGATATAAAATTTAATGTTTATATTTTCAATGTACAAGATGATGTTACTTTGAATTATTCAGATGGAACAAGTAAAACTAAAAACGAAATTGAAGCAGCACAACGAAAAGAAGAAGAACGAAAAAATGCAGAAATGAAAGCGAAACAGGCTGCGGAAGAAAAACAGCGAGCTGAGGCTCAACGCCAAGCTCAAGAGCAACAAGCGGCTGCTGAGGCTCAACGTCAGGCTCAAGAGCAACAAGCCGCTGCTGAGGCTCAACGTCAAGCTCAAGAACAACAAGCCGCTGCTGAGGCTCAACGTCAAGCTCAAGAACAACAAGCTGCGCCCCAACAAAATCAAACTGGTGCAACGGGATTTTGTAAGGACGGAAGTCCAGCAAGTGGAGATCCCAGTGCAAGGGGTAAGGCTAATTCTTGTTATGGACACGGTGGTTGGAATAAATAACTATGAAAAATCTGTTCAAAAAAAAAATACTCATATTATCATTATTGTTACTGGCTTTATGCGGGTTTATGTATAAACAAAATCTTTCTAATAAAAAAGAATACATTATCAAAGATGATCCTCAAATTTTTAGCAGAATTGATAACAGAAAACC
>NZ_NIBK01000001.1:1512916-1514072 GCF_002174375.1 Enterococcus sp. 12F9_DIV0723 | reverse complement strand
ATTATTTGTCGTTTTTCAAAGGAGAATTCAAATGTTTGAAGATTATAGCCTGAGAATAACACTTAGCTTACTTCTTATTCTATACGGTTTAGGACCTGTCTCTTATACACATCTAGATGTGTATAAGAGACAGATTATAGCCTGAGAATAACACTTAGCTTACTTCTTATTCTATACGGTTTAGGACCTGTCTCTTATACACATCTAGATGTGTATAAGAGACAGTTTTTAAGCTTTCTGAAGTCAAAGATCAAAACGATTACGTTTATCACCTAATGTTAAATGTTGATAATGATTTATATTTAAAAGAACCAGTCCCATTATACTATCAGCCTGGCAACCCAAATTCTAAGTTTAGTAAAAAAGGAAGACACCGCCTTGTCCCTAGTGGAAGAGCTAAGGGCTGTCTCTTATACACATCTAGATGTGTATAAGAGACAGGCCTTGTCCCTAGTGGAAGAGCTAAGGGAGATGGATATTTTAATTTGCCATCAGTTTATATAAATTTAAAAAGATAGTACCCTTTAATCGAATCTGATAATATCCTGTCTCTTATACACATCTAGATGTGTGTTATATATAATTTCTCTACTGCTCTTAGAAAGTTAAGCCTGTGGCTCTCCCTGACTATGGATCCGATTCGACTAGATCTGTCTCTTATACACATCTAGATGTGTATAATATATAATTTCTCTACTGCTCTTAGAAAGTTAAGCCTGTGGCTCTCCCTGACTATGGATCCGATTCGACTAGATGGAAAAAGACATTGAAAAAGTATTAAAAAAAATGATAAGCTCAGCCTTCCCCACCTGGCGCCGCCGGTTCGATTCCGGCACGGGGAATATCAATTATTAAAGAAGTGTCTTAGAAGTACAAAAACATTTGTATACAAAGGAATGATAAGTTCAGATGATAATTTTTAAAAGGAAACATGAGTATGGGCTAAATGAAAACAAAGGAATGATTATTAACGATATCTATGGTATTGATATTGATAGTTTTAGATTATTTCATAATCAGAAATTCGAATTAGGTGAGCAAATTACCGTCGTATCAGGTAGAAATGGAACAATGAAATCAACTTTGATGGGCCTTGTTTCTCAACCTTATAGAACTAGTCATAGAGATATTAATGATAAGTTAATGCAAACTAAAT
>NZ_NIBK01000001.1:1506870-1508097 GCF_002174375.1 Enterococcus sp. 12F9_DIV0723 | reverse complement strand
ATATAGTAATTAATTTTATTGCATCACAATTTGAAAAAGATAACAATTTAGCAATCCTACAAAATCCGGCTTATAGTTTAGCATACTCCGAATTAACTTTGTCAAACTATATTGTTGAAAATAGCCCGCTAACAAAAACTAAAATTCTTTGCGAAGATGAAGTTGCCGAAATCCTATTAAAAAGAATTATTCGTAGTACAGATATGAATTCACAGCTTGTATATTCACATGTAGTTAACACCGATAATCCAGGAATAAGCTGGAAACTCTTATCTTCATTGTGTAGAAGTTTTCCAACAGTTCTTGATGAAACACGAGCAATAGTTGTTTTTGATGCCGATATGGCAGGTAAAAATATCAGAACAGGAAACTATGAACACGTTCTATTTTTACCATCGCTTTTTAATCTCCCTTTTGAAAAAGAAATAGTAAAATATATTCTTTCACTCAACGGTTCTGACAAATTTTTCAAACAATTTAAACTGCCGAAAGAGATGTTTAAGCAAAGAATTGCTGAATATGAAATTAATTTATCCACTGAAAATTATTCTAACGATGATGTAACACCGTTTAAAAAATGGTATACTGCGCATAAAAGCGAGGTAAATAAATATCTAACTTACTATGTAAATAATAACAGAGACATTTTTGATCCATTCAAAGAGCAACTAATTGAACATATAAATAGTATTAGGATAAAAAATGGATTTGTCCCCATTCAAAATTAGAGGTGATCATAATGCCACACACAAAATCTCCCCTTAGATATCCAGGAGGTAAGACACAACTATGGAAATTTGTAGACACGACAATTAAACAAAATAATATAATTGAACCCATTTATTGTGAGCCGTTTGCTGGTGGAGCTGGGGTGGCCATCGAACTACTTCTTAGTAAAAAAGTTGAAGAAATTCTCATAAATGATTTTGACCCAGCTATTTATAATTTCTGGAGAGCTATTCTATATGATACGGAAAAATTTATTCAGTTAATCAATACTACAGAAGTATCTATCGAAGAATGGCATAATCAAAAGAAAATATATAGTAATTATGGTCGAATCGTAGGATCATTAGAAGGAGCATTTGCTACTTTTTTTCTGAATCGAACAAACGTCAGTGGTATTATTTCTGGTGGCCCCATTGGTGGTCGCAATCAAAGTGGAAAATACAAA
Organism: Enterococcus sp. 12F9_DIV0723; assembly: GCF_002174375.1. Taxonomy (NCBI): domain Bacteria; kingdom Bacillati; phylum Bacillota; class Bacilli; order Lactobacillales; family Enterococcaceae; genus Enterococcus; species Enterococcus sp. 12F9_DIV0723. The sequence continues at coordinate 1,506,923 of NZ_NIBK01000001.1, read as the reverse complement.
ATTGACTGCCGTTTTAATAAATTAAATCTAATAAAAAAAATCAAAAATATAGC
>NZ_NIBK01000001.1:1483523-1505958 GCF_002174375.1 Enterococcus sp. 12F9_DIV0723 | reverse complement strand
GCCTCAAATCTTGTTGAAGTACTCAAAAATGAATATCCAAAAGATCGTCTTTTTACTTTCTTCGATCCCCCATACTATGTTCAAGGACAGTCTTTGTACCTATCTTTTTATAAAAAGGATCAACATCAACTTATTAGAGATAAAATATTAAGCATGGATGATCATTACTGGATATTAACTTATGACAAGGCTCCGCAAATTTCTGAACTGTATTCTAATGCCGATAAAGGATTTCAATACACTCTGAACTATTCAGCAAATAGAAAACGTTTGGCTAATGAGTACATTTTTGCTAGCTCTGTGACAAACTTACTGTCAACTGATAAAGTTGAACTTCAGCCAATAACTTAAGAGATTAGCCTTCGGGCTTTTCTTTTAGCACCAAAAAGAACATATGTTTGTTTACATCAATACCAATCTGAATACAAAAGGAGCGTTTGTTATGAATGGGCATGTAAGAAAAATCGGCAACAAATGGCACTATACCATTGAAATGGCAAAAGTTAACGGTAAACGCCAACGTATACAAAAAGGCGGATGGAATACAAAAACAGAAGCGCAGGAGCATCTAAGAGAAGCACTGAACGAATATAAGCGTGGCGGAAAAGTAGATTTAACCGACATTAGTGTTTCTGATTATTTCGATTACTGGTTTGAAAATTATGTCGAAAAAAAACTAAAGTATAATACTCAAAAGAATTATAAAAATGTGATCGAGAAATATGTTAAACCAGATATCGGAAAATATTTACTTCAAACAATTGGACCCGCAAAGTTGCAGGAACTTGTAAACAAACTGCCTAATGGATTCAATAAACAACTTTCGAAACATTCAGTTGAAATTATTTTCACTGTACTAAAAGGGGCTTTCCGAAGAGCGGTCTTCCCTTACCAATTAATCAATAATAATCCAATGGACTATGTCGAAATGCCAGCATTCGAATCAAAGCCAAAACAATCTCGTGATGATATGAAAATAATTACAATGGACCAATATATGAAAATCTTGGATGATACCCCTGTTTCAGATTCTTTCCATATCCCGTTAGTTGTTGCTTTTCACACTGGATTACGCCGTGGAGAAGTTTGCGGTTTAACTTGGGAAGATATCTCCTTCGAAGATCAAACCCTGACGGTTTCAAAGATCATGCTACAAGATCAAAATGGCATACAAATAGGTACCCCGAAAACTCAATCAAGTTATCGAACTATTAGTATTGATGAGATGTTGATTGAAGAACTAAAAAGCCAAAAAAAGAGACAATTAGAAAATAGGATGAGATATGGTAAATTTTACTATGAAACTTCATTTGTATGTACAAAGGAAAACGGCGAGCCTGTAACACCAAATTCAATAAAATGGTCTGCAAGTAAAATAAAAAAGAATCTAGATATCAACTTTAACTTTCATTCTTTGAGACACACTCATGCAACTATGCTTTTAGAGGATGGAGTCAAACCCAAGATCGTACAAGAGCGCCTTGGACATTCTCGGATTTCTACCACAATGGATAAGTACGTTCATGTTACTAAGAAAATGCGAACTGAAGCTGTTGATATTTTCGCCGAACGCCTTCGCCGTTCAATGAACTAATATCGCTCGTTTTCACTAAAAATGTTCGCCCAAGAAAAACTTCGGGCGAACATTGGGCGAATATTTTTGAAATTCACAAGCATTTGTTATTATATTTCCAGATAAACCCTTATTTCTTCTTAGGTTCATCCTCATCCATTTTCGATACCGCCAACCATAGTCTAAATCCCGGTATATCAACATCGAAAATCTTAAAATTGGTTCGTGACAACCAATTGACAGCATAAAAATGAGAAAAAATTAAATATCAAACTTCGTAAATTCATCCGCGAGTGTTTGATTTGTTTCTGGATATAAATGGCCATATTTATCTAAAGTAGTTTTGATCGAAGAATGACCTAATCGTTTGGATATCGCATAAATATTTTTATTGTGCTCAACTAAAAAAGCAACATGCGAGTGTCTTAATCCATGCATGTGAATTGGTTTTACTCCAGCAAGCTCTGACAATTTTTTGATACGATTAAGGATTGTACGCGGTGAAGGCGGCAGGCCATCAAACGAGAAAACAAAATCAATGTTCTCACCAATCGTTGCCTGTATTTCTTTCCACTCTTTCAGATCCTTAACAGTTTGTATATCTAAAGTAATTGTACGAATGCTTGACTTGTTTTTGGTATCAGTAAATTCATAGTCTTCTCTTGTACGAATATAAATGGATTTATTGATGCTGCATGTACCTTTTTCCAAATCAAAATCAGACCATTGTAAAGCCAACAATTCTTCACTTCTGACACCCGTTACAAAAACAAAACGGATTAATCGCTTATAAAATGATTCTTGGAAATCATTCTGGTAAGAGCAATTATAAAACTTCTTAAATTCATCGACGGTCCAAAAACCGATCTGAGAACGTTCCGTTTTAATTTTTCCTATTGTATCAACTGGGTTTTCCTTGATGACTTCCAGAACAACTGCTCGCTTAAAAACAACTCTCAATTTATTGAACATTTGTTTGACATAATTATTCGATAAAGGACGAACAGAACCATCTTTCCCTTTCACATTACAATTTTCAACAAGATATTGCTGAAATTCTTGAATATGAATCGGGCGAATATTTTCCATTTGCATCATTCCAAAATAATCGAGTGCACGTTGCAAAATATTATTGGTCTTAACATAGGTCTTTTCAACGGTTCCGAGTTTATACCATGGAAAAAAGTATTTCTCGTAGAAGTCATCAAATCTGATTCCTTTCAAATACACTCCTTGCGAGTCTGAAAATGTCTTCTTCAATTCTTCCAGAGCTTCCTTCGCTTCACGTTGTGTTCTAAATCCTCTTCTTGTTGGTTGAATCCTCTTTCCAAAACGATCATACCCTAAGGTAACACTAAAATACCAAGTCCCTCTTTTTTTGTCTTTATATATATTTGAAACTCTCTTCATCAGTATTAATCCTCCCAAGAAATGTTCAAAACTTCTTCTATAATACCTATGGGAATTCTTTTAATTTTTGTGTTTCGATAAAAAGAATAACCTCTTTTGACTAGAAGATTTTTACATTCCTTGAAGATTTTGTCAGCATAATACTGTGAAAAGCCTAACTCAACTAAATCTTTACGAGTAGCTGTTTTCATTATAACGCCTTCTTTACAAATAGTCTTCATTTCAAAATGAATTATTCATAATTTTTATATGTATTATCTGACTTGAGGTATTGGGAGTTCTTTCAAATAGTAAACAGTAGGTTATCAACAAAACATAGATGTCAGATTTCTTCTTTGCTAATAAGAAAAACATAGGATTTTCACCTCTCCGCTTTTTATGCCGAGCTTCACAGAAGTATCATTATACTTTCAAAAGTCATTGCATCATTTTAGCTTATGTTTGATATCAATTAGTTTTCTCGCTCTTTCGCTTGTCATGGCGCTAATTATATCTTGGCTCATTTTGAAAGTTTTCGTACCTGACAAATACTATTTAATTTTCAAAGGTCAATGTTTCTATTTTTATCGAAGTAAATTCACTTACTTCTGGAAACACCTTAACCAGTTAAGATGCTTCAAAAAATGAGTGAAGTTACTTCAGGCGGTATTGCCAATAACCACGATAGGCTCTTTCCACATTTATTTTGGAATCCTTATTAATTTTTTGCATGATATTGCTTGAAAAATTTGACCGAGTTAATGTATATCCTCTTTTGATCAACGCTTCATACAGTTGTTTGGTTGGTAGCGGTTGACCACTTTCCTTTAGCAGCGAAGCAATAGTTAATGCTAACGATTGAATACCCTTTGTATTTTTTTTGCTTTGATAGAAAATACTTTTGACTTTCAACATCTATACCGTAAACCGATTTAGTCTCGCTAAAATTGGTGGTCACCTCATTAAGTTCTCTTTCCGAAAAAATATCTATTAAAGTGCTACACGTTTCTAACAGTGTTTGAATCTCTCTTAAAACTAATTGTATTTGTTGGTACATACTATCGTTTTCAACTTTTCCCACCATTCCCACCATTCCCACCTCGCAATTCTTTTCTTTTTTCCATCAATGTAATGCCTTCATTTCTTCTATACATTGTTGAAAAGCTTTTACTACTTTTGAACCCCATCATCTTACTTATTTCATGAATTGTTAACGAAGTCTCAGCTAATAATCTTTCTGTTTCCCAACATTGTATCTTCCTAAATAATCGCATTACGGTCATTCCGGTATGTGCATAACACAATCGATTTACACTAGATTCACTTAGATGTATCGCTTTACAAAAATCAGATACACTTAAAGGCTTTGTAACATTTTCTTCCATAAATTTTAATAGTGTTATAAAAGAATTATCACCAAGCAGCCTATCTGAATTTAACTTTATTATTCGATCAACGAGAGAAAAAACCACTTTGTCTACTGAGTAACCGAGTTTCCCATGGATATAATAGGTAAAAAGTAAATGAGTAAGCTGCTTCAACTCATTCGTTACTTTTAAAGGAATCGATTGTTCATTTTGTTTCCAGAAATAGAAGGTTAAATTTAGGAGTATTTCAAGCACGTTACTATCTTTGTCTAGCTTTGTTAATTCTCTCGCATCATTTTTCTGCAATAGAAAGGAAAGAGAGTCGTTCTTACTGTTTAAAAAATGTCGATGCAAAATAATGAGGGAGAAGCCAGTGTGAGAGAGCGTACGATTCTCCAAATCCTTTTGACTATAAAAGTTTATCGACTGAATCATTATCGATCTCTTCACCTCTTTCCTTTCTTAATTTAGTTTTACCATCACCTCAAACGAATAAGTAGATTTCTTGGTGGCATTGACAGAATGAAAAACCTTTTTGATTGTTCTAAAAACTATTTCTTTAATTTTTTTAAAGTCACATTTCATTTTTGGAAGAAAAAAACAGGCGGTGCACAGAAATGCACCGCCTATCGCCTAATTTTTATTCACTTTTGATTACACAAATAAAATCCAACAACGAAAATCTATTCTTACCTTCTTATTTCCTTAACTCCCGTTTTCATAATTTCCTCAATCTCCTCTTTGGAAAATTGATTGTGATCTCCATGAACAGTATGTTTCATTGCGGAAGCCACAGTTGCAAATTCTACTATCGCTTCTGGTTTTTTATTGGTCAAGATACCATGAAGTATTCCTCCTGCATAAGCATCTCCACCACCAACTCGATCTACAATGTATGGAATATCATACTCTTGTGAATAGTAAAGTTTCCCACGGAGGAAAAGATTCCCTTTCAGCTTATTATGATTGGCATTGATAATTTCCCTAGTTGTTGAATAAATTACTTTGATCTCTGGATATAACTTAACTATCTCAGAATAAAAGTACTGTAGCTCTTCCTCTGTGGTCAATTTATTTTCGATATTGAAAAAATTCAACGCATCTAAATGCCCTGCTGACAAGTAATCAACGTAATTCGCTGCTTCACGGACAAAATTACCACAATCCTCTAATGTCCATAACTTTCCACGGTAATTTATATCTAAGCTTACAGCAATGCCTCGCGCTTTTGCTTCTCTCATTAACATGAGCGCGTTTAATCGCCATTCTGAGGATAGTGCAGGTGTAATTCCTGAAATATGGAAAACAGAAACATTCTCAAAAAGTCTATCTAGATTCCACTCAAGATCTTCTATCATAGCAAAACTTGAATACTTACGGTCATAGACAACATTTGAAGCCCGTAATCCTATCCCAACCTCCAAATAGTATGATCCTAACCGTTCGCCCCCTATCAACAAATGTGAAACTTCAACTCCATACTTTAATAGATGACTTTTCACTGCTGTTCCTAGAACATTATCTGGAACTTTGCTTGCAAATGACACATTATGGCCATAATTAGCTAACGAAATCGCGACATTTGCTTCGCCCCCACCATAGTTGGCTTCGAACTGAGAGCTTTCAGATAATCGCATGTTCTCAGTTGTGGAAAAACGCAACATGACCTCCCCAAGTGTTAAAATTTTACTCATCATCCTTCATATCCAATCTGACTGATTCAAGTTCAGCCATATATTCTTTGGCCATCTTAGTCACTCCAACGTAATCCCCACTGTCTGCAGGTTTCATCAAATTCCCACCCACACCGACTGTAATCACGCCTGCTTTGAACCAGTCCTGCATATTTTCCTTAGAAACTCCGCCCGTTGGCATGATATTCACATGAGGAAGCGGGGCTTTAAACGCAGATACAATACTTGGGCCATAAGCTGATCCTGGAAATAATTTTACAATATCAACTCCCGCTTTCATCGCTGTCGTAATCTCAGTAACAGTCATACACCCGGGAAGATAAGGGATTTGGTATAAATTACATATTTCTGCCGTTTTTTGATCAAAGGTTGGGCTAACGATAAACTCAGCACCTGCCATAATCGCTAAACGCGCCGTCACCGCATCTAAAACGGTTCCTGCTCCAATTACGACTTCTGGATCGTTATTCTCATTTATTAATTTGGCAATGACATTGTCTGCTTGTGGAAGTGTAAATGTTACCTCTAATCCTTTCACGCCACCGGCCAATAAAGCGTCACAAGTTTTTCTTCCTTGTTCGGCAGACTTGCCCCGTACAACTGCGATCACTCCAGCATTTTCTAATTTATTTAGAATTTTGATTTTTTTCATTTCTTTATCTGCTCCTTTTATCCTTCGTGTTTTCTGTGTAATGAAAATAGTCGAAATCGGCAAATGAGCTATGATCATCCATATCTTGAGCACATAATGCAATCATGGCACCAGTAAAAGCTAGCTTGCCATTAGCTTTTATATAATCATCGCTCAAATGATCTGCCGCTGTCAATGCTCCAATTGTCTGCAAATCCTCAGCGCCTATTCCATAAAAGAATTGCGCCTTATCTCTATCGACTTCAACCGCTAATTTAATTGGTTTTCCCTGTTCGATCACGATTCGTTCCGAAGCATAATGCATTTTATTGATATCGTTAACTTCTAATTGTATATATTTTTCTTTAGTACTTTCATCATAAGAAACGTGTAAGTACTGCCAATTGTCTGTATCGTACATCAGCATCATTCCGGCAATTTGTTGAAAACTTTTGGCTTCGAAGGCCATCAATGTTTCCGCTCGGAAGGAAAAGTGTTGCCAACGTCGTGCAATCAACGTTTGTTTATGCACACTGCTAGGACTTTGTTCACCATATAAACGAAGCCAACCGGGGCGTTCAGTCAAAGTGATTTTAGGGTGATTCTTCAACGGCTGCCGCAGACTCTTGAAATAATTCGGTAAGACTGTTTCGTCAAAATCGGTATAACTCGAAAAATCTGTGCGCTGTATAGTATTTTGGGCAATACTAGGTGCCTCCACCTCCAGATCTGGAAACATCGTTCCGTTAGCTAATCTCGGCCAGCCATCAATCCATTCAATTTTTTGTAGAGCTGTTTCTCTACCTAATGTACAGTTGCACCGTTCAGTCAAAGGTCGTGAACAAATATGCACAACATACCATTCATCAGGAGTGACTTCAATAAATGACGCATGACCGCTTTTTTGAAGCGGATTGGTTGGATCAGGTTTGGTAGTCATAAATGGATGGTAGGGTGATAATTCATACGGCCCCAACACATTTTTAGAGCGGCAGACTGTTGCCGCGTGTGAATAGCCCGTTCCCCCTGCCGCACACAATAGATAATACCAACCATCTTTTTTCAACATCTGCGGTCCTTCACAAACACCTAAATCAGTTCCGTAGAAAAAATGTTCTCGCTCACCAATTAGTTTTAATTGGGTTCCATCGTATTCTTGGATCACGAGTCCATCAAAACGAGGTTTTTCTAAACGATGATCAAACAGCATACTCATGATATAATGCTTGCCGTCATCATCATGAAAGAAGGCCGGATCAAAGCCGCTAGCAGTCACGAAAATCGGTTCGCTCCAATTTCCTGTCACCTCATCAGCAAACATCACATAGTTCAATGTATCTTTAAATTCTGTTCCAGTCTTAACATCGGTAATCAGTAACCAAAATTTTCCATCGGCGTAACTGATATGGGGAGCCCAGATACTGCCAGAATTATAATTACCAATCAGGTTTACCTCAGAAAAATCTTGCAAAGGACTGGCTACCCATTCCCAATTCACTAAGTCAGTCGAATGATAGATTTCAACACCAGGCATCCACTCAAAAGTTGAGGTCGCTAAATAGTAGTCCTTCCCCACCCGAGTTACTGTCGCATCAGGATGAAATCCTCTTAACACAGGATTAATGATTTTAGTAGTCATGCTCTATTTCCTCCATTTTCTTTCCAAAAGGGTTCTCTGTCCAAGCTACGCGTAGATCCCGCTGCTTTTTGCCAACAATTTCAATTGGTAAAATACTATATCCAGAGTTTCTTAATTCATTGGGCTGCCAATGATCTAACATCAAAAAAAATTTTCCTTCATGCTGAAAGACGAAGTTTATTTGAGCAAAAAAAGTCTGGCGATAATTTTGGCCTTCACAAGGATTGTCAATCAATTTATGAGGCGAGAATAGATGGGCAGAACGAGAATAAAGGGCGGCATTAGGGTCCCAGCCAGTCGTACCTGAGCTAAACATAAAATAATAGCCGTTCTGCTTAAACATTGCTGGTGCTTCCCGTTCTTGATCCTCTAGTATCTTTGTATACAGACCGGTACAATCCAAATAATCTTCCGTTAATTGTGCGATATACATGGTTTTGTTGAAATCAGAGCTGTGGATCAAAAAGACATCCTCGCCATCTTCAAACAACGTCATATCGCGTGCATCCTTTCGATTGGGTTGCATGATTTTTTCTAATTTAAAGGGACCAATCGGTGTATCTGAGGTTGCAATCCCACAGGCTGCATATAAATAGTCATCATGATCATAATGGAACCACATGACAAATTTTTTAGTTTTCTTATTAAAGACAACTTTTGGCCGTTCAACAATCTTATCTCGGTATAAAGGATCATTTGGATCGGTGGAGGCTTCAATTACTAATCCTTGATAAGTCCAGTTCTGTAAATCCTGCGACGAATAGCAGGAAATCCCAATAAAATCAACCTTTCGCCCGCCAATGGAGGAAACTACATTTTCAGCCTCCTTATTTTCACCATACCAATAAAACGTGTCCTGATACGATAAAATCATTCCACCATGAGCTTGGATCCGTTCACCTTCCGTGGTATACCACATTTGCCCATTCTTATTCTGCATCAATGCCATACACCTCGAATTCAGTTAACGCTGGGAATAAGGCTTCATCTTCATGCTTCATCAAGTTCTTCAAGGTGACTGTCGTGGTTCTTTTTTCTGAAAAAGTAAAAAACTGACGATCCAGCGCATCTGTTGGATTGAAAATAATTTCTGCCCCATCAGAAAAAACTAGCGTGACCTGTGTCCAATAACTATCATGAGGATAATCTCCGCGTAAAACAAAAGCGACTTTATCTGTATGAACTTCGCGACCAAAGTCAATTGTGATCTCAGCATCGGCTTGTTGGTTGATTCCCCAAGATTGATAAGGGAATGAACCGTGACTTTCATTAGCAATCATGCCGTCAATTGCATTACGGGCAAAGAAAGTAGAATCATTTCGGGTCTCAACATTGGCATGAGCATGTGGAAAGGCCCCTGAGTCTTGTTTTTGGTCATGAGCATTCAACGCCAAATTGCGATAATTTTTCACTTCATAGTCTACAGGTAACCAAGCTCGGATATAGTGGCGCTCACCGCTAAATAATTTGGGAGAATAGGCACGACGCAATTCATCATCCGTCACAATCGGAAACTCCCAGCGCTTTTCTTTCAAATAGATCAAACTTGGGGATAAGGCCTCATCGACTTGGACCCAAACATACAACGGTGCTTCTTTTACTTCCAACACAATTTTTTCCCCAAGTGAATACTCTCGCGTTTTATAAGCTAAATAGGTTTCACTAGCATGCTGCCGACTTTCAACTAGTTGGCTTTCTGCATCGTATAAACTTAACTTCAACATACAGACTCCTCCATCATTTCCATTTTATTTAGATGTTTTGGGAAAAGGCTTGAGGAAATTCCCCAAGCCTTTCCATCATAATTACCAAATCAAGAAATCCTTGTCCAAAATGCGCAGAATCGCTTCCACAAAATAATAATCAGCATAGATGATTGGTACCTCTGTCCATGGCTCTTCGTGGTAAGAGCCAGTGGAATAGTCAATTAAACCATCCTTTGCATCATTCCAAATAGCATATTTTTCTTCTGTCGCTTTTAAAATATTGATGGCAGCATCAATATATAATTGTTTTTCATACTCTCCGACATGCTTGGCGATTTCCAAAAACCCACAAGCCGCACACATTCCCGCAGAAGTATCGATCATGACTGGTTCTTGTGGTGCTCTAAAATCGACTACCGGTATCCAATCGGTTTTGGACACTTCTGAGATAAAGTAATGGGCTACCTTTTTAGCTGTTTCAAGATACTCTTGCTTTTCAGTATGGACATAGCTCAAAGCAAAACCATAAATTGCCCAAGCTTGTCCACGCGTCCAAGCAGAACCTGAAGCATAACCTTGACCGCCAGGGGTCTCCACGAGTTCACCGGTGTAGGGATCAAACACGCCAATATGGTTCACCGAACCGTCTGGCCGAACAATATTGTTCATCACTTTATCAGCATGGTCTTCCGCAACAAAGCCAAAGCGAGGATCGCCAATGGTTTCTTGCGCCCAGTAAAGTAAAGGAATATTCAACATGGAATCCACGATAACCCAACCAGAGCGATCTCGGTTCCAAGAACGAATGAACTGTCCGCGAGGATTGTACCGACCTGAAAGTAAATGTGCTGCATGCAGCCCCCGTGCTTTAGAGCGTTCATTACCGGTCAATCGATAGTTTGCCACTGCAGTATGCAGCCACATGAAACCGACATCATGGTGCAAACCAGTGTAAATGTCAAAAGCCTCATCTAATCGCTCTTCATTTGCTTCTGCTGTTCTTTTATAAATGTCCTTTTCAGTCGCATGGTACATCTGCCACATCATTCCCGACCAAAAACCATTACACCACCAAACGGGATCTTTTTCTGCCCAATCTTCATACAGGCCTGTTTCTTCATTCGGTATATAGGGGATCTTATCGCCCAATCGTTCTGCTTCAATCGTCAATTTGTGATCAATTTTGTTGAATATTCCTTCTGCCCATTGCTTCAATTCTTCACTAAACATTAAAATCGCTCCTTTTTAATTTTGAATTCTTCTAGGTACTCTTTCTGTCTAACAACAAAATAATCTTCTCTTTCGCTAAATTCATAGTTTTTGTTAACAGTTGGCACCAACGAGTCATCCCCATTCACATAAGCACCAAATACACTTCGTCCTTTCGGGATCATTGTTTTTAGTACCGGTATGGCATTCTTTTCCGCTGAATAGATATTGCTATTTGGTCCTTGGCAAACGACATCAGCAATGCGATTTGATCCAAGGTCTTCTATCAGTGAATAAGCCTGATCAGTCGTAAGAAGACAAGTGTCTTCGGTGATTTTTGGGGTTTGATATTTCGGATTCCAATGATGAATTGGGAATCCACCTTCTGCCGTCAACAATTCTTCTTTTGCTTGAATTTCATGAATTCTAAGATGACCACCTATTTTTAGTGGCACTAGATAACTGATAATCGCCACCCGATCTAACACTTGCCAACGGCTAACGCCATAGGTCTGGTATATTCTATGATCGAGAATTCGTCCGCGAGATTGCCATTGATCTGTTCCAGGGATACTAAATGCAAGCGTTGAATCGATTGCAAATTGCTCTAAGCCTTGGTTATCCCTAGTCAGGTTGAAACCAAAAAGAGTTGAATATGCAAATTTACTATACTTTTCTCGATGATGATACAGCTGGGAATTACTAGAAAACTGACGAGAACTTAAAGCTACAGTCTGATACCCAGAGCTTTGCAGCTGAAAGCCGGCATGTTTTTGTGTAACAATCGACTTTTTACAATCAGCCCTAGTTTCCGACACTTGCCAAAAAGTGTCGGAAGCTGGCAGCTCTAAGAGAACGAATGCTTTAAATGCCCACATGGGTGAGGCTGGTGCATTGTAGTCCTCGGATAAAAGCAAATTATTATACGCATAGCCAATCGATAAATTATTTTCGTTTGGCAAAGTAATCGGCTGTTGTTTCCAAAAACGCAAATGATTTAAAATTACGAATTTGATTGCTGGCAAGGTTAATTTAGTATCCTGCCATACACCCGTGACGACCAGAGCCGACCAAAAACTGATATGGGCGAAACGATATGTTAAGCTACGTCCAAACGGAAGTGACCGTCCCTTGTCGTCAAACCAGTAAAAGAAAGCTTCTGCAAAAATAATTGCTCGCTGACGATAGTTCTTTCCGTACTTATCCTCTGGATTCATACGGTAATACAGCAAACCGTAATAATGAAAAGCAAAAGAAACATAATAGTCTCGCTGCTGATTTTCTCCATCGGAATACCAGCCATCTCCTAAATAGAAAGCTTCAATCCCTGTTAAAGCAAAATCTAGTCGTCCTTGTGAATAAGGTAATCCAGCTTTCTTCAGCCCACTATTCACTAATACTAGAAAAAAGTACCAATTTCCTGCTGGAAACGTAATTTCATTCAGTTGATTCAACCAATCAATAAAATAGGTTCGATCTTTTCGGGGAAAAAGTTCAAGAAAAGATTCCCCGAAGGTTCCAATTGCATAACCAATTACTCCTAATTCCACAGCGATCTGACGATTTTTTGTCGTTATTGATGGTAACTTTCTTTCGGCAATCAACCGTAATAAACGAGCAAAACAAGGAGCGTCACTCAATTGTCCTAAGGAATCCTTATGTAAAGCAATCAGACCCCACAAAGGACGCAGTAATGATTCCAATTCACGAATGTCAGCAGTATACGAACTGCCTGTTTGATCAAGATATGCTTGATCCTTTGGAAGCATTTCAGAAAACCAGTCAGTCAATTCTGCTTTATTTTCTAACCCTGACGCTTTAGAAAAAATCCTCTCCATTATCACCACTCACTGGTTCGATACACAGTGTTTTCATCCCTTCTCGTACTTCGACAATGATTGCATCAATTGCTTCTTGATCCGTTGTCTGAGTTACGATAATTTCCATGGCTAGCGGTAAATTCGTTCCTGTTACTAATACAACATTGGGACGTGTAGTTAAGGCTAAAGCCGAATTGCAAACAGATCCCCCGGCAATATCACCAAGAATTACTACATCCATCTCATCAGTGATTTCTTTTTCAATTTTTTCAATGATTTCATCTGGATGACCACCTGGCATTAATCCAAACGCCTTCAGATTGTCCTGCTTTCCTATAATCATTTCTACTGCTTTTTTCAATCCAGTTGCAAATTCGTTATGGGAAATTAGATAGTATGCTTTTTTCATTCGTACCCCTCTACTTTCAAGATATTTCATCTTATTATTAGCAAGATTCGTGCCAAAATGTGTCGGATAGCTCATTGCCTCCAAAACTAGTAAAATCCATCATATCTTCTAATCACCATAGTAGAATTTCGACACCAAACAGCGAATTGTCTTTTGTGTCGAAAAAAGAACACAGATCAAAATGGCTGATCTGTGTTCTTTCGTATTTCTAATAGCTATATAAATAGTTCTATCCGGCAATACCAAGAACAGTCATAATAACTGCGGCAACAAACATAACAACTAATGCTGTAACTGGTTTATTATATTTCCGCAAATATGCAAAACAAATCATTGTGATCCCTAATGGTAACAAGCCTGGCATAATCGAATCAAAAACACTTTGCAAATTGAATGTCGTTCCTGATAATTGTGCTTCAAAAGTAGTTTTAAAGGTAACAAATTGAGCTGTCATGGCACCTGTCATAATTAACCCTAAAACAGCTGCTCCTTTAGTAATTGCAGAAAAAGTTCCAGATTTTAAAGCATCTGATATGAATTGTCCTCCTGCTTTGTAGCCGACAACTGTCGTATACCAACGTATTAACATATTTGGAATGTTGATTAGTAACGCGAAAAGGACTGGTCCTAATACATTTCCTTTTTCGCTAAAACCAAGAGCGACCCCAGTTGCAATTACTCTCAATACAGAAAGATAGATCGCATCACCTATACCAGCTAAAGGTCCCATCAAAGCTGTCTTTAAAGCAGGAATCGCTGTAGCATCAAATTCTTCTCCTTTATCTGTCAGTTCCTTATTATCTTCTTCCATCGAGACAGTCAAAGCCCCAATAAATCCATTCATGGCTGGAGTTGTATTGAAAAAGTCTAGATGGCGTCCCATCGCAGTGTAAAATTCAGGCGTATCTTTGCCGTAAATTTTTTGAAGAAAAGGAGCCATTAACCAACCGTAAGATATCCCTTGCTGTTTTGTATAGCTGGTACAGAACATGAACATCTGGTTACGCCAAAACATTTTTGAAACAACTTTGCGCTCATCCTTGTCTAGTTTTAACATCGCATTCTTAGTCATTAAAGAAGTCCTCCTCATCTGAATCTCCACCAGTAACACTGCTATTAGTAACCTTGTTTGCTTGTTTGCTGCTCTTTAATTCAGCCATCACTACTATCGCAGCAATGATAAATCCAACAAAAGCAATTTGGACTAGACTTAAAATATTCGTTTGTTGAGTATTTACTACCCCTTTAGCTACGTCTGTTGCTTTTTGATAGAAGAAAAATGCCCCTAAAGCAAAACCTAAGAAATAATAAGGAGCTAAAGATTTTTGCCATAACATTTTTAACAATAAAGCTAAACCAATAGCTGGTAACATGGTTGAGGCAACTGTCATTGAGCTTTGAATCCAAGTTGGCAACCAATCAACGAACGCTTTAACTGCATCCGCTCCTACTAAAATGACGATAAAACCAAGTAAAAAATACGTAATCAAGAAACCCCAAAATTGGAAATTCCATAAACGAGCAAATTTCTTATAGTTGTGTTCTTTGATGTGTTTTTCAAACCGCGGAACCAAAGAGGTAATAACCATTTTCATGAAAGTATAAAGTAATGTTCCCAACATAGAGATTGGTACTGCTAAAGTAATTGCTACAGTCAGATCAGAGCCGGTGATCATCGCAAAAGCTGCGCCAAAAATGGCGCCTAGAGTAATATCAGACGGCATCACGCCTCCAAGTGAAACGTTTCCTAAGAAAATAAGTTCTAATTGAGCGCCCATAATGATTCCTTCGACCGGGTGCCCTAAAAACATACCTAAAATAGCAACAATAAAAATTGGACGTGCCAATTGACTAGTAGGACCAAACCAATCCATAAACTTTGCTAAAGCAACAACAAACCCTACAATTAATGCTTCTGTTAACATTTTTTATCCCCCGATCAATTGTTCTAAAGACTGTGGAGCATCATCTGGCAATGGCTGATGTTTAAACGCATAGCCCATTTCATTGATTCTTTTAATAACTTCCTTGTCTTCTGGTGATAAATAAACTGTTTCCGAAATTTTTTCTTTATCGGATAAAGAGCCGCCAATCCGACCATAATTTGCCATATTCAAGAATAAATCTTTTTGATCTAGCAATGGTAATAGTTCCTCAACATATTTTGGATCATTTGTAACTATTAAAATTTTCATGTTGTCTGAGCGCGGGTCATTAATAATATGCGCTGCTTTTTCAACACCTAAGACCGCTACCTTCACTCCTGCAGGCGCTGCCATTTTTAGAGCACTAATTTGTATCTCATTTTTAGCAATCTTATCACTAACAACGATGATCCGATTAATACCCAGTTCTTTCGTCCATTTCACAGCAACTTGACCATGAACCAAACGATCGTCAATTCTGAACATTGAAATCATTTTATGATTCCTCCTTTAATTTATTTTCACTTTTATACAAGCAACAAACGTGCCAACTTCTGTCGAAACAACTAATTTTTAAAAATATTCATTTAAAACTTCTGCGACACCCGCTTCATTATTGGTACCTGTGATTTTATTTGCGACCTCTTTCACATGCTTGTTTGCGTTCCCCATCGCTATTCCGAGACCAGCTATTTGCAGCATTTCAATGTCATTCTCTTGATCCCCGAAAGCAAGGGTCTTTTCTAGTGGGATCTTCAGACATTGGCAAAGATAAGAAAGTGCCTCCCCTTTATTGATTCCTTCAGGAACAAGTTCAATATAATACGTATCCGAAAAAATCGTATACAGCCCCACCTGCGATAATGCCTGACGCAAAGTATATAGATTTTCGACATTTTCATCAGTAAAAGCAATTTTCAAGTATTCTGTCGAAGGATCTTCTATTTTTTGATCCATTTCTTTTTTAGTGATCACTCGTAAATCTGGTCGGTCTTTTAAAAATTCCTGAACTACCTCGGGGGCTTGTTTAAACATGACCCGATCACTGCCTGTTTCATTACTGGCAATAAAGGTGATTTCCAATGCTTCAGCAATTTTTAATGCCTTTTTTACGATTTCTCTCCCAATTAATTTGCGTCGAATCGCAGTCATTTGACCTGTTTCTGATATTTTAGTGATATACGTGCCATTTAACGCTAAAATATGAGCCGATACACCTAGCTCTTGCACGATTTCGCTAGCTGAGATGACTGAACGACCGGTTGCAATAACAATTTCCACCCCATTTTGGTTCAAACGTCGGAGCGCCTTGCTATTTGCTTCAGGTACTTGATGGTGACTATTTAACAATGTTCCATCTAAATCGATTGCTACTAATTCCATAAATTACCCTCCTTATTTTATAGTAAGCAAATTATATGCCAAATTGTGTCAATCACGTGTAACACGCTAGAGTCAATAAAAGGAACCTGGAATATCCCATCCAGATTCCTATTTTCCTTAAATATCGTAAATAATGTCGTACAAGTAATTTAACTCAAATTCGCTGATCCGAATCGCATAAGCGTTTTCCACGACTTCCAATGACTCGGCGATAATACGCAATGACTGGCGGCGATCAGCATCCGACTCTCCTTTATACTCAGTCACTTCATGATTACGGATCATTCGTTCAACTAGACTGGCAATATGCACATAGAGAATTGATTTTTTACTATTCGCTAACTCAATTTTCAAACGGCGTTCCATTTCATCAATTGCTTCATCGATATAGGCGATTACACGCTTTACGTCTAAGATTGTAATGGCTGAAAGCAACCGCTCAATTGAGAGGTTACGAACCAAATTATTATTGATTGTTTTGCGAATCTCATCATTTTCAATGTTTCTGAACAGTTTATTGATATTCTCATGACCTTGACCGGTGATCAGATCTTCTAAAGAAACAAAACCGATTCCCTCGATCTCTGGATCAGCAGTTCCAACAATACCTTGCACCTCATATTGTTTAAATAAGGAATTCTCACTTCCATACTTTTTCAAATAATGATAATCAACTGCTTCGACACTAAAGCCTAATTCTGGTGGTAAGCTGCTATCCATAAATTCTTTCAATTGTTGAGCTGCACCAAGCCCAGTATGGCAAACTGTGATAATCAACGGTGTTTTCTTTAACTGAGGATAAATCACGCGATAATCCGTAATCATATTATCCTGTAGCCGTTCCCCAATGATTTCCAAATCGGTTCCCTTTTTGATCATTTCAGCCACAAACAAAGCTTGTTGTGTCGTAACATTATTAATCATCAGCATCGGTCCAGTCAGTTCATCAGCTAAAGTGTCTGTTAGAACCATCAACGAACCCATATCTGCTAATAAAACTAAGCCTTTGCTGCAATCATTTGAACGGATATAATAATGCATAAACTCCTCAACCTTATCCAAATTTACATTGAAAGGCATGTCAAAAGAATCAAAAAGATGTTCTTCCATAAAGCGATTCACAACATCCGCAATGCTGCTGGCCGTCGAAAATCCATGGGCAAGGATGACGCTACGAATCTCCGGTTTCCGGACTTCTAAATCTAAGCCCTTCAAGTAAAAAGCTAATAAAATCTTTTCTGATTCATTGATTACTACATCCAGCTTCGATTCTACCAACTCTAATAAAGCATTGAGAATTTTCTTTTCGGTCATTAGATTGATACCGATAAATTCTTGGATATTTGCTAACATACTAGGCTGAAAATTGATCAGCTCCGCTGCAAAAGCACTTCGTTTATATAAATAGCTGGTCAATGCAATAATAGAATTCCCTGATATATTAACAAAGAAATTCGATTCTAAAAAATTTACTAATTCTTTGATCGTGTTGCGCAGCAATTTTAAGGTATGACCCTCTTCTGCTGTATCATAGACCATTGTTTCAACGACTGTACTGGCTTCTCTTGATAACTGTTTTACGACATACTCGCTATTAACAACATTTTCTTGGTATTGCTGAAAGATTCCTTCAAAGACTTTAAAGATTCCCCGAATCATTACGCTATCTTCATTTTCAGTCCGCATATAGTTTTCTACTTGGCTATCCGGTCTAATTAATACATCTTGCGTTTCCTTATTATCAATTTCTTTCAGGATTAAAAATTTGGATAACAAATTATTTTCCAATGCACTTGAATTAATTTCCAGATGTGACTTTGAAGATTGCTTGCTATAGGCATTCGCGCAGATAATTTTGATTAGATTCTTCAACTCCCCGACATTATCCCGGTAAGTCAGAGCCATCAGGCGATTCATGATCCATGGTGTAATCAAAATATCCTTACTTAAATTTTGACTTTCGCGAATGAAGAAAGTGTAGATATATTCAGAAATTTCTTGGCTTGTTCGCTGCTGTAAAGCGGGAACACTAACGGTTACCGGTACTCGCCTAGTAAAGGTTCGTAGGAAACTTGTAGAGAGGTCTTCCGTTGTAGCAAAAATTAACCGTACTTGTGATTCGCGTGTTTTATTGTTCTCACCAATTCTCGAAAAATGTTTTGTGTCCATAAAAGTAAAAAGCTTTTCTTGGCTTTCTGGCGAAAGACGATGACATTCATCTAAGAAAAGAATACCGCCGTTACTGGCTTCCAACAACCCTATATGATCTTCGTTCGCACCAGTAAAGGCTCCTTTTTTATAGCCAAACAGAATGCTGCTCAACAGTTCTTGATTATGGTAGTACTGAGCACAATTCAACTCCATAAAAGGCGCATTTTCAGCGATCAGTTCCTGCTGAACACAATATTCATAAGCTTTAGCAGCCAGCATACTTTTGCCTACACCAGTCTCACCGTGAAACATCATCGGTAACCCTGTACCAGGATAATAAACCGATGCTTTGATTTGATCGATCGCCATTCTTAAACTGGATTGCGCTCCGATCAAATCTCGAAAAACATTGTCATCGTTCACATCAATCGATCCATCCTTACCTTCTTTTTTTAATTGTTCAAGATTTCCATAGACTTGCTGAGCAGGCATGAAAAATTTTTCAGCAAAAATGGCTTTATCATAGAATACTGCCGGTCGCGTTTTTACTTTAATTGCCTGATCAGCTTTTACCAATTCATTGAGATATTGACTGGTTGTGTTACGTCGAATCGCTACCGCCTCTGACAATGCGTCCGTTGTTAAATCTTCTGATAGTTGCAGTTCTGTTAATAAACTTGTATTTTGTCTTAACTTGTCCTGTACTTTTTCTTTCGACAAAAAAGCACCTCCTAAATAATTTCGACACTCGACAGAATGTTGCCGAAATTAATTTTTTTCGACACTATTCTATCATGCATCCGACATATAGAAAAGGTGCTATTAACTATTCTTTTATTCGTCTGTTTCCTGATTAAGGTTGCTTGCCGATGTATGCTAAAATTCCACCATCCACATATAAAATATGACCATTAACGAAATCAGAAGCTTTTGATGCTAGGAAGACTGCAGGACCTTGTAGATCAGAAGATTCACCCCAACGTGCTGCCGGTGTTTTCGCAATAATAAATTCATCAAATGGATGACGTGAACCATCTGCTTGTTTCTCACGTAGCGGTGCTGTTTGCGGTGTGGCGATATACCCTGGTCCAATTCCGTTACATTGAATATTTGCTTCACCAAACTCTGAGCAAATATTTTTTGTCAACATTTTTAGTCCGCCTTTTGCTGCCGCATAACCAACAACTGTTTCACGTCCTAATTCAGACATCATCGAACAAATATTAATGATTTTTCCTTGACCTTTTTCAATCATACCTGGTAAAACAGCCTTTGCGACAATAAAGGGACCGTTTAAATCAATATCTATTACTCTTCTAAAATCGGCTGCAGAAGTTTCTAACATAGGAATACGCTGTATGATTCCAGCATTGTTTACCAATATATCAATTACTCCAACTTCTTCTTTAACTTTTGCTACGAAAGCTTGAATCTCTTCTTCATTCGTAACATCCGCGACATACCCGTGAGCGGTGATACCGGCTTCTTTG
The DNA here is from genome assembly GCF_002174375.1 of Enterococcus sp. 12F9_DIV0723. Lineage (NCBI taxonomy): Bacteria > Bacillati > Bacillota > Bacilli > Lactobacillales > Enterococcaceae > Enterococcus > Enterococcus sp. 12F9_DIV0723. Next base: position 1,485,572 of record NZ_NIBK01000001.1, on the reverse strand, counting down.
TATGCTGCAAGTCCTTTGTCGACTAACTCCTGATTGATATCGTTAAAAACAATCGTCGCTCCTGCATCGCCTAATGCTGATGCAATTGAGAAACCAATTCCATAACTTGCACCTGTAACTAGTGCGATTTTCCCGTCTAATCTAAATGATTCCATGTTAAAACTCATGATAACTTCCACCTTTCAAGGATAATTTTTTTATTTTAGTTCATCCATTGACACCATGTCCATGTCTGTATAAGTTATATTCTCGCCGCACATCGCCCAGATAAAGGAATAATTACTCGTTCCGACACCCGAATGAATCGACCAACTTGGAGAGATAACTGCTTGACCTTCATCCACTACTAAGTGTTTGGTTTCATCGGGTTTGCCCATCATATGAAAAACGCGCGTGTCTTCATTATTGTAATCAAAGTAGACATAGGCTTCCATTCGTCGTTCATGAGTATGACAAGGCATCGTATTCCAAGAAGAACCTGGTTCTAAGATAGTGTAGCCCATTTGCAATTGACAACTTTGACAAACATTTGGATGGATATATTGATAGATTTTTCGTTCGTTTAAGGTTAGGCCTTCACCGGTTTCCATCGGGATCACTTGATCGATCGAAATTTTTACATTAGGATACTTATGGTGTGCAGGTACCGAACTAACATAAAATTTCGCTGGATCAGCCGCATCTTGAGAAGAAAAAACAACATGTTTGGTCTCTTTTCCAATATAATAACCATCTTGTTTTTTCATTTCTTCTTTTTCACCATCAATCTCGATAAACCCTGGGCCACCGATATTGATTACGCCTAATTCGCGTCGTTCTAAGAAATAATCAACACCCAATTCTTTAGCTAGAACGATCTCCAACGTTGTATCCGTGGGTGTCACCCCGCCGAAGATCATGCGGTCGTTATGGGTATACGTCAAACTGATCTCTCCAGGAACAAAAACCTTTTCAACTAAAAATTCTTCACGTAATTGTTCGGTTGAATAATGGCGAATATCCGCCGGACTGTGAGTATAGCGCGTTTCCATGTTTTGCATATCAACAATCTCCTTCAAAAAAATTCGTACTACACAATTAATAAAGCAAATTCCGTGCCAAATTGTGTCGAGTTAATAATTAGTCAAGTAGTATAGCCTTTTTTAATGACTATTATTATTTTATGTTTGTTTTTAGCCATTAAAAAAAGAAGTGTCTAGTCTTAACCGACACTTCCTTTTTGCACCTCATTCTTCTCTTATACACATCTAGATGTGTATAAGAGACAGCATATTCTATTAGTGAATTATATGTTCCCATAAATTTTTGGATCTCTCTAAAACGGATTGAATTTATTGATACAAATAATCATCTTCTTTTCCTACTATTTCTTCCTCCCAACTCTTTTCTTTTTTCCATCAGGGAAACACCTTCATTCCTTCGATACATTGTTGAAAAACTCTTACTACTTTTAAATCCCATTCTCTTGCTTATTTCTTGAATTGTTAACGATGTTTCTATTAATAATCTATCTGTTTCCCAACACTGTATTTTCCTGAAAAGCCTTATAGCCGTCATTCCAGTATGCTCGTGGCTTAATCGATTTACGCTAGATTCACTTAAATGAGTCGCTTGACAAAAATCAAACACTCTTAGAGGTTGAGTGATATTCTCCTCCATAAATTTTAATAATATCATGAAAGAATGATCACCATTCAAGCTATCTAAATTAAGTCTTATTATCCTTTCAACCAAGGAAAATATAACCTTATCAACTGAATAATTGCTCTTTTCATTAATGTAATAGGTAAAAAGTAATTGCGTAAGTTGCCTCAATTCAGTTGTCACTTTCAGCGGAACCGATTGATTGCTTTGGTTCAAGGTAAAAGCAGTCAAATTCAGAAAAATTTCAAGTGTTTCACTTCCTTTATTTATTAATGTCAATCTCCTCGTGTCATTTTTCTGTAATAGAAATAAAAGAGAAGCGCTTTTTTTACTTATAAATCCCTTTTGTAAAATAATGAGAGAAAAACCCGAGTGAGAAAACGTACATTCTTCTAAATCTTTTTG
>NZ_NIBK01000001.1:1476608-1482527 GCF_002174375.1 Enterococcus sp. 12F9_DIV0723 | reverse complement strand
TAACCGACACTTCCTTTTTGCACCTCATTCTATTCTTATACACATCTAGATGTGTATAAGAGACAGGGATTACCCGGTGTACAAACATCCTTAAACGCATCTTCAGCAATTTTTGGCAGGTCTTCAGCCTTCACCCCTAATTCAGAAATCGTTGCTGGAATTCCAACATCTTTTGATAGTTGATCAATCGCGACACAAGCAACATCTCGAACTTCTTCAATCGACAATGTGTCGGCATCATCAAGTTTTAAAACTTTAGCAATTTCCCGGTATTTTTCGCCTGTGTAATCTTTATTATATTTCATGATTGTCGGCAATAATGCGGCACAAGCAACCCCATGAGGGATGTTATACCAGGCCGATAATGGGTGAGCCATGCCATGAACCAAGCCTAACCCGACATTTGAGAAGCCCATGCCAGCAATGTATTGACCCAAGGCCATTTCTTCTCGATCTTTTGGTTCTCCAGCTACAGAAGAACGTAAGCTGCGGCCAATGATTTCGATTGCCTTCAAATGTAACATATCACTCATTTCCCAGGCACCTTTAGTGATTAAACCTTCAATTGCATGCGTCATTGCATCCATTCCCGTTGACGCACAAAGGCCCTTTGGCATTCCCATCATCATATCACTATCGATAAAGGCTACTAATGGAATATCATGAGGATCGACACAAACAAATTTGCGCAAATTGGCTTTATCAGTGATTACGTAGTTGATGGTCACTTCAGCCGCTGTTCCAGAAGTTGTTGGGACCGCTAAAATCGGTAAACTAGAATTTTTAGTGTCCGCTACACCCTCTAGACTGATGACATCGGAAAATTCTGGATTAGCTACAATAATCCCGATCGCTTTTGCGGTATCGATTGGTGAGCCGCCACCGATTGCAATGATCACATCTGCGTCCGCTGCTTTAACAAACGCGACGCCGTCTTTCACATTTTCAATTGTTGGATTAGGTACGATACCATCATAAACAACATAATCAACTCTCGCTTCATCCAATAATTTTGTAACCTTAGTCGCTACCTCAAATTTGATTAAATCTTTGTCAGTAACTACAACGATTTTTTTAAAGCCGCGTGCTTTTACTTCTGTCGGTATCGCTTCAATCGCCCCTTTACCATGATACGATGTTTCGTTTAAAATCATTCTATTTGCCATTATTAAAAACTCCTTTGTTGTTTTTTAACAAATCAATTGACAAAAATAGCGTAACGCTATTTTTTATGATTGCCTGTCTAATTATTCTGTGGGTTATTTTAACTCTTTGAAATAATAGACACGATCTCGCTCATTAAATTCGCGAATCACTTTGCACGGATTCCCCACCGCTAGTGAATTAGCTGGTATATCTTTACTAACGACACTACCGGCACCAACCACTACATTATCACCAATCGTCACCCCTGGTAAAATCGAAGAATTCGCTCCAATCCAGACGTTGTCACCCACTACAACAGGTACGTCAAACTCGGCTCTATGTTGTCGGCGTAACACAGGATCTAAAGCATGACCTCCAGTGTAAATTCCAACATTTGGGGCAATGAGTACATCATTACCAATCGTGATTGGTGCAACATCTGATAGTGTACAATTATTGTTTGCTAAGAAATTTTCTCCTACTGTAATATTCACTCCATAATCACAATGAAACGGCTGTTCCACAAATAATTCCTCGTCGGTTTGCTTGAACATTTTTTGCGTTCAGTCATTTTACGAGGATGGATATGATTAAAATCATAGAGTAGATCACGAGTGTCAAGACGAATCTGTAACAGCTCTTCATCTTGACAATAAATCTCCCCAGCAACCATCTTTTTAAAATTCGGTTTCGTAGAAGTCTCTATCTGCTATTTCAATTCAAAGACTTGGATCAAATCAACACTAACGGGAGAATTGTCCGGATTCGTTTCCATGATATCCGCCATGTAATCCCACCATTTTCGGTTAACTTCAGTATCAGACGTTTTAGCCCATAGTTCTTCATCTTGAATTTCCATATAGCCATATAGGTAATTGGTTTCTGGATCCAAGAAAATATAGTAAACATCGCCACCATGCTCTTTTAATATTTGGTGCATCTCAGGCCACAATTCATCATGACGTTTTTTATATTCATCTTCAAAACCAGGATATAGTTTCATTCGAACCGCTTTTTTAATCATAAAAACATCCCGTTAAACGTTTAAATAGCCAGCCTTCGGAGTAACACCAAAAGCATCAGCCAATTTTTTCAAATTTTCGTCTTCCAAGGTTTGTTTGATCCCACCTTGAGCCATCACGTAAGTATAGACTTGGGCCGCTTTTTCAGCCGTTTCAATCAATCCAAACGTTTCATCCATGTCTTTTCCTGCACCATAAATACCATGTTGCGGCCAGACAACCAACCGCGTTTCTATCATTTTTTCGGAAGTTGCTTCACCGATTTCATTTGACCCTGGAATCAACCATGGAATTACAGAAACTCCTTCTGGGAAAACCACCAAACATTCAGTACACATCTGCCATAATGTCCGAGTGAATTCTCGTTCATCTAAGTCATGACTAAAGGTCATTGCTAATAAATGTGTCGCATGGCAATGCATTACGATTCTGTTTTCCGGATCTACTTCAAGACGAGCAATATGACTCATGAAGTGACTAGGTAGTTCAGAAGTTGGTACTGCTTCATGAGTTAAGCCCCATAGTAATTGGATTTTTTGTCCATCATCAGCCACTCGAATTAAACCGATATTTTCTGCGGGTGCAACCACTACATTTTTAAAATACTTACCTGAACCAGTAACTAAGAAATATCTTCCTGCTAATTTTTGGGCATCAAATTTAATAGGCAATTCTCTTACCACTTTCATAGGATCCACAAACGGTAAAATCTCTTCTTCTGTTAACAAGTAGCTGATATTTCCGCCATTTCGTTCGTCCCAACCAAGTCGATACATATTAGTAGTCGCTTCAATCATTTTTTGTACAAATGGTGCGATTAAAATATCAAGTTTTTTCACAATAAGTTCCTCTTTTCCTTATTTAGGTCAACAAATATATTGACTTGTAGATCTCAACTGAACAAGTCAAGCATATAAGCAGCTACTTTATGCTTTGACTGGCTACTGATATTAGCGTTTCAACTGCACATCTTTTTCATATTGCATTACTTCTTCATACCACTCCATACCCACTGGTGCATTATTGATTTCACAGAAGTAGTTCCATACGTCTGCATAAGGGAAGTCTTTTAATTCTTCAGTGTAAGCCAAACGTTTAGTAAAATCGAATTCTTGTTCTGCTTCTTTTAATTCAGCAATTGGTTCTAACATAGCTTTAAGCAATGATTTTTGTGTATTACGTGTACCAATGACCCAAGCTGCAATCCGGTTAATTGTTGCATCAAAGAAGTCTAAACCAATGTTCGTTTTGCCTAATAAGTCATTGCGAACCAATTCTTTACCAATTTCTTGTAATTCATCATCCATGATTACTACATGGTCAGAATCCCAACGAACGGGTCGAGAAACGTGTAACATAATTCCTTTAGAGAACAGTGCCAATGAAGAAAGTTTATTTGAGATAACTTCAGTTGGATGAAAGTGACCAGCATCTAGACAGATTAATTTATCGCGCGTTAAGCCATAACCCATGTAAAACTCATGAGAACCGACTGTATACGCTTCTGCTCCTATACCGAATAATTTAGATTCAACTGCATCTTGTGTATATTCTTCATTAATTTCTTCAGAAAAGATTTCATCCAACGACTCCATCATCCGTTTACGAGGTGAGAAGCGATCGATTGGGTTATCTTTCATGCCATCTGGCATCCAGAAGTTATCAATACAGATTTGACCAATTTCTTTCCCCATGTATTCAGCGATTTTACGAGCGCGTTTACCGTGTTCGATCCAGTAATCACGAACTTCTTTGTCAGGATGAGCCAATGTCATTCCATCTTTCATCATTGGATGAGAGAAGAAGGTTGGATTAAAATCAAGACCTACACCTTGCTCTTTAGCCCATTCTACCCATTTTTCAAAATGTTTTGGTTCAATTTCATTTAAATCAACAATCTCATCTGTATCTAGGTAAATCGCATGGAGGTTCAATTTGTGTTTACCAGGGATTAATGAATAAGCTTTCTCCAAATCTTGACGTAATTGATCTGGTGTGTGCGCAGCGCCAGGGTAGTTTCCCGTCGCCATAATCCCACCTGTTAATTCGCCATCTGGTGTTAAGAAACCCTTCACGTCATCGCCTTGCCAGCAATGCATTGAAATTTTTACATTTGATAATTTCTCTAATACTGCGTCTGTATCCACACCGATACTTGCATATTTTTCTTTAGCATCTTCATAACGTTTTTTTACATCTGACATTTTAAAATCTCCCTCTTATATATTGCTGCTGAAATATCTGCAGAATGATGCGGATAATACATTTCTAATTCCACCGAATTGCGAATATCTTCACGGGCCTGTTCCAACGTACCATAGCCGTTGGTTGCAATCATTTGAACCATCAAATTCCCTATTGCAGTTGCTTCTCCTGGCCCCGCTTCTACCTCAATGTTGCAGGCGTCGGCCGTCAGCTGATTCAAGAATTTATTGTTTGACCCACCGCCGACAATATGAAGTTTACTGATTTTACGACCAGATATCTCAGCTAAATTTTCTAATTCAACGGCGTAGCACAGCGCTAAATTGTCGTAAATGCAACGAGCCAATTCACCAGGAGTTACTGGAATTTTTTGTTCGGTTTCGCGACAATAAGCTTGTAGTTCTTCAATCATATTGTCAGGATTCAAAAAGCGGCTGTCGTTAACATTCACAAATTGTTGGAACGGTTTTTCCTTCGCAGCTAATTCTGCTAATTCTGGGAAACTATAACGATAATCTTGCATACGAGCGACCTCTTGAATCAACCACATACCCATAATGTTCTTCAAGAAACGGATGGTTCCTTGCACTCCCCACTCATTAGTAAAGTTTGAAGCAAAGGCTTTTTCAGTTGATATCCCTTCAGGAATCTCAACTCCCATCAACGACCACGTTCCTGAGCTAATATATGCCCATTCATCTCCTCTCGCTGGTGTTCCTACGACCGCAGAAGCAGTATCGTGAGAGGCTATCGTAATAAAGGTTGCAGTAGGTAACTCGTATTCCGTAAATTTATCCGCTTGTAGCTCTCCTAAGATTTGACCTGGTTCAGCAATTGGGGGGAAAAGCGTATTCTCTATCCCCACAACATTTAGAATATTTTTATCCCATTCACGAGTTTTTAGATTCAATAATTGCATTGTGGAGGCGTTAGTTTTTTCTGTCACCGCTTTGCCGGTAAAGATATACCCGAGAAAATCGGGCATGAGCATCAGTTGTGCGGCATCGGCTAATTTCTCTTGTTCTTCAACAAACAACTGAAAGACTGTATTAAACGGTTGCAGTTGTATGCCTGTCTTTTTATAAAGTTCAGATAATGGCATTTCTTTATCAAAATCTACAATGACATTCTTAGTGCGATCATCTCTATAACTGACCGGATCTCCTAAAATATTCCCTTTAGCGTCAACGAGACCATAGTCAACGCCCCATGTGTCAATACCTACGAAGCATTCGTTGATTCCAGCTTTTTTGACTTTTTCCAGCCCTTTCAAAATTTCAGTAACCAAATTAGTCAAATTCCATCTATCTGTGCCTGCTTGATCTTGAAACCCATTTTTAAAACGATGAAGCTCTTCTAATTTGAAACCGCCGAGTCCATTAAAATTCGCATGGATTAGGCGACCGCTAGAAGCGCCGATATCTATTGCAATGTAATCCACTCCATTTCCTCCCATTCTATTTTTGGTATTAAACTGCTTCTAGGCAGTTACTCCTACTTTAAAAAACTATGTTTCCTTATTTAGTTACCGTGATATTTGGTTTTA
>NZ_NIBK01000001.1:1467477-1472593 GCF_002174375.1 Enterococcus sp. 12F9_DIV0723 | reverse complement strand
AGAAATAACACTCTTATACTTTTTCTCATTTCAAAACAATCAAGCTATTCCAAATAGAGAAAGTAAAATTCCTAACACTACAACTAAGGTAATCAGTAATGCGAAATTCATTTTTTTCTTTGATAGCAACCAAAAACATAGTAAAGTGAATGCAAGGGGAATTATCCCTATAAAAATTTGATCTAGAACGTCTTGAACAACTAACTGTTGACCTCCGCCAAGATTGAATTTCAGGGTTGTTTGAAGAGATACATTGCTTGCAGTCATTCCACCTATCATAATCAGACCTAGAATACTTGCCGCTTTTGTCAACACATTAATCATTCCAGAAGAATATAACTCTTCAATGTATTTCGCACCCACTGTAAAACCGAATTTAGTCAACTGCCAACGTGTAACCAATGATGGAATATTATAAATTAATAGAAATATTAACGGTGCCAAAGGATTCCCTTGCTCACCGAATGTCATTGCAATTCCTGCGGCCACAACCCGTAGTACTCCCCAAAAAAGAGTATCTCCAATTCCAGAAAAAGGCCCCATCAAACTAGCTTTTACTGTATTAATTGAATCAGCGTTAAAGTCCTCTTTTTCGCTGTTTTCCTTCTCCATGGAAGCCGCTAATCCCATAATAAATGTTCCAACATTCGAAGTTGCATTATACCAAGCGATATGACGTTTTAATGCTGCGGTACGATCTTCCTGTGTTTTATAGTATTTATTAATAAACGGCATCATAGCATAACAGAACCCGCTACCACCTTGTTTTGCATAATTAAAAGGTGCAAATACTGTAAATGATCTAAAAAAAATTGATTTCAGCATCTTTTTTTCATCGTTAGAAACCACTAAATTTTCGTTCATGATAAAAAGTCCTCCTCCTCTAACTCTGTCACATCCCCTTCAACTGTTGATGGCACACCTGATTGTTTAATCTTTAATACTTCCTGGTCAATACCAACTTGAACAACTGCTACAATCACTCCTAAAGTTGCTACTGCAATCAAAGGTAGTTTTAAGTACGCGACGCATAGAAAACCCAATACATAATAAACAGCTAACTTGTTCGACCAAACCATTTTAAGTAGCATAGCAAATCCAACTGCGGGTAATAACCCAGCTACCACACCAAGACCGTTTGTAATAAACTCCGGTAAACTATTAACAAAATTTGATACTGGAGTTGCTCCAGCTAATACAGCAATAAATATTACGATAGCAAATACAAGATATTTAAAAAACCAAACACTATAATGCAAAAATACTATTCTTTTTTCGTTTCCAGCTTCCGCTGCTTTATCAAAGGCACTTCCAAATCCTGCACATAGAATATTCATTCCTATTTCCAATAATCCACCCAGCAAACCTAGCGGAACAGCAATAGCTAATGCGAATTTTGCATCTCCTCCACTTAAGATAGCAAATGCAATCGCAAGTGTTGTACCGAATGAAGGGTTAAGGGAAACAGCACCACCCACGTTGACAGCACCAATGAATAGGGCTTGCAATGCCGCCCCTAAAACTAACCCAGTTTGAAGATCTCCCAATAATAGACCTACAAGCGAGCCAACAACAATTGGTTGATCCGCCATATTTTGAGCGAGTAACCAATTTCCACCAAAGCAAATGAAATAGGCAATTGCGCATAATAATGCTGCAGTTAATGTAGACATAAGCATTTCTCCCTTTTATTTATTATTTAGCATTTCTTCAATTTTTTTCTCTGAGTTATCTGGGATTATTTGATGAACAATCTTCAAATTAGGAATTTTCATCAATCGATCTAGCGATCCCTGTTCCTTTTTGCTAAGTAAAATAGATGAACCTAATGCCCTTTTTTCCTCTTTAGGAACTCCATCGAACCGACCAACATTAGCCAGATTGACTCGTTCAATTACATCCCCTAAAGCTTGTGCCAATCTTTCAGCATCAGTCACGTTTCCAACAATGACCATCAGATTGGCTTCTTGTGCTTTGGGATTGTCAAAAAAATCAATAGTTTCTTCAACTGACCTAATTAACGCTTTAATATCAGAAGGCAAAGCCATTTTCAAAGACATTTGTTGTGTTTTGTCTTGGCTTGCAGCGTCACTTGCAACCACAATTCTTTTTATGCCTAAAGCTTTAGGCCAAGTTAAAGCTATTTGCCCATGAATTAAACGATCATCTACTCGTAAATCCTTTATCATATCTTTTTCCTCATTCCTTTTCTAAATGAAATTCTCTTCCTCAGTATCATCATTTTCTATAATCACTAATGATAATTCTTGACGACACTTTTCAATAATGTCTTCTAGGACAGGTATAGATAACTGTTTTCCACATAAAATAATTTCAAGTATAACCGGTAAATTGAATCCAGTTACTAAGTGAAACTCATAATTATTCTTATAAGAAAATATTTTTTGGTTCACGCTACCACCAAATAAATCTGTAAACACAACATATTCATCATCCGAATTAAACTGGGAGAAAAAGTCATCCACTTTATGTGTAAAATCACTATCATCTACATAAGCATCAATAACTGAAATTTCTGGGCGCTCTCCGATTAATAGTTTTAAACTTTCATTTATTCCAGAAGCGAATGTACTATGTGTTGCAATTAATATATATCGCATTTTTCCATCTCCTCGTAAATCTAATAATTTTTTATAGAAAAATACCTAACTTAATTCCATCCATTTTAATATTAGTTTCCATAGCTTCATTAATATCTATCAAATTAAAACGATGAGTAATCAGCTCTTCAATTGGCCAGCCTTGCTGCTTTGCTTCTTTCAAGAAATCGCAAGCATGAAGCCAGTCGCTAGATTGATAAGTCCACGAGCCTACCACTTTAATTTCTTTATTACAAATATCAAAATGCGGATTATAGTTAGCTTCACCATTATTAACAAAGAACCCTAGTTCACACATACCACCACCACGGCGCACATATTTCCAAACAGAGGATGCAGCTTTAGGAGAACCAGTGCACTGAAAGGCAAACTCTGCTCCTTTTAGATCAGTCATCTGTAGGACTTCCTCAATCGGGTCTTCTGATTTTTGCACATTGACTGTATAGCGAGCTCCTAGTTTTTTAGCGAGTTTTAGTCGTTGGTCATCTCCGTCAACAGCAATAATATTTCTGATACCCATTGTACGAACTAAACTAAGTAACAATAATCCAATAGGACCACAACCTTGAATTAGAACACTTGAAGTATGTTTAAAATTATAGATTTCCTTAGCTTTTTCTACTGCATGAACCACTACAGCAGCAGGTTCAATCAACATTCGTAAGTTCATATCCATCTCACTTACATTAAAAACAACACTATTATCGTTTATCTTGATATACTCTCCAAACCAGCCATTAAAAAAGTGTTTTTCGCCTGGAAGTAAACCATAAATTGCTCCACCTTCACACAAATGGATATTTTTCGGATCATTTTTACAGGTATCACATTCACCACAAGGTTTCAATCCACTTACAATTTTGTCCCCAATTTTCAATGGTTTACCATAGTAGTCCTGTTTGACGTTTTTTCCCAATTCTACAATTTCCCCAGTACCTTCATGTCCTAAATGAATCGGAATATACCCAAAAGGGTCACCCTTATATTCATGAACGTCAGTTCCACAAATGCCACAAGCTTCCACCTTTACTAATATTTCATCATCATTGATAGTGGGGATACTCAATTGTTTAATTTCAATCTCCTTTTCCCCAGTCAAAACAGCAATCTTAGCTTTTTTTGTCATTTAACTTCCTCCTTATTTTTAGGCTTTATTTGAAGATCCAAAAACTTTAATTTTTGATGCAATATTTTCTTTTACTAACTCAATTGTTTTCATATCAACATCAAAAAGAAAAGCATCATCTTTTTGGTTTAAGTAGTCCCTTAGGCCGTTTGTTACTTCAAAAGCCATAGTAGAATAGTAATTAATTTTCGTAATCCCATTCTCAATCGATTTTCTATATTCTTCATTGCTCAATCCTGAACCACCATGCATAACTAAAGGTTTGTTTGTTGCTTGTCTAATTTCTGCTATTCTGTCAAACTTTAAATTTGGTTCAGCTTTGTACAATCCATGAACTGTTCCGAAAGCTATAGCTAAAGCATCAATATTTGCTTGTTCTACAAAATTCCTAGCTTCTTTCACACTAGTGTAAGTATCATCCATATTTTGATAGTCTAATGCTCCGCTTCCGTCCTCTGCATTCATTACACCTAACTCTGCTTCTACAGATACATCTAATGCTTTGGCAATCTTCAATACTTCTTTGGTTCTCTTCACATTTTCAGAAAAAGGTTTAGTTGATGCGTCAACCATAACTGACGTAAATCCTAAATGCATGGCCTTAATGATTGTGTCAAAATTCTCTCCATGATCCAAATGGACACAAATTGGGACTGTTGAATTTTCTGCTAACTCTAAATACATAGAAGCAGCTTGTTCAATAGAAATATATTTGCTGTGTACTTCAGCAAATTGAAGAATTGCAGGTGAATTTTCTGCCTCCGCAGCTGCAACGATCCCTCTCGCCGTATTTAAATCTGTTGCATTAAAAGCACCTACAGCATATTTTTCTCTTTTGGCCTTTTCTAAAATTGTGTTCAAATTCACTAACATGATATCTACAACCTCTCAAATTTAATATATTTGGAACAAATGTAGAATAGCACATATAAATGCGCTTACATCCATTTGATCGACATGATGGAAAATGAGCGCCTAACTTGATTAAAAATGCTCGATATCTTTCATTAATGAAATGAAATAATTAATTATCGAAATGAAAAATTGAAACAGGTTTGTTATATCAGCTATTTTTACGAACACTGTTGATTTTAAAAAATAATTTTGGGATACTGAAAATACTCATATGATTGGAATCAGTCAATTCGAACTTGACTTCACTTATCAAATTTTTCATAGTTAACGAAGAGTCGTTTCTAGCTTCAATTAAAAATATCTTTGTATGAAATGAGTCGAGGAGGCCCTCAATGGAAGATAGACGAAATAAAATTATTGAGCTGATAAAAAAAAGGAATTATATTTCAATTGAATTTTTGACAACTGAATTACACTATAGTGCTAGTACAATTCGTAGAGATCTATCTTATCT
>NZ_NIBK01000001.1:1461428-1463579 GCF_002174375.1 Enterococcus sp. 12F9_DIV0723 | reverse complement strand
TGATGGTACTATTCAATTAATTTATTAAATAAATTATCTCAAATAGTATTTTTTTCTTTAAAAACAATTCAACAAGCAAATCGAGGCTGTGACATAAGTCTCTGAAAAAAGCTCCAGAAAATGACGAATTAATCGTCCATTTTCTGGAGCTTTTTAGGTAAAATAAAAGAGTACGGTAGCCCCCGTACTCTAAACCATTCAACCCCCGAAAGGATCAAAATCATGCATACAAATTATAACATGAATCAACTCACTTTAGATATCACAACTTCTTATCTTCCAAAAGAAGACAGCACCGCTTGGTTTATTAATGAACTCGTTTAATCCCTTGAAATCACAGAGTCCTATCTTTTTGGCCGCCCCCGGAATTATGATTTAAGTGGGATGTTAAAACTCGTTCTTTTTGCTTATACGCGGAGTGTGTTTAGCAGTCGAAAAATTGAGCAATTAGCTGAAGAAAGCCTACCGGCTCGCTGGTTGACGCAAGAACAGATGCCTACTTACCGAACTATTGCCCGTTTCCGTGTATCTAATGAGTTAGAAGCATTGATTGAAAAAGGGCTGGATTCCTTAATTCATTATCTTAGAGAGCGACAATTGATTAATGATTCAATTTTTATCGATGGAACGAAGCTTCTCGCAGATGCCAATAAATACAGTTTTGTTTGGAAAAAGAACACCATTACATAGGACAAAATGAATCGTGAGCAGATTGTCTCTTGGATGTCTGAACTTAAAGAGGCACATTTAGCGAGTCATGTTCCTGAAGGAACCTCACTCACGTTAGATATGGTGGATGAAGTACTTGCGAGGTTGGAATTACGGTTAGAAGAATTGGAACAAGAAGTGCTTGAAACCAGAAAGGTTTCACTAAATCCAGCCAAACAACAACAGCGTACATTAAAAGCACAAAAACGAAAACTAAGCGAGCGTCGTGATAAAATGGCGGATCGCCTTCCTAAGTATATTGTGGCAGATGCCGGGTATGGCTCAGAACAAAATTATCGGTATCTTGAAGATGAACTACCGAATCATACCACATTGATTCCTTACTCTACGATGTTGAAAGAACAAAGTAAGAAATGGCAATCGGATGAACGAAAAGTTATGAATTGGACGTATATCGAAAAAGAGGATTATTACATTGATCCAAAAGGGGTTCGTTTCAAATTCAATGCGTACCGAACAAGTACAGATAAAATCAATGGTTTTGTTCGAGACTTCAAAGAGTACAAAGCAGAAAGATATACAGAAAGCAACGAAGTGATTCAAGGAGCGTTGACCCGAGGGGGTATTACACGCATCATTAAGATCAATCCTTCGCTAGAATACTTTAAAGCAAAACAACGCACCATGCTTTCAGAACCTGAAAATGGAAAACTCTACGCATAAAGAAAAATTGACGTAGAACCAGTTTTTGGGTGGATGAAGGCTTGTTTGCATTTCACTCGATACCATGTTCGAGGGTTGGAAAAAGTGAAAAAAGAAACAGGCATCCTTATCATGGAATTAAATATGAGAAAGTTACCGGCAATGAAACGGCTTGGTACCTTGAATACATAGAAATTGGCACCCAGAAATCAATAAATGATTTCTGGGTGCCAATTTTTGTCCTATTCAGGAGTATGACTTATGCCACAGTCTGACACATTTTAACTTTATATTTTGTTTAGCTCTTCCAAAATTGTTATATCTATTCATTTCTAAAAAAAAGTATTAGTCATCTTCGGAAGTCTTAATCACATCGTAACAGTTTTTCGATCGTTTTCTCATCTAACGAAAATGAATTCTTTAGTTTTTGTTTGATCTTTCTATCATCTAAGCCATTTTGGTGCATTGCGTAAATAGACTTTTTAATGATTTTGTTTTTCATATTCATTTCAATATTACTACTACTCATAAAAAAATAGGTTCTGTTGCAAAGTTTCTCAATTATCGTAATGTAAGGTAGAATTATAAAAAACAGACGATTAGGAGCTCTCAGATGACTCATTTTAAAGGAAAACAATTCAAAAAAGATATTATTATTGTAGCCGTTGGCTACTATTTGAGATATAACTTGAGCTATCGAGATATTTCTGAAATTATGAGCGATCGTGGAATCAATGTTTGTCACACTACCATTTATCGATGGGTACAAGAGTATAGTCC
>NZ_NIBK01000001.1:1446237-1460250 GCF_002174375.1 Enterococcus sp. 12F9_DIV0723 | reverse complement strand
ATGAAGGCAAAAGATCATATTAAAAAGTAATGTTTAAAAATAAAAAGGAGATTGCAGATGAGTTCGGTTATTTTAGCTGAAAAACCAAGCCAGGCATTGGCATATGCGAGTGCCTTAAAACAAAGTAACAAAAAAGACGGCTATTTTGAGATAATAGACCCAATATTTGCAGATGAAACGTTTATCACGTTTGGTTTTGGTCATTTAGTCGAGTTAGCAGAACCAGGGCATTATGAAGAAAAATGGCAAAATTGGAAATTAGAATCATTGCCTATCTTTCCTGAACGTTATGATTTTGAAGTCGCAAAAGACTGGATAGATGTCAATAAAGTAGACACAAAAAGAGCGGATACCTAAAGATGATCATAATAATTGTCCTCCATTTCATTGGGTGTAAGCATACCTAATGTACCATGAGGTCGCTGCGTATTATAAAAACCTTCGATGTATTCAAAACACGAAAGTTGTATCTCTTGAAGGGAAGAAAATGTTCTTCTATTGAGTTCTTCTTTCTTCATATATTTAAAAAATGATTCTGTTACAGCGTTATCCCAAGGATAACCTGATTTAGATAAAGACTGAGTAATTGGTTGCTCATCTAGATATTTTCTAAACGTAAATGAAGTGTACTGAGATCCTTGATCGGTGTGAAAGAGGACGGGCGCTCCCAATGTTCTAGACGAAACAGCTCTCTTTAACGTTGATATGGCTAATTCACTATCGATTTTGGGTCCTACGGTCCAAGCAATGACCTTTCTAGAGAATAGCTCAAGAATCACGCAGAGATAAACAAAGCCCTTTTTTCCTACAGGAATATAGGAGAAATCACTTGTCCATACTTGATTTGGGGCAAGGGGGTTAAATGCTTGATTAAGATGATTCGGGCGATCTAAAGAAACCTGACGATGTTGTTTCTTAAAAGCAGGTTTGCTGGTAGACATTTTAGTAAGAGTCATAGATTTCATCAATCGATAAACTCTTCCAACACTAATGGAAATGCCATAATCACGAAATAAAATTCTTTGGATTTTTGCAGCACCGATTCTTTTTTGAGTAGCGATATAAATCTCTAGAATTCGCTTTCTCAATTGTTGGTTCTCCAATGTTCGAGGCGCAGGGCTAGCAGAAACTCGTTTGTAGTAAATTGAACGATTGACCTTAAGAACACGACAAAGTGTACTAATCTTATGCTCATAACGAAGAAAATCAATGGCTTTTAGTCGTTCGTTGAGTGTGGCGTGAATATGGCAATCGCTTTTTTTAAGATTAAGTTCTCCTCTTCAAGTTGAACATTTCTTTTTTGAAGTTGCTGGATCTGTTGAGCCGTTAGGATCGTTTCATCATCAAATTTAACTTCAGAGTATTGTTTCACCCAACGAGCAATAGTGGAGATAGCTAGTCCATATTCTTTTGCAAGTGAGTTTTGAGACTTGCCATTTTCATAAAGTTTAACAATGGATTTCTTAAAATCATCATCAAATTTACGAGGGGATTTACGTTTATCTACCATCAAAACATTCCTTTCAAAAATAGTGTCTAATCACATAGTAGTATAGCAGAAAATTTGTCTACTTTATTAGTATACGTCCATATCTTAATTGATGGACTAGATATTCAGAGATATTCTATCTCAGAAAAGGCACAAAAAATCGGACTGATGTTTCAGAACCCGAGTCAACAATTTACCATGATAACATTAGAAGGAGAATTTATATTTTCTTTAGAGAATTGTAGAGTTTCTTATGATAATGCGAAACGCAGGATACAAGAAGCTGTTGATGAAATGGAGATCGCACATTTGATGCATCAGCAATTGACAACGTTATCTGGAGGAGAAAAACAACGCGCAGCGTTGGCAATATTGATTGCAGTAGATGCACCTGGGTTCTGTTGCAAAGTTCAATCCTGAAAAAACAACTTCTTGTCTCAGCATACGATCAAGCAGGAATTCCTAATAAAACGTTTATTTCAGTGCAGACTGAAAACCCGAAGAGCGTTCCATCTTTTCGGGTTTTCTTGTATATTCCTCGAAGGGTTTCCATCCCTTTAATTGTAGCTGAAGCGGTGCGAAGACTTTGATAAAATTTACTCCGACGTTTGATTGGTCGATGATCTTGTTCAATCAAATTATTGAGATATTTCACGGTTCGATGCTCCGTTCTGATGTACAGGCCACCTTGTTGCAATTTCTTAAAGGCACTGCAGAGTGAAGGCGCTTTGTCTGTGACAAGAACCTTTGGTTCTCTAAACTGCCTTCTTAATCGCTTCAAAAAAGCATAAGCTGCTTGTGTATCTCGTTTCTTCCGTAGCCAGATGTCTAAGGTAAGTCCGTCAGAGTCGATTGTGCGATACTAATAATGCCACTTTCCTTTTACTTTAATATAAGTTTCATCCATTCGCCAAGAATCACCTGCTGAACGATTTCTTTTCTTCCATAAACAATAAATGATCGGACTATACTCTTGTACCCATCGATAAATGGTAGTGTGACAAACATTGATTCCACGATCGCTCATAATTTCAGAAATATCTCAATAGCTCCTAATCGTCTGTTTTTTATAATTCTACCTTACATTACGATAATTGAGAAACTTTGCAACAGAACCGGCATTCTTCTAATATCTTGGATATTCCTTTATTACTCGTTACCAGGTACGGCTTGTAGTTCCCAGTCCAATTTTGTTTGGTAAGTCGTTGCCTCTGGAATGGTTTCTTTTGGTACAACTAAAGCGACACTTTGATCAGAACTTATGCCATCACCAAAGCGGTAGATCCAGGTTCCCTTACCTTCGCCAGTAGAAGACGTTAGCAGTGATTGTTTTGCCCCTGGCTCAAGAACGATCGTTGCTTCAGTCGTCGCTTCTTGCGGTGGTTGGCCATCATGGTCTGCCACAAGTTGGCGATTCTTCAGTTGGAGTCTTGCGCCACTTAATTCATTCCCAGACTCTGTCTCAAATTGTTCTCTTTGTGTGACAGACAGTTGCCAACCATCGGCATCGGCTCGATTGTCCGTGATTTGAATAAAGTTTGGTTTTGGTTCTTCCTCAATCACTTCGCCATTTGGATCAAGACCATATTGTGGAAGAGCGTAATAGGTCTCCTCTTCAAACAAATTTCTTTCATGGCTGCCAAACGTAAATTGCGAGACGAAATCAAGACGGAAGTTCCCTTGATTTTCAGGAATCACTGGTGGATTATCTGGATCTATTTCGGTGTCTGGTTCTAATGGATCTACTGGGCTTTCTCCAGCAATTCCGGAAGAACTAATTCTAGAGTAGCCAGCTAATCCTTGTCTCGAGTAAGTTGAGCGAAACACATTGTTATTGGTGCTCGTAATCGTAGCAGCATTGGCTCCCGTCAGCTGAGCTTCAAGATTTTCAAAGTTTTGGGAGGGATTACTGTGTTCAACATCTAGTTTACCTAAATTCCAGACAGCAAGATTTCCAGTAGAAAGTATGGAATTTAGGTTTGTTGTCGAACTAGTTATAGGTCCTGATCTACGGTTGATTAAATCAAATTCTGCTTCTTTTTCTAAAGTGAAAGATGAAAGATTTCCAGTTATCACACTGGTACTTTCACTTCCACCTACCACTGATAGCTTCCCACTAGATCCCACAAAAATTGAGGTATCGCTTGTAGTATGCATATTTATTGCAGCATTTTGCCCAGAAGGCTCATTGAGGTTTAATGTACCTTCCAAAATCAGCTGGTTCAAAAAAAGCATTCTTCCTTCTAAGTTCAATTCTGAGCCTTTTTCAATAAACAAACTACTTTTCATGTTTGGTAAGTATACTGCAGCAGCCCCAAACATATTACTGGTAAATGAGACGTGAGCATCATTAATAATGCTCATGTGAACCAGAGGATTTATTCTTAAATTTCTATTGGTTCCTCCATCAAAAATAACTTGTACATTGTTGTCAAAGTGGGTATCATTATTATCCGGAATTCTAATTCCTACAAGGCCCTTTGAATTTGTGCTACTTGTTATATCGCTAAATCTGAAAATGCTATTTCTTGCATTAGGAGCCGTCATGAAAAAGGCAGTATCTCCTCCTAGCGGTGTAAAATTCCGACCTGTTAGTTGTAAGCCATTTCCCGAAAGGATAAGAGTATTGTTACTTATATTAATAATATGCCCATTACCATTAATGGTTAGATTTCGAGTGATATTATTTAATCCCATACTTCCAGCAGAAATATTCGCTAATACATTAATTTCTGTTACACTACTCGTATTTATTGCTGTTCGAAATTGTGCCCATGTGCGGACATTTGACGATGTTGCTCGTATGACTTCTTCTGTCTCTTGTGTTAGAGTTTCTTCCTCTTCTTGTATCTCTGGGATTACACTATTTTCTGTTTCATTTGCACTATCCATTTCATCGGTAACTACTGACTCATCGTTGGTTTCATCACCCGCTGCTTCTTCAAAGGCAATCGTTCCATCAATTTCATCTTCAACACGAATGGTGAATTCCCCTGCAGTTTCAGAAGAAACCGGAATGGTGAATTTTTTGTGTTCGTCTGCTGAAAACCACCACTCGGTTTCTGTCATTTGTGTTGCTTCAAGTCCTTCTGACAGTTCTTCTCTCTGGATGGTGATCTCTTGCGGGATAGTGACTTGTACTTGACTCATTGGGCGATCCACCAGAATTACAACTTTCGTTGTTTCTCCTATCGTCCCGACCATTTGTTCCTTTTCAAGAGAAAATATCGGTTGTTCTTCTACAGTGGGTTCTTGTTGAGTGTCAGAAGAATCAGTCGTCGGCTCTTCTAACAAGGTGTCATAGGGCATGGTCACTTCTTGAGTTTCTGTGTTTTGAGTTTCATTGACGGTTTCCGCAAGCACCATATTAATAGAAGGCAACGTAGTGGTTAGCCCAATTAAAACGAGACTGCTTAGCACCCAACTTTTTTGTAGCTTTCCTTTCAAAGTATCACTCCTTTTTGCCTAGACTCGCTTTATTCTTTTTGTTTTGCAAGATCAGGTAAGTAATCACTGCTAACAGACAGACAATAAATACTGAACTGCCGATAAGCAGCCAATTTGGGCTAGAATCAATCGTTACGTCGTCTCGGTTTAACGAACGAGCTTCATCAGCTTTGATCGTGAATTCTTCGGTCCAGCTCCACTCCTGTTCACCAGAGGTTGCTTTTAAGTGCAATACATAGTCGCCACTTTGGAATCGATCACCTTCTAGCGAAATTGGAAAATCAAAATTAGAATTAGGCGCCATCTGCATCATTTCCTCACTGGCTTCATAGAGAACCCCGTCTTCTCCTACTCGTTGAACCGTTGCTTCTATCGCCATTCGGTTGACGAAAGTGGGCGTAAAGTTCTGGATTGTTGCACTGATCACATTTCGATAGTTTAATTGATCCGCAAAAACAGCTAACAGGTCAAGATCCGGTTGGACCGAATCCCGAGAGTTACTAACAACGACACCGACGACATAGGCAAATTCATTTTTGATTGCCACGCCTTCTTCATTGCTAGTCGTTTCTTCTTGTTCTTCTTTGACTTCCGTAATCCGTAGACCGCCAGCTAGAAATCCTTCGAAAGACTCTTCAGGCATATGTAAAGGAACGGTGATTGTTTTCGTTTCATTTCCTGCTAGTTCAATGACACCAGATGAGTCAATCAATTCGTCCAATGAATAAGTAAGGCTACTATCTGGTTCTTGGGCTTCTTTTCCGTACTCAACGACTCCATGAACATTGGTATACGCTGTATGAGGGGTTACTTGCACTTGAATTGGGTCACTACTAACATTTTGCAGTTTCAATGCTAAGGTTTCTGTTGCTCCAGCTGCTAGATTCAAATCGAAATAACTATTTGATCCTTCTACCTGGCTTTCAGGAAATTCAGGCGTGACATAAAATGACAGTGTTTCCTCCGCTTGAGCTACTGATGGAAAAAAGACAAGAAGTAGAGAAAATAAAGGAAGTAGCCACCAAGTGGCTTTCAGAGGACGATGAATTGAGGTTGATTGTTTCAATGGTAATCTCCTTTCTTAGAAAAACAGCGTCACAAATGTACTGTGACGCTGCCGAGAGTTTCAAATCAAATGCTTACAAGACTCTTATACTTCGTTTCCAGGTGTTGAAGTTAATTCCCATGTTAGAGTTGATGTATACGTTGTAGAATCTTTGGCTGTTGAGCCTGGAATTGACAATTGGATGGCATTGTTTTCTACCACGTCTGTCTCAGGATCAAAGCCTTCTGCTTCAAATTGTGCCGTCAAGTCTGCTTGATTTCCCCAGACAACAGAAGAAACTCCCGTACCTTGTCCTTGTGCTGCCGTCATTACTGAACGTGCTGCTCCATTTGGCAGTAATGTTAAACCAGGTGTGTGTGCAGAAGGAGAATTTTCAGTATTCGTTCCCTCATATTGGATACGGGAATCCACAAATTCGATCTCAGCACCAGTTAACACATTATTTCTTGTATTTGATTTAAAATCAGAAAGACTTACTTGTAAATCCCATCCTGCATTGGTCCCACGGGTATCTTGTACTTGAGCAAAGCTGACATAAGGAACTTTTGTAGGTCCATCTTCTTCAGGATTGGCTAATGTGGCTATCTCTGCAACCATATTATAGGTTTGATCTTGGTTAGAGATTACTTGTGATCCAAAGTTCATATGTGCTGCCTTTGCAATAGACAATGGTCCTGTAGTTCCTGGTACCTCTGGATTAATTTCAACACCTGGGTCAACTTCGGGTGGAATAACTGTTATCGGTCCATCTTCTACTCCAGATGATCGAAATTGTACGTTACCATAGGTGTTTGCTTCACGTGTTTCTTGTGCAGAAACAGCAGCCGCGCCTCCTGCTAAAATGGTACTTGATAATGCTGCGATTGTTGCTATACGAATAAATTTCATTTGATAATTCCTGCTTTCTTTTTGTTTTAGTTTTGTATTTGTTTTTTTTTTCGTTTCCACAAAAGAAAAACGAAACTGATGATCAACATTCCTAACCAAAGGAGCATTGAAGATCCATTATCATTTGTTTGTGGTAATGTTCCATCAGGGTTTGCGACTTCAGTTATTGGTGGTCTCACAATACTTTCGGGTGGCGTCGGATCAGGTGTACCGATGGGTTCATAGACACCGGTGAAACCTACTGTGCCATTTGTCTCAACTTGTTGAACCTCTTTAGCAACGGCTATATTGGATGAAAAAACGGCAATCAATAAAGTGGCGACAAACCATCCTTTTATTTTTTCAAACATGCCCCTCCCCCTTGGTCTGTCTCAGAATTCTTCGTTTTTGAGATGAAGATAAAAAAAGACATCCGAATCAATCGATTGTCTTTAAAAAGTTATTAGAATAGGTTTTCTATCTTAGAGAATACATAACAAATGTTCATTCTGAAAAACGAAGGTTTTTGGTACTTTATCTGTAAGTTTGTATGCATACTTCTTACTTACATGGCTAAGTTTACATGGAATTTAAATCGATTTGAAATCATTATTTTCATAGAAAGATGAAATAACTGAAAATTGCACATGACCTGCGTAATCATAAATTTAATCATTATAATTTATTCTTCTATTGTTTAACTATAGAAAAAGGATCAAAAACTTTAAGTTTCTGTCCCCTTCAAATATTTGTCCTAATACTCATAAATCTAAATTTTAATTGAACAACGATTTAGTTACGAGTTTATGAACACAAAAACAGAGTAATACCTGTCTCTTATACACATCTAGATGTGTATAAGAGACAGTCCTAATACTCATAAATCTAAATTTTAATTGAACAACGATTTAGTTACGAGTTTATGAACACAAAAACAGAGTAATACATATCAATTATAGCATCTAAAAAGAGTGTTCAGAAATTCGTCATGAAGTGCTCCCCGTCAAGTAGACAGCTAAAAAACAAAAGTAAAACTAATCAGGAATCGAGTTGCTTGATTCCTGTTTTTTATACCGCTAGCTTTCTAAACTCGTTTGGTGCTAGTTCGTTCAACACTTCCGAATAGCGATAGTTATTGTAATAGCACATATAACTACGCACAGATTTCTTTAACTCCTCAAAGTTCTGATAGCACTCTTGATAGAACTTCTCTTCTTTAAATGTGCCCCAAAAATGTTCGATCGGTTGATTATCCAGGCAGCGACCGACTCGGGACATGCTTTTGATGAACTTATATTTTGCTTCAAGTGACTTATAGTCATAAGAGGTGTATTGAAACCCGCGATCACTATGAAGAAGCGGTCTTGCGCTAGGGTTCTTACACATGGCTTTTTTTACAGTATCCATGACAAGTGAATTATTATTGGAATGACCGAGCGCCCAAGAAATAATCGAATGATCATAAAGATCGATGATGGCACTCAAATAAGCCTTTCGACCATTACCGTATTCCAATTCAGTAATATCCGTACACCATTTTTGATTGGGATTCTCAGCGGTAAATTTCCGGTTTAATACATTTTCAGCAACGTGTGCTTCCGTTGCTTTTATATAGGTCGGACGCTTTTTCTTGATCACTGCTTTGATTCCCAGTACTTTCATTAATCGGTAATAACGCTTCCGAGAATAGTGCTTCTTAAGTTTTATATTGAGCTGCATTCGAATTTGTCGATAACCGATCGCGCCTTTTTTACTGTCGTATTTCTTTTTTATCTCTTTGGCTAGTTTTCTGTTTTCAAGTTCCTTTTTGGAAGGTTGCCACTGTAACCATTTATAGTAAGAAGAGCGTGCAATCCCAGCTAATTGACAGAGAGGAGTGATTGAATAGTGTTTTTCTTCATGCAGTTCTGAAATCGCTTGGTAGAGTTCAACGTTTCTCACTAACGTGAGGGTCGATTTCGTCGTTGAATCTCTTGTAACTTTTTTGCGAAGTCATTTTCCATTTCTAAATGCCTGTTTCGTGCTTCTAGTTCTTTTATTCTTAATTTTAGCCGTTCCTCTTCGGTTAAGAACTCACTTGATCTGTTTCGTCCACGGTTGTCTTTTAGTGCTTCTTCTCCGTGTCGTTGGTATTTTTTTACCCAAGAATACACTTGTTGGTATGAAACATCATATTTTTCAATCGCTTGCGCGTAATTCAGCTCGTTAGCGATTGTATATTGAACAATCTCAATGCGTTCTTGATAGGTCGTTTTACGTCCGTTTATCATGGTTTTGGGTACACTGCCTTTACTCGTAGATTTTAGCATTTCCCCATTAGTATAGCTTGAAATCCATTTTCTTAAAATAGTAGTCGAAGAAAGTTGAAATACTGCTGTTGCCTGCCGAAGAGATAGCTCTTCATTTATGACTGCTAGAACAGCGTTCCGTTTTAGATCACTCGTGTACCGTTTCCACGTTGTAGATTTTTTCAGTCCCTCGATTCCGTCATCATTATATTTACGAATCCAATCTTTTATTGTCGCCCATGAAAGGGAATGCTTCTTGGCGATACTGTTCAAGCTATGGTGTCCATTCATCACTTCTGAAATAACTTGATATTTTTCTTCTGGAGAATAAAGGCTTTTCTTAGACATGCAAAAACTCTCTATAAAGTAGATTTGGAATTTTTGTTTTTTCTTTGTCTACTTTATAGGGAGCATGTCATCATTTTCTGAACACTCTTTTTAACAATTTAATCATACACATTCAAATATTTGTGTTCTGTTGCAAAGTTTCTCAATTATCGTAATGTAAGGTAGAATTATAAAAAACAGACGATTAGGAGCTCTCAGATGACTCATTTTAAAGGAAAACAATTCAAAAAAGATATTATTATTGTAGCCGTTGGCTACTATTTGAGATATAACTTGAGCTATCGAGATATTTCTGAAATTATGAGCGATCGTGGAATCAATGTTTGTCACACTACCATTTATCGATG
The DNA here is from genome assembly GCF_002174375.1 of Enterococcus sp. 12F9_DIV0723. Taxonomy (NCBI): domain Bacteria; kingdom Bacillati; phylum Bacillota; class Bacilli; order Lactobacillales; family Enterococcaceae; genus Enterococcus; species Enterococcus sp. 12F9_DIV0723. Next base: position 1,450,398 of record NZ_NIBK01000001.1, on the reverse strand, counting down.
GGTACAAGAGTATAGTCCGATCATTTATTGTTTATGGAAGAAAAGAAATCGTTCAGCAGGTGATTCTTGGCGAATGGATGAAACTTATATTAAAGTAAAAGGAAAGTGGCATTATTAGTATCGCACAATCGACTCTGACGGACTTACCTTAGACATCTGGCTACGGAAGAAACGAGATACACAAGCAGCTTATGCTTTTTTGAAGCGATTAAGAAGGCAGTTTAGAGAACCAAAGGTTCTTGTCACAGACAAAGCGCCTTCACTCTGCAGTGCCTTTAAGAAATTGCAACAAGGTGGCCTGTACATCAGAACGGAGCATCGAACCGTGAAATATCTCAATAATTTGATTGAACAAGATCATCGACCAATCAAACGTCGGAGTAAATTTTATCAAAGTCTTCGCACCGCTTCAGCTACAATTAAAGGGATGGAAACCCTTCGAGGAATATACAAGAAAACCCGAAAAGATGGAATGCTCTTCGGGTTTTCAGTCTGCACTGAAATAAACGTTTTATTAGGAATTCCTGCTTGATCGTATGCTGAGACAAGAAGTTGTTTTTTCAGGATTGGACTTTGCAACAGAACCAACGAGTTTATCACTACCTGTTGCGTACTCGTGATACTTTACCGGTCTACCTTCCCTTTTCCTCTCTTTTATTTTCCTTAATTCTGACTCAGCGCATAGCTAAATACTTCGATAACCAAATTTGTTAACAAATCTCGGAGAGTTAGATCATTGACCCCTGAAAAAGAGTGGAGATCCAAAATATCGATATTTGATCCTTTGCCTTTTGTGGTTTGAAGTAGTTCCTTCAGTTCACGCCTATTTCTCCCTAACCGATCTCAAGCTAGTCACAACTAAAGTATCTCGCTCACGTAAAAATGATAATACGTTCTTTAACTAAATTCTATTGTTCGTATTTTTCGCAGAAGCTTTTTCTTCGAAATTTCGTAAATTCTCATCAGTGATCATTTTTTCTTTTTGCCATTGGCAAATGGCTTCTTTTTGACGAGCTAAATTCTGCACACTAGTAGATACTCTCAAATATACAACAACCACAAAAAATTACTCCTAAAAGTTTCTTCCACAAACAGTATTTAATACACAACCAAAAGATACAATTATAAAAAAAGAAAACTCCTGATTTATCAAGAGTTTTAAGTACTATTTTGGAATTATCACTGGTGTAACCTGTTGGTATACCCTATCCACTGCCTAAACTCACAAGCTAGATGATATTGGTGCTGCTTGATCATGTAATTGGGTAACAATGCCGGAAACTCTACCAATGCTTTTACCCGAATACCTTCCCCATCTATCTTAGCTTGGTGTCTCATACCGCCAATCACCGTCCCATCAGCTAGTTGTGCTTCTCCAACTAACTGAACAGAATAGTCATTGCTTAGCTTAGATTTTAATCCCTCTACTTTTCCGTAATGCCCAAAAAATCTGGTGGGTAATGGCGATCCTCCGGTAAACTCAATGATCTCTTGTACTCTTCCCTGTGTCTGAATCAAAACAAAATGATCTGGATTCGAAGCAAGGTTCTTATACAAGTGATCTGCGGTATTTTCCAGCATAATTTTTTCAATCGACTCCATCATTTTAGCTGGCGTTACTTTTGTTTGTGGAATAACAAATTCTGTCACGCAAAATTTTCTCTTTCCCATAGATAGCGATACCGCTATTTTCGAAACCAAGTTTCCTAAGGTATATCTTTTCTTCAGTAACTTCCGGAATCTGTCGGGTGAATATGATGCTTTTGCTCTGCCTAACTCACTTCGTGCGTAATCAAGATCCTGTGTACTGAGAAATCGATCGTCAGTAAGAATTGCTTTTCTTTTCAAAAAAGTTCCTTGCTTTTTTATTCTTTTCCATTCCCAGTCATCGATTGTTTTTTTAGGTATTACTGTACCGTTTATAAAAATCACCATATTAGTCATTTTGTTCATCCTTCCTACTTAAAGTATTTTGATATTTATCAATGCTTGAAGAAATCGTATCAAATATTTCTCCAATTCCCTCAATTTGTCTTGGTGAAAATTCAGCTAGCTTGTTTTTAATCATCTGATATAGCGGTTCATGAAGTCTTTTGTGCGCTTCACAAATTTTTTCTCCATTCACAGTCAATCGAATCAATTTATTTTTTCTATTTTCTTTCCTTTGGATAATTTGAACAAGCTCTAACTGCAAGAGCCTGGGTAATTGTTGGGATATACTCCCTTTTGTGACACTTAACTTTTCTGCCAATTCCGTAATTGTCGATAACGGATAGCGACCAATCACTTCAATCAAATGAATCGAACTCGTACTTAGAATTATCTCTTCTGTTATGGCGATAGGAGTTCTTTGAATCTGAACCAACTTATTATTGATATTTAGAAACTTCTCAACTAATTGGTCAAACAGTTCTGCCTCTTCATTACTCACCCAAATCCCATCCTTTCTAACCGTTTTGATTATAGTGTAGACCTAAACAATAATCAGAGCAAATATATTCTCTTAAAATAATTATCGTATATTTCTACAGTTGTTATCTATTCCTAAATCACTGTGTAAATGGTAATCAGAATAGACAACAAATGTAGTTTTCATTACTTAGAAGGTATCTATCTACTGACTGTCTTTTTCTCTAATATTTAAAAAAAGTCTCGTCTATGTGAATCTATTTTTCTTTTTAAATTGGTCCAGTCTTGTTCATCTGGGACAGCTTTCATCAAGAGATAATCCGTTTCAATCATATAATCTAAAATATACCGATTATAATTCGTGACAAACAAGTCAATATGCGCTTCGTTCAGTTCCTCTTTCGTTAATTGTTGCAAGGGAACAAAGGTCAACGAATGTTTGTGTCCAAAGAGCTGAGTAGCTCTTGTTCTTATATGTTGACAAACAAAATGATCCCCTTCTAAAAGGAAATAAATGGTTTTTACGGGCGAATAAAGATCAAAAATCAATTGACTATATATCGTCAGTGCTACACAGACATCGTCTAAATACGTATAGGTTGTAAGTAAACGTTTTTTATGTTTTTGTAAAAATCGATAGTTCCTCACATAGTTTTCCTCATCATGTTCAATAAGTGTTTCTTTAATATCCTTCATCTCTTTATTCAACACCGGGGATAGTTGATCTGTTATTCTTCTAGATAAGAAGAAAGAACGTAAAAAATGCGTTACTTCTTCCTCATTTTCTGTAGAAAGTGCCCGTTCCCGTAAAAAATCGTCTGTTAATTGAATCATATCTGTTCCCGTATAAAATTGATCAAAAAACTTCCGTTCTTGATCTTCTCGATTTACAGTTCTCTTACAAACGGTTACTAAATAGATCCATGAAAATTCCTCTCTCGACAATGAGGTTCCATACCTCTCTTTGATTCCTTCTTTTAATGAATAGAGCACCGGGAAGTCAACACCATTGTAAGCCATTTGAGCTAATTTAGTGGGAACCGTAATGGAATACCCTTTACTTGCACGTTGTATCGCAATATAAAGGGTATAGTGAAAAGAAGTCGGCGTTGTGCCTGATCCGATATCATAGTGTCCAAGTTTTTCCTTAAATTGATCGATGAGTAATTGATGTAATGCAGGGTCCGGCAGCAAGGTATAAGCAGTCTCTACACCTTCATAGTAAAAATCTTTGAAAAATTTTCGCAAATTGGCTTCATTCCCGGCGATAGTCAACGGGTTTGATTCCCACCGTAATCCATAACTTTTCAATGTATGATTGGTTTGGCCTAATAATCGACGAAAGGTACTCTCAGAAAAGTGATACTGGTGGGCCAACTCATCAATTGTCAACAACTTTCCATTGAAAATATTGCCGATAATTTCAAATAAACACTCATTTTCCAATAAATTTCGTTTCTTTTTCTGATAAATAAAGGGCTGTGTTTCTTCAAATAAGAACCCCTTGTTTCCTGAGCTCAATAAAATACTTTCTGCAAAATACTCCTTAATATATTTTATATCATTGGCAATGGTCCGCTGTGTTACTTGATTTTGTTCTGCTAATTCCCCTATCGTAAATCGCCTGTCCCTTTCGATCACACTTAAAATTTGAAACAACCTGCTTGTCGTACGATTGCTTATAAAAGCCAATTGTAACTCCCTCATGTCTTCTCCCTCATCTCAATTACGATTTTTTACTATATATATAGC
>NZ_NIBK01000001.1:1442647-1446137 GCF_002174375.1 Enterococcus sp. 12F9_DIV0723 | reverse complement strand
GGTTCTGTTGCAAAGTTTCTCAATTATCGTAATGTAAGGTAGAATTATAAAAAACAGACGATTAGGAGCTCTCAGATGACTCATTTTAAAGGAAAACAATTCAAAAAAGATATTATTATTGTAGCCGTTGGCTACTATTTGAGATATAACTTGAGCTATCGAGATATTTCTGAAATTATGAGCGATCGTGGAATCAATGTTTGTCACACTACCATTTATCGATGGGTACAAGAGTATAGTCCGATCATTTATTGTTTATGGAAGAAAAGAAATCGTTCAGCAGGTGATTCTTGGCGAATGGATGAAACTTATATTAAAGTAAAAGGAAAGTGGCATTATTAGTATCGCACAATCGACTCTGACGGACTTACCTTAGACATCTGGCTACGGAAGAAACGAGATACACAAGCAGCTTATGCTTTTTTGAAGCGATTAAGAAGGCAGTTTGGAGAACCAAAGGTTCTTGTCACAGACAAAGCGCCTTCACTCTGCAGTGCCTTTAAGAAATTGCAACAAGGTGGCCTGTACATCAGAACGGAGCATCGAACCGTGAAATATCTCAATAATTTGATTGAACAAGATCATCGACCAATCAAACGTCGGAGTAAATTTTATCAAAGTCTTCGCACCGCTTCAGCTACAATTAAAGGGATGGAAACCCTTCGAGGAATATACAAGAAAACCCGAAAAGATGGAATGCTCTTCGGGTTTTCAGTCTGCACTGAAATAAACGTTTTATTAGGAATTCCTGCTTGATCGTATGCTGAGACAAGAAGTTGTTTTTTCAGGATTGAACTTTGCAACAGAGCCAAAAAATATCTCCTCCTACTACAATATATTTATAGGTTATAAGGCACTACTAATCTCATTAGTAATTCCTTTTATCTATCATGTTGCTTAAGCTGTTAGAATGAGAGGGCAATGGTCGGGCATACTCCTCCTTGGACTTTAGCGTCCGTATAAAAGTCTGCCAACCAGCTGCTCATTCACAGCGTTCGTTTTATGCAGGTTGAACTGCTGTTTACCAGTACGTTCGTGTCACACCCCAGTAGATTGAATCGGCAATGTGTTTACGCTGGCTTTCCATTGCGACAAATCTTAAGGAGCTGATTGTCTTGAACGCAGTAGGTATTGATGTTGCTAAAGGTAAAAGTGTTGTTTCGATTCTCCGACCTTTCGGTGAAGTGATCTCTAGTCCTTTTGAACTCTGCCATACTTCTAGTGACATCAACGATTTTATTCATTCTCTTTCTCACCTTGAAGGAGACGTCAAAATCGTCATGGAGTACACTGGACGTTACCATGAACCTGTTGCTCATTGGCTTTCTGATGCGGATTTTTATGTCAGTGTGGTCAATCCAAAACTCATTAAAGATTTTGGAAATAATTCTCTTCGTAAAGTGAAATCTGACAAAAAGGATGCCGTTAAAATCGCTCGTTACGCGCTTGACAACTGGAATGACCTGCGACAGTATAATCTTATGGATAAGACAAGAGACCAATTAAAAATTATGAACCGACAGTTTGATTTTTACATGAAACATAAAACAGCTCTCAAAAATAATCTCATTTCTCTTTTGGATCAAACATTTCCTGAAGCGAATACTTTTTTCACCAGTCCCGTTCGAAAAGATGGTAGTCAGAAATGGGTTGATTTTGTCACCTCTTTTTGGCACGTCGACTGTGTTCGAAAAGGCTCTCTGACAGCTTTCACTGAACGTTATCAGAAGTTTTGCATACGTAAAAGCTATGATTTCCACCCAGAGAAAGCAGCACAAATCTTCGAGGCCTCTAAAGAGTTGATTGCTCTTTTACCTAAAGACAAAATGACAAAAAGTCTGATTGTCCAAGCAATTAATCAGTTAAATACCCTTTCTAAGACCGTTGAACAGTTACGACTACAAATGGATCAAACGGCTTCGCAATTGCCAGAATATCCGATAGTTATGGCTATGAAAGGTGTAGGTCCTTCCTTGGGTCCACAGATCATGGCAGAGATTGGCGACGTTCGCCGCTTTTCACGTCGAAGCGCCTTGACTGCTTTTGCAGGGGTTGATCCAGGTGTCAATCAATCCAGCACCTATAATCAGAAAAGTGTACGAACTTCTAAACGCGGATCTGCTCAACTGCGTAAATCACTGTTTCAAGTAATGGATGTTTTAGTGAAAACATCGCCTGAAAACGAGCAGAGGGAAAGCCATACTATGTTTACATGACAGCTGGTGCGAATAAGTTTTTACGGATCTATTACGGACGAGTAAACGAATATTTGGCATCACTTCCAGAAGAGGACTGATTGTCGTTTTTGAGCGTATGTTGAAACCAGCGATTATCGGTGGTTCTATTTGTCATGCCTTCAATCCAGGTAACTCTTTTCCCAATTTTTTACTTGACTTTTTATTTACAGGCTTTAATAATAGCGTATTAGACGAAATAACAGATAATGCGTTAAATTAACATATTAATTATGAAAACAGTCTAGCTTAGCATTTTTGTAAGAGCATAAATTATCTCTCTACTAGCTTTGGTTATCTTCACTAAAATGAAAATCTTTTCTAAGATTATCAGTTCTGCTTTCGACATTCATATTAAAATTATTAAGATCATCAATAATTTTCTTACCTTTTTTTCCAAATAACAACTTGATAAGACCTTGAATCAACTTAATAAAAGCAATAGTCCCAGCAATGGCAAAAATAATAATCATTGGAACTAAAATAACCATTGGTAAATTTATGTTCATTGCTTCAAAGTTAACAAAAAGGGGCTCGATTTGTTGTACCATATTGGCTTCTCCTTTCAGTTTGTGCTATTTCTTATTATTAATATACTTTTTGATTATCCATAATAAACCTACTGTCCCAGCAAGAGCACAGACAATAATAAGTGGAACTAAAATAATCATTGGCAATCCAATTTCCGAAGTTTTTGCTACTGTGGAAACTGTTTTTGACCCTAAAATACCCATTGGCTTTCACTCCTTCAATATATCGAAAACATTAATTTCTTTTACCTATGAATAGTTTTTTTATACCTGTAATCATCCCAATAGTTCCAACTGTTGCACAGGCCATAATAACTGGTACTAATAATATTTTCATGTCGCGTCCCACCTTTCAATTAATATTAAAGCTCTTTTAAAAATAGACTAGCAACAGTATCTTATCTTTCACATGTGTACTAAATTACACCGAGAAAGTAAAGCGACAAGTGTTGATTTGCTTTCTTGACTTTAGTATACTATTCTCTTATACACATCTAGATAAGATATCATCACGATCCCAAGGACTTCCAGGCATAGTAATGTCATTCCCGGCCCGAACGCATCCGGCGGAAGATCCCGCGGCATATTTATTTTTTGAATCATCTAAAAATCTCTGTGTTGAAAACCAATCTGTTACTACAATCCCTTCATATCCCCATTCATCCCGAAGAACACTTGTCAAAAGATCTGTTCTGTTACAAGTACGCTTTCCGTTAATAAGATTAT
>NZ_NIBK01000001.1:1438035-1442547 GCF_002174375.1 Enterococcus sp. 12F9_DIV0723 | reverse complement strand
GAAATATATTCACCATTTTATGCTAACGTGTTGATTAACTTTAAAATAATTTTCAAGGTAGGTATAAAATGAAGACTGACGCTCGCATTCGATATACAAGAATGGCAATAAAAAAAAGTTTTATATCGCTCATCAATGAGAAGCCTGTTAATAAGGTAACTGTTAAGGATGTTTGTGATAGAGCTGAAATAAATCGTGCAACATTTTATAAACACTATAAGGATTGTTTTGATTTACTTGAAAGGATAGAATCAGAAATGATTGATCAGCTAAAGCAACTTGTTCGAGAAGCTCAAGGAAAAAGTATGTCTACAATGTTTGAAAAAATGTTTATGAAAATCAAGAATGAGAGTGACTTATATCTTACAGTTGCTTCTGATAATGGGGATACTGGTTTGCCATCTCGTATTTTGAATATGTTTTATAAAGAGGCACATCCATATTTTGAAGTGTTATTACGAGGGAACTCTAATCAAAGAGAAGATTGGCTTTATTATTTTGTGGCTAATGGATGTGCAGGGATACTATCATACTGGATAAATACAGGCATGAAAGAAAATACAAAAGAAATGGCAGACTATATTAGCAAAATGATAGATAAGTCCACCCAATAAAGTAAGACTAATTAAAGAATCAATCCTCTGAATTTACAAAAATAACTCAGATAATCTTTATCGTAAAATAATAGTTTGGCTTTTTTAAGTGTTAACTAATTTCATAATTACTAACTATTGGCACCTCAACGTTTTTCGAAGCACACAAGAAAGGAGTCGTCCTATATAACGCTTACAAAAGAGAAGAAACAATTAAGGGAAGAAGTGGAACTCCTAAAAAAAGTTCGAAGTCTTCCTTTTTCTTTCAAGAAGACTCCGGTAATTTTTTAGTTTGTAAACCATCCTCGAAGAACGCTATCTATTTCAGAGGCTAGTCGTTGCCTTCATATCTCACGCGGAGGCTATTATTTGTTCTGTCGTCGGGATCGATCAAACCTTGAAATTGAAAACAAAACATTAGCTTAACTTTTGAAAGAAATTTTTCTTGGACATAAAGGACATTATGGATCCAGAATAATCAAATTTATTTTACAAAATTAACAATCAGTCGTAGGCGAATTGCTAGACTTCTTCATGCTCAAGGACTCTACACTCCAGGTGTTCGCCGAAAATATCGGAGACAAAAAACTGGTGGTTGTAGTGCGCAAAGAACTTGATAAATAAGAATTTTCCCGATAAATCCCCTAACTCTGTGTATTTTGGAGGTATTAGTTACATATACTCACTGCCGAAGATACCCTTTACCTCAGTACTTATATTGATGCTTATTCACGCCAAGTGATTAGCTACCGCATCGACGATCATATGAGAGATGAATTAGTTATTGAAAATTTAGAAACAGCTCTTCTTAAGGAACATCCAAAAGCTGGATTAATTATCATGTGAACCAAGGCATTCATTATAAGAGTCATCGTTTTTTTGAAATAATTCAAGCAAATAGACTTTTACTGAGCCATTCAAGAAAAGGCATGCCCTATGATAACGCTGTTATGGATTCACTTTATAAATCACTTAAAACGAGAAGTATTAAACAAATACGGTTTTGAGAACAAATCAGAGGTGGTCATACAGCTTGTAGACTAACTAGAAAATTACTTTACCGTAAAAAGAATACATTCTAGTTTGGGCTATAAAACACCAGATGAATTTCTACTTTCACAAAATTAACTTATCTTTTTGTTCATAAAAGTCTTGACATTCCAAACAGATAATCTAACCGACTGTTAACTAAACTATTACAAGCCTCTTTAAATAACTCAATTTATATCGATTAAATTAATCACCTATACCAGTCATTTCGCCTGCTATATTTATTAGTTCTTCTTTTATTCTACTAGGTTTTACACTTCTTTTATTTTTTCTTTTATAGTGACTTTATATTTTAATGTCCATAAACAAAATACAATGGAGAATCCGCATTGCACATCTTTGTAAATGTGCCTTTGTAATAGGATAGTTATTCTCTGTGTTCCTTAATGCATCTAAGATATCATCACGATCCCAAGGACTTCCAGGCATAGTAATGTCATTCCCGGCCCGAACGCATCCGGCGGAAGATCCCGCGGCATATTTATTTTTTGAATCATCTAAAAATCTCTGTGTTGAAAACCAATCTGTTACTACAATCCCTTCATATCCCCATTCATCCCGAAGAACACTTGTCAAAAGATCTGTTCTGTTACAAGTACGCTTTCCGTTAATAAGATTATATGAGGTCATAATTGAACGTGGCTGCGATTGTCGAACACATATTTCAAATCCCTTCAGATATATTTCACGCAGAGCTCGTTCTTTTACAATACTATTCGAACCATATCGATTAGTCTCCTGATTGTTACAAGCAAAATGTTTTGCTGTTGTTCCGCACCCCTTATGGCGCTGTACTCCATTCGTCACTGCCGCTGCTATCATCCCACTGATAACAGGATCCTCGGAATAATATTCAAAATTACGTCCACAAAGAGGCGATCTTTGAATATTCATCGCAGGTGCTAGCCACAGATTTATACCGAACATTTCCATCTCACTTCCTATAAGATCCCCTATTTTCTCGCATAACTGAACATTCCAACTCTGCGCAAGACAGGTTCCAATTGGAATCGCAGTACAGAACTGATAGAATTTATTTTCATCCTGCAGTATCTTTTCTTCGTTTACGTTTATATTCTGCTCATTTTTTATTTCAGAATCCAACATTATAACCGATGGAGAATCATCACAAGCTTTCGCTATTCCATCTATTATTTTATACTTTTTACTGATTCTTATCCCTGCTGGACCATCTGCCATAATAAGAGCCCCAACATTCTGATTCGATAAACGATGTGTTGTTTCTCCTGATGCCCCTGCTACAATTTCCGATGCATTCCCAATAATGGAAGATAACTCACCGGTACTCTCAGCTCCAGAACCGACGCAAAGACTTGCTAAATCTTCCTCTGTCAGATTTCCCACAAAATTCTTTAGTTTTTCCGGATGTTTTTTTACTTCCTCCCAGCTACAGAAATCTTTCTGAGGCAACTCCACCGGTATATCATGATAATTTTTTTCTTGACATGTAACTTGATTTGGAGTTAATAAAATAACTTTAGCTACACTTCTCTCCTTTGATTCTTTCTCGTAAGAAAACTTTCTCTTCTCCAGCTTGATTTCATCAAAGATCCATCCCGGGCATATATTTTTTAATTTTTGAGTTGTGATATTCTGATTTAGTCGAAGAATCCCACAAATATGTGTATTTCTGGAATGGTTTCCCACGCGAATCAGGTAATCCCCTTGCTCTAATATATACGTTGCATATTCTTCATCATAAGATGCCATAGTATCAACGGAAAAGGATACCGTAATTTCCTGTTCCTCGTTAGGTTCTAATTCTTTTGTTTTTGCAAAACTAGCCAGCTGCTGGTAAGGCTGCTCCATTTTTCCTTCAGGTGCAGAATAATAAACTTGAACAACCTCTTTACCAACTACTTTTCCTATATTCTTTACAACAACTGACAGGGAAATCATATCTCCATCAATTTCAAAGTCATTCGGAGTTATTGAAAAATCTGCATACCCTAACCCGTATCCAAATGGATATATGGGGTTCAAATTCATCGAGTCAAAAAATCGATAACCAACGTATATTCCTTCACGATAAATAGTATCGTCGGGATTACCAAATCCTTCGGTCGAGGGATAATCTTCGATATTCGCCCATGACATTGTAAGCTTTCCGGAAGGATAACTTTTCCCAATCAATAAATCAGCTAATACATCCCCTGTAGGCGTTCCAATCTGTCCCAGAAGTAGAATATTTTTAATTTTCAAAACCGGTTCAAGGTTCACCATTCCTCCCACATTCAGCACTAGTACAAAATTTTCATATTTATCATTGGCAGCCAAGATATCCCTAATCTCTGTAGAAGTCAGATTAATATCACCTTCTATCGATTCACGGTCTGCGCCTTCCCCGGAATTGCGAGAAACCACATAGATAGCAGCTTCTCCCTTTGCATCTAAGGGTAGTGTGTATTCCGGTTCTGGCAATGCCTTTCCCAACATATAGAATTCAGGATTAATTCCTGCTGCAATTGCTTCATTTCGATTCTTGTCAACAAATTCTTTAGAAGCATTGATAATTATATTGTCATAATTATCAAGCCACTGGTCGGATGTAATTTTATATCCAGCATTTCTCAGACCTTCCTCCACCGTAATAAAATACCGGACATTTACATCACCTGAACCAGTTCCGCCTTTAATCGTCTTTCTGGCACCACTTCCATAAAGAGCAATTTCACCTTTCTGCCTCCATGGAAGTGTTCCATCACTTTTTAGAAGGACTGTACATTCTGGAGCCATTCGGCGCACTTCATTTATATGCTCTATTTCATATTTTTGAATTTCCTTTTCTGTAATACGAATCATTTTTCTCCTCCTGCTTCTTGCAGTTTAATAAATATTAGCTTAATTT
>NZ_NIBK01000001.1:1425762-1437673 GCF_002174375.1 Enterococcus sp. 12F9_DIV0723 | reverse complement strand
AGATGTGTATATTACAATTACTTTATTCTTCGATTTATCAATTATTTTTATAATTTTTGTTATATGATACCCGGATCATCTTTTCTGGCAATCTGGCTATCACATCTTTCAACGAAACAAAAGTGTTATTATAAATTTGTCCTGAAGAATTGCTCCAGTTCTTTCGATGCCACTATCTCATCAGAACCCTTACAAATCACAGTAACTTCGTCACCGGTTTTAATATTCATTGTCATTATTCCCATAATTGTTTTTACAGATTTTTCTTTTTCACCACATTTCAGTATTACGTTGCATTCATAATTTGTTGCTTCTTTCACAAGCATTCCAGCGGGGCGTGCGTGAATACCTAGAACGTCTTGTATTTCATATACAAATTTTTTCATTATATTTTTATCCCTGTACATTCAAATTACTCAATTATTCAGCTATCCCGTTTTAATTAGCTGCTATTTCACCCATAATTGAGTTAGTATTAAGTTCACCAGATTCCTTTCAAAAATAGTCTTGTAAAATCTAGCTATAACTCTTTGACAAGTTGTTAATAAGTCTGTTGGTGAAAGATTTTTTAATACGCTTGATTTTTCAGATATTTACCTGAGTTAAGGGTAAGTAGAACAAATGGTAAATGTTTTCTTTCAGGAACTTTCCATATGTCGTATGTTATAATTGATACTGAAGTTACGTTTTTTGTTCGTCACCCCAAGTTTTAATAATAATCGCGAAATATTTACGAAACTTCGAATGACCCCAGCCAATTTGCAGAAGTCAGCTGGAGAAGACATTAAACTCGATTCTGATGACACAAAACATTTTCGCATTATTTTCTTATCTTCTCTTCGGGCAAAGGGTGTCCAATCTATAGACGCAATCTATTCTTGAATAAAGTGTGTTTTAAAAATCGAAGCTTGCGAAGCAAAATCATCTGCATATATATCAATGTTGACAAATCTCATTTCAAAATTTTAAAAAAAGTATTTTAGTAAAAAAATGCCTTTCAACTCAACCGTTGGCTCAATTATCGTTGGTTCCAAAATCTCGAGTATTAGAATTCGAATTGCTTCAAACAATCGATGCCAATAAATCTCCCACAACGTTTCGGGAGAAAACTGATAGAGAAGTAGTTGATATAATGATTGAAATCGATTCGGTTTCTTTTAAAATACTGAGTATATGCTATAAAATTCGTAATTTTAATAATAGTCACTCACTTAATCATTTACTCGCCCATGTAGAACCATATCCGTTCATACTAACTTCCAATTTGAATAAGACAGAATCTTCTCAATTGCATCAATTATTGTACGTGGCCGCTAAATCCATGTCTATTTAGGTATTGTCTGTGCATGGCGATTACCATAGTTATTCTAACTTATTATGTTTTACTTGACTTAATATAATTTAGCTTTCTATTTATATGCTCTTTTCCAAGTTTGCTGTACCTCTTTTTTCATTCCAAGGAAACCTCATTATTAGTATTCTTAAAATGTGCTTAATTATTTATGACTTCGACTAATTCTGATACATCCTCAACACGTAGCATCTAGGTGCATTATAAAATTGGGAACCTACTAATACTAATTGAACCCGAAACAATTTGATTTGAATGGCTTCGGGTTCATTAACATGGAAGTAGGGATATATACTAAGTAAACTGTTTAAATAACGCCAGCCTTAATCAGTTTCTCTTGTAGATCAATAAACTCATCAGCCATAATTTTAAAACAGTCAGCACTCATCAACTGATCCTCACAATGGATAAGCAACATACTGAATGGTATCATTTTCCCTTCGCTTTGCATCGCCAAAAGATTGGCATGCGCATGATGACCTTCTACAAAATACTCCTCACCTTCTTTGACTGAAGCATGAGCTTTCTCAATCCACCCCTGCTTTGCAAACTGCATAGCGTTAATATACTTGCTACGTGCCGTACCAACGTTAGAAATAATCTCAAAGCTAATTTTTTCTAACAAATCCACGCTAATTTTTTTTTCTTCATTATCCATGGTTTATACCACTTTCATTATTTTTTTAGCCTGGTCAATAACTTTAGAAGCATCCATCATACCATAAGCACGCATATCAATCGCTTCAACTGGCACCTTGGGTAATTCCTCTCTGACTCGGTTAAGTTGATATGCAATCTGCGGACCCAGCAGCACACAGTCAACATTTTTTCCTTTTTCCACAGCTTCCGAAACTGGATAAGCATTGATCTCACACTCAAAACCGATTTGCGCTGCGTATGTTCGCATTTTGCTCATCAAAGAACTTGTTGACATCCCCATATTACATAGTAAAACGATTTTTTTCATAATATACTTCCTCCATTAGTGGAAATCACTTGTCTGTACCAGTCGAAAGACTGCTTTCTATAGCGATTAAAAGTTCCTTTTCCATCATCATCCACATCCACATAAACAAAACCATACCTTTTGCTCATCTGACCTGTTGATGCACTGACCAAATCAAGACATCCCCAGGACATGTAGCCCATCAAGTCAACACCGTCCTCAATTGCCTCATACATCTGATTAATATGCTTGCAAATATAATCGATTCGATAAGTATCATTCACAGTAAAGCTATCTTTACTATCCGGGATAAGGTTATCCTTTGCACCGAGTCCATTCTCAACAAGGAATAGAGGCTTCTCATAACGATCGTATAGCTCGATTAGATAACTTTTCAATCCTACTGGATCAATTTGCCAGCCCCATTCGCTAGTTTCCAAGTAAGGATTTAGAATTCCCTCAGTCATGTTTCCCTGGCCCTTCGTACTCATTTCATTTGTAGAGATTACATTGCTCATATAGTAACTGATGCCTAAATAGTCACAAGGGTTGGCAGCCATCAGTTCGAGATCTCCATCCTCAACTTCTAATGTTACACCTAGTTCTTTAAGCATGCTTTCAGTATAGCTCGGATAATGTCCTCGCATCATTACATCACTGAAATAGAATGTTTTACGCTTTTCTTTGATAGTGGCATAAACGTCATCTGGGCGACACGATTCAGGGTAGCTCTGCATTCCGGCCATCATCATACCTATTTGTGAATCTGGGATAATCATATGACACAGTTGATTAGCTCTGGCACTTGCTACAAACATATGATGTGCCGCTTGATATACCACCTGATAGTAATTCGGATCATCACGGGATAGTGTAAAACCTCCTCCGAAATCTGGATAGAGAACAACAGTGTTGATTTCAGTAAAGTTCATCCACAGTTTGACCTTGTCTTTGTAACGCGAAAAGATAGTAGTGCAATAACGCTCGTAAAACTCAATCAATTTGCGATTGCGCCAGCCACCGTAACACTCGGCCAAATACAACGGTGTTTCATAATGAGTGATGTCAACCACGGGCTGAATACCGTATTTGAGAAGTTCATCAAATAGATCATCATAGAATTGCAAACCCATTTCATTCGGTTCTACTTCATCTCCCTTGGGAAAAATGCGCGACCATGCAATGGAAACACGTAGCGTCTGAAATCCCATCTCAGCCATAAGAGAAATATCCTCTTTGTAATGGTGATAAAAATCAATGGCGGTATGACTAGGGTAGTATTTTGCCGTGTCAATTGGGAGGTAATCATTGGTCAGGCGATCTCGACCAGTTAGCATTGTATCAACGGTGCTGGGACCTTTACCGCCTTCTAGCCACGCCCCTTCACACTGGTTAGCCGACAAAGCTCCTCCCCATAAAAATTTACTTGAAAATTGTTTTGTCATAATCTCATACTCCTCGCTAATTTGTTTAAACTACTTCTGCAGATAATTCTTTTAACTGTTCATCTTCGTAGGCTTTTTTATCAATTATTTTAAAGAAAGGATACCATACAAGGATGTCAAGTATTAATAGCACAATGCCCCAAACAAAACCGCTCCAATGGCTGCTTAAAAAACCAAACTGTAGAAAAGCTGGAAGTACAGTGCTAGTAGTTGCCCCGGTAGGACCAACAATGATACCAAATTTAACAACTACTACAGTCAAAATCAGATTAATCGGCTGGAGTAGAATAAAAGGAATGCTCATAATAGGGTTCATAATCATGGGAATTCCGAATATAAGCGGTTCAGTTATGTTAAATAATGAGGTTGGTAAGCTGATTTTGCTCAAAATCTTGAACTGTTCCGCTTTAGCAGTGAAAAGCATAACAATGGAAAGCCCCAGTAGACTACAATCCATTAGTACGGAAGAATAAGCCCATTCTGGAAAAGGGCAGGCTGTTCCAACAGCAAAAGCAGACAAATTGGCTGAGAGTGCAGCACCCTGAATGGTTGCCATAGATGCATAGGCTACCATATCACCGTGAATTCCAAAACACCAAAGTATTTTACCCACAGTTAGGTAAACCATACAACCTACTAGTCCGCCACCCACAGACATCAGCGGAGTTTGTAGTAATGTATAGATAAAGTTTTGTGCTGTATCAAAGCTGGACATTTCGAAGAGGCCGCGTATAACAAGAAAAATCAGAAAAACCAAACAACCTGGAATCATCATTTCGAACATTTTGGAAACGGAAGGTGGTACGGTGTCTGGCATTTTGATTTTCCAGCCACGATCCAGAAAGAAAACATAAAGCCGAGAAGCTAATAGTCCAACAATAATAGCTAGGAAAATGCCTTGTGCACCAAGAGAAGATAATGGCAAAACATTTTCTGTATACTGAGCCACACGTTCCCCAGCCTCACTCATCGTGTAGGTAGTTGCATTGAATGGCGTGAGCATCATAAAGGCACCCAAAGAAATAATTGCACATCCGAAAGCATCTTTCTTAAATTCTTTGCCAAGCGTATATGCCATTGCCAGTACTACATAAACACCCATTAAACTTGAGGTGATTGAAATGGGAATAGAGAGCATTTCACCAAGACCACTAGCTTCGAGAAATGTCTGCCATGGACCGATAGGGATAGATTTAACCAATGAGAACAGCGAGCCAGCGATACTGATGGCTGCGATACTCATAAAACCATTTGTCATGATTCGCATATATTTACTCTCTGTAAATCCAACGATTTTCTGTAAAATGGAGACTTTCATCATCATTTTCCTCCTTGATAAATTTATACAAGACATTAAGGGACACCTGCGCGCCGAGTGTTTGCCTTTTGTCATTTTTAATTTATCATCAAAAAGAACAAAGTTCCTTATCAAAATTACTCAGAGTTTTCCCTTTAAAAAAGATAAAACTGCTAACAAAAAGCGAATTCTGGCATTAGATCATTTATGATTAACTTTTTACGTTGGTTTGGTTTATAATAAAATAGTTACCTTAAAAGGGAAGAAGTACCTTCTTGCATACGACGAAGTTAGAGAACCACTTCGTCGGAGTTGTTTGAGCCAGACAAATCGGCAATAACTGAGCCACTTAAATCGGTAAGAAATGAGCCAGTGATTTCCTGTATAACTTAAGATGTGCAAGTAAGTTTGTACAATAATACAGGAGGTGGCAGCTATGCCAAATTATCTAGAAATTGTTCGACTCCATGAATCATCCATAAGCCAACGTTCGATCAGCCAAATGTTAGGTACCAGCCGGAATACTGTAAGTAAGGTAATCAAACTCGTCACTGCTCACCAATTGAGTTATCAAGAGTTAGTTAATTGGGAGCCACAAAAAGTGGAGGCGCTTTTCAAATCATCGAAACCAGCGAATCACCGCCAAGAGTATTTTACGATGCCAGACAACGAGCGACTAGCCAAAGAGTTGGCCAAGCCAGGCGTCATTTTGCAATTGCTTTGGGAAGAATACGTGGATCAATGTAGGCAGTCAAAACTATTTTATTACCAATTGACACAGTTCAAAAAATATTTTAATGAGTATCTTTCACAACAACCTTTCTCTCACATCATTCACCACAAAGCTGGAGAAAAAGTTCAGGTTGATTGGGCGATATGTAAAGCTTTACATATCGCCCAATCGACTTCACAAAGTTCTCCGGGTTTCCGGTGAATACTCATCGTTGCCTTGTATTTATCCGCATAATTTTTGTAATGGCGGAGAAAGGAACGATAAGAATACGGCACCCGACCTTGTGTTCGGCAGAACACCTCATATTCTTGATGAAGCAGCGCCAAGTTCACACCCGGTTTCACCAACTCTTGATGGATTTGATCAAAATCCATCATGCCATAACCAGAACCTTCGATTGTTTTATGCGGGAAAAGAAATGCTTCCAACCATTGGTCATCCATCTCTTCTGACAAAGGACATACTAATCCTTTATCTTTAGCTAGTTCGATGACCTCTCTGACTTTCGTGCTATCCCAGACTGTCTGCGATAGCACGAACACTGTAAGCGTCAGATAGTAAGGCGTATCGTTTCTTCCAACAAGAGGTGATAAACTAACTGTATCAATTACAGGAGGTACTCACCGATGGAGAAAAAAGAGATTGTTCCTATTCAAATAGTGGATCGGAATCCACTTGCCGCCCTGCCGTTCCCGCCAAATCAAAGATCGCCGCTCGAGTAAAGTTAGGTCAAGCTGAGGCTTTCATTTACAACGGAACAGATAAATACATCTTGGCAATGATCCTTAAGGAGTTGAGCATCCATGCTTCTCGACTTCACTCACGTACCTAATATCTTTCTGGTCTGTGGAAAAACAGATTTACGAAAAGGCATTGATGGATTAGCTGCCTTTGTAATGGAAACCTATCAACTAGATGTTTTTGATCAGGCACTTTTCCTCTTTTGTGGATCAAGACCAGATCGCTTCAAAGCACTTTACTGGGAAGGAGACGGATTTTTATTATTGTATAAGCGGTTTGAAAACGGGCGTCTTCAGTGGCCGAAACACGCTTCTGAGATCAAACGGTTAGACGCGAAACAATTGAAACGATTATTGACCGGGTTTTCGATCGAAGAGAAGAAAACGATTCATACAAGCGCCAAGGGCGCCTTTTATTAAGTAGTAGAAAACGTTGATTTTACGCGTTTTCTGCTACTTTTTTGTATGGGAAATGGTATAATAATAACATGAGATATCCTTAAAAGGAGGTGTGAAATGTTGGGCAACAAAGATAAATCAATGATTTTATATAACAAAAAATTAGAAAAGAAAAATAAAGAATTATCCGAACAATTGGAAATGTCTTTAGAACAAATTCAGTACCTTCAAGAGCAGTTGTTTGCGTTACAACGCCAAATGTACGGTCGAAAAAAAGAGAATACGCCATTGGTCGATGGTCAAACCAATTTGTTTGATTCAGACCCTTTTAAGGAACCAGAGCCCACTGGTCAAGAAAGCCAGGAAACCATTGAGGTGAAAACACACAAGCGAAAAAAGACCAAGGGACAAAAAGCCTTGTCGCTTGTCCATCTGCCAGCGAATCATCTTCATTATTATTTAGAGGAAGAGGATTGTCTTTGTGATGCTTGCGGAGCTCAGTGAACCGAAATTGGTTCAACGGTCGTCCGCGAAGAACCTCTATTTATTCCTGCCCATATTGAAAAGAACCTGCTTCACCAACATGCGTATAAATGTTGTGCCTGCGAACAGAATACCGGCAGTGTGCTAATCAAAAAAGCGCCTGTTCCAAAACCATTAATCAATAATAGTTTCGGTAGTCCAACGATGGTCGCCCAAACGATGATTGAAAAGTACGTCAAGAAAGTTCCTGCTTATCGCCAAGAAAATGAATGGAAGACCTTTGGTTTTCCATTGGATCGTCAAAAAATCACGCATTGGCATCTCCTAGCGACAGACTATGTCTTGGAGCCAATGTATCAATTGTTAAAAGAAGAGCTTCAGGCACAAGAAGTTCTTCATGGGGATGAGACGACGTATAATGTCTTAGATGTTCCGAAAGCTACGACCTATTACTGGGTCTATACTTCAGGAAAATCAGAGAGCTATCCGATCGTCCTTTATCAACGCGAATTATCTCGCAAACATGAGCTACCCCGGAAATTTTTAGACCGCTTTACTGGCTATTTACACAGTGATGCCTACGAAGCCTATGAGAAAATACCAGATGTGAAGAATGTCTACTGTTGGGCGCATGTTCGGCGGAAATTCCATGATGCCCTTGGTTCGCAACCCCAAAAATATAGTGCTGCATTAACAGGCGAGCTCTATTGTGATCTTCTTTTTAAAGAAGATAAGAAACTGCATCAACTTCCACCAGAAGAACGTCAAAAAGAGCGTATTCGGTGGATCAAGCCAATCGTTGATGAATTCTTTTCTTGGGCGACCGATCTCTGTGTTCTTCCAAAATCAAAGTTTGGAGAAGCGGTTGACTACTTATTGAAATATGAGGAGAAGCTGCGTACCTTTTTTGAGGATGGGCGATTGGAAACGTCCAATAATCGTGCCGAGAGGGCAGTGAAGGAATTGGTGATTGGCAGGCGAAACTGGTTGTTTTCCAAGAGTGAGAAAGGTGCCCAATCCTCAGGTATCATTTTGAGTATCCTTCGTACAGCCGTGGAAAATGGGTTAGACCCGAGAAAATATTTGATTTACTTATTTGAAAAAATACCCAATCTTCCAAGTCTAACAAAAACAGCACTGGCAGCTTATTTGCCTTGGAACCCAGAGGTTCAGGCACACTGTCTGGCGAATTACTAACTATCGAATAGAGTCCATCAATCCTATCCTTAAGTATGCCGGATGATTGATGGGCTCTCTTCAAGGCGCCTTAGTATAGGGCGCTTACCGAACACTCAATCCTTCATCGGCCAACTCCAATATCCTACGATAATGAATCATAAAAAACCTCCTGTATAAAAATTTGCACAAGATTGTGCACCATCATTATATGGGAGGTATTGGCTAATTAAGTTGAAGGTGGTACTTTGCTTGGCAGTGACTGGTACTATTTGTGTCACTGGGTGGTAATAATCGTGTCATTAGGTGGAATTTCGGTTGGCGGATATCAATTACGGATAATTAGCCGAACGCCAAATAAAGGAGCTGGTCATCGGACGCAAAAATTATATGCACTCTTGTAGTTTAGAAGGAGCGCGGACTTCGGGAATTATTCTGAGCGTGTACAGAACGGTCGAAGCAAATGAACTTGATTCGGTGAAGTATTTAGAATTTTTATTTGACCGGATTCCAAATATCAAGAGCCTGACTGATGAAGCTTTAGATGAGTTTTGCCTTGGACGCCTCTTGTACAAGAAACGTGTTCCAAGCTATACGTAAAAAGCACCAAATAGCTTAAACCTATTATGCGGTTTAGGCTATTTGATGTTTAGGTATCGAGTGATTAGCATTTACCCTGAATCTTTGAATAAACAAAAATATTATCCTTTCATTTTCAACAATACATGCAGAATTACAAATACTATCATCACCAAGCCCAGGCGAATTACCGGTGTCACAACAGGATGGATCGCCAGAATTCCCCGCAGTGGATATTTCTGAATCAAACAATCCATAGCGTACATAATAAATACAACTAGTACAGCCAAAACGGATAAAAGCAAACAGTATTTAAAACTGAAAATCTCGGCATAAAGATAGTCTGTATTGCCCTGATAAAGTATTTCTACCTGCTGTTCTGGCACCTCAATTGGGAAAAGAATCATTGATGACCACATACAAATAACACCACAGATTCCCCCCCCTAGGTCACTCATTTCACCATATTCATACCCAATAGCGAACATGAGATAAAATCCAATCATTCCTCCACTTGCTTGCCAAATAGGCATAAAGATATCTATCCCAGCCCAAAATGCTATCAAAAAGAACGGTAGTCCCAACAGAAACATCGGTATACAACGCTGCACGGCATGAACCACCAATACTATAAAAGATTTAGGCGTCAACGCAATAGCTGATCTTGAGACTGTTAACATTTTTGGGGTTTTGTGATAAAACCCTGTTTCGATCATATTATAAATTACTTCAACTTGAGAAAAAGCGAAGTCCTTTTCTTCTAGATAGCAAATGGCAAGCCCCATCTCTTTGGCTTTGGTTTCTATAGATTCAGAACAGTATCGAGCCTGTGGTGCAATCAATATCACATCTACTTCCTGCAGTCTTTCTTCGCACAGCTGGATCTTACAAGCCCAAATTAGGTCACTCTTGCCCATCTTTGTTGCATATGTCTGCAGTTTACTTGCCAGCACACTGGTAGTTATACCGGATGTACATACTAACAAAACATTCATTGCTTACTCTCTCCAAACAGTTCAAATTGCAATGTGTCAAAGTTTAGATTTCGTACCAAACGGGTGACTGCCTTCTGGTCACATACTAGTCGAGTCACATCTTCCTGAAATTGAATTGCATCATTATTTTCATATGGTGGTATTGCCTGTAAAATGACCAATCGAACGTTATTATATTTCCAACGAACTGGCTTTTTCAAACTCATCACAGCCAGTAGGTTCTTTTCTCCATCATATTCACAAGGGTGCGGTAACGCAACTTGATTCCCTACCTCAGTAGTACTTAACGTTTCCCGCCGCTCCACTTGATCAGTAAAATCATCAGGTAAAGATACTCTTTCACTCAATGCAGTACAAAAAACATCTATAATTTCTCTCGGAGTTGATAAACTTTGATTCGGTAGCAAGACACAAACCTGTGGTAAAGCTAATTTTTTTTTCGCATTTATTTGGATGTTTCCAGAAACAAGAAATTCATCTATTCGCTCCATACTCTGCTGGCTCATTGCCAAATCAATCGTTACCGTGGGTGCCGGGTACTGTTTCATTAGCGGCACAGTGGACAGTATGCAAAGGACCCCGTCATAATTTATGTCGTCGAGTTCATAGATTGAAGTCATAATCAGATTTTCGCTTTTGAAATGATAGCTTTCCACTAGCCTGTGCCGAAGCAACCGAGCAGTTCCACGTCCGGAAGCACAGACTACAACGATTTTTTGCATAATCTCACTCTGTTTGCGCTGTTCTAGCGCTAAGGCGAAATGCATCGTTAGATAACCTGTTTCTTCCTCGCTGATTTCCAACCCATAAAGTGTAGTAATCACATTACTCGCACATAGAGCTAGTTCAAATGCACGAGGCATATCCCTCTTGATTTCTTGCATAACGGGGTTACTCTGTGGCAAGCCAAACCTTAAGCGAAGTAGCAAGGGCTGCATATGTAGTGCCAGCGCCGTACGGAGCTCCTTATCTTGCAATAAGTCTACCCCTTTTTCAACCTTAATATGTTGCAGTACTGCTTCAACACAATCTCTTGTTTCTGTGTCAACAGTTTGCGATTGCAATAATACCCGTTTGCCCAGTAAATGCAGTACAATATACTGTTCCTCAGTTAGAGGAAATTGAATATCAAATTCTGTTTCAAAACTATGTGTTATTTCGTGAGCAGCCTTCTGTTCTGGTTCTGATGATGGGAGATTTGCAAGCCCCCCTTCCTCCAACGAGTTACCTTCAGCAATTCGGCGGATAGCAATTACACAATGCTGCACAAGATTATAAAAGTTTATATCATTTATCACAAGACCATACTTACGAATCACTTCCAAAAGTATTGCCTGCACCTGCTTTGTCATAGATTCTTGTCGATAGGTATCCGTAGCCACCTTATGCGCATAGCACAAGCGCTTATCCAGCTCATCACCTATAAGACGAATTCCGTGATGTGGCTTACTTTCAAGTTTCAGTCGATATTCCTCTGCTATCTTCTTAATTTGGGGCATGAGCCTATCTATAGTTGCGCGACTGACAAAAAAATCGTCAGCCAGTTTTTCTATACGCAAAAATGAATTGGCTTTAAGTAAACAGTCCAGTACACCACTAATTCGTCTCTCGTTATTGTTCGGCAAATAGGATGTTTCGGCAATATAATTTAGAAATGCCCTTTGCTCAATTATAGTCAGGCAATATCCGTCAACCTGTGTGTAGCTGACTTTAAACCCAACACATCCAAGCTTATTTTGTTCCCATATTGACTTTACTTGCCTAGTA
>NZ_NIBK01000001.1:1422879-1424197 GCF_002174375.1 Enterococcus sp. 12F9_DIV0723 | reverse complement strand
GTCAATATACTGTAATTTAAGTGAAAAAATGGCTTGAACCCAATAAACAAGGCATTACTATAGTCACAAAGACAAATTATATGATAACGCAGGAACTGAATCTTTACATGCGTTATTGAAAAAATAAGAAGTATACACTACAACTTACTCAGTTTTTGAAGAAACAAATCAATCCCTGTTTAGCTAAATTGAAGGATTCTATAATCTTAATCGAATCCATAGTTTGATTCATTACCTAACTCAACAGGAGTTTAAAAGCTTAGAAACAGAGAAAATGGCATAATTCCACTTATTTTCTTTCTACTTTAGCGTAACCATTCCAATAATAGTCCCTACTAAAATGTGTCCAATATATTAACTCAAATCTACTTTTTAGATACAGAAGGATTTTGGCATTTGATTCTTCGTGAAAGTATATTTAGATAGACTATCTTACTCTGAATAGGAAGGCCTTGAATTTGAATGGTGTAAGAGTCATGAAAATTATTGAATTCGCAACAACACCTAGGGCACTTTGCAAGGTAAAAATCGAAGAAACATAAAAGTTGATTCTCTCCTTTGTCATTCGCCAATTATCAACATATAAATTAACATCTGATAATAAAAATACTTCTTCCAAAGAAATATGACTTCTCCTTGTGTAAGAGTAATTACCATCAACTAAATTATACTATGTTTGATGTACCAAATCTCATAAAACTGAAAAGAATCCTTTTGGCGCTTAAAATATACTCCTCAAATTGCTTGATTTAATCACAAAAAAATCACATATAAAATATGCGTGCATCTATATCCAAAACTCGAACATAGTGATCAATCAGTTGTTATTCTACGAGGCCTTCAACTCTAAAATCGAAAAGTAGGTTACCATAAAAAGTAAGGCCTGTTTTACTCAATTTTTTTATGGGTTCTTTTTTAATATCAAGAAGAGAAGATATTTTTATAGAAAATTAACTAATTCCCACCACCAGTTTTGTTGCTCAAAACTTTCTTTAAGATAATTGGTCTAATGAACCATTAAGTGCTGCTTCAATTGCATGTAACACTCCTTGTTCCTCATTACTTTTAGTTATGAATTGTGAAATATCCTTGATTTCTTTCAGTGCATTCCCCATTGCAACCGTTGCTCCAAAATCTAAAGAGAGCATAGAATAATCATTTAAACTATCTCCTATTACCATTACATCATCCATAGTAAATCCAAGTTCTTCAATATATGATTGGATTACGGGGCCTTTTTGAGCATCAATGTTTGTAATTTCAAGATTATGATCGAAAGATGAAGCTACTGCTATATCATAATCCTCATTTAGAGCTT
>NZ_NIBK01000001.1:1413742-1418777 GCF_002174375.1 Enterococcus sp. 12F9_DIV0723 | reverse complement strand
AGTTCCTTCTGTTATTCCTGTTTCATTAAATGTATCCACGCGCATAAATAATTTTTGGCCAGCTGTCAATGCACCAATGTTTTGCTCCATTTTTCCAAATACCATATAACTATGATATAACTTATCTGAAGTATGTCCCCAAAGTATGTTATATCCTACAATATTTGAATGTTGCTCCCAACATACCTTAACATCTAATGGAGATACTCTTTCAAAAGTTACATTTCTCGCCGGCTTAGGCATGTCACCATCATTTTTCCCAAAAATTCTTAAACCTGAGATACATGGCTCTGTTCCATATGGAACTTCAAGAATAGTAAGTCTGATATATCTATAATTCAAACCTTCTTCATAAATCACTAAATCGTGCGCTAAATCTGTATATGCATTAGTTTTGTCACTAATGACAAAATAGTCCATCCCGTTTATAGAACCTTCCAATTTCCATCTAGTAAACTGAACTTCTTGATCTAAGAAACGTGTAAATCCATTTTTACGAAAAACTTTTGCTTCTTTAGGTAATTTCATCTTACGCTCAGTATCATCTGCAAAATTGATTTGAATCGCATTCACCGACATAAGCTTTCCTAAATCTACTTCTATCCATTCCTTTTGCTTATTATTTTCTGCTTTCCAAAAAGTTCTTATATCTTCGTCAACAACAGTCATACTATTTTCTCCAGAAGAAACATTTACTTTTTTCCCATAAGAAAGAAGCATCCAGTTCGGTTTATCGAAAGGTTGACTATCAACTGAGATTGGCCAATCCCCATATCTTTGATCACAGAAAAGTTCTCCATCTCCATCAAATCCAGATTTCCACATTCCTATTCTTCTTTCAAAATTATCATTCCGACAAATTCTCATTGTAGAAGAATGCCAGTAATTATCTATTATATCTTTAAGCGTTGAACCATGACCAGCCCCGTTAATAAAACCACCAGGTTTATAGGAGTAAGGATTATTATTCGCAATAGTGAACGGGCCAAGTGGTGTCTCTCCAATATAAACAGCATCACCATATACATTATATTTTGTTCCAGGAACTGAATATTGAAGATAATACTTCCCTTGATGCTTGGTCATCCAAGCCCCCTCAATGTATGGTCTATTACCCACATAGCCACGAATTATTTTTTCCATCTGGGCTATAGAAAGTCCGCTAACTTCCATTATTTCTTTTTCTGAAAGATTCTCATAACGTTTCAACATTAACTTAACACTTGTTTCAACCTCTTCTTTACTTTTTGGAGGTATATGATCTTCTCCATTTCGCTCAAACCCATATTTTTTTTCATCAGTATCAATTAATTCTCTAGGCTCTTCTTTCGGTTTTAATGTATTTGGATCCAACTCCACTGTATAAATCGGAGTTAAATTTGAGCATCCCCAATATAGATATAATCTCTCGTCGTCATCCCTGAACAAATGAGGATCCCAAAATGATATTTCACCTTGAATTTCTTCAAATGGTTCATTGAATGGATCTTTTGTTCTATAAAAAGGACACGACTCATTTCTTTTTGAAGCCGAAAAATATAAATATTCTCCCACTACGCAAATATCCGAGCATAGTCATAGATAGGTATCTCTGAATTAAATCTATGAAATTCCCACTTGACTAAATCTTTACTTGCATAAAAACCTGAAGTCATAGAAGTAAACATTAGGTAACTTTCTTTAAAATAAACAAGCGACGGGTCTGCTGCTTCACGATATAAATTAAATAAAGCATCTTTTTGAGCTTCTTCATCTCTCAAACTAAATTGATAGTGGTATTCTAGATTTAATGGATTACAGTAATATTTCATTCTTTCACTTCCACAACGTTAATTTAATCTTTCTTATCAAAAAAGGATATAACGCACAAACGATATAACCTCAATTTTGAATTATACAAATCTGCTTTTTTGCTTCCCAAGGTAGCGTAAACTATTTTTAGGTTTTCTTGCTTGAGTTTCTCTGTCTACTTCAATTAATCCAAAAGTTCGTGTAAATCCTAACTGCCATTCAAAATTATCTAGTAATGACCAGTGTAAGTATCCCTGCACTGGGATACCTTCTTTGATACATTCTTCAACTCCTAATAATGCTTGATCAATAAACTGGATTCGTGCTTTATCATCCGAGGTCGCAATACCATTCTCAGTTACAATAATCGGAATTGATAGCGAGGTATGCACTTTTTTTATCACATTACCAAGCGCTTGCGGATAATTTTCATAACCCATTTGCGTTCGTTCTGCTGAATCCAGTAATTCAACTCTACCATTTTTATCAAAAACTTTTCTTGTGTAGTTCTGAATACCGAAGAAATCATCATCCTTAATATACGGAACATAATGTAAAAACTCTTTTTCCCATTCTTTTTTAACTATTTCTTCTCCACCGTTAATCGCTTGGAGATCATGCAAAGATAATGTGATACCTACTTTTAAGTCACTATCCACTTTTTTTATGACCTCTCTAGCATGAATATGTGCATCCATTATAATTTTGTCTCCATTGTCAGTTCTCGGTGATAAGAAAAAGTTTGGTTCCTCTGTACCGAATATTTCTAAATATTCTTTTTTAGTTTTTGCCATCTTATCATCAGTTGAATTTTCGGTATTGATTCCGACTTGGACATCAAGGTCTTTTTTAATAGATTTTGACATGTTTTTCATCATACTTTGCAGTTGAAGTCCCATGTTGGCTTCATTGATGGTACAAACATATTTCATCAAATGTCCTAAATGTCCTACAACAACTGTGCAGTATGAAGTAAACCATTCAACAATTTCAGGATTTTCCCAGCCCCCTTTTTCAATAACCCATTTAGGTGTGGAAAAATGATGCATTGTAACAATCGGCTCAATCCCACTGTTCAAACAGAATTCTAGTTTCTTCTGATAATGCTCTAAACTCTCCATATCAAAAAAACCGTGGATAGGCTCAATTCTTGCCCATTCGATCGAAAACCTATAAGCATTTAGGCCCACTTTTTTTAAATAAGTTAAATCTTCTTCATATCGATTATAATGATCTAAAGCATCGAGTGACGGTTCAACAAATTTTGTATTTTCCATTTGTTCCATTGTCCACACATCACTATTAATATTGTTTCCTTCTACTTGATGTGCTGCTGTTGCAGCACCTAATAAAAAATCTTGTATAGTCATTCTTCATTCCTCTCTCAAATACTATTGCCATTTGAACGAATTAATTCTTTGTACCAATCAAAAGATTTTTTCTTATAGCGATTTAAATTACCGTTTCCTTCGTCATCACAATCTACGTAAATGAATCCGTAACGTTTGCTCATCTGACCTGTTGACGCACTGATTAAATCGATACATCCCCATGGAGTATATCCAATCATTTCAACCCCATATTCAATTGCCTCTCGCATTTGAATGATATGCTGCTTAAGATAATCAATACGATAATCATCTATAACAGTTAATTCACCATCAACAGTAGTCAGTTCTTCTTTTGCACCTAAACCATTTTCAACAAGAAATAACGGTTTATGATAACGTTCATATAGTTCAACCATGTAATTTTTTAAACCGATCGGATCTAGCTGCCACCCCCATTCGCTGGCTTCTAAGAATGGATTTGCCATTCCTTTTGACATATTACCAACAATTCCTTGATTTTCTGGATTTGCAGATACCACGTTGCTCATGTAGTAACTAAATCCTAAATAATCACAAGGGTTTGCTTCCATTAACTCTAAATCACCTTCTGCAATTTCTAGATTAACATCTAATTTCTCAAACAAACTTTTTGTATAGAATGGGTATTCTCCACGCATCATCACATCGCTATAGAAAAATGTTGTATTCTTATGTTCAATTGTTTCCCATACATCCTCTGGTCTACAGGTTGCAGGGTAGCTTTCCATTCCTGCTAACATCATACCAATTTGTGACCCAGGAATGATTTCGTGACATAATTGATTTGCTTTTGCACTGGCAACAAACATATGATGGGAAGCTTGGTATATTTTTTGATTCCGATCAAAATCATTTCTTTCAACATGAAAGCCTCCTCCAAAATCAGGAATAATTGAAATTACATTGATTTCGTTGAAATTCATCCAATATTTCACTTTATTTTTATATCTATCAAATATTGTTTGACAGTAATTTTCATAAAACTTAATTAACTTACGATTCTGCCATCCACCGTATTCTTTTGATAAATGTAGCGGCGTTTCATAATGAGTAATCGTAACTATTGGTTCAATACCATATTTCAAGCATTCATCAAAAACATCCTCGTAAAATTTTAATCCCTCTTCGTTTGGCTCTTTTTCATCTCCTTTAGGAAAAATTCGAGACCAAGCAATTGACATCCGATAACTCTTAAATCCCATTTCACCAAATAGCTTAATATCCTCTTTAAAATGATGATAAAAGTCTGAAGCTTGGTGACTAGGATAAAATTTATCACTATCGATTATGCCGTACCCACCAAATCGTTCTCTCATTCCTTCGAGATGGTTAGGAGCAGATACTAATGTATCAGCTGTAGATGGAAGTTTTCCACCTTCCAAGTAACCACCTTCTACTTGATACGCTGAGGTCGCGCCGCCCCATAAAAATTTTTTTGGAAAAACCATAATTTACTACTTCCTTTTATATTTTTTTATGCTGTTTCAGTTGAGTTTTGTTCCTCTTTTACTGCATCTTTATCTAAACTCTTGAAGAATGGATACCAAATAAAGATTGAAATTATTGCAAATACAATTTGGAATAATGCAATTCGCCAACTTCCTTGTAAAAATCCTTGTACTCCTAGAGGCATTCCAGTTGGTAACATTACTCCAGTTAGACGTGGTAAAATTCCCAATAGTGTTAAAACATATGCTAAACCAAGAGAAATTACTGGTCCAAACACATGAGGAACTAATAATTTTAAGTTCATAATAATAGGAGTACCAAAAATAATTGGTTCAGTAATTCCAAATAAACTAGGTAAAATTGATAATTTGCCTAATGTTTTATATCGTTGACTTTTTGCAAGTAACATACATACTGCTAGCCCC
>NZ_NIBK01000001.1:1410436-1412956 GCF_002174375.1 Enterococcus sp. 12F9_DIV0723 | reverse complement strand
CTCATAAGATCGATTAATATAATCTCCAAACTTGTTCTCAAATTGAACACGATAAAATCTCGAAGTTGCCATTCCACTAGCGCATACAAATAGAATATTTCTGTTCTTCTTGTTTTTGTGATCGACAACAACCGAAAATATCATAGCTAAAAAACCGATTTCGCCTTCCGGAATACTACGATTATAATGTTTTTCAAGAACTTCAGAAGCCGTTTTAGCAATTGCGAATGAAAAAGAAAAATTGTTTTTTAATTGACTTGTTATTGGATTATCTATAAATATATTGAATCTGACTCTGGCCAACATAAAAATAAGGTGTTTAAAAAGATTTTCCTTCAATTCAGAATTATTCTTAAAATTTAACGAATATTCATTTTCTACATTGTCCAACATTTCTTCAATCTGGCTATCAATAGAACTTAAAACCTGTCTCTTATACACATCTAGATGTGTATAAGATTTCTACATTGTCCAACATTTCTTCAATCTGGCTATCAATAGAACTTAAAACCTTTCTATGTAAATCCTTTCGCTCTATATTATATCTGTCTCTTATACACATCTAGATGTGTATAAGAGACAGATATTAGACTTGTCTGTTCTTCTAATTTCTTCTTGTATTAATTCTGTTTGAACATTGTGAGCTTTGCACAATGACTCTTTACATTCTTTCAATAGTTCGTTAGCGATTTCAAAATCACTCGATTTTGCTTTTTGAATTGCTTTAATTGCTTTTGATCTCGCATCTCCACCATTAATAATAATTCCCATTATTACTTGCTCTTCACTTATCACTTCTTTATCCAATGAACTGTCCCCCTTACAAATACTATTTTGCAAGTTTTCTAATAATTTCTCCAACCAAAAAAATACCGTGTTCAAAACGGTACTTTTGAACACGGTTTCAATTCGACAATAATGTCATAAAATTTGTAAATGTTGGATTCCTTATCAAAGCTGCTACTTTTTTATGATTAAATAGTAAATTGGTAGTTTTCTGATAGAACGATTCCAATTCTTGATTATAGTCTCTTTTTAAATTCACCAGAATAACTAAATTGATCCTATGAGTATCCCAAATAATCGGCTGATTCAATACACCCACTACTGCAATATTTTTGTCAACTATTGTTTTTTCTGGATGTGGTGTAGCTGCAATACCACTAATCTAGATGTGTATAAGAGACAGCATACATACTGCTAGCCCCATCCCCCAACCCGCGAATGAGTAAACCATATAAAATGACATTCCTGTGATGTTTGGTAACTCTGCTGCTCCTGCAGTAAAAGCTTGTAAGTTTTCTAAATCTAATGGTCTCCAAGCCATTGCTGCTATTGAAAGTACTACCATTGGCCCGTGAATTCCCAAAACCCATAAAATTTGAGAAATAAATGCTATCAACATAATTGCCCAAATGCTTCCTCCGATATTTTGTAAAGGAGTTTGTAATAATGACAATACAGCTTGGTGAAATGAACCAAAGGTTGTTAATGTAAATAGATGGGAAATAGTTCCGAAAAGACTTAGTATAATTAATCCTGGAATAATACTTTCGAAACTTGATGAAATTACAGGAGGTACTGATTTAGGTAACTTAATGGTCCATCCTTTTTCTTTAATAAATACAAACAAAATAGCTACTACAAAACCAACAATCATTGCACTGAAAATCCCCTGTGCGCTTAACCAATCAATTGGTAAAGAATAATTAACTGTTCCAAATTCATTTACTTCTGAAATAAATGGAGTAATAGCTAAAAATGAAGCCAATGCCGTAACACCAGCCATAGCACCAGATTGTTTCTTTGCTGATGCATAGTGATAGGCAATACCAAAAACAACGTAAAGAGCAAATACGTTAATTGTTACCAAAATAATAGTATCCAAAATTGCTCTAATTCCTGTATTAACCAGGAAATCCTGAAATCCCCCAACTTGAATGCTCAAAAGAATAGTTGCGAACGAACCTGCCATAGTAGCCGGCATCGATACCATCATTCCTGCTGTAATAGTTTTCACAAAGGCACTATTTTGAATTTTCCCTATGATTGGGTTAATTTTTTGTCTCCAGCTTTGAATATTTTTCATTTTTAGTTTTCCTCCATTATTTTAAGTCCATCATTGAGTATTTTTTCACCGTTTAACATTCCATAGTCAACCATGTCAATAACAGCAATTGGCCAGGCTTTATCCTTGTAGCGCTCCTGTATTTGTGGTTCCAAGTATCCAATCTGAGGTCCCAATAATAGTAAATCTACATCCTCTTTTAGGCTATCAAAGGCACTTTCTGACATTGCTTTTATATCAACCTCAATCTTCTTTCCTTCTGCAGCTGTTATCATTTTTTGTACTACTAAAGATGTAGACATTCCGGCTGAACAAATTAATCTAATTTTTATCATTTTTTATCATTCCTTTCTCTAATATATCAACAAGTTCTATTGCCAAATCTTTTATTGTTATTGCATTCATTAAATGATCCTGTGCATGTACCATTAAAAGAGATATATTAGACTTGT
>NZ_NIBK01000001.1:1403592-1407702 GCF_002174375.1 Enterococcus sp. 12F9_DIV0723 | reverse complement strand
AGCCCATAAATATAAACTAAACATATTTGAATCCCCCTTCACTTTATGCCAAATTCTTGCTGTAAAGAAAGCAAAAAAAGTACATTATCCAAATCGTTTTCTAAACTGAAATGGAGTAAGTGCATATTTGTTTTTAAACCGTGTTATAAAATAGCTAATATTATTAAATCCTATCGCAAAACAAATTTCTGCTACATCTAATTCAGTTTCCAACAACATTTTTTTCGCCTGATTCAGACGATAGTCGATTAAATAATTGTTTGGAGAAAGCTTGGTATAACTGTTAAATAAGTTTGTACAGGTTTTCTTACTTATTGGAATTGACTGTGCTATGTCTTGTACTTTAATTGGTTTTTGATAGTTGTTATGAACATAATCCAACAATTGATAGATAACGACTTCTTCGTGCTTACTAGTAGTAGCTTGATTTTTATCGATATCATTCAGACTACTAATCAATAATTCATAAATGCCAAGATAATTTATATCTTCCATGTCCTTTTTGAGAGTGCTCAAGATTTCTAAATTTCGAGTATTTGTACTAAGGAACATATAGGCAAAAGAAGTTTTCTTGGTATATTCTGCAATAGTCAACTCATAAATTTCCTCGTTAATAAATTGAGGGGAAAAATCAATACAGATGTATTCTACTAGCGCTGTAGCAGGAATTGCTCCATGAATTTTAGAGGTATTAATTAGTAAACCTTCATTTTGTTGAAGCTGGAACTCTTCGCCTTCAACCCTATACAGTAATGTTCCAGAAAAGACCCATACCAATTGAAATTCTTCATGCCAATGCAAAGTTATGGTATCATGCCTTTCTTTCATCAACGTACGGTGGTAAATACCCAAGGGAATTTTCTTGGTTACATGTCGTGTCACTTCTTTTTTATTATCGTCTACTTGAAAAAACATATTATCTCCTTTTGTACCCAATACTGTTATTATTTCGCCCAAAACTGTTAGAAAACAAATTAAATAAACATTATACTGATATACTAACAGCAACTCAAAAAGGAGTGAAAGACTATTTTAAAAAACAAAAAAAATACCGGTATTCTTTTTGCTAGTATTGCAGCTGCCTTATGGGCTGTCTCAGGAATATCCGGACAAATTTTATTTATCCAGTTTCATTTTTCGGCAGCATGGATCGTATCAACACGCATGATAATTGCAGGTTCCCTTCTACTTATGATTGCACGAATTAAGAATAAAGATGCACTTATTTGGCCTTTCAAACACAAAACTGATTTTATTTCAATAATGGCATTTTCACTTCTGGGGATGTATCTTGTCCAATTCACTTATTTTAAAACTATTGAGCTCAGTAACGCCTCCTTTGCGACAATTGTTCAATATATTGGTCCTGTTTTCGTCATTTTCTATACAACATTGAAGACAAAAATTCTACCAGCCAAACAAACGATTTATTTAATCTTACTTGCTTTGTTTGGGGTTACTCTAATTGCCTCTAAAGGAAAGCTAGAAAATTTAATAACTTCACCAATGGCATTTCTTTGGGGGATTGGTTCTGCCATTTCGTTAGCTTTTTACTCGATTCAACCACGGCTCTTGCTTGAAAAACATGGAAGCATCTCAGTCGTTGGTTGGGGCATGTTTTTAGGAGGTATTGCCGCAAACTTAATCCATCCAATTTGGAAAGTTGACGGTCTACTTACTCCGGCCTCAGTGCTTCAGATCTTTATTGTTATTGTTTTCGGTACTGCATGTTCATTCTTAATCTATCTATCTAGCTTGAATTACATCTCTTCTGCTTTAGCAAGTGTCCTTACAGCATTTGAACCAATATTAGCTACTATTTTTTCTATTTCCATTTTTCATCTACGCTTATCTTTATCAGAGTTTATTGGTTTTATTTGCGTCTTGGGGGCAATTCTGTTTTTACAAAAAACTCTTTAATAGGCAGACAATCCTACTAAAAAAACGCGGAAGACACGCAATAAATAAGTTGCGGGTCTTCCATGTTCATTTTTTTCGTACAGTTGCTAAAATTGCTAATCTTTCTTTTTTTCAACGACAAAGGAAATGCTCTATAACATTTCGTACCATTATAAGACTAGTCATTTTCTAACTACCAGTTTCTTCAGCTTGACAGACTCTGCCTCTCAGCAAATTCTTAGTTTTGACGGCTTTTAACCAAATATCTTAAGAAAGTATAGTCTACTAAGTACACTAAGATGACTATAAATTATTACTTTACCAATTCTGATTCTCTCAACGCTTTCCCCATGTATTAACTTTCCTTGGAACATTAAATACTTCATCTGTTTGATCAATTATTTCACTATTATTGAAAAGATCGTTCATCAAAAACCGATTCTAAACCCATATATAATCAATTACTACACCTTTTCGAAACGGCGGACGTAAAAGATCATATTAACACGATTTACTGAGCCACATAAATCGTGTTGCTCTGAGCCAGTTAAGTCGGTGAGAAAGAACCATTGCGCTCAATAAGATTGAAGCTCAATTAAAAACTTTATTTGTATTTGACAATGAGTGCGTTGTGTTAACCTTGTCAAGCTCGTCAGACGTTTATGGACTTCGTTCCTGACGAGGAAAACACATAAGCTAAGGCTCATTGTCAAATACAAATTGGTAAGATTATTTTGTGATTGGACAATCGAATTTGATGGCGTAAAAAGACCGGTTTAGGTGGCTCATTTACATCCGACGAAATGACTCCCGAACTCGGCCCTATACACCTTTTGCAATCCTTAATAAACAATTGATGTTTTAAAGCCTCTCTTATCTCGACTGCCTCAAGATCTTACGAGATAAAATAATATCTCTTTCACGAAAATTTATTTATCATCTTGATTTTAGTTTTTACAATGTCACTTTGATCATGAAGGATTCACTTTCTGCCACATCCATTTTCTTGACAAAAATGATCCCAAGCTATTTATATCAAATTTTCAGAAGAACCATTTCTGTATGTAGGATCGGAAGTTTCTGTACACAACTTCCTTCATCTCAGTCTTATTGATTTCAGTTTTTGGTTAGCTAAGCTTGGCGATAACTTGCCAGGGGTTTAACTTTCATGAGTTAAAATAGTGCCATAATTGATACACTAGAAAAAGCCAAAAAGAAGTTGCTCTTTTTAGCTTTTCATTTTACATAGAAATAAAGTCACCCTTAACAACTCTAACTTAAGTTAAATAAATACTGAAAAAAAGATGCAATATAAATTAGAATCTAAAATAATAATTTTCCTAACTAATTTATTTTGATCCCTTTTTTACTACTACACGAACGTGATCTATATTTTGAACTTTAGAGAATGAAGAGTTACTATTACTATCACGATTTGAAGTAACTTTAACAGCCGCATAATAGGTTCCAGCCTTATTATACTTGAATGTTTTGTTATCTATAACTTTCTCACTCACCTTACTTAAATTAGATGCAGAATAATCTCCATTCCCTAAACAATCCCACTCAACACTTACTATTTTCCCTGAACCTGGCATAGCCTTAGCAATTGAATTGAACTTAACCTTTTGTCCAACATTTACGACTATTTTTTTATCTTTTTTTACTGTAAGTTCGACAATTGGCTGAATACCTCCGCGTTCAGAAATATCATTGGATAAATCTGTAATTTGCGAATCTTTAACACTATAGTTAGTAGATTTGGAAGGTTCCTTTCCCTTTTCAACCCAATCACTTAAATCTAAAAGAGCATGTTCAAGAACACCCGTATACGGAACTAATAATTTTTCATTTGTGGCAGGATCGCTATCTATATGATCGGAATTATCATTGTACCAAATTCTAAAATTGTCATCATAATTCTTACCTAACGCTTTTTTCACACGTTTTGCATACCAATCAGCACTCCAAGGATTAGCATCGCAATCAATCAAATTGGCTACTAAAATCATTTTATTATTAATCATTCCACTATAATCGGCCCCGCCACTAACGTTTCCACAAATTAGAGAACCAATATTGACATCTCTCTGAGGATATTTTAATGAACCGTCATCTTTTTTAAATTGATCCCAAGTATAATAATCCTTTTCTTGAGGAACCTGATGTCTGTGATAAGTTAATAATGCCAAAAACCAATCATTACTAATT
>NZ_NIBK01000001.1:1401157-1402784 GCF_002174375.1 Enterococcus sp. 12F9_DIV0723 | reverse complement strand
AATCTGTGCAGATGGACTTTGCTTTACAAATTCCCTGTCTCTTATACACATCTAGATGTGTATAAGAGACAGCCCTTTTATCGTCTCTTCACCATCCTTGCCTTGAATATAATAATCAAATCCTGTATTTTTAGGATTTTCAGGTACACTGTCTAGAATAATACTTTTCAATTTACCTTTCTTATCTCGGTTGATTTTTTTGATATTAACAGTTTACCCAAATCAGATTTTTCTGTACCTAAATACCCTGGCAAACTCCAAAAATCTTCTGAATAAGTAGGATCCATCATCTTAACACTACCTGAGAAACTTAATAATCCTTCAGGGTTATTTAACCCTGCTGCAGCTGTATTAGCTGAAATATCAGATTTCTTAGTATGAAGTAGATACTCCCAGTCTTGCCATGCTTTAATTGGTGTTCCTAAAAGTTTCATTTCATTTAGTACTTCTTTTTCAATCTCATTTAATCCCTTATAAATATCTCCACCGCCAGGTTTCACTGCATCACTAATTTGTTCTGCTTTATCAATCAATACAAAACCAGCAAATGCTCTAATAAAAGAGTTATTAGGAATTGCGTTTAACGACCCCGGCACATATGGAACTGCCCCGTCCCATATATCATTAGTTTTTTCTGAAGCTCCAATTGTTTGATAAGAACCACCACTTCCGCCGTAAATATAACCGTAAATATGCTTTTCTGTTTTATAGTATTCTCTAGCGACTTCTCTTGAAAATGCAGCTGCTGCAGCATCTACTTCATAACCTCCTCCTCCATTAGTTTGTACAGTGTATGCACCATTTTTGCATCCAAATTCAACTCTTTCCGTTGAAGCGTTTTCATCAAATGTCGGATAAGCTATTTGAAAAAATCTACCTTCCCAGTTATCTGGTTCAGGAAAATAGAAATTAAACTTCTTTTCTGTTCCTTCAAAGTGTCCTGAGATTTTGTGATGAGGTACAGGTTCATTAATATCTTCTTGATTGTCTATCACTGGGTTATTATAATCCGAAACATTTTTTTCTTCTGCATAAACGTCGGCTTTTGAAATTAAACCTATCAACAATAAACTAATAATAAGAAATGGTACCTTAAACCTTCTTTTTTTAATACCTGTCTCTTATACACATCTAGATGTGTATAAGAGACAGTTAAAAAAGAGATTAACTGTAGAGAACGAGAATTCAAATCTTTTAAAAAAAATCCATCACTCGTATGATTGGTATTTATTTGGGGAAATGAATTATAAAGGATCCATCTAATATGTAGGTAGAAACACCTATTAACCCTAGTTTTCCATTAGAAAGTCTTAGTGAACACGCTCAGCTTTTGAGCATTAAGACTAGAATTTTATTCAGCAACTAAGAAACACAGGTTTTCCCTTTGATACTGAAAAATTCCTAATTGGTGCTTCTCAGACTTATCAAAGTTTTTGCTTAAATTAGTTCGTTAAGTCGGGCATCGCTAAAGCTATTAATTCAATATTCTCAATTGTAAAAATTTAAAGCAAAACCGTAAATGAACTTTTCTTCTGACTGGTATGCCCTTTTACCATTGTATCAATAATATTAAATAATTCAGAAAAAGATCCAATTATGAATCACTCTTGACAAGCTCTTTAATGAA
>NZ_NIBK01000001.1:1392194-1400731 GCF_002174375.1 Enterococcus sp. 12F9_DIV0723 | reverse complement strand
GTACAAAGGAACATCGACAATGATTCTTTCAATAGATGTGAGGAAAAATACCTGGAGGATACTTAACTATCTCGTCGTTTAGTGTCCTCTTTATTGGCAATCATTTAGAAAGGTTTTTTTAATCAAATAACTAGCGTAAAATTCCCGGTCACGACCATTAATATAACCATCTTCGATAACTCTGAATTGTTCACTCAATTTGATATCTTCACACGAGCTTCCTACTAGGAGATCAAATTCCCCTGATTCGATTTTCCATTTTAAATCTCTGTCTAGAAAAGATATTTGGCTAAGGTCAATAGAAAAATGAACTTCCTTTTTCTCACCAACTTGTAAAGCAACACGACAGAATCCTACTAATTCTCTCTCAGGTCGAATAACAGAAGAGGTCTTATCTCTAATATAAACTTGTACAATCTCTTCTCCTGCATGTGTTCCAATATTCTTGATTTCCGTTGTGAATTTGACAGTATCGTAAATATTTAAGTCCTTTTTATTCAATTTTAAATTACTGTATTCAAATGATGTATACGAGAGACCATAACCAAAATAGTATCTCGGTTCGTGAGGCAAATCAATGTATGAACTGAATGGTGATTGAGTTCCAACATGATAGCTAGAACCGCGTCCATGATTGTAATAAATAGGTGCTTGTGCCGAACTATACGCCACAGTCACAGGCAATTTGCCACTCGGATTGTTAACCCCTAAAACCGTTTCAACAATAGCTTGGCTTCCATATTGACCAGGATTCCATGCTTCGATTATAGCGGAAGCATATTTATCAGCGGCATCACTGGAAATTGGTCTGCCATCTAAATGGATAACGATAAATTCAATTCCAGACTTTCCCAATTTCTCAAGAAATTGTTCCTGACAAGGTGCCAAATTAACACTACTAGAGTCAATACCTTCCCCAGTACTGCAAGAGGTTCCCCAACCGTATTTCCCTCCAACTACAACGATCGTCACATCGGATTCGCGAGCCGATTCTAGTGCTGCTTCATGATAACTATCGTCTGTTCCGACATAAGGAAAACCATACTCATATCTAATCTGTGCAGATGGACTTTGCTTTACAAATTCCTCATAGATATTATTGCAGTTTTCATACGCTGAACTAGCAACTTTTTCTAATTCTGGAAATTCTATGTCAATCATCGAACCTTTATAAGTATCTTTCTCCTGATACTTCCAGGCCTTTTCTGGTGAACTTTCAATGCCTGCCATTGTATTCCTTCCACCCATAGCAAGTTCTAAAACACTCATGTAGGAATAACCACCAAACAAACTTCTGACCGATTTGGCTAAATGACCGATCACTGATACTTTTTTATTCGCAAGGTCAAGTGGAAGAATATTATTGTTCTTTAAAAGAGTGATCGATTCACGTGCATATTGTAAACTAGTTTCTTTTGATTCTTTTGAGTTAAAGACATTTTCAATTTCTTCAAAATCATCAGGATACGGTTTTTCAAACAACCCTAAGTTGAATTTTTCTGTTAAAACTCTTAACACTGCTTGATCAAGAAGATGACAATCAACTTTCCCTTCATTAACTAGGGAAACTAAATTATCGTCAAAAACATTGGGACTTGGAAACTCCATATCAAAACCAACTTCTAAAGACAGTTTTCCAGCCTCATCTTTATCCTCACATACCTTTAAACGTGTGTGTAATTCTTCTAAGGAAGCATAATCTGAAACCAATAATCCATTAAATCCCATTTCTTTTCTTAAAAGATCCTGAAGTAATTTTTTTGAAGCAGCAACCGGTTCACCATCCACAGCTCCATAATGATTCATTACAGATCGTAGATTTCCTTTGGCAATTGCTGCTTGAAAAGGTTTAGCAAAGATTTCTTGTAACTCTCTTTCTGGTAAGTTGGTGGCAGCAGCGTGAATACCTCCTTGTCCAGCTTGATAACCCACAAAATGTTTACTTGTCGCCATCACATTATAAGCGTTATCTTTTCCTGAGTTTTGAATTCCTTCCACATATGCAGCTCCCAGCGCAGACACCAATGTTGGATCTTCGCTATAGCACTCTCCATAACGTCCAAATCGAGCATCTCTACTAACATCTAATACAGGCGCTAAAGCATGTTTAATTCCAACCGTACTCATTTCTTGACCAATAACTTTGCCTGCTCGCTTTTCTAAAGTCGTATCCCAAGCAGCACCACGCCCAATTCCAGTTGGAAAACTTGTTGCTTCCGGCATTAGTACGCCTGTCAATCCTTCAATATGAAATAGAGCAGGAATGCCGAAACGACTTTTTTTTATTACTTTTTCTTGATCAGCAGCCAATTTTTTTGCAACCTCATTTTTACTTCCATCCCAAGCAGCAGCTAGAAATGCTATCGCTCCAATACCATCGGGAAAGCTATTATCCAAATTAGGCCCATTCTTATCCTTAGGGTTGTAACATTGCAATTGTGCCACTTTTTCAGCAATTGTCATGCGTCCTAGTAAATCATTTGCTCGTTCCAAACTAGATAATGTTAGATCTTTATATTTCAAAGTTTTTCAACCTTTCTTCATTTCCATTAGGCCAGCTCGTTAGCTTGCTCTTCATTGGCAATTTCATTAATTTGTTCAGATTTCGTCATAAAGAAAGTTAATATTGCACTGATTCCGAACGCTACAACAAAGCATGTAATCCAACCAATTAATGAAGAAGGATCTCCATTCGGATTCATGTGTGCACCAAATGTTAATACACCACCGACCGTTGCAGGAGAGTATTGATTTACTCCTAACACTGAACTTAACATTCCAGCGATACCACCTGAAATCATAGCAGCGATAAAAGGTTTCCTATATGCTAATGCAACCCCAAAAATAGCGGGTTCAGTTATACCGAATAGAGCAGATGTCATAGTAGAGAAGCCGAGAGCTTTTTTCTCTTTGTCTTTTGATCTCAATGCGAAACCTAAAGAAGCTCCCGCAAGTGCCCATACACCCATACCTAAAATCGGATTAAAAGCACTTGAACCTTCTCTCAATACAATATCTGTTAAAACAGGAATTATTGCATAGTGGATACCCAACATAACGCATACCTGCCAAAAAGCACCAAAGAATAAACCAGCTAAAATTGGACTTAACCCATACATTCCCATAACAACACTACCTAATAGTTTCCCAACTTCTGTAAACACTGGACCAAGAACTAAGAACATAATAGGAATCATTACTATTACAACAATCATGATTTTAATAAATTCTAAAAATTGCGGAATATATTTATCTAAGAAGTGCTCAAATTTTGCTGCAATTAGAGTCCCAATCAACATAGGAAATAGAGAATTTCCATAAGACACTTGTGGAACAGTAAGTCCCAAGAAAGTTAAAGCATCTGCTTCTGCACCCAACGCAGTAACAATTGCTGGCAAAACCATACTAGATGCTATCGCCGCCGCAATATATGGATTAGACTTCATGTATTTCGCAGTTGATATCGCAATCATGATAGGCATAAAATACAAAAACCCATCGTTTGCTGCTGCTAGAATTAAATAAGTCCCATCAGTTTCTTTCAATAATCCAGCCAAAACCAATAATGCCAATAATCCTTTAAAAACCCCG
This sequence comes from Enterococcus sp. 12F9_DIV0723, assembly GCF_002174375.1. Taxonomy (NCBI): domain Bacteria; kingdom Bacillati; phylum Bacillota; class Bacilli; order Lactobacillales; family Enterococcaceae; genus Enterococcus; species Enterococcus sp. 12F9_DIV0723. The sequence goes on along the minus strand of NZ_NIBK01000001.1, from coordinate 1,397,140 downwards.
ACAGCTGCCATAGTTGGCACTAATGGATAAACCGTATTCATTAACATGCGAGAAATTCTGTTAATCAATTTCTCCTTGTTTTTGTTGCGAATTGTATCTAGTTTTCCTTTCATCTCCGCAACATCATCATCCATTTCAATTCCATCAGGTGAATCATTTTTAGTTGCTTCGGTCGATTTAGTGCCTAGGATCATTTTTATATCATCATATACCTGACTAACTTGATTTCCAATAATGACTTGAAATTGTCCCCCAGCCTTAATCACTCCAAGTACTTTATTCATCGCTTTTAAATCATCTTCCTTGGCTATTGACTCATCTTTCAATGTAAAACGTAATCGAGTTGCACAGTGGACAACTGCCTCAATATTGTTTTCTCCACCAACTTTATTAATGATGGATAAAGCTAATTTTTCATCATTCATTTTCTTCACCATAGTTCTATACAATGTAGAACTTCCTTTCCTTTTTTTGTACTAGTTTATTTCTGGTATCCATTTTTCCTGCCAAATCAGCTTTGGTTCTTCTTTTTCAAAGGTGAATGGTAACCAAACATACTCAGAAATACTTGTATTGATTTTCCACGAACTTTTCTCAATAGGTTTAGTTAAATCAACAATCCATCGATCTCCGATAGCAATATACAAATCTTTGCCTTCAATCTTCAACACACTACTGATTTGAGAGTTGAAGCTATTCTTATCAACATCATCTACACATGGATCACCGATGATATACCATGGTCCATGAATATTATCTGCTTTTGCAGTTAACGATGGATTGGGATAGTAAGCAGTCGTCCCAGAAGTAATCATAAAGTACTGTCCATCTCGTTTAAATACAGCTGGAGCTTCTCTAGCCAATGGTGGACCTGCAAAATGTAAATGACTGGTGTATTCACCGGTGATATCTTTATAATCATCGGTTAGATCTGCAACAATTATCTCAGTATGAACCTTACCAAAAACCAAATAAGCACGCTCGTCTTCATCAACAAACAAATCAAAATCACCACTACTCATTCCTAAAGGAACAATTCGGTTAATCAATTTAAAATCACCAGTGATAGACTTTGATGTAGCAATCCCCATAAACTGTTTATTCCAGTCTCTTGGGTTTTCATCTGATCCAACAAGTTTTACCCACATTACAAATTCTTGGTTTTTTTTATTATAAATAATATGTGGACGATCCATAATCCGAGTAGGATGTAATGGGTTTGTAATGTCATCTGATGGTTTTAAAATAGTATTTTCGAATTGCCAATTTACTAAATCATCTGATGAGTAACAATTGACACCTCGATGCCAAATTCCTGAATCAGCTTTTGAATCCTGTTTATTCTCTCCAAAAAAGTAATACTTACCATCAAAATACTTTACACTGCCTCCATGAGCTTGGATACGTTCTCCACGTTCATCGTACCAAGGCTCGTCCATTACGATTTCTTTTTTCAAATCTATATTCGCTCCTTTATCTTTATAGAAAGCATTTCTAATCGGTTAACGTTAACCTAAATCACATTCCAGAGATATCTCCAAGTCTCTATATCTGTCTACGCTTTCATTTTCCGGATAAAATCAAATTGCTGAATTCTTTCAGATATATTAACACCTTATCTATTTCATCGATTTATAAATCCTTATTTTTTTTCATTCTTCTTTATTTCAAAATGAGTAAACAGCATGCTTATCTACTACATCAATAATCTGTCTCTTATACACATCTAGATGTGTATAAGAGACAGACGTTCTCCACGTTCATCGTACCAAGGCTCGTCCATTACGATTTCTTTTTTCAAATCTATATTCGCTCCTTTATCTTTATAGAAAGCATTTCTAATCGGTTAACGTTAACCTAAATCACATTCCAGAGATATCTCCAAGTCTCTATATCTGTCTACGCTTTCATTTTCCGGATAAAATCAAATTGCTGAATTCTTTCAGATATATTAACACCTTATCTATTTCATCGATTTATAAATCCTTATTTTTTTTCATTCTTCTTTATTTCAAAATGAGTAAACAGCATGCTTATCTACTACATCAATAATATACTAAAAAAAAAACGGAAATAATATATCAGAAAGCGGTTGCTTTTATATCATATTTTTCGATATAGCTAAATCAAATTCATCATAACACTTATTCAGCAATTGATTGATTACTATTATTTTGACACTCTGCAAATTAGATAGAAATTTCTAGAGTATTTTTTATACTTATACACAAAAAAGCTCAAACTAGCGACTGTCTGACAGTGATAGTTGAACTTTTTTTTCAATAGAAGAACTCACTTTTTATTGAATTAATACTAAATTGCCGTTTTTCATTTCAACAGAACGATAATCGTTGGAATTAGTCACAATGATAGCAGTAATTATGGGATAGCCTTCATTTTCAATTTTTTTCAAGTCCGCCTCTAAAAGAAGCTTACCTTTGTCCACTTTCTGCCCTTGCTCTACATACGTTTGAAAGTACCTTCCATCAAGTTCAACTGTATTGACGCCGACATGAATCAACAATTCTACGCCTTGATCACTTGTTAGGCCAATGGCATGTTTTGTAGGGAACACCGTAGTGACTGTACCAGAAAACGGTGCGCTGAATTTTCCTGTTTCTGACTTAAACGCCATTCCTTTACCCATCATACCTTCAGCAAAAACTTTATCTGGAACCGCACTAAGAGGGAGCATATCTCCTACAGTTATGGTACCAACTTCAATCAATGTGCTTAAGTCAGTAGTTTCTTTCTGATCTGTATTTTTATCCATTTTTTTCTTCTCATTAGATTTATTTAAAGTAGTTTCTCTGAATCCCCAAAAATAAGTAATGATAAATGCTGCAATAAAGCCAATAAACTGTGATGCAACACCGCCATAGAACCCTATGTCAATTCCTTCTGGATTTATAATCAAGGGAATTCCTAATAATCCTGAACCACCAAATGCATATTGAACAGTATGCGTCACTCCTGCAATCATCGCACCTAAACTGCCTCCTAGGATTGCTGCAATCAATGGTTTTTTATGGGGTAACAGCACGCCGTATAATGTCGGTTCACTGATTCCGATGAGTGTCGTCACACCAGTCGAATAGGACAATGTTTTCAGTTTATCTTTTTTTGTTTTCATCCCAACAGCAAACGCTGCTCCTGCCATTGCAAATTGATTTGCTAATAGTAGACCCATTATAGGATCAAAACCCCGAGAAGCTATATTGTTGATAAAAATTGGAATGAATGCCCAATGTAAACCAAACATCACAAGTAATATCCATGGGCCACCAATTACTAAGCCACCAAGAATCGGACTAAAATTATAAACTGAGTTAACAACATTCGCTAAAATGCTACTTAGTGTGGAAATAATTGGACCAATCACCATAATAGCTATTGGAATAGCAATCAACATCACTATCATCGGCTGTACTAAGTAGCGAATCTCTTTTAATGATAACTTTTGCACTTGCTGATCTATTTTAGATGCTAACCAAACCGCGACAATTGCCGGAAATACTGAAGAAGTATAATCCATCATTTGAACAGGAATGGTCAGAAACGTCAGTCCTCCATCTGTTGCAAACGGAATTAGAGTTGGATAGATCAATGCCGCTCCAATAATCATTCCTACGTACACATTTAATTTGAAATATTTTGCAGCAGAGGCGGCGAGAATAATTGGCATAAAGTAAAAGAATGCATTTGATAATGCAAAAAGCACAATATACGTTCCCGAAGATTCCGATAAAATGTTCGTGACAGATAAAATAGCCAAGATTCCTTTTACAGTACCAGAAGCAGCCAGCGGTCCTAGTACAGGTGTAAATATTCCAGAAATGGTAGATGTGAAACGATCCACAAATGATTTCTTTTCCATTGATTTATTATCATTAGCTACACTTTCATTATTCCCGACTTTTTTTATTATTTCATCATAAACTGCATTCACCTTGTCTCCCAAAACTACTTGATACTGACCTCCTTGCTCAATCACTGAAATTACACCATCTATGTTAGAAACAGCCTCTTTATCAGGAATTGAACTATCTTTTAAAACAAAACGCAGTCGTGTTACACAATGCGTTACGGAGTCAATATTTTCTTTTCCTCCCACTTGACTTAATATATCATTTGCAACTTCCTTAATATTCATATTTTTTCTCCTCAATTTTTTAAAATGGCAACATATTTTTCAAAACGAATAGTATGAATCAAGAATCTTACACTGATTTCCGATGATTTCCCAAGATCTATTTTTCTTCCGCATCATAAGAATATAAATCTATTTCTCCAATCAACCCTAATGATTCAAAAGTAATGTATTGAGACAAGAAATCTTGCATATATCTCCCCAAATTATTCACTACTTCAACCTTTATGTCATTACTTCCTTTTTTTAGACAGTTTGAAAGCTCAAATTGATATGGATAACTGATTCGTGTATCTATTTTCTTATTATTTACATAAAGAGTAACGATCTCATTTGCATCTTCAATTAATAACACAGATTTGACATTTTCATTCTTTACTTCAATTTGTGTTTCATAGATGATTGTACCGCTGAATCTTTCAAGTTCATCTCCTATACCTAGAAGAGGTAACCCCTTGCTTTTTTTAGGAAACATTGAGTTTCCATTTATTCCTACTCCATGAACAGAAATTTTCCATTCATTTTCTGCTAAACTTATTTTTGTTGTACATTGGTGTTTTTCAAAGCGTAGTTGTATTTCCCTTTGATTCTCTACATCTTCAAGCAAGAGCAGAGATTCCCCTTTATCTAATTCAAGGTGATAGAATCCGTCTGTCATCTCTATTCTTTCAAGCTTATTCATTATTGGATCATAAATTGTAAGATTTTTATAATCAGGGAGTTGAAATTTAAGTGATAAGGTTGACAACATACTTTCATTAAACAACATATAAAGAGATTTACCATCTTGTTTATA
>NZ_NIBK01000001.1:1386517-1387740 GCF_002174375.1 Enterococcus sp. 12F9_DIV0723 | reverse complement strand
CTCTAATTCTCTTCAATAACCTAAGATAGACATCCTCTATTTTACTAATTTACATGGTTCAGTTGCTGCTTTTCCGTTCTTGGATAAATCTACCTTTATAACTTTATCACTTTCAATCTCAATATTTTTCATTGTAGTATATACGTCAGAATCAACAATCTTCATTCTAATTTCTGTACCATCTTTTTTGATTTCATAGGTTGCGTTTACTTCACCATCATCATCTGCTTTAGCCATACCATCCTAGAAAAAGATGATTTTGCCTTCACCTTCTTTAGTCACAAATGTCCAAATACCAGTTCCTTCAGTAAGCGTTGCTTCTAATTTTTTATCTTTGTTACTACAACCAGTAAAAAGAAACAGTGCTAGAAATAGTAGCCCAACAATCTTAAATCCTATCCTTTTCATACGTTATCCTCCCCACTAGAATCTTTTCTAAAATATTCCAGCATAAACAGATAATATTTTTTGAAGATTTCCTTTTCATTTGAAAACTTATTTTGTAAAAGAAACGCGTCAATTCCAGATGCTAAAGCTCCGATTCTAAGAGTCAACTTGTTTTCAAGGGAAAAGTAGAAAAAGAGTTCAAAATGGTGATTTCTCACTAAGATCAACTTTTCTCCCGGCTGCAAGGTTTCAATTTTATTGTTAAGTTCATACAGGTTTCTTGAGTCATCAACATTACTATTAGGAAATAACTCCGTTGGAACAGATACAGTGTACCCTGCAGCAGTTAATTCGTTTAGAAAGGCAATCCGCCAGGCTTCCAACGGATTGAACACTGATAATTCTCTGAATTTTGCTTCATTAAAATCAATTATTTTTGCCATTTACTTCCACTCCCTTCTGTCAGGCTCTTTTGAGATTGATGTACTGCCATAATCTTGTACTGATACTTTTAATAATCAAATAGACCGCATAAATTATACTAAATAAAACGATCCATCCGATAAACAGTTTCAACAGAAAAATAGCTGCTGGAATAACAATAAGAGTCACGATCACGATATAGGGAAATACCCATAAACAAGCTAAAAAGATACCTATAAAAATGAGAACTAGCATTGCACTGATTGGAATTTGAATGTTTTCAGGTAGTGATTGAATCTTACTAATTCCCCACCCACAAAAAGAAGTAATACCTTTCAAAATCAATTTGACCAACCACGCAAATAACCATCCTACAGTATCTACTATTAAGTTTACTCCATTAAATATATGCG
>NZ_NIBK01000001.1:1384332-1386417 GCF_002174375.1 Enterococcus sp. 12F9_DIV0723 | reverse complement strand
GTTTATAATGGAAATATCTCAAGTTTTCATAGAAATTTTCGGTATACAAACGATCAAGATCGAACTTTTTCAATTTTTCAAATAATGTCGTTAATGGTATTAATTCAGTTGTATTCAATAAATGAGCTATGCTTTTACCATCTAAAGTCATTTCACTCGTCCCAGTTGGAAAATCATCAACAAACAGGATATCAATCCCCTGAGTACTTAATAGATTAATTTTCTCAAGCGTTTTTTCAGGTAATCTCTCTGCATAAGGAACAACTAGAATTTTATAGCTATTTTTATTGATTTTGAAGGAAAAGTTCTCTATTGTACTTTCTTCAATTTTTTCACAAGGAACGATATCGAATTCATATTGATTCTCTGTTAATACTCTAGTAACCTTTTGTATCGGCATATAGTTGCCAGACCACTCTGCCTCACCATGATATAAAACTGCAATATCAGAACAATGCTGTCCTCCTGTAAATAAATCACTAACTTTATTCATATAGTCCATCAAATTCTTAAAAGCGAAAAATTGAGGGTTATGTCCTTGTGCATAAAAATGAGGTGGACAGTCAGCATCTGGAAAATTACTCATCGTGAAAGCGTGGGGCACAAAATAATTAACACCTCTAACCATCATGTGATCCGCAATCCATTTCATTAATTTTGTTCCTTCAGCCCACCCATATGCACCAAATACTTCACACATTGTTCGGCCCGCTTTTTTCTCATCAAGATAACTCAATGAACTTCCTAATTTAGCTAATGCAAAATGAAAAAACTCACCATCCCATCCATTTGAAGTCATTGATTTAAAGTGACCCTCTTTTTCATCAGGCATCAATTGGTGTAAAACAACATCTATTCCTGACATATCCTGTCCAGACATCGATTTGAAGAAATGACCCGCTCCATAGCCTAATCGACTATGAGCATTATTATCTTCAATTACATGACCGATGTATTTAACACCATGTTCATTACACCAATTGCCAATTCGGTCGGAAAAATTATCCCTGAATAAATCCGTGATGAGTTCCATGAATAGGAATCTGAACTGATGCGCTTCCGCTGAGTCTCCTCGGATTAATAATGGAAGTTTCAATAATACTTCCTCTTTTGAAAACCCTGTATATTCAGCCAATTCAATCTCCATGCCTCTTTTCCATGGAAGTGGCATATCTTTTCGTCCTATTGAAGCATCTGAACCTTTTATATTTCCAAAACGCGGTTCATCAGAAAAGAAGCCCTCAATCGTGGTTCCAAACTTATCACCAAATTTTTCATAATGAGTCTCATAGACTGTCTGAATCAAAACATCCGTGGACTCTGCAACAATTGGATTCAAATAACCCTCTGTTGCAGATTCTCCACCTTCCTTTGTTTCATAACAGATAAAGATACTCCATTCACCATCCGGGATATCCCAATAGAGCATGTCTCCTTTTAAATAATTCGTAATGTCTATCAGTTTGTCTTCATCAATTTTTTCATAACCTTTTCTCGGAGCAGCCGAAACTGACAAAATCTTTCCTTTTCTGTTACTCCCGTTAGATTCGATATTGTTTTCCGTTCCCACACTCATAAAATCTGGTCTTTTTTGAGTGGTCCACCGCACCAGAGTCCCTGCATTCCTCTTAGGGCCAACGACATCCAATTGATAAAACCCTAAAAATAATTTTTGTAATTCCGGATATTTTTCAGTGATAGCTCCTGCTGCAAATCCCGTTGGAAAGTGTTTATCATCTAAAATCCAGATGGTCATTCCGAGCTTCTCGCATTCATCAATTATTATACTTACGTCTAACCACCATTTATCTTCCAAGAATTCTTCGTGAGGTCTGGATTCAATACATACTGACTTAATTCCGCTTTCAGAAATTTTATCGATATAATTTCTGATTGTCACTTCATCTTCTCCATGCATCCATAAAAAAGGCATTATATGATTATCATATTCATCGATCAATAATTTTTCTATTTTATTCATTTTCTTCACCTTGAGCTTTCAAATATCTTCTTTGTTTGCTATATTCATAATGTACTAAAAATTGACTCGTAAAAATATGTCAGAAAGCGATTCTTTTTATATCA
>NZ_NIBK01000001.1:1340729-1382568 GCF_002174375.1 Enterococcus sp. 12F9_DIV0723 | reverse complement strand
GCTTTAACTACTATTGAATTCTTGGTAGTAGAGAACAATATCCTTTTTTAAAATTACTATCTCTATCCACAGTATATCCCGTATACGGGATATACACAAGGGATTGTTAAAAATACTTTCACTCATCTTCCTTGTTCCATTGCTAGAGAAGTAGGTTTGATGGAGCTTACTTCATCTGCTATCTCTACAGTAGGTTGTTGAATAGAAGTAGCATTTTCACCCATTTCTAAAGAAAGGTTGATGGCTGTCTGTTTTTCTATCAACTGTTTCAATTCCTCCTCTTGTTCAAAAGGCTTAGCGACTTGTCGCTTGGCTTGATCGAGTTTTTTAACCAGATCCTCTTTTTCGTTTCTCAAATTATTGATCTTTTCAGGAAGTGTCCGCAAAACATTCGTCATGCGCGTTAGAGACCCTTTCCCATTTTTTTCTACAGCAACCGTATAACTTCGTTCTCGCTCTAAGGAAACAATCATTTGACCGAAACGAGAAGGAGCGATTTTTAGATCAAAACCATGCATTGAACCGATTATTTTTCTTTCCATTTCTGATCCCATTTCTATAATCGAATTGAATGCCTCTAACGCTTCCGATCGATCTTCATAAACTTGGTCTAATAGTGTCATGGAGAATTCACCATTCAATTGCTTAGCGCCCCACTCATTGTCCTTGATCGTTTTTTCCAAATTTATTTGTGTATCTTCCAACTGTTTGGGATATACGTTTTCTAAGTTATGAGTTAATATTAATCGGCTAGATTGCCAGCTGCTTTTTAGTAACTGCAGATTCATAACTTCCCGATCCACTGTCATCTTTTCTAAAAGCATGGGATTGTTGGTAGCCAGCGCTTTAGCTTCAGCCGCATCTAACGTTGATTGGTCAATATCATCTGCACTTCTAGCAATGCTTTTACCAGTCATGACCTGATTGATAAACTTCAATTTGTTTTCTTGGGTCTGCCACAAATAAGAATCAAACGAATTTCGAGCAACATAGCGATAAATCTGAACTTCTGAGTTTTCATTTCCTTGCCGCACACCACGACCATCCCGTTGGGTCAGATCACTTGGACGCCACGGAACATCCAAATGGTGCAGAGCAATCAATTTATCCTGGATATTTGTACCAGTTCCTAATTTTTCGGTACTCCCTAAAATAATGCGAACGTCTCCACGACGAACTTTTTCAAATAGTTCATCCCTTTGCCGGTCGTTTTTGGCCGAGTGGATAAAGGCAATTTCATTTTCTGGTATCCCTTTTTCAATCAAGATTTTTTTAATTTCATCATACACATTGAATTTATTAGGATTAGGCGTACCAGAGTCCGAAAAGATAATTTGCGTTGATTTCTTTTCAAACGTACTTTGCCAGATTTCATGTACTCTTTCTGCACATTTGAATAGTTTTCCATCCATATAAGCCGGTGCTGTTGAATCTAACAGACGCGGATCAATGGCCATTAATTTGGCTTCATTCGTGATTTTTAACATATTATCTTCTCGTGGATCGACCTGACCCAAACGTACCGCATCTGCTCGTTCGGCCAATTCAGCCATTTTCTTTTCCTGAAATTCAGAGGGTTCAGAAATCACTAATTGTGGTTTCCCAGTCGCAATCTCAGGAACTGGTAATTGAAGCATATCGCTTGTTTGGATATCTGCAGTTAAATGGAATGAACTCATTAATTCCGGTAAATTATGGAACTTTGCAAAACGACTCTTCATGCGAAAGCCACTACCTTCTGGATTGATTTCTGGTGCCGTCACAACCTCACCAAAAGTAGAAGCCCAGCGGTCAAATGTATGAAGATTCATTCGAGCTAATTCATCCGGCTGAAGATAACGCTGCATGGTGTATAATTCACTCATTGAGTTAGAAATTGGTGTACCAGTCGCAAAAACAACTCCTCTATTTTGAAATTTTTCCAACATGTATTGGCACTTCATAAACATATCTGTCGCACGCAAGCTGTTTGAGGTATTCACACCAGCAACGTTCGACATTTTTGTATAGGTATAAAGATTTTTATAATTATGAGCTTCATCGACAAATAAAAAATCGACACCCAACTCTTCAAAAGTTAGTAGCCGATCTTTGTACTCTTCATTTTGTAGGTTCTTCAGCCGTTCTTTCAGTCGTTTTTCAAAACTGACCATCTGTTTTAAACTCCAAGATTGTCCACTTTCACTCTTTTCAAGCCGGATTCCTTCTTCAAGTTCACTCAGTTCTCGCTTGATTAAAGCCGTTCTCCGCTCCTTACTCAAAGGAATTTTTTCGAATTGGCTATGCCCAATGATAATTGCGTCATAGTCTCCTGTCGCAATTCTTGAAACAAATTTTTGCCGGTTCTTTTTCTCAAAATCCTTTTTACCAGTAATCAAAACATTCTTTGACGGATAAAATCGAAGCAATTCTTGGCCGAATTGTTCCGTCAGATGATTAGGCACGACATACATTGGTTTTTTGATTAAGCCCTGGTCTTTCATCATCATACCAGCACCGATCATACTAGCTGTTTTACCAGCTCCTACCTCATGAGCCATCAAGGCCCGCCCATTCTCAACGATCCTGGCAACCACATTTTTTTGGTGGGGCCTTAATTCAAATTGTTCATTCATCCCCTCAAATGAAAGATAACTGCCATCATATTGCCTTGGCCGGATTCGGTTGAACGTATCATTGTAGATCCTCAAGAGCGTTTCCGCACGTTGGTGATCTTGGAACAACCAATCTTTAAAAGCATGGTGGATATGTTCTTGTTTCGATCGAGCCAACATCGTTTCTTTTACATTAAGCACGTCTTTAGTGATTTGCTCCCCATTTACCCAAACCTCTTCTTTATCAAAAATTTGAACAGTTTTCATATTTAAAGACTTTTCAAGAATTTGATAAGCGTTGATACGACTGGTTCCATATTCGTTATTGATCAACACCGAGTTATCCGATTTTTTACCGCTGATATGGTACGTATCCGAATACTGATTGTATTCTACTTTTATTATTTCATGTGAAAGCTTAAATGGTGCTGCATCGAACACATCTTTCATAAAGGTGTGATACGTGTCCAGTGGTATCCAACTGGTTCCAATATCATATTCTATTTCGCTGATCGTTAAATCTTTAGGTATGACTTCTTGCAGCGCTGCAATATTATTTTCAAAGCGATCATCTGATCCGACCAACATTTTTGCCAGGCTCAATTTATGTTTCACGTCACCCGATAAATATTCGTCTTTAGGAACGTACGCTTTTTCTGCTTGCTTGTCCGCTTGTAAATATTTTTCGGTATCAATAAAAATATGGCTGTCCAGCTGTTCTAATAAAATAGATTCCTCCACTGGATAAATCGACAACATATAGCTAAGATCCACCCTGCCAAGTTTTGATAAGCTATGATTCAACGCTTCAATTGCACTATTTACTTTCGTCACAGGTTCAATTTGCCGTATGGTTGCCTTTCTAAAAACATCGCCTTTAGTGACTGACCCATTTTTTTGTGGAATCTCAATCGAAGAAAGTAGAGCAAAGCGATCATCTTCATAAAATAAGCGACTATTTACTTGAGAGTTGATTGGACCGTATTTTTTAATAAATCCATCATAAACTCGATTCAATTCAGCGAGTTTGGCTGAAAATACCTCCTGGTCAAAATCATACTGCTGCTGATAAGAAATAACTTCAGACAAGCAATCACGAATATCGATCATACCCAACATACGTTTTTTCCTGGTATCTCCTAGACTTACTTTCTCAATATCACCATTGCCGTGATAATAAATAGAGCCTTCTCTTTCAATGTAGCTGTATAGTGGCAATTGTTCCTGATCTAAATTAGGTGTTTTTTCATCAATCAGCGGCAATACGTCTGGAACTTTATATCCCAACTCAATTGGCGATACATACTCGCCATTGACGATCCGTAGGCGGTCTTTTAATTGTTGGCTTAAATCATTGCCCTCTTGGGGAACTACAGTATACGTCCCTCCACGGAAATTCTTATATTTGAAATCACCTAAAATAGAAGACCATCTTTCCGAGTAAAACTTATTAACTGTGATTGGTGGATACAACGAACCATCATCAAAGCGTTGGTGATTTTCAACTTCTACCGTAGATTCCCAGGAACGTTCCCCATAGTCTCTTCTTAATTCGGCAGCTTCCTTCCTGAAGAAAAGGATATCCGTAGTTACTTCTGTCCCAGCAATCGCCTTAAACGCTGTTTCTGGCAATCTTACAGCGCCCAATAACTCAGCTTGAGTGGTCAACTCTTTTCTGAAATAAGAATCCTTTTTGTCCAAGGTACCGGAAGACGTGATTACCGCAACAATGCCACCCTCATGAACAAGATCCAGTGAATGCTTTATAAAATAATCATGAATATAATAGCTTTCCAAGGTTTTTTTATCCTTGATTCTAAAATCTGCAAATGGCACATTGGCCACAACTAAATCAAAACTTCCATCGATAAATTGTGTCTCTTCAAACCCTTTTTCCTGGATGTGGACCGACTGCTGAAGCTGCTTAGAGAGTGCTGCAGACAAGTGATCAAGCTCCACACCATATAGTTGGGAGTTTTGTTTCATTGTGGTCGGCATTGCTGAAAAGAAATTCCCTGTTCCCATTGCGGGATCAAGAATCCGGCCATGTTTAAACCCAAGCCGTTCCACTGTTTCATACACTTGTTCTATAATCATCGGGTCCGTATAATAAGCAGTTAAAACACTTTCTCTGGCACTTTCGTATTCTTCGGTGGTCACTAATTCTTTTAGTTCTTCCCGCTCTTTAGCATAGCTGTCATTTTCTGTATTAAAGATTTCAGATAAACCACCCCAACCAACATACTTAGCTAAGATCTCTTGTTCGTCAGTAGTGGCTAACCGATTCTCTTGCTCTAATTTTTTTAACAGTCGCAAGGCAGCCAAGTTATCTACTAGGCGTTCTTTCGGCTTTTTACCATAAAGAGAATCATTGTTTTGGTCAAAGGAGAAATCTATCGGTACGACTGACTCTTTTTTGGATTCTTCTTTATTGTTTGCAGCAGGGGCTGCTTGTGCTTCCGTATACTGATAATCAAATAAATCAATTTCACCTTCAGCTGCTTGTTCTACTTCGATCGTTTCAGAAACAGCCTGCACAATTGGCCGGTAGTACGTTTTTCCATCAGAATAAGTGATTTCGACAGGTTCAATCTCAAACTCACCTTTTTCATTGACTAGATACGCCTTGTCATTCAATCGCTGGAAACGATAGTCTTCGGGTAATTCGGTCCACTCAGACACATCGAATGACGAATCCGCGGAAACGTCACTCTGATTTTCTTGGATTGATTCAGTCTGATCCTCCCTACCTGATTCATCTAGGTTCAGATTGATTCCATAATCTCGGTGTTGTTCTTCATAATCCCCATCTTGCATATACGCATTTTCATTTATTAATTGTTGGATACGTTCTGCTACTTGTTTCCAGGTAAACGTCTTTGATTCATAATAGTTCGTTAACGTGATCCCTTTATCTACATGGGCATAATGGTAGGGTTTATCAGGTGTATTCGCCCCACCAATTCCATACCGCTCTTTCAGAAACTCTGCTCGTTTCTCTACTGAAGGATCTTCTTGGAAGAAAGAATAAATATCTCTCTTTAGATTGATCACCATGTTTGATTTCAAGACTTCTGGTAAATATTCTTTCGGTGTGATTCCTGCATTCTTCGCTATCTGGCCGTGTCGGTATCGTTGATAATTCAATCTTTCCTCTTCCGAAAAATACAATCCGGCAGATACCAACGTTTGGGTGTAATCTCGAACTTGGTTCCAGGTAAGAAGCGTTTCTCTTTTATCTTCTCCCTCCCACTTATCTCGAATCCGAATTCCTTTACTATCATGATCTGTAATCAGTTTAAACTGGCCGGTAGAAGTACTGACGCCAGTGCCGTATTCTTCTTTTAAGAATTGAGAGAGTTCCGTCTTTGATAATCCTTTATTAAAGGCGTCATAAATTCGGAATTTCCCATCTTGAAATTGAGAGCCCATTTTTACGACTGAAACCAGTTCTTTATAAGAAAATGGTTCGACCTTGCTTAAACCGGAAGAAGATCCTCCAGTGTCATTTCGTGGGCTTGTTCCTTCAGCTGGTTGATCACTTGTGTCCGGTGCAGCAATTCTGTTGGTAGTTGGTCCACTCTTTGCTGCAGTAGTTTCTGGAAGATCTTCTGTTCTTTCGTCTTCAGCTGTTCCTCTTTGTTCTTCAGATAAATCATCAACTCGCCGCTCAGATACAACTCGTGATACAGTGTTGCTTGATTCTCCTGCAGATATTCCTGGATCATCATTTCTTGTTTGCTCAGTTCGTGGTTCCCGGCCATTTCTGTCATTTTCGGATACAGTAGACCGTTCTCTTCCTTGTAATCCAGCATCACGATTGGTTTCGTTCGCCGTTTGTACGCTTGGTTTTGTTGGTTCATTTTCTCCTGATACTGGTTTATTTGATCTAAATTGTTTGGCATTGTCATTCTCCTTTGAAAGTAATTCTCTTTTCGCTTGATCTACTTGCACTAAAAGTGAACGGTTCGCGTCAATAATTTTGGGAACAGCCTCAATAAATAGGTCAGGATTTCCGACAAAAGGTTGCACGTCACCAACATAGTCTTTCCAGCGTGGAAACTGGCCAAGTTTATATTTCAACATAAACTCACTAACTTCCTCATAATATTCAAAGGAATCTGACAAATTTTCTATCATCTGATTATCTGAATACTCTGTAACGATCCCATTCCAAAGAGCATCTGCAGAATCATCTGAAATCTGGAATGCACGATCAGTGACGGTTGTGTATTGACCTTCATCCATCAGCCAAACCGGAAAAGAGAATTCTCTTCCGGTTGTTTGTGCGACATCAAAAAGGTTCACATGATAAAATAAGCCATTTTCTTTTTGGTGCAGTACTTTAATGGCCTTAGAACCTTGCGTAACAGATCGACCAATAGATTTCCAGGTATCAAAATCTGCTAAAAATTTTGCATTCGGATTCTGTCCATAAGCAAACAAAGCACTTTCTAAGTCATACTTGTACAGTTGGCTGCTAAACTCTAAGAACTGCAAAATTTCTTGTTCATTACTAGTTACCTGTTCTAATATCTGTTTGTACATTGAAGCCAAATCATTGTGTAATTTGTTAATCGAATGTTGTTGATTTTTCCATCGATCTAATAAGCCCATTCATCTTTCCCCCTAATATCAACGACTCATCAGCCATGATTCTTCATGTTTCTTTCCTTCAGGCGCTCGATCAGGCTGATATTTCACACGATCCTCTTTATCTACTGCCTGGAATCCATAATTTTTTACTAAAAGAGCGGCCTCTTCAGGAGAGTCCGCTTCAAAGAAAGGTTCATGAAATTGTGAATCTTGAGAAACAGCGACATACTTTTTTCGTTCCTCATCTTTGTGGATTTTCATCTGCTCTTTACCATTGCGCTCATATACGGATTCAAGTAAACGAGCTTCTAATTGCACTAGTACTCTATATCGTAGAGAATCATTCCAGTCCTTAATAAGAGCGTCTGTTGGCCGGTAGCCAAGATTTCGATAATCTTCATAATAACTGCTTACTTTTTGATGTAGTCCATGCAGCTCAATCGGGTCCATTCCCTCGTCAATACGAAACAGTTTTTGGAAATCATACTCTTCAGTAGTTGTTTCAATTTCGGCTAGTTGCTCTGTCACATTCTTACTTTCCAAAAATAAATCAAAATCCTCACCAGAAAAGTATTGATCCACATTCCAAGAATTTGCATTCTTTCCTTCGGTATTGAAATTCGTAAGCGCCTTGTGGATGGCTGCAACGGCTCGCCAGTCAACATTAAAAGAATTGGCAGCTTCCTGGTAAATAGGAATGTTTTCTTTAGGAATATCCAAATCATGTGGAATCAATTTTTTGAAATGAATCTCTTGACCAGTCTCATTGATCACATAAGAAAGTTTGGATAGATTGTCAAAAAAACGGTGGCCAGCTTGGTCATTGTCAACGCCAATGTAAATCCCCTCGTGAGGCAAAGAACCCTTAGAGAGATACATTTGATTGATAAATTTATAAACCGATTGCTCCTTCAACCCTTCCATTTCCGCTAACATACAATTCTCCAATTGTGGGTTCATGGACCAATAACTGAGTAGATCAATAGGCGACTCAAAAACGAACAACTTATTTGGCGTTCCGATTGTTACGTTAAATCCGAAATTCGTTTCACTATTTTTGGCGATTCCTTTAAAGCGGCCACGTTTAAATTTTTCAGGATTGTATTCAGAGCCTACCACGGAAGCCCCAACCGCTTTGCCAGTGTCCGACCAAACAAATATACTTTGCTTGTATTTATCTTCTTGAATGAAGCCTTTCTCGTGTAATGTTTCGACTAGAGTAGCTGATAATTTCCGCTGATTTACCAAATAATCAGCTGCATTAGAGAAGTCATTATTATGTTCAAAATAATACTGAAATGGTTCTTTGGGGTTTTCAGTAGTTTCAGTCTTTCTGAGCTGTTCATGGTGTTCCTGGGTTAAATAATTCAGCGCTTCTAAATGACTCATGTCGTAAAATCGGGAAACAAAGTCTAAGACGTCGCCATGAACAACTTGACCATTTTCAACTTGAGAGTTCCAATAAAAGCGATTCTTTCGCTTGTCGATCATTAAACTGTCATGCTCGATTCCCTGGGCAAAATTGCGCATATCAATATAGTCCATTCCTTGATCATCCATGACTGAAGTAATAGAAATTTTCTTGGCTTCAGTTAATAACTTTTGGTACTCATTTTTTTCCATTCATGTCACCTCCAAAATAGAAAAAAGTGAGCATTTTCTACTCACTTCTTCTCTCAACGATAGCTCATATTTATCGTTCTAATCCGTGAGAATTTGAACGATTAGTGTGTTTGTTCGGTGTATCCATATCAATTTCGAAAACTGGACTTGTCCTTTTCTTGCTAAACTCTAAATTATTTGCGTTCACTTGAAAGACCTCTTCTTCAAAAGAAATCTGGAACTCATCTTGAACATTACCTCTATAGATTCGGTCATCTTCTCCTGACCAGTTATCCGTCCATTTCACTTTATTCGGACCAACAACAAAATAATCCTGTTCCTGTTCTAAAGAAGATAAAACCAGCACTTTTTCATTTTCTTTATGCTTAATCTCAAGCAAATTAAAAAAACGATCGTCACCGATCGTTAACTCTGAATCAGGTATTTCAAATAATCCCTCATACTGCTTATTTACTTCATTAACTAAATTTCCAATCGAATAAGTTTGTTTTGCATTTGATGTATTCGCCATTAAGCTTCCCTCCTTTTTTGATAATAAAAAAAGAGAAACGAATAATTCGCTTCCCTTAAAAATTGTTATTATTTTTTTCATTAAAAATGTTTTTATGCACCCATTTTTTTGCTTACGATTGCATCAGTTAAAGTCTTTGAAAAGTTCAAATGAAGATCCTTTCCAAGCTTATCTGCCCATTTGGGAATAGTTAAAGTCTTTTTAATGGGATCATTATTCCCAAGATATTGGGATAGATCAACACTCACCATAGACACAAACGATTTTTCAAAATCATATTCAAAATTAAAATCTGAATCATCTTTAAAAGGATCATTCTCTTCTAAAGATAGCGAACTGATTAAGGAAGGTTTTGGTAACTCGCGTTCCTGTTCAATATCATCAGATAATAGAATTCCTAAATAATCAGACGCCATTTCCAGAGCTTCAGAGATTGTAGAACCACTCGTACCACCTGTATTGGGAAAGTCTGGAAAGAAAACAGAAAATCCAGGGTCATAGCCTTCGCTATTTTCGAAATAGAACAAGGCCGGATAAGAAACAAGCATCATTCATTCTCCTTTCTTTTAATGAAGCAGAACAGAGTTATTTCAACCCTGCTTGCTTCAGAATACCGTTTTCTGTCCCTTTGGGTAATTTCTGAGGAACAATGATCGGCCGGTTCACTCCAGGAAACCTCACTTTTATATGAGTTCCTTTCCCACCTTTGACTTTAACGCCGCCGTGTTCAATTAGGAGTTTCACCATTTCATTTTGCGTCATTGGCATGTGCACTATACCTCCTGACAAAATTATTATAGCACGTATTACACGTATTGTAAATGATTGGCTATAATTCTATCGAGATAATCCTTGATCTGGTTGTTCTCTTTCCCTCATATTCTTCAAGTAGACTTGTTGGTTCTTAATACTTTGAAAATCTTTTCTTAGTGCCTTTTTTACTTTAGATAAATCAGGTTTTGTTGTATGGCTACTCCAGTTTTTGGATTGTTTAGAAAGTAACTTATTCCAATCAACAGAACCGTCTTTAGTTGGGATATCATGTTCTGCTTTGTACTGATTGGACATCTCTTTTAGCAATGAATTACCCAACAAGGAATACAATTCTGCATTCTTATTGATCTTAAAATCATTTGCTCGTTGATACTCTTTTGTTCCTTCACCATACAACTTCATATAGAAAGAAGAATTTTCATCTAATAAATTTTGAAGCTCATGATACTCATTTTTTTCATACGTGTTGAGATAGGTCCTAATGAACCGATCAATATCTGGTCGTATCTCGTTCATTGCATTCATGTTGTACTTCCACTTGTTACGATCTGGCGGTAAAGATTGATAAATCTTATCGTATAAATAGTTTAGTTCACTATCTGGCAGTTGCCGCATACTTCCTTTGTGTTTCCCTAATTGGGTACGTATCATTGAAGATATTTGAGCCAATGGCTGATCTCGATCCAACAACTGACTCATGACCTGGCTTCTAAAACGATCTACATTTTTCTTCGATCGGAACCCCTTTCTCGCTTCATAGGTTGAACCGTCTTTTCTGGTAAAAGTGCCGTATTCACGAGTCGGTTCAGGTTCCACGATCGCAATGTGGACATGAATATGATGTAGCTCATTGTAATGGATTGCGGCGGTCCACACAGCACTATTTTTTAGCTTTTCTGCATTTAACTGCTCGTTCATAGCGACTCGAATAGCATTCATTATTTTTGCTTCATTTAACTGATCCTTTTTGGGATCATATAGCCCGACCTCCGTTAGCCAATTCGTGTCAAAACTAACAACGTCTTGCCACATGAGTGAGTCATTGCTTTGCGCTTTTTGGAATAATTTTTTTACTGTCAGTCGTTCTTCTTTAGTTAAGTGATCCTTGTTGGCCGTAAATAATCCTGAAGACTTATCGGGATCTTCCATATAATGATTGTAGCCGTCACTTTCCAAGATATTATACTGGTGAAATTCTTTTGTCCGCGTCGCTTCATCACGATCAATATAATCGATATATTTCTGAAATTTTTGGTTGTTTGACATGACAAATTTCCACTTCATAACCAGTGCTGCCTTCACCATAATTATTCAGCCCAATCCGCAAACGTAGCTCTTACACCAGCAGAATCTACCTCACTAAATCCTTCTTTTTCTGGTAGTTTTTGATCTTGATCTGATGTACTTATTTTTTCTGCATCTGTTGTTAATGATTCACTCCGACTTCTTTTTTTCGCAGATAACTCTTTGTAATACTGGCCGACTTCATACATTGCTTTTTCCATTGGTGGCGTCACCAGTTCACCCATAGGTAAGTAGCTGGTCACGTTTTTATCAAAGTTGTAGCTATTCCATAAATGAAGAAGTGTTCTAGCGCTTTTCTCAGCATCACCACTCCGCAACAAAGTGAAATGAACTTCTTTTTGAATTTTGTCTAACTGACCAGATAATTCTTTTTGCATGGAGGCCATATTCTCAGCGATTGCCTTATACATTTCATGTTCGCGAAATATTTGTTCCAGTGCTTGATAAGCTGGCCGACGTTTGCCATCTGATTTTTCTAAATAAGGTTCTAAATATACCCAACCATACTCAGATTCGTCTGCTTCTCTCAAGTTTACTTCCAATTTTTTCATCAGGAATTCTCCTTCCGAAATTCAATAAATTCATTCAAAGCTTTGGTATTTTCGTTGAGCGTAAGAATCATATTTTGCGAAATTTCTTGAACCAATGTTTCGTACTTTCTATTCAATCCCTCCACTTCAGAATACATGACATGATGTTCTAAAAGTCGGCGGATATATTCTTCCCTGGACTGACTATTTTGTTTCGCCAACTCATCAAGAGCAGCGACTGTTTTTGCGGGTATGTTTCTGACTTTTATTTCCAAAAAGTTCACTCCTTCAATGATCAAAACTGACAAATCAAGACTTCCGAACGTGTTCGGAGAACTTACAAATCCCTGACATTGTGAAACAATGGAAAGGGATTTTGTAAGAGCATAAGGGAACCCTGCCCCCATATTGTGGTGGAACCCGCAGTGCGGGTTGGTTTATAGTGACCCCAGAATACTTTGTGAACCATGCTCTGTAGCGGGTCTGTTAATCCATCGAACCGGCTCCATAGCGGGTCATTTAGTGCAAACCCGACTTAATAGCGGGTCAAAAAACTAGGAGAACAAAGTTATCAAGGTACTAGGTTAGAAATTTCGGGCAAATACCATGTTCCGTAGCGGGTCAAATTTTTAGAGTCGACTTACGGATTTTGCAATTCTTGTTTCCGATCGTTCAATTTATTTAGTTTTAAATTCAGTTCACTATCACTCTCTTTTAGGGTAGCTATCTCTTTTTCAATTGAGTCGATTTGCGATTTATTTTGGTCGATTGTCTGCTTTGTTTTCTCTTGTTCCTTTTCTGTTTTATCTTCAAGTGATAATTCTAAATTGCTATTCACCTTCTCTATTTTCTTGATTGATTTGTGAAAGTCCGTTTCCTTTTTACTGTTAGCTCTCATATCTTTTTGTGTCTGATCGATCTCAAATCTAACAGCGGTCAGTTCATAAGAACTCTTTGAACGATTCGGATTATAGGGATCATTAGTAGTTAATTCTTGCCTTACAAAATGCAATTTCTGATCGTCTCCCATGGATTGAAGATCACTCTTTTTTGCATAAATCGCTATGGCAAGTTTTTCCCAAGAATTAGGCAAATGTTTAACTTTAACCACGTACAACTCTTCATTGATTTTTTTGATTGAAGCGTCGTACTTTGTTTCATCTGTTCGGTCTTTTTTGGCGGATACTTTCAACTCATCGAGAACAGTTGAACTGTTGATTGGTGACAGATAGGAGAAAACTAGCGTCTCATCTTTCGGATAATACTGCCGTTCAACTAAGGTAATACTCCGCATTTCAGATGAAACCCCTTCTCCAATTTTTGTGGATTTTGCATCGACTTCTGGTTTTACAAGCAAGCTGCTGCCAAAGAAAAATAGAAAAACACCCACGATTGCGAACACCATATACTGGTATTTTTTACGTTCATTTTTCTTTAGTGAGATTTTTACGGCCACGAAATTTTCGCCTCCTTTTCCTAAAAGTCATTGTCCAGAAACCGTCGTATTTTTTCTTTGTCAGTTCCTGAATATTGGCGATTTTTTTTAACGATAGTTGGAACACTCTTTAGGTTATAGGTCCGAATATAGCGACGGTTTAGTGGCTGATTCATATTGACAAAAATCAAGTCTTTTTTGAATAGGTTGTGATAATACAATAACGGAAATACCGACTGACAATCGGGACAATCGTCACGATAAAATACAACCGTTTTTCTAGTTTGTGGACTAATTTCTCTTGGAGAAGCTTGTTTCTCAAAAGTGCTCATCTGTAGAATTGACGTTCCTACTAAACTAATTATCAGACCAATGATTAGGAGAACCACCTTCCACTTGATACTTTTTTTTCTCGTCACGTTCTCACCTTCAATCCGTTCCATTTTTAAGGAATGTTTACCTCTCCAATATTCTTAACTTCAGTTACTTTATTTAGCGCTGGATCAAAAACGATTCGATACATAAATTTGCTTTCTTGTTTATCACTCCCAGCAATTGAAAAAGAATAGTTTATTAACACCATTGCAGTAAGATTCTTTTCGTCAGAGGACATTCGGTAGACTTCCGGGATACCTTCCATTTTGGAAACTGTCGTAACAGTGGATAGTAATTTTTCTGGTTCTTTTGAAAAAAGAGCATCGAGTGTTGACGCATTCGCATAGGATTTCGCTTTTTCTTTCCGAGCGGCAACACTGTCAGATTTCTTTACGGTATCGTAGGTATAAACCATCTTGAATAGTTCATTCGTGGTGTTCAATAATGACTCATTAGCTGAACCATTTTTTTCTCTATTTAATGCGTCATACTGTTCAGAAAGCTGAGTATATTTATTGGATAAATCTGCTACATTGCTTTTCAAATTCGCGTTATCTTGCTTTAACAATTTGATACTTTTGGATTTCTCATGGGTATCATTTAGTAGGGCAAACATAGCTGTGAGAAGAAAAACTGCAATAAAACTACCTACAATAAACTTCACTCTTGTTGAAATAGGTTCCATTTTATTTCCCCTTTCCTTGAATAAATTCAACTTGGGAAGTGGTGGCTTTGTCAATCACTCGCCAAGAGCGAGTACCAGAACCAGGACTCACAACATTGGTTTCGCTAACTAGCATACTGCCATCTGAATTGACGTACTCAACGACTGCTATATGACCATATGGCGGTGTTGATCCGGCCAGTCCACCGTAGAAGCTTGCTGCCCAGCCGACTTGTGGTTTTCCTTTTACAACTGTGTACCCTCGTGCGCGCGCTGAGGCTCCCCAAGAACCACCATTCCCACCGTCACCAGAGAACCATTCAATCGGTTTTCCGATTTGAGCCATGCGATTAAATGCTCCCCAGGTACATTGACCCATTGGGTATTGATTCCCTGCATAGTTCTTATTGTCAGGTGCGGGCAACGTCAATTTTCCTTTATACTCTGCCGGAATTTCTAATGTTGGTGCCGAGTTTTGACCGACAACTTCACCTACAGGATCTCCAGTATCCACTTCACAATTATCACTGTCACTGTCTTCGCTGTCGTCACCGCCAAGTCCCTCGATCGTGCCAAACCATATGCCCTCACGGAGAGGAACTTCTTGGCAACTTTGCCCAGGTTGCGGTTCCTCAATCATTTTATTATCACCACTATAAATCGCTACATGATGTGAGCTTCCGGCAGGTCCCCAAAAGATGAGATCCCCTTTTTTGACTTCCTCTTTACTAATCTTTTTCACCGCAGTTGATTGAGTTTCAGACGTAGGCGGCAGCGTGATTCCAACCCTCTGATAGACCAACATGGTAAGTCCGCTACAATCCATTCCTTTGTCCCAATCTCGACCTCCCCATAGATATGGAACACCGATTCTACTTCTCGCAAAATCAATGATTTTAGAACGCTTAGAAGAATCAATCTTATGATTGCCAGAAGATGTTGAATCTTTCTTTGGAATAGAATCATCCTCACCAATTGCACCAGACTTATAAGGCGAATTGCCATATTTAGTAATTGCTTCTTGATCTAGCCATTGATAATTCTTCCCTAATGAATTATAGGTACTTAACAGCTTGGTCAAGTAACTTGGATCAGTTGCCCAACCGCCCTTAAAAATTGCAGTTAAAGCGCTGGCTCCGTCGGTATTATTGATTGCTCCAGTATAGAGTGTTTGGTGCGCCATGAACTCTGCTTTACCGACAATGCCTGCATTATAATCTTTAAACCAGGTGTAAGCACCTCCAGTATTATCGCCCACGCTCGTTCCAGGTTTCGTTCCAGTAATATCAACCGAATCCTCACCAAATGTTGCCAAAGTGATTGGAAAATGACCCTTGCTAGAAGTCTTAACCCCTCCCATGTTATGCGCTTGCCAAAGCGACGTTCCTGACGGATTTGTAAAGTTGAATCCATTTTCCACCATTGTTTGAGCGATACTTGCAGACGGTAAAAAACCTCCCGCTTTCCACGAGAGGATGTAGGCATCTTTATGTTGTTTAACAAAATCATCAATCGACGCAGGAACTGCTCCTGGGTCACCATTAACAGAAATACTTGGTGTTTCGCTAGGACCACATTTATCTTTTTGACTCATGTACATCATAGAAAATACAGAAATGATTACCACGAACAACGTCCCTATGACTAGGAAGTTTGAAATGAGAAAAGGAATGAAATACTTTTTGAAAAGAAATTTTTTGGCTTTTTTTCTCATCAGGCACCTCCATCATACAGTGCTAATTCTTCATCAGTGACTTGGAAAGTCATTTGAATACTTTGATCACCAGCAATACTCATAATCCCTTGAGAGCCGCCCACCTCCTCACTGGTCTGGAATTGTGCCATCATAGCATATTCAGTATCCGTAAAAATTTTTCCAAAGACACTTTTCAAAAAATTCAAGGAAGTAACGTCTTGCTTCAGTAGTATTTTGTATTGTGTCAAACCAAAAATTTCTTTTAGCTTGTTGGCCGCTTCGACCGTATCTTTGTCTTGGGCGTTTTCCGCATTTGGAAACATCCGCTCAACACGTTGTGTGGCCAATGCTAAGCCAATAAATAATTTACGTGCTTCAGACATCAAGGTCACAAACCATTTTGCGGCGTAGGCTTTTTCAATATTTAAAATATTGTGGCACTCGTCAACAAGAATTAAACAACGAATGATATCCCACCAATTGATTTTCTTCCGATCGAATAAATCTTTTTGTTTCTTACCAATTCGAGTCACATTTCCCATAATGTTATTCAATGCTAAGAACAGCTGACAATCAAAGATTTCTGAACCCAATTTAGATACACCTTCAATATCAAAAAATACGATTTGATTTTCTCCAAGATCAGGAACAGAAGTTTTCCCATCAAAAATCCGCTTATATTGTTTTGTTAAAGGCTTCATAGTTCTTCGAATCGAGCTAATCAGTCCTTTTGTATCTTCAGTAGCGTTAGGCTCGACTTTGTCTAAATAATCAATGAAATCACTGGCGATTGGGTATTCATCGTTTGATAAATTGGTGATATCAATTGACTCATCTTCTTTCCAAATACCATAGTCGATATAAAAATCCCATATTTTATCTTCAAACTCATTGATCAATTCACTAGAGGCCTTTTTGTTTCGAATATTAAACAAAATACCCAGCATAGAAATATGCTGCGTAAACGAGCCCCTTACATCAACGACATAAGTACCATCTGCTGTTTTCTTAGATACTAACGGATAAACCTGGAACATATTCAACACACCGGCAGTACCGTCGAGAGGAATAGATACGCCTCCATATTCTTTAACGACTCGCATAAATTCGCCGGATTTATCAAACCCGCGTATATAGTTGCCTTTCGCCGCATTGTCGCGTAATAATTTTTTCAATACTGTTGATTTACCAGAACCCATATCACCAGCAAGGAATAAATTATAGTACAATCGTTTGGGTGATTTATGAAACATATCCCAATAAACTGTACCGCCAGTACGCGTAAACCCATAATAAAATCCTGTTTCATCATCTAAAAAAGTTTGATTATGGGCAAAACCCAAGCCCAGCGCTTCAGCTTGAATATCCATCCCATCTCGATGATTCCGCAACCGTCGTTGTTCCGACATGGGAATGAAAAGGGATTGCCATTCTTCTTTTTGCTCTCCTAAGAACACCGTTGCTTGATAACCATTGGAATCCAAGGGTTTCAAAATATCATTGACCTGCTTTTCCAGTGCGTCTAACGTTGGTTGACTACAAAAAATCCGGAAGGCAACTTTTTTGATCTGTTCCCCCTGGCTCCCCATACTCAGACTCAAACGACGTAAAATATCGATTTCTTGCCCTAATTCGTCACGTTCCGTCGTTTTTGCTTTTTTCATACGTGACTCCAATTCTTCAATTGATTCACTCACACCTTTTTTGTACGCAACGTCACCATCTGTTCGAGAATCTTTCATAACAATGACATTATCTATGCTTGTAAGATCCATTAACCAAAACTCGGTCATGATGGTGGGGGTTTCGTAAATATGGATTGTTGCGCGATATCCATCACCAAAGCGATTAAAAAAATCGTCTTTAAAGGATACTCCCCCCTGTGGCTGAGTATCATAAATAAATTGAACATCTTCATCAACTATTTTCTTTTTCATTGTCATAAATTTGAATCCCTCCTGTATTATTCAGGATATATAGCATTTTTTTTACATACTCTTTGTTCAACAACTTAGCTTCAAAAAGATTGTCAAATCGTTTTAAGTTGGAAATATTTTCTTCTAGTTCACTGATAGTACGACCAAATATCACCACATATGAAGTAAGTTTTTTATACGTCTTCTCAATATACTTTAGTTTTTCCAACTCAGTCTGAAGAATCCGCATTTGATTGATATCTTTCGCGCGATCACGTTTGTATTTCACATAACTTTGTTGTTTTTGATTTTCTTCAGGGAAATTCATGAAAAGCTCTTTGACTGAACTTCCATACTGTTTTTGAAATGACCAATAATTATCGGTTACAAAATCGGCTTCTGCTTCATCTAGTAGCTCTAAATCATATTTCTTAGTATCAAAAAAGGCCGCATACCAACGCTGACCTCTAATAGATAATTTAACGTAATTCTTTTCATGAATGCCTGCTACTGGATAAATTCTGGTCAGTCGATCAATTTCTTTACGGACACTTCGTGGTTTTTTATTCTCTTGCTTTTTCCGTTCAATGGAATCAAATTTCATATGTTTCGTCCTCCTCTGGAGGCGTAATGGAATGGTAAACTTTACGATCCTTCAATAATACTTGGATAGCGACCTGATAATTCTTTTTTCCATGAATATCACTAGGAGACAATAGTAAATAAAAGATCACTGGATACGCCAAGATATAGGGTATATTTAAGATTTCCGGCACCAAATATTGTGAGAGCATACCGATAAACGGACTTCCCACAATAAATAGTACGTCTTTAAAATCAAACCTTCCTTGCTTGATGTTCGTTATTGCTTCTTTGGGTCTAGCAACTTCCCTACGCATATTCTCCCTTCTTTCTGGATAATAACTTTAATCTCTAAATGAATCTTTCACACGTTTACTGGTTGCTTTTGAAACATCATACACTTTACGAGAACGGGTCATTGTTGGCCCATTGTAGATATTTCTAGCTGTATCCGCATATTTGCTCACCGCTTTTTCACCAAGTGTTTCGGTATCAATTGGCCGCGGCTGCATATCTCGTTGTAATTGAGCTTTTGCCTCTTGTACGTGTTGTGGCAATTGATCCCCTGAAACTTTAGGCGCCATTGGAATAGCTGGTTGTCCATCTAAAGCCTGTCGAGCTTTTGAGGCACCAGAAATGTCTTTAGCACTTGTTGTGGGGCTAATTCCCATATTTTGGAAGGCTTCTTTATTTGCATTGGCTTGTGCTGTCATTGCTTTATTGGACAATGGGGCACCGGGTTTTTCCATACCTTTAAGAGCTGGTGGTTTATTAGCTGAAATACCACCTTTTCCTGAATCTGGATGATTCCTACCATTTGGTGTACCCAGCGAAAAGTTACCCTCATTACTAACACCAGTATTTCCCACAGGATCATTCTCTGTTGGATTGTTAGTTGAAGGTGGGCTCATTGGCCCATTTTCAGGATTCTTAGTATCATTGGATAATCCACCTGAATTGTGGGTATTGCCTGTATTTGAATCGCTTGTTTCATCAGCTTGTAACTCTGGGCCTTTTTGCTTACTAGGTTTAAACCCATCTAGCGCTCCTTTCGCCGCTGATCCAGTATAAGCAGCACCTCTGGCAAAGCGACGACTAGCTCCAGCCGCTTTAGAAGCAACTGTTTTTGCCGCATTCCCAATACCAGTTCCTGCACCTTTCAAAGCTGCACCACCTTGTACAGCTGCAATCACAGTCCGGCCAACACTAGACAAGCCAGCATCAATCCCAAAGAGCTGTTCAATAAAGTTTGGTCCGTCAACGACTAACCAAGCACCTGCAGCTACCGCAATCGGCTTTACTAAAGTGGATAACGATGAATCTGCTACAAAAGCACTCCATATATCAAAGAAATTGATTAAGAACATCATCAAATACAATACGATGAACGAGTCTCTAATCTTTGTGGCCAGTTGCTTGTTTCGCTGGCCATCTTTTAAATCAGTTAAAGCAATTCCGCTTGTAATGACGTAAAGTAACCCGATTTCATTGATCAATTTAGCTGATTTGAAGATCACAAACGCATAAACGATTCCTTTAGTGATTAATTCAATTGCAATTAACCAAGGGTGCCAGGAGTAACGATAATATGCCGGATCTCCAATTCCCCAAAAGCTCTTCATATTGGCTTCCTTAAACTTCCCATCGACTTTATTTAAACGTTTCGTCAATAGTTTCTTACCTTCGTCTGACACTGGCGACGCTTCAAATAGCTTCCCTTCCGTATCAACTTGTTCTGTAATATCTAACACAGTAAGATCATTTTTTTCTTTAATATCATTTTGGTTTTCGGTCGATTTCCAGCCATTTTTATCGACAGTATACAAATCAGTAATATTGTTTTTAAACGTCTGAACACTGGCTGATTGTTTACCCTGCAAGACATTTACACCGGCAGTTGTCAATTCAGCTCCTTGCTGTAAAGCCCAGGGCAATACAAAAAATAACGTGATCGCGAAAATGATATTATTGATTAATTTATCTCGATCAAGTTTTCTCGTAAGAATTAACTGCCACCCAAAATAAGCGACCGCAACGGTCGCTAATGCCCAAATCACTGGCTGATACTTATTAATAAAGTCCTGAACAGCCGGGTATTGATAGAAATTCATCAAACTATAAACCTCTTTTGCTGCCCCTGATAGAGCATCAACTACCCATGCAAATCCTTTTAAAAAAGTAAAACCGATTCCTCTTAATACATCCATCCAAAACGACGCAATGTGAAGTAAATCCTGAAACTTTAATAGTTGATCAACCAACTCATTCCCTCCTTTCTCTGAAGAGTTCCTTCAAGTTAGTCATTCGACTGAACATAACCTAGATAGGCCTTTTTTAGATTCGGACGATTATCACTATTACAAAAGACTTTCAATTGTTCCATTGAAGTGAATTGATTCAATCGCTCCTTTTCTTGTGTTGTTAAACGATCAAGATAGGCTGCCTGTAAAAACTTGCCAAATACTTTTGGGCCCATTTTATCTTCCAAACGAGTTGTATCTTTGGTATCAAGAGAAACACTATCAATGGAGTCTACACGCGTTTTCATAAGTTTCTCCTCCTTATTTTCATCTTCATATCTGTTTTTCGGTACCTGGTTCTTTTGGTCCGTAGGCTTTCTCTTCCACTTCACAATATAATCAACAAGATTAATTTCCTCGTGCCCTTTCTTATTGAGCTTCAATTCAGACAGATTTAGTTTTCCATTGAACCGAGGCATTAAATATTCATAGTGAAAAGTCATATTGGTTCCTGCATCGATACTGGCAAAAATCGGATAAGGTGCAATTTTATTTCCTTTAAGATCTCGTCGCATTTTCGTTCGATCGAGTACCCATTCGCCTTCACGTAAATCACGCAATTCGTTAGCAGTTAACAGGTTACGACCTTCCTCATTTTCGCCGTAGGATTTATCTGTACTCATAGGATCGCCATGACGATCCGTCTTAATGATTGTTTTATCCCCGATTTTCTTTGAAAAATATTCAGCGTCATCATATTCATCTGACATAATATAAATTTGATTCCCACAAGCGCCAGTAATTGCTTTGCTGAGTTTATCACCGTACTTATCATCTAATTGCGAATACGATTGAATAATCAGGTGATAAACTAAATTTCTTTGCAGACCGACGTTCATGGAACGGCTTAACCCATCAATCGCAGGGATATTTGCTGCTTCCTCTAACCAATAACGAACACGTCTTTTAGTTCCTTCACCCGTCAGCGTAGCTCGTTCTGCTAAGACCTCGTTGATTTGTGATAGGAAAGTCGAAATGATACTATAATTGCTATCATTCCAGTCTGGATAGACAATAAATAAGGCTATGGGCTTCTCCCCATAGCCTAAATCTGCTAAATTGAAATCACTATCGAGCGTAAGCTTTGCGATAGCATCATACGTATAGTTCTTTAGCTTTGCCATCGTTCCAGTAAAAATCCCACTTCGTGTAATTCCTTGTGAAAATTTAATCGTGCCATACTGTTTTCTGGCTACGCTGGTCACTGGCAACTGATCGAAAAACTTATCTAGTGCGGTATTCCCTTTTTCATCGGGATAAGCACCAAGCTCTTCAAGCATACTAGTGACGGCATACATATTGATTACCTGGGTTTTATCTTGTTGAATCCCAATCTCACAAATTGCAAGAATCAGCGCATT
Organism: Enterococcus sp. 12F9_DIV0723; assembly: GCF_002174375.1. Classification (NCBI taxonomy): domain Bacteria; kingdom Bacillati; phylum Bacillota; class Bacilli; order Lactobacillales; family Enterococcaceae; genus Enterococcus; species Enterococcus sp. 12F9_DIV0723. The sequence continues at coordinate 1,360,306 of NZ_NIBK01000001.1, read as the reverse complement.
TAATAGAGAAATGCTTGCTTCTTCCCACATAGGTTCTTTCGCTTGAGGATTATGGTACAAACTAAAGGACAAACTATTTGCGAGCATTTGAGCCTTTGTTGTATCCCCGTGCATATACGCCTGCTTAACTAAATCCAATGGATTGTAATGAATCCCATTAGTCGGATCAACTAAATTTAAGCAATACACATCATAACCAAACCGCTCAAATTCAGATTTAGTATTTTTGAGCATATCCCCTTTTAAGTCATTCACAATGACAGAATCTTTTTCTTTGGCCCTCATAATCAAATCTAAAGACGGATAAGAAAATAGTGACGTTTTCCCCGATTGCGTACCACCCACTGTAAGCGAGTTTGTATTTTTGGTATCAATGAATACATACTTTTCTTCTTTCTTCCAGGGACCGATCCCAATTACTTTAGTGAAGGTTGCAACAGGTATTCCGGATTTCCCTTCATATTCTTTATCGTTGAGTGGAACCATCTTATATTGTTCTTTTAACTCTTTTAAGGTCGTAAACTTCTCAGACCCCTTAGTTAATAGATTGATATCTTTATAAGCGATTCTCATACTGTAAATCCTTTTCCAAACGATCACACCATTAAGTCCAATTAATCCCCAATACAACAGTAAAAAGGGCGTATAAGTAATGGTTGGCTTTCCTAACCAATACAACTTTGGTTGGAGAGGAAAAGAACCACCTTCATTCACATAACTATTCAATTTTGGAACTATCCCTTTCAAAGAAAGGATTCCATTAAATATAAGATTAATCAAAAGGACACCGAGAAGACAGAGTAAAAGGGTGACAACCGCTAGAAAATAGGGATTCGCTAAATGTCTTTTCCATTGCTTATACTCTTTGTTCATTCAAATCGCTCCTCAATCAATCCCTTTTTTAAAAGAATGATAACATTCTTTCACTCCTACAATCGTTTTAAGCCCATCCTGGAAAAGAACAATCACACTCATTGCAATAACAGCTAAATAAGAAGTGTCCCGCTCAACAATGAGAGAATACGTACAAAGAACGATAAGTCCAAAGCTCAAAAAGGAATAAAGGACTAATACAATAAGCTTTTCACTATCTTTTCTGACGTATATGCAACAAACAGCTAACCAAAGAATGAATAAAAACAATAGTGCCATCTTATCCCACCTCTTTCTTATACGTTTTCCCAAGACTAGCTGTTGCTGGAACAGGATGATTCACTGCTTCACTGATTTTCAAACGGAAGGGTGTCTTTCTAAGTCTAAACGAAATCTGAAAAAAATCTGACTTGTGACTCAGTCCCCACATAGAGAAATCAGAAACAAGTGATTGATTCATAATTTTTTCTCTATGCCCTTTGATATTCCGTAAATAAGGTTTCCATTCCTCAGAAATATTAGGCAGTTCTTCAACAGAGTCTGTATCATTGAAATTCTTTAAAGCCGGAAAGATATCACAAAATAGCTTTTTATCCTCAATAGCAACATACCTCCGAAAAAGAAGAAATGTAAAAGCTGCTATTAAAGTATTTTTGGCGTAAACGAGCGAACTGCTTTGAGCAGCAAGAAGATCAATCACTCCTAACAAACCAATACACACATGAAGATATATGACTAATCGTAGTCCTTTTTTCAAATATCTAGGTTCCAGTGTAACCATGTACCAAAAAACAAAGAGTATAAAAATTAAAACTGTGATCGTCATTATTATAGAAGCAATGCTTACTTGATTAACTTTATCTTCTCCCTTAAACCCTACAAAAAATAGCTCGTTGAAATAATTAAATCCTAAGCGAACCAAGAAAAATAGTTGAACCAAAAAGGCAAGGAATAAAAATCCTTGCCCATAGTGCCTAAAAAGAAGAAACGAATAGTTTTTCTTTATGCTCATTTAGTCACCGCCTCAGAACCTTTGATCAGTTGAAGCTGCTGACGTTTGTACAACTCCTTGATCAGTTGGCGCTTGTTGTTGAGTTTCTGGTGTATCCGGTGTGTCTTGATTGCTAGAAGTTTCTGAGTTGCTTTCAACCTTTGGCTTAGGAAGATTATTGAAATCATTCACCACATTTGACACAGCTTCATTTTGTTCCGTTGCTTGATCGTTAACTGTCTGGGCTGTTTGGCTTGCAGAATCAATTGCTTGTTGCGTTTCTTCCGTGTTCACCTGATCCAATTGATTTCCCACTTCAGTATTTTTAGCATTCATTTCACTGCTTGCTACTGCTGACTGGTCGATATCCGATTGAACCGCGCTACTAACCCGTTCATTTTTATTCGCATTAGAAATTGCAGTGCTTACTTGTTCCGTTGCTTCTTTAACGTTTCCTTGGGTTTGTTGATAGTCAGTTTTGATTTGATCAATCTGATTTAACGTTTCTTCAGCGTTTTGGATAGTCGTGTTCATGTCACCAGTAGTCGCATTAGCCGAATCTTGCACACCTTTTATTTCCGTCACTTTTTGATTCAATTGCTCATACGTTTCTTTATAGAGAACCGTATTTACATCCGGCACTGTGCCGTCTTCATCGATTAATTGCTTCAGTTGGTCAGATAGTTGATTGTATTCATTGATTAGACCTTGGACTTTGTCCCATTGTTCAGCTGCTACAATTGCTTGTTCTTGCGTATTAGATTCAACATTTTGCATATTGTCTAATTCAGCTTTTACTTCCGTCAGTTTTTTATTGACCCCTTCAACTTTATCCGCAGCGTCCCTTAATTCCTCCTTCGATTGAGCAATCAATTCATTGATCGAAGGATCTGGTGTTGGCGTAGGAGTCGGATCAGGATCTGGTGTTGGTGTAGGGTTAGGACCAGGATTTGGATCAGGATCTGGCGTTGGTATTGGAACTGGATCAGGAATTGGATTGGGACTCGGATCAGGAACAGGCTTCTCATCCTTATTCGAATCAGGTTCTTTTATAATTCCTTCATCTTTTCCTTTGTCCGGTATTTGATCCTTAATCAAATTTGTGTCACTACTACTAGGCATTTTATCGACTTCCGCTGCATGGAAAACCTCAGAAACTTTTCGTGACTCTTCTTTTTTTGCTTGGTCATCTAAAGCTACCGCCAATTTCTCCACCAATCCTTGCTTTTCACTCGATTTAGGAACGTCTACCCCAAATAGACTATTATCTTTTTTATCTCCGACAACTATACTCAAAATATCATCAGGTGATTTACTATCTTTTTTCTTATCAGCTTTCTTTGGTGTGACTTGTTTTTCCCAGGTACTCGTTCCTTTTGTTTTTGCCTTTGGAACTGACTGCTTCTTCTCTATTTTGTTAGTTGCTTGATTGGTGGGTTGATTACTGTTATAAATTCCATAACCGACCCCTCCGCCTAATAGTGCTACCGAACATAAGCTAATCAGAAGCCATTTTTTCTTTTGATCCATCGGTTCTCTCTTTTCCGGCTGGTTCTTTTTATTCTCTGTCATTCGTCGTTCCTCCTAATTCTTGTAGATTACTGGTCCATTGATCAAAGTTTTTTTGAGCTTCTTTTCGTTCTGCTTCAGACAGGTTGGTATTGTTCTTATCAGCTGCATACTTTTTGAGTAAATTTATGATACTTTGAGCAACTTGGATATCTTCTTGAAGCTTAGAATCTTTGATCTCGTTGTTAATAGATTCGGCCGCAGATATATCCTGGGTCCTCAATTTTTCATAGGCGTTAGCCTTTTTTACTTGCTTAATTTGGTCACTCAATTTGTCATTTTTTAACACCTTGTTAATCAATTCCGCTTCTTCCAGCTTTCCTTGCGCTAAGTAAGCATACCCTCTCATTGCTTGAATTGTTGTATCCTGACTTATTCCTTTGATTTCTGTGACTTTTGACCACTTTTCATTTAGAAATGCCCAATAGAAAAAAGCTATTTTTGAATGCTGATTATCCGCCAAACGTTTTAATTCTTTCGATTCTTTCTGACTATACAACTGCTCGACTAAGCTCATTTCCTCATCTGGATATTCTTGCAGTGCTTGACTGTATTTTCCTTCCTTCACCAGTTCAGAATAGCTATCCTTTTGATTAGAACCACTAGAACCTGTCACAAAAAGAGTAATACCAACCCCAGCAACAATGAAAAGCACAGCTGCAAGAACAAACCATTTCTTTCTTCTAGAAAAAAAGCCCGCAAAATAAAATGCAGGCTTCTTCGATAGTTGCTTCTTTTTCTTTTCAGGCTTTTCTTGTTTTTGTTCTGCTGCTGGTGATAAAAGACTGGGTTCAGTTAGTTTCTCTGGTACTGGTTCAATCAGTTCTTTTTCTTCTGGTACCTTTGAAATCAATGACGGTTTTTCAATAATCGTGATTAACGGCCGTGTAGGATCTTCTTTATTTTCTTTTTCATGACCGTTGACAACATTTTTTTCAGCTAGATAAGCTTGGTTAATACGTTGGAGAAGTTCGGATTTTTCTTCCTCGTCAACATCTGGAAACTCTGTCTTTAGAAGGTACATTAGCAATAACCTCAAATTACTAGAATCATCTGTCCCTGCTATAAATTCACTTCGAAAGAGCATTTCTTCATCATCATAAATTTCAATGATCATGTAATTGGGCTTTTTCTTTATCGCCAGCGTCTCAGTGAATGTTTGCAGCTGCTTGTCTGCTTCAACGAGACTAGTTTTCTTTTTACCTGGTAGGATCTTCCCTAGTCCCTTCTTACTCATTCCAAAAATTACATACAAGTGTTATCCTCCTTTCCCCAATGAATCAATCTAATCCGTTAGCTTTTTAGCCAAGTAACGATCATTTGAGCGCCAATGACGATAAAAATACCAATGACGATATTTTTAACTCCGTCTTGTGCTTCATCTAATTTCTGACGGTTTTTAGTCATGAAATGGTACCCCATTAACGCCAACATGACTGCCGCATAACTACCAGCAATTGCTTGAACCCCTCTGAGAATAAAGTCCAGCTTTCCAGTAATAAAATCCATTGTAGATTCCCCCTTATCGTGTGATTACCTCTAGTGTTGAGATGGTAGTTTTCTTGTTTGGTCTTTAAAGGATTTCAAAGCCTTTTGAATGATTTCCTCATTCTCGCTAAACACCTCGTCGTACTTTTGAGCAAGCCATTCGTCAAAATCTAACCCTTTCGCTTCAAGGATTAATTTGGCGGTTGCTTTCTTCTTTGCAAGTTCTTTATTTGATACTGCCATTGGTGGACCTCTCTCTTTCTGATAATTTCTTTCATGAATAAAACTACACGTAATAATCAATTGTGTAGTCATTATCTTCCTGCTTCATTTTTTGTGCTTTTATTTCTTTTTCTACTGTTTCCTGAGTTTGCTTAGGCGTCACTTTTTTGTATTCTATTCCGGCAAATTGGGTCAACTTTTCGAGTTCGGTATAATAACTTTGCGCGTCTACCTTTTTGACCCACATTTTCTTAACGCCATATCCTTCCCAAAAATAGCCAAGCTCTCTTAAACCATATCTATACTCATACCCGTTTTCGATTCCTATATAGTAATAGGATAAAAATGTTGGAGATATTACTGGTCGGATCAAAAGGTTTTCATGTTCTGAATAATCAAAAAAAAACTGAACTTCACGTTCAGCGTCATCCAATGTATTCATTTCTTTTTGCCATGTTTGGCTAACTGTAAACCAGTGATACCCTCGATTTTTGAGGATGTTTCTAAATGAACGCCCATCCTTCACGATGACCATTCGCTTTTCCATATCTGGAATTGTGGGTACATCCCAATTCGTAACGTTTCCAAAATAAGTCCTCAGTCCCGAATAATCACCGGCGTCCGTTTCCTCCGTAACATCTAATAACTCTAAAAGATTCAAGGCAACGGCCGTTAGATACAACTCATACAAACGCCGATAGAAAGGCTCCGCATGGTCACTTTCTCCTAAATCTTCATATTCAACATGATGAGCGATTTCGTGTAAGCAAGTAATCAATAGGAAACGAGATTCCCTAGACAAATTGAAAATCTCGATCATTCGTTCTTTTCGAATATAATGTGCGTGCTTGCTCTTCAGCTCTTTCGGTCGAATTCTAATAAAGTAACTCAAATACTTTCTGTAATTATCAGGATAGGCATAGCGTAGGACTGTATCTATTGTTCCTTTGATTAAAGCCTCGTCTTTACTCATTTTTTCACCTCCTAGCACCTGCAACTAAAAAAAGACAAAAAAAAGAATCAACCTGATAATTGATTACCTGATAATTGATTGGTTCTTTTGTTTTTCTACTATTTTGATCATTTTATTAGTTATTGCATTGATCGGTTCTTCTTGTAACGCTGCTGTCATATCTATTCCTCGATGATATCTACCGTTCCTATCGTCTTTTGGGACATTTATTTGCCCTTTTTTGATTGAATTTGTAAGGATCGTTCCGTATATTTGACGCCATTTTTCACATAAAAATGAAATGGTTCTCTTTCAGGGTCTTTGATTCTAAACGAAAACTTGCCTGTTTGGTTAACATCATTTTCTTTTGGATCTTCGGATAAATACTTACGGCCATTCTCCACCAATATTTCATTCTGCTTGGAAGATGGCATAATGATTGATACTTTCTCAATATCTAAAATTGACTCTTTATCAATCACCCCATTCCCTACTAGTTCCTTATACTTTTTCACGCTGATAATGATCTCAACAAGGTACCCTTTAATAAACTTTAATTGAACACTTTTTTTATTATTTACCTCCAAAAATAATATTTTGTTCTTCTCTTCCATAAACCTATATACCCTCCATTACATATTAATTTTTTCTCTATATGGTTCTTCCATTGATTCATCAGCCCTCTTTGCAGCAACACATAAAGCTAATACAAAAAAACTGATAGGTGTACCAATAAAAAGTCCAATAATTACTCCTACGATAAGCATGTTTATTCCCCTTTCTGAGCAAACAAAAAAGACATTTTACTAAAAATCATTTCTAGTAAAATGTCTTTAATGTTCGTATTCTTTTAAAATGAATTGTCGCCTATCCGACAGTCTTAGCGACTAAAGGAGGCGCGTACCTTGTTCTATTCTTTTATCTGCCCCCTTCTTGTCGGCTTATTAGTAGCCACATTTGATTACTGACTAAATAATCATAACAAGAAGTAAAACGAACAAAGGCGACATTAGCCAAAAAGAACCCCTAGAGGATCCGACTTCTCTAGGGGTTCAGTGTATACCTTGTTCCTATCTGCAACATAACGATACTATATTACTGCCAAATTTTCAATCAACCTAGTTTCCGAACAACAGAGGTTGTGGATCGATTAGTTGATTTTGAGACAAACTATTGTCACGACAAATTTCAAGATGCAAATGACTGCCTGTACTATTTCCTGTGCTACCGACATATCCAATAGTTTGACCCTGTACCACTTTTTCACCAACTTTTACAGAGTATTGCTGCTGATGCGCATATAAAGCGGTTGATCCATCTTCATGTTGAATTGCCACATAATTTCCCCAAGAGTAATGATACTCTGCTTTGATTACTGTACCTCCTTTAGTAGCATGGATTGGCTCACCTTGTGCAGCGGCCAAATCTAATCCACGATGAAACTCACCACCTCTAGGTCCAAAAGGACTAGAGATAGTATAATTGTTTACTGGGATCTTATAACCTTTCTTACTAATTGGTGGTCCTTGAATTTCTTTATCATATTGAGTTAAATCATAAGTCTCAATTAAACCATTTAATTTCTTATTGTACTGTGTATCAGTTGCATATCTACCAGTAAGAAATTTAGTAGCTTCCTCATAAGTTTTTGCATTCGTTTTTAACACTCCTGAGTAAAAATCACTATCCCCTGAAATCCCTTCAGTTAAAAGCTTCGCACAATCATTAAAACAGTCTTCATAATTTTCGTACACTCTAAATCCAGATTGTGTAGTGTAAAGAGTTCCGTTTCCAAAATCTTCCTGTGTTGCCATTGAAACTGATTTTCCATTATGGGTACCTTTGATCCCAAATAAGTTGAAATTTGGGGCTTTTGATAGGCTACTCGAACCTGATCCAGATTCTAATATTGCTTGGGCGATCATAACTGAAGCATATAAATCTTTCTCTTGTCCTATTTTTCGTGCTGGTTCACCTAACTTATTGATAAAACTTACTACTGATTCATCTTTTTCAAAATGAATCGAACCATCTTCAACGGTAATACCCGGAACAGATTCCTTTGGTTGATCAACTTGATCTACAGTTTGAGTGTTTTCTTCAGAAGCTGCAGAATGGTCTTCTTTTGGTGCTTCGACTACAGCCGTTGCCTCTTGAACAGGTGCCGGCTTGCTAGGTTCTGAAGGTTTAGGCTTTTCAGGCGCTGGTGCTGGTTTTTGTGGCTGTTCCTTACTACTACTTGTAGTTGACTCCTCTGTTTTTGAGGAGCTACTTGGTACACTTGAAGATTCTCTACTTTCTTCAGAAGAGCTTTCTATCGGTTGAGTGGCCGATTCACTACTGGAAACTGTGCTGCTTTCTGTCACTTCTTGATTATCACTATTATCCGTACTACTTTGAACTTGTTCTGTTGTCTGCTCTTTTGGCTTTTCCTCAGCTAAAACATTCAGTGGTGTTATGATAAATGCTTGGAAGGAAAGAAAGAATGCTGATGCGACTCTCGTAAATTTCTTCACTAAAATGTCCCTCATTTCTTTATACTATTAACTTGAATAATCGGTACTCTCTAGGAATAAACATCCTTATCGCTTCCTCATGGAATCCAATAAGAATTGATTTTCCGTTACAAATAATTGGAGCCCTTAGCATATCTGGCTTTTTAACGATAAGTTTGATCGCTTCAGAAAGACTTAATTCATTTACCATTTCAATATCAATTTTTTTCTTTAGAAGATCCTCCAGTCCATTATCTGATAACTGTAGTAGTTCAATTAATTGTTGCCTCGTTACGCCATCTTTTGTAACTCTGATTTCACGAAATGGTATCCCCTCATCTTTAAACCACTGGATTGCTTTTCTACTTGATGTGCTACTGTGACTTGTATAAACGGTTGTTAACACGTATTCACCTCGTTTCATTTAGCAAAGTGAAGTAATAGCAACAATAAAACTAAGAATCCAATGGATAATACGATAGGATGACTATTGATTATCGAAAAACAGCGAATGGCTATTCTTTGGCTTAAAGAATATCTAGGCTTTTCTTGGTTGAATTTATTCTCATTTTCCTTGCTATTAACAGTTTTATCATTCATTTTGCTACTAGTTTCTTTAGAACCTCTCTCAATACTTTTACTTGATTCAACCCTTTCATCGGGTATCCCGCTCTCCTCTCTAATTCCAAGACCTAATCCAATTTTTACATCCTCTGGAGCATCTTTGGCTGAATAACTTTTACTGTATTTACCTTGCACTAGCGCTCTGGTTGGAGTATTTAGATTCCCTTCACATCTAAACAGAGTTATGAGAGCCTCCTCCTTATCGGAAGGGACATCGAGTAATTCCCCTTCTGTATGATCAACAGTTGAATTCTTGGTGACAATATATTCATATACTCTTGAAAAATCGGTGGCATAAATGATGTGACCAATTTTTGTATTTGGTAAATTCCCTAGTGGTCCACCCCCTTGGACAAGGTTATGAGCTAATAGAACATAATTTCCTTTTCCAAGCTTTTGGTCGGGATAGTAGGTACCTGTTGCTACCATCAAATTCTGGTTAGACATACCTGCCAAAATTTTGGTCTGTATTCCAGCGCTAGGTATAAAAACAGATCCTACTCCCCACTGATTTACAAGTTCTGTAAATTTAAGTTGTGCTGAAGCATATTCACTAGCTTCTACTGGTTTTATCTGATCAGGATCAAAGTTTGCTTGTTTATTTTTTTCATTAACTTGCTGTTGAATTTCTTTCTCCGGTTGAATTTGGTGTGTCATTTGTTTGGCATTGTCATTATTACTAAGTAAAAGACGATAGCCATAATAGATGGCACCAGCAAACAGCAGCCCGAAAACAAGCAAAAACGTGGGTAGAACTTTCTTTAGTTTTCTCACAATGCCCTCCTTGAAAACATCAGACACATAAAAAGACACCAAGCGCTCAGAAAGAGCGCTTAGAGTTTAAACCTTATTTAGCTTGATTCTTTTTGTTTTTCAATACAAAAGCTACTAACCCAACAATTAATGCAGTTGCTGCAATCAAAACATAAAGATTTGATAAAGTTGCTGCTGTTTGTGGGATAAGTTTAGAAACAGTTCCTGAAGCGCCTGGAGTACTTTTTACTGGTGTAGCAGGTTTTTCAGGAGTTTTAGCCGTTAATGTTTGCTTTTCATTGCTTAAATCAAAGTGTTTTGCATATTCATCTTTGTGCTCTTTGTCTGTATATGCAACGTGTGTAGCTACTAATTTTTCGCCATCTTTCAATGTATTCGCTTTGTAATTGAATACCGCCTTAAATTCATAAGACATTTCTTTTGCAGTGTGTTCAGACTCGTCAGTACCAACTACTGTGTCTTTTCCATCTTTGTCTACTTTATGGAATTGAGTAACATAATAGAACGTTTTGCCGATATCTTCTTTAGGAACAGTGGCCTTCACTTCATCGATCAATTCATTGTCTACAGTTGGATCAAATGATTCACCGCCATCTTTCGTTACAAACAATGTTTCGATTGTAGGTGTTCCAGGAACAACAGGACGAATTGTTTGATCTTTGTTTGTTAAATCGTTATGTTCCGCCACTTTCGGTCCATCTTTGATAAATAATTCTTCAGTAAATACATATGAAACGGTGTTATCGTCTTTTGAAGTATCTACCATTTGTTTGATAACGTCTTCTTCTTTGTCGCCTTTAGCTACAAAGTCATGTTCGCCTTCCCAAACAACCTGAGCATTGTCGTAGTCGTCATTAACGACTCTCCACAATTTAATTTTATTGGTGTATTCCATGCCTTTTTGAGCATTTGTAATTGTCGCAACATCTTGCATTGGGGTTTCTTTCGCTGGAGTAAATGTTTTTTCGCCATCTACAGTCGCTTTTGTACGAATCTGAGGCATTTCTTGAACTTTGTTCGTCAAGAACAATTTACTCAAATGGATCACGTTAGAACCTTCATTGATCTTACTTTCTGGAACAGTCAATGTTTTGATTGCTTCATTTTGACCGTCTTCAGTAATAGTAAAAGTATATTCGCGTTTTTCTTTATCGAATTTGCTGTTCAAGATCAAATCTTTGATTGTTTTGTATCCTTCTGGAGCTTTTACTTCTGATAGTTTGTAATCGCCATAAGGAACTTCGTTAAATGCCCAATAACCATCAAATCCGTTTGCATCTGTTTCTGTGGTAACTTTACGTTCTTCACCTTTAGTTGGATCAATTGGATCTAAGGTAAATTCAATGCCGTTGTAGCCTGATTTTACGTCACCAGATTTTGAATCCACATATTTAAATCCATCAAGACTAAATTTGATTACATTTTCTTTTGAGGTAGTTTTCGTTTCAATTACTTTAGTATCTTGATCTTTATATGTGATTGAGAAATTGTGTTTTGTATTATCAATTTGGTAACCTTCAGGGGCTACAAGTTCTTGCCAATAGTAGTTTCCTAATGCTAAATGTTCTACGCTGGTTTGTTGATCTTTGTCAGAAAGCTCAAATTTGATTTCGTCGCCTTCTAATTTATTGCCTTTAGATGTTACTGGTTTGAAGTTTTCGCTCCATTTAACTGGTGTACCATCTTGGTGGAACACTCCATAGATCGCACCGTCAAAAGTTGCTCGTCCTTGAGTTTCTTTTCCTGTTTCAGCATCTTCTTTAGTCAATAAAGTAGATCCAACAACTTCTTGGTTGGTTCCCTTAGAACCCTTAATAATGATCGCTGTCGTTTGGTCTTTATACTCAATTTTCACTGTTACAGGTTTGAATGTGTTCGCAAAACCATTTGAAGCAGTTTTTTCAGTCACTAGATATTTGCCAATAGGAAGATCCTTCGGTGTTTCAGCATGCCCTTTATCATTGGTTGTTACTGTGCGGATAACTTCACCTTTTTCAGAATCTTTACGGATCTCAAAAACATTTCCCGCTAAGGTATAGTTTGCATTCCACATAGTAGAACCACTTTCTACACCTTGTTTTTCAATCAAGATTTGTCCTTTAGCTTTCGTGTTACGTTGAGTTAATGTAATCACTTGGCCGCCTACCACGTCGCCTTCGACAACATCTGATTCACCAAGAGCAGAACCCAAAACGTATGGATTAGGTACAGCAATTTCAGTCGCTTTTACATGGACATCATGACGAACGCCTTTAATTGTTGCTTCACCATTCGCATCTGTTTTTACAGTTTGTATTGCTGGTGCTCCTGAACCTGAGAACTCAACTTTAAATTGAGTGTTAGGCACAGCTTCACCAGTTTCTTTATCTACTTTTTTGATTTTGATATCGCCAATAGTTTTAATTTTAAATTTCACTGTATAAGACGCTGGGTCTTTTACGCTTGGTAGATAAACTGTTTGAGAACCAGTTTTTTCTAAAGCGATTGGTGTTCCTTCCATGAACCCACGTTTGAAAGCAATGCTTCCTTCTTGAACATTAGGATCAGTAGGTGTTACATCAACTGATTTTCCGTCAGCTGCAATGTTCCAGTTTACTTTTGCGCTATTTGATACTTGTGTTTCGAATGAATGTAAATCAACAGAAGAGGTTAAAGTTTTTGTTTCACCAAAGACAAGTTCAACTGTTTTTTCGTTGAATTCAGGTGAGCGTTTGTATTCTGCAATTCCATCATACAGTTTTTGTTTTTTTGCTTGGAAATCTGGAATACCGCTAATAGCATTCACTTTGATTCCATATTGCGGTAAAAGTTCCCAAATAACAGCTTGCGTTGTGATTCGATCAGCATTCGTCCAGTTTCCACCAAACGCATAAAACGTATCCCAAACAACGCTGGCAATTTGTGCGTCTACTGGAATATCATTCACACCGACTGCTTCATAACCAGGGTTAGTCGTACCAGAAAAAGGCACCCCTGGCTCGATACAAAATACTGCCTTATCTTTCCCTCCAGCATCAGGATAAATAGCCATTGCGGCAGTTTGGTCCGACCACAGCGCACCGTGCTTCGTTCCACTCATCGTGTAAATATTGCCAGTATCATAATAAACATTTCCGGTTTCACCAGGCTTCATAGTTAAACTCGGATCGATTGCAGCGCTTGCTGAAGTTGAATGAAGCCCCATTCCTAATAAGACTGCTACCATACCAACAATAGCGAATAGCCATTTAGAAGTTTTGTATTTTTTTTCTAATAGATCCACTTAAATCATCCTTTCGTTTCTAAATACAAATAAGCACGTAACAAATATCTGTTACGTGCTGCCTACTCATTGCGTTGTATTTCTATAATCTCACCTCCATTAATTGACCAACGATCCCCCTTTCACCTTTTTTATATAATCAACATTAAAAAAATGTTATTACCAATAAAAAAACACTTAAGAATAATCTCTCAAGTGCCTCCAGATGATCTATTTTATTGTTGCCATTAAAACACCACATATTTCTATAAATATATCCTTATTGTCATAAAGGTGTTCTTTTCATTAAATTCCATAAATTAGAAATGCCAAAGATACTTTTCCAATATAGGCATACTGTACAAGACGAACTGTATTTGGAATGTCTTTACCATTTTCATATTTATCCATTGACCACTTTGTAATGGGGGGAGAAAAAAATTTCCCAAAGTCTTCTCTCTCCAAACGATGATCTCTCCGAATTTTTCTTAGTCTCAAACCCATTCGGTAAGAATCTAACCTTTCGAAATTTGTAATCTTTTTCCCTTTCGCCAACATATTACTAAAATCATCTCCAAATAAGATATAAGAAACGGTAACATTACCTAAATAAGCAACATTCATTAATCTTTCAATATCAGGAATATTTATCCCTTTTTCCCATCTATTCACAACATTTTTTCCAACTGGACGTGTAAACTTCTTTCCAAATTTTTCTAGTGTCTCTTCTCTTTTCTTTCGGTTTTTTTGAATCCTGATACCCATTGCAGTCTTATCTACAATAGGAAAGTTAAAAGAGTAATTTTTTTGTTTTATGTCCATCAAAATTTCTTTTCCATCATCTGATAGAAAGACCATAATTTTTTTCTGAACAACTTCTGAAGGCTCACGAGTCCCCTTCAATAATCGGCTTAATAGAGGTGCATCAATTCCAATTTTTTTGGCTAATTCTTTATTCGTCACTCCATTCTTTTCTTTATAAATGGATAATTGACTTATAACAGTGGTTGCAGAATCCGTTTGATTTATCAACAATGAATCTACATTTAAAATTTTACTTAAAATATAATCCATTTCTTTAGATATTTTCCGTGTTCCTTTTTCATAGTTCGCTAAAGCTCCTTGTGAAATTCCAACTTGTTCAGCCAATTTCTTTTGTGATAATTTCTTTTCTTCCCTCAAAACCTTTAACAAGGCACCACTTTGCGTATTAATTATTTTTGACATGAAAAAAACACCTCCAATGAGATGCTTTCATCATACGCTGGCAAACAATAATCTTCAAGAAAAATATCACAGTTTTGACAATCTTTTTTTGTCGTGACAACCGTATGACAGTAAAAACTTTTTTAAACAGTTAAATCACGCCTTTTTCGCTACTCAAAAAGATTGATTTAACAGGCTTTTCACTTTAAGACAAGCTATTTCGCGTTGTCTTGGTCGTCCATTTTCAGAACAGCCATGAAGGCTTCTTGAGGTACTTCCACGGAGCCAATTTGTTTCATCCGCTTTTTCCCTTCTTTTTGTTTTTCAAGCAGTTTACGTTTTCGTGAAACATCGCCGCCATAACATTTTGCTAACACATTCTTGCGTAATGCTTTGATATCCGTACGTGCAACGATTTTTGTTCCAATAGTGGCTTGAATGGGTACTTCAAACTGCTGGCGCGGAATCAACGTTTTTAGCTTGTCAACAATTGCCCGTCCACGTTCCTGAGCAAATTCACGGTGAACGATAAAGCTTAACGCATCGACTTTTTCAGCATTTAACAGAATATCCATCTTAACTAAACGACTTTCACGGTAATCAGCCATCTCGTAATCCAAAGAAGCGTACCCTTTGGTGCTTGATTTTAACTTATCGAAAAAGTCAAAAACAATCTCAGATAACGGAATATGGTAAACAACATTTACGCGATAATCATTTAAATAATCCATCGTGATAAATTCACCGCGTTTTCGTTGAGAAAGCTCCATTACAGCACCCACGTATTCATTTGGCACCATAATATTTGCTTTAACAAAAGGCTCTTCGACGTTCTGAATTTTTGATGGATCAGGAAAATCTGATGGATTGTCTACAATTAATTGTGTGTCGTCAGTCAAATTCACATGGTAAATAACTGACGGCGCTGTAGTGATCAATTCTAAATTAAATTCACGCTCTAGGCGTTCTTGTACGACATCCATATGCAGCAACCCTAAAAATCCGCAACGGAAACCAAATCCTAATGCTTGGGAAGTTTCTGGTTCAAATTGAAGTGCCGCATCGTTCAATTGTAATTTTTCCAATGCTTCTCGTAAATCGTTGTATCTTGATGTATCAATTGGGTACAACCCGCAGAACACCATTGGATTCATTTTTCGATAACCTGATAATGCTTCTCCTGCTGGATTGTTAGCAAGTGTTACCGTATCCCCAACACGTGTATCTTGGACAGACTTGATGCTAGCTGTAATATAGCCCACATCTCCCACCATTAAGTAATCACGTTGAACGGCTTTCGGTGAAAATACACCCACTTCAGTAACATCAAAGGTTTTTCCATTACTCATTAACTGAATTTTATCTCCAGGACGCACAACGCCGTCTGTGATTCGAACATTCAAGACGACACCACGATAGCTGTCGTAAACCGAATCAAAAATCAGTGCCTTTAATGGCGCCTCCAAGTCACCGCTTGGTGCAGGTACATTTGTTACGATTTGTTCCAAAATATCTCCAATACCAATACCGGTCTTGGCACTGGCAAGAACCGCATCCTCTGCATCAATTCCGATTACGTCTTCGATCTCTTTACGAACGCGCTCCGGATCTGCTGCTGGCAAGTCGATCTTATTGATCACTGGTAAAATTTCCAAATCGTTATCAAGTGCCAGATAAACGTTTGCTAAGGTCTGAGCCTCGATACCCTGGGCCGCATCTACTACTAATACTGCTCCCTCGCAGGCAGCTAAGCTTCGCGAAACCTCATAGGTGAAATCCACGTGCCCTGGTGTATCAATCAAATGGAAAATATATGTTTGTCCGTCGATTGCGGTATAGTGTAATTCAACGGCATTCAATTTAATAGTAATCCCGCGTTCACGTTCAAGATCCATTGAATCTAATAGCTGTTCTTGCATTTCTCGGGAACTTACAGTATTTGTTTGTTCTAAGATTCGGTCCGCCAAAGTGGACTTCCCGTGATCAATATGCGCAATGATTGAAAAGTTTCGAATCATTTCTTGGCGTTTCTTCATTTCTTCTAAATTCATTAAAGTTCCTCATTTCTTTTAGTCAGCACTGTCAATTATACCAACGTTTCCGGTAGAAAAAAAGTCTTTTCCCCTATTTCCAATGTCTGTAAGAGAAAAATAAACCTGCTTTTGCTATACTAAGGTTGTAAACTAAAAATGGAGATGAAAGAATGGAAAATGACTTTAAGCAACAATTAGTCTTGAAGCCAGTCGGTGAAGAATATTTAGCTCAATACGACGAACTACTCAGCTATGTTTTTCAAGTCACCGAAAGTGATATTGAAAATAGCGGGTACGAAAACAAACGTGAAATGGTTCGGGCAAAAAAGCCTGTTTTGGAACAATCAAAAGTTTTTGGCTGGTTTCATGACGAAAATCTCATTTCACAAATCGCGATCTATCCTTGTGAAGTAAATATTCACGGAAAGCTTTTTGACATGGGAGGGATTACTGGAGTTGGGACTTATCCTGAATATGCGAACCACGGGCTTATGAAGGATTTGATCGAAAAAGCGCTGATTCAAATGCGCCAGGACCAACAGTGGATTTCCTATCTATATCCTTACAATATTCCTTATTATCGACGTAAAGGTTGGGAAATTATGTCCGATAAATTAAGCTTCAAAATAAAAGACACGCAATTACCCAAACAAGTTGATCTACCTGGAATTGTTGAACGGAAAGAGGTTGATGATCCAGATGTCTATAAGGTATACGATGAGTTTGCTTTAAATAATCACGGGGCTATGATTCGGAAAGAATTAAATTGGGAAGAATACTGGCGCTTTGAAAATGAAGAAGAACGGATTGCGGCGGTTTACTATGATGAGCATAAGAAACCAACCGGTGTTCTCTTCTACTGGATCTCTGATGAAGTTTTTCATATCAAAGAAATGTTCTACTTAAATCAAGAAGCACGAAACGGATTGTGGAATTTCATCAGTGCACACTTTTCAATGATTTATTGGGTAGAAGGTGATATTTACAAAAATGAACCTTTATCTTTTTTACTCGATGATAGCGAAATAACCGAAACGATTGCCCCTTTTTTTATGGCACGCATTGTTGATGTAAAACAATTCTTATTGGAATACCCGTTTGAAAAATCTGTGGAGCCCTTCTACTTTGAAGTGACTGATCCAGTTGCAAAATGGAATAACGGTATCTTTGCTTTAAGTTGGGACGACAAGGGTGTTTTGGATATCTCAGATCACCCAAAAGGGAAACGTATTCGTTTGACCATTCAAACTTTGACTTGTTTATTAATGAATTACAGACGTGCGACCTATCTTGCCCGGATCGAGCGAATTGAGGCGGATAAAAAAGCCGTTGAATTATTAGAATCAATCATACCGGATATGGAGGCTTATTTCAGTGACTACTTCTAAACATATATATTTTGCTGCACCTTTATTTGCGCAGAGTGACTTATTTTACAATGACTATTTAGTTAAAAAAATTCGCGAAATTGATAAAGAGTTAACAATCTATTTACCGCAGGAAAATGCGGGAATCAATGACAAATCAGCATATGCTGATAGTAAGATGATCGCCCTAGCTGATACTGAGGAAGTTTTAAAAAGTGATTTGATGGTCGCTTTATTAGATGGTCTGACGATTGATGCTGGTGTTGCCTCAGAAATCGGTGTTGCCTATGCTAAAGGAATTCCAATCATCGCGCTATACACAGATTCGCGTCAACAAGGCGCCGACAACCAGCAGAAAATAGCGGCATTACAAACACCCGCAGAAAATCAATTTCATTATTTGAACCTTTATACAGTCGGGCTTATTAAATTGAATGGTGTCATTGTCAGCAATGAAACTGCCCTGCTGGAGAACATCAAATCGTTTTTAGAAGGTAGTGATTGGCGTGACTTATAAAAAATATAGAACAGCATTAGTAGTTTTTGGTATTCTCTGTCTTGCGTATAATATCTTTGAATTTGTTATTGGCAAATATTCGACAAAGCAAGGAGTGATTTTTGTTATCGAATGTTTGGCAGGTATTGGTCTCATCTTTTTACCTGAACTCATTTCTAAGTTATTCAAACTTTTCATACCAGAAAAAATCATTTATTTTTATTGGTTTTTCTTAGTGATTTCTGTTTTCTTGGGTACTTCATTACACATGATTTCAATCGTATCTTTTTGGGATAAAATTTTGCACACTGTGAGTCCTATGGTATTAACTGCCTTAGGATACGGATTGATTGGATACTTCATGAAGGATGCGAATATCAGCAAAACCTCCCCGTGGCTTTTCCTATTGTTTGGTTTTGCCTTTGCAGGAGTGTGCGGCGTTTTTTGGGAGTTTTGGGAATTCCTATGCGATACAGTGGCGGATATGAACTTACAGCGTTATGCCACCTCAGCAGGAAAATTATTAGTCGGTCGTGCTGCATTAATGGATACCATGGGTGATTTACTAACGAATACAATTGGTGCTGTTCTGATGGGTATTTATGCTAGAGTCCAAAGCCGAGGTAATGCTTCTTACTTTGAAGAATATCGATTAAAAAAACTGCATAAATAGAAAAGGCCCCAAATCTCTCTAAGAGGTTTGAAGCCTTTTTTTATATATTATTTTTCATCTGGATGGATATTTTCCTTCATTGTATAGGAAGCTAGCGTTATTTTGATAATGCCCGTACGTTTCAACATAGCTTCTGGTATTTCGTCAAAACTGGCCCCTTTTGCTGCATGGTCCATTAAAACATGGAGTGCCTGTCTTTTCTCTTCCAAATCCTCTAAAAAGCTTGCATGGCCAAAACCAATAAAACTCTGATATGCATAAGAATAAGTAGCCGCATTACTAGTTCCTTCGATCAGTCTATGATGACCATCCATTTCTACTGCAACATGTGGATCATTTTTAATCATGTTTACCTTTTTTCCTTCGGTAGCACCATGAATAAAAAGCGTTAGCTCTTCCTCGTTCCATTCATATCCAAAATTTACTGGTACAACGTAAGGATATTTTTCTCCATTCAATGCAATTCGTACAACTTGTGTTTTTTCTACAAATTTCTTGATTAATTCTAAATCAGTAACCTGTCTTTTTTTTCTACGCATCTCTTTTCCACCTATCCGTTTTTATATCTTAATC
>NZ_NIBK01000001.1:1315791-1340619 GCF_002174375.1 Enterococcus sp. 12F9_DIV0723 | reverse complement strand
GTGTAATTTTTTATACTAAAATAGCTACTGTAATTAACAGAAAATTTGCTGAAAAATGAAAGGCGTGTCGAATTTGATTGAAACTGTCGTATTTGATATCGATGATACAATTTACGATCAACAAGAACCATTTCGAAAAGCAGTCCAAAAATTGTTTCCTTTAGTTACTGAAGAAGATATGCTCCCGCTTTATACCCGTTTTCGTGTGCATAGTGATGCAAACTTTAACAAAGTCATTACTCAAGAATGGACACTGGAGTATATGCGTTCTCATCGTATCAGTCAATCATTAAAAGATTTGGATTATCCGCATATTACTGATGACGAAGCGCTGCATTTCCAAGAGGTTTATGAGGCTGAGTTAGATGCTATCACCATGCATCAAGAAGTTGAAAAAACGCTGGATTTTTTAAAAAGAAAAAAAGTACCCGTTAGTATTATCACCAACGGTCCAACGGATCATCAATACAAAAAGATTTTACAATTAGGTCTGTTGAATTGGGTCAATGAGGAAAACATCATCATCTCTCAAGCGACCGGCTATGAAAAACCAGACGTTGAAATTTTCGATTTAGGCAAGAAGCAGTTCTCCTTAAATCCTGAAAATTCTTTATATGTCGGAGACAATTTCAACAACGACGTGATTGGTTCAAAACGTGCTGGCTGGCAATCGCTTTGGCTCAACCATAGAAATCGACAATTACCAAAAGGAACAACCCAAATTCAAGACATAGAACTTAAATCATTTGATCAATTATTACCAACGTTTAAAACTATTTTTGCATCGTAGTTTCCCTCAAAACATTAGCTAATAGATAAAAAAGGATGTCGAAACCGTTTATGATTTCGACATCCTTTTCTTTTTTATTGATGGTCTTCGTCGTATTCCATCTTACGGTATTTCTCCATCTTCTTGCTAAACAAGACTCCGTTTGATGGTGGCGTGTAGGTGATTGCATTCGCTCCAGCTGTAATCGTTGCTTCGATCGTCTCTTCGTCAGGACCTCCAGTAGCAATGATTGGAAGATCTGGGTACATCTGACGAAAATGTCTCACTGCTTCGACTGTTTCTTTCCCAGCACTGATATTGATAATATCAACGCCGGCCGCCAATTTTTCTTCAATCTTAGAGTACTTTGATGTTACCGTAGCAATAACGGGGATATCCACTACATCGTTCACTGCTTCAATGGTTTCTACTGGCGTTGGACCATTTACGACAACCCCTAAGCTTCCTTGAGACTCTGCGAACATCCCCATATATGCAGACCGGGCGCCATGAGTCAATCCTCCTGCTACACCAGAGAAGACAGGAATATCTGCTGCTTCAATAATACTCTTAGTAATAGCCGGATGCGGCGTAAAAGGATAGACGGCAATGACCGCGTCCGCATCTGTATTTCGAATGATTGCAATATCCGTGGTAAAAATAATTGAACGGATTTTCTTACCGAAAATGATTATTCCAGAAGCTTTCTTGATTACTTTGGGTACACGTACGATATCTTGCCGTAATTCTGTCATAATTTCAGGCACATTGTTTTCTGACATTAAACCATCTCCCTAACGTATTTCTTAAATTAATTTTACTATGAATGATCGTATCTATCCAAGTTATACGTTTCAATCACGGATATAATTTTATTTGCATAATCGGGATCTGTCGCATACCCAGCAGTTTGCAATGCTTGAGCCGCCTGTTTATAATCCGTCGCTGTTAAAACACCCGCGTAAAGTTGAGGATTCCAATTTGTCCCATTTACAAAAAGCATGGTATGGTCATCTAAGGATTCTTCCCATGTAGAATAAACTTTAAAATCTCCTTGGATAGTAATCCACTGCTCATTCATATATTCCTTTGTTTCAAGGCTGATTTTTGGTTGATTTCCAGAGGCTTTAATACCAAATAGATTTTTGTATTCACCTGCCAATTGTGATTGTCCCCAATTAGACTCTAGAATAGCTTGACCTAAGATGATACTTGGCAGGACACCATAGCCTTGTTGCAATTCCTTCGCATGTGGTGCCAGCTTTTCAACAAATTCTTGCCGAGACAAATTTTCTTCCTTTTGAGTATCCTCTACGCCAAAATCTGATAGTGAATGTAAAGAAAAAACGAAAGCTACCCCAATAATCAAGATTCCCGCAAAAATCAGCGGGATCGATAGATTGGACTTCCGTTTTTTATAATTTTTCTTAGGCATAATGCCTCCTTATTTAGCTGATAACTGTTTCAAAAATTCTTCTAAAGTTAAATGATGTTCCGTGATATATTCCGCATTTTCCTTGCCTACATATCGAATATGCCACGGCTCATACGTGATACCAGTGATGTCTTGGCGATCTTTTGGATAGCGAATGATAAATCCATATTTTGGTGCGTTCTCAGCGATCCATTTTGCTCCAGGTTGATCCCCGTAAGAAGCATCTAATACTTGAGTTGAATAGGAGTTATACCAATTTTGATCGACGATATCTACTGCAAGACCAGTATGGTGCTCACTATAGCCAGGTTCGGTAATGGTTTCCTTGGTTTTCGCAGTTGCTTCTTCTTCGCTCATCCCATTACCACTCACCAATCCATTGACATTTGTCTCAAAAACCTCTTTTTGAGACTCCACAGAACGAAATGCTGAGACGATGACTAAAGGGAATCCTGCTTTTGTTGCCGCTTCGGAAAAAGCTTCATAATCTTTCGCGATGCGACTGTCGACTTGATGACTGTTATCTGATAATGTAGCCAACTGACTTTCAGGAACTTCATTCTCTATTTTATTTTTTGGGCCTACTAACACAAGATTCCAATCTTTTGCATTAGAATCAGGCAACGCTTTTTGCACAGCATTTTTCTTCTTAGCAGCCGTTTTCTTTTCGAATGAATAGGTCGTTGCCGTCGCTTTTTGAGCATCTGTCTCGGCAGGTGCACTATAAAAAAGTGAATACGCGGTCATTCCGATCATAATTATAACTGAAAGTAGTCCTACTGTTTTTTTCAATTTAAAAATCCTCTCGTTAATCGTCTAATGACGTGTATGTTTCCGTTAACTTTTCGTTTACCCAGTCAAGCAGTGCGGTTTTCTTGTGTGCACTGGCAATTTGATTTTGAATATGTGCCGGCAAACGAAAACTCAGTATATCACTATAGCCCCAATTGTCATAATCAATCGTTATACGTAAATCGATATAATCATGATTCTCTTCTTCATTTTTGTTTTTGAATGGGATCATTTCGACTTGGGCCAATCCGCTGGCAATCCACTGCTGCGCAATAATCGTCTTCATCTCACGATATTCGGCAACTGCCGTCGGGCGCTTTTCGGGGAACAAAAACGTTTGTCGAATGACTTTTTGACTTAACATCCATTCATAATCACTGAATAAGTTTTTGATTTTTTGATTTGCTTCCGGTGATAAATTGTTCTGACCAGCCTTCCACTGTTGCCATTGAACGTCATTGACTCCTAAGTAATCTTGATAAAAATCTTGTTCTGAATGAAATTGTTCAAAAATCGCACTCATTACTAAATCCAAATAAATTTGATTCACGAAAAATCCCTCCTTATCTATTCTACTGATTTTTCAGAAAAAATACACCACTTTGGCAAATGGATTGAACTATTTTAATATTTACTGCTATAATTTGAGAAAAGCTTCAATCTTTTTTCTATTTTTATACACACTTCATCAAAAAATAAGTTGAACACGGCTTTATTTAATTGATAGTTCAACTTGCAAAATTAAAAAGAGACTATCTTAGGAGGACCAATATGACAGAATTACAATGGGGAATCGTTGGCCTTGGCGATATCGCACACGATTTTGCTGAGAATTTTAATCAAACTACGAGCAGCTTGACTGCTTGTGCTTCACGGACGCTTGAAAAAGCAGAAAAATTTGCAAAAGAATATGGCATCGCGAAGGCTTATGGTAGTTATCAAGAAATGTTGGCTGATGAAGCTATCTCTATTATATATATAGCTGTGCCAAATCGCCAACATCATCAACATATTATTCAAGCTTTAGAGGCTGGAAAACATGTATTATGCGAAAAGGCGATCACTATGACCCTTGCTGAACTACAAGAAGCGATTGCGTTAGCCGAAAAGAATCAATTGATTTTGGCAGAGGCAATGACAATCTTTAACATGCCTTTGTACCAAGAACTTCATACGTTAATGGACAGTGGGAAATTAGGAAAATTAAAAATGATTCAGGCTCCTTTTGGAAGCTATAAAGATCCTGATCCTACCAACCGCTTTTTCAATCCAGAATTAGCCGGCGGAGCATTACTGGACATTGGGACCTATGCCGTTTCATTTGCACGGTGGTTCATGTCTGAGCAGCCAACCGTGATCGCCTCAACGATGGTTCCTTTTTCCACGGGTGTAGATGAACAATCGGTAACGATTTTACAAAATGAGAAACAAGAGCTTGCCTCGATCAGCTTAACTTTCCAAGCGAAAATGCCTAAAAAAGGAATCGTTGCTTTTGAAAATGGCTACCTTACTGTCGAAGATTATCCACGCGCTGATAAAGCGGAACTAGTTTTTAACGATGGAACAAAAGAATGGATTGAATCTGGCTTTACCAGTAATGCCATGAACTATGAAATTGAGAACATGGTTCAAATGATTCAAGGAGAAAGACCAAATAAGTCCCTCTTTTTCACGAAAGATGTGATTGACATTCTAGATCAGATGCACCAAAAATGGCAAATAGAGAAATAATTTCGAACAAAAGGCATTGATTAGTAGATGCCTTTTGTTTTTTTGCCAAATTTCGGCTAAACTATTAGATATAAAGAAAAGAAAGTGGGAGGGAAAATTGCATATTGGTCGTTTTCGTTTAGGAATGCGAACGATGAAAACTGCATTAGCTGTTATGCTGTGCATTCTATTATTCCACGTAACAGATCGTGGATCACCGTTGATCGCCGCGTTAGCTGCTGTTTTTTCTCTGCGTCAAGATTTGACTACCAGTATATCATTTGGCCGTTCACGCGTTTTAGGAAATTCGTTAGGAGGATTATTGGCGTTAATTTTCTACTACGTACAAGCCTTTTTTAACAATGAATTTTTCGTAGAATTATTTGTCTTACCACTATTTGTTATCTTAGTCATCGTAGTTTCTGACGGAATCAATAATAACTCAGGAATCATTTCAGCGATCGCTACCATGCTGTTGATCGCTTTGAGTATTCCTCAAGGGGAATCCTTTCTTTACGCGCTAAATCGCGTTTTGGATACATTTATTGGAACAATCATAGGCATTTCCTTGAATGGTGCGATCACACCCCAATCAAATGAGAGGGAAAAACAAATAAAAGAAGATTTAGTGGAGCTGAGAAAAAAAGAAGCAGACTTGAATAAAATGCTCTATGATGTACGAAAACAAATAAAGGACCATTCTCTTAAATGAGTCTGGTCCTTTATTTTATCCGCTTAAGTGGATGGTCCCGGATAAAAAAGAATTTGTTGATCATGTAGAAAATCTATGTTTTGAAAAATTACCATTGAATATCTTCAATTGATTGAGGGGCATCATTTAATTCTTCACTGCGTACACGTGCATCATTGATCCGAATGACACGATCTGCCATTGGAGCGATCGCTGAATTATGCGTTATGATCACAACTGTTGTCCCATTGTCCCGAGCCGTGTCTTGAAGAATCTTTAAAATTTGTTTTCCTGTTTCAAAATCTAACGCTCCTGTCGGCTCATCACATAATAATAGTTTTGGTCGCTTTGCTAATGCTCGCGCAATGGTTACCCTCTGCTGTTCACCGCCAGATAATTGGGCAGGAAAATTATCCATCCGTTCCCCCAGTCCAACTGAATGCAACACTGACTCAGGCTCTAATGCATCGGTAACGATCTGAGAAGCCAGTTCAACATTTTCTTTAGCCGTCAAATTCGGAACTAAATTGTAGAATTGAAAGACAAATCCCACATCATTTCTCCTATACGTGGTCAATTCTTTATCGCTAAAAGCAGCAATGTCTGTCCCATCGACAATGACTTGCCCTTCATCACAATTATCCATTCCACCTAATATATTAAGCACAGTCGATTTTCCTGCACCACTTGGGCCGAGAATGACTGCTACCTCACCTCGTTCAATTGAAAAATTTATTTTTTCATTGGCCTTGATGACGGTTTCGCCCATTTTGTAATGTTTACTCTCATCAATCACCTGAATATATGACACACAGCGTTCCTCCTCATTATTCCACGCTAATCATAATAGCGGCTTCTTTTCCATTTAGTTTAACATAACCCGAACAAAAGCCAACGAAGGATGCCATAAGCCAGCAAAAATAATCGCCCAATTTTAATAATTAAAATTGAGTTGTTGTTTAGGAATGCTTTCTTTCACAGGCTTCAAAAAAAGCTTTCATTATCGCCTGATTTACCGATGTTGTTGCTGAAAAGAATTCAGGATGCCATTGGACCCCTAAAGCAAAACTTGCTTTAGGAATGAACACTCCTTCTGCTAGTCCGTCAGGGGATAAAGCAGTTACCTTCAATTCCTTCCCCAATTTCTTTATTGCTTGATGATGATAACTATTTACTCCTAAATAATGTCTCTCTAAAATTTTATGAAGCAGACTGTTTTCAATTAATTCCACTTGATGCTGTGTTCGATTATAAGGAGCTTCCATATGGTGATCCAGATTCATCGTTTGAGGATTATCGCTCATTAAATCTTGGTAGAGAGTTCCGCCAAGGAAGACATTCAGCAACTGCACCCCTCTGCAAATAGCCAAAAAAGGCTTGTCACGCACAATCACTTCTTCCATAAGTTGGAATTCCATTTCATCTCTTAGCTGATTTACTTCGCCACAAGCATCTGTTGTTTTTTCATTATATCTTGCAGGTGCGATGTCTTGTCCGCCAGTAAAAATAAACCCATCGCATAGGGACAAAAAAGGTTGCCATGTTTCTTTGTTCGCTGTAAGTGGCAATATTAACGGAATACCTCCATTTTCTTCAACGAGATTGAGATATCCTGGAAGCATCCAAATACTTTCATGTACTTCGTCATATAAGGGCAACACACCGATTATTGGTTTCATAAAATTCCTCCTATGATGTTTTTCATTCAGGTTACCTTCAAACAGTAAAAGACTTTGATAAAAATTTTACCATAAAAAAACTCGATCATCAGATGACGATCGAGTAAGGGAATTATTTTTTAAGCATGGTAACGTTCTTTACCATCTAAGTATGTCGCTGCAAGTTCCATATTAGGTTCTAAAACAATAAAGTCTGCTGCACGGCCTTCGGAGATCATGCCGCATTTATCATCAATTTTACAGCTTACTGCTGGAACATAAGAGGCCATCATAATCGCTTGTTCTGGAGTGGCAATATCCCAATCCACGACATTTTTGATTGCTTCTTTCAATTTCAAAATACTACCAGCCAAATTACCAGATTCAAGACGAGCAGTTCCTTCTTTTACAACTACTGGAAATTCACCTAAATTGTAGTTGCCGTCTGGCATGCCGCCTGCCATCATACAATCAGTAATCAACGCCACATGATCATGCCCTGCCTTTTCCATTAACACTTCGGCAGCTTGCGGATGAACATGATGACCGTCACAGATCAACTCTGAAAAGACATGCTCTAAGGTTAATAACGCACCAACCATCCCAGGTTCACGATGATTTAAACCGCGCATACCATTGTACGCATGGACGAAAACACTTGCTCCCGCTTCAACAGCCTCTTGCGCTTCTTCCAATGTTGCATTTGAGTGTCCTAATGAAACAACTACGCCTTCATCAGTCACTGTTTTCACGAATTCTTTGACGCCTTTACGTTCAGGAGCTAAAGCGATTTTTTTGATCAAGCCGCCTGAAGCTTCCTGCCATTCGTGGAAGGTATCCAAATCTGGATCACCAAAATAGCTAGGGTTTTGCGCGCCCTTGTGTTCTTCTGTAAAGAAAGGTCCTTCAAAATAAATACCTTGTATTTTTGCACCTTCGACATCTTGATAAACATTGCCGATTGTTTCAGCAACATCCTTCAACCGCTCTTTTGTAGAAGTTAATGTTGTTGGCAAGAAACTTGTCACACCGCAAGATAGAAGTGCTTCAGACATCACTTTGATTCCTTCAGCATCATTGTCCATCACATCGTGGTTTTTATACCCATGAATATGTGTGTCTACAAGTCCAGGAGCGATCCATTTTCCACTTTGGTCAATGATCTCTGCGCCTTCTGGTTTTTCCTTCGTATATGTTCCAAAAATGCCATCAGTGACATCTAAATAGCCTGTGCCCTTCACACCAGAGTTTAAAAAGAATTTGTCAGCATAAATAAATGTTTTCATTGTGAATTCTCCCTTTTTTCATAGTAACTTAAAGTTACTCCTGAATCCTCAATAAGTCAAGAATGGTGTAGACCATTTTACAGATCTTTTATTTTTTCCAAAGCGCGTAGCATTTTTCTATAATTGATTACCGTATGAAGGTCATCTCGTGCCTCCAACATAAGAATTTTTAATTCGACCAATTCTTTTAATTTATAATAGCTGCATTGCTGACGATTCCATTTCAACCCAATATCCACGACCTTCTCAGCCAAGTCAAAACGTTCCTGTTTAACTAAAAACGTTCCATAATTAACAAAAAGATTGCTTAATTCACTTCGCTCCGAATAATCCGCCATCATCGTTTGGAATAGTTCAAAGCTTTGATTGTAATAGCCTTGCGCCTCATTCATTTGACCCAAAATAGAACACATCTTCCCAGCAAAACTCAACAGTAAGATTCGACTATCAAAATAGCCATCATATTTTTTGGATACACAAATTGAAAGGCCAAGATTTATTTTCTCCAAAGCAGTATGTGGGTCACCATCAATAAAATAGGCACAAACCCCTTTAAAAAAGCAAGCCAATTGACGGTCCTTATCAAGATGAGTGATTTGGCGTTCATCTAAATAATCTAATGTTGTTCGAATCTCAAGATACTTCCCAACGCGCAAATACATAAACATCTTGTTAAAATATTTTCGCAAAAATAATTCCTCAGGTAAAAAATCAAGCATCAACTGGTCAATGGTAATTCCAAGACGGTGACAAAGCTGCTGGATTACAATAATATTGGGAATTTCTTCATCGTTCTCAATTCGACTCAAAACACTCTGGGAACAGATTCCTTGAGAAAGATCTTTTTGTGTCATGCCGTGTTCTTTTCTGAACTCCTTTAAGACCTGACCGATCGCTACCATTGCCGCATCCTCCAAAATATGCAAATTCACATTTTCAATAATTTAATTTTATACGATGACTTCTTTACAAGCAACTTCTATGTTCGAAATCCATAAACAGAGTGAATCAAAATGATCTTAAATTAGCTATTCATCCTTTTTTAGATAAATTAATTCATCATGTATATAGCCTATACAAATTTGGAAACAAAAAAAGACAACAAACACTGTAAAAAACAATGTTTGTTGCCTTTTATGCGGCGAATGGGACTCGAACCCACACGAGATTGCTCTCACATGATCCTTAGTCATGCTTGTCTGCCAATTCCAACACCACCGCATAGAGCCTTTCTTATGATAGCGAGTCAGCATAAAAAAGTCAATAGTCTAAACAATCGTTGTATCGTATACATATATGATCATTCCTTTAAGTCCGGCAATTCCTCGAAAAAATTTTTTATCTTCTTGTTTAAGCCAAACTTCTCGGAATAGGAAAAAGTCTTCCCGGGAAACTTCAAATCTCTCAATTTCTCCAGCCCGCAATTGACGAATTTTTTCTTCAAATGGATTCATGTTTCCTTCTCTCCCATCATCGTAAAACAACAGAAGAATGCCTGGAGGCACCTTCTGTCTTAATCATGAAAATATTTGCTGTTTTCAATTTGTGAATTGTCCTCTTGCATAATGCCTCGTAAAGAACGATCTAAACGTTGTCTAGAATTCTTTCTTTCAATCACTGGCTGCTTTTCGTCATTTTCAGATGCAAATAATAGATACGACTGTTTTGCCTTTTCCATTCGCTGCATGAGTTCCCTTGGGTGAACTGCATTTTCCGGTTCATCAGGGATCAATGAAGAAGGGACATATTTAGGAGCAAAGGGTGTTGCGCTGCGTCCGTTTCGAGAATTGAACGTAGCTTTAGGCTTGACTGTTTCTTTTGGCTTCCGTTCTTCAAATAGATTCACTTTTTTAGATTCTCTATGTTCATTCTCATACATCGGCAAATTCGCTTTATGATGATCGAGTTCTCTGCGTGGTTCTTCATCTAAGTTCACACGCCGTACACGTTTTACTTTCGAAATTGGACGTTCAAAGATATCTTTTGCTTCTAATCGATAACTCGTGATTAAGTCATCCTGACCATCAAACAATACCCGCTGATTGGTTTGAACTAATTTGACCCCTGCCTCATCATCAAATGCAGGAAAACGACTCTTTTTTCTGCTATACGTTTGCATAAAATCATCCTTATTGTTCTGATATAGCATAGTTTAGCACAAATACTAAAAAAATGCTTTTAAATTATGACTAACAAGAACTTGTACCTATCAGATTGAACCGGAGACAAATAAACTTCCATTTGGTGCCAATACTTCGTCCTCTAGAATACGATCGAGCACTTCATAATCTCCTTGATACGCAAGAGGACTTGATAATTCTCCTATTTTGATGTGCTGCTCATGCTCGGATAAGTTAAGTGCATAAATTACATACGAATGATCCAAATAGCGAATGATCCCAAAAATTTGCTGCGCTTGAGAATAGAACGGGAAGAAATGACCCTTTTTCAAAACATCATATTTTTTTCTTCTTTCTACCCATTTTTGACAGTTTTTAAATAGATTTGAGTCTATCGATTGCCAAGGGAAAAACTTACGATTGTCTGGGTCTTTCCCTCCTGTCAAACCAGCTTCGTCTCCATAGTAAACACAAGGGATACCTGGCATCATAAACATTAGTCCCCATGCCTGATCCATTGCTTCAACAGAACCGTTCAGCATAGTTAAAATACGCTCAGTATCATGTGTGCCAATATTGTTTAATTGATTGTAGTAGAAATCAACGGGATAATTTTCTTGGTAACGCACCATTTCTTCGCAAATATCCTTCAATGATCGTGAATGTTTTAGTAAATCTAAAATTTGCTGACGTAACGGGTAGTTCATGACCCCTTGCAAATGATCGCCAAAAACATATTTTCTCCGCGTATCATAAGCAACCTTATTCGACGCATCCTCCCAAACTTCACCTATTAGAACTTTTTCTTGATATGCCAAGAGATTTTTACGAATGCCTGCAATGAAATCATCTGTTAATTCATCCGCCACATCTAAACGCCAGCCATCCACGCCCATTGATGTCCATTTAGACAGGACGCTGTCATAATCACCATAGATGAATTCTTGAAAATGAGGATTCTCTTTTTTCACCTCTGGAAGATCAGCCACCCCCCACCATGCTTTGTAATCGTCTGGATAATGATTAAAAGTGAACCAATCAAAGTATTTACTGTCGGGATTTTTAGCAGCTCCTACAGTCTCGCCATAAAAACCAGACTTGTTAAAATACAAACTGTCCTTTCCTACATGGGAAAAAACACCGTCCAACAAAATCGCAATCCCTGCTGTATGCAGAGCAGCTATTAAACTACGAAAATCTTCCTCTGTCCCCAAAACACTGTCTACTTTGAAATAATCATTTGTGTCGTAGCGATGATTCGACGTTGCTTCAAATATTGGATTTAAATATACCGCAGTGATTCCCAATTCTTTTAAGTAGGGTATTTTCTTTTCAATTCCTTTAAAATTACCGCCAAAAAAGTCCCATCGCACGATCTCATTTTTTTCATTTCTAATGTAATAGGGCGTATCTTCTTCTGTTCCATAAATGAATGAATTTTTTTTGGGCTGATTGATTTTCCGATCTGCGTTCCCATTTGCAAAACGATCGGGAAAAATTTGATAGAAAACAGCGTCGCGATACCAGTTAGGAGCTGTCTCTGGTTTTTGATAACAAGTCAACTGGTAAGGAATAACCTCATTCTCCGCCCCATAAATTTGCCCTTCACCACCGTTACCATTGAATCCATAATACTGAACAGTTTCGTACCCTTCAGATTCATGAATGATTTTAAAGTAGTAAAAATACAGTCCCCAGCCTTGGTCCATTGTTGTTTGAAAGTGAAATCGATCCTCGGGAACAGCCTCCATAGGGAAAATTTTCTGTCCTGCAGAACTTCCTTCTTTACGGACGATCAAAAAAACTTTTGCTTGTTTTTGTTCTGGGACGGATATCCAAATATCGACTTTTGTCCCTTCCTGAACAGCCCCAAAAGGTCGTTTATATCTTTCTAGCCAAGAATTAAAGTAAATATGAGTCATGTTGGATCACTCCTCGATCATCTTCGTGAGCAAAAACGGGTTCAATTTGCCAAATGTCTTCTGCATAACGCTGGACAGTACTGTCTGAAGAAAAACGTCCGGCATGAGCAATGTTATTTAGACTTATTTTTTGCCAGCGGCGTTTATCTTTATACGCCTCATTAATCGATTCTTGTGCCAGACAGTAATCTTCAAAATCGCGTAGTACAAAAAATTCGTCGTTGTATTTAATGAGTGAATCAAATATCTCTTGACCCTCTGCGAATATATTTGGAATTGTTCCATCGATTAATGCCTTCACTACTTTGTGTACATTGGCATTTTCTTTGTAAATATTCGTCGCTGAATAATTCTTATTTTCATAGTATTGATAAACTTCCGATTCCGTCAATCCAAAAATAGCGATATTTTCATCTCCCACTGCATCACGAATCTCGACATTTGCGCCATCCAGCGTAGCAATTGTCACTGCGCCATTGAGCATCAATTTCATATTTGAGGTTCCTGAAGCTTCTTTTGAGGCCAATGAAATCTGCTCACTCACATCCGCTGCCGGAATAATTCGCTCAGCTAAGCTAACGTTATAATTTTCTAAAAAGACTATTTTTAGTTTATCTTTAATCGTAGTATCCTGATTAATCAAACTAGCGACCTCATTGATGACCTTGATAACAGACTTCGCATAATGGTAGCTAGGTGCTGCCTTTGCTCCGAAAATAAAGACCCGGGGTTCAATCGCTCTCTCTGGATCTTCCTTAAGATCCAAATATAGTTTTATGATGTGGAGTAAATTCAACAATTGTCGCTTATACGCATGCAATCGTTTAATTTGGACATCAAAAATCGCATGAGGATTCACTTCAATATTACAGTGTTCCTGAATATAGCTGGCCAGGCGTTTTTTATTCTCTAATTTTGCTGATGCTAGAGCTTCGAGCACTTGATCATCTTCTTCATAATTCAAAAGTAAGCGTAGATTCTTTGGCTGTTCTCGCCAAGAATCTCCAATTGTATCGTCTAACACTTTGCTCATCGTCGGATTAGCAAGCTGTGTCCAGCGGCGCATAGCGATACCATTTGTTTTGTTATTAAAACGAGCTGGATAAATACGGTAGAAATCGTGCAGAACTACTGACTTCAATAAATCTGAATGCAATTTGGCTACACCATTTGTTGAGTGAGAACCGATGATTGCAAGGTGGGCCATGTGTACCTGATCGCATTGAATGATTCTGGTTCGCTGAATTAAATCAAAGTCATGGACCCCCGTCATTTCTTCCACAAAGCGTCGATCAATTTCTTCGATGATTTGATAAATTCTAGGACAAACACTTTTCATCATACCGATTGACCATTTCTCCAAGGCTTCTGCCATGATTGTATGGTTGGTGTAACTCATTACTTCCTGGGTTAAGTTCCAAGCACGTTCCCAACCTAGTTTTTCATCATCAATCAAAAGCCGCATAAACTCAGCTACACACATCGCTGGATGGGTATCATTAATATGGATCGCAATATATTGATTGATTTTATCCATTGGTTTTTTCAGTTGCTTGTAATAACGCAAGATACTTTGAACACCGGCTGATACAAAGAAATACTCTTGTGATAAGCGCAGTTTTCTCCCTGCTTCACTAGAATCATCCGGGTATAAAACGGAAGTGAGGTCCTCTACTGCACGCCGATCTTCAATACTACGATAGCGATCCTCTTCTTCTGGCGGAATTTCAACCGACCATAAGCGCATTGTATTCACAATGTCATTCTTATAACCAACCATTCCGGTATCGTAAGGAACGGCTCTTAAAAGCATGCCATCTTGATAAATAGGTGTCAGATTGCCGTATTCATCTGGACTTAAGTAAACATCTCCGCCAATTCGCACATCTACTGCTTTGCTCTCTTTTCGAACTTCCCATAAGTTTCCTTTTTGAAGCCACTCATCTGGCAATTCAACCTGATAATTATCAACAAAACGCTGCTTGAATAGACCATACTCATAGCGAATACCGTTCCCATTTCCAGGTAATCCAGTTGACGCGATGGAATCCATAAAACATGAAGCTAAACGACCTAAACCGCCGTTTCCGAGGGCCATGTCAGGCTCTACTTCCGCCAAATCATTTAAATGAATGCCTAATTCTGCTAATCCTTCGCTCACCATCTCTAACCAGCCCATATTTAAAAGGTTGCTTTTTAGCATCTTCCCTGGCAAGAACTCGATCGAAAAGTAGTACGCTTGCTTCTGTTCCGCTTCACGATAATCTTTCCATGTTTGCTGCCAGCTTTGGGAATACTCTGAAGTCATCAATGAGCCTAGGGTCTGATATAATTCATCTGGTGATGCATCTGCGACATCCATGGCGAATTTTTCTGCCAAACGACGACTGAATTTCTTTTTAAATTCTATTTTATTCATTTTCTCATCTCCAACCTATGCTTTCATAAAATTGACTAATAATTACTATCTACAATACATCATTTCAACGAAACAATGATAGAAAAAGCCAAAATCCATAGCCTAAGGCTTTAGATTCTGGCTTTTTCGAATCCTACATTTGCTTGTATAGTTCTAAATATTGTTTACTGGATTCATTCCAGCTAAAATCTCGAGTCATCGCTTCTTCCATCAACTCTTTCCAAATATCTTGATGTTCTTGATAAAGAGTAATAGCTTGTTTCATCGCATTCATCAGATAGAACGATTCAAAATCATTAAATCCAAAGCCCGTTCCCTCATTTGTTATTGGATTGTACGGCTGGACTGTATCCTTTAATCCGCCGATCTCGTGTACGATTGGCAAAGTTCCATAGCGCATAGAGATCATTTGAGATAATCCGCAAGGTTCAAATGCTGACGGCATTAAGAACATATCCACCCCTGCATACACTTTTTGAGCCAACGTGACATCAAAGGCTATATGAATACTGGTTTTTTGAGGATATCTCTCACCGAAATGAACAAACTGATTTTCAAAATCTGGATCTCCCGTCCCGATCAACACTAATTGCACATCGAACTGCATAAGGTTTTCCATTTCTTGCAATAACAGATGAAACCCTTTTTGATACGTTAGACGACTCACGATACCTATCACAGGAACCTCTGGTCGAACAGGCAATTCTAACAGCTTTTGCAGCTGTACTTTGTTTTCAATCTTTTTATCCAAATGATTTTTATCATAATTAGCAAAAAGAGCTGGATCAGTTGCTGGGTCAAATGCTTCGTAGTCAATACCGTTCAATATTCCATGCAGCTTCCCGCTTTCCATGCGTAAAATCACATCTAAACCCGCTCCGAATTCAGGTGTTTTAATTTCTTCAGCATAAGAAGGGCTAACTGTCGTTACGCGATCCGCATAAAGAATCCCTGCCTTCATAAAATTCACGCAATTATTAAAACGTATGGTTCCATCGTCGTACCGCTCGCCTCCCATATCAAATAAATCATACAAGACTTCGCGGCCATATTGACCTTGAAACTCAATATTGTGAATTGTTAAGACTGTTCGTATGTCACTGAACTTCTGTATCCAGCGATACTTTTCCTTCAATAAAAAAGGAATGAACGAGGTGTGATAATCATTTACGTGCATCACATCAGGAATAAAGTCGATTTTTTCCATTAATTCAATCACCGCTTGTTGATAGAAAGCAAAGCGTTCTCCGTCATCAAAATACCCGTATAATTCTGGACGGTCGAAATAATAAAGGTTGTCTAGAAAATAATAATCGATCTCATTCAAGCGAAGATATTTCACACCACAATATTGTTTGCGCCAACCAACGTGTACATCAAATGAAAACAAGTCTTGCATCTGTTCTTTATACCGTTGGGCCATCTTTGTAAAAAATGGCAGTACAACTTTTATATCTGTTCCTTTTTCTTTCAGCGCCTTTGGCAAAGCCCCTGCAACGTCACCCAATCCCCCTGTTTTGAAAAAAGGAGCACATTCAGCTGCTACAAATAATGTTCTCAAGCTTATTCGCCTCCGTATACATCGCTTAATACGTGTGTATTTTTCTTAATTACTACAGGTTTTTCAGCTGAACCGATGATTTTTACGCCTGACTCTACTACGACATTTTTATCCAAAATTGCGTGTTTGATGAACGCATTTTCACGAATAGTACAACTGGCCATAACTATTGAATCTGAAATATCAGCACCTTTTTCAATTACCACACTTCTAGAAAAAAGAGAGCTGTGGGCTTTTCCATCAACAATACACCCTGTTGCAAATTGGCTGTTCGTTACTTCTGATGAAGGTGAATAATACGTTGCAACCTCATTTTTTAATTTTGTATAGATTTTTTGTTTTGAATAAAGCAATGAAGTGAATTTTTTAGGATCAAGCATTGACATATTCGCATCATAATAAGATTTAATATCAAAAATATTACTTAAATAACCCGTATATTCATAAGCAGAGGTTTTCACTTTACTCATAATCATTGTCAAAAAGTCTAAAATAGCGACTGGACCACCATTTTTTTGCCCTTCATTCAATGCATCAATCATCCAATCCGTCCGACAGACAAATATCTTCATGCCAAGATTCAGCATTTCGTCCCCAGTCGTGTCTTCCAAGAAATTATGATGTCCTTGGACAATCCCATGATTATCTACTTCGATGATTTCATCTTGTCGATAAATATGATCTTTGGACATTTTTTTATAGACGACGGTCATAACGCTATCGCTTTGTTGATGAATTTTCAGCACTGCTTCTAAGTCGATGTTGCAGAGCATACGATTCCCCATAAAGACGGTATATTCTGATTTTGACTTATTCAAATAGTCGATTACAGATTCAAAGTACGGACGACCTTCTGCTTTCTTTTTTAAGAAATCCTGATAAAAATGGATAAAATAGCGACTATCAACACTATCCAAATGCCATTCACGGCCACCGCCAATATGATCGAAAACAGATTTTGTTGTTCCTTGATTAAAGACCATATAGACAGATTTAATATTGGCATTAATTGCATTCGACAGATTGAAGTCGATCAGACGATACTTGCAATCGAAAGGCAGCGTTGCTAGTGGTCTTTTTTCAGTTAAAGGTAATAATTCTGGGCATTCGTATACATTCCCCATAATGGCACACATTTTATTCGCTCTCACTTGTCAACACTCCAATCACTTCTGAATATCCCACAACCGCGATTTCATCTGATCCATCAACGACAGCATCGTCTCCGATAATTGCATTTTCTCCGATGATCGCTTTCGTAATTTGTACATTCTTGCCAATTGTTGCACCAGGCATGATTACACTATCAATGACTTTTGCACCTTCTTTGACTTGAACATCGTTCGACAAAATACTATGCTCCACTTTACCAGCGACATAACAGCCATCAACAACTAATGAGTTCTTTACATCTGCGTTTTCCGTCAAGAAATGTGGTGGAGAAATTGTATTTTTTGCTAGAATACGCCAGTTTTTATCGCGAATATTTAGGCTATGACCCGGATCGATAAATTCCATACTTGCTTCCCAAAGCGAATCAATGGTACCGACATCTTTCCAGTAACCGTCAAAACGATAGGCAAAAACATTTTCGCCGCTTTCGAGATACGCCGGAATAACATGTTTACCGAAATCCAACATTTGATCATCTTTTTTATAGCTGTTTAACAGGACACTCCGTAAACGACTCCAGTTAAAGATATAAATACCCATCGAAGCTAAGTCACTCTTAGGCTCCTCCGGTTTTTCTTCAAACTCAATAATCCGATCGTTATCATCCGTATTCATGATACCGAAGCGGGAAGCCTCATCAATAGGGACTTCGATCACAGCAACTGTCAATGAAGCATTGTTTGCTTTATGATCCTCCAACATAGACTCATAATCCATTTTGTAAATATGATCCCCTGATAATACCAGAACGTATTGCGGGTCCATTTGATCGATATAATCCATATTTTGATAGATAGCGTGCGCTGTTCCTTCAAACCATTTACTTCCATCATTGCTTGAATACGGCTGTAGGATAGTGACGCCAGAATTAAGTCCATCAAACCCCCAGCTGGAACCATTGCCAATATGATTGTTTAGTGCGAGTGGTTGATACTGTGTTACTACACCGACATTGTTGATCCCTGAATTGATACAATTACTTAATGTAAAATCGATAATCCGATAGCGACCGCCAAAAGGGACAGCAGGTTTTGCAATTTTTTGTGTAAGTTTGCCTAAGCGAGAACCTTTCCCGCCGGCTAAAATCATTGCTAATATCTCTGTTTTCATTTTATTTGATGAAGGACTTTCCTTCATCGACCTCCCCTCTATTTCTTACGTATATTAATTGACTCTGGTTTTAAAATAATTGCTCCTAAGGCAGGGACTGTCGTTTTAATCGACTGTCCGTACTCTTTAAATTCAATTGATTCACTTTGACAATCTGCGTTGTGTTTTGTCCATGTTCCGCCAAATTCTTCCATTTCTGTATTCCAAACTTCAGTATAAGCTCCTGGGTATGGAACACCGATACGAAAATCTCTACGTTCAATTGGGGTCATATTCAAAATGACAATCAAGAAATCTTTCTTTCGTTTTCCTTTGCGAATGAATGACAAAACGGACTCCTCGGTATTATCTGCATCAATAATTTCAATTGTTTCATAGGAATCTTCCATTTCCCATAAAGCCGTTTGTTTTTTGTAA
Source organism: Enterococcus sp. 12F9_DIV0723 (assembly GCF_002174375.1). Lineage (NCBI taxonomy): Bacteria > Bacillati > Bacillota > Bacilli > Lactobacillales > Enterococcaceae > Enterococcus > Enterococcus sp. 12F9_DIV0723. The sequence goes on along the minus strand of NZ_NIBK01000001.1, from coordinate 1,321,556 downwards.
AAATGATTTAGTTCTGAAGTGAACTGCAACATTGAATGATTCTTCGCATCCTTCAAATCTTCCCACTCTAAACCTTCGTCAAACTTCCACTCTAGAAACTGCCCCCATTCACCACCCATAAACATTAATTTTTTCCCTGGGTGGGTCATGAAGTACGTGTACATATTTCTTAACTGGGCAAATTGCTTGTACCGATCTCCCCACATTTTATGCATCAGGCTCTTTTTACCATGAACCACTTCGTCATGTGACAGCGGCAATATAAAATTCTCCTGCATCATGTACATGAATGAAAAAGTAATCAAGTTAAAATTGTCTTTTCGGTATACTGGGTCCATCTCATAAAAACGCAAAATATCGTTCATCCATCCCATATTCCATTTGAAATCAAAGCCTAAAGAACCGCTTTCGATCATGCCAGTCACTGGAGTTTCAGAAGAGCTTTCTTCCGCGATCATCACTACGTTGGGATGTGCTAATTTAATTACAGCATTCAATTTTTGTAGAAAATAATAGCCTTCAAAATTACGATTTCCGCCCTCATGATTCGGCGTCCATGGACCGTCATCATAGTCCCGATAGATCATACTGGAGACCGCATCCACACGAAAGCCGTCAATATGAAACATCTCGATCCAAAACATTGCACTGGAAATCAGAAAGCTTTGAACTTGTGGTTTCCCGAGATCAAAGTTAATCGAACCCCAACGATTGTTTTTCGCCCGATCAGAATCCGTATATTCAAATTGAGAGGTGCCATCGTAATAAGGCAACGTGTCATCGTTGATACAATAGTGACCAGGTACCCAGTCAACGAATACACCAATGTTATTTAGATGACAAGCTTCGACAAAATCTTGAAATTCTGCTGGTGAACCATAATATGAACTAAACGCAAAATACCCAATCAATTGATATCCCCAAGATCTGCCTAACGGATGCTCCATTAGCGGCATAAATTCAATGTGAGTATAATTCATGCTAACTAAATATGGGATGAGCTCCTCTTTTAACTCCGTGAAACTATAAGGGGTGCCGTCTTCGTGATGCTTCCAAGAACTCGCATGAACCTCATAAATACTCATAGGTCGTTTAAAAGCATTGGAACGCTTACTGCGCCCTCGCCAAAGACCATCTTTCCATTTTTTTTCAGGGAAAGTATATAGTTCTGCGGCATCTCCAGGCCTTTTCTCAAATCGAACAGCAAAAGGATCAATCTTTAAAATTTCTCGACCATTTGCCTGTTGCACTTTGAATTTGTACAATTCTCCTTCTTTCGCACTGTTCGTGAACACTTCCCAAATCCCACTATCTTCGTCTTTCTTCATCGGGAGATCTTGCCAATCGTTAAAATCACCTACTAGAGATACTGCTAATGCGTTGGGTGCCCATACTCGAAAAACGTAGCCGTCCTGCACTTGATGCGCTCCTAATAAATGTTGCGCATAAAAATTCTCGCCAGACAAAAATGTTCTCTTAGCATCTTCCACATGTTGCGTTCCAACTTGATTATAATTTTCCATGAGAACCACCTTTTCAAATGAACGGCGAAGCGTCCTTAGATTACATTTCGATGTGCAAAGTCTAATAATAAAAACATTCTTTGTTCTATTATAATAACACAAAGACTTAACAAACAACTCGTTAAGCGTTCTATTATTCTGACTCCACATTATTAAATGTCCCTACCTAATATTATATTATAATAAGAATTAAAATAGAAGACAAAAATTTCAATTCCTTAAAATAATTCAATTTTTCTCCAAAAAATAACAATCATTATATATATTTTTCGCTTTTTTGACCACTAACAAAAAAAGATTTTAATCTTTTTTTCCTTCTATTTGCGTTTTAGAAAAATAATCGTTAGGCTAGTACCCATAGAAAAAAGAATTGGATAAATGATTGACTATAGAATAAATCACATGAATTTGGAGGTTTTATAATGATTGACATAAAAATGCTGCTGATGATCTTTGTTATCAACTTTTCCTACGTCACCTTAAACACCCTTCGATTTATGCTCACGATGAAGGGCTACCGAGTATTGGCCCCATTGATGAGTATGGTTGAGATCACGATTTACATTCTTGGACTGTCGATGGTATTGAACCGTTTAGACAATCCTCTTAATTTACTTACTTACGCTTTAGGCTATGCTATTGGCATAAGCGTCGGGATCAAGATTGAAGACAAGTTAGCACTTGGCTATATTATGGTTACTGTCATTTTGCCGACAAATACAGACCAAGAAGCGAGCTTACCACGTATTCTTCGTAACAACGGCTATGGGGTCACACAATCCTACGGTGAAGGACTAGAGGGTGGACGAATGGTTCTTGAAATCTTATCGCCTCGTAAAACAGAACGAACCCTCTATGCGTTGATAAAAGAAGTCGAAGACAGAGCCTTTATCATTTCCTACGAACCCAAATATATTTCTGGCGGATTTTGGACAAAAAAAGTGCGTAAACGTCAAAAAAGCAGCATGAAGCCTTAACTTCATACTGCTTTTTTCCAAATAAAACGGATCAATTCATTTTTCAACTCCGCGCTTTTCGTAATTGATGAGTGTCCTGCGCCTTTCACAATTAATTCTTGATAACTTTTAGCATGCTTTTTAAATAGTAACCGTAACGCAAATGCACTATGTGTCGAAACGGAGCCATCGCTAGCGGATCCGTCGCCTAAATCTCCAGCGACGCTTAACACGTTTAAATTTGACGGCAGTTTATTCATCGCCTTATCAAAGTATTGATAAATCGGGGTTTCGCCAGTGGGCCCCCCATCAGTCATTTCATAAGCAAATACATCCTCTGTATCTTCAGCAATTTCTAGATCATTAAACGGTGCCGAAATTGCGACAAACCTTTCTACTGAAGGCGTTCTATCTCCTGCATATTCCAACAAGTATCGAAGAGAAGAGACACCTCCCATTGAATGGCTCACTAAGTTTACTCTCGTAATTTTTTGTTCGTATAAATAGCGCATCACTTTATCAATCCATTGACTTTGAGTGATTTCATCTGGAACATCTTTTGAAAAAAGAACCATAATTGTCGGATTATCATTCATATTCTTTAACTTGCCTTCTACAGACAACTTGCCGTCCGCCTGAACAACAATCGTCATTTCACGTTTTGCAATGTTGTCTCTTTCAAGTTGACGAAGTAATGGACCAAACGAAAAAGAGTTTCCTTCGTAACCATGTATAAAGACTGTTGGTACATTGGAATAATGAACGTCTTTCTGCTTAGGCAAGGTTCCAGGTCCAAAATATCGGAACTTCGCATAATAAATGCCTCCGAAAACCAATAAGAAGCTAATAACTAAAATGATGCCTTTTATGATTCGCTGCATGGATCAGGACCTCTTTTTTATCAAATATGTAAAACTTTTTTGCTCCTTCAATAAAGAATCCGCTAGTTGACGCGCAAAGAAAAATTGCAAGTCCTTAGTCATTTCTGCTGGAAAAGGAACTGAAGGAACGTTCTCAAACACCGGCACAATCACTTGCCAGTCAGGATCAGAAGTTATCGTTTGACTTGTTAATAGACTTTGAAGAAAAATTGAATCGCGACGCGGTTTTTTTCCTGAAATTACTCGTTCAAGAATCAACTCCAATTGATTTGTAAAAAATTCAGCATGAACGTCTCCGATTAATTTAGCTAAATTTGGAAATAGTGCAGGTTGGTCGATATGCTCAAAATAGTTTGGTAATGTTTCTGGCAACTCTCCACCACGATTAATAGTCACTAATCGAACGTTTTTACTGTCTAACCTTTCACGCGTTGGCATCGGAAAATCCACTGCAAGAACCTTATCTACTTCATCACTCCAAAAATTTTCTCCCAGCCAAACCAAAAGTTCTTCTCTTGAGAACTTGGTTGCATATTCCTGAATAAAGTCATTGATTTCTTTATTTAACGGATACTCCTTTGTTATCTCTAAACGAAAATAATATCGCCGATCTTTCCTTGAAATAAAACCATTATCAATTAAAAAATCCAAATGCTTATCCAAATGTTTCATATCAGGGAATTTTTTCCGGATTTCTCTTAAAATCACGGGTTCATGTAATTGCTCAAAATAATTGAGTAATTTCTTTACTTCTAATTGCCCAACTATTTGTTCCGTCTTTCTATTATTTGTATAGATTTGCATAGCTTCCTACTTTCTTGAATGGATATCTCCATGATTATATTCCTATTTGAAAATTTCCACAAAAAAGTGGACTTACAAAAGTCCACTTTACATACGTTAATTTATTTTTCAAATGCTTCCGTCAATTGAGGAACGATTTGTTTCTTCCGTGATACTACTCCTGGTAAGAAAGCACGGTCATTTTCAAGCTTCACCTGAAATGCTTCTGTGACCATTTCTCTCGGCTCTCCTGCTACCAAAAGTTCCGAATCAGAATCCAATACATTCGTAACAAGCAATAAGAATAGATCATATCCGTTTTTGACGTTTTCTTCTAACATAGCATCCCGTAGCGCTTCCTGACGTATAAACACTTCTGCAAGATCAACAGTATTTACTTGAGCAATACGAACTGTTTTGTCAGCCATCGGGAATGACTTAGCATCTAAGTCTAACAATTCTGCTTCTGTTTTAGTGCCTAAGTTCGTTCCTGCTTTTAATAAGTCAAGTCCATAACTATTTAAATCGACTCCTGAAACTTCAGCTAATTCGTTAGCTGCATCAATATCTTCTTGCGTGCATGTTGGTGATTTGAATAGCAACGTGTCAGATACAATTGCTGATAACATCATACCTGCAATTTTCGCTGGAACAGCAATATTGTTTTCTTTATAAAGCTTTAAAACAATCGTAGATGTACAGCCCACAGGCTCCGCACGGTAGTAAAGAGGATTTGCTGTTTGGAAATTTGCGATCCGGTGATGATCCACTACTGCCAATATATTTAATTCTTCAATATCAGCGGCACTTTGCTGGAATTCATTATGGTCGACTAGCATAACGTCACTTGCTTCAACTGCCATTTTTTCTACCACACGAGGAGCCGTCAAACCGAAGTGGTCCAAAGCGAATTGCGTCTCTTCATTTGGCGTTCCTAGCGCCACTGCTTCTGCATCGACACCTAATTCTTTTTGTAAGTTGGCGTAAGCAATCGCTGCTCCGATTGCATCTGTATCCGGATTTTGATGTCCAAAAATTAAAACTTTTCCCATAGTTGATTCGCTCCTTTAAATAGGTTCTTCTTTATCATATCAAAAAAAAGCAAAAGAGCAACCAGATGCTGCCTTTTTCAAAAATAATACCTGTAATTTTCAATCTATTAACTATTTACATAAATAAAAAGGACAACAATTTCTCTTGTCCTTTCCCTTCAAGTTATCTAATTTTTACGTTTTAAATAGCCTTTGTAATCCTCTGTATGCAATAATTTTTTTGCATTTTCTACACGATCATCTGTTGGTGATTCGATGCCTTCTAAGGGATATTTTAGTCCCATCTCTTCCCACTTATACTTACCCATCGTGTGATAAGGCAAAATTTCTACTTTATCAACATTATTCAAGCTCTTAATAAATTTATCTAATCGAATTAAAAATTCGTCGTAGTCACTTCTAAAAGGTACTAATACATGTCGAATCCAAACAGGCTTATTAATATCTGAAAGATATTTCGCCATCTCTAAAATATTGTCATTGGTGTGACCAGTTAACTCTTTGTGTTTTTGATTATCAATTTGTTTAATATCGAATAAAATTAAATCAGTGTATTCCATTAATTCTTCA
>NZ_NIBK01000001.1:1312411-1315426 GCF_002174375.1 Enterococcus sp. 12F9_DIV0723 | reverse complement strand
AATTTGTTTAATATCGAATAAAATTAAATCAGTGTATTCCATTAATTCTTCAAACTTGGAAAAGAACGGCTCTTCAAAGGTAAACGGCTTGCCACAACTGTCTAAAGTCGTGTTGATTCCCATTTCTTTCGCTTTTTTAAATAAATCAATTAGAAAATCAATTTGCAGCAAAGGTTCTCCACCACTTACAGTTATTCCACCCTTTTTCCCCCAGTAGCTTTGATAATTCAACGCTTCCTTTAAAATATCGTCAGCGGTTCTCTTTTTTGCCTTCGGATCATTGATCTTCCAAGTATCTGGATTATGACAAAATTGACAGCGCATGCGGCAACCTTGCATAAATACAATAAAGCGCACCCCTGGACCATCTACAGATCCGAAACTCTCGATTGAATGGACATTTCCGACAATAGGTTGTTCAGCCACAGTAGACATAAACAGTCCTCCCTTATATATAAAACTTCTTCCGAAATTTTTAATCGTTCCTTATAAAACCATGATAGTAAGTAAGGCGAATAGACCTCCGTCCATCCGCCCTTACGAACCACTTCATTTATTGAATCAGTAATTACATTTTTGCGTGGAATGTACGACTGATTACATCTTCTTGTTGTTCACGTGTTAAATCAATAAATTTAACAGCGTAGCCAGAAACTCGAATTGTGAAGTTAGCATATTCTTCTTTTTCTGGATGTTCCATTGCATCGACTAATTTTTCTTTTCCAAAAACGTTCACGTTTAAATGATGAGCCCCTTGATCAAAGTAGCCGTCTAAAACGTTTGTCAAGTTTTCAATACGTTCATCTTCATCGTGACCTAAAGCATCTGGATTAATACTTTGTGTATTTGAAATACCATCTAACGCGTATTCATAAGGTAATTTTGTTAACGAGTTAAGAGATGCTAATAGTCCGTTTTGCTCAGCACCGTAAGAAGGATTTGCTCCAGGAGCTAGTGGTTCGCCTGCTTTACGTCCATCAGGCATTGCTCCAGTTGCTTTTCCGTAAACAACATTTGAAGTAATCGTTAAAATTGATGTTGTTGGTTCTGAATTACGGTAAGTATGATAGTGTTCTAATTTCTCCATGAATGTCTTCAATAGCCAAACGGCTAAATCATCTGCACGCATGTCGTCATTTCCGTATTTAGGGAAATCACCATCTATCTTAAAGTCAGTAACGATACCATCTTCATCACGAACTGGGAATACTTTCGCATACTTAATTGCAGCCAATGAGTCAACAACATGAGAGAATCCAGCAATTCCTGTTGCAAAAGTACGTTTCAAGTTCGTATCCATTAATGCTAGTTCAGCCGCTTCATAATAATATTTATCATGCATATAGTGAATCGCATTTAAAGTATTCACATACATTCCAGCTAACCATTCTAACATATCATCATATTTAGCCATCACGTCATCGAAGTCCAATGCTTCATCTGATTCAATTGGACGCAGATCAGGACCGACTTGCGTTTTAGATTTTTCATCGACCCCACCGTTGATCGCATACAACAATGCTTTTGCTAAGTTGGCACGAGCACCAAAGAATTGCATTTCTTTCCCTGTCTGTGTAGCAGACACACAGCAGCAGATCGCATAGTCGTCTAACCACACTGGGCGCATAACATCGTCATTTTCGTATTGAATCGAAGAAGTATCGATCGAGATCTTCGCTGCGTAATCCTTAAATCCTTCAGGTAAACGAGAAGAATATAATACAGTCAAGTTCGGTTCTGGGGATGGTCCCATGTTTTCCAACGTGTGTAGGAAACGGAAATCATTCTTAGTAACTAAAGTACGTCCGTCCATACCCATACCTGCGATTGAAAGTGTTGCCCAAACTGGGTCACCAGAGAACAATTCATTGTATGAAGGAATCCGAGCAAATTTAACCATACGTAATTTCATTACTAAATGATCAATTAATTCTTGCGCTTGTTCTTCAGTCATTGTTCCATTTTCAATATCGCGTTGGATATAAATATCCAAGAAAGTAGACACACGTCCGATTGACATTGCAGCTCCATTTTGTTCTTTAATAGCAGCTAAGTAGCCAAAATATGTCCATTGTACAGCTTCAGTCGCATTTTCAGCTGGACGAGAAATATCAAACCCATAGGCTTCTGCCATTTCTTTGATACGTTTCAATGCTTTGTATTGATCGCTGATTTCTTCACGCAAACGAATGTCTTCTTCTGTAAACTGACCGTGTCCAGAATTTGCATGATCTTTTAATTTTTGTTCCATTAAATAATCAATTCCGTATAGAGCTACACGACGGTAATCTCCAACAATTCGACCACGTCCGTAAGTATCAGGAAGTCCCGTAATAATTTTCGCACGACGAGCCGCACGAATCTCAGGCGTATATACATCGAAAACTGCTTGATTGTGCGTTTTGTGATAATCATTAAAGATTTCAGTGTATTTAGGATTTGGAGTGTAACCGTATCTTTCAAGCGATTCTTCTGCCATACGAATACCACCATAAGGCATAAATGCACGTTTTAATGGTTTGTCTGTTTGAATACCGACGATTGTTTCTTTCTCTTTCATACTTTCATCGATATATCCAGCACCATAAGCATTGGCTGCAGAGACAATATCTGCTTCCATATCCAATACGCCGCCGTTTTCACGTTCTTGTTTTTGAAGTTCTTGTAGCTTGCCCCATAATTCGTTTGTTGATTCTGTTGGATCTGCTAAGAAATCGGCAGCGCCTTCATAAGGTGTGTAGTTTGCTTGAATAAAATCACGAGTATTGATTTCACTCTTCCACAGATGCCCCTTAAAGCCTTCCCATGCAGACTTCTCAGTGTTCTTCATCTTTTCTAGTTCATTTGTTGCAGTTCCCATTCAAAAGGACCTCCTTAGAATATAAAAACTTCATTGCTACAGCTTTACGAACAAAGTATAACACATAAATTCTTTTATGCAAGCCTTTCCTTGTGAAAGATTAATTAGAAAATAATTTCTATTCTGAAAAAGCCTACAAGCATTGGTACAAAAGC
>NZ_NIBK01000001.1:1296182-1310942 GCF_002174375.1 Enterococcus sp. 12F9_DIV0723 | reverse complement strand
CTATAAAGTTGCAACGTCACAATTGCCTCAGCCTGTTCTTCACTGAAATCAAAACGTTCAACTAAGTTGCTTTTCGCATCTTTTTTATCCTTACTTCCGCGAATGGTTGCAATCACTTCATCAAGAATCGATAAAGCTTTTATCAATCCTTCAACAATATGTTGTCGTTTTAAAGCCTTCGTAAGTTCGTATTGACTGCGTTTCGTGATCACAGATTTGCGATGCTCAACATAGCTCTCTAAAATATGTTTTAAGCCGACTTGTTGCGGCGTCATATTATCAATCGCTACCATATTGAAATTATAATTAATTTGTAAGTCCGTGTTCTTGAATAAATAATTTAAAATACCTTCTGCATTGGCATCTTTCTTTAACTCTACAACCACCTGCAATCCGGTACGATCAGACTCATCACGTACTTCAGCTATGCCGTCGATCTTTTTATTCAATCGAATTTCGTCCATTTTTTTAACCAAAACTGCTTTGTTAACTTCATAAGGAATTTCATGAATAACAATTTGCTGTTTACCGCCCTTTAGTGGCTCGATAGACGTTTTAGAGCGTAAAATAACTTTTCCTTTACCTGTTTCATAGGCTCTTTTTATTTCAGCCTTCCCTTGTAAAATTCCACCTGTAGGGAAATCTGGCCCAGGAATATAGTCCATAATCTTATCTAAAGATACATTCGGATGATCGATCAAATAAATCGCACCATCAATTACTTCAGACAGATTATGTGTAGGTATCTCAGTTGCATAACCAGCAGAAATACCGGTTGACCCATTCACTAATAAGTTAGGATAAGCTGCAGGTAAAACGGTTGGTTCTTTTTCTGTATCATCAAAGTTCCAGACAAAATCAACGGTTTCTTTCTCGATGTCATTAAGCATCTCGCCGCTTAATTGTGATAATCTCGCTTCTGTATAACGCATAGCCGCCGGCGGATCTCCGTCCATTGAACCATTATTTCCGTGCATTTCAATTAAAACTTGACGAAGCTTCCAATCTTGGCTCATCCGAACCATTGCATCGTATATGGAACTATCCCCATGCGGATGGTAATTCCCCATAATATTACCGACAGATTTAGCTGATTTTCGGAACCCTTTATCATAAGTGTTCCCATCTTTATTCATAGCAAACAAAATTCGCCGCTGTACAGGCTTCAAACCATCACGAATATCAGGTAGTGCTCTTTCTTGAATAATATATTTTGAATAGCGGCCAAAACGGTCCCCCATTACTTCTTCCAATGTTAATTCTTGAATTGAACTTTTCGTATCCATTCTTTGACCACCTCCTACTCATCAAACAAGCTGATTACTTTTACATCGTCCGCTTCTTTTTCTGATTCTTGTTGTTCAGATACTCCGCCAATAGACGCTTCTTCTTTATTGTCCAATAAACTTCCATCTTCTTCTAAAGTAAACTGAACATGATTTTCGATCCATTTACGACGCGGTTCAACTTTGTCTCCCATTAAGGTCGTTACACGACGTTCCGCTTGGGCAGCATCGTCAATTCGTACACGAACGAGCGTACGGTGTTCAGGATCCATAGTGGTTTCCCATAATTGCTCTGCATTCATCTCCCCAAGACCTTTATATCGTTGCAACATGTACCCTTTTCCAACTTGTTTTGTCACATCTTTTAACTCGTCATCTGTCCAAGCATATTCAATGATTTGCTTTCGTCCAGTCCCTCTCGAAACTTTGTATAAAGGCGGCAAAGCAATATAAATCTTTCCTGCCTCAATCAACGGCTTCATGTAGCGATAAAAGAATGTTAATAGCAATACTTGAATATGTGCACCATCGGTATCCGCATCGGTCATAATAATAATTTTATCGTAATTGCAGTCTTCAATTGAAAACTCAGGACCAACACCCGCACCAATCGTATAAATCATTGTATTAATTTCTTCATTTTTTAGAATATCTTGCATTTTTGCTTTTTCAGTATTAATAACTTTTCCTCGCAACGGTAAAATTGCCTGGAATTTCCGATCTCGTCCTTGTTTGGCAGAGCCCCCCGCAGAGTCTCCTTCGACTAAGAAGAGTTCATTTTTTGCAGCATTTCGTGATTGCGCTGGCGTTAACTTACCAGAAAGCAGCGATTCGCCTTTTTTTCGTTTTTTCCCATTTCGACTTTCCTCACGTGCCTTGCGAGCAGCTTCACGGGCCTCACGGGCTTTGATCGCCTTACGAACCAACATTTGACTATTTTCACTGTTCTCTTGAAGATAAAATCCCATTTGCTCACCAATCACGCTATCAACTGCTCCACGAGCTGCTGGTGTTCCCAGTTTTTCTTTCGTTTGACCTTCAAACTGTAATAAGTTTTCTGGAATACGAACAGATAAAACAGCAGAAAGGCCCTCACGAAAATCTGTTCCTTCCAAGTTTTTATCCTTTTCCTTCAATAACCCAGATTTTCTAGCGTATTCGTTATACGCCTTAGTCATAGAAGTTTTCATACCTGATTCATGAGTACCGCCATCTTTTGTTCGTACATTATTTACAAAGGAAAGAAGATTTTCTGAATAGCCATCATTGTATTGATAAGAAAACTCAACTTCGATGCCCTCACGTTCTCCTGAAAAATAGACGACAGGTGTCAACGTATCTTTATCTTCATTTAAATACTCAACAAATTCCTTAATACCTTCTTCAAAATGAAAGACTTCCGATACTTTTTCTTCACCACGTAAGTCCGTTAATGTAATTTTCACTCCACGTAATAAGAAGGCGGACTCTCTTAGACGTTCGGATAACGTTTCATAAGAAAAATTTAATGTCGAAAAAATTTGAGCATCTGGCAAAAATTGTACAGTTGTTCCGTTCGGTTTACGAGTCTTTCCGATTTTTTTTAAGGTTCCTTGAGGCTTACCGCCGTCTTTAAATTCTTCGCGGTACTCAACACCATCCCGAACAATCGTGACGTTTAACCATTCAGATAACGCATTTACTACACTGGCACCTACACCATGTAGTCCTCCTGAAGTTTTATAGCCGCCTTGACCAAATTTACCACCAGCATGAAGAATCGTAAAGATTACCTCAACAGTTGGAATTCCTGAAGCATGCATCCCAACAGGCATTCCTCGTCCTTTGTCGCTAACTTCAATACTATTATCAGAATGAAGTGTCACATCAATTTCATTTCCATACCCTGATAATGCTTCATCAACTGCATTGTCTACGATCTCATAAACTAAATGATGCAAGCCACGACTATCAGTCGATCCAATATACATTCCTGGACGTTTTCTAACCGCTTCTAATCCCTCTAGCACTTGGATCGAAGCGTCATTGTATTCATTGTTCATCTTAGCCAATCCTACAGCTCCTAACTTCTAAACGTAATGATCTATTTACATAGAAATAAATTTGTTCGTACCATACTATAGGCCATTTAACTATGCGACTCACTCTCGCGTAAAAAGTTAAACTAGCTTTCTTATCCAAAGTACATCATTTGTATGATACGCTAAAAAAGCGCAAAAAAAAAGCCTCTCCTGCTTCCGAAAAGGCATTTTAAGCTTTTTTTTTAAGAAAATCAACTCATTGATCACGCTTTTTTGTTCAATTCAATCTTGATACAACGATCCATGACAATATCCGTAAATCCTTTTTCTTGCAGGATTCTTGCCGCCTCATCGCTACTCAAACCCAACTGTGCCCAGAAAACTTTTGCATCCGCTGTTAAAAAATCTTTTGCGACGTCTGGTAAAAATTCACTTCTTCTAAAAACATCTACAATATCAATTGTTTCTGGAACCGCCGATAAATTCTCTACAACTGGAATATCATTAATTATTTTTCCAGCCAATTTAGGATTAATGCCGTATAATTTATACCCATGCGATTTTAAAACATCTGCGATTTGATAACTGGTTTTTTCAGGTTTATCACTCAAACCAACTACTGCGATTACTTTCGCTTCATCTAGATACTGAAAGATTTTTTCTTGACTAGGATTCTGAAACGTCATTAGTTTTCCCTCACTCAGATTATTTTTTTGTCATTCTATGATAAATAGTATATCACGTGATTAGAATTTGTTCACTCTTTTGAAATCTGCTAAAATAGCCTTACAAACAGAGAAATGAGGATTCATATGAAAACCGCGATACTTTTAGTCTTAGCCTATCTTTTAGGTTCTATCCCCTCTGGTATTTGGATCGGAAAATTTTTCTTTAAGAAGGACATACGTGATTTTGGCAGCGGCAATTCGGGGACTACCAACACATTTCGTGTATTAGGCAGAACAGCAGGACTTGTTGTTTTCGCAATGGACTTATTGAAGGGAACCTTAGCAACATGTTTGCCAGTCATTTTTCATTTAGATGTGAATCCGCTGTGGTTTGGTTTAGTAGCGGTCATTGGGCACACGTTGCCTATTTTTGCAGGATTCAAGGGAGGAAAGGCCGTTGCCACCAGTGCGGGTATGCTGCTAGGCTTTGCTCCACTATTTTTCTTTTATTCGCTAGTATTTTTTTTAATCATTCTTTTTATCACCAGCATGGTCAGTGCAGCTAGTATTACTTCGGCAATCTTCGTAACTATTTCGTCCATTATCGTGCCTTTTGTTTGGCCTACGATTTTACCATCCTTTAATTGGCTACTGACGCTCGTGTGTTTTGCGTTAACTTGTTACATTATTTATCGCCACAAAGAAAATATTCAGCGAATCAAGGCCGGGACTGAAAACCGTGTTTCTTTTGGATTAAATAAAAAGGAGAAATAAATGGACGAACAATTATTAGATTGGGCCATTGAGATTCAAGCACTTGCACAAGCTGGTCTGACTTATACAAAAGATCCATTTGATCAAGAGCGCTTTGAACGACTTCGTACCATTGCCACTGAGATGCTGTCTGTTCAATCACCTATTCCCATTCCACATTTAAGGCAATTATTTGCGGAAGAAGTTGGGTATCCTACTCCTAAGTTAGACACCCGAGCCGCCATATTTTCCGACAACAAGATTTTACTTGTTCAAGAAAAAAATGGACTATGGTCTTTGCCAGGCGGATGGGTAGATATTGATCAATCCATCAAAGAAAACACTGTGAAGGAAACATTCGAGGAAACTGGATTGACAGTTGAACCTTTAAGAATCACCGCTGTTCAGGATAGGAATAAACATAATCTTCCTCGCTATGCCTATAGTGTATGTAAAATATTTGTAGAGTGCCGCTTAATCGGCGGACACTTTGTCAAAAATATCGAAACAACACAAATTGATTGGTTCTCTTTATCTTCGCTCCCTTCATTAGCAGAAGAGAAGAACACAAAGAAACAAATTGAAATGTGCTTTGAAGCGCATAATCATGATGCTTGGGATGTTTTATTTGATTAATAATACGAGGTGCAATCCAAAAAAATCGCCTACGAAAACTAGATTTTTGGTCTAATTTTCGTAGGCGATTTTTATACTTTTCTACTATTTTATCGTCAAAATTTTTAACTAACTGTAATCGAGAATTCTGTATTGAATTCCCCATTTGGAACCAAGCGGTTCATTCCTTCTTTATCTTCTAAACGACCTGTACTATCAACGGTATCAGCAAATCCCCACCAAGGTTCAATACAGACAAAAGGTGCGTCAGACGGATACGGTGACCATAACCCGACATAAGGAATATTATTGTACGCTACTGTTACGCTATGCGAAGATTCTTCACTGCCCAAAGTATACGCGTTCAATCCTCGAGTTTCATAGATTAGCGCATCTTCCTTAAAAAGTTCACGACTCAATTGAATATTTGTATTCGTTTGTCCAATTGTTTTTTGATCCAAATTGGTAAATGGTCCTTCAAGAGGGATTTTTACCCGTGATTTTTGAGGAGAAAAAGCAATAAAGTAATCATCAAAACTTAAATCCTCCGTCAAAGGAATATTGAACGCTGGATGTCCCCCTAATGCAAAAATCATTTCTTCTGTCCCAGTATTTTCGACATTAAATCGGATGCGAATTCCTTCACCCCAAACCTCATAGCTAATCCTCAAAGAAAAATCAAATGGGTATATTTTTCTCGTGTCTTCATCACTTTCAAGCAAGAAGATTGCTTTGTCCTGTGCATGTTCAACAACTTTAAAATCTTTGTCACGAGCAAAACCGTGTTGTCCCATTGGATATGTTTTTTCTTTATACGTATACTCATCATTCTTCAATCGACCGACAAAAGGAAATAGAAACGGCGCATGCCGTCCCCAATATTTAGGATCTGCTTGCCAAATATATTCAATATCGTTAGCGCGCAAACTTGTTAATTCGGCACCTCTCTCGTCTATTGTTGCTTCCAAGAAATCATTACTGATTGTCACTGACATGGTATCCACTCCTACTCTTACAATCAAATTTTCATTTATTTAGTCTTAGAACAAGCTCGGATTCCCCTTATTCTTCCTTATTTATGTTTTACCAACTCGTCTTTAAATAATGGATTTAAGACTTTTAGATAGGTCCCTTTCATTCCTAAAGACCGTGATTCAATGATTCCTGCTGATTCTAATTTTCTTAGAGCATTCACAATCACTGAACGAGTAATTCCGATCTTATCAGCTATATTTGATGCAGTTAAACGACCTTCATCGCCTTCTAATGCATCAAAAATTGCTTTTACAGCCTTTAATTCACTATATGAGAGGGTGCTTATCGCCATTTGAACAGCGGTTTGGCTGCGGATTTTTTCTTCAACATTCAAAAACTGTTGATATAAAACTTCCATTCCGATTACTGTAGCACCGTATTCTGCTAAAACGAGATCATCGTCGTCAAAGGCTCCTTCTTTACGAGCCAATACAATTGTCCCGAGACGTTCACCAGACCCAAAAATTGGAATGACCGTCGTCAAACCATTTGGATACAGTTCTGCTCGTTCCGTTGGGAAAGCAGTCAGTTCATCCGCAACGGGAATGTTTGCTTCAGTTTTTATAACTTCCTTCATTTCAGCCACATAACTGTCAGGAAATTGGCGATCTACAAGAAAAGAACGAACACGATCCGTATTTATATCGATTTTCTCATTTAATCCCAACAACTCTCCTTCCGCCCCAATAACATACGTCAAAGAGCCTAAAATATCCCCTAAAATGCGCGCCATATTATTATAAGGCAATTCCGCAGCTGGCTCAAAAGCATTTTTCTGCTGCATCAGCTTATTAATTTGACGTGTTTTTTCTAATAAAGTTTCCATTTTTCCCCTCCATTTTTAAAGAATGAAACGACTTAAATCTTTATTTTGCGCAATCGAAGCTAATTTTTCATCTACATAAGCTTCGGTAATCTTAATTTCTCCCATTTGCATATCTGGAGCTTCAAATAAAAGATCTTCTAATAATTTTTCCAAAATTGTGTGTAATCGTCGCGCACCGATGTTGTCCGTCTCACGATTAACATCAAAAGCGATTTGTGCGATGCGTTCAATTGCTTCCTGTGTGAAAACAATCTCAACATTCTCAGTGCCAACTAAAGCAATATATTGTTTGATCAATGCGTTATTCGGCTCAGTCAAAATTTGAACAAAATCTTCTGCCGATAGATCACTTAATTCAACGCGAATTGGGAACCGTCCTTGCAATTCGGGAATCAAATCACTCGGTTTCGATAGACTAAATGCACCGCTTGCAATGAATAGAATATGGTCTGTTTGAATCGCACCATATTTCGTATTTACTTGAGAGCCTTCAACGATAGGCAGAATGTCTCTCTGCACACCCTCACGAGAAACCTCACCCGAATTTTGCTGTGACTTAGAAGTGATTTTATCGATTTCGTCAATGAAAATTATACCTGAACTCTCGGCTAATTTAATAGCTGCCGTGTAAATATCCCCCTCATTGACTAATTGTGCTTGTTCCTCTTTTATTAATAGTTCTTGCGCTTCTTTCACCGTTACAGTGCGTTGAACTTTTTTCTCAGGGGTCAAAGCACCAAGAGTATCCGATAAATCAATCCCCATTTGTTCTAATCCGTTGTTCATTGGCATTGATTTTTTGGGTTCTGTTACTTCGATCGTCACTTCACGTTGATCTAGTAAGCCTTTCTCTAATTGATCTTGTACAGTTTGACGATTAACTTTAATATCTTCTGTGACCTCTTCTTTGGGTTCGGTCTGTGCTTGATTAAAGATATTCATCATCTGTTCGTAAGGATTGCTGCTTTGCTTTTGTTCCTTTTTGATTCCTGGAACCAAGATTTTCACTAAGCGCTTATTTGCTCGCTTCAAAGCTTGCGAATAGACTTTTGAATATTGATCTTTTTCAACAATCGTAATTGCATTTTCGACTAAATCACGAACCATTGATTCTACATCTCGACCTACATAACCAACTTCTGTAAATTTCGTAGCCTCAACTTTCACGAATGGTGCTTTGACAATCCGAGCTAAACGTCGAGCAATTTCCGTTTTACCAACACCAGTTGGTCCAATCATTAAAATATTTTTTGGCGTCACTTCTTGTTGCATGGATTCTTCCAATTGCATGCGACGGTACCGATTCCGTAAAGCAATCGCTACAGAGCGCTTTGCTTCATTTTGTCCGATTATATATTGATCTAAATCACTCACAATTTCTTTTGGTGTTTTATTTACTTCAGTCATCTTGGATTCTCCTTATTCAGATTATTAGAGGATAAATGTTTAAAAATTTAATGGACCATCTTAATACATTACATTTCCTCTACGATAATGTTGTGATTTGTAAACACACAAATATCAGCTGCAATATTCAATGCACTTTCAGCGATTTCCTTAGCACTCATTTCAGAGTTGTGCTTCTTCATGGCACGAGAAGCTGCCAATGCATAGTTTCCACCTGATCCAATAGCCAAAATACCATCATCTGGTGCAATGACCTCTCCGTTTCCTGATACTAAGAGCATTTCTTCATCGTTCATAACGATCAATAATGCTTCTAAATTTTTCATAGCTTGTTGTGTACGCCATTCTTGCGCTAATTCAACTGCTGCACGTTGCAAATTTCCATTGTACTCGTTTAATTTCCCCTCAAATTTTTCTTCCAGAGTAAATGCATCGGCTACACTTCCAGCAAATCCTACGACCACTTTGCCGTTGTATATACGACGAACTTTTCGAGCTGTTCCTTTCATGATTACTTGTTCTCCCATAGTGACTTGACCGTCACCTGCCATTGCTAACTTTCCATCTTTTTCGATCGCGCAGATCGTTGTTGAATGAAATTGTGATTCAGACATCTTGTTCTCTCCTTCGTTTTGCATTGAATTTAAGCTCTTGGGTGAAAAGAGCGATAACTTTTTTGTAAACTTTCTTTTGTTACGTGTGTATAAATTTGTGTTGTCGATAAATTAGCATGCCCTAAAAGCTCCTGAACCGTTCGTAAATCTGCTCCATTATTAAGTAAATGTGTGGCAAATGTGTGCCGGAGCATATGCGGATGAATGTCGCTAGTTAAGCTGCTTTTCTTAATAAGCTGATTAAGAACATATTCGATTCCGGTGGAGGTAATTTGCTCTCCTCGATGATTAATAAAAAGGTAATCATGCTCCTTGCCAAAATGATCCATTAACTTTTTCCGTCCGTCTTGAATAAATTCTTGGATCGCATCCGCAGCATAGGAACCTATCGGCACATAGCGATCCTTGTTCCCCTTACCATGAATGAGCATCACACTATTATCTAGATCAATAACTGACAGTGTCAGGTTTGCACATTCACTTACTCGAAGCCCAGATCCGTAAAGCACTTCTAATAGTGCGCGATTTCGTTGATCCAATGGTTTTGTCCCGTTGACGCTATCGAACAAAAGCTCAATTTCCTTCTCGTAAAAAAAACGTGGAAGTCGTGCTTGCTTTTTTTTAAGGTGTACATAAGAAAAAGGATTCTCTTTGATTTTTTCGTGTTTCAATAAATAGTGATAAAAAGATCGCAAACTGGCAATTTTTCGACTAATCGTATTACGACTATATTTTTGATCATTTAAGAAGGCTAGATAAACACGTACATCCAAATGGTCTACTGCTATTAAAGAGGCTTCTCCAGAGTTTTCTAGAAAATGAGAAAAATCATCTAGATCTCGTTGATACGCTTCTTTCGTCTTTTCTGAATATCCTCGCTCCGTTATTAAATAGGTCATAAATTCTTGCATTGCGGCTTCATTTTCCAAACTTTTTCCACCTCACAAACATATCACAAATGTAGCATAAGAGCTTTTTAATTACAATTGAATTGTCAGAATTTATTGATTTTTCACGAATATACTAACAATTATTTGCAGATACTTCACAATTACTTTCAATATAGACATGGATCTGTCTCTTATACACATCTAGATGTGTATAAGAGACAGCTTCTAATAGTGCGCGATTTCGTTGATCCAATGGTTTTGTCCCGTTGACGCTATCGAACAAAAGCTCAATTTCCTTCTCGTAAAAAAAACGTGGAAGTCGTGCTTGCTTTTTTTTAAGGTGTACATAAGAAAAAGGATTCTCTTTGATTTTTTCGTGTTTCAATAAATAGTGATAAAAAGATCGCAAACTGGCAATTTTTCGACTAATCGTATTACGACTATATTTTTGATCATTTAAGAAGGCTAGATAAACACGTACATCCAAATGGTCTACTGCTATTAAAGAGGCTTCTCCAGAGTTTTCTAGAAAATGAGAAAAATCATCTAGATCTCGTTGATACGCTTCTTTCGTCTTTTCTGAATATCCTCGCTCCGTTATTAAATAGGTCATAAATTCTTGCATTGCGGCTTCATTTTCCAAACTTTTTCCACCTCACAAACATATCACAAATGTAGCATAAGAGCTTTTTAATTACAATTGAATTGTCAGAATTTATTGATTTTTCACGAATATACTAACAATTATTTGCAGATACTTCACAATTACTTTCAATATAGACATGGATACGCCATATTTTTTTAAAATAAAAAATCCCATTGCAAGAAGCAACGAGATTTCTATTAGATAGTCATAGCTGATAAAGCATTTAATGCCCGTTCTGCTAATGTTTCATAACGCAATTTTTTGTCACGAATGCGTTCTGGTAAAGCGGGAAACAAACCAAAATTAGCATTCATAGGCTGAAAATGCTTGCCTTCAGTGTGGGTAATATAATAAGCCATTGAACCTATTGCAGTTTCCCGTGGAAACTCAAGCAACTCTTCTCCCTTAGCTAATCTTCCGGCATTAAGACCTGCAACAAGACCACTTCCTGCGCTTTCAACATACCCTTCTACTCCTGTCATCTGACCGGCAAAAAATAAATCGTTACGCTTCTTGCTTTGATAAGTGGGCTTTAATAGTTCTGGAGAATTCATAAAACTATTTCGATGCATTACACCATAACGCAGGAACTCAGCATTTTCTAAACCGGGAATCATTCGAAATACACGTTTTTGTTCGCCCCATTTTAAATGCGTTTGAAAACCGACGATATTGTACATGGAGGCCGCTGCGTTATCCTGTCGCAATTGAATTACCGCATAAGGGCGTTTGCCCGTTTTTGGGTCCTCTAAGCCTACAGGTTTCATTGGTCCGAACAGCATCGTCTTTATTCCACGCTTAGCAAGAACTTCTATAGGCATACACCCTTCGAAAAATTTCTCTTTCTCAAATTCTTTTTGTGGAGCAACTTCCGCTTCGATCAACGCGTGATAAAAACGCGTAAATTCTTCTTCTGTCATTGGGCAGTTAAGGTACGCTGCCTCTCCCTTGTCATAGCGAGACTTCAAATAAACTTTTTCACGGTCTATTGTAGAACTGTCTATAATCGGGGCCGCTGCATCATAAAAATAAAAGCCATGTGAACCATTATAGTCAGCGATTTCTTCTGCTAAACTTTCTGATGTTAATGGTCCGGTAGCAATAACTGTGATTCCTTCAGGAATTTTTTTTATTTCCTCAAGTACAACAGTCACCAATGGATGCTCTTTGACCTTCTTTGTGATAAGAGCAGAAAAGTTATTTCGATCCACCGCAAGCGCACCACCAGCGGGTACTGCCGTTTCGTCAGCAGAGGTGACAACAATAGAGTTTAGACGTCGCATTTCTTCCTTCAAAACACCCACTGCATTCGTTAATCCATTGCCACGCAATGAATTGCTGCAGACAAGTTCTGCAAAATCCGCAGTGTGATGTGCCGGTGTAGATTTCACCGGTCGCATCTCATATAAATTTACAGGAACACCCGCTTCTGCTAATTGCCATGCAGCTTCGCTTCCAGCAAGGCCTGCTCCTATTACATTCACTGTTTTTACCATTTATTCCTCACTTGTAAGGTTATTTTTGTACGGTTTCTTCATAATCGCCATTGATACAAACGACTTGTTTACCGCCTTTAACTTTTTTCTCTACTAAATAGCCATCACATTTTGGACAATTACGGCCGATTGGTTTATCCCATGAAGTAAAATCACAATCAGGATACCGTGAGCATCCGTAAAACAAACGATTTTTCTTTGACTTACGTTCGACAACTTGTCCTTTATGACAAACTGGACATTCTACACCGATTTCCTTAATTATCGGCTTCGTGTTTCGACAATCCGGGAAATTGCTACATGCATAAAATTTTCCATAACGACCAAGCTTAATTACCATAGGATGTCCACAAATGTCGCAATCAAACCCAGCAGGTTCGTCTTTGATCTGGATTTTTTCAATCCCTTCCTCGGCTTTTTCTAATTCGACCGCAAAAGGTTTATAAAAACGATCAACGACCTTGGTCCATTCTTCTTTGCCTTCTTCAATTTTATCTAAATCATTTTCCATTTCTGCCGTAAAATTGACATCGATGATTTGCGGGAAGAAGTCGACAATCAATGTATTGACGATTTCACCAAGTTCTGTTGGCTCAAAACGACGTTGCGTCAATTTTACATAATAGCGGCGTTGAATCGTGTCTAATGTTGGCGCATAAGTTGAAGGGCGACCAACACCGTTTTCTTCTAACGTCTTAATCAGTGTTGCTTCACTAAAGCGTGCGGGTGGTTGAGTAAAGTGTTGTTTCGGTTCAATATTGACAGATTGAACGATGTCGCCTTTTTCAAGTTCAGGTAAGATGTTCTCTTTGTCTTCTTTTCCATCATCGCGACCTTCAATATAAACTTGCATAAACCCTTTAAACTTAATTTTTGAACCATTCGCTATAAAAATTACACCATTTTGTTCTAACGTTACTTTCATTGTATCTAAAATCGCTGCTGTCATTTGACTGGCAACAAAACGTGACCAAATTAATGTATATAATTTTAATTGATCCTTATCTAAATACTGTTTCATCTCATCGGGTGTACGATGCACACTCGTAGGGCGGATTGCCTCGTGAGCGTCTTGTGCTCCTTGAGGATTTTTTACCTTACGTGCATGATGCTGTGAATATTCTTTACCATATTTTTTCTCGATGAATTCAGCCGCCTCAGTTTTAGCAGTGTCGGAAATACGAGTCGAATCGGTACGCATATAAGTAATCAAACCTACCGTTCCTTGCTTCCCTAATGCTATTCCTTCATACAGCTGCTGTGCAACCATCATAGTTTTTCGCGTTCGGAAATTGAGCTTACGAGCAGACTCCTGTTGCATATTACTTGTTGTAAATGGCAGCGCTGGATTACGTTTGCGTTCCTTTTTCTCAACCTTGGTAACTTCATAATCTTTACCATTGATTTTCGAGGTAATCTCTTTTACAGCTTCTGCATCAGATAATTTTTTCTTTTTCCCATCAATTCCCCAAAAATTGGCTTTGAATTTCTTCGTTTTCTTTTTGAAGTTTCCATCAATACTCCAATACTCTTCAGGAATGAATTTTCGAATTTCTTGTTCACGATCAATGATGATTTTTAATGCAATGGACTGAACACGACCAGCGCTCAACCCTTTTTTTATTTTCTTCCAAAGGATCGGCGAAATAGAGTAGCCAACGAGGCGATCCAGAGCACGACGCGCTTGTTGAGCATCCACCAAAGAAACATCGATTGATCGAGGCTCTTTAAATGCGGCTTTAACAGCATCTTTTGTAATTTCATTAAAAACTACCCGATTTTTGTCTTTTAGGTCTAACCCCAATAAATAGGCAAGATGCCAAGCGATAGCTTCTCCTTCTCTATCCGGGTCACTCGCTAGATAAACTTTTTCTGCTTTTTTTGCCGCTTGCTTCAATCCTTTAATGACATCACCTTTGCCGCGGATGGAAATGTAATGGGGTTCATAATTGTTCTCAACATCAATCCCCATTTTGCTTTTAGGTAAGTCGCGAACATGACCGACGCTTGCCACCACTTTGTAGTTTCTTCCTAAATATTTCTCAATGGTCTTGGCTTTCGCCGGTGATTCAACGATAACTAGGTATTTATAGGCCAAATGTTTTTGCCTCCTCAATTTTTTCTACTATTATATATCGGTAAGTACTGACAAATCGTAGCCTATAATACGCTATTCATTTTTTGTTTGTCAAGTCAAGTCTAACGAATTTTCTTCCACAAATCATAGGAATCAAAAATATCTTGGGCCTTTTCAACGCAGATTGCACCATCTTGAATCAATTGATGACACCCACTAGAACGACCGTCCAAAATGGATCCTGGAACAACAAAAACATCTTTGCCATAGTCCAGAGCCTGTTGCGCTGTGATCAGTGAACCGCTCCGTTTCTTTGCTTCAACCACCAATACACCACTACTTAATCCGGCAATGATTCGATTACGCATGGGGAAATGAAATTTAGCTGGCGAGGTGCCATTGGGGTATTCACTTAATACTAAATGC